>JAUJNG010000041.1 GCA_030448265.1 Abditibacterium sp.
GGAATGATGCCGCGCGCGGTTTTCAAAATCGCGCCGTGTATACGCACGCATCTTGGTCTCAAATCGCAGTTTTCCGCTAAATTTACCCGCCAAGTCTCTATCTGGAACCAATGAAATGACACAAACCTCAATCGACTGGGAAAAACTCAGAGCCATCGCCAAGAGCGAATTTAAGTTGCCGCTGCACTCGCAACACGGCCCCGCGCACTGGGAAAGTGTGAAGAGAATCGGCTTTGAGTTGGCGGCGCAGAATGGAGCAGATGAAACGGTTATCGCCCTGTTTGCTCTGTTTCACGGAGTCAGGCGCAGGAAACTATTAGAAGACTTTCGTTGCGGAACGCGGGCCTGTGATTTTATGCGCCAAATTCGGGGACGCGGAGTTGATGTCAGCGACGAGCAATTCGACACGCTGTTAAACGCTCTGGGCTATCACCTCGAACTAATGACCGCGCGCGGTTTGCCGCCTCATGCCGGAGCCACGCAAAGCCAGATAGTCACCATTGGAACGTGCCTTGATGCCGACAGATTAGACCATTTTGGACACCGCCTTCCCGACCGAGTTGTTTCAACTCCGCAAGGTATGGCGATGCTCAGGAGTTTTCAAAAGCCATCCAGCCCAAGACCTCTTGAAATCTTCTCAGACGACGAGCGCCGCTCCATGCGTCGAGAGAATCGAAACACTCCTGACCTGCCCCGATTTCTCTATCACGGCACGTCAAGCCGATGGTTAGAACAGATTCGCGCCAATGGCTTGCAGCCGCGCGCCCAGAGTAAAAACGACGTGGAAAAGCGGCCCGTAAAAACGGAATGGATGAAGACGCACCCAGAGATGGTCTACCTGTCTTGCAAGGTTAGTAGTGGGGGGCCGATAGCTCACGCGATTATGCGAAAGGAGTTCGATGAGGCTGCCTGTAAGTCCACGAAATTCGAGATGTTAATTTTGCAAGTTGATACTGAAAAACTCAATACAGACGGCTTTTTTCCAGACCAGGATTGGATGGACGTGCCCGCAGAGATTGAAAGCCGAAGGGACTTATGGATGGATTGCCTCACCACCGGCAAAGCCCACAGTTGCACCCACCAGGGCACGATTCCACCCAGCGCAATTTCGTCTTATTTAGTCGCAGATCGGGGAGATTATGAGTTGGAAACTCACCTTCATTTAAGAAACTACCGGCCCGACCTGAAAGCGCATAGCGAAGTGATGGACGAGATGTTCGCGCGGCGCGGCCAGCCGTTCGCCGCCGAAGTTCCCGAAGCCGAAGCGAGGCCCGCAGCATAATGGGAGGTTTTGGGAGTGGCTATCAAAGAGGCAAGCGCCCAACCGTTGAAGCGGCGCGGCGCCTCACTTTGGACGAAGTGCCCGCCTTTGGCGTCGAGCTGGTGTTCCAACCCATGCCGCGCGGACGCCGCCGCAAAATGGGAATCTGCCCGAAGTGCCAGCGACCGGCGCGCAACCTCTACGTGCAGGATGAGCGGGCCGCGTGTCGCACGTGCACGGGCCTGACGTATCGAAGCAGCCAGGAGCAGCGCAAACCCGCGCGCGTCCTTGTCAAAGAGCAACAGCCGACACTCAGCGCCGGACTTCGCGCGCTCGAAACGTGGCAGCAGATGCCGCAGCAAAATCAAAAGGAATTTTCCATCGCAATGGCTACATTTGATGCACTCACAACCATTGACGGCCACCCGCAGAGCCAGCCCGACCAGGCCGGCACTCAGGATTCAAAACGCGCGGCCACCGTCGAGGACGATCTCGCTGTGTCCGCCAAGATTTTGCGCCAGTTGGAAACCGCCATCGCAGACACGCCGCCCGATTCGGCGATGCTCCCGAAACTGATTAACGCGCTCGTCGCGCTTTCCAATTTGCGCGACGCCAGGGCGAGAACCGCCGACGACCTCAGCAGGGGCCGAGGCAGCGACGGCGACCGTTTGACCTTTCTCGAAATCATCGAGCTTCAGATGGGAAACAGCGCAGACGATAGATATAGGAACCTGCAAGAAGTGGCTTTGGATTCCAAAACCAAACTGAAATCGCTGGAATGATGGGGCCAGATTTTCAAAAAATGGGCCGCGATTTGAACGGCCATCTGACTTACCATCGCCACCCCCCCTGCCCACTTATTTGCGACCGGAGGGCCATCGGCAAGAGTTCGGTGAAAGTTCGGTGAGAAAACGGACAGGAAGCTCCGACCGGAGCGTGAATCAGGGCAAAGCCATCCGATAATTGCGCGGCAGATAGTCGGTGAAACGCCGGTGCCGAAACCCAAACCGTCAAGCACCGACCGGTGCTTGACAGATACAAGGCAGAAAACACCGCGTTATTATTTGTTACACCTTGTTGCATCATTGGGCGAAGTGTGAGAAAATAGAGGTGTGATTCCCACCAACCGCCCCA
>JAUJNG010000012.1 GCA_030448265.1 Abditibacterium sp.
AATGAGTTTAGTTTGTTGTTTTTTTTGTGTTTTTTTTTTTTTGTGTGTTTTTTTGTGTGTTTTTTTGTTTTTTTTTTTTTTTTTTTTTTTTTTTTGGGGTTTTTGGGTTTTGGTTGCTGCGGGGGGGGTGTTTTTGCTCTTCTTGTCGCACCCCGGGCGCCCCCCCAACAAAAACAACCCCGCACACTCAACGACGCAAGTCCTAACTCTGAAAGGAACACAAAAATGAACCCGATTTTCCCTCATCACGCCGCGCGGCGCTTCGATTTAAAAACCCTGGTGGCAGGCGCGGCGCTGTGCGCGGCGCCGCTCCTCTCAACAAGTGCGGCGCAGGCGCAGCAAACCGCGCCGCAAACACCTGCGCTCAAGAAAAACGTGTTGTTCATCGTCGCCGACGATTTGAACACCCATCTCGGCGCCTATGGCCATCCTCTGGTGCAAAGTCCCAACATTGACCGCTTGGCCGCGCGGGGCACGAGATTCGACCGCGCCTATACCCAGTCGCCGCACTGCGGGCCGTCGCGCGCCAGTCTTTTGACCGGACTGCGGCCCGACACCACCGGCTTTTATGGCAACGACGCCAAAGTCGCGGCGGCTTTTCCGCAAATCGTCACCCTGCCGCGCCTGTTTCACCAGAACGGCTACTACACGGCGCGGTCGGGCAAGATTTTCCATCAGGGCGTCGGCCCGCCCTGGCTCGGTGTCGATGGGCCGGACGACAAGGAAGCGTGGGACGAGCGTCTCAATCCCAACTGGACGGCGCGCGGGCGCGGGGGCAAACACCTCAACCTCAACCCTGGGCATCACGGCGGGAGCGCCCTGGACACGCTCGAATCGGCGGGCGACGACGAGGATCATCCCGATGGCCAGACCGCCAAATTCATGGTCGAAAAGCTGCGCGAACGCGCCAGGGACAAAAAACCGTTTTTTCTGGCGGCGGGGTTTTATATGCCGCACGTTCCGTTGTGGGCACCGGCCAAATACTTCGCGCCTTATTCGGTCGAGAAAATCCAGCTTCCGGCCAACACTTCGCTCGAAGGCAAGCCGCCCGCCGCGTTTTCCGAAAAACCTGATTTCGGCTTGAACCTCGAACAGCAAAAACTGGCGACGCGCGCTTATTACGCCTCGACAACGTTTATGGACGCCCAGGTCGGCAAAGTTCTGGACGAACTGGAGCGTTCGGGACTGGCTCAAAATACTATCGTGGTGTTCTGGGGCGATCACGGGTTTCACCTCGGCAGCCACCGGATGTGGAACAAGCGCACGCTGTTCGAGGATTCGACGCGCGCGCCGCTCATCATCTTCGACCCCTCGCAAAAAGCGCGCGGCGCCGTGGTGACGACGCCGGTCGAGTTTCTGGACGTTTACCCGACTCTGGTCGAAGTCTGCGATTTGCCGCGCCCGCCGCAAACCTTGGAGGGCCTGAGTCTGCGCCCGCTTCTGGACGACCCGACCACGCTCTTCAAAGACGCTGCTTTCAGCCAAATCGGGCGCCCCGCGAGCGCGACGGGGCCGGAGTTCATGGGCCGCAGCGTGCGAATCCCGCGCTATCGCTACACCGAGTGGGAAGCAGGGCGCCAGGGCGTCGAACTTTACGATTACCAGGCCGACCCGCTCGAAACCAAGAATTTGGCGTCCGATCCAAGTCGCGCGCCCATCGTGGCGCAGATGCAGAGTTTGCTGCATCGGGTGATGCCTCCCACGTTCAAGCGGCCCCAGCCACCGGCTGCGGCGAAGGCCAGCGAATAAATTCGCCGCAAGAAAACGAAACCTGCCTTCGCAGGTTGACAAACGCAATTTGCTATCTCAACAGCAGAATTGTCATTCCGAGGAGGCACGACGAGGAATCAGTAGGGCTGTCCACCGATTTGCTGTTAATTGGCCAAAGCTGTCACTGATTCCTCGTCGTGCCTCC
Organism: Abditibacterium sp.; assembly: GCA_030448265.1. Lineage (GTDB taxonomy): Bacteria > Armatimonadota > Abditibacteriia > Abditibacteriales > Abditibacteriaceae > Abditibacterium. Next base: position 1,916 of record JAUJNG010000012.1, read on the forward strand.
TCGGAATGACAACGCTATCAAACAGTCCGCCTGCGCGGACTAACGCCCAACCTGCGAAGGCAGGTTTCGTATCTTTGCGGCGAATTCATTCGCTGCAACCATTCCCATGCAAAAAACACTCTTTCACACTCTCCCCCTCGTCATGCTGGCGATAGGCTGCACCGCTTCGCGCGTGCCCGCACAAACGGCACCCGTCGCCGATCCCGCCGCCAACAACGACGCGATGGCCGCCATCAACCCGCAAGATCTGGTGTCGGTCGGCGACGGCAAAAGCGCGCCCGCCGTCGTGCCGCTCAAAAAGACCAACTATCCGGTTCCCGCCGGTGCCATTTTCGTGTCACCCGACGGAAAAACCAATGCCACCGGAACTCAGAACGCGCCGACATCGCTTCAAAACGCGCTCAAAATCGCGCCCGCCGGTGCGACCATCGTTTTCAGGGGCGGCACTTATCGCGGTTTGGACAGCCTCCTCGCGCCGCGCCGCGTGACGTTTCAGGCCGCGCGGGGCGAAGCGCCCTGGATCAAGGGCAGCGTTATCGTCACCGGCTGGGTGCGCGACGGCAGCGCCTGGCGCAAAGACAATTGGACGCACAAGTTCGGCGCTTCGCCGCGCATCGGGCCGGAATACGTCGATCCCAAATTCCCGCTCGCCGGTGAGCGCGACATGGTGTTTTTGAACGACCAGGCGCTCCAGCAGGTCGCCACGCGCGCCGAAGTCGGGCCTGGCAGCTTTTTCGTCGATGGCAAGGCCCAAAAACTCTTCATCGGCGACGATCCGAGCGGCAAGGTCGTCGAAGCCGCCGTTTACGAGCAGGGCCTCCAAATCTGGAAAAACGGCCCCAACGACCCGACCGGCAGCATCGTGCGCGGTCTGGGCTTCGCGCACTACGGCGATCAGGGTCTCACGGTTCGCGCGCCCAATGTTTTGATCGAAGACAATACTTTCGCCTGGAGCGGGCAGCGCGGCATGAACATCTACGACGCGCCGCACGCGGTCATTCGCGGCAACGCGTTCGTGGCCAATTCGCGCGTCGGACTGCGCGCTTCGCGCAACCGGCGTTTGGTGGTCGAAAACAACCTCTTCGCCTGGAACAACGTCGATAGATGGCGCCCCGCCTGGGACGCGGCGGGCGTCAAAATCACCAACATGGATTATGGCGCGCAGGATGGCCTGCTGTTTCGCGGCAACCTCGCCGAAAACAATGCTGCCACCGGCGTGTGGCTCGACATCGATGTCAACGATGCCGTGGTCGTCCACAACATCGCGCGCCGCAATCAGGGCATCGGCATCTTTTTCGAGATCTCTGATAAAGCCATCATCGCCTTCAACCTCTCCTACGAAAACGGCATGGGCGTGATGGTCTCCAACGCGCGCAACGCCCGCGTCTGGAACAACACCCTGGTCAACAACGGAAGCAACATTTTGGTCAAAGAATCGGGCCGCATCAGCAAAATCGAGGGCAATATCGCGGGCACCAACAAAGGCGAGATGTTCGCCACCACGGGCAACCAGTTTTTCAACAACATCCTCGCCGGTGTGCGCGGCCAGTCGAAGAACCCGCTCTTCAATGCCGGAGATTCGATTGGCCCCACCAGCGATATGGTCGTCGCCTCAGATTTTAACCTCTATGTGCGGCCCGACTCGTCGCCGGTGCCCTTCGCAAGCTGGTCGAACTCCAAACAGGAGATTGCCCCCTGGCAGGAAGGCGCGCCCAAACCGGTGATGTATCAAACGCTCGCCGATTTTTCGCAAGCCACCGGCCTGGAAAAAAACGGTGTTTTCCGCGCGGGCGCGCAGAGTGAAATCTCGCCGTTCGTGGGTTGGGAAAAGGAGAATTTTCGTCCGCGCTCGGCCTCGGCTGTGGCGGGCGCGGCTCCCTTGCCCGAAGACGTGGCCAAAGCCGCCGGAGTGCCCCGAAACATTGGTTTTAAAGGCGCGCTGGCGCCGGTGATTTCGCAAGTTCGGACGGGTTCGGCGGCGCAGTAAAAAGGGAAGTGGAAGCAGTTGAATTTTTCACCGCAGAGACGCGGAGACGCAGAGATTTTAAAAGTCAGTTTGTAGGGCAATGACTTGTCATTGCCGCTGGTCATTGCCGCTGGTCATTGCCGCTGGTCAGCACCCCTGTCACGTTTTGAGTGCCGTCGAAGGGAACTGCGAGTTCAAGCGGTAATGACAAGTCGTTACCTTACAAACTGACTTTTAAAATCTCTGCGTCTCCGCGTCTCTGCGGTGAAATTTAGGCCATCAAGCGGCGCCAAGTGCTGTATAATTTCGGTAACCGATTACCAAAAACGCGAACCGAGGAGAAATGGATGTCGAATCTCAGTCGCAGAACCTTTATCGGCGGCGTGGCCGCCACTGGCGCGCTGCTGCCAGGCGTCCTGCTTCCATCCGAAGAAGCCGAGGCGCAGCAGGCGGCAGGCGCCCAGCCGCGCCCGCAAGCGCCATCCGATTGGTATGAGAAGAGTTTTTATCTGCTGCATCTCGACCATCACACCAGGGAAAAAGACCCCGTAGGGCGCGACGCCGATCCCGCCGAAACCGCGCGTTTGATCGCCCTCTCGCGGCCCGATGTGATGCAGATTCACGCCAAGGGCGCGCCTGGCTGGACGACTTATCCCTCCCAAATCGGCCACACGCCGCCAGGTCTGGTGCGCGACGTGCAGCAGGTCTGGCAGGGTATCGCGCACCGCGACGGGGTGGCGTATTCAATTTATTACAACCTGGGCCGCGACGGGGAGATCATGCGCCGTCGTCCAGAGTGGAACCGCCACAAGGCCGATGGCACGCTCCACGACCGCGCGCTGTGCTACCATTCGGGCGTCGCAGAAGGCTATCTGTGGCCGCAAATCGAAGAGATCATCGCGCGCTACGATCCCGACGGTTTGTGGTTCGACGGCTCCTGTTTCACCATCACGACCTGCTACTGCGAGTCGTGCCGCGCGCGTTTTCGGCGCGAAAACGGTCTGGAACTGCCCAAAACGCCCGACGAAGCCGGCTGGGACGCTTTCAAGGAGATGCAGCGCCAGATTTACCGCGAATTTCTGGCGGGAACGGCGCGGGTGATTCGCGCCCGAAGTCCGCGCTGTCACATCGTGGTCAACTTCGCGCATTCGCTTCATATGCCCGAAGACGCGGGCGATTGGGTCGATTCGCTGAGCGGCGACATCGCCAACGATGTCGATCAGCTTTCGCGGCAGGCGCACTGGTATGACGGCCAGGCCAAACCTTTCGACCTGATGACCACCTGTTTCGTTCAGATGGGCGAGGCCGGACGCCAGCCCAAACCGCGTGGCCAGATCGAGCAGGAAATGGCGATCATCGTCGCCAACGGCGGGCGCTATCACGCCTGGGATAATCCGACTTCGGGCGGAAGCGGCCTCTCGCGCGAACATATGGAAGCCCTGGCGCGCGATGTCGCGCCGTTTTTACGGGCGCGGCGGGGATGGTGCCTGGGTGAGCGGGTGCCGTCGGTCTCGCTGCTGCTGTCGCGCGCTTCGCACTACGCCGCGACGCGCAGCTCAGACACCTGTTTTCCCGACGCGATGCGCCATCCGGCGTGGCGCGGGTTGAGCGAGACTTGCCGCCAGAGCCACCTCGATTACGAAGCGATTTCATCCGATCAACTGGCGCGGGGCGAAATCCGAACGGGAGCGATTATCGCCGAAGACGCCGCCGCGCTCAGCGATGCCGATGTCGAAGGTTTGCGCGCGTTTGTGGCGCGCGGCGGCACGCTGATGCTGACGGGAAACGGCGTTCGGGCCGGCAATCTGGGCGATTTATTTGGCCTGCAAGCGGGAGAAATATCGGAAATTGAAGAGTGGAGCGCCGTTTTAGGTGGCCAAACACTCGCTTTGCGCTCCCGATTCGAGCGCGCCGCGCCTTTGGCGGGAACCGAAATTCTGCTGGCGGGACGCGACGCCAACGGCGCAACTCATCCGCTCGTGACGCGCCGCCCCATCGGGCGCGGGGAGGCGATTGCGATCTTGTTTCCCGCTTTCACCCCCGCTGCGGGCCTCACGGTTCCCGACGCGCTGCGCGCCTGGCTGCTCGAACAGGCGCGGCCCCAAATGGCGCGCGCGGTGCAAAGCATTGATGCGCCCGCCACGCTCGAACTGGTGCTGCGCCGCAAGGGGCGCGACCATGTTTTGCACGGCGTCAACCACCACGCCGGAGAGCGCGAAGAGTTTCGCCGCTTCAATCCTGGCCTTCCCAACCGCCGCATCACGCAATTCGCGCCGGTTGCGGCGTGCCGCGTTGTGGTGACGTTGCCGTCGCGCCCCGCGCGTCTTTCTTTGGAGCCGCAAAGTCAAGTTCTGGAAGGCTGGACGTGGCAAAACAGGCGCTGCGAATTCGTGATGCCGCCCTTTGAGATTCATCAAATGGTAGTGTTTCACGCGGCGTGAGCAAGGAGGAACCACTGCCAGATTATCCGAAGAGGCAGCGAATGAATTCGCCGCAAGACAACGAAACCTGCCTTCGCAGGTTGGGGCATTAGTCCGCGCAGGCGGACTTCGCTTTTCTTTGCGGCGAATTTATTCGCTGCCTCTTCGAACAACCCTTACAGCCCAAAATGGGCGAGTCGAAAACTAACATCTCACTTCGAGTGAGAAAACCATTCAACGAGAGCACCATGAAACTTTCACCCACTCAAATCGAGCAGTATCAAGAAGAGGGCTACGTCATGCTGGGGCGCGTTCTCAGCGACGCACAACTCGAAGGCTTGCGCCAGGAAGAAGCGCGCTTTCGGGAGGCGCGCGGCGTCAACAACGAGCGGCCTGGCACCCACTTTTTTAGCAAAATGGCGCCCTACTCGCCGGTGTTGCGCGAAGTCATCACGCGCGGCGCGCACGTCGAGGCGCTGCCGCAGTTGCAGGGCACGCCCAACGTGGCGTTTCGACACGACCAGTTCGTCACCAAAATGCCCGACCGCAATTCGCAAAAAAGCGAGTTTCCCTGGCATCAGGACGAAGGCTACGAACCGGTCACGCCGCCTCTGGGCGTCACGGTGTGGATGGCGCTCGACGATATGACGCTCGAAAACGGCTGCATCTGGGTGATTCCTGGCAGCCACAAACAGGGCCGTCTGGAACACGAAGCGCGCGGCGAGGACGGCTATTTGACCCTCCCCATCGAAGGCGACGGCGTGCCCGCGATTATGAAAGCGGGCGAAGCGATTGCCTTCACCGGCCTGACGCTGCACCGCTCCAAATACAATCGCACCGAAGGCATCCGCCGCGCCTTTTTCGTGGGCTACACCGACGCCGCCGCGACTTATCAGGCGCGCAACATGGCCGAACCCAAACCCGTCGTCGGCTCGCCCCACGCCTGGGTGGTGTGCGGAAGCGCGCCGATGCCGTCAAAGCGATAAATTGGCGACGGACAAGCGAACAAGAAGATGGAGCGGCGCACCGGCGTGGAAAGGCCGCTTCATCGACGGCGCGCAGTTGCAGGAGATGAGTTTTCTCTGTTATTGCAAGTCCGATTAGCTTGGTCTATAGGGACACGGCGTGCCGTGTCCGTTCGACACACTGCCAGTCTTCCAGTGGACACGGCACGCCGTGTCCCTACGGACAAAACTATTCGGAAACGCTATATCAGCGCGCTCCAAGCCAAATCCTGACGAAATTCACCTTCCATTTCCATCGCCGCGCCATTGAAATAACCGCAAGCACCTTCACCATGAACATCAAATTCACCCGCTTCCTCCCACCCAGCGTCCTTTGCGCCGCTCTCGCGTTGCCCGTTAGCTTCGCCCACGCGCAAGTGGCCGCTCCCGCGCCGCCAAATGCTCCCAGCAATGCGGCGGGCGGCACCACGGCATTCGCGGCTATCGAAGAGAGAAAAAGCAAAGCGACGGCGCGCGGCTTCGCCATCGAAGCGCCCGACACGCTTTCCATTCCCGACACCGCTTATCTGATTCCCTCCGGCGCGATTTTCGTTGCGCCCGACGGTCGCGGCAATGGGAAAAGTGCCGCAACGCCGATGGCTTTGCCCCAAGCCATCGAAGCCGCGCCCGCAGGCGCGACGCTGGTGCTGCGCGGCGGCGATTATCGCGTCGGTTCTCTCAATCTGCAAAAAAAGCTGACGATTCAGCCCATGCCCAATCAAAAAGCGTGGCTTTTGGGCACCGACGTGGTTTCGGGCTGGAAGCGCGACGGCGCGTTGTGGCGGCATGACGGCTGGAGCAAAAAGTTTCGTCCTGGCGGTTCGGCTCAGGACGCCGATCCCGATTTTCCTCTTTCCAACCGTTTGGACATGATGTTTTTGAGTGGCCGCGCGCTGGGACAAGTCGCCTCGCGCGAGGAAGTGCGTTCGGGCCGCTTTTTCCATGACGAGGCGGCGGGCGCGCTCTTTATCGGCGATGATCCGACCGGTAAAATCGCCGAAGCTGCGGCGCGAGGCACGGGTCTCAACGTCGCGGCCACGGGCGAAGGCGCGATGGTGCGCGGTTTGGGTTTTCGCGGCTACGCCGACCGAGGCATGGGCATCAACGGGCGCGGCGTGACCTTGGAAAAAAACGCTTTCGTGTGGAACGCTTTGGACGGCGCGCGGATGTGGGCGCCCGACGGCATCGTGCGCGGCAACCTTTTCGCGTGCAACGGCAAGTCGGGTTTTGGCACCTGGAAGGCCGACCGCATCCAGTTTGAAGACAACACCTGCTCGTTCAACAACGTCGAAGGCTTTCGCAAAGCGTGGAGTTCGGCGGGCGTCAAGTTCGGTCACACCGCGCGCATCGCGGCGCGCGGCAACCTTTTGGAAGCCAACAACGCTTTCGGGATGTGGCTCGATGTGGCGTGCGACGATTCGCTGATGGTGCATAACGTGGCGCGCGACAACGCCGTCAGCGGGCTGTTTTTCGAGATTTCGCGCGGCTGCGTCATCGCCTTCAACGTGTCCCAGGGCAATCGGGGCGCGGGCGTTCATATCTCCAACTCGCACGACGCCCTGATTTACAACAACACCCTCGTCAACAACAACTCCGCCATCATCGTGCAGCAGGGCGGGCGCAAAAACAACGCGGAAAGCCATCTTTCGGAAGGCACCACCATCGCCAACACGCCCCCAGGCGGAACCTTCACCACGCGCGGCATCGAAATCAAGAACAACCTCATCGTCCGCACTGCGCCAGGCAAAGGCCCACTGTTGGCCATCAACATGGGCAGCCAGGCGCCCGCACTCCGTCGTGCGCCGCTTCTGGTGACGGCTCTGGATTCCAACTGGTATCTGCGCGCCGCGCCGTCGGGGGCGCTGCTCACCTGGTCGGACGACGGCCAAAAAGCCGTCGAATACTCCGATTTGAGCGAGTTCGTGGTAACGACGGGCCTGGAGAAAAACGGCGCGTTTCTCACCGGAGCGAGTTCAATTTTCGCGGACGCCGCAGGGCGCGATTTTCGCCCCAAAGCTGGCGCTGCGGCGCTGGGACGGCCCGCGATTCTGCCGACTTTGGTCGCCAAAGCTGCGGGCGTGGCGTCAAATATCGGTTATGTCGGCGCGCTGCCACCTCTTGCAAAATGAGTCTCTCGCCCTCATCTATTGCCTCGAAACCTCGCTGCCACGCAGCGGGCAGAGCGTGACGCTCAAAATCGGGTAAAACCTCGACGTAAATCTCGCCCCAGTCTGCGCCTCCGGCACGACGGAAGCCACAACCATGAACCACGACAATCCGACAACCGAATCTCCGCATCGCACTGACTGGCTGCACGACGCCAAATGGGGCGTTTTCCTCCATTTTCTCTCCGGCCAGGCCAGCGAAACCAAGGCCGATGGCGTGACGGTCGAGAGTTGGAATCGCCGCGTCGATGAGTTCGATGCAGAAGGGTTAGCCGATCAGCTTGAAAGTGTCGGCGCGGGTTATCTGGGGCTGACCGTCGGGCAAAACTCCGGTTTCTACTGCTCGCCAAACGCGGCCTACGACCGCATCGTGGGCCACCAGCCGAGTCGCTGCTCGCGGCGCGATTTGATGGCGGATGTCGCCCAGGCGCTCCAAAAACGCGGCATTCGGTTCATGGCGTATTCGGCTTCCAAGCCGCCTGGCAACGACCCCAAAGCCCGTCTCGCTTTCGGCTTGCCGGAAAAGGCGGGGGATCAGGCCGAAGCCGAGCTGGGTCGTCTGGCGGAAATGCAAACTGGTTGGGAAGAAGTTCTGCGTGAATGGAGCGAGCGTTGGGGAAAATTGGTGTCGGCGTGGTGGATCGACGGCGTTTACGCTCCTGACGAAATGTATCGCCATCGCGAAGCGCCTAATTTCGACTCGTTTCGCGCCGCACTGCGGGCGGGCAATCCCGACGCGATGGTGGCGTTCAACCCTGGCATTGCGCCCAATCGCCCGCGCATCATCACGATGGCCGGATCGGGCGAGGATTACACGGCGGGCGAGATCGACTTTAGCTTTCCGGTGCCAGGAAGATGGTATAACCGCAAACCAGCGTGGCAGGGACGCTTCATCGACGGCGCGCAGTTGCAGATTTTGAGCTTTTTGGGCGAGTGGTGGGGCCAGGGCGAACCGCGTTTTCCTGATGCTCTGGTGCAGGGCTACACCCAGCTCGTTGGCGCGCACGGCGGCGCCTTCACCTGGGATGTGCCGATTGGCGAGAGAGGGCTGATTCCCGACGCTTTTGTGGCGCAGCTTGGACAGCTGCGCCCAAAGCCAGTTGAAAAAGCTCCTTGAAAGTGTTGAGCTGTCTCGATTGGAAGAGGGCGCAAGCCCCGCCACGACCCCAATTTTTAGCTGCGTGAGTCCTATGAACAAACGTCCCAACATCCTGCTCCTCATGAGCGATCAGCACAACGCCAAATGCGCCGGTTTCGCCGGTCATGAGGTGGTGAAGACGCCCAACCTCGACGCTCTCGCGGCGCAGGGCGTGCGCTTTTCCTCGGCCTACTGCCAGAACCCGATTTGCACGCCGTCGCGGATGTGCCATCTTTCAAGCCAATACGTTCACAATCACGGCTACTATGGGCTGAACGGGCCAATGCCGCACCAGTTGCCCTCGATGTTTTCCGAGATGAAGGCGCAGGGCTATCACACCGGCGCCATCGGCAAGATTCATCTGCCCGATCACGACGGTTGGATCAAGCCGCACACCGATTTTTTCCACCACTGGCAGGCCGATGAGAAATTGGGCATTCAAAGCTGGCGCGATTGGGTGAAGGGGCACGGCTATGAAACGGTAAAAGATGCGCTCAACCTCGAAGGCCGCTTCGCCAACGCCTTCGATGGGCGGCCCGATTTTCTGCCCAAAGAACAGAGCGAAGAAGGCTACGCCGCGCTTCTGGCCCAGCGTTTTCTGCGCGAGCGGCCCGCCGCCGAGCCGTTTTTCCTGTGGTATACGCTGCCCAAGCCGCACTCGGATTACAAACCGGCGCAGGAGTTCTGGGATTTATATCCCGAAGATGTGCCGCTCCCGCCCAACGCCGATGACAACTGCAAGGGCAAAATCGCTCCGATGCGCCGCACGCTGGAAGGCCAGAAACGGATGCAGCCGACGCAGCAGCCCTCAACTTACGAAGCGCTGCGCCGCCGCAAACTGCGCGGCTACTACGGCAACATCTCGCACATGGACTGGGCGATGGGGCAGCTTTTAAGCACCCTCGACGAACTGAATCTGCGCGACGACACGCTCATCGTTTACACCAGCGATCACGGCGATTTCGCCGCCGAACACGGACTGCTGGAAAAAGCGCCTGGCATTTCGAGCGATGCCATCGGGCGCGTGCCGATGATCTGGAGTTGGCCCCGCCATCTGCCGCAGGGCGAAACGCGCGACCAGTTGGTCGAAACCATCGACATCTGGCCCACGATTGCGGCACTATGCGATTTGCCCGCTCTCGAAATGTGGGACGGGCGCGACATTTCGCGCCTGGTGCAAAGCGAGGGGCCTGAGGTGCGCGAGGCGGCTTTCACCGAAAACGTGTTCCTCAAGTGCATCACGACGCGGGAGTGGCGCCTGACTTTCGTGCCTAACGGCGTGTTCCCCGACGATCCCGTTCGCGGCGAACTCTACAACCGCGCCGACGACCCGTGGGAGATGCACAACCTGTTTCACGACCCCGATTATGCCGAAGTCGTGCGCGAACTCAAAGACGCGCTGCTCTCGTGGCTGATGACTTCGACCCGTCCGGTCAACACCAACGAGGCGACGCCGCACTCTTCGGTCGCGGAGAGAAACGGTCACGGCCCGCAGCCCGAAGACGGCAAAACCGCGCTCTCGCAACTCTGGACGGCGCTGGAAGAAGGCAAGGGCAACTACATCTGAGCTTGCGGGGCCTTCGGGCCGATGGCTTTCTAACGAGGGATTTTGAACCACAGAGACACGGAGAAGAAAACAAGGGAGATGGCCAGAAACGGCACGATAGGCAACCCACTGTAATGTCATTGGGCGTTAGCTCCGCTCCCTAACCCAGGTCGCGTTGGATGGACACTAAAAAGGAGATTCAAGACATCATGTTGACTTCCGAACAAAAACAAGAGATTTACGATCAGGGCTACACCCTGGTGCGCGAGGCGATTCCGCGCCCCCTGGTTGACCGCGCGCTGCGCGCCATCAACGCCGACCTCGGCTCCTCGGGCCTGCCGCCGGAGCAGTTGGAGATCATGCGCCGCCAGACCTATTGCTGCGAACTGACGACGCAGCCGGTCATCACCGACCTCTTCAACGCTTCGTCGCTCAAACCTTTGGCCGAGAACCTCATCGGCGCCGACAACCTGCTGCCCGTTGTTTACCAGCAGATCGCGCTGCGCTTTCCGAGTTTGGAAGAGCCGAAGCCGCCCACGCATCACCTCGACGGCAAGCCTGGCAAGAACAACGGCGTTGCGGCGGGCACCATCGGCACCTTCACCTCGCTGGTGGGCATTTTCCTGAGCGATTTGCCCGATGAATACGCCGGCAACTTCGCCGTCTGGCCCCGCACGCATCGCGCTTATGAGAAGATTTTCCGCGAGCATGGGCCGGAAGTCTTTCTGACCGGCATTCCCAAGTTCGAGATGCCGCAGCCGGTTCAAATCACGGCGCGCGCGGGCGACGCGGTGATTTGCCATTATCAACTCGCGCACGGCGTTACGCCCAACGCTTCGCCGCACATCCGCTACGCCTCGTTCATTCGGCTCAAGCACCGCGACCACGACAGTCACAAGATGGAAGTTCTGAGCGACATCTGGCGCGACTGGCCTGGCATGGCCGATGTCGTGATGGCTGAGGCGCGCTGAACAAGGGGTAAGCGGCTAATTTAAAGTTGCTTCCTGCCAGCGACTAAAGTCGCCGCAAAGGAAGGCGAAGTCCGCCTTCGCGGACTGATGCGGTGCCTCAACCTGCGAAGGCAGGTTTCGCTCCCCTTTGCGGCGACTTTAGTCGCTGGCAGGAAGCAACCTGGGTTATTTATGGCTAATTCTCTTCCCAACCTGGTGCTGATCATGACCGATCAGCAGCGCGGCGACTGCTTGAGCATCGCGCGCCGCCGTCGAGCCTTGCACACGCCGAACCTGGATGCGCTGGCCCACGGCGGCGCGCGGTTTTCCAATGCCTTCACCGAATGTCCGATCTGCATTCCCGCCCGCCACACGCTGATGACGGGGATGTCGCCCGACCGCACCGGCTGCGTGGGATGGTCGCCGCGCCAGCGCATCGCCGATCCGAGCAGCACGCTGCCCGAACTGTTGCGGCAAAGCGGCTATCAAACCGCGATGATCGGGCGCGGAATGCATCAATTTCCTGGCTACAAACGCTACGGCTTTGAAATCGTGCGCGACAATCCCACCCGCGATCCTTACTCGCGCATCCGCGAAGTGCCCGCATTGTCGCGCGCGCCGCAGTTCCAAAACTATCCGCACCTGCGCGGACACGGACTGCATCCCAACGGCGTCACCTCGCGCTCGTGGCCCTTTGCCGAAGAGTTTCATCAAACCAACATCGCGGTGAACTGGGCGCTGCAATTCCTCGACGACCGCGACCGCGAAGCGCCGTTTTTTCTCTCCGTCGGCTTTGTCGCGCCGCATCCGCCGCTCTTGCCGCCGTCGTTTTTCTATGATCGCTGCTGGAACCGGCTGCAATCTTACGGGGTGGAAAGTCCATCTGTCGGTCTGTGGTGCGATGATGCCGGCGACGGCCTGGGGCAGCACATCCAATCGCATCATCAGGTTCTGGAAGGCGCGCGTTTGCATGAGATGCTGGCCGCCTATTACGCGAGCATCGAACACGTGGACAACCAGCTCTTGCTGCTGTTGGAGCGTTTGAACGCCGAAGGCGAAACCTACGTTCTCTTCACCTCCGATCACGGCGAAATGCTGGGCGATCACCATTTGTGGCGCAAATCGTCGCCCTATCAGGGCGCGGTTTCGGTTCCCTTTCTCCTCAACGGCCCCCGCATTGAGCCGTCTCAAGTTCTGGCAGCGCCCGTCGGCTTGCAGGACATTTTGCCGACTTTTTGTGAGTTGGCTCAGGTTGAAGTGCCGTCGCACGTCACCGGACGCAGCGTTTTGCCGCTTTTGCGCGGCGAAAGCGGGCGCCCCCATCTGCACGGCGAACACGCCAACGCGAACGAAGTGCGCGGCTTCCATTTTCTCACCGACGGAAACTGGAAATACATCTGGTTCGTGGACGGCCACGAGCAGCTCTTCGACTTGCAAAGCGATCCCGACGAGATGCTCGACCACGCGCCGGACGCAAAGCACGCCGCGACCTTGACAACGTGGCGGGCGCGCTTAATCGAGCAGCTGCGCGACCGGCCCGAAGGCTTTAGCGACGGCCAAACTCTCATCGCCAATCGCCCCTACCGGCCCGCTATGCCGCACGCGCTCTGCGAACCTTGATGACAGGCCCGTCCCCAAGCCCATGAAAACAATTATCCGCATCAGCGTGGCACGCTGCTCGGCGACTTCGCGTAATGTTCTGTTCCCAATGTAACCGAACCAATGAATCACCATGAAAATCTCCCCCCATTTCCCGCGCTACGAGCAGTTCGACCCCTCGGTGCCGGTGTGGTGCCTCACGCCCAACCAGGGCCGCTGTCTGCATCGCTTTTTCGATACTTCGCCGCTTTCGCCATCGGGCCGCTTTCTGGCGTGTTTGCGTCTGCCCTTCGAGCATCGCCTGCCGCGCGTGGGCGAAAGGGCCGAAGTGGTGATGGTCGATTTGGAACAGGCGAGCGAAAAAGTCGTGGCCCAAACCGCCGGTTGGGAAACTCAAATGGGCGCCAACCTCAACTGGGGCGCCTCCGACGACGAACTTTTGTTCAACGACGTGGACGAAGCGACCTGCAAGCCGGTGACGGTCAAACTCAACCCGCACAACGGCCACAGCGAGCGCTTTGGACGCGGCATTTATCAGGTGTCGCCCGATGGCAAGTGGGCGCTGTGCGCCTCGCTGGAAAAGATGCGTCGCACCCAGATCGGATACGGCGTGATGGTGCCCGACGAGCAAGTTCCGGTTCACTGGGAACTGCCCGATGACGACGGGCTGTTTCTGACCTCGCTCGAAACCGGCGAGTGCCGCCTGCTGGTTTCCTTGCGAGAACTCATCGAAAACCACATTCCAGAACGAGAAAAACCGGCCATCGCCACTCACTGCTACTACGGTTTTCACTCCAAATGGGCGCCAACGGGAGACCGGATTCTGTTCTCCGTGCGCGGTGTGGCGCATCCCTGGGCGCTGCACTTCAACACCAACGGCGGCCCGATGCACTTCTATGTCTTCACCATGAAGCCCGACGGAAGCGAAATCGCCTGCGCCACCGACGCCACTTTTTGGACGCGATCCGGTCACCACATCAATTTCTCGCCCGACGGCCAATCCCTCACCATGAACAACGCCTTCGATTCCGATCATCTGCGCCTGGTGCGCTGCGATGTCGATGGCCGCAACAAGCGTCTGATGCTCCCTGAAACGCTGGGTTCGGGCCATCCCACGCTGCATCTCAACGGGCGCTACCTGCTCACCGACTGCTACCAGGGCGAGCCGATGACGGCTGGCGACGGCACCGTTCCCCTGCGCTGGATCGACCTCGAAAGCGGCGAAGAAGAACACATCGTTCGCATCAACACCGCGCACAACAGCGGTGTGAGCGCGCTTCGCATCGACCCGCATCCGGCGTGGGATCGCTCCTGGAACTATGTCGCCTTCAACGCCGCGCCCGACGGCACGCGCCGCGTTTTTCTGGCGGATTTGTCGTCGCGGTTATGAACGCATCGCGCTTTTTCACCCTTTCCGATGCCGGCGGACGATGGCGCTTCGTGACGCCCGACAGCGCGCCGTTTTTGTCCCTCGGCCTCAATCATCTCGATGCCGCTACGCTGCGCTACCTCGATAGCGGCGCGGCGTGGCGCGACAAATACGGCGCGCAGATGCGGCGCTGGATCGCCGAAGGCGTGGTTCCCGACCTGCAAAGCTGGAATTTCAACACCATCGGCTGGACGGCGGAAGTCGTGGTCAAAGGCGAGATGATGACGCGCCATTCGCCCGCCTGGACGCCCACTGCGCCATGCGGAGATGCCGTTTTGCTTTCTGCTGCCCTTTGCCGAAGTGCATCAATGGGAAGTCGAAACCCGCCGCCCCGACGTTTGGAGCCGCGAATGGGCGCAGTGGTGCGATTACGTCGCGCGCCAATACTGCGCCGATTTACAGGACGAACCGAATCTCATCGGCTACTTTTTCTCGGATTGCCCCAACTGGATTCACCCCTCGACCAGCCCCGCACGCATGGGGCCGTGGTTCGACCCGCAACTGCTCGAAAGCGAGGCGGGAAAGCGCCAGTTCGCCGCGTCGGTCGAGATTTACTATCGCACCATCGTCGAATCCATCCGCCGCTACGACTCCAACCATCTCATTCTGGGCGACCGCTTGGAAGCCAAAGCGCCCCTGCCCGATGCGGTCATCGAAAGCGCCGCGCGCTGGTGCGACGTTTTGAGCTTTCAGTTTTTCGCGCCGGTGGAACAAATCATCCCGCTCTTCGACGCGTGGCACGCCCAGACCGCAAAGCCGATTCTGCTCGCCGATGCGCCCGTGCCGCGTCGCGGGGAGGCGCCGGAAGAAGAACAGGGCCGGCTCTACGGCGAAATGATGGAGAAACTCTGTGAACTGCCTTATTTCGTGGGCTGGCACCTGTGCGGCGCCTATCTGGAAAACCAGGTGCGCGGCTACGGTCTCAAAACCCGTCGCGACGAGCCGCGACAGGCCTTAGTGGAAGCGATTGCAAGCGCCAATGCGCGGGCACTTGCGCGGGGATAAAACTGGCACGCGAACCTTACCGAAACCCGCCGCTTTGCGCGACGTGATCCGCTCAGTCAGATCGTAAATCTGGTGTTCCGCCACCCTGAATTTTCCTGGCCGCACGCGCACCGTATCGGCCCAGCCAATGAACGGCACGCAGAATTCGGAAGACAGGAGCGGTTGGAAGTGCCAACTGAGCGGGCCGCGCATGGATTGGCGCCTCTTTCCGAAGGCTCTAAAATGGCCCCACGCCCTTGCAACGCGCCAGAAACGCTTCGACATCGGGGGCGCGAAAACGCATGGCGCGCCCGATGGAATAATAGGGCAGTTCGCCGCGCCGCGCCATGCGATAAATCGTCGCCGTCGTCACGCGCCGCCGCGCCGCCAGCTCCGGCGCCGTCCAAAATTCGGGTTCTTTGGCCATCATCGTATCCTTAGAATCAGTTTGAAAAGTCGGTAGCTGTTGGTCAAGCGGTTTGTAGGGGTGCCGCGAGGCGCGTTTGGAAAGCGTAAGAGTTGATCCAAACGCGCCTCGCGGCACCCCTACAAACCGCTTGACCAACAGCTACCGACTTTTCAAACTGATTCTTATATATACGGCGATTTTTCAGAGTCCCAGAATCGCCTCGTCGATCTCTTCCTGACGAAAGGAAAGATAGCTCACCGTCGAGTTGATATTGCGATGTCCCAGCGCCTTTTGCGTCTTCAGCAGGTCGCGCCCCAGCCGCTCGTGGACGTTGTTGGCAAAAGTTTTTCGCATTGAGTGCGTGCCGGTATTGCCGTTCCCGCCGGCGCGCTCGTAGGCGCTTTGCAAAATCCGGTAAGCCTGCACCCGCGACAGCGCCGCGTTGCGGCCTTTGCGCGACTGAGAAATCAAGGTGTCGCTGGTCAGGTAACCGTTTTGGCGCAACTGCTCGATCCACTCCTGCAGCGCGAGTTTGGCGTCGGGATGCAGCAAAATGGTGCAGCCCTCGACTTTTTTCTTCATGTTGCGCCGCGCGATGGAAACGCGGTCGAGAAGCCGTCCGGCGCGCATCACATCCAGCAAACGCAGCGAAAGCAGTTCACTGATGCGAAACCCCGATTTCACGCCGAGCAGAAACAGCGCGCGGTCGCGGGCGGCGAAAGGCCCATTCAAAGCCGCCAGAACCGCTTCGACTTCGCAATCTTGCAGAGGACGACAGCCTTTCATAGTGTTGGAGAGTCAAAATGCCTCGAAATCTGCTCCCAATGCGTTCTTTTCCTAAAGCGTTACATTCAAATCGAGCCAAAAATAGAACTTTAAGGAGTAGATAACTCAAGTTGTCACCATGAAGGGAAAATTACAGAGACGCAGAGACACAGAGAAGAACAGGAGGTATAAGCTCGTCTTTGTGGCCTCTCTCCCTCCTATTCTCCTCTGTGTCTCCGTGTCTCTGTGGTTTTACCCAAGTGGCGGCGTTGGAATAGTGCCTTCTCCGATTGGACTCGGACATTTTAGTGGTAAACCATTATGTCGATTTGCTGTTAAACCGCTGTAATGGTTTAAATGCGAAAAATCGCGGTTTCTCTTTCCAAAGGCGGCGGCGCAAAACCACGACGGCGGTCAATTTAGGAGCAGCGCTGGCCCTGGCCGGACAGCGCGTGCTTTTAGTCGATACCGACACTCAGGGCCAGTGCGCCAGCATTCTGGGCGTTCGGCCGGATCAGGGTTTGGCCGCCGTAGCGTCGGGGAAATCGCGCTGAAGGATGCGCTTCTCGAAGCGCGGCCCAACCTCCATTTGCTGGGCGGCGGGCGGGCACTGGCGGGGCTGAAGCGCGTCATTGACCGCAGGATTTCGGCGGCGAACAAACCCTGTCAGAAACTCTGGGCGATGAGATTTTGCGCGCGGCGGGGCCGTTCGATTTTCTCCTCCTCGATACCTCGCCTGGCTGGGATGCCCTCACCGTCAACGCGCTGTTTTGCGTCGAAGAAGTCATCGCGCCGGTTTCTCTCGAAGCGCTCACCTTGCAGGGCCTCTTGGAATTTTCTAAAAGCCTGGCGGCGATCAGCAAATACAAAACACCGCTCGCCCTGCGCTTTGTGGTGCCGACTTTTTTAGATCGGCGCGTCTCCAAATCGGGAGAAATTTTCGAACTTTTGCAAGCGCACTATCGTGCCCTGATTTGCGATCCAATCCGCTATAACGTGCGGCTCAGCGAAGCGCCAGGACACGGCCACACCATTTTTGAATACGCGCCCACCTCGACCGGCGCGCACGATTACAGCGCCCTCGCCCGCACCGTCGATGTGTGGACGCGTTTATTGGGCATCCAACGCATTTAATGGTAAAACAGCAAAACGGTTTGCCGTTTTGATGTTTCAGATGTTTGCCAGGACATTTAGCATTCGCTCGGATGAGCCGCCGCCAGTTTGTCGGCCCACTGGGCGCGGTCGGTGGCGCGCAAACGTTCCAGATACGCGGGCAGTTGGCCGCGCGTGTGAAGCGGGCCGCCCTCATTAATCACCGTCCACATTGGGTCTTGGCCGTGCGTGGCGCTTCGCATCATTCGCGTCGTCCACTCATCGAGCAACTGCATCGCGCGGGCGACTAAATCGGGGCGTTGCGGGGCGAGATCGTGCTGTTCGTGCGGGTCGTTTTTGAGGTCGAAGAGCATGATTTCGGGAAAAGCGTGATAGCCGTCGTGATAGGAGCGGATGCAGATGTAATCCTCGAAACGCACGCTGCGCTGGCAGCTCCAGGCGTTTTGCGACACCACGAGCGATTCGCGCCCGCCTTCTCTGCCTTCGCGCAGTGAGGAAGCGAAGCTCTGGCCATCCCAGCGCGCTGGAACGGTTCCGCCCAGCAGTTCAATCGCGGTCGCGGCCATGTCGAATTGATAGAGTAGGGATGCATCGACGCGGCCCCCCTGCCCATCGGTGACGCGGGGCCAGATGATGATGAGCGGAACGCGGGTGGTGATGCCGTCGGCGGTCTGGTGGTCGCCGTAGATGTTGAGTTCGCCCAGGTTTTCGCCGTGATCGCTGGAAATGATGATGGCGGTGTCGTCCAAAACTCCCGCATCCGAGAGCTTCTGGATTAACTGGCCGACGAGTTCATCGGCGAAGCGCACGCCGGTGTCGTAGCCGTCGAACATGGCGCGCACCTCGTCCATCGAGCGCATTTCGCTGGGCTGGCGCGGAAAACGCCGTGCCAAGTCTTTTTCATAATCGCTGGAGCCGAAACCGTTGACTTCGCGCGCGCTGTGCGGGCCGCAGCCGTTCCAGTGCTCCTGGCGCACTTCGTCGGAAAGCCAGGCGGGTAGGGGATCGTTCTCGAAGGGATTGCCGAACGACGCGGGCGTGCGGTAGGGCGTGTGCGGATCCCAGACGTTGAGATGCAAAAACCAGTTGTCGTTCTGGGCGTTGCGATCCAGCCAGCCGAGCGCGATGGGCGCGACTTCGTCCGCCGTTTCGCTGCCGCCTTTGCCGGAGTTGTAAATCTCGTTGAAGTTGGCATACCAGTGCCACGCGCTGTGGCGCTCGCCAAAGGGACTGATCGCCGCCGTTTTCAGCCCCGCGTTCCGCAGGCAGCGCATCCAGCTCGTCTGACCGAGCGGCGACTGAAAACCGCGCTCCGGCCCGCTAATAAACGGCTCCGCCGCCACGCCGCCGTGATTGACGACGCCAGTGTGAATGCCGAAGCGTCCCGCCGCCAGCGCGGTGCGCGAGGGCAGACAGGGCGCGTCGGGGACGTAGCAGTTGGTAAAGCGCACGCCGCGCGCAGCCAGGGCGTCGATGTTGGGGCTGGTGTTGCGATGGTAGCCGTAGCTGCCGAGGTGGTCGGGGCGCAGGCTGTCGATGTCGATGTAGAGAATTCGCATGGTTTGGGGTGTTGGAGTGCGCTTGAAAAGATTTGGCGCTTTGGTAGGGACATGGCCTGCCATGTCCGCCGTCTCCGAGAGACGGCGAACCGTGGATTCGCCGGACATGGCAGGCCATGTCCCTACGAGAAAAATCGAATCCCTCAAGCGCCCGCAATACGCGGCAGCGCCGTCGGTTCGCGTTTGAGTTCGGCGTTGACGAAACGCCGGAACAATTCGCCCTTGACTTCGCGATATTCGGGATTGTCCCACAAGTTACAGCGTTCATCGGGGTCGTTTTCCAGGTCGAAGAGTTCGCCGTAAGGCTGGTCGCGGTAAACCGTGATTTTGAAGCGCGGCGTGATAAAAGTCCGCAAATGCACCCTGGTGGGCTGGTGGCGAAATTCGACGATGACATCCTCGCGCGCCGTCGCCGCTTCGCCGCGCCACACCCCAAGCTGGTTCACGCCCTGCATCGCGCCAGGAACCGGAATCTCGCACGCGGCCAGAAAAGTGGGCGCCAGATCGACTAGGCTTTGCAGCGCGTCGTTTTCCGCTCCGGCGGGCACTTTCCCAGGCCAGCGCACAATGAAGGGCAGTTTCAAGAGATCTTCGTAGTGGAAGGCGCCCTTGTGCCACAAGCCGTGCTGGCCCAGAAAATGGCCGTGATCGGTGGTGAAAACGATGAGGGTGTCTTCGGCGAGGCCCAGTTCGTCCAGACGGTCGAGGATGCGTCCGATTTGCTCGTCCATGAACGAAACCATGCCGTAATAGACCGCCATATCCTTGCGGCCCTGCGTTTCGTCGGTGAGGTGGGAATTGAAACCGTGATTGGCCTGTCCGCTTTCCTGATAGGCCGAAAAATCGGGTTTTTCCTGCTGAGTGAGGCGAAAATGCTCCGGCAGCAGCTCCATTTCGTTTTCGAGCAGAGTTCCTATCTCCATATCCGCCGGATCATACATTGAAGCCCACGGTTCGGGCACTAAATAGGGCGGGTGCGGGTCGTGAAACGAGGCCCACGCGAAAAATGGTTTTTGCTGCGCGGCGCACTCCTCGATATTGGCAATGGTGCGCTCGGCTGTCCAGGTGGTGTAGTGGAACTCGGCGGGCAAATCCCAGGAATGCTCGCGTTCGGGGCCGGAATTTTTGCCCCAGTTTTTCTGGAAGTAGTCGCCCCAGTTGGCGAGTCCCTTTTCTTCCATCCAGATCGCGTAGTGCTGGCCGACGTGGGATTCATCGGCGTGATTGCGCGCCAGTTCGATGCGGTCGAAGCCATACCAGGGGCCGCTGAAATGGCGCCAAAACTCTAAATCTTTGAGCAGGGGATACGATTCGAGCGACTGCTGTTCGGGCGTCGAAAGCAGGGGCTGAAAATGCGCTTTGCCCACTAAGGAAGTCGTGTAGCCGTGATTGCGGAAGGTATCGCCGACAGTCGGGACGCTTTCGGGGAGTTTGGTGCCCAGCGACCAGGCGCCGTGCAGCGACGGATATTGGCCGGTGATGATCGAGGCGCGCGTCGGTGTGCAGGTCGGATTGGGACAGTAGGCGCGGGTGAAGCGGGTGCCTTCGCGGCACAGGCGGTCGAGGTTGGGCGTTTTGATTTTGGGGTTGATGACGCCTAATGTGTTCCAATGCTGCTGGTCGCTGGTGATGAGGAGAATGTTGGGGCGCATAGAAGGGTGGTTTGCAGCGACTAAAGTCACCGCAACAACGACGCGAAGTCCGCCTGTGCAGACTGAATGCCCCCAACCTGCGAAGGCAGGTTTCGCGTCGTTGTTGCGGCGAATTTAGTCGCTGCCTACTCAAAACTCTCAGTTTCGAAGACTACATATCGCGCGCGCAGCGAAAGCCGGTGTGACTCGACGCGCTGTCGGGCGTGTTGCCGGTGCGCGCCGCGACGCGGTAGCGGTTGCAGTAGCTCTCGTGGCACAGGTGCGAGCCGCCTTTGATGAGTTTCATCGTCCCATGGGGCGGCCCCTGCGGATTTTCGCGCGGCCCATTGATGTGAAACGAAGGGCTGAACCAATCGCGGCACCATTCCCACACGTTGCCCGACATATTATAAAGCCCAAAAGCGTTGGGTGCGAAACTTTTGACCGGCGCGGTGGCGAGATAGCCGTCGGCGCCGGAATTGAAATGCGGAAACTTGCCCTGCCAGATGTTGCACCGGTGCTTGCCGTCCACCAGGAGCGTGTCGCCCCAGGGATAAAGTTTTTGCACCAGACCGCCGCGCGCCGCGCATTCCCACTCGGCTTCGGTGGGCAATCGTTTTCCGGCCCATTCGCAATAGGCGAGCGCATCGTTCCACGAGATATGCACGACCGGATGATCCATGCGCTTTTTGATGTTGGAGCCAGGGCCTTCGGGCCGCATCCAGTTGGCGCCCTCGATGCCCAGCCACCACTCGGTTCCCGCCGCCACGCCCTGCATCTTTTCTTTGGCCTTGGGCGTGACGTGCTTGTGAAACACATAAGACCAGCCGAAAACCTCGGCCTCGGTGCGGTATTTCGTCGCCGTGACGAACTCTTCGAACTGCGCGTTGGAAACCGCGCAGATGTCGATGAAAAATGGATCGAGGCGCACTTCGCGCACGGGGCCTTCGCCGTCGGCGCGAAACGCTTTGGGATAATCGGTGCCCATCAAAAACGCGCCGCCTTCGATGCGTTTCATGCCCGCCGTCGAGCCGTAGCGCCCGTTGGCGGCGCGGGGCAGGGCAGGGGAAGCGTCCAGATGCTGCGCGGGCGGCGCGGCGGGCGCTACCAACTGCAATGCGGGCGATTTGGAGGTGTCTCCTTCGTGCAACTCGCGCTGCGCCATGCAGCACGCGGAGGGTGAAGACCCGTTTTCCACTTCAAGAGGTGAATTGTTCATAACGTCAATTTCGAGAGGGTTCACGCCGGAAAACCGCGCGGGTCTTCATGCCAAGGCGTTACGTCAGAGGTTTGGATGCTCCAATCGAGCAGGCGTTTCTCCAGTTCGCTTAGAATCATGGCGCTTTCATTCTGGCCGTGCAAATTGGATAATTCGCGCGGATCGGATTGCAAATCATACAATTCGCTGTCGCCATTGGGCCGGTGAATCAATTTGTGGGTCTGGGTGCGAATCATGGTTGCGCGCCCGATGCTTTTGGGGTGATCCTGCTGCAATTTGCCTTTGGGATAGTAAATATGGTCTGGGCTGCGAATTCCCTGATCGGTGCCCTGCCGCCCTTCAAAACAGTGCGGCTCGTGCAAGGCGTAGCCGCCCTCGGCAAAAACCGCTCGGTTGGGGTCGCCCGCTGCGCCTTCCAACTGCGGCACCAGAGAACGCGCGAAATGAGTGTGCCCCGCCGGAATGTTCGCCAGTTCGAGAACCGTGGCCATGATGTCGAACAGTTCGTTCGGCTCTTCGACGACGTGACCGGCTTTGCCGCGCGGCATCCGCACCACGAGCGGCACGCGCGTGAGCGTATCGTCCAGGCCCGACGGCCACTTTTCGACCAGCCCATAATCGCCCGCCCAGTCGCCGTGATCAGAGAAAAAAATGATGGTGGTGTCATCGGCGTGGCCGCTTGCGTCGAGCGCGTCCATCAGTTGGCCCAGCATCTCGTCCACCACGCCAATCATGCCCAGATAAACCGCGTTGATTTTGCGAAAAACTTCGTCGCCCAACTGATCGAGGCGCCGCGTCTGGCGAATCAAGTCATGAAACTGGGGCTTATGGGGCAAATTGGCGGGGCGAAGCGGCGGCAAATCATCGGGATTGATCATGTCGTGCCACGCACCAGGCGCGAAATAGGGGCAGTGCGGAAAAATGATGGGCAGATAGATGCAAAATGGCTTTTGCGGCTTGCTCTTGAGAAACTCGATGGCGCCGTCCACGTGCGCGAAATCGCCCAATTCCTCGATTTTTTCGGCTGCGGGCTCAAAAAGAAAGGAGTAGAAGCGCGGATCATCTTGCGAAAATGGGTTGCGCCCGCCGCGCGAGGGCCGCGCGCGTGCTGCGCTGCCCGAGGCGAAAATCGGTGACGGAATCGGCGAAGGAATCGGGCGAAAGCAGGTCGTTTTTGCCGCCCCACATCACGTCGTAGCCCGCCGTTTTGAGATATTTGAGCAGTTGCGGTTCGTGGCGCTGCAAAGCGTGCCACAGCGTGCGGTGGCCGTTGACGTGGGGATATTGCCCCGTCATGAAACTGCACCGGCTCGGCGTGCAGACGGTGTGCTGCACGTGGCACTGGTCGAAGCGCGTGCTCTGCGCGGCGAGGCGGTCGAGGTTGGGCGTGGACGCGAGCGGATGGCCGTAACAGCCCACGCTTTCGGCGCGCATTTCGTCGGGATTGAAGAGGATGAAGTTCATGGGCTGGGTAATCGTTTACCAAAACGGCGGGTTGCGCGGAGTCGTAGGGACATGGCGTGCCGTGTCCGTCGTCTCCGCCAAAGACGGGGTGCTGCAGCGAGGCAAGCCAAGGACAGGGCGTGCCACTTAATGTGTGACTTGTTTTCCACTGGCTGAACAGCCAGCCAGCTTGTCTGCCAGGAGGCTGAAGCCTCGGCAACCAAACCAAGGCCACCTGCGTGGCCTATGATTCAAAGAGATTCAAGAGGTGTAGCCTGCGAAGGCAGGCTTGGTCCTTTACCGAGGCTTCAGCCTCCTGGCAGACAAGCTGGCTGGCTGTTCAGCCAGTGGAAAACAAGTCACACATTTAAGTGGCACGCCCTGTCCCTACGAACTCTCCAAGCGCACCACTTCGCCGCTTCGCGCCGAGGCGACGCCCGCTTCCAAAACCGCGATTTGGCGCCGCAGTTCGGGCAACCCAACCATCGGCTGCGCGCCCTGAGTTAACACATCAGCGAGGTTTTCGTAAAAATCGCGCCAGCGCCCGCGCAGCGTCGGGACGGTTTTCTCGCCGCTTTTGCCCGCGACGCGCGCAAAGTTTTGCGGGTCTTCAATGGCGCTTTCGATGTCGCCGATTTTCAGCGCGTCTTCCTGCGGGTCGAGGCCGTATTTCTCAAATGTGGCCTCGGAGCCGTGTGCGTAAAAGCGCGGTTTGGAGATCGCAGCGCGGCTCGAAGTATCAATGATTCCGGTGCAGCCGCCCTCGAAATGGATGAGCAGAAGCGCCTCACTTTCGATGTCGCGCGCGGCCTCATCAAAGTGCATCCGGCAATAGACCGACTCGACTCGTTGCGGAAAAAGCAGCAGCATTTGATCAACTAAATGCGCGCCCAGGTCGTAAAAACGCCCGCCGCCGCTTTGCGCCTGGCCGCGCCAGCCGCCCCACAAGCCCAGGCCCTGCCACGCCATTTCGATCCACTTCACCTCGCCCAACTCGCCGTCCGCGATGCAGCGCTGCAAAGTCATAAAATCGCCGTCGCGCCGCCGGTTTTGGAAGACGGTAAGCAGCCGGTCGCTGTGTTGCGCGGCCTCGGTCATGCGCTCGTATTCTGCGAGCGAAAGGCACATCACTTTGTCGGAAACGACGTGTTTTCCGGCCTCAAGCGCGCAAACCGCGAGGTCGGCATGGGTGTGATTGGGCGTGGCCAAAACCACGACATCGACATCCGTGTCAGCGATAACCGCCTCGAACGATTGGTAGGCGCGCACGCCCAGATCGCTTTCGATGGCGGCGCGCTTTTGCGCGTCGCCCGACGCGACGCCGTGCAATTGCAGGCCAGGCGCCAGATTGATGAGAGGGGCGTGGCACTGGCGCCCCCAGCGTCCGTAGCCGATGACGGCGACACGGGGAAGGTGATGGGTGATGAGATTCATAAAAATGGGTTGAAAGCGCAGAGGCCCAAAACACGAAAATGCCAAAGGGTCCCTGGCATTTCCGCGCCGCCTGTCGAGGCGGATTTAACTTTATCAGGGGCTTTGCCTTAGGTTCGAAACTGCGCCACGCTCATGCGCCGTGCTTTGCCCACGCGAGTCCGAGAAACCGTCTGATCTGGGCCGCGCCAGTTCATTTTTCTGCTCAGTTTCATTTCTGGCGCGAAACGCACACCATCGTGTTGGAATCGCAAAGAATTACCGAGCGCGTTTCGGGACAGAACATTTCAGTGGCCCTTTCGCTGCTCGCCTACGCTTCGATGGCTCTGGAGCCGCGCCACGAAACGCGCCGTCCCAGAATCCGTTTAGACAAAAGGCGTGGCAATTGCACCCCAGACCAAAGCCCCTCCACGCAAAGATTGGGATGAAGACTCTCGCCCCAGAATGAGGCATCTGCGAAATTTTTGCAGAAATGTTTGAAAACCTCATGATTTGGGTATAATAAAAGCACGAAAACCGGTTTTCGCATTGGTTTGCAAGAGTGACAAGGGCGTTAGCGAGTTATTGATGCGGAAAGCCAACAGGAAAACATTATGAAACAGGAAACTCCTCTCCCGACCGTCGAGCGCACACCGCGCGCTATTTCGCGCGGCTTTACCCTGATAGAACTTCTCGTAGTTATAGCCATTATTGCTATTCTCGCGGCGATTTTGTTCCCCGTCTTCGGACGGGCACGGGAAAACGCGCGGCGTTCGTCGTGCCAGAGCAACCTCAAGCAGATTGGTCTGGGTCTATTGCAATACACGCAAGACTACGATGAAAAATTTGTGCCTGCGGGAAGAAATAGAATCGACGCAAACTTCAACCTCCCCTGGGCGGAAAACGTTCAACCCTATATGAAGAGCAAACAGGTCTTTAATTGTCCCTCCAACGAAAAAGATCTTCCCATGGCTAATAGCTCACAAACGGCCCGCATTACTAGCGAATACATTGCTAATGGCAACAGCTTTGGCACGAACGGAAGTTTGCCCTGGCCGCGTCCACTGGACAATGCAAATCCTGTCACTGGCGCCATCATGTCGAGATCAATTGCCGAAGCCGACGATCCATCTCGCACGATTGTGGTTGTTGAGTATTATCGCCGTAATAGCCAGCCCGCTACTATAGGGTTTCGTCCGGCTCTGGGAAGCACCAGCGAAGGCAACGGCCAGCTCTGGCCGACGAACCATTTGGGCACCAGCAACTACCTTTTCATCGACGGGCATGTTAAAGCGCTGAAACCTATCGCCACCGCCACTGGAGTTAATATGTATGCTCTTGACCCCGCGAATACGGCGACTGGCAGACCCTATACCACCCTTAAAACTACGCTGGCTAACATAACAGCCACATTTGATAAAAACTAATCTCGCTTCGCTCGGCGCACCACTGTGCATTTGAACAAGGTCTCCGTATTAAAAAGGGGCAGTGACCGCAGTCCGGTCTCTGCCCCTTTTTAATATCTGAACGCGCGGGAACTTTTGCCTCAGTTGTATTCCAAATTTCATCATGAAAATTCAGTCTTTTTCAAGGGTAGCTCTTTGCCTTGCCTTAACGCCTCTCGTCGCTTCATGCGCGAGCGCGCAAACCGTCAAAACGTCCCAACTCCCCGCGCGCCAGATGGAAAATCTGGGGCGCGGCGTGGTCGCCATCAAGCAGAACGACGGAAAAATTTTCGTTTCCTGGCGATTGCTGGGCACTGACGACCCCAACCTTGGTTTCAACGTGTATCGCAGCGCGGGCGGCAAAGTCGTTCGGCTCAACGCGGCGCCTCTGACGGGGCCGACTCATTTCGTGGACGCTGGCGCCGATGCGGCCCTGCCGACTTCCTACTTCGTGCGCGCGGTTGCGGGCGGTGGGGAAAGGGAGCCGAGCCGGCCCTTTACCCTCGCCGTCCAGTCTCCCGCCAAGCCTTATCTCTCGCTTCCCCTGCAAACGCCCGCAGGCTACACGCCCAACGACGCTTCGACAGGCGACCTTGATGGCGATGGCGAGTATGAAATCATTTTGCACCAGGCGGGGCGCGCCAAAGACAACTCGCAGGCCGGTGAAACCGATCCGCCGATTTTGCAGGCCTACAAGCTCGATGGCACGCTGCTGTGGACGATTAATCTCGGCAAAAACATCCGTGAAGGCGCCCATTACACGCAGTTCATGGTCTACGACCTCGATGGCGACGGACGCGCCGAAATCGCTGCCAAAACCGCCGATGGCACGACTGACGGCGTGGGCAAAGTCATCGGCAACCCCAATGCGAATTATGTCAATGAAGCCGGTTACATCCTTTCGGGGCCGGAATTTCTGACCGTTTTCGATGGCACCACCGGCGCGGCGCTGGCGACTACCAAATATCTGCCCATGCGCCATCCCGAGACCGAAAACCCCACCGGCGACCAACTCAAAGCGATCTGGGGCGACGGCTACGGCAACCGTGGCGACCGCTTTCTGGCGGGCCTCGCCTATCTCGACGGCGTGCGTCCCAGCCTGGTGATGGCTCGCGGCTACTATACCCGCACCGTTCTGGCGGCCTGGGATTTTCGCGGCGGCAAGCTCTCCTCGCGCTGGGTTTTCGACTCCGATGCCCCAGGCAACGAGGGCTATGGCGGCCAGGGCAATCACAGCCTCATCGTGGCCGATGTGGACGCCGACGGCAAAGATGAGATTCTCTACGGCAAAATGGCTGTGGACGACAATGGCAAAGGTCTCTACACCACGCGCATCGGGCACGGCGATGCCGCGCATTTGACCGACCTCGATCCCGACCGGCCTGGTCTGGAAATGTTCAGTATTCAGGAACCGTTCGGCGACGCGGGCGCGCATCTGTATGACGCTCGCACCGGCGAAATCATCTGGAAAAAAGCCTCGGTGACTAAACAGACTGGAGGCCGCAAAGTCGAGGGGCCAGGACGCGGCGTCGCCGCCGATATCGATCCGCGCCATCGCGGCTACGAAAGCTGGGTGGCGGGCGCCGGTCTGGGCGGGCAGTTGTGGAACATCAAGGGCGAAAAAATTGGCGATACCACGCCTTCGGTCAACTTCCGCGTGTTCTGGGACGGCGACACGCTGTCCGAACTGCTCGACGGCACCACCATCTCGAAATGGGATTACCAAAACGGCAAACAGGTGCCCCTTGTGGACGGCAAAGCCTTCGGCGTGGCTTCCAACAACGGCACCAAAGCCACTCCGGCGCTTTCCGCAGATATTCTGGGCGACTGGCGCGAAGAAGTCATCTGGCGCTCGGCGGACAATAAGGAACTTCGGATCTTTTCCACCACCATCCCCACCGAAGTTCGTCTGCCGACCCTGATGCACGACCCGATTTATCGTTTGAGCATCGCATGGCAAAACGTGGGCTACAACCAGCCGCCACACACGGGATTCCAGATGGGCGCCGAGATGCCCGCGCCGCCGCGCCCTAACATCGTCCTGGTCAAGCCCCAACCGGCAGCGCGACAGGCGGCAGCACGCTAAGACCGCTCTGAAGAAGCAGTGAATGAATTCGCCGCAAGAGAACGAAACGGGTCTTCGCAGGTTAATTCCCCAGTCCGCGCAGGCGGACTTCGTTTTCTTGCGGCGAATGTTTGCCTTTGTGACAGAATCTAATCCTCAAGTTCGTAGTAGCGCCGCGAGGCGCGTTTGTTGTCACTCTGGCCCAAACGCGCCTCGCGGCGCTACTACGAACTTGAGGATTAGATTCTCAAAGGTCAACATTCGCTGTCTTGCTAAAACACCTGATTTTCGTGATGACACCACAGACGGCAGCCAGCTCTTCCATCGCACCACCCATCTCGCTCGACTGGTTGGGCCAAACTCCACCCGCATCACCTTGCGGCGTGAACTGGGGCGCTCCCTGGCCGCAGGGAACGGTGCGAAACGGCGAAAGTTTCGCGCTCGCGGCGGAAGGCGAAGACCTCGCGGTGCAAAGCTGGCCGCTCGCGTTCTGGCCCGACGGCTCCCTCCAGTGGACGGGCCACGCCATCGCTGCCACTTCACAGACCGCCGCGTCGCTGCAACTGACGGTCGGAGTTTCCGCCGCGCCCGATGCCCCGCTTGTGGTGACAGAAAGCGACGACGCCATCCACATCGAAAACGGAGAGTTGCGCTATCGCCTTCCAAAAAGCGGCGCGAATTTCATCGCATCGCTGCACTTCGGCGAAAACATCGTCGCGCGTGACGGGCATCTGATTTGTCTGCTCGAAGACCGCTCGCAATTCGAATTGGAGCGCATCACGCGCGAGGAAACTTTCGAGAGCCGCGTGGTGTCGGCCCAGGTCGAACAGGCGGGGCCGGTGCGCGCCGTCGTCAAAATCGACGGCGTGCATCGCGGCGATGTTTCCGAACGCGAATGGCTTCCCCTTCACGCTGCGGCTCTACTTTTTCGCGGGCGTGGCCTCAGTTCGCGTCGTTCATTCCTTCGTTTTCAACGGCGATGGCGAGCGCGATTTCATTCGCGGCCTGGGCGTGCGCTTTTCGGTTCCTCTGCGCGACGAAGCGCACAATCGCCATGTGCGCCTGGCGGGAGAAGAGGGCCTGTGGGCCGAACCGGTGCGCGTCATCGCGGGACGGCGCAACATTTCGCCCGATCTTTACGCGCGCCAGATCGCCGGCGACGCGATTCCGCCGTTGGCCGAACTTCCCGACCGCGATTTGATCTCCAAAATGGCGAAGTGGAGCGACTGGAAACTGACGCAGCTTTCCGCCGACTCGTTTTCGTTGTGGAAGCGCACCGGCGCGCACTCGGCGTGGGTGGGCGCGGGCGGCGCGGCGCGTTCGCTGGGTCTGGCGTTCATGGGCGATTCGCGCGGCGGATTGGCGCTGGGCATGAAAGATTTCTGGCAGCTGCATCCCACCGCGCTTGAAATCGAGGGCGCCGCAAGCCAGAATGCCGCGCTGACACTGTGGCTGTGGTCGCCCGATGCGCCCGCGATGGATTTGCGCCACTACGATGTCGAAGAACACGATCTGGACGCTTCCTACGAAGATATCGAGCCAGGTTTCAGCACCGCGCACGGCATCGCGCGCACTTCGGAATGGACGCTGTGCCCCTTCGCTTCGACGCCTTCCAATGAGGAATTGCTCGCGCTGGCCCGCACCGTCCAGCACCCGCCGCGCCTGATCTGCGAGCCGCAGTATCTTCATTCCATCCCCGTTTTTGGCGTCTGGAGCCTGCCTGACCGCTCCACGGCGGGCAAAAAGTGGATTGAAGACCAACTCGACGATGCCATCGCGTTCTATCAGGGCCAGATTGAAGCGCGCAGGTGGTTCGGCTTCTGGGATTACGGCGACGTGATGCACTCCTACGACCCCGCGCGTCACGTCTGGCGCTACGACATCGGCGGTTTTGCGTGGGCCAACTCCGAACTGGTGCCCGATTTGTGGCTGTGGACGGCGTTTTTGCGTTCGGGACGCGCCGACATCTTCCACATGGCCGAGGCGATGACGCGCCATACCCAGGAAGTCGATGTCTATCATCTGGGGCCGCTCGCGCCGCTCGGCTCGCGCCACAACGTGCGGCACTGGGGCTGCGGCGCCAAGGAAGCGCGCATTTCGCAGGCGCTTCTCAAGCGCATTTACTTTTATCTCACTACCGACGAGCGCACCGGCGACTTGATGGACGAAGTGAGGGACGCCGATTTCGCGACGGTGCGCGTTGACCCACTTCGCAAGCTGGAAGCGCCGACGCCCTTTCCGACTCACGCGCGCGTCGGGCCGGACTGGTTCGCCTTTTGTTCCAACTGGCTCGCCACCTGGGAACGCTCCGGCGACCCCAGATGGCGCGACAAAATTCTGGCCGGCATGAAGTGTATGAGCGCCATGCCGCACGGCTTATTTTCCGGTTTTTGCTACGGCTACGATCCGCAAACCGGCGAAATGCACCAACTTTCCGACCGCGTCGAAGTGCCGCATCTCGCGGCGCTCATGGGCGGGCCCGAACTGATGATGGAACTGGCTCCACTTCTCGATAATCCCGATTGGAATGAGGCGTGGCTTCACTATTGCCGCCTGTTGCAGGCGCCGCCAGAGGAACAAATGGAAGTGCTGGGCGCCGAAATCGATTATGCGCGCTGGCCCCACTACTGCCGCATGACGGCCTACGCCGCGCGCGAAATGGGCGACGCAACTCTGGCGGCGCGCGCCTGGCAGATTTTTTACAGCAAAGGGGCGATACGGTGCGCCGCTCGCGTTTCGAAGCGTGCCGCATCGCGGGCGCCGATGTGCCCTTTGCCGTCGATGAAGCACCGCTGGTTTCAACCAACGACACCGCGCAGTGGTGTCTCAACGCCATTCAACTGCTCGAACTGGTGGGCGCGTCTTTGCCCGAAAATTATCCGCTGTGGGACGCGCCGGAACCCATCCACAACCTGGCCGATTTATGAGGGGATCAGAGCGTATTCAAAGAGGCAGCGACTCAAGTCACCGCAACATTGGCGCGAAGTCCGCCTGCGCGGACTGGAAGCCCCCAACCTGCGAAGGCAGGTTTCGCGTCGTTGTTGCGGTGACTTGAGTCGCTGCAATAGAAGCCTCTGTGGATAGCCACTAAAACGATACAAAGCGGAACTTGCTCGCTGTAGCGCCTTGTAATTATCGTAAACCGGTTTTTGCCCTTCTCGTCACGGGATGTCCAGGCTGCAATTTCCCTTCACCAAACAAACTTAATGAAGATTTCAACCTCTTTTTTGACCCGAATCGGCCTCGTCGCCGCCTTTGCCCTTGCGGTTTTGCTGGCGCGGCCCTCGGTTGCGGACGCGCCGCCGCAAACTCCCATGTTTAAATTCGATTTCGGCACCGGCCCCGCCGCGCCTGGCACCCTCAAAATCACGCCGGACACCCACTATTCGGCCCAGTCCGGCTTCGGTTTCGAGCCAGGCGCGAAACTCACCGCGCTCTCGCGCGGCGGCCCCGACGCCCTGCGCGGCGATGTCATTACGAGCGAGGAGCCGTTTCTCTTTTCGGTGGCGCTGCCGGAAGGGAATTACCGCGTTACTCTGACTCTCGGCGACGCTCAGGGCGAGTCGCAGACCACGGTGAAAGCCGAATCGCGCCGTTTGATGCTCCAGGACGTGCAAACGGCGCGCGGCGAGTTCGCCACGCGCACTTTCACCGTCAATATTCGCAACGCGAGCCTGAAATCGGGCCGCTCCGTCGTCCTTAAAGAGCGCGAAAAAGGCGTTTTGCACTGGGACGACAAACTCACCCTCGAATTCAACGGCGCGCGGCCCAGCGTCGCCGCTCTGGAAATCGCGCCTGCGCCCGACGCCGTGACGGTTTACCTTGCGGGCGATTCGACCGTCACCGACCAGACCAACGAGCCTTACGCCGGCTGGGGCCAGATGCTGCCGCGCTTTTTTGGGCCACAGGTCGCCGTCGCCAACCACGCCGAATCGGGCGAAACGCTGCGCTCTTCACTGGCGGCGCGGCGCCTGGAGAAAATTCTCGATACTCTCAAAACTGGCGATTACCTTTTCATCCAGTTCGGCCACAACGACCAGAAGGAAAAGGGCGAGGGCGTCGGCGCTTTCACCACCTACTCCGAATCGCTGCGCCAATGGGTGAAGGCGGCGCGCGAGCGCGGCGCGACGCCGGTTCTGCTCACTTCGATGCAGCGCCGCCGCTTCGGTGCGGCGGGCAAAATTGAGGACACTCTGGGCGATTTTCCCGAAGCGGTGCGCCGCGTCGCCACAGAACTGAGCGTGCCGCTCATCGATCTCAACGCCGCCAGCACCACGTTTTACGAAGCGCTCGGCCCCGACGCTTCCAAACGGGCTTTCGTGCATTATGCGACGAACACTTTCCCAGGCCAGGCGGCGGCGCTGCGCGACGACACCCACCCCAACCCTTACGGCGCGTTTCAACTCGCGCGCATCGTCGTGGACGGCATCAAATTGGGCTTACCCGACCTCGCCAAACACTTGACGGAGGACGCCGCGAGTTACGATCCGGCTCATCCCGATGCCGTTGACACCTGGAATTGGCCTGCCAGCCCCGTTTTCTCCGTTCAAAAGCCCGACGGCAACTGAAAAATGAGCCGCGACACCGAAAACAGTGGCAAATTTTCGCCCGATGCGCGTTTTGAGATTGGCGAACTGCTCTTCGAAGACGATTTCGCCACTGACTCGAACTGGGTGGCCGAACTGGAAAAAGGCGGAAGCGTGAAAGCGCGGGCAGGCGGCCTCGACATCGACGTTCCGGCGGGCGCGACGGTCTGGTTTAGGCCGCTCCTCGAAGGGCCGGTTTTGATTCAATACCACGCGAGGGTGATCCAAAACGGCGGGCCGAACGACCGCGTGAGCGATTTGAACTGCTTCTGGATGGCCCGCGACGCGCGCAGCCCCCACGACATCTTCGGCTTTGAGCGGAGCGGGCAGTTCGCCGACTACAACCCCCTGCGCGCCTACTACGTCGGTTTGGGCGGCAACTCCAACACCACGACGCGCTTTCGCCGCTATATCGGCGACGCAAATCATCGCCCGCTTTTGCCCGAACACGATTTGCGCGCCCCAGACGATTTAATCAGGCCCAACACCGCGCAAACTATCCGTCTCGTCGCCTGCGGGCCGTTAATTCAGTTTTACCGCGACGAACGCAAACTTTTCGAATTGGATGACCCGCAGCCTTACACGGGTGGCTGGTTCGGGTTTCGCACGGTTTGGAGCCACATCACGATTCGCCATTTTCGCGTTTTTCGTTTAAAGGGCGCAAAATAACCTCGCGGGAGGCGGGCGAGAACTGCCACGAAAACGGCGGGCATCCCACTTGATTCCCGCCGTTTCGGTGCGGAAAATTCCAAACTGTCGAAGCTGCGGTTCTATCCAATGCGGACGAAGTGCCACTGCTGGGCCATCGTGCCGTTGTCCTCGAACTGCTGCACGTTGGCGCCATTGGCACGGGAGCCGTTATTCGCATCGAGGCACCTCCCACTGCGCACGTTGACGATTTTGTAGACATTGCCCTGAGCTTCTGCCGCCAGCAAAAGGGGGCCGCAGCCAACAAACAGCAGGATGATGAGGGTGGGCAAAAAGCGAATCGAATGGAGCCTAATTTTCTCTCCTTTCGGCGCGGCTTAGCGCCACTACCTCCAATTCGTTGCGACCGCGTATTTGCTCTTCCGGCTGTCACCGCTTTCTTGAACCGCGTCGCCATCGGCCAGCGCGCCGCCGTTGAGGTCAACCGGAGTCAACACTTCTTTGCCGGTGGTCGCCAACCGACAATCAAAACTCAGAGTGAGGCACGACGCCAGGGTATCACGGAGGCAAAAATTTTTTGCAGAACTTGTTCGCTTTGGCTCGCGGCGTCCATTTATAGAGTGAAAGGGAACGAAGTTCCCTTTCCCCGCGAGGCAATGAGTTCTCGCATAATCAGCTAACGGAGACGAGAAATGGTGAAAAAATACGGTTTGAAGAGTCACTTATGGCTGGCAGCCATACCCGCTGTTTTGTTGGCGGAAATTGTCGCCCTTCAGGGGATGGCGCCATGAGCCGCGTGTTTTTGCTCATTCAACAGTTTGGCTTTCGCGCCTGGCTCAAGGTTTGGGCGCGAGAACGCCAAACCCTGTTCATCAACCGTCACGTTCTGCGGCAAGGTTCTCACCATGAAAAAGAATCTCTTCTCTCCCCCCGAAAAATTGCTGGTGGATGGTGTGCCCAACAATGGCGGGCACGCCGTGCCAGGAGGCAGGCTCAAACGAGCCTGCCTCTTTTTTTGGGTTTGTGGCGGCGAACTCCACCGCCCCAGGGGGTGCGCGCGAATTTCATTTCGCTGCGTTTGAGGTGAGGTTCCTTCTTGGTGTTAGCTCTTTTCGTCTGAAATTGCTCATGGCGAAAAGAGCCGTGGGATGTGTAGAAGGCCACTTGGCCCGCAGGGTATCGCCGAGGCAATAAAAATTTTTGCGGAACATGTTCGGTCTGGCTCTGGGCGTCCATTTATAGAGTGAAAGGGAACGAGTTCCCTTTCCCTGCGAGGCAATGGGTTCTCGCATAATCCACCAGAGGTGAAGAGAATGAAAAATTTGAAAACTGTTCAATATTTAGGCGGCTTGACCGCGCTTTCCGTGAGCACATTGATGCCCGCGTCGGCCCAGACTGCGGCGCAGGCCCCCACGCAGATGTCCCAACAGGCTGGAAATCAATTTCGGGCACAACGCCTATCGGCGCAACGCCTGTCGGCGCGGGAGATGGTGGGGCAGACGCGGGAGCGAATCGCCCAACAGGCTACGCAGGCCTGGCTCAAAACCGCCGAGGATGTCGTGGCGCAGATGTCGAATCCTGAGCGTGTAACCGACGCTGCCGAGATGGCCGATTTAGGGGCCGCCTACGGCATGGCTGTCGAAAACGCAGGAAGGACGGCTGAGATGTCAGGTGCAGGCCGGCAGCAGGCACTCACCATGATTCAAGCGGCGACCGAACGCCATCACGGGACATTGACGTCGGTTCTCGACCGTGTGCCTGAGGCCGCCAGACCTCATATTCAGCGTGCGATGGAGGCGAGTTCTCGTGGTCATGGGCGCGCTGGGCAAGCCGTTCGAAATGCCGGACAAGGCCAGGCAGGACGGGGGCGCGGACGAGCCGGACAAGATCGCGGCGTTCAAGCAGCCCAGGCGGAACAGGGTCGTGGTGCCCAGGCAGGTCAAGATCGCGGTGGGCAGGCAGGTCAAGTAGGACAAGCAGACCAGGGACGTGGTAATCAGGGTCGCGGTGGGCAGGCAGCTCAAGCCGGACAAGGTCGCGGCGGTCAAGCAGCCCAAGCGGGACAAGGTCGCGGCGGCTCGCAAGGTCGGGGCCCGCAAGGTGGCCCACCAGCGGGACAGGATGGCGGCGGACAAGGCCGTGGCGGACGCGGGTGACAGGCTCTGCCCTTTCACGGAAGTCT
Organism: Abditibacterium sp.; assembly: GCA_030448265.1. GTDB lineage: Bacteria > Armatimonadota > Abditibacteriia > Abditibacteriales > Abditibacteriaceae > Abditibacterium. Next base: position 37,592 of record JAUJNG010000012.1, read on the forward strand.
CCGGATACCGTGGGTAGAAAAGCAGACTGAGCAAAAGAACCCGCCGATGAGAGTCCATCGCAACTCAAGCCAGCACAACACAGGAGCGAATTTCATCGTTCCCCGTTTGGGCCGCTCTGGCGGGTGGTGACTTTGCTGCCCTTGGTGGCAGCAACTTGGGTTCATTAGTCAGGACGTCCACATTGTGCACGCCCTCAATTCAACTCAGAGGAAAATATGGATTACAAATCAAAACTGAGAACAGTGCTGGCAATGCCAGCAGCCTTGGCCGCATGTGCGGCTTTGTTGGTGGGATGTGGAGGCGGGGGGAGCCTGGAGCCAACCAGTTCTACTCTCTCTACCGTCTCCGGACAGGTAACTTCCACTGACAGCCAACTGAGTGCGAGTCGTAAATCCGCGCAGTTCCACCTGGCGGGCTTTGACTCACAGCCCTCTGCGCAACACATCGCCCTCTCATCACAACCTGTGAGGGGTGCCACTGTGACTTTGGGCAGAGTCGATGCAACCGCCCGTAATTTCACCGCCTTTCCAGGCGCCAGTGCCGTAACCGGACCAGACGGACGGTTTACGATTACCCTGCCTGCGGGCGTTAGGCCCGCTGCGGATGTGGTGGCGCGGGTCACCGACCGGCCGGTGGTTCTGCAGAGCATCGTAACGGGGCCGCAGGTCAACATCTCACCGGAAACCACAGGGGCCGCCGACGTGCTCTATGCAAGCGCGCGGGATCGTGGGCTTGAGGTAAGCCGATTCACTCTGACTGATGTTGCCGTATTTGTGCAGCGAGCGTTAGAGGTCGTCGCCAGCACTCCGGCAAGCCCTAATGCATTGCAGGCGATCGCTGATGCCAGGGCGACTATTCAGAACAATCCACAGGCCAGCGCTGCGCTCGCAGCCGCCATAGAGCGCCCGACTAATGGAGGTTCTCCAAACCTACCGGCTGCGGGGCAACCCACGACTCGGCCAACGCCCCTGCCGTTTCCGACAGCCCGTCCCAATGCTGCGGGGCAACCAATAATGGATCGCAGGGGACAAACTGTGCCGCTTACGGTAGCGTGAAGAGGCCGCAACCATCCTCATAAAAAAGTGGATGGCTCTTGGAAGGGCCATCCACTTTTTTATCCTGGAACGTGCTGCCGCCGATTGTCTTCCAAAGTTTGATCATTTACCCAAGTTGCCACTTAGTAGCAGCGTTGTCATTCCGAGGAGGAACGACGAGGAATCGGTAACAGCTTGGACTCGTTTTGACCGGAAATGGGTTAGAAACTACCACCGATTCCTCGTCGTTCCTCCTCGGAATGACAACGCTGCTACTCAGTGGCAACTTGGGTTAACGAACGTCACATTGGCGTCGGACTCTTTCTATCGGCTTCTAAAAAGTGAGAGCGCGAGATATGCAAGACGATCTGTTACTCAGTGAATATGTAAATCACAACTCGGAAACAGCCTTCGCAGCCTTGGTCAGCCGTTACAGTGACCTGGTCTATTCGACTTGTCTGCGCGAGGTGCGAAACGCTGAACTGGCGCAGGATGTGACACAGGTCGTTTTCCTGCTGTTGGCGAAGAAAGCGTCTTCTTTTCGAGAGGGTGTCGTGCTGGCGGGATGGCTTTTTCAGACGGCGTGTTTCGCGTCCAAGGACGCCATCAAGCAGGAAATCCGGCGCCTGCAACGCGAACAGAAAGCTGCGGAAGAAATGATACGAGAAACTCAACTTGAGGATCGCGATCTCGATTGGAGCGAAATCGAGCCAGAACTCCACAGGGCGCTCGGCACGCTGAGCCACGACGACCGCAACGCCGTTCTCCTGCGCTTCTTCCAGAACAAGAGTCTCAGGGCGACCGGCGAGAGCCTCGGCATTTCGGAGGACGCGGCACGCATGAAAGTGTCGCGTGCGGTGGAAAAAATGCGGCGGCACTTCAAGAAGCGCGGCTTCGCCCTGTCAGCGGGAACGCTGACCACCTATCTTTCCGCGGGCGCCACGTCCGCCGCGCCCGCCGCTTGCGTGGGAGCGGCCGTCGCGCTGGGGAAGATGATTGCCGTCGAAATGACAGGCGGAGCCGTTCGATCCGGACTGCTGTCAGGGGCCGTTAACAACAAGGTGGCGGTGCTCTTTGCCGGTGTATGGCGGGCCTTGATGTGGAGCCAGGTTAAAACCGCGACGGCGGTGGTCGTTGGAACGGCCCTGGTAGGAACTGGGGCCACACAGGTTGTCCAGCACGTCGCCGACAGGCAGAACGCGCCCTCCACAGTAGCGAGGCCGGTGGCAGCAGTGCCGCGCCCCCCAGGTTCTGAGGCTCGAACAGCCTCACGCAACTCCGGTAGATTTGCTTCTTCCTCAGTGGAAACACAAAACGCCACACGGCGGGCGGAGGCTCAGCGAGAGGGATTCGATGCGGCTCGCAATACGGGAGATGCCGCGTCCCCTGCCACCTCCTCCCCACTGCTCCCAGGCAGCGATGAACAACCTGAAACGGCGGTCGAAAAACGAGAGCGTCAGGGTGATAGAGGGAAGGAGACCTCAGACGGTTCACCATCGCAGCCACAAGCACGCCCTGAGCCACAGCTGGTGGCCAATCCTCAACCGAATGGATTGACGCCAGGCGGCTCACTGCCCGAGCAGACGCCGCGCAATCAGGGAAGCACGCGTCCGGTTGATAACGTTCCCAATCCACGCGGCGTGGGTGTGGCACCCGACAGCCGTAGCAATTCAGGTCTGACACCGGCACCAGGTCGGGGCAGAGGTTCCACAGAAGGTCGAGCCGATGGACGGGGAAACGGGGTTGGCGGGCGCCCGCCAATTGGAAATAACGTGCCGTTGGGTCAGCGGCCATCTCCAAACCGGCCTGACTCAGTGCGGGGCAACCCTGGCAAACCACCGAGTCGCCCTGCGGCGCCACCCGCTCGGCCCAATCCGAGCCGGCCCAATCCCAGCCGGCCCGATCCCGCTCGACCCAATACAGCCCCTGTGCCCCGCCCCGACCAAGATGGTTCTCCGGACAATCGCAGCCGAGTGCGCGAGGCAGCCCAGGAGCGCGCGCGGGCCATCGCCGCTGCAAACCAGGCGTATCGCGACGCCGTGAACCAGATTCGCGGGGGGCGAGGCGATAATGCTCTCACGCCAGCGCAGCGCGATGCGCTACAGGCAGCTCTCGCAGAACTCAATGAGGCCATTGCCGCTGCGGATGCGGCTTACTCTCAGGCGGTGGCCGGCATTCTCGGCACGCCGTCCTGACGAGTCCTGCTGCTGATGTTGCGTGCACTCGAAGTTGAATCACGCCAATCTGATTTTGACTCCAATCGAAGAGCATTCCAGCCCTTTAGTCCAGAACTTTACTGCTCTATGTTTAGCTTTTGGAATCGGGGCATTGGAGAGGTTGCATTCCCTGTTGAAGTTTTCTCTCGGCCTCTACGGTTTTTTCTTGCTCCGCCCTCGGCTGCCCACTGTGCGGGGATGTCGCTACGGTCGGTTGCCTGTGATGGCGAAGGGCTTTACTTTAACAGAAGTGCTGATTGTAATCTGCGTTGTCATGATGCTGGCCGCCATACTGCTGCCCGCATTGTCACGAGCAAAAGACAATGCGCGGCGCATCTCCTGTGCCTCCAATCAAAAACAGCTCTCGCTGGGGCTGCGTATGTATGTGCAGGATTACGACGACTTCTTCATTCCCTCCGGCGACATATTCACCGTTCCTGGCGGCTGGTCGGAACGCCTCGCACCGTATTTGAAAAGTTCGCAACTGTTCCAGTGTCCCAGCGAGGGCACCGAGCAAAATAACTTCGCGCTAGATTATACCGACTACTACTACAACTCGAATCTGGGGCCCAGGTCGGGAGGCAGCGTGAATGAAGCCAGCATTGAATATTCTGCCAACACCATTGTTTTGGGCGAGGGCACCAGTCGGGAAAGCGATTATAGCTGCCGTGGCCTGGGAGAACAGGAGTGCTATTTTAGTCTGTTCACCGTCACGGTTCCATCATCTGCCACCAAACGCCATTTCGAGGGTGCCAACTACTCCTTTGCCGACGGCCATGTCAAATGGCTCCGCCCTTCTGCCATCGCAGACTCAAACACCAGAGCTTCATCTGAGATCAATAGCTTTCGCTTTTGAGTCATACCAAGTCCGGCACAAGAGCGTGTCTCTAAGAATCAGTTTGAAAAGTCCTTTTGCGGTTTATAGAGCGGTTTGTAGTAGCGCCGCGAGGCGCGTTTGGAAAGCGTAAGAGTTGATCCAAACGCGCCTCGCGGCACCCCTACAAACCGCTTGACCAACAGCTACGACTTTTCAAACTGACTCTAAGGGCACAGTGGGGAAGTGAATTCTCGGGGCGCGGGCAGGATGCCCGCGCCCCGAAGACCCGTTCGCTCACTGTTCACTTCGACCTGGCATCACCGCCTTTTGGGCGCCGCTTTCACTATTTTGGGGTTTTTCACCAGTTCGAAAACGGTGGTCGCATCGGCGGCTTTGGCGACCGTCGTCACGTCAGCGCCCTTGCGCGGCCCCGAAACCCATTTTCCCTTCGCCGCGCGCAGTCGCAGGGTCTTAGGTTTCTGCTTCCACTTCACCTTGAAGATGCGGGGCTTGCGCCCTCTTTCAATCTTCATCTCTCTCGTTTGGAAGAGGGCGCAAGCCCCGCTTGAACGCAGTGGCTGTTAAGGATCTAAATGCGTTTCTTCTAAAGTCGTCAAACAGAGGGATATTGGTCATCCTGAGCCTGCGAAGGATCTGACATCACTGCCGTGAAAGCCTCACGCCAGATCCTTCACAGGCTCAGGATGACGAAATCTAAGGTTTTATAGCGTGTCTCGATGTATGTGCAAGAGTTCGCTCGACTGAAGTCAGCGCTCTGGGCTCCAATGAGACTTTAAACCACTTTTGCAAGAGGTCTATCGGCTGTTTAAGGGTGGGGCAGCCACGCTTTGCCGTTCGGTGAGTTCGCCGCGAATCGTCACGGTGCGGGGCGGCACCTGGGAGCCGCCAATGCGTTCCAGCAGCATTTCGACCACGGCATGAGCCACCTGTGTGACCGGCTGCGACACCGAAGTGAGCGGAACGGGGCAGTAGGAGGCCACGGGCTGGTCGTCGTGGCCGACCAGGCTCACATCGTGCGGAATACGCACACCGGCGCGCATCACTTCCACCATGAAACCCAGAGCGACGTAATCGTTGACGATGCAAAGCCCCGTCGGGCGTTCGGGAGCTTCCAGAAAGTGGCGCGCCATTTCGGCGCCGCCTTTTTCATAGGTCGAATTCTGGAAAACCCACTCCTCGCGGATGGGAAGCCCCGCTTCGCTCAGAGCGCGGCGAAAGCCCTGCACGCGCAGGCTCTGGGGAATGCTTTCGGAATCGGCGCTCTGCTGGATGTTGGAGAGCGCGATGCCCAGGCGCCGATGTCCCCTTTCGATGAGCAGTTTGGCGCCGCGATAGGCGTTGTCTTCGCGGTCGAACACGACCTGATCGCAATCGAGCGGCACGGCAATGTCGTAGGAGACCACGATGCCGCCCTCGCGCTGGTAGCGCTCCAGTTCGCCGAAAACGAGCGGGTCGAGCATCTGCGCCGCGCACACGATGGCGCGCGGCTGCTGGCGGCACAGCGCCTTGACCTGCGCGGCCTGGGAAGGCGAACCGGCGCGCGCGATTTCGGGAAAAGTGTAAATCGGCACTTCCAATCCCGCGCCCGAAAGTTCTCGCTGGATGAGGAGAATTTTTTCGGTCATCAGCCCCACGTCGAGGCCGCCGCTGCACAGGCACACCATGCTGTTGTTGACGCCATTGGCCAGGCGCTGCGCGAGGGGATTGGGTTCGTAGCCCAGTTCGTTGGCCACCGCGATGATGCGCGCCCGCGTCGCCGCCGACAGGTTGCCCTTGCCCGAAAAGGCCAGCGACACGCTCGATTTATGCATCCCCAGCGCCGCCGCGACATCGTGAATTGTGGGCTGTTTCGACAAAAAGGCCGGCTGGGGCCGCTCTGAAACGGAATTTTTCATAGTCATCCTCGTTAAACGCTTCGCACAGTCTGGGCCGATACATCCCACTCTTGACCTTCGATAAAGGAAAGCAAAGTATTAGTCACCGTCATCTCCACCAGCACCAATTCGGCATCGCTCGCGGACACTTTCCACCGGTAGGGCGACCAGGGGCGCACGCCGAGCGACTGGCCATCGATTTTGAGTTCAGCGATGTCGCCGAAGCCCTGGGGCAATGCCACGAGCTCGCCCAACTCCCCGCGCGCCATCTCGCGCCGGTAGGTGGCCGCGCCGGAGAAATGGGGCAGCCCTGCCGCGATTAAACCACCAAACGGCGCGCTCTGGGGCAAAGTCTGCACTGTGCGCCGCTCTTCTCCACCCAGACCGAAACTGCCGATGAGATGAAGCGGCGTGCGTAAACCGCCCATTTCGGGCGCCGCTTCGACGCGCAGAGCCAGACAATTCTCGCCGCTGCGGAACAACCGGCTCACCAGCGCGCTGATTTTGTCGTCGCCGTGATACGACGCGGGCGCGAAATCGCTGCGCGGCACTTCGTGGCCGTTGATAAAGAGCGTCCAGTCGCCCAGAATCGCGCCGTTTTCGACCAAAATCGACAAATCATGCGGCACGAACTCGCAACTCACCGCGCGGCGATACCACAGGGCAGTTTCTCCCACACGCGGGCAGGCTTCAACCCACTGGCGCGCCACCTGATCGCGGAACTTGAGCGGCAGAGCCTCCACTTCCCCCAGCGCGCTGTCATCGAGGGTTGGATCGGCCCAATCGCCTCCATCGCACGCGAGGCGCCAGCGATTGAGCCGCAGCGCGTTGGCACGGTCGAGCGACAGTTCCCACAGCCCTTCCGTCGCCAAAACCGTCGCCGGAGCGCTGGGAGCAGCAACCGGCGTCGGCGCGGCCATTTCGACGCTCACCAGCAGCGCCGAACCGAGTGGCGGCAATGCGAGCGCGATGCGCGAGCGACCGGCCTCGATTTGAGCCGGAATGGGCGACGAATCACCATTTTCCAGCGACCAGTTTTCCCAGCCCGCGACTGTGACCTCAATTTCGAGGTTTGCCGTGACGTGGCAGTCGGCGGTGTTGGCCACGAAGAGCAACTGCTGCGCTCCCGCCTCGCGCCACAGCCCCCACACGGTGCGAATTTGCGCGCCGTTTTCATCGGCAATCGAAAGTGGGCGTTCAAATTCCAAATTTTCGACCCATGCGGCGCGATTTGGAACCTGAATAATGCCAGGCCACCCCGCCATTTCGACTGCGCCTGCAAACGGCGGCGCGGCGTCGCCAAGAGGCGGCGCCATCATCACCGTCAGGCCCGCATCGAGCGCGGCGCGCATCGCTTTTTCGGTGTCGTCATCGAGCGCGCAAAGCGGCGGAATGAGCAGGGTTTCGTAGCGCACATGGCCCAGTTCCAGCGCGCCTTCGACGGCGCGGGCTTCGAGCAAAGCGAGCGCATCGACGGGATGAAAAATGTGATGCTGCGCGATCAGTTCGTTCAGGAGCCATTCGTATTCCTCGCGGGCGCGGCGGCTGTTGGGCGTGCCAATCCACAGCGATTCCGTCGGATGGAGCAGAGCCACGCGCGCCCGTTCGCGCCCGCAGCTCATCGCCAGACTGAGGCGCGCGGTGTAACTGGATAAATGGTGAAAGTGCGGCCAATACGGGTTTTCGCCGAAAAACGAGGGCGCCGCGTCGTGCTTGGCGAGGCCCGAAGAAGTCGCATAAAAAGCGTGCGGCGTGAAGCGGTTGACGCCCTGGACGGTGAGCCAGTCGATCTGCCATTTCTGGTCTTGGAGCGTCGCGCCCCAGCCCAGCGAGTGGAAACATTCGCAGCGCACTTCCTCGCGTCCACGGTGCTCGGCGGCGGCGATGGCGGCGCGATGATTGGCGCGCAAATCACCACCGCCCAGCGTTTCCGGCGGCCACCCGACGCGGCGATGCCCCGCGTCGGTCGAAGGCTGCGCGATGCCCGCGAACTGCGCGGGTCGCCACGTCGGTTTTTCGGCGCCCCAGATTAAATTGTGGTCGGCGCACCACTGCGCGATGGGCTTTTCCCAGCGCTCGCCGAACAACCTTAAAGCGCATTGGCGAAAGCGATAGCGCACTTCGGCGGCGCGCGGATGGTCGTCGTGGCGCAACGCGGGCAGCAAAAGTGGTAAATCGAGACCCACTTCGGCTTCGATGTGCGGCGACCAACTCGGCGGCTCGGTTTCGTCGGTAAAAATGCCAGGAATGGTGCCCCCGAAATGCTCTCCGACAGCCTGAGCGTAGGGTTCGTGCGTGAGGCGAATAAATTCTTCCACCGCACCAGGATGAAGCGGGTCGAAAAAGCAGTCGTAGTATTTGAAACCGCGTTGCTCGCGCTCTATTCCCACGAAAAGGCGCCACTCTCCCTTCGGCGCTTTCCAACTCAAGACCAGACGCCCTTCGTCGGCCATGAAGCGCTTTTCGTTGTAAGGAATGTGCGCCATCGGCCAGCGTCAGAACAGTTCTCGCGTCAAAACCACGCCGAAATGCTCTCGAATATCCCGCGTCTGCTCCCACAAAACCCTTCCGTTTTTGGTGGGACAGGCCAGCGCGGACACCAGACGGCCCAGGGGGAATTCGCGGCGCTGCGGCGACTCGCTCGCGATGTCAACCGCGAAATGTTCCAGCGTGCGGGCGCGAAATTCGGGGTGATTGGCCGTCACAAATCCGCCCGCGATGCCGCTCGGATAGGGATATTCGTCGTAGAGCCAGGCGTGCATCCCGCATTCTTTCGCGGTTTCGACGGCCAGTTTGACCCGCGAAAACCACTCTTTGGAAAGGTAGGGCAAGGTCAGGCCCTGACGCGGATGGATGAAAAATCCGCCGATGCCCGCGTCGGCCATTTGATGCACCTGAGCGCGCACCAATGCTTCGCTCATTTCGCCGTTCCAGAACCAGAACGGCATGATGCGCGGCGTGGCGGCGGGCGCGGCGAACGATTCGATGTCGAGCGGATGGCCGATGGAAGACGGGGAGAGTTGATTTTTCATGCCAGATTGCAGTTGGGGCGTATTCAGAAGGTTTGGGAGCGTCGTAGGGGCGTAGCGTGCTACGCCCAGGACATCGGAGAAACCTTTATTTGACGTGCGTTCAGAGTTTGGGGGCGTAGCACGCTACGCCCCTACAACACTTCCAGAACTGCTTCTTACATCACGCCCCCGTTTCGAGCGTGAAAACCGCGACCGAAGCCGGAGGCAAAGTCAGCGTCAAACGCTCGCCTTCGAGACGCGCCTCGCCTTCGTTCAACTCGCGCGGCGCGAGGGCCTCGGCGTTGTCGAAAGTGTTGTGGGTATTGAGCGCGTCCGCCGTCATTATGCGTCCGCTCACGCTCGCGGCTTTGACGCCGCGCAGTTGGGTCGAAAGCGTCGCGCTCTGGCTGGGGTTGGTGTGGCACACGGTGAGGTGAATGCGTCCCGCGCCATCTTTGGAAGCCGAGGCGCTCCACGCCGGAATCTGCTTGTCTTCGTGCGCGTAATCTTCGCTCCAAAGGTGAAGCGGCAGCATGGTGGCGCCCTGATGCACCTTCCACATCTCGAAGACATGGTAAGTCGGCGTCAGAATCATTTTCGCGCCGTCGGTGAGAATCATCGCCTGCAACACGTTCACGGTCTGAGCGATGTTGGCCATCCGCACGCGGTCGCAGTGAGCGTTGAAGATGTTGAGCGTTAGGCCCGCGACAAGAGCATCGCGCAGCGTGTTTTGCTGATACAAAAAGCCAGGATTGGTGCCTGGTTCGACATCGAACCAGGTGCCCCACTCATCGACAATCAAAGCGACGCGCTTTTTGGGGTCGTATCTGTCCATGATGCCGCCGTGACGCTGAATGAATTCCTCCATCTTCAGGGCGTTTTGCAGCGTGGCGAAATACTCCGCTTGGTCGAACTGCGTAGCCGATCCCTTTTTCTTCCACACGCCTGGAATGGTGTAAAAGTGCAGGCTGAGGCCGTCCATGTGGCCACCGGCGCGCCTCATCAAGACTTCCGTCCACTCGTAATCCGCCGAATTGGCGCCGCAGGCGATTTTGAAGATTTTATTGCCGCCGTAATGACGCACATAAGTCTGGTAGCGGCGATATTCGTCGGCGTAATATTCGGGGCGCATATTGCCGCCGCAGCCCCAGCTTTCGTTGCCGACGCCGAAAAACGGCAGTTCCCAGGGTTCTTTGCGCCCGTTTCTGGCGCGCCAGTCGGCCATCGGCGAGGGGCCGGTGTGGGTGCAGTATTCGACCCATTCCGACATCTCCTGCACCGTCCCGCTTCCGACGTTGCCGCAGATGTAGGGCGCCGCTCCGAGCAGTTCGCACAAATCGAAGAATTCATGGGTGCCGAAATGGTTGTTTTCGGTCACGCTGCCCCAGTGGGTGTTGACGATGGAGGCGCGCCCTTCGCGCGGGCCGACGCCGTCTTTCCAGTGATATTCATCGCCGAAACAGCCGCCTGGCCAGCGCAGATTGGGGATGTTGAGGCGTTTGAGCGCTTCGACGACATCGTTGCGAATGCCGCGCGTGTTGGGAATATCGGAGTCTTCGCCGACCCAGAAGCCTTCGTAGATGCAGCGTCCCAGATGTTCGGCGAAGTGGCCGTAGATGTGGGGGTCGATGGTCTGTGTGCCTTGATCGGCGTTGATGGTGAGTGTGTTGGTCATAAAATGAGTGCTCATGTCAAAGGCTGGAAAATCCACTGCTGGCTAACGTCGCCCTTCCACGCCCAGCCTTGAACGGGGGTCTGGGGCGTTTTGACGCCGCCTGGAAGAGTGAGCGCGGTTTTCCCGCCTTTGGAGATGATACGGTAGGTGTCCGGCCCGACCTGTTCGATGCGCCAGCGCTGGCAATCGTTGTTGAACCAGCGATAGTGGCTGATTTTGGTGCCACCTTTAGGGCTGCACTCGTTGAGATCGAGCCATTTGGCGCTTCCCATTGAGGAAATGCCGTAATAGCCGTCGCCGGTCGGTGTGACATTCCATCGCTGCGTCGGCCCGCCGCGATAGGGGGCCTGGTCAATCGGTGTGCCGTCGGCGAAGTTGTTATTGTGAATGCCCAGCGCCTGGCCGGAGGCTTTGGAAACGATGGCGTAGCGGCCTGGCCGCAAATCCGCACCGGCAACGGGCCAGCCGTCGGCACCCCACACAACGGTTTGCAGGCCCAGCGTCGGGACGCCGTTGCTGCGGCCATCGTAGAAATGAAAAGTGAAGTAATTGTGGCCGTTGGCGGCCACGATGCCGATGTGCCCTGGCCCGACTTTTTCGCCGTCGCTGGCCAGAAAGGGGCTGCCGCCGCCCTTCGCCAGATCTTTGCCGTCCCTGTCCAGATAAGGGCCGGTGACCGTTTTGGAGCGCCCCATCATAATGCGGTAGCTGCTGTTGAGGCCCGCGCAGCAGGTGCCTTCATTTTCGAAAAGGTAATAGTAGCCGTCGCGGAAGTGCAGATAAGGCGCTTCCGGCCCCGTCGCCTGGCCCGCCGCGAGGGTTTGCGCTTTACCGACGATTTTGCCGGTGGCTTTGTCCATCTTGAACAGCTTAATGCCGCCCCTGTTCCACGATCCCAATGTCATCCACAAATCGCCCTGAGCATTGAGGATCGGCGCGGGGTCGATGGCGTTGAAATCCGAACCCTCTTTGGAGGCGACAACCAAACCCTCGTCCGTCCATTTGTAGGCGGGATTGGCGGGATCGAGCGTTGGACTGGTCAAAAGCCCCGTCACGGAAACGATGCTGCCGAAAGTGGAAAACGAATAGTAAAGGAAGTATTTGCCGCCCACCAAAATCACATCCGGCGCCCACACGAAGTCGGTTTTGGCGGCGGGCACGGCTTTTCGCGCCCAGTCGGGCACTTTGGGCAAAACGCTCGGCCCCTTCGTCCAGTTGACCAGATCGGTCGAAGTTTTCATCGGGAGATTATCGCCCGTCGTGTAGAGGTAGTATTTGCCGCCGCATTCGATGATGCGCGAGGGATCGTGAGTCCACATGGCTTCTCCGCTTAAATCAGCCGCCTCGGCGCTGTGACGCGGCGCCAGGGCCGGCCACGAGAGCGCGACTGCAAGCGACAGAGCGAGGACGAAAGAGAGTGTTTTCGAGAAAAAATGGGACATAGAAAATTTGTGGGGTGTAAACCTCCTCAATCCGGCGTTAGATGGTGCCCCATGCGCCCCTGCCAGCCGTCGATAAGAACCCAGAACAAAATCATGGCGACATCGCCCAGCACCAATCCCAGAAACGCGGGCGTGGTTTTGCGACACGCCTCATTGCCGCCAAAGCGCGTAATCAACCCTTTGCACCCCCAGCCCAGAAAGATCGAAAACCAGAGCTGCTCCATCGCCCACGTCACGCTGATGAGAAATCCAAGGGGATGGAGCGGAAACCAGGCGAAGCGAGAACGCGCCAGCATCAAAGCGTAGGTAAAAACCGCGCCCATGAGGAGCCAGGCGCCGTTGACCCATCCCGCGCTTTCCACCGCGCAGCAGGTCGTTGCTCCACCAGGCCGGAAACTGCGAGCCGACTTTCACGAAAAACCAGCTTCCCATGGTGAGCGCGCCGCTCTGGTAGCCCATCCACACCCGCATCCAACAACTCATGCACCAGGTAATCAACACGACCGCGAAAATGAGCGCCAGCAATCGGCGGCCTGGGATTTTTTGATCGCGCGCCAGTTTGAAGCCCTGCACGAACGAAGGCATCAAAAAAGCGCGCGGATCAGCCACCAGACCGGCGCTAAGGAAGTTGGCCGGAATCAGACCGCTCGCGGGCGAAAGCCAGGTGCCTGGCCCCGCGTTGAACATCTGGCCCAGAACGCCCAGAGGCATCCAGTTGGGCGTCATCAGCAAAATTCCGCCCTCGACCACCAATCGCGTGAGGCCAATCAGCATCACCAACGCCAAAACCCAGATGGCGAGCGTGACATCGGGCCGAATTCCCGCCAGAGCGCCCCAGCCCATGATAAACGCCGAAGCCCCGATAAACCCCCAGAACGCGAGGGGATAAGACAGCGCCTCGTTTTCTTCGCCCTTTTGCGCCTGCGCGCGGCCAAAAGCGCGGCGCGCGATGTGGGCGAAATGGCCGCGCCCCGTCCACAGCACGATGCCGACATAAGCGATATAGGCGCCGACGCGCTCGAAGTGGGTGAACGCTTTGCCCCAGCCCATAAGGGAGAAGGGCGTGGTCTGCGCGAAACCGAGGCTGTAGGCCACCACGAGCTGAAATTTGATGAACCAGTAGAAAAACCACAGCGAAAACGAAACTTCCGACGCCAGCAGATAGGTGATGCCAACTACAATAGGCCAGATAAAAATCGGGACGGAGCCGATCTGGTTCCAGGGCGCTTCCTGCAGATACGGCCCCATATCGAGCGACATCGGAATGCGCGGCACATCGGGAAAGTAGAGGTTCAGCCCGTTGACCAGTTGAATGAAAGCCGCGATGCCAAAGCCAATCCACAGCAGCGGATTTTTGAAAAACCGGCCCAGCGTGCCGTATTTATCGGCGTGATCGACGTCTTCGGTCATTTCGAGGGGCAAACGCAAAAGGGGAAAAGAAAGCGCTTCTTTTTCGCCCCACTGCGCGCGCAGCATCACGCTGAGGCAGCCCAGCGCCGCATACATCGCGAAAATCAGCGTCCCCCACGCCGCGAGCGGCACGATCCAGGCTTCCCAGGGAATGCTTTGCCCCGCCGGAAGACCGTTGAACCAGCCCTCGACCGCCGCCTGCCCTTTGGGGCCGTAAGTGCCGCCATCGGCCCACAGCGCGGGCGTCATCCACGACGGCACGCTGCCCTGCCACAGATCGATCCAGGCATTTTCTCGCGTCGCGTAGTAAAACGGCCCCACCATCTGCGACAAAAACAGCGTTTCGCCGCCGTGCCCTGGGACGAGGGTGGAAAACAGGCAGGAAATATAAACGGTGAGAATTTCGTTGCGCGTAAACGCCCCTCGGCGCGACAGCAGGCGCGTGAGCGGATTGACGACCAGAAGCAGCGCCAGCAATACGCCAATCGCGCTCGGCGGCAGGTGCTGGGCGCCCATGAAAGTGTTGGACAGCTTCACGTCCACAATCGGAATCACATAGCCGAAAAACACCGCCAGCGCCAGACATAGCACCACCACGCGAAATGACAGCCCGCCTTCGCGCGCCGACGGGCGCGTGGGGGTATTGACATCGACTGAGACCGCCCACTGTGGGGTCTGGCGAGGGGAATCTATCATCTTTCTTTTGCAGGCTCTCCCAGAAGGCGGGACTTACGTCCTCTTCCAATCAATCTGTCCGGCCCCCGATTGGAAGAGGACGTAAGTTCCGCCTTCTGGGAGAGCCTCTAAGCGCCTTCAAAGCCCGCAACGCCGCTCGCTGTAGCCGAAAAATAGGGCGCGAGCGGATTCGGTTTCAACCCTTTCAATCCCGCGACGACGCTGGCGGCGTTGAACTGCGCTCCCGCGAGGGTAGTGTGGAGGTTGTCGGCGACGAAAAACGGCCCCACTTTCTCCGGCCCCAAGACATCGTATTGGCTCGCGATGATTTCGTTGAGCGGGATAAACGGCACTTTTTCCGATTGGGCGACTTCGGCGGCCCACTTCACATAATTGCCGCCGCTGCGGTTGGCCTTGCCATCGGTGAAGCCCCTGCGCGGAATCAGCGAGGCAATAATGGGAGTGGCGCCTTTGGCCTTAACATCGGCAACGAAACGGCGCAAATACCACCCGTAGGTGTGAACCGTTTCCTTCCGTTTGGTGAGCGCGTTGACGATTTCCACGGTTTCCTCGCCGCTGCCGCGCAGCGTGGCGCGGGCGCGCCTGGGATCGTTGATCTCGCCCCCATCGTTGTGCCCGAACTGCATGATGACGAAATCGCCAGGCTTAATCATCGCCAGCGTTTCATTCCAAAAACCGGTGAAGTAGGTGCGGCTGCTGAGTCCGCCAACCGCGCGGTTGACGACGTTGATTTTGTCCCCGTCGAAAAAAGCCGCGATGGGATCGCCCCAGCCCCACTGCCCATTGCTGCCATCGCCCAGGCCGTTGCGAACCGTGGAATCGCCGATCAGAAACAACGTGGGCAGTTGTGGGTCGGCAGGCACGGGAAGCGGGCGTCGCGTTCCACTCGTCGGAGCCGGAGCCGGAGCCGGAGCATCGGAAGTCGGCACAACGGCAGTCACCGGAACCACCGCCGAGCTAAGCGGCGCCACTGCTTTGCCTTTTTCGGACAAAAACGCCGTCAGGGGCGAATTGGGCAGGCTTTTGAGTCCCGCCACGACCGCCGCCGCGTTGAAATCGGCTCCCATCGGGCTGGTGTGAACGTAATCCGGCCCGAACATCCCTTTCACTTTCTCTTCGCCCAATTGTTGATAGCGGTCGGCGACAATGCTGCTCAAATCAATCCATTGCACGCCCTGCGACTGGGCGAGTTCCTGCGTCAACTGGCGGTAATTTCCCGATCCGCGCTCGATTTGGCCACCCTTCCAGATGTTGCGAATGGTGAGCGAAAGCACAATCGGCGTGGCACCTTTGGCCTTGGTGTCGGCGATGAAGCGGCGCATATACCAGCCGTAGGTGCGAACTGTCTCTTTTTTGCCGTCGGGAAGGGTGATTTCCCTGGTTTCATCGCCCAGTCCTGGCAGCGAGGCGCGCGCCTTGCCGGTGTCGATGGGGCCGCCATCGTTGTGGCCCATCTGGAGCAGCACGATGTCGCCCGCTTTCATTTCTTTCAATACGTTGTCCCAGCGCCCTTCGTTGAAATAGGTGCGGCTGCTGCGGCCCGCGATGGCGCGGTTCACGACGTTGATTTTCGAAGTATCGAAATACGCTTTGAACGGATCGCCCCAGCCCTGCGCGCCATTGGCACTGTTACGCGCGGTCGAGTCGCCAACCACAAACAGCGTGGGAAGATTGGGGTTCAGGTCGGGCGTTTGCGCGTCGGCAGGCCGTAGGAATGCACTCGCCACAGCACAAACCGCCACCATCGCCAACGCGATAAACGCCCGCGTTCGGATGAAAGATTGGGGACTAAACACACGCATGAAAAACTCACTCCTCTTTTTGAGGCGCCGGCAAAAATCCCGCGCCGCGATAAAACCGCAACTGCCTGAAAAGCTACACTGCAACTTATCATAGCGCAAACCGGTTGCCGTAGTCTAAAAACGTCCGGTTTCAGGGGTCAAGGATTGCTCAGGCCGTGCAATGGTCAGCCCACTTTGGCCTGAAGACCACGTGGTTTTGAGTTAGAATGACTTTCTTCCACCGGCGGCACAAAACCCCCTTGGCACCATGAAAACACCACTGCGCGCGGCGATTATCGGGATGGGCGGCTTCGCGCGTCACCATCACGAGGCGTTGTGCACCCTGGAAAACGAAGGCTTGGTGCAACTGTTGGCAACGTGCGAACCCCAGCCGGAGCGTTTCGCGCTGGAGCAGGAAAGGTGGGATTTCGCGGCGCGCGGGGTGCGGGTCTACGCCGCTTATCTCGACATGCTCGACGCGCACCAGCTCGATTTCGTTTGCATCCCGACGCCAATTCCGCTTCACGCCCCGATGCACCGCGCCTGTGTCGAGCGCAAAATGGCGGTTTATCTCGAAAAGCCGCCGACGCTCAATTATCAGGAGCTGGACGCGATGCTCGAAGTCGAGAAACGCGCGCGATTTGCGACCCAGGTCGGTTTCAACTTCATCGTGGAAGAGGCGCGCCAGGGTTTTAAACGCCGCCTGGTGGCGGGCGAGTTCGGACGGCTGCGCCGCGCCGTTTTTCTGGGCCACTGGCCGCGCTCGGCAGGGTATTTCGAGCGTGCGCCCTGGGCCGGAAGGCTGGTGATGGGCGACGATCTGGTGCTCGATTCGTGCGCTGGAAACGCGCTGGCGCACTACGTTCACAACCTGCTCTTCTGGTGCGGGAGCGATGAAATTTTATCGTGGGGCGAAGTCGGGGAAGTCGAAGCGCAGCTTTATCGCGCCCACGCGATTGAAAGTTTCGATACGGCTTTCGCGCGCGGCAAATGCGGCGATGTCGAGTTTCGCCTCGCGGCGACGCACGCCGGAGACGGCGCCGTGTGGCAGCGCGAATGGTTCGAATGTGACGACGCCCGCGTGGCTTACGCATCGCGCGGCGGCTCTGAAATTCACTGGCACGACGGGCGCCGCGAAAGGGGCGAAACCTCCAACACCTCCACCGTTGGATTCCTGCTCCAAAATCTGCGGCACTACGCGCACTATCTGCGCGGCGAAAGGGAGCGTCCGCTCACTCGATTGGTGGACTCGCGGCCTTTTGTGCATCTCAACGACCTGCTTTTCATCGCTTCGGGCGAGATTGCGACGATTCCCGAAACGCATTTACGGCGCCAGAGGACAGAAAAGGGCGAAGAAAGCGTCGCCATCGAGGAAATCGAGGCCCTGATGGAAAATTTCGGCGCGAGCGGCCTGTTTCCCCACCAAAGCGGCGCAGCGTGGAGCCACACCGGAGGCCGCGCCACTCCTGCCGATCTGCCTCAGCTTCGCTCGGTTGTTTTGGCGATGCGGGACGCTTTCGCGTCGCCGGTTATGGCGCGTTATGGCGCGTTAATTATAGAAGTTACGCAGTTGGGTTTGCGCGCGAAAAGTCTTTAAGCGGGGCTTGCGGCCTCTTCCTATGGGGAACTCAACGATTGGAAGAGGCCGCAAGCCCCCCCGCTCGACCGACTACTTTTCGCGCGGCAAAAACCCGTCTTCGTTCAGAATCCGCGCGTAGCGCGCGATGGTGCGCGGCAAGACGTTGATGACGCTCGAACCCGTCATCCAATCTACGATTTGCATGAATCTTGTGCCGCGACGCCAAATGTAGGGATTGAAGGAAATCACCGGCGCATCAAGAGTGCCGATGATCCAGCCAGGGCGCAGTTTGGGCGCTGTTTCTAAATCTTCGAGCGTTGTGATACGAACAAACGGCGAAGCCGCATGAATCGTGCGCGGCGTCTGGTTGAAGGCCAAAAAACCTTTTTTCTGGTGCCAGACGCGGTTGCGCCCTGGCATCGCCGACGACACGAAGTATTCCAGCCCGCTCTGTGCCACCGACTCGAAAATCTCCGTTTTGACCTCGGTTAAAGTCGCCAGATCCGAGTCCATGAAAGCGTAGTAGCCGCGCGGCGTCCCCGCCTCGCCCGCGATGTCGCGGATGCGGCGCAAGGCTTCTTCGCAGTGTTTTCGCAGAATGTCGGGCGGGCAGTTGGCCTCCGCCAGAACGCCCAGCCCGCCGGAATGCAAAACCGGCTCGACCAGGCCGCACACTCCGCCCCGTTCGCGCGCGATTCCCAACAGTTCCCAACCCTGCGGGCAGGTTTCGTAGCGTTGCGCGTGCGTCCCAATCCCCATTTTAAGGCCAGTGACGGCGCACAATTCGAGCAGATTGAGCATCGCCTCGTTGTGCGCGACTTCGCCCGAATGCCACAGCAAAGACGTCAGGATTTTGCCCTCGCGCGCGTATTGGCGCAGCGTTTCGTCGTCCGGCTCGCCCGCGAAAAGGTCATTGTGGGCCGTCCACTTCTGCGGCGCGACTTCGATAACCGGAAACGCGGGGCGGTTGGGATCAACGATCTGGATGCACGCGCCGCTTTTGCTCCACTCGAAAATATCGCCGTCACCGGTCTGACGGCCCACGATCACCCGATTGCCGGTGTTCTGCGTCCACTGCGCGACATCCTCAACCGCTTCGCTGGTTTGCTCGACATAAGCCGCGACTTGCACCTCGCTGGGCGGCAAATCTCGCCGTTCGCCAAACAGCGCGATGCGCCCCTCGCGGCAGTGCGCGGGAATCTGGCTCAGAATCGCCGCCGGATCGCCGAAGGCCACGCCTTGCGCTCGATGTTCCCAGCGCGCCGCGATGCGCCGCGTGATGGAAGCGTAAGTGTCGTCGGCGCGCAAAAAATCAATCGCGCTTTCGTCCTTAGCGGGCGAGAGAAGCGTGTGAAGCGGCAGATCCATCTCGTGCGCTAAATCCTGAGCCTCGTCGCCATCGGACAGGGCGAGAGCGCGATTCCAGAAGATGTCAGGGAATAAATACGGCCCGATTTCCAGTTCGCGCTCGCCCACGCGCACCTTTTCCGGCGCGACAACGATGCTCTGCGGCTGAACTTCCGTTTTCACCAAAATTGCGCGATACAGCGCGGCGGGCGAAGCGGCGCGCGCGAAAACGGGCAAACCGAACTGCGCCAAACTCGAATCGAAGAGTTCGGTCTGGCCCAGAACGAGCGGCTGCACCTCGAAAGTCGCGCACAGATAATTGAAGGCGCCGAAATGCGCGCCGCCCAAAACGGTCGAGCCGGTGCGCGCGAAAAGGCGCCCGTCGCGCTGGGCTTCGAGATAAGACTCGAACAGCGCGCCGCATTCCTGCACCAGCCACGCGAGAGAGGGCAGGACAAGGGAAACGTCGGGCTGAGCCATGTCGCACAGCAGCAGCCAGAGGGGTTTTTTGGGAGTCATGGGGTTTTGAGGCGCACGAACTTCAGGTTGGAAAGCGTGAGTTGGAAAACGTGAGTTGCGCGCGTAGGGCTTCGCCGTCGGCGTCGAGGCCAAATCCTGGTCGCAAATCCGTCAAGGCGAAGTGCCCGTCGCCGTTTTGCGTCGTGCTTTGAGCGCGCACGCAGCTTAAAAACTGGCTCGATTCGTCGGGGTTTTCCAGCGCCTCGACCCAGGCGGCGCCAGGAAACGCCCGCCAATTTTCGCACCAAATCGAGCAGGGCCATTTCAGCCATTTCGAGCAGTTTGTGCGGCCAAACCTCGCGCGCCTCGCCCAGAATCTCGAACGCCTGACGTGGCGCCCGCAAGTAGGGCGACTTTACGAGTTGGAAACCCTCATTTCAAAAATGCGGGCACTCGCGTCGCCCCAGGTTGATACCACTTCCAATCGCAAAGCGCGAGCGCGGACTGTCTCGAAGTGGGCGCGGTAAAGCCGGTGAGAATTCTCTTTTTCCTCGAGAATCAGCCGTTCGCCATCGCCGATCTGAGCGAACAAGCGGAAATGGCGAACGCATTCGGCGGGACTTTCCAGGGGCGCGCGGCTTCCGGCGGGGGTGGTGAGGTTGGTGTCGAAGAGCAGTTGCACGCCGTTGAATTCCACCTCGTCGGGCCATTGGAGGGTGCAGCTTTGCGGCAGGGCCTGTGAGGGATCGCTTTTCCACAAATTGGGCAAATCTTCGGGCCAGGCACCCCCATTATTGACCATCCGCGCCGCAAACGGCTGCGGATTGGGATGAAGCCGCGCGGCTAACGGGGCGCGCCCCGATTGGCGCCAATGTTTGTAGGCCGGAATCTCGACTTGATCGGGCGAAAAACACGCGAAATGGGCGTTTTTGGGTTCCGGCCCGCCCGCGCATTCATAAAGAAACTGCGCGATGGTGCCGGTGGGCGCCTCGCCGCCCTGCGCGTCGCCGCCCTGCGCCCACCAAACACCCTTCGCGGGGCGCAAAACCAGACGGTGCGGCGTGTCGGGCACAACGTCGGCATCGAAAATCGCGCGCACCCAGCCGCTCGAACGCGCCGGCACGCGCAAATTGGCGCATTCCAGATATTTTCCTGGCGTTCTGTCCCAGATGCGCTCCAACTGGTGCAATTCGGCCACGACCGGCACCGCTTCGTCGCTCTCATTTTTGAGGAAAAACTCGACCCATTCGAGCCGATTTGCGGTAAGCGGCACGATCTGGCCGCGCCACTTATCCAGAGGCTGCCAGGCCATCTCATTTGGCGCGCCCAGATCGAAGGGCGCTTCGCTGCTCGCCGTAACGCTGGCTTGGCGCGCTATATCGGCTGCGTCGCTGTTTTTCAGGCCCAGAACGCGGCAGTCGTCGCGCAAAAGCTGCTGGCGAATCGTTTGAATGTGCCTATCTTCAGGATTCGCTGTTTCGCGCGGGGTAAGGCCGTTGTGAATCGCATACGCCGCCGCCGTGCCGACCGCCTGACCTTGCATTCCCAGCGTGAGCTGCACCCGCACCGGCCCCAGACCAACGTGAGTGAGCGAATAGCAGCGCCCCGCCATCCACAAATTCTCGATGTTGCGCGAATACATGGCGCGAAGCGGAATCGAAAAGGGCGCAACGCGAATCCAGTGTTTGTAGTTGTCGTCCACGTTTTCGCGTTCGCCTGGCTCGGTTTTATTGAGGATGCCGCCCGAAATGTGCAGGTCGATCCACCAACCGGCATAAGCCACGCCATCGGGCCAGTTTTGCTCGCTTTGAACGTCTTTTTCGCTCACAATGACATCGCCCATCAAGCGCCGCGATTCCCGCTTGCCAGGGATTTGGCCGACCCATTCCAAAACGTAATTGCGCGCTGCTTCCTTGTCTTCACTGTGGTTTTTGATGAAGTTCCACACACCCAAAACGTGGCGGTGCAGTTCGTCTCGAATCGCGGCGTTGTCCTCGATTTGATGCCAGGGATTGCAGACTTCCAGCCACCAGTAACCGCCGTAAGTCGGCTTGTTCAAATGGTAGAGTTTGCGATTGAAACCGATTTCTTCGAGCGATTTGTATTCTTCGATCCAGGGCGGCGCCACAAAGGGCACCGGCTTGCCGCAGTCGCGGGCGCGCATGGTGATGGTGGATCCCATCGTCACGTCGTCGCTTTTGAGCGGCGCCAGAGGCTCGCCGAATTCGTCGCGGCTTTCGCGTCCATAGCGAAAATCGGCGCCCGCCAGAAACCCGATAGTGCCATCACCCGTCGCGTCCACGAATTGTTTCGCCCGAAAAACCAGTTCTTTTTCGCTGCCCATTTGTGAGGCGTGAACCGCCATAATGCGCCGCTTCTGGCCGCCGGTTCTGCCCAGTCCGTTGGGCGTAATGCGCGGCGTTTTTTCGCCTTCGAGGGCCTCGGATTCCACGCCGCGCACGCTGGCGTTGAAAAACGTGGAGAGATTCGCTTCGCGGCGCGCAGATTCGCTCAGCGTCATGTCCCACAGCGAGTTCATCATGCCGTGATCGAAAAATTCTTCGTGATTGTGCGGGCGGTCTTCGAGCTGAAATTCGTGGACGATGCCGGTTTCGCCGCTCCAGGCGTGGGAATGGGCGCAGCCGTAGGGCACGACGCGCACTTCCGACGAACTGTTGCCGCCGAAAACGGGGCGATCCTGCAAAATCGCGGTTTTGAGGCCCTGGCGAGCGGCGGCAATCGCGGCGCACAGGCCGGCCAGACCGCCGCCGGTGACCACCAGATCGAAGTGCAGAATGTCTGGGGTTTTGTGTTGAGTTGACATGGAAAAGAGGGAGGGAAAGGATTGATGGGAAAAGATGGGAAGAGGGCGCAAGCCCCGCTTTCCCCCACAGATTGATTTTCAGGATTTACGCGCCATTTCCCGCGCGATGAGCGCGGCGGTTTCCTGGAGGCGGGCGAGGGCGACGGGAATCTGCGCCGCTTCAAATTTGGCCGAAACCGCCAGGCCCGCGATGACCGGTTCGCCAATGGCAACGGCGAGAGAAACTTCGCCTTGGCGGAAATCGAGACGCCCGAAACCTTCGCGCCGCGCGTGGGCGACCGATTCGCTCAGGGAGGGTAACGGCGGTTTGGAAATCCCGCTCAACTCGGCCTCGGCGAGCGCAACTTCCTCCCCGACGCCGGTCTGGGCCAGTAAAATGACGCCGATGCTCGAATTGCCCGCCGGTTCGAGTTCGTGGGTGCCGATGGCCTGGGACAGCGCCATGCGGGGCCGCGCGTGAAACAAATAGCACACCTGACGCTGCCACAAAACGCCCAGCGCCACCACCAGATCGGGCGCTAAATTTTCCTCGCGCAAGGCTTCGAGATGCGGCAGGGCGCACGACAAAAGATGCGATCCCTGCAAACTTTGCGCGGCCAGGACGTGGACGCCAGGGCCAGGGCGATACTTGCGGTCGGTGCCCTGTTCGGCCAGTCCGACGGCGGCCAGAGTTCCAAGCAGGCGATTGGCGCGCGTCGGCTCCATCCCCAGAATCGCGGCCATGTCGCGGCTCCCCACACTCTGGCCGTGCGAAACCAGGGTCTGCAAAACGCGCAGGCCGTCGATGAGGCTCTGATTGGGCTGGGCGGGCATGACAGCCGAAGTCAAACACGATTGGCGCGCCGCGTCTGAAGCGGAAGAAGAACGGGGAGAAGTGATTTTCATGGCCTGTCGAGATTGGAAGTGCTTTTATAGCAATTTGATTTTCATTGAGTTATTCAGCCTTCGGCTTTACACCGGCATCAGCTGGTGTCCGACGCGGCCCTGCCAGGCGTCGATGCCGCTCGAAGACCGGAAACAGAATCGCCGCGAGGCTCACAATTATAGCTATGACGACAAGCAATTCAATGAGGGTAAAGGCCCTGAGACGGTTGTTGTGGTTGATTTTCATGGTGGTAAAACTCAATAAAGTGCTACTATAGCAATTTCTCACCTCTTTATTATACCCACCAGGCCAAATTTTCAAACGTTTTGAATTAATTTTTTGATATAGTCTGCAATCGAGGCTGGGGCATCAGAGGGCTTCAAAGCAGTAAAAAACAGATATGAGACGACCAATTCTTAGCGCCGCGCTTTGGGGCGTGTTCGTAATGACGGGCGCGCATCTCTGCTCTGGCCAGGGCAAGGCACCCATTTCTGCAGCCACCTCTTTCCGCCACGTCGTTTTCGGTTCAAAAAACCCAATGGAACGGCGCATCGGCCTCCTGTTTAAGCGACGGTAAAACCGAAGCGGTCGTGGTGCCCGCGTTTTCGGGGCGCGTGATGCACTATGGCTTCATCGGCGGCGCCAACTGGTTGTGGAGCGCGCCGCCGGAAAAATTGGGCGAAGGCTGCAAAAACTGGGGCGGCGACAAGACTTTCGTCGGCTCGCACGGAGCGTGGAAGCTCTTCGCACCCAGCATTTGGCTGGCCCAGCCAACCTGGGACGGGGAAAAGCATGGGGCCGAAATTTTGCCGAATGGCGGTCTTCGCACCATTGGGCCGGTCTGGAAGGGTTTCGGGGTGCGCGTCATCCGCAGCTTCGCTGCGTTGTTTTGGCGATGCGGGACGCTTTTGCAACTTCAACCAGGAGCCTATCCTAAAGAGGAAATCGAACGGTGAGCTTCTGGGAGCGCGAGCAGGGATGCTCGCGCTCCCACAAAAGGCTTCAACACGCTCTCAAAATTCTCATGACACTCGAAAAATTCTCTTTTGGCGTCGGCGACCGTTTCGCGCGCCAGGCCGCCGCGCAACTGCGCGCTTTCGAACGACTCGCCGAAGCGGGCGTGGACGTGACGCCCGTATGGAACAAGTCGTATCGTGAACACACCACCATCGGATCGCAGCCGCCCAGCGTGTTCGCGGCGGCGCAGGCGGCGGTTCAAAAGGCGGGCTGGAACAAGCCGTTCCACGTTGACGCCGACCATATCCGCTTTGAAACCGTGGATGAATTTCTGGAAACCAGCGACTTTTACACCCTTGATGTCGCCGACTTCATCGACCAGAGCGCCGCACCCCACGATGTGACCGCTTTTGCCCTGCGCCATCCCGAACTCATCGGAAGCCTGTCGATTCCTGAAATCGAGGCGCCGTTTGAGACCGCGCGAGAAGAAGTCGAGCGCGTCGCGGCCAAATTTCTGCTCGCGGCGCAGGAAGCGGGACGGCTTTACCGTCACATCGCGGCGCGCAAAGGCGCGGACGGTTTCATCACCGAAGTCTCGATGGACGAAACCGATTCGCCCCAGACGCCGCCCGAACTGCTCATCATTCTGGCGCTGCTGGCCGACGAAAACATCCCGCTCCAAACCATCGCGCCCAAATTTACGGGCCGTTTCAACAAAGGCGTCGATTTTCAGGGCGATTTGGCCCAGTTCGAGCGCGAATTCAACGACGATCTGGCCGTTATCGCCTTCGCGACCAAAAATTACGATTTGCCGCCCAATCTAAAACTGAGCGTGCATTCGGGCAGCGACAAATTTTCGATTTACGCGCCGATTCGCCGCGCGCTCTCGAAGTTTGACGCCGGTTTGCACCTCAAAACGGCGGGCACGACCTGGCTCGAAGAAGTCATCGGCCTGGCCGAAGCGGGCGGCAAAGGCCTGGAGTTGGCGAAGGAAATTTACGTCAAAGCGCTCGAAAAACAGGAGGCGCTGTGCGCGCCTTACGCGACGGTCATTGATGTGAAGCAGGAAGAACTGCCCGACGCGCAAACGGTGCAAAATTGGTCGAGCAAGCAGTTCGTCGCCGCGCTGCGCCACGACCCAAACAACCCGCAGTTCAACGCCAGCCTGCGCCAACTGATTCACGTCGGCTATAAAATCGCCGCGCAGATGGGGGAGCGTTATTTGGACGCGCTGAAGGAAAATGAGGAAGTCGTGGCGCGCAACGTTGACAATATCTACGAGCGCCACATGAAACCGTTGTTTTTGGGATAATTACGGCATCCCCAGTTGATTTCCTCGCCATGTCCTTCATCCACGAAGACTTTCTGCTTCAAACGCCCGCCGCGCGCCGGCTGTATCACGAATTCGCCGCCAGCGAGCCGATTCTCGACTATCACAACCACCTGCCGCCGCGCGACATCGCCCACAATCGTCAATTCGCGGATTTGTTCGAAATCTGGCTCGAAGGCGACCACTACAAATGGCGCGCGATGCGCGCCAACGGCGTCGAAGAGCGCCTTTGCACCGGCGATGCGCCGCCGCGCGAAAAATTCCTCGCCTGGGCTGCAACCGTCCCACACACGCTGAGAAACCCGCTGTTTCACTGGACGCACCTCGAACTCAAGCGCTATTTCGGTATAGACGAACTGCTCAACGAGACCACAGCGCCCGCCATCTGGGAGCGCGCCAACGAGCAATTGCAAACGCCGCAGTTTTCGACTCAGCGAATTCTCAAGAAATTCGAGGTGCGCGCGCTGTGCACGACGGACGATCCCGCGCAGTCGCTCGAACATCATCAAAATATCGCCGCGTCGGGCTTGGAGACGCGGGTTTATCCCACGTTTCGGCCCGATAAAGCCCTCGCCGTTCACCAGCCCGAAGCCTTCAACGAGTGGGTGGAGCAGTTGGGAGGCGTCGCGGATTGCGAGATCGCCAGTTTCGACGATTTTCTGGGGGCGCTGGAAAAGCGCCACGACGATTTTCACGCCATCGGCTGTCGCCTGTCGGATCACGGACTCACGCAGCCTTTCGCCGATTTTCCGGCCGAGAGCGAAGCGCAAACCACTTTCACCAGTGCGCGCCAAGGCGACGCGGCTTCCCTGAGCAGCAAAATCGTTTCGCGTCGTTTCTGATGCTGTTTTTCGGGCAGCTCGACGCCAAACGCGGCTGGACGAAGCAGTTGCACCTCGGCGCGCAGCGTAACAACAATTCGCGGGGCTTCGAAGCGCTGGGGCCCGACACCGGTTTCGATTCCATCGGCGATTTCTCTCAGGCGCGCGCTCTGGCGGTTTATTTCGACCAACTGGAACGCGAGGATGCGCTGCCCAAAACCGTGCTTTACAACCTCAATCCCGCCGACAACTACGTTTTCGCCACCATGATCGGCAATTTTCAGGGCGGCGTGCCAGGGAAGATGCAAATGGGGTCGGGCTGGTGGTTTTGGATCAAAAAGAAGCGATGGAATGGCAAATCAACGCGCTTTCCAACAACGGTTTGCTCTCACGCTTCATCGGAATGCTGACGGATTCGCGTTCGTTCATGTCGTTTCCGCGTCACGAGTATTTTCGCCGCGTTTTGTGCAATCTGGTCGGGCGCGACATGGAAAACGGCGAACTGCCCGACGATTTTGACATGGTGGGCGCCATGATTCGCAATATCTGCTATTCCAACGCCAAAAATTATCTCGCGCTGGAAGTGTGAAGAAAGCGATATGAAATCGCAGCCAACGAAAATGTCGGCCTTCGCCGACAGATTCACAGTTACGGTGTCCGCGAAGGCCGACATTTTCGTTGGCTGCGATTTCATATCGCTTTCAATCTCAATCTCATGAAAAATGGCTCCAAATTCTCTCTCGCTACGGCGCCGCGATTCTCGGCTTCGCGGCGGTGCTTTACTTTTGCGCCTGGATGTTCCGGCCTCGCCTGGCCACCACACCCATCGCGCGTTCGGCTCAGGAAATGCGGTCGCTCGAAAGCTGCGCGACGTCAGTTTCGACCCCAAAATCCGCCCGTCGTGCAGCGCGACGTAGATTACTCTCAGGGAAAAGCCGCGCCCTGGTTTCCCAAAGGACAGTCGCCAATTCTGGCTGAACTGGTCAAGGAAAAGAAGCTGCCGCCCGTCGCAGAGCGCGTGGGAAGCGAGCCATTGGTGTTGGAGGGCGCCGACGGCATCGGCAACTATGGCGGTAGCTGGCAGCGCCTCGCCAACTCGCCCAGCGACGTGGGCATCGTCACCTGGCGGCTTTCGGGCGCGACGCTGGTGCGTTGGTCGCCGATGGGCTATCCGATTCGGCCCCATCTCGCCAAAAGCTGGAAAGCCAGTCCCGACCGCCGCGAGTGGACAGTCACGCTTCGCAAAGGCGTGAAGTGGTCGGATGGCGCGCCTTTTACCGCCGACGACATCCTCTACTGGTGGCAGGACGAGCAGCTCAAAATCTCCAGCGCGCCGGTGGACTGGATGCGCGCCGGCGGCAAGATCGACCATCGAAAAGGTGGACGACCTCACCGTCAAGTTCAAATTCCCCACGCCCAACGGCGTTTTGCTGGAAAGCCTGACGCGCGGCGTCTGCTACTCGCCGCGCCACTATTTGCGGAAATATCATCCCGATCTGGGCGACGAAAAAGTGATGAACGCGACGATGGCGGCGCGCGGCATCACCACCAAACGCGCGCTTTACACCGCCCTTGTCGATTTTCGCAATCCCGAACACCCGCGCATGTGGCCCTGGGTCTATCGCACTTACAAATCGAGTTCGCCCGAAGGCTTCGTGCGCAACGCCTACTTCTGGGCGGTTGACCCCAAAGGCAATCAGCTGCCTTATGTGGATCGGATTCTGTTCGAGGTGAAAAGCCCGCAAATCATCCCCATCGCGGCGGCGGCGGGCGATGCGACGATGCAGGATCGCCACATCTTCTTCGACTCTTACACCATGCTCATGGAAGGCCGCAAACGCAACGGCTACGAGGTTTATCACTGGTTTCCGGCCTCGCGTTCGGCCTATACGCTGTGGCCCAACAACAACCGCCTCGTGGCGCGGGGCGACGAAGTTTCGCGCCAGAAAGCCATGCTTTTAAGCGACAAACGCTTTCGCCAGGCGCTTTCTCTGGCGATTAACCGCGAGCAAATCATCAAGGCGATTTATTCGGGCATCGGCGAACCGGCGCAAATCGATCCTGGCCGCGAATCGGAGTTTCACTCCGAAAAGCTGATGAAAAGTTTCACCCAGCACGACCCGCAGCGCGCGGGCGCCCTGCTGGATGAACTGGGATTGACCAAACGCGATTTCGAGGGTATGCGCCAATTCCCCGACGGCTCGCGCATGACGTGGTATCTCGATTTCACCGATTTTGGCGGCGAAGGGCCTGGGCAGTTCGTGGTGGACAACTGGGCCGAAGTGGGCATTCGCGCCATTCGACGCTCGCGCTCGCGGCCCCTGTTTTCGGCGGAAAAAGCGGCGCTGCTGCATGATTTCACGGTCTGGTCGGGCGAAAGCGAGTTCAACCCGATGGTCGAGCCGCGCTCCTTCGTGCCGACTTACATCGAGTCGTTTTACGCGCCCGCCTACGGCATCTGGTTTCAAAAAGGCGGGCTTTACGGCGATCCCACAGCTCTGCAAGGCGGTCAGGCGCCGCCGAAAAACAGCCCGCTGCGGCGCTCGATGGAAGTGTTGGAACGCGCCAGGCAAGCCCCGACGCGCGCCCAGCAGGTCGCCATTTTCAACGAGGCGCTCGACATCGCGGCGGAAAACGTGTGGTCGATTTCCATCGCGACGCCGCCGCCGCAAATCACCGTCGTGAAAAACGGCTTTCGCAACGTGCCGCGCAACGTGATTTACGGCAATTCTTATAACACGCCCGCTAACGCCGGCATCGAAACCTTTTATTTCGAGAAACCGCGCGAATCGGCGGGCGCCATCGCGCAAATCAAACGCGAAATCAGCGTCGTCACGCCGCCGCCTGACGCGGTGAACGTTGATACTCTCAAAGTCGCCGATAGCGGCGGATTGGGGCGCCTGGTTTCGGGGCTGGTTTACGCGATTCTGGCGCTCGGTCTGGTGATGGTGGCCTTCAAACATCCCTACATCGGGCGGCGCATTTTGCTGATGATTCCCACCATGCTCATCATTTCGGTGGTGACGTTTTCCATCATCCAGATGCCGCCTGGCGACTTCGTGCAAACCCGCATCACCGAACTGCGCGCCACGGGCGACGAAGCCGCCGTCGAGGAAGTCGGAAGATTGGTGGAATCGTTCCATCTCGATGAGCCGGTGTGGAAGCAATACACACGCTGGATGGGTTTCAACTGGTTCACCTCATTCGCCGAGGCCGACAAAGGGCTTTTGCAGGGGCAGATGGGCCGTTCGATGGAAACCCAGAAATCGGTCAACGACATCGTGGGCGACCGCGTTTTGCTCACTTTCATGGTGTCGCTGGGCACGATTCTGTTCACCTGGGCGATTGCGCTGCCCATCGGCATTTTCTCCGCCGTGCGGCAATACACGGCGGGCGATTATGTGCTGACCTTTCTGGGATTCATCGGGATGTGCGTGCCCAACTTCCTGCTCGCCATTTTGCTGATGTATTGGAGCGGGAAATATCTGGGCATCAACGTGACGGGCCTGTTTTCGCCGGAATACGCCGCCGCGCCGGAGTGGACGTGGGGCAAAATCGTGGATTTGCTGCAACACATCTGGGTGCCGATTGTGGTGATCGCGACGGCGGGCACGGCGGGCATGATTCGCGTCATGCGCGGCAACCTGCTCGATGAAGTTCGCAAACCCTACGTCACGACCGCAATGGCCAAGGGCGTTCGCCCCTTCCGCCTCTTGATGAAATATCCGGTGAGGCTGGCGCTCAATCCGTTCATCTCCGGCATCGGCGGCATTTTTCCGCAACTGGTTTCGGGCGGCGCCATCGTCGCTATCGTGCTGAGTCTGCCGATGATCGGCCCCGTGATGCTCCAGGGCCTGATGACGCAGGATATTTATCTCGCCGGCTCGATGCTGATGGTGCTGAGTCTGCTCGGCATCTTCGGAACCCTGGTCAGCGACCTGTTACTTTTGTGGATTGACCCGCGCATCCGTATGGAAGGAGGCTCCCGATGAGAAAAGCCCACGAACTCGAAGCGGGCGAAGAAGACAAGGCCGCGTTCGATAGCGATCACATTCGCGTGCCCAGCGATTTGCTGCCCGAACCTGGCCTGCTGCCCCACGCGCAACCCGAATCGCCCGAACTGGCCGAAGAGCATCTCACGCCGGAATATGTGCCCGAAAAAGCGGCGCGCGCTACGTTATCGCAGTGGCAGCTCATCGCGCTGCGCTTTTCGAAACACCGTTTGGCCGTCGCGTCCTTGCTGCTGTTGATGGTGCTGTATTCGCTGGCGTTGTTCGCCGAATTCGCTGCGCCCTACACCCGCAACTGGAACAACGTGGGGATGATTTACGCGCCGCCGCAACTGCCCAAATGGAACCTCCAGCACGGCCTCTACACCGAAAACGTGACGCGCGAAATTGATCCCGTCACACTCAAAAACTACTATCTCAAGACCAATGACATCGTGCCGCTCGGCTTTTTCGTCAAGGGCGAACCTTACAAATTCTGGGGGCTTTTCCCTGCCGACCGGCACCTTTTCGGAGTGCGCGACGCGAAGACCAACGGCGGCACGTTTTTCTTTCTGGGCGCCGATAAATATGGCCGCGACATCTGGAGCCGCGTGATTTACGGCGCACGCATCAGTCTGTCGATTGGCGTGGTTTCCATCATCTCGACGTTTTTGCTGGGCGCGATTCTGGGCGGCATTTCCGGCTACGTCGGCGGGCGCGCCGATACTTTTATCCAGCGCACCATCGAAGTCATCAACTCGTTTCCGCATCTTCCGCTCTGGCTCGCTTTTGCGGCGGTTTTGCCTTCCGACTGGTCGCCGCTCCAGACTTATTTCGCCATTACCCTGGTTTTAAGTTTGCTGAGCTGGACGGGCCTGGCGCGCGTGGTGCGCGGCAAAATCTTGTCGCTGCGCGAGGAAGATTACGCGGTCGCGGCTCGGCTCATGGGTGCGAGTCACGGGCGCATCATTTTCCGCCATTTGCTGCCTGGTTTCGCGTCGCACATCATCGTCAGCCTGTCGTTGAGCGTGCCTGGCATGATTCTGGGCGAAACTGCGCTGTCGTTTCTGGGACTCGGCCTGCGCCCGCCCGTCGTGAGCTGGGGCGTGATGCTGCAAGACTGCCTCAATATCGACGTGGTGGCGAATTATCCCTGGCTGCTGATGCCGGTGGTGATGATTGTGCTGACCGTGCTGGCTTTCAACTTCTTCGGCGATGGGATGCGCGACGCCGCCGATCCTTATTCTTCACGCTAAACATCATGAGAGTCACACCCGAAGAAATCCAAGCCTGGACGCGCGATTTTTACAACGCGATTTTGGAGCCGAAAACGGCCAGTCTCATCGACCGTTTCAATCCAACGATTGAGCGTCAGCCGAACGAAGAATTTCGGCGCGTTTTGTCGGCGGTGAGCGATGTTGTGGCGCTGGGCTTCCCTCTTTCAAAGGCGTTGTCGCTCTTTCCCGACGTGTTCGACCCAAATTACATCACTATCATCCGCTACGGTGAAATTCACGGCGAACTCGATGTCGTTTTAAAGCGATTTCTCGACCATCCCGAAGATATGTCGCCCCGTTGCAAAGTGCCCGCTCCCTCCTCGCCATGACCAACGACACCGTTCTCCACATCGAAGACCTCAAAACCTACTTTTATACCGAGCAGGGCGAAATCCCCGCCGTTGACGGCGTGACGGTTTCGCTGGAGCGCGGCAAAGTGCTGGCGCTGGTGGGCGAGAGCGGCTGCGGCAAAAGCGTCACGTCGTATTCGATTTTGCGTCTGATTCGACCGCCTGGCAAAATCGTGGGCGGCAAAATTCTCTTCACGCCCAAAGACGGCGCCGCACCCATCGACATCGCGGCGCTCAACGAGAAGTCCGACCAGCTTTACAGCGTGCGCGGCGGCCATATCAGCATGATTTTTCAGGAGCCGATGACGGCTCTCAGCCCCGTTCACACCATCAACAACCAGATCAGCGAAGCGATTCTGCTCCACCAGGACGTGACGCCCAGGCAGGCGCGCGAAATGGCCATCGAAATGCTGCGTAAAGTCGGCATTCCTGGCGCGGAGCGGCGCATCGACCAATACCCGCACGAAATGAGCGGCGGAATGCGCCAGCGCGTCGTGATTGCAATGGCATTGGTGTGCAATCCGGAAATTCTCATCGCCGACGAGCCGACGACCGCGCTCGATGTCACCATTCAAGGCCAGATTCTCAAACTCATCAAAGATCTGGTCGCCGAGCGCGGCACCTCGGTGGTTTTCATCACGCATGATCTGGGCGTGGTGGCGCAAATCGCCGACGATGTGGCGGTGATGTATCTGGGCCGCGTGGTCGAAAAATCCGACGTGCGCGGCGTCTTAAAAACGCCGCTTCACCCCTACACCATGAGCCTGCTGCAATCGCTGCCAGGGTTGGGGCACAGGGGCCAGCGCTTGCCCGCGATTCGGGGCAGCGTGCCCTCGCTCACCGATATTCCGCCAGGCTGTCCGTTTCATCCACGCTGCCCGCACGCGGTGCGCGGGCGCTGTGATGTCGGCGACCGGCCCGCGCTGCGAACCTTTTCCAACGGCGGGCAGGCGGCGTGTGTGCGCGTTGAGGAAATTCATCCTCATGTCCATGAAGTCGGGCACTCGAACGACCCGCGCGTCGCGCCCGTTGCCGCGTGATGTGTAAACCTCCCCCGCCGTCGCCCAGAGGGCACCCGACTTCGTAAGGAAGGGAGACCACATTGGAACTGCGTCGTTTTCGCAGGGAAGAACGTCGAAGTGCGAGTGTGGTCTCCCCTCCTTACCAAGTCGGGTGCCCTCTGGGCGACGGCGGGGGAGGTTTACAAAGCAGCAAACTAACCATGACAACTTCACCCCAAACCCCGCTTTTACAAGTCCGCAACCTGTGCAAGCACTTCCCCATCATGAGCAAGGGCTTCGCGCGCCGTCCCATCGGCGCGGTGAAAGCGGTCGATGATGTCAATTTCGATCTGATGCGCGGCGAAACCCTGGGACTTGTCGGCGAAAGCGGGTCGGGCAAAACCACCTGCGCGCGCACCATTTTGCGCGCTCTTTCGCCCACGAGCGGTCAGGCGCTGTTTCATGTCGATGGCCAGACCGTCGATCTCGCTCAAATTTCGGAAAAAGACCTCAAACCCCTGCGCCAGAAGATGCAGATGGTGTTTCAAGACCCCTTTTCCTCGCTCAACCCGCGCATGACCGTCGGCGACATCGTGGGCGAACCGCTCCTGATTCACAAACTGGCGCGTGGCAAAGAATTGCAGGATCGCGTGGATGAAATGCTGCTCAAAGTCGGTCTGCGCCCCGAACACCGCCAGCGCTACCCGCACGCGTTTTCAGGCGGACAGCGCCAGCGCATCGGCATCGCGCGCGCCCTGATTATGAAACCCGCGCTCGTCGTCGCCGACGAAGCGGTGTCGGCCCTCGATGTTTCCGTGCAGGCCCAGGTCATCAATTTATTGGCGGATTTGCAGGACGAATTCAACCTGACTTACCTGTTCGTCGCCCACGATCTCAGCGTGGTGCGCCACATCTGCGACCGCGTGGCGGTGATGTATGCCGGAAAAATCGTCGAACTGGCCGATTCGGAAGAACTATTCGAAAATCCGCGCCATCCCTATTCGCAGGCGCTGCTTTCGGCGGTTCCCAGCATCGACCCCGACATCAAAATGAATTTCGACATCGGCGGCGAGGTCGCCGACGCCGGAAAGCTGCCGCCTGGCTGCCCGTTCCACCCGCGCTGCCCGCACCGCTTCGAGCCGTGCGATAAGGTCGTGCCCTGGCTCGAAGTCGTGGAAGCCAGCAACACGAGCGCCGCCTGTCATCTCTATATCCCGCCCGAAAAGATTGAGGCGGCAGCGCTGGCGCAGGGGAGTAAATAAATGCGCCTTGCTTTCATCGGTGGCAACGGACACCATTATCTGCGCCATCTTTTGAATGAAGAGGGATGGGAAATCGCTGTCGCGGGCGATGGGCACGATAATGCCAACGCGCGAGGTTTGACGCAAAAAATCGGCGCGCAACGGTGGTTCGACACGCCCACCGCACTTTTCGATGAATTTCAACCCGAAATCGTCAGCATCGGCGCGGTTTATGGGCACAACGGCGCCATCGCGACCCTCGCGCTGGAGCGCGACATCGCCGTGGTGAGCGACAAACCCGTCGCCGCCACCTGGGAACAACTCGAACGCCTACGCGAACTCACACAGGGCAATGCGCGTGTGTTGCTTACCGAATTTCCCTTTCGCGCCCAGGCCGAATTTCGCGCCGCGCGCGCGGCGATTGCGGAAGGAAAAATCGGCGAAGTCGTCCTCGCAACGGCGCAGAAAAGCTATCGTTTTGGCGCCTCTCGCCCCGAATGGTATGGCAAACGGGCCGATTACGCCGGAACCATGCTGTGGGTCGCCTCGCACGGCATCGACGCGATACGTTTTTGCGCGGGACTGGAACTGGGGCGCGTCGTGGGCGCGGGCGGCAACCTTTCCAAACCGCAATACCGCGAAATGGAAGACCATTGCGTGGCGCTTTTTGAACTCGAAAATGGGGGCAGCGCCGTCGTTCACGCCGATTTTTTGCGTCCGACGAGCGCGCCCACGCACGGCGACGACCGTTTGCGCGTCGCGGGCAGCGCGGGCGTGGTCGAAGTGCGCGATGGGCGCTGCCTGCTCATTTCCGGCGACGAAGGCGAAACCGACATCACCGCAAGCATCGCGGCCCGTCCCGTTCACAAGGAACTTTTGCGCGCCGTGCGCGGCGAAACGACGGAATTTTATTCGACGGCGGAATCTTTAAAAATGGCCGAAGTTCTGTTGCGGGCGCGCGATGCCGCCGACCGCAGAGAATGGGTGGGATAGAACTGCTAACGTAGTGGCGGCTCCATCTTTGAAAGCGAAATAAATTCGCAGCCAACGAAACTGGCGGCCTTCGCCGACACATGCCGTCAGCGAAGGCTGACGATTTCGTTGGCTGCGAATTTATTTCGCTTTGTAGCCTTATCTTGCTCCGCGATAAGATCTCATTTTGAGGTCGCATCCAGACCCAGACGCTCGAATTGTTCGGGCGCGGCCTCGTAATCGCGCAGATGGGCGCAAAGTCGGGCCTCGAAATGCGCTTCGAGGGCCGCGTCGAGAAGCGGGTTCGTTTGCTGCGGGTCGTTTTGAATGTCGAACAGCAGATGGCGCGCCCGATACGACTCTTCGCCTGGCACCGCGCGCGGCACTTCGCCGCGCGTGGGGATTTTGTAGAGCGGCAGGTCGTAGGCGTGCGAGAGAAAGCGGCCCGTCTCGATCTGGCCGTAAACCGCACGCGGAAACCACCCATTCAGACCACTCTGAAGCATCGAAGTGTAGGCATGAATTGGCCCGCCATCTTCGTTGAGCGGATTTCTCATGTAAACGTAACGCCCGTCGGTGATGTTGAGCGCTTTGCCGAAATAGCCGAAAATGGCGTCTTCGCGCCCCGTTTCTCCTTCCAGAACGCGCTTCAGCGACTGAGACTTGACGTGGGGCGGGATTTCGCAGCCGTGAAAATCCAGAAAGGTGGGCATGAGGTCGATGTTCTGGGTGAGATGGTCTACTCGCTGGCCGGCGCGCGCGTTTTGGGGCAGCTTAACGATGAGCGGAATGTGGACGATTTCATTCCACATCGGCATATAATTCTTCATCCAGTAGCCGTGTTCAGCGAGCATGGTGCCGTGATCTGTGGTGAACACGATGAGCGTGTCATCGAATTGTCCGGTTTCTTCGAGTTTGTCGAGAATTTTGCCGACCCAGGCATCGGTCATGGTCAAAAGTCCGGCGTAGCATTTTCGGATGTGTTCGACGGCTTCGGGCGATTCTGTCGCAAAATCGTAGGGCGGCCAGTCGTATTGAGGGCCGTCCCACTCATCGCCATACATTTCACGGTATTTTTCGGGGCAGTAAAACGGTTCGTGGGGGTCGAAAATCTCGACCTGCAAAAACCAGTCGCCCTGCGAACGGGCGTTGGCATCCAGCCACTCGATGGCGCTCTGCGCGGTGCGCGGGCCGGAAAAATCGGCTTCCTGCTGCTGTTTCTGGCGATTGTGCCAGTTTTGATTGCCTAATCGCCCCTGAAAATCGGGCTGCGCCAGGGCATCGACGTAAGACACCCACGGATCGAATTCCTGCCCGCGCATAAATTCCCAGGTGTTGAAGCCGGTGTGATAGTTTTCGCCGCCCAACTCGAAATAATGGTCGTGATCGGTGACCAGATGAGTAAAAACGCCTTTTTTGCGAAGTTCGCGCGGCAAAACGTCGTCGAACGGCTCGATGGGCCCCCAGGGACGGTCGAGGAAATTGAGGCGCCCCGTCAGGATGTCGCGCCGCGCCGGCATACAGGGCAGGCTGCCGCACCAGTGGTTGTCGAAAGTGACGCCGCGCTCGCTGAGACGGGCCAAATTGGGCGTTTGCACCCAGTCGCTGCCGTAGGATTGCAGGTAATCGCGGCGCACGGTATCGAGCAGGATAAAGAGCGTTTTCATATTTCAAAGAATGGTAGGAGTTGCGTTCAAGCGGGGCTTGCGCCCTCTTCCAATCGAAGGAACTGAGGATTGGAAGAGGGCGCAACCCCGCCTCGACCACATTTCAACTGCGTAACTCCTAAATCACTTAAACCGAACGGCTTTCCAGCAACAGCGCCAGCGAGGCATCTTCGACTTCGAGCGGCAAATCGACGCGCCCGCCGCGCCGCGCCGATTCGTAGGTGGCGAAAATCAGTTCCATGGCGCGCATCGCTTTGAAACTCGATGCTTCCGGCTCGCGGCCCGTGTTCAGGCACTCGATGGCGTCGCGCACCGTATTTTCGTGCTGTTTGCCGTGCGAAACCGATTCCATCGGCGGGGTTTCCCACGCCGATCCCGCGCGCAGCACACGCAGCGACTCGTTGTCGCCGTTGTCGCTGAGCACTTCGATGAGGCCGTCGCTCCCGATGATGCGCGTGGCGCAGCGCCCGCCCGCTTCTTTTCCGGTCGCCAAAAGGCCGTAAACGCCGTTTTGGAAGCGGATGTAAGACAAACCACCCGACTCAATCGGCACGCCGAAAACGGGGCGCACATTGGAGGTGTCGGCCTGTCCCATCACCCACTGCGCGGGCGTTTCGCTGTTATAGAAGAAGAACATATCGAACCAGTGCGTGCCCCAGTCGAAGAGGTTGGAGCAAAAGCCCTCGATGCGAAATATCTCGCCGACCGCGCCGCTTTGCGCCAGCTCGCGCGATTTCATGAAACCGGCGCCAAAGCGCCGCTGGTGCGAAAAAGTGAGCTGCACGCCCGCCTCGACAGCCGCGCGGTGCATCGTTTTCGACTCGCTCCACGACGGCGCCATCGGTTTTTCACAGTGAATCGCTTTAACGCCCGCCTCAATCGCGTCTAAAACGCCCTGGCAATGAAACTGCGGCCAGGTGCAGATGCTCACCATGTCGGGCTGGGTTTCGGCGAGCATCTGTTTGGCGTCGGTGAAAACGGGCGGGTTGCCGAACTGAGCGGAAAGCGCCTGGGCCGCTTCGGGAAACGGATCGGCGACGGCGACGATGGAGGCGCCACAGGCCGCGAAGTCGATGGCGTGGCGCTGTCCGCGCTTGCCGCAGCCGATGATGCCCACATTTGGGGTTTGAGATGAGGGCGTTGTCATGGGATTGAATTTGTGTCTGGCTCAAAAGCGTTCGTTTCCGACTCGTAGGGACACGGCGTGCCGTGTCCGCTCGTTGGCTTCGCGGCATTTCCTGTCAAGATTTCCAACGGACACGGCACGCCGTGTCCCTACAGGGCGCTTTAAGAACGCGCTTCCTCGCTCGTCACGCGCCACTGCGCGACGGGAACGGTCGCGGGCGCGAGTTCGATGTGCGGCGCGGCTCCTTCCACTTCGTTGATGCGGCGCAGCAAACGCGCGCGTATCACGTCGGCGACTTCGCGGTGCGATTGGAACGCGATGAGATTGCGAAGTTCGTAGGGATCGGCGAGCAAATCGTAGAGGAATTCCTCTTTGTAACTCGGCGCGCTGCCGGAATTGGGGTCGGCAGGCGCCGAGACGCTGTATTTCCAGCGCGCGGTGCGAACCGCGCGTCCGGTCTGCGATTCCGAAATCTGCACAAAGGCTTCGGAGGGCCAATTCGCCCTGTCCCCGCGCAAAAGCGGCAGAACCGAGCGGCCCTGCATCGTTTCAGGCACCGGAATTCCAGCGGCGTCGAGCAGAGTCGGCGGCAAATCGACCAGGCTCACCATTTCACGCACCTGCCCGCCGCCTTCAAAACCAGGGCCGCAAAACGCGGTGGGGACGCGGATCGAGGCGTCGTGACAGCTGCGCTTGTATTCCCCGTTGCGGGTTTTGAAATGACAGGCGTGGTCGCTGGTGAAAAGAAGGATGGTATTTTGGTCGATTTCGAGACTTTTGAGCGCGTCCTGAAGCCGTCCCAGCGCTTCGTCGAGGCGCTTCACCATGCCCCAGTAACCCGCCAGATGCCCCGCCGACGACCCGCCCAGCGCGGTTAAATCCGGCGGCGTCCAGGCTGCGGTGTAAGGCCCGTCGGTGCCGTCGGGCGCGGGAAAATCGTCGCGGTGGTTTTGATGGTGCGGCTCCAGAAACGACAAAAACAGGAAAAACGGCTCGTTCTGACGCTCATCGACCCAGCGAATCGCGGCATCGGTGAGGGCATCGACGCGGTAGCCAGGCAAGCGGACAAGTTGGTTATCGCCGTCGAAAAGTTCGGCGCGATAGGCATCGGAAGTGTGTTCGAGCGCATTCGCGCCAAGCCAGAACTCGTAGCCGCCGCGCTCTTCGCGGGGCACCGGTTCGTGGTCGGCGAGATGCCATTTGCCGATGTAGCCGGTGCGGTAGCCTGCGTCGCCGAAATGATGGGCGAGGGTGCGCGCGTCGGGCGCGAGCGGAATGTCGTTGCGAAAACAGCCGGTTTGGGTGGCGTATTGTCCGGTTTGCAGACAGGAGCGCGCGGGGCCGCACACGGGCTGGCAGGTGAAGGAGTGGTAAATGTGGGTGCCGCGCGCCGCCATGCGGTCGAAGTGGGGCGTGAGGCCGAGCGGGTTGCCGTGAACGCCGGTCGAATCGTGGCGCTGCTGGTCGGTGAAAAAGACGATGACATTGGGACGGCGCGAGGGGTTTGGGGCCATAAGAAATCGCTTCGAGTTGGGAAGTGGCTTTTTGGTTTATATGATTTGGGCAGTTGCCGTTTTCGCGGGCCACTGGTCGCGGGTTAGACCTCCAGCCAAAACCTTTGGTTAGAGGCGCTCATTTCATTTCACGAGCAGAAAAAGAGATAGCGAATGCCGTTGTGCCGTTTTACTGTTTTGATGGGATGCTGTCATCAGCGCCCGCCAAGGGGATTCAGTGCCCTTGGCGACAGCAGAAGTTGAGTGGGGTCAGTTGTCGATAGCTCTGGGCGCGGCCATATGGCGGGCGCGACCAGGGGTGATGGCGTAACGCTTTTTAAAGGCGCGAATGAAATAGTTGGCGTCACTAAAACCCGAAAGGCGCGCGACTTCCGTTACGTTGAGAGCGGGGTCGTGAAGCAGATGGCGGGCGCGCTCCAGTCTCACGCGCAGTAAAAAAGCGGAAAACGATTCCTCGCCCTGCTGGGCGAAGAGCTGCGACAGGTAGTTGGGATGCAGTTTCAAAGCGCGCGCCACGCCGTGACGCGAAAGCGGCTCCTCGCAGTGCGCCTCGATGAACTGACGCGCGCTCTGCCAGGTCTGGTGCGCTTTGCTGCCAGGGGGCGTGACGACCAGCACTTCGCGCGCTTTACAAAAAAGGGCGACATAAAGGCTGCGGGCGTAATGCTCGGCGCTGATGAGGGGCGGGTGCAGCAAAAAGCGATGCAGCTCGTAGCCGAAGGCATCGAGGCGGCCAGGGGAGCTGTAAAATCGTCTGTCGGTGCTTTCTGGAAACCCGCGTAGCGCGTCGTGGCCTCCTTCAAAAGACTGGTGCAAAAAGTTGGTCACCTCCGGCTTGAACTGGACTTGCAGTGTCTCGTGTGCCCTTCGCGGGTTGGTGCCCATCCAGCATCCAGGCATCAGGACAAACCCCTGGCCTGCCGAGCGCTGCTTTTCGACCGTCTGGCCGCCGCGCCGCAGCACCAGCGACTGCGTCCCGCTAAGACACAGGATCAATACCGGCCAGCTGACTCTCCACGAGTATTCGGCCTCGATAGCCCCCCCCTCACCCACCACTTCCACTTGCTGCACTCCCTCGCTCAAGATGCGATCAAGCAAGTCGCAAAAAAAGCTGAAATCATCAATTTCTTCCATTTTATTCTTCTGTGGGTCAATACCCCGCCGCTTGCGGCGATTGGAGCCTCGCGAGCGAGGCGAGTGCGCTGTGTTTGACTTGAGGCATGAGCCGTCTCATCCATAAAAGTCACAATGTGAGCGTGTTGCTTTACCATGCGGTGTTTCCTGCCAAATATCGGCGTGTGGTGATTGACCATGCTGTGGACGAGGCAGTGCGCGAGGTGTGTCTGGACATCGCGCGGCGCTACGAGATCGAATTTTGGAAATTGGCACCGATGGCGACCATGTGCATTTTCTGGTGCAGTCGGTGCCCACCTACAGCCCCACCAAAATCATCACCATTCTCAAGAGCCTCACGGCGCGCGAAGTGTTCAAGCGGTGTCCTCAGGTCAAGAAGCAGTTGTGGGGCGGCGAGTTCTGGTCGGATGGCTACTTTGTCTCGACGGTGGGGCCCCAGGGCAACGAACACACCATCGCGGATTATGTGCGCGACCAAGGCCAGGAAAAAGGTCAAGATTTGACCTACCAACAACTCTATGCCGCTCACTCCCCCGCGCTCACCTCCTCTGACCAGTTGGCCCTCTTTTGACTGGCAGCTACCACTACGCTGTGCCTTGACAGCCAAAGTTACACTCTCCTTGAAATACCCCGCTGCTCGCGGCGGGGATTCTTTATTTTCCACTTTTCCAATCTCCTTACGCGAGTGCTATAAATCCTACTTGAGTTGAGTTTAATGGGACACCCTTTGGGGAATAATATAGAAGACAATGCAACAGAGTGCTATTTTCTTGGATTTGGATTAGCTTGTTTTTCCGACAATTCCCAGAAATTGGGGGCACTTTGAAGCCTTCAGAACGCGCTCTCAGAGCCTCCCAGAGAATCAACATGACGAAATCAATCTGCTCACCACGGCACACTAAGGCCAATCCCGCACCTGACCGTCGCATCGCTTCGGGCTTCACCCTCATCGAACTTTTGGTCGTTATAGCTATTATTGCCATTCTCGCCGCCATTCTCTTCCCCGTCTTTGGACGGGCCAGAGAAAACGCGCGCCGCTCCAGTTGCCAGAGCAACATGAAGCAGATGGGCTTGGGCATCGTGCAATATGTGCAGGACTATGATGAATACTACCCGACAAGCGCGGGTGCGGGCACGGGCACGTGGCGACAGAAGATTCAGCCCTATCTGAAGAGCACGCAGGTGCTGAGGTGCCCGTCCAACCCCGAAAACAACGTCAATGCTTTAGGTGCTCCGCCGTTGGAGACCAAGGTCTCTTATGCGGCGGCTTGTCGTTTCGACGAGGACAACACGGCCACAGGAGTTCTACCCAATGGCGTTGGAGTCATTAGTTGCACCAGCGGTAACAACCGTCCCGTTCACTCGGCTCTTTTGCAAGACACTACCAAAGTGATTGCACTGGTAGAGACAACCAGCCAACAAAACTACTTCAACATAACCGATACTGGTAGCTTTGGCGTGAACACGCAGCATGGTGGGCCTCCTCCTAGGGGGCATATGTTCGCAGGACACTTGAGCACCACGAACTTTCTCTTTGCCGACGGTCATGTAAAATCACTCAAGCCATTGAGTTCGATGAACGAAGCCAGTGTTCCTAACCCAGGACGCGTCAATTTGTGGCGGCGCGACAACACTCCCTTCATCAATCCCCAATTCACTGCGGCTCGCAACACGCTCACCTTTGCAGAGAGCAAATACAAGTGATGCTTCCAACACCCTGTGACGCCCTTCAGCCGTCACGGGGTGTCATAAGGTCAGCCCGTTGTTGCGGGCGAGGGAACTGGAGATAATAGCGCGCGGCCCCGTGTCTTCGACATGGGCCGCGTTGTTGTATCGAAAGGCCTAATTTCCCTTGCCCATTGGTGGCCCGCCTTTTGGCTCCCGATGGCGCCCCAGTTAAGGAACACTTTTTAAAAGCGGCCAAAGCGTCAACTTCTTCCACTTTCTTGCTGATCTTACTCTCGTGCTATTAAAATTACCGCAGTTGAGTTTGAGGGCGCACGATTTGGGGAATAATTAAATGGTAACCGCTTTCTGAGCCTACTCTAACCTCAAATCTTGAGGCCTCGGCCAGAGGCAGAAAGGAAGAACCATGCAAAGATTCAAACAGCCGACGCATCTCCACAGTGTCCTGCACGGCACCACCACAAAACGAGCTATAAGTCAGGGCTTCACGCTCATCGAACTCTTGGTCGTTATAGCTATCATAGCTATTCTGGCCGCTATCCTCTTCCCCGTCTTTGGACGGGCCAGGGAAAACGCGCGGCGCACCAGTTGCCTGAGCAACCTCAAGCAGATCGGCTTGGGCATCGCGCAATATACACAGGACTACGACGAAAGAGCGCCGAACGTGTGGTTTAGCCCGACAAGCAACGTCAACATCTCGAACCTGGGTGCCGGTCATTACAAGTGGATGGATGCCATCTTTCCCTATATCAAGAGCGAGCAGGTCTTCAACTGCCCCAGTGACCAGTTCACCACGGAAACCTCCCCTCCCACTGGCGAAGATCGCGACCTCAACCGCCAGTATCGGCGGCTGAACGTCAACAACCGCCAATACGGCTCCTACTCGATGAACTCTGCCTACTTTTCGAACACGATTGCGGACACTAATCCTCCCACAACCACTGGCAGCATCAGGTCCGAGGCGCCCGCAACAACGCTCCATATCGCCGACACTCTGATGAAACAAGCCTCAACCCTCCAGAATATCTATCCCTGGTTTGGCTGGCCGGATAACGCGACTCTCACGCGCTTCACCTTGTCTCCCGAGCGGTTCGGTGGTGACTCGGGCAAGATCACCGCGCGCCATCTCGATACGGCCAACATTCTCTTTATGGATGGACACGCCAAAGCGCTGAAGATCGCCCAGATCATGGAGGGCCGCCAAGCCAAGAGCAGCACGGACTGCATCGCGCATCTCTTCACCGCTGAAGACGAGAGCGGACGTCCCGCCTGCAACCTGACGGTGACCGTCAATTCGACCACTCCGGCCAACCCGTAGGCCGCAACCACAGAGAACACTGCGGATAGAACCTGGAACATTGGCACCGCCTTCACGCGGTCGGGACAAAAGTCCGCTTTCAACGCCGTCAGTCAGGACGCTATTTAATCGGCGACAGTGCGCGGCCCCGTGTCTTCGACATGGGGCCGCGTTGTTGTATCGAAGAGCCTGGTTGTGCCCGCTCGTTGGCGGACGAACTTCTAATTCGCGATGCCACTTCATAGACGGCAACACTTCTGAATAAAGAACCCCAAAGCGTCACTTCTTCCATTTTATCTTCCATTTTTCGCCTAATCTTCCCTGCGTGCTATTAACCTTACTTCAGTTAAGTTTGAGGATGCACGTTTTGGGGCATAATTAATGGTAACCGCTTTCCAAGATCGCTTTCAACTGAGATTTTGCGGCCTCGCCCTGAGACCAGAAGGAAAACTATGCAGAAATTTAAACCGTCGCAGCCTCGCCACAGTGTCGAGCACGGCCCCCAAACCAGCCCGCAGCCAGGGCTTCACCCTCATCGAACTCTTGGTTGTTATAGCCATAATAGTAATCCTCGCCGCCATCCTCTTCCCCGTCTTTGGACGGGCGCGCGAAAACGCGCGCCGCTCCAGTTGCCAGAGCAACATGAAGAACGTGATGCTCAGCTTCGTGCAATACACCCAGGACTATGATGAGTGGTATCCCGTCAACCGCATTGTTTATTCTGGAACGCCTCCGGCGGGAGCGCCGCAGGGGTGGGCCGATTCGCTTCAGCCTTACATCAAGAGCTATCAAATTCTACAGTGCCCAAGCAACAGCATTGCCGGCCAGACGACCAACCCTGGCGCCCCCCAATACTCCGACTACACCTACAACATAGCGATGTCGCGCGCCAACGGCGGCTCGTTTGCT
Organism: Abditibacterium sp.; assembly: GCA_030448265.1. Classification (GTDB taxonomy): domain Bacteria; phylum Armatimonadota; class Abditibacteriia; order Abditibacteriales; family Abditibacteriaceae; genus Abditibacterium. Next base: position 81,915 of record JAUJNG010000012.1, read on the forward strand.
GGCAATCCGGCCCTTATCGCCAACGTCAGAGGAGTCAGTGAGGCGCAGTGCGATTTTCCGTCGCTCACAGTTGTCTTAGCCGAGTATGGCCAAGCACTTTCGCCTGCTAACAACAACGCCTACGTCACCTTCAGTGGCGGCCCAAACCAGGGCTTTGCTAATCCTGGAAACGGCGTCGACCTTCGGCGGCACTTGGACGGCTCCAATTTCGCCTTCGTGGACGGCCACGTCAAATGGTTCAAAGGTCCCCCGACAGGCTCGAACGTATCACCTAAGGTTTACCGCCAGCACCATCCGTTTGCGTCGGGACTGGCGGCTTTCAACAATGTTGCAGGTTCGGGAAGCAGCCCGACGCTTCACGTTTCCGATTCAATTACTACGCAACAGAATTTTTAACGACAGTATCTACCAAGTAGTAACGCGCGGCCCCGTGTCTTCGACATAGGGCCGCGTTGTTGCGTCGAAAGGAAGGCCTGGTTTTGCTTGCCCAATGGTGGTCCGCCTCTTGGGACCGATAGCGCTCCAACTCGCTTTCATCTGAGATTTTGCGGCCTCGCCCTGGGCCAAAAGGAAAACTATGCAGAAATCCAAACCGTTGCAGCCAGGGCTTCACCCTCATCGAACTCTTGGTTGTTATAGCTAACCCAAGTTGCCACCTACTATAAGTGTTGTCATTGCGAGGAGGCACGACGAGGAATCAGTGACAGTTTTCTCCGCTTTTGGGCCCAAACGAGCCGAATCTGCTACCGATTCCTCGTCGTGCCTCCTCGCAATGACAGTCTGGCTGAGAGGTAGCAACTTGGGTTAGCTAACGCGAAGTGCAAGTTGTAAAACGCCCAAGAACATGGTGAACCAATTGGTGCCAACCGGAGGACACCATGAACTTGGACGAGATGATTATAGCGGTGTATTGCACCGTAGACGATGCCGTGAAACAGCTTTTGCCCCAACTGCCCCAAGGCCGCTTGCGCCAGAGCGGGCCACCCCGCTCCTGAGCGAGAGCGAAGTGCTCACCATTGAGGTGATGGGCTTGTTTCTGGGTCATGCACAGGACACAGCCACCTTCGACCTGTTCAGGCGCCAGCACCATACCCTGTTTCCGGTTCTGCCGCAGGTGCATCGCACCACCTACACCCGCCAGAGCGCCAATTTGTGGCGCCTCAAGGAACAGGTGTGGCAACATCTGGTGAATCAATTGCCTCATCATGCCCATCTGCACTTTCTCGACAGCGTGCCTTTGCCGGTGTGCCGCTTTGCCCGCGCCTCCTTCTGCCGCCGCTTTAAGTGCCAAGAGGCTACAGGTCTTCAAGCCAGCTACGGCTTTGATCATGTCGCTCGCCAGACCTTCTACGGCTTCCGCTTGCACTTGCAGGTCTCCTTTCCAGGCGTTGTGCGGCGCTTGGTGATAACACCCGCTCATGTCGCCGATGTGGCCGCAACACCTGACCTGATGCAAGATGTGGAAGGCGTGGTCATTGGTGACCGCAACTACCACTCACCAGCCTTGCAAGAAGAACTTAAAACAGTGGCACCTCATGCTCGCTTACTCACCCCGCCCAAGAAGAAGACGTCCGCAGAGGACAAAAGGCGCAGCGCCCTCTTGAGCCGCTTGCGCTACCGCATCGAGACGGTCATTAGCCAGTGGTGCGGGCGCTTGCAACTCAAGGCGTGTCACGCCCGCGACACCTGGCACCTGAGCAGCCGACTACTGCGCGCCGTCCTGTGCCACACACTTTGTATCTTCCTGGCGTATCAACACGGCTTCAAGCCTCTCCAGTTCGCCAAACTCCTCGACTAACTTGCACATCGCGTTAGTTAATTCAAGTTGTCACCTGACTGTTAGCGTTTTGTCATTCCGAGGAGGAACGACGAGGAAACAGCCGCAGTTTTTACCGATTTTTGGCCGAACGAGTCCAGATTGCCACTGATTCCTCGTCGTTCCTCCTCGGAATGACAAAACGCTAACAGTCAGGTGACAACCTGGGTGAACTATTTCGCCTCAGCGATTTCCGCCGCGAAAACTCGCACTTGAAGGGCGTCGTCGGGCACTCGCACCACGATGCGCCCACCTTCGCGCTGGAGAGGCAGGGGCAAAACATCCAAACGCCCGTCACGCCCCACGAAAGTAGCGCTGGCCACGTTCGCGCCGTAAATCAGCAGCACGCGCGGCCCATTTTTGGGCAGAGTGACGCTGAATCCGCCCGCCATCGGCGCACTCGTTGCCTCCAGCGTCGCCTCTCCTGATTGCCACTCGCGGCGCTCCACTCGCTGGGGCGGCGTCACGACGAGTGCGGCGACGCGGCCCGCCGTCATGGAATCGCCCCATTTCAGGCTGGGAGCCATTTCGACCGGCACCAGCGCACCCTCGCGCAAAAACACCGGAATTTCATCGAGCGGCGCCCCGATTTCCCCCGTTTGAGCGCCCGCGTGAGCCGTTCCGCTCCACAAATGCACCCAGCGACCGGAAGGAAAGGTCACGCGCCGCGCTGTGCCTGGCTGGGCCATCGGCGCGACTAATAAATCGGGGCCGAAAAGATACTGGTCGTCCACGTTTTGCACACGGGATTCGTCGGGGTAGATGAGCGGCAGGGCGCGCAGCATCGGCACGCCGCTTCGATTGGCTTCGAGGGCGTAGGAATGGATCGCGGGCAGCAGATTTTCGCGCGTCCAGGCCATGCGCTTGTAAACGCGCACCGCGTCGGGGCCGTATTCCCACGGCTCGCGCGGCGTCTGGCCGTGAGAGCGCATCAGGGGCGTAAACGCGCTCCACTGCACCCAGCGAAGGTAAGTTTCGCGGTCGGGCGCGCCGCCCGAATAACCGCCCAACTCCACGCTCCACGTCGAAAAGCCCGACGAAGTGAAGTTGAGGCCCGCCCGCAAAGCCGCGCGCATTCCCTTGAAGTTGGTCAGGTAATCGCCCGCGAAGGCCGCGACGTATTTCTGGCTCCCTGGCGCCGCCTGGCGCGCGAACAAAATGAAATCCTGCCCGCGTTTTTCGCGGAAGACTTCATGCGCGGCGCGATGGTAGTCGAGGGCGTAGGCGTTGTGGAGCCAGTCGCCGCGCGTGCCGTCGTTGGCGTGGGCGTCTTCGGGCACCCAGTCGCCGAAATCGATCATGCTGCCCGCCACGCCCAAATCGAGCCGCCGTCGCCACGATTGACGCCACAACTCCATCGCGCGCGGATGCGACCAGTCGAGATAGGGAAACTGCGAGGCCAGATGGCCTTTCACGGTGTAGATGCTTCCGTCGGGACGGCGCAAAACGGGGCGCTCGTTTTCGGGCACCTCGCGCAGCAGAGAGGCCGAAACCTGATTGCGATTCCAGGTCAAAACCCGCACGCCGAGCGGCTCCATCGCGGCGTAAAGCCGAGGATCGGACGAACTGCCGCCTTCGGCATAAAGCGCCGAATGGGGAATATCGAGATCGGCGAAGCGGAGCATCACGCCGATTTGCTCATCGACCGCGTTTTTGAGCGGCCCGCGCGCCCATCTCAGATGCCCGCCGCCAGCCCAGACCTGAAACGCCCAGCGCGGCGGCATCCAGGGCTTGCCGGTGAGGTCGGCGTAGCGCTGGAGGTTGTCGAGCGGCGCGCCAGGCCACACGAAAAGGTCGAAAACCGGCCCCAGAGCTGTGAGGCGCAGGCGGTCGGGGTTTTGCTGCCCGATGTCGGCGCGCAAACGAGTGCGCGTGTTGATGAAAACGCTCGCGCTTTGCGAACTGTGAAAAAGCGGGATGGTTTTGTAGCTTTGATTGAGCAAACCGCCGTTGAGCGAGCTCCACGACTCCTGCTGCCACAGCGTCAAAACCTCGCCGCGCAAGCCGAAACGCTGCGGCCATTCGCCAAATCCCCAGACATTTTCGCGCGGCGCCAAAGGTTGCGACCAATCCACGGCGGCAACGCGTTCGCCCTCGAAACGAAAGCGCAAGTCGCCTTCTTGCAGGTGCCATTTTTCGCGGCCCGCGCCGTCGAAAACCGTCACGCGCCAGGGCGAGGACGCAACGGCGACGCTGCCGCCGTCAAACTTGGCGCGCACAATGCCGTTTTTCTCGCGCTGCGCGGTTAAAGGCAAATGCGAGGGCGGTTCGATGGAGCCAAGAGCGGGCGCGGCGCCGGTCTGGGCGTGCAATCGCACGCCGCCGGTCGAGGGCAGCGAGAGGCGCAGCGCAAGCGGACGCGCCCCCGCGCCGCCCTGCAAGAGCAGCGCGCGGTCTTCGATTTCAACGCGAAGCGGGCCGGAAAACGGCGTCCAGGCGTCGCCGCGCACGTTGCCAGGCGAGCCGTCGGCCCACCAGTGACGCGCGATCACGTCCAGGCCACTCAAAAAGCCATCGAGCGCGCGCCGCGCGCCTTCCTCGTCACCGGCGCGCAGCAAGCGATTGATCTGGGCACGCGCGGGGCGCGGCTCCTGGAGTGCGCGGCCAGGATTCCAGCTCACATTCGCACTGTCGAAATAAAAACCTTCCAGCAACAGCGCGTTGATGAAACGATTCGCCAAATCGACGCGCGCGGCGAAGTTCTGCGCGGTGGTGGGTGCTGCGGCGAGCGATTGCTGCAACTCCCACAACTGAAGCCGCTCGGCGCGCGTTGGCGGCGACAAAACGGCGGGGCGATTCCAAAACCGGATGCCCGAAGGCAAAGTCGCCAGTCCCGCACCCGCCGAGGTGACGCCGCGCGCGCCGCCGAAATGCGCTTCCAAAAACGCATTCGGCGCGGGGTTGGGGCCAGGCGGATAAAACGTGGCGTCGAGCGCGAGGGGCGAGAGGTATTCGCCCGACTGATGCCGAAAACGCGCCACATTGAGGCCAAAAGAGTCTTCGGGCCGTCCGCCAATCACCGACCAGGGCAGCGTCAGGGCCGCCGTCCAGCCGCCCTCGAACGGCACCACGCGCGCCGCGAATTCGGCCAATTCCGCATTGGGAGTTGGCTCGGCAACGGCGCCGCCATCATCCTGGGAGCGAAGCGGCGCGCTCTGGGCCGAGGCGCGCGCCGCGAAACTTCCGTCGCGTGCGACAGCGAAGCGCCAGAATTTTTCCTCCTTCCAACTGGGACGCACGAGGAGTTCCACGCGGTCGGGATGATTGAGCGCGGCGTTTGGATCGTCTCCTGAGGGCGCCGCCCACGCATAACGGCTCGGTTCGCCGCAGATGAAGGCGACGTAGAGGTTTTTCTCATCCCACGCCAGTCGCGCCTGCGTCGGCGAAAGCGGCAGGCCCGAAAGCGCCTCGCCTTCGCCGCCGACGCGGTAAAAATGGTCGAGTCGCGTTGCCTTATTCCAATCCGAAAGCGCCGCATCGAGGCGCGGCGGCTTTTGAAGCGGCGCGCCAAGACCCAGGGCGACGGCGCCCCGCTTTTCGATGTTTTGGGAAGCGGGGCGCGGGAGGGGCACAGCCCGAGCCACTGAAGGCAACAGCGCGGCGGCTCCCAAAGTGAGAGCGAGGCGAAGGGGCAAAATCATGGTGCAAACAATGTCGCAGGGGGAGGTTTACAATGTCGCATTTAGTTTCATCTGGTCACTAACCCGAATGGTAGGAAAAGCGTTTTTCCCAGCCTTCGCGCCAAAAATCCATGTAGCCTTCGAGCGGCGGATGCGCGGCAATCACTTCCTCATTCAATTCTACGCCCAATCCTGGCTTTTCGGGCAAAGCGAAATGGCCATCGACGATTTCGGGGCGCCCGATAATCGCGTCGCGCACATGGTCTTCGACCATATCATCGAAGGTTTCCTGAATCTTAAAATTGGGCGTCGAAACCGCCAGATGCAGACTCGCCATCGTCCCGACGGGCGAACAGGCGTTGTGGGGCGCGACGGGAATGTAATGCGCTTCGGCCATCGCGGCAATTTTTTTGGTTTCGAGCAGGCCGCCGGCATGAACCACATCGGGCTGAATAATATCGACGGCGCGGTCGCGCAAAACATCGAGATAACGGTAGCGCGTGTAAAGCCGCTCGCCCGCCGCGACCGGAATGCCCAGAGGCGCGACGGCGCGGCGCACTTCGAGCAGCGCCTGGTGGTTTTCCGGCGGAACAGGCTCCTCAAACCAGCCAGGGCGATAAGGCGCGAGACGGCGGCACATTTCGATGGCGGTGTGAGTGGCGAAACGACCGTGCATCTCGATGAAAATCTCCATATCCGGCCCCACGCTTTCGCGCACGGCTTCGATAATGGCGACCGAACGCGCTTTTTCGGGTTCGTCCATCTCGTAGGAACCGGCGCCAAAAGGGTCGATTTTAAAGCCGGTGTAACCCATCGCCGCGACTTCTTTGGCGCGCGCCGCAATCGCCTGGGGCGTGCGCTCGACCTGATACCAGCCGTTGGCATAGGCGCGCACCCTGTCGCGGCATTTGCCGCCCAACAAGCGCCAGACCGGAACGCCGAGTGACTTGCCCAGAATGTCCCAGCACGCCATTTCGACGCCGCCCAGCGCGGAGCAGACGAAAAAGTCCTGGCGCCAGTATTCGTTGCGATACACCCGCTCCCACAGCGCCTCGATGTCGCGCGGATCCTGGCCCAGAAGGTAGCGCTTTTCGAGCGAAACGAGGTAGCCAAGCATGCCTTCGTCGCCCCACTGCACGGTCGCTTCGCCGATGCCGTAAAGTCCTGGTTCGTCGGTTTCGAGCTTGAGCAAAATCAAATTGCGCCAGCTGGAGCCGAGAATGTAAGTTTTCAAACCCGTGATTTTCATAATTTTTCCGTTGCAATGGTTGGAATCGGTGTGTGAATATTGACCGGTTCCCTCTCCACTTGTGGGGAGGGAACCGGTCAATATCCCTTCAGCGCCTAAGCCACCGAGTTATTCAATTCGCCCACTCCCTCAATCGTAATCGAAACCGCATCGCCCGCGCGCAGCGAAAAATCGTCGGGCGGCACGACGCCGGTTCCGGTCATCAAAAACGCGCCGCAGGGAAACGACAACTCCCGAAACAGCCATGCGGCGAGGTCGTGCGGCTCGCGCCGCATCTGCGAAGTCGAAGTTTGGCCCTCGAAAACCCGTTCGCCGCCGCGCGCAATCGAAACTCGAATCGCGCGCGATGGCATCTCTTCGCCCAGAAGAATCATCGGGCCGAGCGCGCAGCCGCCGTCGAAAACCTTGGCCTGGGGCAGATAAAGCGGGTTTTCGCCCTCGATGGAGCGCGACGAGACATCGTTTCCAATCGTGCAGCCGACAATCGCGCCCGAAGCCGCCAAAACGAGCGTCAATTCCGGTTCGGGCACGTCCCAACTCGAATCGCGGCGAACTCGAATTGCCTGATTTGGCCCCACGACGCGATGCGGTGTCGCTTTGAGAAACAGTTCGGGCCGCTGGGCATCGTAAACCAGATCATAAAAATCGCCGCCGCCTTCGCTTTCTTCCATGCGCGCCACTTTGGAGCGCAAATAGGTCACGCCCGCCGCCCACACTTCCTGCTCGTCGAGCGGCGCCAAAATCTCGATTTCGCCCTCGATGGGAAACTGGCGCGCCCGATTTTCGATTTCGCGCGCCGCGCCGAGCGGATCGGGAAGCGCCAGCCACACGGCGAGGCTACCGAAGCGCGTTGGGTCGGCGCTGGTTAAATCGAAGTGCGCGCCGTCGTCGGTTTGCAGGCCGAGATGGGCGGCGTCGGGCGTGCTGAATCGGAAAAGTTTCATGGGAATCGAAAGCATCCTATTCGCTGCCTAATCCGCCAAATCAACTGAAATCGTCTTTATTTGCGTATAAAACTCGCGCGCCGCCTGTCCCTGTTCGCGCGAATATGACGATGAGGCTTTCATGCCACCGAACGGCGCCTGCGGCTCGACGCCCGCCGTTTCGCCGTTGACGCGCACCATGCCCGCCTCGACTTCGCGCGCGAAACGCAGCGCCTTGTCCAGACTGCGCGTGAAAACCGACGCCGACAAACCATAAGCCACATCGTTGGCCAGAGCGACGGCTGCATCGAAATCGGGCGCGCGCAATATCGCCAGCACCGGCCCGAAAACTTCCTCGCGCGCAATGGTCATATCGGGCCGCACTTCGTCCAAAACAAAGGGCGAAACGTAGTGCCCGTGCGCCAAACCGTCCTCTTCTAAGGCGCCGCCGCACAAAACCTTTGCGCCATCCGCCTGCGCTTCTTCGACGCGGCGCAAAACGTTACTCTTCGCCTCGCCCGAAATGAGCGGGCCGAGATAAAATTGCGCGTCGGTGCCTGGCCCAACTTTGAGTTCTTTGACGCGCTCCACCAGACGGCGCGTGAACTCGTCGGCAATCGGTTCTTCGAGGATGACGCGCGAAGTCGCGGTGCATTTTTCGCCCGCCGATTTCATCGCGCCCTGCACCGTGAGTTCGACGGCTTTTTCGAGGTTGGCATCAGCCAGCACCACGACCGGATTTTTGCCGCCCATTTCGAGCTGATATTTGAAACCGCGCTCAACGCCCGCGCGCGCCACGATTTTGCCGGTCGCCGTCGAGCCGGTGAAGGAAACGCCGTTGAGTCCCGCCGCTTCGAGCAGCGCCGCGCCGGTTTCGCGCCCGCCCTGCACCAGGTTCCACACGCCGGCGGGAAGTCCGGCTTCGTGCATCACTTCGGTCAACATCTGCGCGCAAAGCGGCGCGTGTTCCGAAGGCTTCAAAATGACGGTATTGCCGTAAATCAGCGCCGGAGCCGCTTTCCAGAGCGGAATGGCGACCGGAAAATTCCACGGCGTGATCAGTCCGACCACGCCAAGCGGAAAACGCTGCGTGAAGAGCATGGTCTGCGGATTGAGCGAGGGAATCACATCGCCGATAGGACGCAAGCCTTCGCCCGCGAAGTAGCGCAGAATCGCCACGCCGCGCAGGGTTTCGCCGGTGGCTTCGGGCAGCGATTTGCCTTCTTCGCGCGTCAGCGCGGCGGCGATTTCGTCCTTGCGCGCAAGGAGTAGATCGGCGGCTTTGAAGAGAATCGCGGCGCGCGCGTCGCCCGCGAGGTCGCGCCACGCCGGAAGCGCGCGGCGCGCGGCATCGACGGCAGATTGCACATCGTTGGCGTTTGAAGCGGGGAAAGCACCGATTAAATCGCGGGTGTCGGCGGGGTTGCGCTTTTCGAAAGTGTTTTGGGGCATTAAAAATCTATTTTAGCTGTAAGGTGCCGGAAACCACCCCCGACCCCTCCTTCGTAAGGAGGGGAGATTCACGCCTACTGTCTCCACTTCACTCCAACTTTTCAGTGAAATGCGGGCAGTTGCGCGCTCGACTCCCCTCCTTACGAAGGAGGGGTCGGGGGTGGTTAACAAAGTAACAGTTTCATCGCGGGCGCGGCCCGACGCGCGATAGATCAAACGGCACAAAGCCGATTTTCGACGCGGGCGAACCCGCTTTCAAGCGAAAATTGCCGCGCGCGGCATCGACGAACATCGGGTCGGCGACGAGCGAGGATTTGTCCTGTTTCAAAGCGCGCCACTCTTCGAGGGAAAGCGTGCCCGCGCCGAATTTCTTCACGTTGCGCGCGGCGTGGAACTGGCCCGATGCATCCCACAGCAGGTTGGAATCGGTCTCGAACGAGCCTTTGGTGATGTCGTTGTCGTAGCCGCCGCCGTAAAAGGGCTGTCCGTTGGCGAGCAAGATGTTGCGTTCCAAACGGAATTGGCCGCTTTCGGGGTTTGCCCTGGAATTGGAGATCACGAACTCGGTTCCGCCCACGAAAATGTTGTTTCGCACCAGATTGGCGCGCCCGTAATGCTGGTTGAAAGGGTTGCTTTTGGTGCCAAAAACCAGATTGTTTTCGACCACGACTTCGCTGGTGCCTTCGTCGAGATAAATGCCCCAGCCGCCGTAGCCGTGCGAGGCGATGTCGTGAACCAGATTGTTGCGAATCGCGGTCTGCGGGGAAACGCCCAGCGTATAAATGCCGCCCATATCGGAAAGCAGGCCCTGCCCAATGTGGTGAATGTGGTTCCACTCGATGATGTTGCCCTGCGCCACGCTCGCCTTGTAGCCCCAGCGCCAGCCCACCGACACGCCCGAATAATAGAGATGATGAATGTGGTTGTGCGCCACGGTGTTGTTCGCGCTGTGCTGAATCAAAACGCCCAGCGCGGCGGGAAACAGTTCGCCCAGATGGTGAATTTCGCAGTCCTCGACGTGATTGCTGCCGGTGCGGAGCGCGGGCGAGCCTTCTGCCGAACTGCCATCGATTTTGATGCCGCCTCCACCGCCATCGAAAATTTCGCAGCGCGCGAGGCGAATTTGCGAGCAGCCGTTAGAAATATCGACGCCGTAAGTGCCGAAATTCTTCAAGCGGCAGTTTTCCAGGCTCACATTGCGCGCGCCGAGGAGAGAAACCAGCCCAGGCAGATAATACGCGGCCTGCTGAGTCGGAAACGGCGCTTCGCGCGGCAAATCCCACTCGTTGTGGCTCATGGTGAGGCCGCGAAAATGAATGTTTTCGACCAGTTTTTCCGCTTCCGCATCGCCCTTGAAACTGATTAAAGAGGCCAAACGCGGCGCGATGACTTCGGCGCGCTCTATATCCTCACCAGGCAGAGGCCAGTAAGACAGCAAACCGCTTTGCCGGTTTAAATACCATTCGCCAGGTGTATCGAGGGCTTCATATACGTTGTCCACGAAGTAGCGCGCGCCCTTTGGGGTGTTGTCGTCGCTGAATTTGAGCCGCGCGCCGCGCGAAAAATGCACGGTGTTAGTCGCATCATCAACGCGCTCGATGGGCAGGTTGGCCGAAACCCAGAAATGGAACGCCACGACTTCGACATCGCGCAGATTCGTCCAATCGCTTTTGATGTCGCCGCGCGTGAACTGAAACTTGGCAACTGGCTCGGCGTAGCCGTGACCGCTTTTCAGCGCTCCCTTGGCCCCCGCGACGCGCAAAAAACCCTGGTTGGGCGTGCGCGCGCGATGGCGCCGCTCGCCGTTAATCCACAACTGGCGGAAATAGGGCGTGGTGCCCTCTTTGACGCCCTGCACCGTCGTCGTCCACAGGTGGCCTTCTTTTTTCCAGCCGGAAATTTTCATCCCGCCCGACAGAACCGGCGTTTCGCCCTCGAAAGCGGCGTAGGTGACGGGCGATTGCGCGGTTCCCGAATCCTGCGGCCCCAATTCGAGCGGCGCCGCTAAAAAGTAGGTGCCGCCGCGAAAAACGACTTGGACGGGGCCGTTTTTGCCGCTCGCTTTGAAGGCGCGCACGGCGTCGCGGGCGCGCTGGGGCGTGGCGAAGGGCGCGTTTTGGGTTCCGGCGTTGGTGCCGCGGCCCTGGGGTGAAACGTAAAACTTGGCGCTCTGCGGCGCGGTTTCGTTTCGAGTTTGCGCCTCGCTCGAAGTTTTGAGGGTCATCAGCATGGACAGACAAACCACCAGCAGGGGCCACAAATGCACCGCAGTTGCGGTCAGCGCGTTCATTTCGAAGTTCTTCAAAGGGTTTTTTTCCGTTCCCCAACCCTTTTAACACAAACGGAACGGTGAATTCATGCGCCGCCTCGCCACAGCGAGCGATTCATCTGGAACAACTGCGGCGACGGAAGAGTTTGGGGTGGAGCGTCCTGATTCGCCGCTTTGGGCGGTGCGGGACGCGGCGGATAAGTGTCAAAAACCTCGCCTCGGCCAAAGGCGCGCGGGTCGCCGGTGCGCTTCATCCAGCTTTCCAAATCGGCGCGCAGTGTGGTTTTGACACCCGCCAAACGCGGGTCGCCCGCCAGGTTGTTGATCTGGCCAGGATCGTCCTTGATGCGATACAACTCTTCGGCGGGCCGCAAACCGTAAGCGAGTTGGTGGAAGCGCGAAAATTGGGGATTATCGCGGTTGTCGCGCAGAAAATCTTTAGTAGGGCCGGCATCGGAATCGGAGATGCGCGGCGAGTCGGCGGCGGGCACGCGATTCGTTTCGAAGTTGCGAATATAGAGGTAGTCGTCGGTGCGAACGGCGCGCATCGGGTAGCCGAGCCAGAACGGATTGCCCTCTTCGCGGCGAAAGATGTCGTGGCGTTCGCGCCCGAAATGGGTGCGGTCGCGCGCCGTTTCGACGCGCCCACCCCGCCGGCTCGTCAAAATCGGCAGCAGACTGCGGCCCGTCATTTCGGGAAGGGGCTGGAGGCCGGCAGCTTCGAGAAATGTCGGCGCGAAGTCGATATGGTTGACGAAATCGGTCACCACGCGCCCGCCAGGAATGCGCGCCGGCCACTGCACGGCGAGGGGCATTCGTGTGCCGTAATCGTAAAGCTGCATTTTGGCGCGCGCGAAAGGCATTCCGTTGTCGCTGGTCACGATGACGAGGGTATTGTCGAGCTGGCCTTTTTGTTTGAGCAGATCGAGCATTTCGCCGAGTTCGCGGTCGAAACGCTGAATTTCGGCGAGATAATCGTGCATATCGGCGCGCACCGTGGGCACGTCGGGCAAAAACGGCGGGATAGCGATGTCCTGGGGCCGGATATTGGCGCCTTCCTTTTGCGCGATGTCCTTGTCGAAGGGCCGGTGTGGGTCGGTGGTGCCGAACCAGAAGCAAAACGGTTTTCCCTGCGGCACATCGGCCAGAAAGGTCGTGAAATCGGGGAACTTGGGGCCGGCGGGGTTGCGGGTGCGATTCTGCGCGGTTTCGTTGCCTGGCCCCCAGCCTTTGCGCGTGAAGCCGACGCTGTAACCGGCGCGCTCCAGAATATCGGGATAAACGGGGAACTTGACCGGCAAAAAACCGAGCAGGTTGGAGCCTTCTTCGAGGCGCACGAAATCCTGTCCGGTCAAAACCGCCGCGCGCGAGGGCGAGCAGGAGGGGCTGTTGCAAAACGCGTTGGGGAACAGCACGCCGTTGCGCGCGATGCGGTCGAAAACCGGCGTTTTGACGGCGGGATCGCCGTTAATCGAGGTGTGAATCCACGACTGGTCGTCGGTGATGCAAAACAGGATGTTGGGGCGCTGCGAAGTGGCTTGTTGCGCGGGTTGCTGCTGTTGTGCCTGAGTGCGGCCTGCTAAAGCGAAAGTGGCTAACGCAGTGAGCGGAGCGATGGCCTTGAGGGGCCAATTTGCGGCGAATTTCACGTTTGAAGTCCTTTAAAGTTGCGAGAGACCGTCCGAAAGGTAACGGCTTGTAGGCGCTGGCCTCTTGATACAACAACGCGGCCCCGTGTCTTCGACATGGGGCCGCGCGCTGTCACTTTTTAAATGTCGCCCTGGTTGACCGCGTTGAAAGTGGGATTTTGGCCCGACCGCGTGAAGCCGGTGCGAATGTTCCAGATTTTGTCGGAAGTGTTCTCTCCCCTGCTTTTGAACCACTTGACGTGGCCGTCGGCGAAGGCGAGATTGATCCCTTCCATATGGCGCAGCCCACCGCCTTTGCCTGTGGTGTCAGCATTGGTAGGCGGCGGCGAATCTTCGCCCAGGTTGGTGGCGGTGCCGAATGTCGTGCAGGACGCAAAGGTGGGATTGCTCTGCTGCTCGTTGCGGCCTGGATTCGTGCTGCCGGCGGGTGTGCAGCCGATACTCCGGTAGCGTCCGTTGGCGTTGCCACCGTCGCCGAACATCACGGTCAGCGTCGGTTGGAGCAACGCCGCCTCTCCTATCCCCACACGGTAATCCGGTGCTGTGAGGCTGCTATTCCAGCTCAAGGCCGCGTTATACCAGTAATCGCTGATACCACCTCCAACGTTCGGGTTGACACTGTTGACAGCCCCGCCTGGCGATACCGGCTCGCTTGGGCACTGAAACACCTGACTCCAGTTGGCGATATAAGGCTGAACTGAATCCGCCCAGCCGATGGCTACCCTTATGCCAGCAGCAGAATTGGCGCCGAGATTGGCGGTGGTGCCAGACACGGCTTTGGGCATTCTCTCATCGTAATCCTGCACATACTGGCGCGCAGCCAGCGCGATTTGCTTGAGGTTGCTCTGGCAACTGGAGCGCCGCGCGTTTTCCCTGGCCCGTCCAAATACGGGGAAGAGGATGGCGGCGAGAATAGCAATAATAGCTATAACGACCAAAAGTTCAATGAGCGTGAAGCCTTGGCTCCGATCTCCTTTTATTTGGGTGTCGTGCTCGACACTGTAGCGAGGCTGTAACGGTTTGGATTTCTGCATAATTTTCCCTTATTGCCCCAGAGCGAGGCCGCAAAATCTCAGACTGAAATGAACTTGGAAAACGGTTACCAATTAATTATGCCCCAAAACGCGCCACCTCAAACTTAACTAAGGTAAGGTTAATAGCACGAAAGGAAGATTGTGCCAAAAATGGAAAATAAAATGGAAGAAGTGACGCTTTGGGCTTGGCTATGGAAGAGTGTTATCGTGTTGGAGCGCCATTGGTCGCCAAGAGGTGGCCCGCCGATGGGCAAGCAGACAAAACAGGTCTTGCGACGCAACAACGCGGCCCCATGTCGAAGACACGCGGCCGCGCGTTGTCACCAATTAAACGTCGCTCCGGTTGACGGTGAGAACTTGCCCTGAGCTGGTGAAGCCGGTGCGGATGTTCCAGATATTGTCCGACGTGTCCTCTGCTCTTGTGCTCTATTAGCGGTTCCGATGAGCGTTGTATTGCCCTACCGGACAACGCCCTGCGCTTCGACCTCGCCAATCTCCAAGGTAGGCGTCCGCTTATGGAGCGGCAATGACAAGTCATTGCCCTACCGGACAACCCCAACCGGAACTGCTCTTGATGAACACGTAAGAGTGTATCCGAATAACCCCGTTGTATAAAACCGGAAGAGAGGAGTGTGTCGTAAAAGTGGCAAAGAGCAAAAGTGCGAGGTTTCGTTGTCCCGACGAGTTGTGGGAAAAGATCAAGCCGCTGATTGCGCCTCACCCCAACACGCACCGCTTTGGCGGGGGCCGTCCGCGTGTTGCCGACCGTGTGTGCATGGAGGGGATCTTCTTCGTGTTATGCACGGGCTGCCAGTGGAAAGCGCTGGATGAGACGGGGATATGCAGCGCCTCCACCGCTCGCGCCTCTGCTGTAGCCCTGGTCAACCCACCAGTTGCACACCTTCCCCCGTGACTTCCTGCACCTGCTCACACAGCGTCTCGACCTGAGAGCGGTCACCTTCATTGGCGGGCGTCACGCTCAAGGCCAGGAGAGGCCCCAGTGTATCCACCGCGATGTGAATCGCGATGTGAATCTTGCTGCCACTTCTCTTTTTGGTGCCGTCGTAGCCCGCGCGCGGCCCGCTTTCGCAGGTCGAACACAGCGTGCGTGAGTCCACAATGGCGGCCCTTGGCTCTGGTTCACGCCCGCCCAGTTGCCGGATTACCTCACGCAGGTCGTGCGCCATGGTCTCGAAGACGCCCGCCGCCAGCCAGCGCTGGGTCTGCTGGTAAACGATCTCCCACGGTGGCAGGTCGTGGGGCAGGTCGCGCTATGCACAGCCACTGCGCGCTACGCACAGCCACTGCGCGCCACATAGTGCAAGCCGTTGAACACTTCGCGCAAATCGTGCTTGGGCTGTGGCACATTCTCGCTCAACAAGCACAAATACGGCAGCATGAAATCCCATTCTTCGTCACTGACATCCCATGGATAAACCTGGCGTTTCACGCTCAAGGTTTACACTCTCAGTCACTTAGAGTGTGTATAGAAAGTCTGTGATCTTCGTGAAAGCTCCCGTTTTTCGTCACCCTGAGGAGCCTGCGACGAAGGATCTGGCGTCACAGTCTCGGCAGCGTAACGCCAGATCCTTCGCCGCAGGCTCCTCAGGATGACGAAATGGGGGCGCTTTCGGACTTTCTATACACACTCTAACACGCTCTAACCCGTTTGAAGGCAAATCCGGCCCCATCCATGGGTAGACGATCAGTGACGACGCATTCCACAGGTTTATCTGGCTTCGGCTTGGACAACGGCGTAAACCCCTTCCACGACCATTGCCATGCGCTCGTAATCTAAAGTGTCCGGTGTGTCCTGCGCCGTGTGATAGGCAGGGTTGCGGAAAAACGAGGTGTCGGTAATCATGGCTGCATCATAACCTTGGTTCCAGTAGTTGCGGTGGTCTGAAAGATCGATGCCAGGCAGTGCAGGCGGTGCGTTGATCGAATGCACCGGCAGAGACGAAGCGCCCTGCATCGCTTTCTTGATGCGTTTTACGGCCGCACCCTGCCCAGCTTTTCCTACTACGCCGATGAAGTTGCCCACCGAGGGATACATTAGCTTCATCGCTGCCACAGGATAGCGCTGGCTGTTGGGTGCATCGCTGAAGTAGCCAATCATTTCCAATGACAGCATCAAACGCACCGGCACTTTCTCTTTTTTAAGCGAGGCGGCATGAACGGCGCTCCCCATGTGGGGGGTAGCAAAGAAGGGTGGTTCCTCCAGGGTAAAAGCCACCAGCTCCACAGACGTCTTGAGCGGCGTCTTTTGGGAGGATCTGCCCATCAAGTGCGCCAATTCAATCAGCCCAGCGACACCACTGGCATTATCATCGGCGCCAGGTAGTGGGCCTGCGGAGTCATAATGCGCTCCAACCACAATCCGCTCTTTTGTCGCTGGTCCAAAGAAGGCGCTGACATTGCGATACGTCACTCCCTGCACCTGGAATGGCTGCTGCGAAACCTTACCGCCAGCCTGCTCAAATTCCTGCCGAATGTAAGCGGCGACACGGTCGAGGTTCTTGGGATGATTGTAATCCCGTGGAGTCAGAGTCTCCGCCAGCATGGAGACATGGCCTTTAAGTCGCTGCGGATCAACGCCGTTCATTCTTGAGTCCTTCTTAATGGCAAACAGAATTGGCTGTGTAATCATCACCCAAAGTGCCGCCGAGACACAGAAGATTCCAAAGACTGTGCCCTTCAGCCACATTTTGCGACGCCCTGGAGTTCCTGCTTTCATACGTGTTTACCTTCACTCGAAGTGGCTGGAGTTTCGCTCCCTGAGGATCCGCTGTCACGGCTTCGTGCAAGTGAGAAGCAATTTCGGGCGGACTGCGATTAATTTTCGGACGAGCCAATGGATAGCCACCAGTCGAGTAGACAGAGGCTTTCGACATCGCCAGAACCTGAGACCATGGGGCGAAGGAATCACAGAAGGCAACGCTCTCATTGTCCGCCTGTTCACATCCACCCCTACGTTATGGCGCTTCAAGAATTGAAGGGCCAAATGTTTACAAAGTGGAACCTGACGGCCTCATCTGCCACTTTAGTAAGGTTCCGTTTCATCAGGCTGCGTGGCACCTCACACTACATTTTTTTGAAAAAATTGGCAACCTGACGGTCGGATTAGCATCTTGACATAGGCTCTATCCCGAAGACTTTCCACCAAAGTTTTACTTCTAATTTTTGAAGAAAAGTTGGAGAAAAAGTGGAACGAGCTATACGGCAGGACCGTATATAAAGAGCTGCTAAAAATGGCTGAAAAGCCCAGCTCATAGAAGTCTGCGGATCACTGATGTTATCTCCTTCCCCAACATCGGGTCACCGCAAAACTCCCAACCCAGAGCGAGAAAAACCAGATTCTGTCCAAGTGAAACGGAAATGTAAAATTTCTAAATTTCACTTTTTGGCCTCTGCGTATGTCTGTTGAGCGGGTATTATTAAATGTCCGCCTGACAGGCAGTGGGAAGTCAAACGAAGTAAGCAAAAAGCGGTTGAATCGAGTGAGCCTGAGTGGTTCATTCGCTTCAGCCAGAGTCCAAAGTAGAGCGCGCTGCGTTTTATTTGGAATTTTGTGTTGAGCACCTTGAAAACTGCATAGAGTGTGAGAAGAAACACATTTTCGTTGGAGATGTTTGAATCCGATTGATTCGGATTGGAACTCTTGCGATATGGTAAAGATGACATTTTGCGATTCAAATTAGTATTTGAATAGTTTAAGCGTAGTCAAGTTAGAAAGGGCGCACGGTGGATGCCTTGGCAATTGGAGCCGATGAAGGGCGTAGTAAGCAACGATAGGCTTCGGTTAGACGCTCACAGTCTGATCCGGAGATTCCCGAATGGGGCAACCCTACAGGGGTCATACCCTGTAACTCCCGCCTGAATATATAGGGCGGGTAGAGGCAAGCCGCTGAACTGAAACATCTCAGTAAGCGGAGGAGAAGAAAACGAAGTGATTCCCCAAGTAGTGGCGAGCGAAACGGGAACAGCCTAAACCGATGCTGGCTTTACAGCATCGGGGTCGTGGGGCGCTTCATATAGGAGTTACAAAGTTGGTCGTTAGTCGAATCTCTTTGGAAAGAAGAACCGAAGAAGGTGAAAGTCCTGTAGACGAAAACGATCAGCCTCCTGAAGCGTACCCGAGTAACGCGGAACTCGTGGAATTCTGCGTGAATCTGGGGAGACCACTCCCTAAGGCTAAACACTCCAATTGACCGATAGTGAACAAGTACCGTGAGGGAAAGGTGAGAAGCACCCCGAGAGGGGAAAAGCTGTCCCTGAAGCCGTGTGCCTACAAGCAGTCGGAGCGCTACGGAGCAATCCAGCGTGACGGCGTGCCTTTTGTAGAATGATCCTGGGAGTTGTCATGTGCAGCAAGGTTAAGGCCGCAGGGCCGCAGCCGTAGCGAAAGCGAGTCTTAATAGGGCGCCCAGTTGCACGTGGCACACCCGAAACCGAGTGATCTACCCATGGACAGGATGCAGCGAGGGTAAAACCTCGTGAAGGTCCGAACCAGTGTTGGTTGAAAACAACTTGGATGAGCTGTGGGTAGTGGTGAAACGCTAAACGAACTCGGATATAGCTGGTTCTCCCCGAAATAGTTCGAGGATTAGCCTCATCCGTTCAACAACGGTGGTAAAGCACTGAAAAGGTTAGGGGGCCCACAAGCCTACCGACCCTTATCAAACTCTGAATGCCGTTGTTCCAGAGGATGGGAGTGAGACAGTGGGGGATAAGCTTCATTGTCGAGAGGGAAACAGCCCAGACCATCAGTTAAGGTCCCCAAGTTCTGGCTAAGTGGTTAACGAGGTGAGATTGCTCAGACAATCAGGAGGTTGGCTTAGAAGCAGCCATCCTTTAAACAGTGCGTAATAGCTGACTGATCGAGTGATTTCGCGCGGAAAATTCAACGGGGCTCAAGCCAGGCACCGAAGCTATGGATTGAAATTTATTTCAGTGGTAGGGGAGCGTCGTGCGATAGGTTGAAGCTCAAGCGTAAGCGTGGGTGGACGAAGCACGAGTGCGAATCCAGGAATGAGTAGCGAAAAGCAAAGTGAGAATCTTTGCCGCCGAAAACCTAAGGTTTCATCAGCAAGGTTCGTCCTCTGATGTTCAGGCGGGATCTAAGTCGAGGCCGAAGGGCGTAGACGATGTACAGCAGGTTGATATTCCTGCCCCGCTCCAAGATTGTAACAGATGCGTCGGTTGGTTAGCCTACTCCCGCAGGGGAGATGGCCGCTATTCAAAGGGCGGCCACCAGAGCTTAGCTCGAAGTGGTAAAACCTATACGGCCAGGAAAAGTCTGTTGCGTGTGTCTTGGGGTGCCCGTACCGCAAACCGACACAGGTAGGTGAGGAGAGTATCCTCAGGCGCGCGAGAGAACCCACGTTAAGGAACTCGGCAATCTGTTCCCGTAACTTCGGAAGAAGGGAAGCCCCGCACTGGTGTAAGCATTTACTGCTGAAGCGAGGGGGGCCGCAGAGAATCTGTTCAAGCGACTGTTTACCAAAAACATAGGTCTCTGCGAAGTCGTAAGACGACGTATAGGGGCTGATGCCTGCCCAATGCCGGAATGTTAAGGGGAGGGGTTAGGCGCAAGCCGAAGCTCTGAACTGAAGCACCGGTCAATGGCGGCCGTAACTATAACGGTCCTAAGGTAGCGAAATTCCTTGTCGGGTAAGTTCCGACCTGCACGAATGGCATAACGACTTGAACGCTGTCTCAACGTGGGACTCGGCGAAATTGTATTACGAGTGAAGATGCTCGTTTCTCATAGCAAGACGGAAAGACCCTGTGGAGCTTTACTGTAGCTTGTCATTGAGTCGTTGGATTGGATGCAGAGGATAGGTAGGAGGCGATGAGACGTCCCTTTTGGGGGCGTGGAGCCAACGGTGGAATACTACCCTTTCAATCTGACGGCTCTAACCTTAGCCCTTATCGGGTCAAGGAACCGTGGCAGGCGGGCAGTTTGACTGGGGCGGTCGCCTCCCAAATGGTAACGGAGGCGTTCAAAGGTTCCCTCAAGACGGTTGGCAATCGTCTGTAGAGCGCAATGGTATAAGGGAGCTTAACTGCGAGACTTACAAGTCGAGCAGGTGCGAAAGCAGGACATAGTGATCCGACGGTGGAAAGTGGGATCGCCGAAGCTCAACGGATAAAAGCTACCCCGGGGATAACAGGCTTATCTCTCCCAAGAGTCCATATCGACGGGGAGGTTTGGCACCTCGATGTCGGCTCGTCGCATCCTGGGGCTGTATTAGGTCCCAAGGGTTGGGCTGTTCGCCCATTAAAGCGGCACGCGAGCTGGGTTCAGAACGTCGTGAGACAGTTCGGTCCCTATCTGCTATGAGCGTAGGAAAATTGAGAGGAGTTGTCCTTAGTACGAGAGGACCGGGATGAACAGACCTCTGGTGTACCGGTTATGCCGCCAGGTGTAAACGCCGGGTAGCTACGTCTGGATCGGATAAGCGCTGAAAGCATCTAAGTGCGAAGCCGACCTCAAGATGAATTTTCCCAATTAGTAAGACCCCTTGAAGATAACAAGGTGGATAGGTCGCAAGTCGAAGCGTGGTTAACACGTGCAGCTAAGCGACACTAATCGGTCGAGGACTTGACTACTTTTACCCTTTCGCAAGCCGCGAAATGTGTTCACACTCTACGCAGTTTTCAGGGTGCGGTCTTTGGACTGCAACAGCCCTAAATGGTTTTGCGGTGGTTTTGGCGAGAGGGAAACGCCCGTTCCCATTCCGAACACGGAAGCTAAGCCTCTCAGCGCTGATGATACTGCAAGGGTAGCCTTGTGGGAAAGTAAGTCGCCGCCGCATTCTCTTTTTGTTCCTTTCACCATCAGAAATTATCTGGGATGAGGGAACGGAATACGGTGTAAACCGTATAATATAAGTCCCCATCTGACATAGCGAAGACGCCTCCAAAGCGAGGCCGAAAAGTTGGATCGGCGCGTTCTTTGAAAACTGAATAGTGATTACGAAAGTGTTCTTCTAAATAACAAGTCGAGCCGAGGAAGCGGGAGACCGTGAGAATCGGCAAAGTGATGTGCGAGCAACAGGTCAAGCAAAAACGAGTTTTTGAATTGGTAAAACAGATCAAAACCTCTCAATAAAAACAATTCCAGCCTTCGGGCTGTAATTAACTTTTTCAATGGAGAGTTTGATCCTGGCTCAGGACGAACGCTGGCGGCGTGGATTAGGCATGCAAGTCGAGCGACGAACCTTCGGGTTACGGAGCGGCGAACGGGTGAGTAACACGTGAACAACCTACCCTCTCATTCCGGATAATTGGCCGAAAGGCCTTGTAATACGGGGGAGGTTCCATTTTGGGCATCCTTAGTGGAACGAACAAGCAATTGGTGCGAGGAGGGGTTCGCGGATTATCAGCTAGTTGGTGAGGTAATGGCTCACCAAGGCTACGACGATTAGCTGGTCTGAGAGGATGGTCAGCCACATTGGAACTGAGATACTGTCCAGACTCTTACGGAGGCTGCAGTCGAGAATCTTGGGCAATGCACGAAAGTGTGACCCAGCGACGCCGCGTGGAGGATGAAGGCCCTCTGGGTTGTAAACTCCTTTTACGGGAGAAGAATCAATGACGGTATCCCGTGAATAAGCCACGGCTAACTACGTGCCAGCAGCCGCGGTAATACGTAGGTGGCAAGCGTTGTCCGGATTTACTGGGCGTAAAGCGAACGCAGGCGGAAGATTAAGTAGGAAGTGAAAGGTCGGAGCTCAACTCCAACATTGCTTCCTATACTGGCCTTCTTGAGTAGCGGAGAGGAAGGGGAACGACACGTGTAGCGGTGAAATGCGTTGATATGTGTCGGAACACCCATGGCGAAAGCACCCTTCTGGACGCAAACTGACGCTCATGTTCGAAAGCCAAGGTAGCGAACAGGATTAGATACCCTGGTAGTCTTGGCCCTAAACTATGTTCCTTCAGGTGTCGGGGGGTTTCCCGGTGCCGCAGCTAACGCATTAAGTGAACCGCCTGGGGACTACGGCCGCAAGGTTGAAACTCAAAGGAATTGGCGGGGGCCCGCACAAGCGGTGGAGCATATGGCTTAATTCGATGCAACGCGAAGAACCTTACCAGGGCTTGACATGCAACTGCAAGCCGCCGAAAAGCGGTCGCTTTCGAAGGTGTTGCACAGGTGGTGCATGGCTGTCGTCAGCTCGTGTTGTGAAATGTTGGGTTAAGTCCCGCAACGAGCGCAACCCTCATGTTTTGTTACCAGCGAGTAATGTCGGGGACTCAAAACAAACTGCCTCTGTAAAGAGGAGGAAGGTGGGGATGACGTCAAGTCATCATGCCCCTTACGCCCTGGGCTGCACATATGCTACAATGGCTGCGACAATGGGTTGCTATCCCGCGAGGGCTTGCTAATCTCAAAAACGCAGTCTCAGTTCGGATTGGAGTCTGCAACTCGACTCCATGAAGTTGGAATCGCCAGTAACCGCAGGTCAGCAATACTGCGGTGAATACGTTCCCGGGCCTTGCACACACCGCCCGTCACATGACGAAAGTTGGTATTACCCGAAGTCACCAGGCTAACCGCAAGGAAGCAAGTGCCGAAGGTAGTGCCGATGATTGGCGTGAAGTCGTAACAAGGTAGCCGTATCGGAAGGTGCGGCTGGATCACCTCCTTTCTGGAGCATTTTTAGCAAGCCACAAGCGTAAGCTTTTGAGCCGAACGACATTTGCCCAAATTTACTTGCACATCATCCTAAACTTGTTTCGCTTGAAAAAGCAACTGCTTGATCTGCACCCAGTTTTCACTATTCAGTTTTCAGAGAATGAGCCAAAAGCCCATCGAATCGAATGATTCAATGGGCTTTTTCTGTTTCTGGTTGGGTGCTTACTCAGTTGCCCCTTATCTGGGTGTGCTGTATTCGACGGCGCCTGGCATCAATCCCGATAAGGTGGAAATCGTCAAAAATAAGATGGCTAAAAATTAAGAATGTGTGGGAACTCCATTACAGCTAATCCGATTGTTTGAGTCCACAGTGTCTGAACTAGGCCTGAGCTGCCTCAGGCGGCAACTGCTGCCCCGCGCAAGAGATGTCCTTTTGCCTTTGGGCGTCATCTCTTGGGGCCAACGTCCTCACGCGCTGCTTGATCCAACTCCAGGCCAGTTCAATGGGATTGAGGTCAGGGCACGGGTCCAAGCAGGGCCCGCCCCCGATTGTCCAGCCATACAAGCGAGAGAGATTCAAGGCATGGAGATTCAAGGCAAAGCCGCACTCGTCCAGAAACACTAACTTCTCGACCGGCACCTGAGCGATCTGCTGGCCGAACAGCGCCCGCTTCCCTTCACAGCGTTCCTGCGCCATTCGACTCTTTTTTATATCGCCCTTTCAGGCACTGGAGGTGATCGTGCAGCGTGGAACGCGGCAAGAACACGCCACTGCGCCGCTCCCACTCCAAACTCAACTGCTCCACTGTCCAGTCACTGTTCTCTTCCACCATCGCCACAAACGCCGCTTCCTGATCGGGGCGCAACCGAGGGGCCCGCCCTGGATGAGGACGCGGGGCCAACTCGCCCCGCGCCGCGCGCGCCACCAGGCGCTGCACCGTCTTGGCACACACTCCAAAGCGGCGCGCCACACTCGTTTGACTGCAACCACTATCAACCACTATCACACGCTGCCACGATCCGCTCCCAAAGATCCAGCGATAATGCACTCATAGCTCACAGTCTCTCAGGAACTCCTACTCTCGGAAATGCTATAAAGCGATTGACAAGCAGACCAACCAAGCGTTGCGCCCGATGGCATGGGTTTCCGCTCATTCCTCACTCCCTCCACATAAATTCCACTATCTGGCCCTCAGCGCGGCTTGGCGGCGTGAACCGCAACCACCGAATTTTCACAGAAAACGTGTTGCTTTACACCGTCGGAGTGAGTGAAGTTGGGGTCGGATAACCCGCCTGGATACGGAAGAGAAAGGGAACTATCTCGACTTGGCGCCACATCTCGCACATCTCTTGCTTCAACCTATAGCTGATCTGAAATGAGTTGCGTCGTGGGCCATCTCCCCTTCGCAGGGGCGAAAAACGGACTGGGGTTGTAACACGCTCATCGGCAACGAAATTCATTCTTTCTGTGGGTCGATACCCCGCCGCTTGCGGCGATTTGAGCCTCGCGTCAGCAAGGGGAGTGCGCTGTGTTTGACTTGAGGCATGAGTCGTCTGATCCACAAAAGTCACAATGTGA
Source organism: Abditibacterium sp. (assembly GCA_030448265.1). Taxonomy (GTDB): domain Bacteria; phylum Armatimonadota; class Abditibacteriia; order Abditibacteriales; family Abditibacteriaceae; genus Abditibacterium. The sequence continues at coordinate 106,150 of JAUJNG010000012.1, forward strand.
GCGTGTTGCTTCCCCATGCGGTGTTTCCTGCCAAATATCGGCGTGTGGTGATTGACCAAGCCGTGGACGAGGCAGTGCGCGAGGTATGTCTGGACATCGCGCGGCGCTACGAGATCGAAGCTACGAGATCGAATTTTTGGAAATTGGCACTGATGGCGACCATGTGCATTTTTTGGTGCAGTGGGTTCCCACCTACAGCCCAACCCGTATCATCACCATCCTCAAGAGCCTCACGGCGCGCGAGGTGTTCAAGCGGTGTCCTCAGGTCAAGAAGAAGTTGTGGGGCGGCGAGTTCTGGTCACACGGCTCCTTTGTCTCGACGGTGGGGCCCCAGGACAACGAACACACCATCGCGGATTATGTGCGCGACCAAGGCCAAGAAAAAGGTCAAGATGTGACCTACCAACAACTCTATGCCGCTCACTCTCTCGTGCCCTCCTTCTCTGATCAGTTAGCCCTCTTTTGACTGGCAGCCACCACGATGCCGCACGTTGACAGCCAAAGTTACACTCTCCTTGAAATACCCCGCCGCTTGCGGCGGGGATTCCTTTATTCCCGACATGGGCACCGAATTCGACGCCCAGGAATTCGCCCAAACCTTGAAAGACGCCCACGTCAACAGCGTGACGGTCTTCGCCAAGTGCCATCACGGCATGTGCTCAAATCGTGTTTTTTGGCGCCCAAACCGCTTAAACGGGTTTTTTGCAACGATGCCAAAATCGGCGGCGCTTTGGCGACCGCAGCCTGACAAACGAAAGTTTTGCCAGAGGGTAAAATAAAGGGTCGCACATGAAAAAATACTCTTCCCCTTCTGAAATTACGGTGGGCGTTATCGGTTACGGCGGCGCGTTCAACATGGGACGCCAGCATCTGCAACAAATGCAGGCCGCCGGAATGACGCCGGTTGCGGTGTCCGAAATTGATGCGGCACGTCTCGCCGTCGCCTCGCAGGATTTTCCTGGGATCCAGACTTACGCGAAGGTGGAAGAAATGCTGGACAACTCGCAGGTCAATTTGATCGTGCTGATTACCCCGCACAACACCCATGCTCCCCTGGCGCTCAAGTGCCTGGAGGCGGGGCGCCATGTGATCTGCGAAAAACCGCTCGCCATCACGACTCAGGAAGTCGATGCCATGATGGAGGCCGCGCACAACTCCGGCGTGATGCTCTCGGCCTATCACAACCGGCACTGGGACGGGCGCATCATGCAGGCCGTCGAACTGGTGAAAAATCAAAAACTGATTGGCGATGTCGTTCGCATCGAGTGTCACATGGGCGGCTACAGAAAGCCTGGCGATTGGTGGCGCACCAGCCGCTCGATTTCGGGCGGCATTCTCTACGACTGGGGCGTGCATCTGCTGGAATACTCGCTGCAACTCATCGAGGCGCCGCTCACCGAAGTGAGCGGCACGGCGCATGAGGGCTTCTGGGCGCCGCAAACCGCCTGGAAAGACGACGCCAACGAAGACGAAGGTTTCGTCCTGGCGCGCTTCGAGGGCGGCCAGTGGCTCACCCTTTCGATTTCCAACCTGGATTCGAAGGGCAAAGAAGGCTGGGTCGAAATCACCGGCACAAAGGGCACCCTCGTGCTGGATGGAGGGCATTCCAAACTGTTCCAACACGTCGATGGCCGCTTCATCGTCACGCAGCTGCCCAACCCGCAGGACGAGGGGCAGTGCTACTACGACAACGTGCGCGATCATCTGGTGGACGGCGCGCCGTTGGTGATCAGCGCCGAGTGGGCGCGGCGTCCGATTCACATTTTAGATCTGGCGGGGCAAAGTGCCAGAGCGGGCCGCGCTTTACCCGCGCTCTATCGTTGAATGATCGGTTGGTGATTGAAAAGCTCGCTCAGGAGCTTGAAGGCCGTGACCTTCTTTGTAATCCCCACATAAACCCTAATCGCGGCTTCTGAGGCGCAGCCGCAGCTGGTCAAGACCAACCGCCAAGAGCAGCACCACACCGCGCGCGACTTCCTGATAGTAGCTCGACACGTTGAGCAGGGTCAGGCCGTTGTTGAGCGTGCCCAAAATCAAAACGCCCAAAAAAGTGCCGAAAATGGTGCCTTTGCCGCCGCTCAGACTGGTTCCGCCCAGGATAACCGCCGCGATCACGCTCAGTTCGATGCCCGCCGAGGCCGTGGGGCTGCCCGCGCCGAGCTGCGAGGCGAGCAAAATGCCGCACAGCGCCGCGCTGAGCGCCGAGAGAAAATAAACCGCCATTTGCAGGCGCGGCACCGCAAGTCCCGACAATCGCGAGGCGTGAGGGTTACCGCCAACGGCGTAAATCGAGCGCCCGAAAACCGTCGAACGCATTACCCAGGCCGCCAGAAGAAACAGCGCCGCCATCACCACGACCTGAAACGGCACACCCACAACGAATCCCTTGCCCAGAAAGCCGAAATTGTCGTTGCCCGACGCGATGGACTGCGTCAAACCACCGGAAAAAATCAGCGACAGACCGCGCCCGATGGAGAGCGTGCCCAGCGTCGCGATGAGGGGGTTGATGCCAACGCGCGTAATCGCCATGCCGTTGAACAAGCCGACGAACGCGCCCACGCCCAGCGCGAGCAGAACGGCCAGGCCAATGGGCATCCGGTGCGACAACTGCGCGACCGTCACCGCCGAAAGCGCGACGACGGTCCCCACCGACAAATCGATGCCGCCCGCCACGATCACCATCGTCATCGCCACCGCGATAATGCCGGTGATCGCCACGGTGAGCAGGATGTTGGAGAGGTTGTGGACGCTCAAAAAAAACGGCGACATCACGCTGAGCGCGCCAAAAAGCAGGAGGTAAATCGCCACCAACCCCAGCGACTCACCCCAGTTGATGCGGTCGAGCGCGCGCCTGGACGCGGAAGTGGGCGCGTTTGGGGACAACGGTTCGGCGTTTGGTGTCATGTGGATCCTTGTGCGGCAGCTTTATCCTTTAGACCTCTTGCAAAAGTGCGACAATAGAACAAATTGTCATTCCGAGGGAGCCTCGGCGACCGAGGAATCAGTCGCAGACTCCACTCAACGGCAGTCAATGGGTGGACATTGCGGCTGATTCCTCGGTCGCCGAGGCTCCCTCGGAATGACAGGTGGCAACTTTTGCAAGAGGTCTTTTATGAGAAACGCAGTTGAATCCCTCACACCAACTTTGGTGGGGGGGGGGCTTGCGCCCTCTTCCCATCAAGAGAACGCAGGATTGGGAAGAGGGCGCAAGCCCCACCTCGACCAAAGTTGCAACGGCGTTTCTCTATCCTTCCCCGGCGGCGGCGGCCAAGAGCGATTCCTGAGTCGCCGCGCCGCGCCCAAATTCGCGCACGATGCGCCCCTTGCCAAAACCAGAATTCGGTCGCACAGCGCCAGGGTTTCTTCGATGTCGCTCGAAACCAGAACCAGGGCTAATCCGCGTTCACGCAGCGTTTCCAGAGTCGCGTAAAATATCGGCGCGCGCCTGACATCGACGCCGCGCGTCGGTTCGGCGAGCAGCAAAACGCGCGTGCCCGCTTCGAGCCAGCGCGCCAACACCACTTTTTGCTGGTTGCCGCCGCTGAGCGTTCCACCGTCTGGGCCGAACTGCGCGCCCGAATCCCCAGGGTCGCGTCCAGTGCGCGGCGCGCTCGGCTTCGCGCGAGCGATGGAAAACGCTGCGCGGCGCCACGCTGTCCCAGTTGCCCAGCGTCAGATTCTCCGCCACGCTCATGCCCAGCACCAAGCCTTCGATTTTGCGATCCTCGGACACAAATCCGATACCGTCGCGCTTGGCCTGCGCGGGCGAATCGGCCTTCACCTTGTGCCCCGCGACTCGAATTTCTCCCGAAGCGGCAGGGGCGGCGAACCAAAGAGAGCGCGCACCACTTCCATTTGTCCGGCGCCCAGAAGCCCATAAAGCCCGACGATCTCGCCCGCGCGAACCGAAAAATCCACATCCTGAAAATGATGGCCGCGCGACAAACCGGAAACCTCTAAAACCACCTCGCCTGGCACTCCATTGCGGGCCGGATAAAGCGTTTCGACGTCGCGCCCCACCATAAGGCGCACAATTTCGGCGCGCGAGGTGTCCTGCATGGCGACGGCGCCCGCCGCGATGCCGTCGCGCAAAACCGTGACGCGCTGCGCGACCTGTTCCACTTCATCGAGCCGGTGCGAGATGTAAACGATGGCCACGCCCTGCGCCCGCAGGTGGGCGATAGTCTCAAAGAGCAGATGCACTTCGCGCGAGGTGAGCGCCGCCGTCGGCTCGTCCATCACCAAAACGCGGGTTTGACGATGCGAAAGCGCTTTGGCGATCTCCACCAACTGCTGCTTGCCCACGCTGAGGCGTCCCACTGGTTCGCGCGAGTCGATATCGGCCTGAAGCGTGGCCAGAATTTCGGTGGTGCGCCGGTGCGCTTCGGGCCAGTCGATGATGGGGCCACGACGCGGTAGATGGCCCATCAAAACGTTTTCGGCCACGCTCAAATCGGGCGCGGAATTGAGTTCCTGGTAGATGATGCGAACGCCCGCGTTCTCGGCGTCGCGCGGCGAATGGAAAGTGACGACCTCGCCATCGAGCGTAATTTCGCCGCCGTCGCGCGGGGTGTCGCCGCCGAGAATTTTCATCAGCGTTGACTTGCCCGCGCCGTTTTCACCCATCAGTGCCACGACTCGCCGCCGTGGGCCGAGAAATCCACGCCGTGCAGCACTTCGACACCCGAAAACGATTTGCGAATGCCGCGCATTTGCAGCAGGGGAAGGGAAGTCATGGAAAAAGGGGTTTTTGGGGGGACACGGCATGCCATTTAATGTGATGTCACCCTGTTATCGTCAGGCTCGATGACACGGTTTGTAGTAGCGCCGCGAGGCCGCGTTTGAACCAACTCTAACGTTCTCGAAACGCGCCTCGCGGCGCTACTACAAACCGTGCTCATCGAGTGCCCACGCCCAAAAACAGGTCACTCAGTAGCGTGCCGTGTCCCTCCAAAAATCGCCTTATTTTTTGTCGTTGGGATAGTATTTGTCGATGTTGGCTTTGGTGAGAAAACGTGGTCGGTGTAGAACTTGTCGGGCATTTTCTGGCCGCTTTCCAAGGCTTTGAGCAGCACGGGCATCATCTTCGCGCCGTATTTTTCGGGAAAAGAGGCCGTCGAGCCGATCTGCGGGCTGCCAGGCTTGCGAATCTCTTCGCGGCCACGGTCGCTGGCATCAACGGCCACCACCGCGATGTCTTTTTTGCGTCCCGCCGCTTCCGCCGCAGCGATGGCGCCCGCCGCAGTGTCGTCGTTGATGCACACGATGGCGATATGTTTGGCGTTGGGGAGCGGTGAGGGTGTCGGAAACCAGTTTGCGCGCTTCTTCGAGGGTGTTTTTGCTATCGAGATGTTTGACTTTGGCTTCGGGAATCTTGCCCACGACGCTTTCCAGCCCATCGCGCTGGCCTTCATGCGCGCGGCGGGAATGGGGCCGGATTGGGGCAGTTCGAGCATAATCAGCGCGTCCACCTGGCCGTTCCAGTTCTTCTTGATCCACTCACCCAGACCTTTGCCCGCCATCTGTCCGGCGACGGGGTTGTTGACCCCGGAAAACGTCGCTCCTGGCATCGGGATATCAATGGCAATCACGGGGATTTTCTTCGCATTGAACTTCTCCATGATGCTTTTGCCGAATTTTTCGTCGGTCTGAAACTCGATGACGCCCTGCACGCCCTGAGTGATGAAGTTGTCGGCGTTGGCCGAGGCGGTCGCGCCGTCGAGCTTGTTGTCGGCGGTGACGAGATCGACGTTGCCCGCGTCTTTGGCCGCTTTCTGGATGCCTTCGCGCACCCGAACCGCAAAAGGAATGTCCTCGGTCAGGTTGGCAAACCCGATTTTGTAGCGCTTGCCGCCGCCCGCGGCATTGGTTGAAGCGGGCGAAGACCCTTCGGTGTTTTGCGCGGTGCCTCCACCGTTGTTGCAGGCGGAAAGCAGCAGGGCCGACGACAGGCCGGCGAGGGCGAATGGCGCGCTGAGGCGCTGAAAGGAAGTGAACATGATGTGGGGTTAGGACAAACGCAATTGAAAATTTGGCGGGCTTGCGCCCGATTCCAATCCTGGGTTCTATCGATTGGAAGAGGGCGCAAGCCCCACTCGAACGGAGTTACTGTGGAGGATCCAACTGCGTTTCTCCTATGAGTTTAAAACTAAACAGAGAGGCCGAATTAGCAGATCTGGGCAACTTCGATCTCCAGCAGTTGTGCCAATTTGCGAAGTTTGGGCGCGATGTGTCCAACGCCAACCGCGCAGTGGTGGGCGGGGCCGTGAGAGTTCCAATCATTGACAAATCGCCGCGCGCCAAGAGAAAACTTATAGCGCGAGTTGGTGTTGCCGATTTCCAAAATCGGCCCAGGCACCGATTCGCCTTCCGCAACGAGGAATTTGAGGCGCCCGCCGCCCGTTTCCACAACCGAGAGCAGCGTGACCGGCCCATGCTGCACCGACATTTCGACCGACAAGCCGCGCCCCACTTTACCGTGATACACGCCCAGAGGCCGCACTTTGGTTTTGCCCTGGGCGATTTTGATGTGCCCTGGCCCGTCGTGGCCCATCAACACCACATCGTCGTTGAAGTCGAGGGCGTAATATTCGGTAAAAGAGCCGCCCACGCCAAAAGCGTCCATGATTTTCATCGCCTGGGCGTTTTTGACTTCCATCTCGCCCGCGCACGGCACGCCGCGCGCCGTGAGGAGCGAATTGCCCAGAATAATCGAAGAAATCGTGTCCTCGTTATCGGCGTTGCCCATTCCCATGTAATAGTAAGCGAGCGAACCTAAATCGTGATTTCGCACCATCTGGTCAAGGGCCAGAGAGGTGCGCGCCGCCCGCTTCAATTCGTCTTGCGAGCAGTCGTTTTGGACATCGAATTCCTGGTGGAACAGCGCGACGCGCTCGCTGATTTGCGCCTTGGAGAACTCACGGCGCAGCGCGGCCAGTTCATCGACTTCGACGATTTCGATATGTCCGCCGAAGGTGGCGCATTGCAGCGTTAAGTCTGAGTAAATATCGAGCATCCCGTTGTAATAATGGCCCATGACGCCCAGGCGGTTGTGTTCCATGACGTGAGCCACGCGCGCCGCCTCGATCCACTCGTCCACCTCGCGCCAGCACTGCGGGTCGTCGTGGAGCAGGCCGGTGATTTGGTGAAACGCGATGCCGCAGCGCCCGAACACGTTGGCGATTTCAGGAACCGGACACGCCGCGCAGAAGGCCAGCCACTCGCCCGTCATCGCGGTGCGGTCGCCCATCGCGTTGAAACGCCCGTAGTCGATGGCCGCTTCGGGCTGCAAATTGAGAATGATAACCGGCACTTTGGCGCGCCTCACCACCGGCAAAACCGTGGAAGAGAGCGCATAAGTCGTGACGTGAAGAAAAATCAGATCCACGTCTTCGCGGCGAAAGGTGTGGCCCGCTTCGAGCGCCTTTTCGGGCGTGTCGATGAGGCCCAGATTCACAATCTCCACGCCGTCGCGCCCCAGTTTGGCGGCGACTTCCCCAACATAGCCGGTCAAACGCTCTTCCAGACCCGCGAACTGCGGCCAGTAGGCGTCGAGACCGATGCCGAACAACCCGATGCGCACTTTTTTTTGCATATAGACTGCTTATCTTAATTGGCCGCGCGCGATGGTGTCTGACACCGACGCGAGCGGCGCCGTCATCGCCGACATCTTCACCGAGGCCGAAGAAAGCGCCGTCGAAGCGACGTTTTACCGCGAAATCCGGCGCGCCAGGCTCGAAGGGCGGCGCGTTCATCTGCTGCCGATTGGCGGCTTCACCGACCTTTTTCGAGTTCCGGCCCGTCAATCCAAAATCCGATACGATTGTTTTCCCACGCGATGTCGTCGAAGCGTTCCGGCACATGGCGCACAAAGGCGCGATGGGAAACCGTGCCGGTGGCGGGAACCAAAGCCGAAACGGGAAAACTGGCGGCTTTCAATTTCACCATTTCGGTCGCGGCGAGCAAGAAACCGCCCGTCGCGTAAAGCTGCGTGCCCTCGGCAAACACCGGTTTGGGCGAGGCGCCCACCGGCTGCACCCAGCCTGGCAAATGGTCGGCGCGGCGATGCGCCACCAACCCAGCCCACGCGATTTCGGCGGCGTTTTGGTATCTCGCGCGCGGCAAAAGCCCGCTGTTCACGCCCCACGCCAGGGCGTAGCAGTAAAACGCCGTCCCACTGCTTTCGGGCGCGGGAAAAGATTGGGGATCGAGCAAGCTGGCACGCCACATCCCGTCCTGGCCCTGCAATAACACCAGTTTTGCCGCGATATCGCGAAACATCTGCTCATAGCGGGGCCGCGTGGGATAATCGCGCGGCATCCAGTGGAGAACCCGCGCCAGACCCGCCAGAACCCAGCCGTTGCCGCGCGACCAGAACATCTTTTGGCCGTTGCGCTCGACCTTTTTTAAAAAGCCGCGGTCGCGAAAAAAGAGATGTTCTGCGGGGTCGTAAAGCAGCGCGGCGGTTTTCCACCACTCTTTGTCCATCGCGTCGAGATATTTGCGCTCGCCGGTCAGATGCGAGAGGCGCGCCAGCACCGGCGGCGCCATGAAAAGCGCGTCGCACCACCACCACACCACGGGGCGCGGCTCCAATTCGGTTGCATTGAGGCGCTCGACCAGCAAATCCATATCGGCCCGAATCGGCGCCAGAGCTGCCTCATCGCGGCGGCGCGCGTAATGGGCCAGAAAAGCCTGGCCGATCACGTCATCGTCGGCGTGAAAGGGAAATTTGGCACTGACGGGCGGCTTCCACGCCACTTTTTCACCCATCTGGCGCACCGCCTCGGCTTCGAGTGGGCGCTGCGAAAACTCCCCAAACTCGGCGATTCCCGTCCACATCACCCCGCCGATCCAATCGGTGAAACGACCGTCGCGGCCCTCCAACGCCCGCAGTTGCGCCTCGCTGGTCTCGCGCGCCCGCGCGATAATTTGGGGTGCAGCAAGCGGCCCCGCCGTAGTTGGCGCCGCAGTTGGCGCTACCGCGAGGGTTTGCGCGCAGCCCGACTGCGTCTGTGCCAGCAGCGCCGCGACCAAGAGCAACGCGCCCCCGATCCATTGCGTTTTTTTCATTGCCGGAAGCAGCCCCTATTGAAATTCATTTTTGACGCTCCAAACGCAAGCTGCTGACCTGATTCCAGCGCACACCGAGCGCGCCATCGCCGCGTTTTGGAGGTTTCACACCCCGCGTCGCAACGCGCCATTTTCCGTTTGGCAAGGAAATCCAGCAGATTTCGTCCGATTTGGCGGCGCCTGGCAGCCTTTGCGCGCTGATTTCGATCCAATCGCGGCCCGCGCGCACCCACAAAACGCGGTCGTGCCAGGCGATGCGGTCGATGGATAGTTCGGGCCACTCGCGCGGCAACCTGGGAGCGAGCGAAAAGCCGTCGCCGCGCGGCACAAAGCCCAGAAAGCCATCGAGCATCACCTGCGGCACTAAAACGCTTTCTTTGAATTCGTTGTCCATGCCCAGACCGCCAGGCGGGCCGCCGCCCTGCAAGGTCGCTCCGCCAGGTTTGGAGGCGTAATAAGCGCGATAACCGCCCGCCGCCGTGACTTCGCCGAACCACCTGGAGACTTCTTTTAAGCGCGCCCAGGCATCGTCGGGGCCATTAGTTTGGAGGCGCGCCATCAGATCGTGATAGGAAAACGCCAAAACCGCGCCGCCGTCCTGCACCTGATTACCCCAGGGCGTGTTTTCCGGCTTGCTCCACCAAAAGGTGTAATAGTCGAGATTGCGTTTGGTCGTGGAGCGCGGCCCGAAGCGCCAGTGATAAATATCCGCGCCCTGCGAGGTATCGCCGGCGACGAGGCGCTTGCCGTCGAGCCACGCCATGATTTGCCGCGCGTGATTTTCGTCCGCCAGACCGTAGTGGATCGCTTCCAGGTTGACGAAGGTGAAACCGTAATCGTAACTTTGGCCCCTGTCGTCGATGTTGGCGATAAAACGTCCGGTTTCGCGGTTCCAGAACACCTGGTTGCTGATGCGTTTGACCTCGGCGGCGTGTTTTTCGAGTTCGGAGACCTCAAATCGCGCTTCGGTTGGAATTTTCCATTCGGGATGATTCTGAATCTGCTTTTCGACCTCGATCATGCGCCGCACAGCGCCGTAATATAAAATCGTGGCATAAGCGTCTTTGCCGCCAAAGGGCAGCAAATCCCAGTAATTGCTCCCTACCCCACGTCCGGCGAGCGCCTGCGCGGGGCCGTCGCCCTCGCGTTTGAGGCCGCTTCCGCCTTCGTGACCGACCCACTTGGTGGTGACATAGCCGTTTTTCAGCGTGCCGTAGTCGGCTTGCATGAAGCGCAGCGCGCGGCGCATTCGGACGGCGTTTTCGCGCAGAAACTGGAGGTCGCCCGTCCAGCCGAAATAGGTCGCGCAGCCCATGATAAACGCCTGATTATTGACGTTGTGGCGCGTGTCATACGAGGAAACCAGCGCCTGCAAGGTCACTTTGGCGCCCGCCTCGCGGTTGCCGAAACCGATGCGAAGCTGACGAATATCGCCGTTCCACGCCGGATGCTTCCACATCGCCACCGGTTCGTAAGCGATGGCGCCGTCTTCGAGCGGTTCGAGGCGCGCCCGCGTGCCGTGATGATGCAGTCGCACCTCGCCGGTTTCCGCAGTGGGGAAATAAACGCGGCGCGTTTCGCTCCAATTCGGCTGGTCGGGCGTCGTCCATTCGATGTAGGGACGCGCGTTTTTGAGGCCCGTCGAATGCCAGAGAACCAGCAGAAACGGCATCTGGAACGCCTTCATTTCCTTGACCGGCGAGGTCACCAGCGCTTCCGGCGCCTTTAAATCGAGATGCCAGCCGTCTTTTTCAACCCTATTTTCGCCGATGCCACCCAAAGTCCAACCATCGGGCGTCGAAAGCGCGTTATGGCGATAAGGCGGGCCGATGGTGCCCTGAAACGAAAAGTGCCACTGCGCGCCGCCCGCGCCCCAGTGCCCTGGCGGAAGCGGCCAGCCGAGCGGATAGGCCATCGAAATGTGCTGGTGCGTGCCGACATAACCCTCATCGCTCATGATGCGACCGCTGAGTTGCTGTTTCCAGCGCAGGCGCGTCGCGGCGTTGCCGGTCATGCCCGTTGTGTCGGGGATACCCAGCGGATTGGGGCCAGGCGGGGGCGGCGGAACGGCATCTTTGAGCGTGGCGGGCCATAGCGCGGCGCTCGCCAGCCAGTCGTCGTAGAGAGTGGGTGTCAGGGCGCGCGCGGCGGGCGGATAATGGAGCCAGAACAAGTCGCGCAGCGCGTCCAACTCCTTTTGGTGACCAGGCGCACGGAAGGCGGGGAAATCGGCGGGAACGGGCGGTGGAGGCGGCACGGGAGTCGGCATCGGTTTGGGCGCGGGAGTCGCGGTTTGAGCGAGAGTTGGCGCGCTTTGAGATGCGATGAGCGCAACCAAGATTCCGACGCAGGAGCGCAGCGATTTTTGCATGATTTTCGAAAGTGCGGGCGAATGAATTCGCAGCCAGCCGTAGCCGTCGGCCTACGCCGACGAATTCGCGCGTTGAATGCATTCGTCAACGAAGGTTGACGGCTTTTTCTGGCTGCGAATTCATTCGCCGGTCGCTTCATCCCACGGAAACCGCGTCCAGCGCGCAGTTGTCAGTCCGGTGTGGCGCGCGCCGTGACACACGATGAAGTGCGCCTGAAACGGCAGTTCTGCATCCTCGGCACGAACATATTTGATGAGAACTTCGTTCCAACCCGCCCGCAAATGCGCGTTGCCATAGGGCGCGGCGGTGCCGTCATAAGGGCCGTCGTAATTGGGACGCAGTGGCCGCGCGGCGAGCGAAGTGGCGATGGGTTCGCCATTGACCCAGATTTTGGCCGCGCAGGTGGTGCCGGTGGCGACCCAGCCGTCTTTGACTTCTTCGTCGCAGTGCAGCCAGAGTTGCGCGTAAAGCACGCCGCCTTTGGCGAGTTCGCCTTCGACGGGAAGCGCATTATCGAGCGCGACGACCTCGCGCCACTCGCCCTTTCGCGCCTGGGGCGACATGGCGTCGCCGGAGGGGTGTTCGAGTTCGAGTTCGGCTTCCATCGCCTCGGCGACTTCTTTTCCATCGAGCGGAAACGGCCCGCACAACCGCACCGCGCGCGCGCCGACCATCACCAGAGGCGCGGCGCTTTGCACCGGACGGTTGCGCGCCGCAGCCGCCACGAAAACCGTTTGCGCGTTTTCCAACTGGCCTCGCGCTGGCGATTCAAGGTGCAAATCGATTTTAACTGCGCCGCCTGCCGGAATTTCGACGCTGTTTTGCGCCAATTTTGCGCTCCAGCCGGCGGGCGCCACTGCAGAACACGCGACTTGCAGCGCTTTGGGCTGCGGATTGGAAAGCGCGACCTGCACCGTTTTTTGAGAATTGGGCGCCATCGCGGGCGTGTCGATGTAGTCGAGCGCGACGTGAACCGCGTCGTTGAGGTTGGAAAACTCGACGCTCGTCGGGTTTTTGTGCCACAGCGCGCGCACGCTGTCATCGGCCCACAGTTCGGTTTCGCTCGTTTTTACGGTGTCGTCGCCGTTCAAAAGTCCGTGAAACGACAAAACGCGGCGCGCCTGAACCAAAACGCGCTCGGTCAGTTCGTCTAAGGTTTGCGGGATTTCTTCGACGTGCGTCAGTCCGCCCGACGGCGCGCTGGTGGCGATGGTGTGGCCCAGCGGCTCCGTCCATTTTTCGGGCAAAGACTGGGCGCCGCCGATGATGCCCAGCACGCTGCCCAGGGTCGCGCCCGTGCAGTCGGTGTCGTAGCCGCAGTTGACGGCTTTGCAAATCGCGTCGCCGAATTCGAGTCCCCACAGCCAGCCCACGACCTGAAACGCGATGTTGGGCGGCGAAAACTGCGCGTTATAATGCGGCGCGGTTTCCAACACTTTTTGCCGCGCCTCCTGCCATGTCAAGCCCTGAGCATGGCAATCCCGCGCCACGCGAATCGCGCGCGCCGTCAAACAGGTTTCGGGAATGTAAGACAGGCCAATATCGAGCAGCTTGTCCACGTCCGACACGCAAAACGCGGCGGATTCGACGGCGGTGTTGAAAAACTCGCCATAAATGCTTTCGCCGCCGGCGTGATCGACGATGCCGTCCTCAAAAGCAAGCCGCACCGCGACGCGCGGCGCGCCAGGCGCAACGCAGGCCCAGATTTCCGAGCGAATCGGACAGCCCATGCAGTCGCGGAACCAGTTGTTATAGTAGCTCGAAATCGGCGGGCGAAGTCCCAGCGAGAGGCCGGTTTTACTCAGGCCGAACTCGTCCATGTTGTAGGCGATGTGGTTTTGCCAGGTGCGCGCCAGATCGGCGGCTTTGAGCTGCGGCCCGACTTCTTCGAGCGCGCGCAGCCACACCAACTGCATTTCGAGATCGTCGTTGGGAATGCCGCCATCGGCCAAGACCGGATACCACCACACATCGAAAACTTCGGCTTCGCCCCACGCTTTTTCGAGCGGCGTTCCGAGCGTTCCGCCGCAGTTTTTGCCCATCCAGCAGCCCAGAATTTGGTCGCGCAGACGTGCGCTGTTAAGGTTGATTTGATTCATGAAAAGAGGTTCTCGATCACGGCGTCCATTCTAAAACGCTGACTTGCTGTGGCGGCACATCTTCGAGAGTTTCGGCGTCGCCTTGTCCGACGCGCTGCACAAACAAATGCAGTTGCCTGCGGCGTTTCCACATCATCGGATCATAGGTCGGCTCCCACAGGCCGACATTTTGGCTCGTTAAATCGAAAGTCTTCCAGTTGGCGCGACCAGCGTCGGTGGACTGGGAAACCGAGATGCCGTTGCCGCGCTCTTCGTCGCGGAAAATCACATAAATTTCGTTTTTGGCACCGGCGACAACTTGAGGCCGTGAAATCGGGATGCGTTTGGTGCCGCCGCCACTCAAACGAAACGGGGTTTTGCGGTTTCCCACTTGATTGTGGCGCCATTTCTGGCCGTCGTGCCACACGATTTGATACTGTGGCACTTCGGTCCCCGCCGCGCGCCAGTAAGTGGCAACTACCGGACGGTCGTTGGCATCGACGGTCATCGAAGTCTGATTGATGAGTTCGCTGTTGGTGGGCACTTTCCAGGCGACTTCGGCGTTTTCGATGGTGATGGGGAGCTGATATTTCTCGCCCGTCGATTTCTGCCAGGTTTTACCCTGATCGGGCGAATAGGCATACGAAACGTCGTGATTGGTGGCGACATCGCCGGTGTCACGCCATACCCAGGAAAGGTGAATGCCGCCTTTTTTGTCGATGGCGAGCGGGTTGATATACGCATTGCGCCGCCCGCCGCCCGCGACGAGCGGATGCTGCACCTTTTGCCACTTCCGGCTCTGCACATCATAGCGGTTGAGCATGGCGTTGCCGTTGCCAGACGAGCCGTCGCGATAGAGAAACAGCAAATCTCCGTCGGGCAGGTTGAAGAACTGCGGATACGTGACGCGAGCCTCGTTTTCGCCGGTCATCGACATTTCGCCACCCATTTCCAGGCTTCGTGGCGCGGTGCTTTGAGCGTAGCGCAGTTTGTGACCGTGTAAGTCCCACACCATGTGCAAAACGCCCTTGCCGTCAATGCCGAGCGAAATCACGTTGTGCGCGTCTTGGGCGCGGCCCTTGTATTGGGTTTTGCGCGTTTCCCATTGGGAACTGCCGATTTTGCGCCTGGCCAGCATCACGTTGGTTTCACCGTCATACCAAGCGATGGTCTGGGTGTTGCCATGCGTGATAAGGCTGTTGGTGCGAAAGACGGCGGCGTTGACCGACGATTTCGCCCAACCGGTGTTGCCTGTTGGTATCAACTTCACGTTTTTAACATTGATGGGCGTGAGTTGAGTAACAGGTGTAAGTGGCATCGCGGATGCAGGAATTACTGTCCCAGATACAGGCTCCTGCTGTGCAAAGCAGGAGGTCGAAACGAGAGAGACAAGGGCAAGAGTGTAGACTCTGTGTTGTGCCGTGTGGATATGCATTGCTTTGATCTGTTCGGGACGGGTGACTAACGGGCAAAGAGCCAGCAGGAAAAACTTGGTGGTTTTTAATTTGGGCCAAGTTCTAAAATGCTGCTGTGTAATTGCCGCCGCCGTCTGGGTTAACGCCATTAGTCTTTGAGTAGGGCTGATCCGGCAGCAAACCGAAATGACCGCTGCGGATACGGTCGGTTCGGCTCCATTTGGCGTGTCCGTCGCAATACAGCAGATTGCCACCTTCGAAATGATTGACGTTGTAACGCTCGGCTCCTGCGACGATACCGTGCCACGAGTTGAATGTCACCCCACCCCCCCTACGCGGGCGCAGCAAAGAGCGCCGGACTCGGACATTTTCCTCACCCGCAAAAATGATTTCGGAAATCGCCGGAATCGCCGCCTGGCTGCGCTGCATGATCACCGCGTTGCCCTGAATACTGGTGTCACTGGTTGCGGTGGGGGTGATAAGCCCGACAAAATAGTGGGATGTAGCCGGCGCGGCCACGCCTGGCTGGGCGCTGGGGCAGATCAAGATCTGGTAGCTCTTCATGTAGGGATAAATGCCTGATAGCCAGTTCGGTTGAACGCCTGGATTTGCAAAATTATCGACATCGCCAACGTTGAGCGGCAGAATCTCGTCATAGTCCTGAATATATTGCAGGGCGGCCAAACCGACCTGCTTCGTGTTGGAAAGACAAGAACTTCTGCGCGCGTTTTCACGTGCGCGGCCAAAAACGGGAAACAAAATCGCTGCCAATATAGCAATTATAGCTATAACAACTAAGAGCTCAATGAGCGTGAAGCCTCTGGGGCGAAGCGCAGAATGTGTATGCATCATGGGAATTCCTCTTTAAGCAAGCTGATCGGGTTGAAGTGCCGTGATTACGTTTCGTTTGCCTTTTCGGGCCGATTCACCGTGTCGCCGCGCATCAAGGATGAACGAATATAAATAATTGCACCGGTGCAGTAATATTACTGCATTGCTTTTCTGCTGTCAAATTTCAACCCGAATTTTCTGTGGCACAGGCGGGGAACCAATCATTCCACCGGACTCGCTACGGCGTCGCTCCTTTTCTAAAGCGTCACATAGAAAGGGGGAAAGAGGGCTTGTTTGAGGGTGGTTCGGGACATATTCGGCTCCTTTGTGGGCAGCAAAAGCCGCCGGATAAAAGTTTATTTTGTCGAAATGTCCGCGAAAATCATCTTGGGTAAATGAGATTTTATCCAAGTTCAGGGAAGATTGAGGCGAGGCGATTTGCGATATTCGCAACCCAAAAAGGCAGCGTGGACAGGGCCGTGGTGGCGTTATGGACTACAGTGCGAGTTACCAGCTGGAAAACCCGAAGTAAAATGAGTTTCGTAAAACGCCGTGAATCTGGGCCTGCACTCTCATCCCTCCTTCAACACCTTAGAAGCTGTTTGAAAAGTTGGTTTGAGCGGGAGAAACCCGATTGGAAGGGTGCCTCGGGCCCGTCCAAAGACGGGGAAGAGGATCGCGGCGAGAATAACAATAATAGCTAACGCGATGTGCAAGTTAGTCGAGGAGTTTGGCGAACTGGAGAGGCTTGAAGCCGTGTTGATACGCCAGGAAGATACAAAGTGTGTGGCACAGGACGGCGCGCAGTAGTCGGCTGCTCAGGTGCCAGGTGTCGCGGGCGTGACACGCCTTGAGTTGCAAGCGCCCGCACCACTGGCTAATGACCGTCTCGATGCGGTAGCGCAAGCGGCTCAAGAGGGCGCTGCGCCTTTTGTCCTCTGCGGACGTCTTCTTCTTGGGCGGGGTGAGTAAGCGAGCATGAGGTGCCACTGTTTTAAGTTCTTCTTGCAAGGCTGGTGAGTGGTAGTTGCGGTCACCAATGACCACGCCTTCCACATCTTGCATCAGGTCAGGTGTTGCGGCCACATCGGCGACATGAGCGGGTGTTATCACCAAGCGCCGCACAACGCCTGGAAAGGAGACCTGCAAGTGCAAGCGGAAGCCGTAGAAGGTCTGGCGAGCGACATGATCAAAGCCGTAGCTGGCTTGAAGACCTGTAGCCTCTTGGCACTTAAAGCGGCGGCAGAAGGAGGCGCGGGCAAAGCGGCACACCGGCAAAGGCACGCTGTCGAGAAAGTGCAGATGGGCATGATGAGGCAATTGATTCACCAGATGTTGCCACACCTGTTCCTTGAGGCGCCACAAATTGGCGCTCTGGCGGGTGTAGGTGGTGCGATGCACCTGCGGCAGAACCGGAAACAGGGTATGGTGCTGGCGCCTGAACAGGTCGAAGGTGGCTGTGTCCTGTGCATGACCCAGAAACAAGCCCATCACCTCAATGGTGAGCACTTCGCTCTCGCTCAGGAGCGGGGGTGGCCCGCTCTGGCGCAAGCGGCCTTGGGGCAGTTGGGGCAAAAGCTGTTTCACGGCATCGTCTACGGTGCAATACACCGCTATAATCATCTCGTCCAAGTTCATGGTGTCCTCCGGTTGGCACCAATTGGTTCACCATGTTCTTGGGCGTTTTACAACTTGCACTTCGCGTTAACTAAAAACCGCATATCAAAGGCGCTCTGTTTGAACTGCGCTTCCTGCGGGTATAATAAGGTAATCGATTACCACGACGAGATTTCACCCATGACCCTCACAAAACCGCAAGACTCCTCCAAAGTGTCAGCCGCCGCTTCAACGCCTTTGCATTTCAATCGCCGCGCCTTTTTGCGCGGCCTGGCCGCCACCGGCGCGCTTCTGGGCGCGTCCGCGCTGGGCGGAACACAATCCGCTTTCGCGCAAGCGCGCGCGGCGGCTCAAGCGGCGGCACGGCCTAATTTTGTCTTTATTTTGTGCGACGATCTCCGCAAAGGCGCGCTTTCGAGCGAAGGGCATCCCTTCGCCAAAACGCCGCACATCGACCGCATCGCACGCGAGGGCATGACCTTTCGCAATGCTTTTGTCACTACGCCGGTGTGTTCGCCCTCGCGCGCCAGTTTTTTGACCGGACAGTTCGCCCACACTCACGGCGTGGTCAAAAACACGCGCTACGAAGAACTCTCGCATCGCCTCATCACCTGGCCGCGACTTTTGAACCAGGTCGGATATGAAACCGGCTACGTCGGCAAGTGGCACATGGGGCAGGACGATAAGCCGCGTCCTGGCTTCGACCACTGGGTTTCCTTCAAGGGACAGGGCGAGTATTTCAACCCGCCGCTCAACATCAACGGCCAGCAGGTTGAAACCAAGGGCTACGCGACCGACATCATTTCCGACCACGCCGTCGAGTTCGTGAAGCGGCCTCACGCCAAACCGTTCGCGCTTTATGTCGGGCACAAGGCGCCGCACGGGCCGTTCGTGACGGCGGAGCGGCACCGCACGCTGTTCGAGGGCCAGAGAATCACCCGCGCCGCCAGCGCGCGCGCGACCGTCGATCTGCAAAATAAACCGGCTCTGGGGCGCTACACCGACGGGCCGATGAAGGACGAATTCATCCTCAAACAACTGCGGATGATGACGGCGCTCGATGAGGGCGTCGGACGCTTGTTTGGCGCTCTGGAAGCGAGCGGCCAACTGGACAACACGGTTTTCGTCTTTTCCAGCGATCACGGCTACTTCTGGGGCGAACACGGCCTCACCGAAAAGCGCTTCGCCTACGACGAGGCGCTGCGCGTGCCGCTTCTGGTGCGCTTTCCCAGGGGCGTCAAAGCCGGTTCGTTCAGCGACCAGATGGTGCAGAGCATTGATTTAGCGCCCACGTTTCTCGAACTGGGCGGCGCTCCGATTCCGGCCCACATTCAGGGCCGTTCCCTGGTGCCTCTGCTGCGCGGCCAGGCGCCGCGCGACTGGAAAACCTCCATTTTGGCCGAGTTTCAACCCACCGAAAAGGAGCCGCTTCCCGCCTGGCAAGCCGCGCGCACCTCCGATTGGAAATACATCCGCTACGCCGGTGAACCGAAATTCGACGAACTTTACGACCTCAAGAATGACCCGCTCGAAACCAAAAACCGCGCCCACGACGCCACCAAAGCCGCCGATTTGAAACGAATGCAGGTCGAATTGCAACGGCTGCTGGCGCAAACCAGCCGTCAGGCGCCCGCCGTTACGCCGCTCGCGGCGGTGACAGCCGCGCGTCAGCCGTAGGTTTGAGAAACACACAGACCTCTTGCAAAAGTCCAGAGATTTGGATGTTCGTAGGTTCGTAGTAGCGCCGCGAGGCGCGTTTGGACGAACTCTTACGCTTTCCACACGCGCCTCGCGGCGCTACTACAAACCGCTTTCGCTACTTTTGCAAGAGGTCTACTCCAGGAAAAATGATGCAAAAATTCTCCCCTCGCGGCCTGCCACTGCGCGCCGCACTCCTTTTCGCACCGCTCGCGGCGACTCTATTGACCACCGCGATTCCCACTCTGGCCCAGGGCCAGGTTCAGGCGGATCCCGACGCGCCCAACGCGCCGATTCCCGACCGCGAAACCTTCGGCCAGAAGCCCAGAGAAACGCGACAGGCGCCCGATTTGGCCGCCATCGGTGTGGCGCGCACCAATTATCCGATCCCGCCAGGCGCCCTGTTCGCGTCGCCCCAGGGCAACAATCGGGCGTCGGGACGCGACCGCAACGCGCCCACCACGCTTTCTCAGGCCGTCGCGACGGTGCCGGCAGGCGGCACCGTCGTGCTGCTCGGCGGCACTTATCGCGGCCTGGCGAGGCTTAAAATTCCGCGCCGCATGACGCTTCAGGCCGCGCCAGGCGAAACGCCCTGGATCAAGGGCAGCGTTGTGGTGTCGGGTTTCGTCCCCGACGGCGGGCGCTGGTCGGTGGCGTGGAACCGCAAGCTGACGCACGCGAACCAATTGGATCTGGACAAAAACAACCCCATCGCCGGCGACACCGACATGGTGTTTGTCGCGGGCCGCTCGCTCAAACAGGTCGCGGCGCTGGATGGGGTGAAAGCGGGCACGTTTTTCGTGGACACGAGCGCCAAAAAGCTGGTTCTGGGCGAGGATCCGAGCGGCCAGGTCGTCGAGGCCACGACCGACGAAACCGGCTTGGAAATCAAGGGCCAGGAGAGTTGGGGCACGACGGTTCGCGGTCTGGGCTTCGCGCACTTCGCCGAGCGCGGCATGGAAGCCTACACTCAGCGCTTGCTGCTGGAAAACAACACCTTCGCCTGGAACGCGGTGCGCGGCCTGGTTTTGCACAACGTCGATAACGTGGTGCGCGGCAATACTTTCGCCTGCAACGGCTTGAGCGGAATGTCGGCGGTTTACACCGACCGGCTCCTCTTCGAGAACAATCGCGTTTTGTTCAACAACATCGAAGGTTTTCGCGGCACATGGTCGGCGGCGGGCACCAAAATGGTCGTCGCCAGAGACATGACGCTTCGCAACAACCTCTACGAAAGCAATCAGGCCACCGCGATGTGGTTCGACATTTCGGTGCTTCGCACCAACGTGGTGGGCAACACGCTGCGCCACAACAAGGGTTTGGGCATCTTTTACGAATTGTGCCATAGCGGGATCGTCGCCTTCAACGTGTTGCACGACAACGGCGTCGGCCTGATGATCGCCGATTCTTCCTCGGTTCGCGCCTGGAACAACACCTTTCTCGACAACGCCAAAGCCATTGTGGTCAAGGACTCGCCACGCATTCTCGAAATCAAAGACGAAGGCTTCTACTCGACCAAGCAGAAGACCGAAGACATGGCGGCGGGCACGACCTGGATCTCAACGGGCAACGAGTTTCGCAACAATCTCTTCGCAGGCGCGCGCAACGAGCAGACCGTGCTTTTCGAAGCCGGCCCTGCGTCCAAGGGCAAAAGTTCCGGCGACATGATCGCCGCGCTCGACCACAACGTCTACGCCCGCACCGCGCCGAACACGCCGCGCCTTTTGGTGCGCTGGCACGGGAGCGGGAAACCCGTCGATTTCGATTCCCTGGCCTCTTTTCGCGCCGCCAACGCCGCCTACGAAGCCAACGCCACCCTGCTGGACGCTTCGCCCCTGGCGGCTCCCGATGGCTACCATCTCGCGTCCGACAGCCCGCTTCTGAGGGCGGGCGCGGCCCTGCCCGCCGATGTCACAGCCCTCGCCGTTGCGGCGGGCATCGCGCTTCCCTCCGAAGGCGCCCGCATCGGCGCGCACGGCGCGCGGGGAAAATGATTCTCGCTTCGCGCCAGACTCGGCCCTGGCCGTTGGAACTGACCGAAATTGGCAGCGACTGAAGTCACCGCAACAACGACGCGAAGTCCGCCTGCGCGGACTGGATGCCCCAACCTGCGAAGGCAGGTTTCGCGTCGTTGTTGCGGTGACTTCAGTCGCTGCAGACCACTTTTGCAAGAGGTCTACTGAATCATGCCAAGAGATCGTTACGGCGGCTGCCTCGACATTCGCGCCCGCGCGAGCGGATTTTTTCGCGTCGAGCAAATTGAAGGGCGCTGGTGGCTCGTCACGCCCGATGGCCACGGGTTTTTGTCGGTGGGATTCAACCATCTCGAACTGGAATTTCTGCAAATGCCCTGTAACCGCGAGCATTGGGCGCCGCTTCTGGCCGATGCGGGGTTTTACACGCGCATGGCGGTGGACGATGCGCGCGCCTGGAACATGACGGCGCTGGGCTACGGCTCCGGCTATCGAAACCCGCCCTTTCCTCATGTGGCGCAAGTGAAGTTGGCGGGCCTTTCGACCTGGATGGAGGCGGGCGAATTTCCCGATCCCTTCGAGGCAAAATTTGCGGAGAAGGCGCGCGAAACGGCGCACCAGGTTTGTGAGCCACGCCGCGACGATCCGTTTCTCATCGGCTATTTCCTCAACGACTGTCTCGAATGGCCGCGTCTGGGCGTGGCGAGCAAGCGGCGCGGCCTCAATTGGATCGATGCGCTCAAAAGCCGCGATGGCAGCAGCGCGGGCAAACGCGCCTACGTCGAGTTGATGCGCGAGCGACATGGCGAGATCGGGCGCTTCAACGCGGTTTATGGGACTTCCTTTGCGACCTACGAAGCGTTAGAAAGCGATGTCGAGTTCGTCCACCACCTCCCCGCCGACGGCGCGGCGGCGCGCGGCGATGACGAAGCGTTTCTGGAAGTGTTGGCGCGCCGTTTTTACGGCGTGGCGTGCGCGGCGATTTGGGAATTCGACGACCGTCATTTGATTCTGGGCGAGGTTCTGGAAGGCAATCGCGGCATTCCCGACCCCGTTTTGCGCGCCGCGAGCGAGCATTTCGACGTGTTGTCGGTGCAGTTTTACGGGGCTTGGAAAGATCAGGCAGCGCAAGTCGAGCGGTGGCACGCGCAAAGCGGGCTGCCGGTGTTGCTGGCCGATAGCTGCTATGCGGTGGCAACTCCAACTCTGCCGCGCCCCTGTGGGCCGGTCTTGGAGTCCCACGCGCAGCGCGCGGACGCTTTCGAGCGCTATGCGCGCGCGGCTTTGAGTGCGCCGCACGTGGTGGGCTGGCACTGGTGCGGCTACATCGACGGTTCGCTCGAATTGGAGCCGTGCCGCCAGCACATGGGACTCAAAGACGCCTGGGGACGCCCACATCAGCCGCTTTGTGAGCGTATCAGCGAGGTTTTCGCGCAGCTTTACGAGATTGGCAGCGACTAAAGTCGCCGCAAAGAGGGGCGAAACCTGCCTTCGCAGGTTGAATCAGTCCGCGAAGGCGGACTTCGCCCTCCTTTGCGGCGACTTTAGTCGCTGATAAAAACATTTATGAACCGACGCCATTTTTTGCAGGGCCTGACCGCGTGCGGCCTCGCCGCCACCACCGGCGCTTTAGCGCGCGCCGACGACAAACCGCGCGCCGCAACACCCTCCAAAACACTCGACGCTCTGAGCAGCAGCGAATGGCGCCGCATGGTGCGCTTCGCCGACACGCTTTTGGAGCGCGGGCGCGATAAGCTGGGCGCGCAAAACACGCTTTTGCTCGCCGCCGTCATCGACACGCGCGACATGAGCGTGCCGCGCGGTTTCGCGCCCGATGCGAAAGTGAAATCGAACCGCGAAGTGATTACCTCGGTGCCGCCTCTGCCAGGTGTGCGCGAGGGCGACCGCGCCGTCGGCGGCAGCAACCTGCTCCACGACGCCGCGACAGTGCGCTTCCTTTCCACCTTGAGCCAGGTGAGCGGACAACCGCGCTACCGCGACGCGGCGCTGGGCTACTGCCGCGAGTTTTTAGGGCGTGCCCAAAACTCGCAAACCGGACTGCTGGCCTGGGGTGAACACCTGTTTTACGACCTTTTCGCCGATAAGGTCTCGGTTCATCCCTACTACAGCAGTCGCAACCAGTGGCCCCACGAACTGCTGGGCACCACGCCGCCCTGGGAACTGCTCTGGCAGGCCGACGCTGCGCGCACGGCGCGCGCCATCGCGGGCCTGCGCCTTCATTTCTACGAACCCAAACCTGATGCGCTGTTCAATCGCCACGCGCATTGGGATCGAGTCGAATATCAAAAGAGCGGCACACAGGGCGAAAGCCAGCCCTGGATCAAGCACTCGGCGCTCTTCACTCATGCCTTCGCGTTTCTCTACGCCAAAAGCGGCGACGAAGAGTGGCTGCGCTGGGCGCGCGCGACGGGCGACATCTACTGGAACGCCCGCAACCCGCGCACCGGCCTCACGCCGAGTTGTCTCACTGACCCGCGCCCGCAGGCGCAAATGGTGAGCAGCGGCCAGGCGCAACTCGCCTACTGGCTCTACCGTGCCTTCCAGCTTTGCCCGCGCGAAACCGCGTGGCGCGACCGCGCTGTGGCGCTTTTCCTTGCCTACGACCGCGCCGCCTACAGCGCGCGGCACGATGCGTATCTGGCTCGTTTTCCCACTGACGGCTCGCACGTCACAAGGCTGGCAGCCGATAAGAATGGTCTTAAAGAAGCGGATTTCGCCACCTCGTGGCTGGTGGGCTACGGCGACGCTTCCACGCTTCCGGTTCAGCAGGGCCGCATCGCGGCGCATCTGGCGCGCGCCGAACGGAACGCCGAATGCTTGCAGATCGCGCGTCGTATTCATCGCATCGCACGCAAAACCCCGCTTCACGCCGAAACTTCGGTGGCCGCGCTCGCCGACGCGCTGCATCTGGGCCTCGATCTGCACGATTTAAGCGCCGAACCCGCGTATTTGCGCGACGCGCGCTTTTACGCCGACGAAGCGACCGCTCGTTACTGGCGCGACACCGAGCGCGGCGGACTTCTGGCGCGCGCGGACAACGATCCGTATTACGAAGCCAAAGCCGGAAGCGGCGATCTGGCGTCGGGGCTGCTGCGCCTTTCGCTTCAAAACGCCGTCAAAGCCAAACAACTGCGTTGGGAAATTTAACTGATGCGGCGTGTTTTAACCTCCCACGCCGCATCAGTTAAATTTCCCAGTCCTCCAACACCAAAGGAAAAATTGAAACGACCCACCCCCATTCTCACCGTTACCCCTTCTCGTCCCTCGCGCACGCAGCGCTGGCAAGCCGCAATCGGCCTTCTGGCGGCGCTCTGCGTGTCCGCGCTCAATGGCGCCTGCCAGCCGAACCCCAACGCGACGGGAGCGGGCCCCAACGCGCCAAACCCGCGCGCTCAGGGCCCAGGAAACGATGCCGTCGCCGTCATCAACGAAGCGCAGGCCGGAGCCAAAGGCACCTTCCCCATCACGGCACCACTCACCATGCCGCTCAAAGACACCGCCTATCCGGTTCCCGCCGGCGCGCTTTTCGTGTCGCCGCAGGGCAAAGCGAGCAGCTCCGGCACGTCTCCCAACGCGCCCACCACGCTGCAAAACGCGCTCAAAATCGCTCCGGTTGGCGGCACCATCGTGCTGCGCGGCGGCACTTATCGCGTCGGCGGAATCAACCTGCCGCGCCGCCTGACTCTGCAATCCTTCGCGGGCGAAAAGCCGTGGCTCAAGGGCAGCGTCGAAGTTGAGGGTTGGGTGCGTGACGGCGACGCCTGGCGTCACGACAATTGGCAGATCGAGTTCCCGTCGCGCGGCTATGTGGCCACCGTCCTGGATAAGGTCACCGACCCGCAATATCCCATGGCGCCCTATGGTGATATGGCGTTCGTGGATGGCAAAGCGCTGTTCCAGGTCGGCTCGCGCGCCCAAGTCGGGCCAGGGCGGTTTTACGTCGATTACCGAACTCAAAAACTCTATCTGGGCGACGATCCCACCGGCAAAATGGTCGAAGCGGCCTCCAAAGATCAGGGACTGTTCATCGGCGGCGACGGTGACTTGGCGCGCACTGCGGCGGGCAGCATGGTGCGCGGTCTGGGCCTCGCGCACTATCAACTGGGGGTCAACGTGTCGGCTCCCCAGGTCGTTATCGAGGATTGCACTTTCCTGTGGAACGCCAACAACGGCCTCAATTTGCGCGGCGCCAGCACCGATTGCATCGTGCGCGGCAACACCTTCACCGGCAACGGCAGCACCGGAATATCGGCCAACGGAGCGCACCGCCTGCTGGTGGAGGGTAATCTGATCTCCTACAACAACGTCGAGGGCTTCAAGCGCACCTGGAGCGCCGCCGGCGTGAAAGTGGTGTTGCTGGACGGCTTCGTGGCCCGCGACAACATCGCCGAACACAATTTCGCGACGGGCATCTGGCTCGATGTCGATGTCAACCACGCGGTGGTGACGCGCAACATCTCGCGCTACAACGGCGCCATCGGCATCTTTTTCGAGATTTCCAAGCACGCCGTCATCGCCTTCAACCTCGTCCACGACAACGGCGCGGGCATCCAGATTTCCGGTTCGCACGATGCCCACGTCTATAACAACACCCTGGTCAACAACAATCGCAACTTCGTGATGCAGCAGGGCAACCGCAAGAACTCCGAGAAAAGCGGAGAAGTGGCCAACACCCCCACCGGCGAGTTTTTCACCGCGCGGGGCAACGTGTTCAAAAACAACATCGTGTGGAACAGCAAGGCCAAAGCCGAAGAAGCGATGTTCGACTTCAGGATGTGGGGCCAAACTCCCGAAAGCTCCCGCTCCGCTTTGATGGTCGCGGCCAGCGCTCACAACGCCTACCATCGCGTGACGCCGACGCAGCCGCCCGCCATCATTCGCTGGGCCGCCAACGGCAAGGATTTCACTGCTTATCAAAGCGCGCAGGAGTTTTCTCAGGCGACGGGTTACGAAACCGGCTCGCTGTCAACGACGGGCGCCGATCCGTATTTCGTGGACGCCGAAAAGGGCGATTTTCGCCTCAAACCAGGCAGTCCGGCGCGGGGCATTGAAGAAGAGTTGCCCGCCGAGGTCGCGAAGGCCCTTGGTGTCGAAGGGAGCCGAGGCAGGAACCTGGGCGCGCTGTAAAAATGTGTGACTTGTTTGGGGTTATGTGAGAGTCTATGCTCATGGCTTGTGGCCCAAGATGTGATGTTCCAGGAGGCTGAAGCCTCGGCAACCAAACCAAGGCCACCTGCGTGGCCTATCGATTCAAATAAAGTCAGGAGGTATAGCCTGCGAAGGCAGGCTTGGTTTGGTTGCCGAGGCTTCAGCCTCCTGGCAGACGCTGTCTGGCTGTTCAGCCCCTGCAAAACAAGTCACACATTGCGTGGCAGGCCATGTCCCTACGAAAGCAGGAGAACTCTCATGAACCGCAGAAATTTTTGTCAACTTATCGGCGCAGGCGCGATAGCCTCGCTGCTGCCAGCTTCCGGCGCCGCTCAAAACGTCGCGCCGCGCCAGGCGCCCAACATCATCGTCATTTTCACCGACGATCAGGGTTACGGCGATATGAGCGTTTACGGCTCGAAAACGCTGCGAACGCCCAACTGGGAGCGCATGGCGCGCGAGGGCGTGAAATTTTCCGATTTTTACGTCGCGCAGGGCATCTGCACGCCTTCGCGCGCCGCCCTTCTCACCGGCTGCTACCCGCGCCGCAACACCATGGAACGCGGCGTTTTCTTTCCGAATGACGCGCGCGGCCTTCACCCCGACGAAATCACCATCGCCGACCTGCTCAAAACGCGCGGCTACGCGACGGCGTGCATCGGCAAATGGCATCTGGGCGATAAACCGCAGTTTTTGCCGACGCGCCAGGGCTTCGATTCCTACTTCGGCATCCCCTATTCCAACGACATGGGGCCCAGCGCCAAACAACCCGCCAGGCCGATCCTCCCCCTGATGCGCGACGAGGCCATCATCGAGCAGCCCGTGCAGCAGGAAACCCTGACGCGGCGCTACACCGAAGAATCGATCCGTTTCATCCGCGACAACAAAAAACGCCCGTTTTTCCTCTATCTGGCGCACACTTTTCCCCATGTGCCGCTCTTCGCGTCGCCCGCGTTTCGCGGCAAGTCGCAGGGCGGGCTTTATGGCGATGCCATCGAAGAACTCGACTGGAGCACCGGCCAGATTCTCGATGCCCTGCGGCGCGAAGGTCTGGACGAAAACACGCTCGTCATCTTTACTTCCGACAACGGCCCCTGGCTTCAGCGCGGCAAAGACGGCGGGAGTGCGGGGCCACTGCGCGGCGGCAAATTGTCGGTCTGGGAAGGCGGGATGCGCGTGCCGTGCCTGATGCGCTGGCCAGGCCGTTTGCCCGCCGGAGCGGTTTGCTCGCAGCTCGCCACCACGATGGATTTATTGCCGACTTTCGCCCAGCTTTCGGGAGCGACCGTGCCCCAGGATCGCGTCATCGATGGCCGCAGCATCTGGAATTTGATGACGAAGCCCGCCTCGGCCCCCACGCCGCACGAGGCGCTGTTCTATCACGACAGCGCCGGAAAACTGGGCGCGGTGCGAAGCGGGACGTGGAAACTGCATCTGGAAAGCGGCGAGTTGTATGATCTGCGCGCCGACATCGGCGAAACCCAGAACATCGCCGCGCAGCACCCCGAAATCGTGGCGCGTTTGGGCGTTCTGGCGCAGAACTTCAACGCCGGAATCAAAGCGAACCGGCGACCGCAAGGGCGCGACATCCCTCCAGCTTAAGGGATGTCACGCGAGCGGCTGTCGGGTTCAGCACCTTGTCATCCCGATGTTAGATTTTTATGGGTAATTCCACTCATCGAAGAACGCTTTCGATTTCCGGCCCATGTAAAGGCGCAACTCGCCTGACAGAGGCGGTTCACCGGCCAGATTTTCCAGGAAGCAGGTGCAAACCGCGTTGTCTATATCGATTTGAAGAATATATCGCGCAACGGCCTGGTAATTCTGCTGAGCCGCTCTGCTGACGGGCACGCCACGCCTCGTCAAGGTGACTCGAAATCGCGCTGGGGCGACTGCGAAAACGCGAGATTTGCCATTTCATATCGAAAACCGGTTTACTTAAGGCCAGATGAGGGCACAAAAGCGCGAAATCGAGCCATCGGCTTCTCAAAAAAGCGATGTGCACGCCGATTTTGCAAAACTGTGGAAACCCAAGGAAAAATTCTATGACTTCGACTCCCCTGTCGCCCGTCGTCGCGGCGCCTCCAGCGCCCGAACGCGGCGGGATTTCGCTTCGCAGCGTGGTGGTTTCGCTCTTTCTGGCGGCGCTTTTCGGCTATTGCATTCCGATTGTGGACTTCAAAATGTCCAACACCTTTCTGGGCGCCATGCACATGCCGGCGGGGGCCATCGCGGTGCTTTTGGCGCTGCTTCTGGTGGTTAATCCGATTTTGCGCCTGCTTTCGAAGCGTCTGGCGTTTTCGCGCGGCGAAACGCTCACGGTTTACATCACCTGCCTGTTTTCGACCCTGGTGCCAGGGCGCGGCGCGGAAAACTTTTTCGTGCCCAATATCCTCTCCTCGTTCTACTACGCCACGCGCGAAAACAAGTGGCTCGATTTTCTCACGCCCTACCTCCAACCCTGGATGGCGCCCTCGGTGGGCGCGGGCGGCACCTTCAATTCCACGGTCGCCCAGGGCTGGTATGAAGGCGGCGGCGCCGTGCCCTGGGCGCAGTGGATGACGCCGCTCATCGCGTGGAGCGCGCTGATTTTCGCGGTTCACATCATGCACGCCTGTCTGGGCGTGATGCTGCGCGCGCAGTGGGCCGAGCGCGAGGCGCTGTCGTTTCCCCTTCTGCGTCTGCCCCTCGAACTCACCGACGAAAAGGGCGGGCGCAACACCTTTTTCCAAAATCCCCTGGTGTGGATCGGTTTCGGCATCGCGGTTTTCATCGAGATGCTCAACGGCCTCAGTCTGTATTTTCCCGAAGTCCCCAGGGTGCCGCTTTCGCTTTCCACGGGCCAGTTCCTCACCGAGGCGCCCTGGAACCAGCTTGGCCGCTCCCAGGCGCAGATTTTTCCGGCCATCGTCGGGATTTCGTTTTTGCTGACATCCGAAGTCTCGTTTTCGCTGTGGTTTTTCCACCTCTTGTCCAAATTCCAATATGTTCTCGCTTATCTGGCCGGTTTTCCGTCCGCCGCGCTGGATGAGCCGTTCTGGACGCGCGGCTGGGCCAAAGGCTTTATCGGCTACCAACAGATCGGGGCGATTCTGGTTTACACCGCGCTTCTGCTCTGGACGGGCCGCGAGCATTGGAAACACATCGCGCGCCGCGCCCTGGGAAAAGAAAAAGCCGCCGAAGGCGAACGCGGCGAGGCTTTGAGCTATCCGGTCGCGTTCTGGGGCTTTTTCGCGGCCCTGACCTTCATTCTGGCCTGGACGATGGCATCGGGCGTGCGACTGGAAGTCGCGCTTTTGCTGTGGGCGTTTTATCTGGCGATTTCCCTGGCTTTGACCCGATTGGTGGCCGAAGCGGGGCTTTTGTTCGTGCAGACCGGCTGGATGCCGCTTGGGCCGCTCGCGTTTTTAATCGGCGCGGGGCCAGGCAAACTCATCGACGCCGCCAGCAGCGCGCCTGCCGCGATGATTTCATCGAGTTTGATGCTCGATATGCGCGGCTTTACCCTGCCCAGCTTTTTGCAGGGCTTCAAACTCGCCTACGATCAGAAAATCTCGCCGCGACCGCTGCTTCTGCTCATTTTCGCCTGTATTTTAGTTTCGTTTGGCGTGGGGCTGTTTGCGGTGATTACTCTGGGTTACACCGTGGGCGGACTGCAACTGGCCAACTGGTGGGCTACCGCCGCCGGTTCGCAGCCTGCCTTGCACGCGGTCGGTTTCGCCAAGGGACTCGAAACCAACTACGCCGCCAACTGGGCCTGGGTGGGCGCGGGCGGTTTGGCGACCTACGGGATGATGGTGGCGCGTTCGCGTTTCGCCTGGTTTCCGCTTCACCCGCTCGGATTGATCATGATGGTGCCCTTCGCGATGCACGCGATGTGGCTCTCGATTTTCCTCGGCTGGCTCGCCAAGGTCACCATCACCCGCTTCGGCGGCAGCGATTCCTACCGCAGGGTCGTTCCGCTTTTTCTGGGCCTCGCGCTCGGCGATATCGTGATGATTGTGTTCTGGATTCTCATCGACGGCTGGCAGGGAAAGCAGGCACACGCACTGCTGCCGTTTTAGGGGCTATGGCAACTTTGGCGGTCAAGGCTATAGCCCCTCCAGCATCCGGATAGACCGCCGCAGACTCCTGTTGACGCTATGCACGCAAAGCCAGGAGCCGAAAGTGAGCCGCTTTCTCAAACACCCCACTTCCGCAAAAAAGGCCGCTTTCCAAATCGGAAAGCGGCCTTTTCGTCACTTTTCCAACTCGTTTGATAGGCCGCGCCGTGACACTCCACGACGATTTCCCTCGCTTCGGCTTCCGAGGGCGCGTGAGTTTGGCGTTGGCGCGACTGCGTGTTGCTGTATGTTGCTGGAATCGGACGCTCATTCAGCCCATTTTCGGCGTAGGCCCGAAAAACGCAGTTGCGCCCGCCATGAATCTCGAAACCGAATTTGAGGTGGCGCGCGCGCAGTTCGTCGCTTTTCTGGAACGGGTGCCACGCCAGGCGCGAAGCGTTGCTTTGCACGATGTCGATGCCGACGGTCTGGCGGCGGGCGCGCTGTGGCAGCGCGTTTTGGAGCGCGCCGGTTATGCGCCGACGCGCCTCACGCCCGACCGCGAGCGCAATGCCTGGACGCCCACCAACAAATTGCGCCTCGAAAACGCGCGGCCCGATGCGCTCTGGGTGCTGGATTTGGGATCGCAAACCCGCAAAGTTTTGGATGGTGTGCCGGCGTGTTTCATCGACCATCACCGGCCCGAAGGCGTGCCGGAGGGCGATGTTCTTATTTCCGGCTATGCCTGGAATCCGATTCCCAACACCAGTTGGATGATGTGGGAAATCGGCAAAGCCGTCGCCGATGTCGAGGATTTGGATTGGATTGGGCGTCATCGGCACGCTCTCCGATTTGGGCGAAAAAGCGCCCTGGGAGCAAATCGCGCTCACCAAGAAAAAATACGGCGCCAAATGGCTCAAGGAAGCGACGGCTTTAGTCAACGCGCCGCGCCGAAGTGCCAGTTTCGAAGCCGGTCTGGGCGCGCTGGCGCTGCTGGAGCATCAAAACCCGAAAGATTTGTGCGAATCGGAGAGCGAAAGCGGCCTCGCGCTGCGCGAGGCGCGCAAAGAAGTCGCGGCGGCGCTCGAAGAAGGCAAAAAAGCGGCGCCCAAGTTCGCCGGACCAGTGGCGCTCATTGGGGTCGATTCGCCGTGCCAGATTCACCCGCTCATCGCGCAAATCTGGCGCACGCGACTGCCGAAATACATCGTGATTTGCGCCAATTCTGGTTATCTGCCCAACCGCGTCAACTTTTCGGCGCGAAGCGGCGCGGGCATTAATGCGCTCGAATTTCTGCGCTCGATGGAAATTTCGCCAGGCGAAGGCGATTTCGGACACGGACACGACCAGGCATCGGGCGGCAGCCTGCCGCCGGAGCGGTGGAACGAGTTGCTGGGGAAAATGGGATTCGTAGGCAACAGGGAATAGGCAACAGGCAATAGTGAACACGAGCGATTTTGCGCCCCACTTCACTATTGCCTGTTGCCTGTTCCCTATTGCCTCGTTAGCCCTGCTTCCCTTCAATCGCGCACATCAAAACGCCCGCCGCGAGCGCGAGGCGGCGGTCGAGAACGCCACTGGCGTCGGCAGAGAAATCGGCTTCGATTTTCGAACTGAACGGGTTGAAAACGTGGGTGAACTGGCCCACAGTGCGGTTTCCCACCGTAATCGAATACTTTTGCGGCACCAGCAGGGCGATAAAGTCGATGAAGCGGCGCATGAGAGCCAGAACCGTCGAATCTTCCTGGATCAGGCCCATTTCGCGATCCTGGGCATCGAGAATCTGCCATTCGTCGCGCACAATCGACTTCATGCCTTTGCGCCGCAGCACGCCGAGTTTCTGGTTAGACGCCGAATCGTAAACGTCGTAGGCGGCGCTGAAATCCATGATGGAGCGCGCCGCGATCCGCAAAACTTCGACGGTTTTGTCTTCGCCCGAATAAACGCGGATGTCTTCTTTGAGCTTGAAGGCTTTCTGGTCGGCGTAAAGCACGACGGCATCGTTGGCATCGTGGACGTAGAACGCGGCGCCGATGAGTTTCAAAATTTTGCGGCGCAGCACGAAACGGGCGCCCGCGAGTTGCGGCGGAATCGCCCCGATGTTGGAGGCGCTGCCCGCGATGGGATTGTCGAACGGCGAACGGTTTTGGAGCATAAGATTTCCTTGAACGGCGTTAATTTTCGTCCATCTGGCGCAAAAGCGACAACATCAGGCCCGATTTAGGGTCTTCGCCACTTTGGTAGTAAGCGACCGACAGGTTGCGAAGCACACGCGCCACGATTTCGCGCGCCGACGCGGAGCCGTTAATTTCATTGGGCGCGGCTTTGGCGAGCGTAGCGATTTCGCGCGGCGAAAGCGCGCGTCCGCGGTTGAAAGGGTCGAAGATTTGTTCGCTGCGGCCATCGCGCGCCAGAAAATGGCCAGGAAAAGCGCAGCCTTCGATGTCGAGGCCCACACGCCGTCCTACCAGAATGAAAACGCAGGCCAGAGTGATGGGCAGACCGCGCCCCATTTCGAGGGCGTAAACCAGGTTGGAGTGGAGCGGATTGTAATAATCGTCGGGCTGGGCGCCGCTTAGGCCCTTCACTTCAAAAAGAAAATGCGCCAGGGCGCCGGCGTCGCTGCTCTGGGCGTTTTTGCCCTCGTAATCGCCGAACTGCGTTGCCAGTTCATCGAGCAACCGGCGTCCGCGCGTGCCGGTGCCGCTTCCATCTTGCCAGTCGGCGAGACAAAGCAGCGCGCTTTCGAGATAACGATGCTCGTTACGCTGCCCCGCAAGTCGCCGCCAGGCAACGCGCAGGGCATCGTCGTCGCTGGGGGCGAAAATCGCTTCGAGCGCCGCGCGCTGCGAGTCGGAAAGTTCGATTTCGAGGGCGCCGATTTCGTCCCAGACGCTCGGCCCCAATTCGCGCAAACGCCGCGCGACTTTTTCTGCGACAACCGGAGACGAATCATCGCAGAGTTTGAGAAGAGAAGGAAGTTCGGTCATAGGGGGTCGGAATACGGAATACGGGAGACGGAATACGGAAGTTGGAATTTCGCGCTTAGCTCTCCCGTATTCCGTATTCCGTCTCCCTCAGTTGAGCATCCACTGCGGCAAAAGCGCAAACGGTGCGATGGTGGCTTCGAAACGCTCGCCGTCTTCGCGGAGCATGCCGTAGGTGCCGCGCATGAAGCCATAGTCGGTGCGAAGCGGGCAGTAGCTTTGGTAGGTAAACGATTCGCCAGGCTCCAGAAACGGGGTTTGACCGACCACGCCATCGCCCTCGACTTCTTCGATGTTGTTGTGGGCGTCCTTGATGATCCAGTGGCGGTCAACGAGTTGCGCGGGGGCCTCGCCCTCGTTGGAAATGGTGATTTCGTAGGCGAAGAGGAATTTTTCCTCTTGCGGCTCCGATTCATCGGCCAGATAAAAAGGCCGCACCGCGATGCGGATGCCCTGGGTGATGCTGTTCGACATAAGAAAACGACTTCAAAGGCAGTTTAGAGTTTTTCCCGAAACAGGCGGGACTAACGTCCTCTTTGCATAAGTTCTCAATAACGCCCACTGCTGCCGAAATTATAACGCTCCTGGGCGCGCTGTTGAATGCGTGGATTGCGAAACAGCCACACCAGAATCAGTCCGGCAATCGCGCCGCCGATGTGAGCGAAATAGGCCACGCCTCCGCCGCTTTCGCGGGTTTGCTGGGTGAGCGCAATCGAGCCGAAACCGGAGAAAATCTGCATCGCAATCCACAATCCGATGACGATAATAGCCGGAACCGCGAAAATCCCGAAAAAGCCCATCAAAACCATCACTCGTTTAGTGGGGTAGAGCATCAAATAGCCGCCCAGCACGCCCGCGATGGCGCCCGATGCGCCCAGCGAAGGAATGTAGAGGTTCAGCCCGCCCGCCGCCTGCGACGCGAAAATGTGCGCGCCCGTTGCCAGAACGCCGCACAGCAGATAGAAAACCAGAAATTTGAAATGTCCCATCGCGTCTTCGACGTTGTCGCCGAAAATCCACAGATAGAGCATATTGCCGCCCAGATGCGCCCAGCCGCCGTGCATGAACATGGCGCTGAGAATGGTTAATTGAATCGGCTGCGGCCCTGGCGCCTGGGGAATGACCGTGTTGGAGCCAGGCGCGCGCCCAGGCGACGGTAAATCCTGTCCCGACAAAATTTCGGCGGGAATCACCGCGTAGCCATAGGTGAAAGCGTCGCTGGGCAGTTGCAGAAAAATGAAGATGAGGATGTTGATGGCGATGAGCGCGTAGGTGACGTAGGGCCGAATGTGGCGGTCGGAGTTGTCGTCACCGATGGGGAAAAGCATGGTCAGCATGAGTGGCGCGCCGATGCCGCAAATCTAACGCCCTCGTGGAAACCACCCCCGCCGTCGCCCAGAGGGCACCCGACTTCGTAAGGAGGGGAGACCACACTTCTACTTTCTTGGTTTCACTCGAACGTCTTGGTGAAATGGAGACAGCCCCAATGTGGTCTCCCTCCTTACGAAGTCGGGTGCCCTCTGGGCGACGGCGGGGGAGGTTCCCGCGTCAGAGCCTCACCTTCCCCCAATTCCTTCTTCTGCTTAATCGTCACGAAAAAATCGGGGTCGCGCGCCCGTTCACCTGAACTCGGCGCCACTTTCAGTTCCGAAACTTTCACGCTCTTTCCGAACTCGCAAAAGCGCCGAATCGGGCACTCGCCGCACCTCGGCCCGCCGTTGCCCTGCGCGCGGCAAATCACGCGGCCATGCGCGATGAAATTGACGTGCAAATCGAGCTTGCACTCGTCGGGCACGATGTCTTTCAACACGCGATGCGCCTCGTCGGGCGAACTTTTGGCGCGAATCCAACCTAATCTCTTACAAACCCGAAAAACGTGGGTGTCAACCGGAAACGCGGGTTTGCCCAAGAAGAAAACCAGCACACACGCGACGGTTTTCGGCCCCACGCCGTGAAATTTCAGCAGATACGCTTCGCACTCGTCGGCGCTCGCGTTGTGCATCCAGGAGAGGTCGAAATCACCGCGCTCGTCGTAGATTTCGCGCAAAAGGCGCTGGATGCGCGCCGCTTTCTGGTTGGCGAGGCCGCCGGAGCGAATCGCGTCGGCCACGCTCTCAAGCGGCGCTGCGAGGCACAAGTCCCAGCTTGGAAACGCCGCTTTTAAACTCGAAAAAGCGCGGTCGCAGTTCACGTCGTTGGTCGCCTGGCTCAGGATGATGAGAATCAGGCCGTCGAGCGGATCGCGCGCATGGGGCTGGCGGTCGCCGTATTTCTTGATGAGAATCGCGTTGACGCGGCGCACGGTTCGCGCCGAAATGGGGGTCGGTTTTTCGGGCATCAAGGCGAAGTTTTACACGCGCCGAAAAAAATGAGGAGCAGCAACGCCATCTTCTCGCGGTTGCGATATGATTGTTTTGAGTCCGCTTTTCACCTCGATGGAACTGCTCCAAGCCCCTCAAAATCTGCCCTTTAGCATCGCCGTTGGCCTTGTCGTGGTTTTGGCGCTTCTGCAAGTCCTCGCGCTGCTCTTGGGCGGGCCGATTGGCGTGGGCGGCGCCGATGTCGATGCCGATTTCGACCTCGATACCGATGTCGAAATCGCGCCCTGGACGGCGGCGCTCGACTGGCTCGGCGTCGGGAAACTGCCGCTTTCGATTTTGCTGTCGCTGTGGGCGGGAAGCTTCGGTTTCGCCGGCCTCACGCTCCAGGCGATTGTCAAATCGAGCAGTGGCGCGTTTTTGCCCTCCCTCCTGGCATCGGGGGTGGCGCTGGGGCTTTCTTTTCCACTTCTCAAAGTGGGCGGAACGATTCTGCGTCCCATCCTGCCGCGCGACGAAACCGAAGCCGTCGCGGTCGAATCGCTGGTCGGCAGCGAAGGTGAAATCGTGGTTGGGGTCGCGCGTCGCGGCCATCCCACTCAGGCGCGCGTGCGCGACGGGTGGGGCACGATCCATTATGTCCTGGTCGAGCCGGAAAACGATGACGAATCGTTTGCGGCGGGGTCAAAAGTGCTGCTCCTCAAGCGCCACGACCCGATCTTTCGCGTTATCGCCGGAGCCAACGCGCAACTGCATTTAGAGGATTGAAAAAATAGGACGCTAACTTCGTTCGCTACCTACGAACGCTACCGCTTCGCGGACACAACTTTCCTTTGAAAGTAGCGAAAAAGTAGCGTCCAAAGGTAGCGAACGAAGTTAGCGTCCTATTTCTGGAAGGAGAAAAACCATGTTTGAAGGCTTGTCATACGTATTTCTGGGGGTCACCGCCATCGCGGTCGTCGGCATCCTCGCGTTCATTTCGCGGCTCTATCGCCGCTCGACAAGTGAACTCTCGTTCGTGCGAACTGGACAGGGCGGGCGCAAAGTCGTGATGAACAGAGGCGCGCTCGTCGTCCCGATTTTTCACGACCTCATCTGGGTCAACATGAACACGCTGCGTTTGGAAGTGACGCGCTCCAAGGAAGAAGCGCTCATCACCAAAGACCGTCTGCGCGTCGATGTGCGCGCCGAATTTTATGTTCGCGTCGCGCCCAACGACGACGCCATTTCCAATGCCGCCTCGACGCTGGGCCAGAAAACGCTCAAACCGCTCGAACTCAAAGATCTGGTCGAAGGCAAATTCGTCGATGCGCTGCGCTCGGTGGCGGCGGAAATGACGATGGAAGAATTGCACGAACAGCGCAGCGATTTCGTGCAGCGCGTGCAAACCGCCGTCACCGGCGATCTGGTGAAAAACGGCCTCGAACTGGAAACCGTGTCTTTGACCAGCCTCGACCAGACTTCGCGCGATTTTTTCAATCCCAACAACGCTTTCGACGCACAGGGTTTGACGAAATTGACTGAAGAAATCGAGACGCGCCGTCAGCAGCGCAACGCCATCGAACAGGACACGCAAGTCCAAATCGCGCGCAAAAACCTCGACGCGCAGCAGCACCAACTGCAAATTCAGCGCGAAGTGCAATACGCGCAGCTCGAACAGGAGCGCGAAGTTTCGATTCGCACGAGTGAACAGGCGACCGAAATCGCCCTCCAGCGCGCCGCCAAAGAGCGCGAGCAAAAAGAAGGCGAAATCGCCGCGAAACTGGTGGTTGACGCCGCCAACATCGACTCGCAGCGCGCGGTTCAGGAGAGAAACATCGAGGCGCAGCGCATTTTGAAAGAGCGCGACATCGCGCGCGGCAAAGCCATCGAACTCGCCGAGCAGGACAAAGCCATCGCCATCGCCGAGCGCTCCAAAGCGCAGTCCGAGGCGCAGGCGCAGGCCGACATCGCGCGCGCTCTGGCCGCCCGCGCCGAAGAACAAGTCGCGACGGCGCGCGCCACCGAAATCGCCGAGCGCCAGAAGCAAATCGACCTCGTGGAAGCGCAAAAAGAAGCGCAGCGCCAGGCGATTGGCATCACGGTCGCGGCGGAGGCCGAGAAACAGGCGGCGGAGGATCGCGCCGAAGCGCTCAAAATCGGCGCGATGGGCGAAGCCGAAGCCGAAAAACTGCGCGTTCAAGCCGCCGCCGCGCGCTATGCGGTCGATGCGGAAGGCCAGCGCGCCGTCAACGAGGCGGCCAATATGATGTCGCCCGCCAACATCGAAATGCAAATCAAAATGGCCTTGATGAAAGCCATGCCCGACATCATTCGCGAGTCGGTCAAGCCGATGGAAAACATCGACGGCATCAAGATTTTGCAGGTCAACGGTCTGGGCGGCGACGGCGCGAGCGGCAACGGCAACGGCGGAAGTGGGAACCTGGCCGAAGAAGTGGTCTCCAACGCGCTGCGCTACCGCGCTCAGGCGCCGATTCTGGATTCGCTGCTGGCGGAAATCGGACTGAGCGGTGGCGATTTGAACGCTCTTACCCAGGGCGCGGCATTGCCGAAATCGAGTCCCCAGAGCAATGGTCAGGGTTCGGCTTCGCAGAGCTGAATTGCGGTTGAAAAAAGCGCGGCGCTCAGGGAGCGCCGCGCTTTTTGGCGACTGGGCTGTGAGCCGTCTTTTCTAAAGCGAATCCCAGTGGAAGTGCGTCAAAGTGCGGGCGATGAAGCGCTCATTGGATTTGCGGGAGCAGGCGTTGATTGCTTTGGCCGGTGGAATGAAGCGGTCGCAGGTGTGCCAGGTGTTTGGCATCCACCGCACCACGCTGCGGCGCTGGCAGGTGCGACAGGAGCAGGTGCTGCTTCCAACCCTTGTGCCAGAGCAGATCGTGGTGTTGGATAACTTGATCCCACACAAGAGTCTCACGGCGCAGAAGATGGTGGAACAGGCGGGCTGCCGATGGCTGTTTTTGCCGCCTTACTCGCTCGACTTCAACCCCATCAAGATGCTGTGGAGCAAGTTCAAGAGCGACCTGAGACGAGAAGCCCTACGCCCGCAAGAACATCTCGACTCTCTGTTGTGGCCTCTGTTAAGCCCAGCCACTCCCTCACACGCTCACAACTCGTTCAACCACGCTATTTACTACTTGATGCAGCCCCTGTGAGATACGCTTTAGTCGCTTTGGAAGCCATTCACGGATAAAGCAGAAACGGCGCGCGCCGTTTTCTCCACTCCGCCACGTCGGTTTGCCACGACGCGATGATGGTCTGCGGTGCTGCGCCGCGCTCCAACATCGAAATGATGGCCTCGTTGCCGATTCTGTCGGCAGAGCGCATCAGCACTTCGCGCGGCAGGTGGTCGCCGTGGCGGCGCCGAATCGCGTCGAGCAGATGAATTCCCATCTCCGAGGGCCGCGAGGTGGCGCGATCCCACAGGAAAATTTGCACGCCGCCGCAGTCGAGGCCGCTGTAAATGCTGGACGAGGGCTTGAAGCGAGTCGGCACGAACGTCACGCCAGGCAGACGGCGCGCGTTGAGGTCGGCGGCGATGGCGGCCCCGTCCAGCCAGGGCGCGCCGATAATTTCGAACGGCGTGTCCGTCCCGCGCCCGACGGAAAGCGGTAGAGTTTCGAGAAAGCCCACGCCCGCATAAAGCCACGCCTGCCGCACACTGCGCATATTGGGCGACGGATTGATCCAGGGCAGACCGGTCGCATCGAAAAGCAGGTCACGCTTCCAGCCGCCGAGCCGCACCACTTCGACTTCGGCGCCGATTTTCCGTTCGGCGTTGAAGAGCCGCGCCAGTTCGCCCGTCGTTAGGCCGTGCGTGATGGGCATGGTGTGATAACCGGCGAACGATTCCAATTTCGCGTCTAAAATCGGCCCTTCGACGAGATTTCCGCCCAGAGGATTGGGCCGATCCAGCACCACGACGCGAATGTTATGGCGTTTGCCTTCTTCGAGAAGGTAGCCCAGCGTCGAGATATAGGTGTAATAGCGCGCGCCGATGTCCTGGATGTCGAAAACGAGGGTGTCGATGCCCGCGAGCATGGCGGGCGTGGGGCGATAGCGCTGCGCTTTGGGCAGGCGGTAATCGTAGAGCGAAAAGATTTTGAGGCCGGTTTTGGGGTCTTTGGAATCGGAAACAATGGCGTCCACTTCGCCGCGAATGCCGTGTTCGGGACTGAAAAGCGCCACGATGTTGATTCTGGGGTTGGCGGCCAACAAATCGACCAGATGACGGCCCTGGCGGTCAATCGCGGTGTGATTGCACACCACGCCAATTTTTCGGCCTTCCAGACGCTTGAAATTCTCGTTGACAAGCACATCTAATCCGGTTTGAACCGTCACAGGTGCAGTCAGACTCGCGGCGACGGCGTTGGAAACGGCGCGGCGCAGTGCCACGACGCTCCCCGACGGCTGGGCGTGAACCGCATTGGTCAGCAAAATGATGAAGGTTTTCGAGGCCGGATCAATCCACATCGAAGTGCCGGTAAAACCGGTGTGGCCAAACGAAAGGGCCGAAAGCGCGCCGCGAATCGAGTAGGGCGAAGCCATGTCCCATCCCAGCGTCCGCTCGCCCCGCAGGGCAGGGGACTGTGGGGCGAGCCACGTCCGCACGTTTTCGGACTTCAGCAGACGGCGCCCATCGAGTTCGCCGCCGCCCAAAATCATGCGGCCAAAGCGCGCCAGATCGTCCGCCGTCGAAAACAGGCCCGCGTTTCCGGCGACACCGCCCAGCGCCCGCGCCGTCGGGTCGTGGACCAGAGCGCGATTTTCCGGCGTGTCGTCCCGCGAAGTCGTCGCCGCCACGCGCGCCAGAATTTGGGGTTCGAGCGGCGCCCCGACGCGACGAAAAAAGGTGTCTTTCATCCCGAGCGGCTCGAAAATGCGCTCGCGGCAAAACTGGTCGAGCGGCTGCCCCGCAACCGCTTCCACGACGGCACCGAGGGTTAAAAAGGAGAAATCGGAATAGAGAAAACTCTCGCCAGGAGGCGATTTGAGCGTCGTGGCGGCGATTTCCGCGACAATTTGCGGGGTCGTCCGCGTTTTTCCAGCGTAAGCGCCGCCCGCCGCCAAACCCGATGTGTGAGTCAGCAGATGGCGAATGGTGATGCCGGCTTTATCGGGTTGGCCAAAAGGCGTGAGGTAGCGCGAAACCGGCGCGTCAAGTTCGATTTTGCCGCTTTCGACCAGCATCATGATCGCGGTCGAAGTCGCCACCGGTTTGGTCAGTGAAGCCAGATCGAAGATGCTGTTCGCGCTCAGAGCGCGCGGCTGGGGCCGCAGCGCCGCACGGCCATACGCCTCGCGCACCGCGACGCGCCCCTGGTGTTCGATGAGCAAAACCGCGCCTGGCACCTCGCCGCTTTCGACTTTGGCGCGCACCAGAGCGGCGGCGGGGCCGAAATCGGGTAGATCGGCCCAGGCGAGAGAATTGGGGGCGCAAAGAACGAGAAAAAGCCAGAAAACGCTCAAGAGATTGCGAAACATAAGAGATGAATAAAAACCAGAAAATGGTTCGGAAAACACCGTTCGGGAAAGCGGGTGCCGTGCGAAACTTACTCCGCGCGCGGCGCGGCGCTCAATTGAAATGAGACTCAACTACTCAATCCGAAACTGTTCTCAGTTTATAACTCGCACCCCAGACCAGAAGATGCACATGCCTCGTTTTTTGCCCCTCCTCATCGCAGCAACCCTGCTTTTGACTTGCACCGCGAAGGCGCAAAGCCCACAAATTGCGATTTCGCGCTCGGCTTCGGGTCTCGAAACTCTCGCCGCGCGCGAAGTGAGCCGTTATCTCTACCTGCGGACTGGCGTTATGCCCAAAATCGCGCAGACGGATGGCCCGACGCGCGGCCCTGCCATCGTCATCGCGCGCAAGGATCGGGATTTAACGCGCGCGGCCTCGGTGGGCGCTGTGGGCTTCCAGATCGCCGCTTTGCAGCCGCAACATTACCTGTTGAAAACGCTGCAAGGCCAGGACGGGCGCACAACTCACTTCATCATCGGCGGGGACGACGCGGGAGTGCTTTACGGGGCTTATCGCTTCGCCGAGAAACTGGGAGTGCGCTTTTATCTGCACGGCGATGTCGTGCCCGATGAACGGATTTCTACCTCGCTTCCGGCAATAAATGAAGACGGCGCGCCGCATTTCGCCATTCGCGGCATCCAGCCCTTCCACGACTTCCCCGAAGGGCCGGACTGGTGGAATCGCGACGATTATCTCGCCATCATCTCGCAGCTGCCCAAACTGCGGATGAATTTCATCGGTTTGCACGCTTACCCCGAAGGCAGCGCCGGCCCCGAACCGGCGGTGTGGATCGGTCAGCGCGGCGATTTCGACGCCAAGGGCCGCGTGTCGTTCTCCTATCCGAGCCGCTGGGCCAACACCGCGATTCCCGTTCGCTGGGGTTACGCGGGCATGAAAACCAGCGAATATAGCGGCGGCGCTGCCGCGCTTTTCGAGGCCGACGATTTCGGCCCCGACGTGATGAAGGGCATGGGTTCGGCGCCCACAACGCCCGCCCAACAAAACCGGTTATTCAACAACGTCGGCGAGCTGCTGGGCGATGCTTTTTCCCACGCCCGCAGCCTGGGCGTCAAAACCGCGATTGGCACCGAAACCCCGCTCACCATTCCCAAAACGCTCCAGGAACGGCTGGCGAAGGCGGGCAAAGACCCGCGCGATCCGGCGGTGGTGCGCGACATTTATCGCGGCATTTTCGAGCGCATCGCGCGCACCTATCCCATCGACTATTACTGGCTGTGGACACCCGAAAACTGGATCTGGGGCGGCAACAAACCAGGCCAGTTCGAAGCCACAACGCGCGACCTTGGGCTCGCTCTGGAAGCCTTGAAGCTGAGCGGCGACCCTTTCACCCTCGCCACGAGCGGCTGGGTGCTGGGGCCGCAGGGAGATCGGGCCGCGCTCGACCGTTTTTTGCCCCCCAGTTCGCCCATCAGCAGCATCAACCAGTTTCATAGCCATGCCGCGATTGATCCGGCGTTCGCCAACATCGTGGGGCGGCCCAAATGGGCGATTCCCTGGCTCGAAAACGACGCCAGCATGACTTCGCCGCAGCCCTGGGTGGGTCGCCTACGCTACGACGCCGCCGACGCGCGCCGCCTGGGCGCGACCGGACTTATCGGAGTGCACTGGCGCACCCACGCCATTGCGCCCAACGTCGCGGCCCTCGCCGCCGCCGCGTGGGATCAATCTTACGTCCCGTCCAGCTTCGACACCACGCCGCTCCCTCCGCGCACCATTCCCATCATCGGCGCGGTGGGCGGCGAGGACATTCTGGGCACCACTCCCGTCGAAGGCACCACGATTGACCCAATTTACCAGTCGGTGCGCTACAAAATGGCGGCATACAACCTCGAAATTCCCAACGGCACCTATCGCGTCATCCTACAGTTCAACGAAGCCACTTATGGCGAAGCGGGAAAACGGGTGTTCGATGTCAAAATCCAGGGCAAAACCGCTCTGGAAAGCCTCGATATTTTCGCGCGGGCGGGCCAAAACACCGCTCTCGACATCCCGATTTCCGAGGTTCGCGTTTCCAATGGCCTGATGAGGATCGAGTTCGTGCCCAAAGTCGAATTTCCCCTCATTTCGGCCCTCGTCATCGAAGGCACGACCGAGTCGGGAGCGCCTTTGACGCGCAAAATCAACAGCGCGGGCGGCGCCTACGCTGGTTACGAGCCCGAACGAGTGCGCGAAGCACCGCTCGCCCAGCGCAGCCGCACCCTGCCCAGTGCCGATTTCTATTTCGATTTCGCGCGCGCCAACTTCGGCGACGGTGTAGCGAAAGAAGCGGGAGCCATTTTAACTCGCATGGACGGCACCGCGATGCCGTCGCCGTCGGACTGGATTCGGGGGCCAGGCGGCGTCGTTATCGAGAAATTGCCCTGGGAAGAGGTCAAATCCCGCTACGCTTTTGTGGAAGAGTGGGCCGCGCTGCGCCCCAGAGTGCGCGGCGAGGGCAACCGAGCGCGTTTCGAGGCGTGGCTGGCGACTTTTCGCGCGGCGGCGGCGATGGCGCAGGTCGGAAGCTGTCGCGGCCAGCTTGACGCGGCGATGAACGCCCTCAAAACGGCGCAGGGGGACGCGAAACGGCAGGAACTGGCGGCTTTGGCCCTCGCGCTGCGTTTGGAACTGGCGCAGAAGTGGGCGGCGATGATGTCGCGGCACGTCGCGGCGGCGCAATCGAGTGGCGAAATGGGCACTTTAGCGAATCTGGAACAGCATTCGCGCCGTTGGAATAAGTTCGTCAATTTCTACGATGACGCTTTGACTCAGGCGCTGGGACGTCCGCTTGCGGCGGCGGAGCCTTCGCAGCGTTACGGGGGCGAGGCCCGCATCATCGTGCCGACCGCGCGCTCTCTCGTCGCGCGGGGCGAAAGCCTGACCCTGAAAGTGATTCTGCTTTCGCCTCACAACGGTGAACGACCCACCGCCTCGCTGTTCTGGCGCCCGTTGCAGCAGGGGACAAAACAAGGCCGCTTTCGCCGCATTTCGCTCACTCATGTCGCACGGGGCGTTTACCGCGTGATGCTGCCGCCGCAAAAAGCGGGCGGTGCTTTCGAATACTTTATTCAGGCCGATTTGGCGGGCCGCGAGATGGTTTATCCCGCTACGGCGCCCGCTTTGAACCAGAGCGTCGTGGTGTGGGATCAGGCCGAGGCATCGAAAACTTGATCTTGCTGCCCAGCGTAGCGCCTGCCGAGGTTTTGGAGGCGAACGCCGTCAACTGGATAGGACGACACCTTCACCTTTGGAAGCAGGACTTGAACCTCTATCGTGCACGGAGCGAGGGGGATCGTCAAAATTGCGGGCACATCCCGCGACACGGTGTCTCGCAGTGCTACACCTAATCTCTGATTGAAACAGAACAGCAGATCATTTCGCGGCGCTCGCTGGAAAACGTGGTCAATAAATATCTGGAAAAGACCGGCTTCAAACGGCCTGGCGTTTCGTGCCACGGCCTGCGCCACACCTTTGCCACCCTCGCGCTGCACAACGGCGCCAAAGTCGAATACGTGCGCGACGAAATGGGCCATCGCCTCATGGACACCACCATGACCTACGTTCGCCTGCTCTCGCGCCGCCAGAACAGTGCCGCCGCTTTCATCGGCGCCGGCCTGCGCTTCGATGAAACCGAAAACATCTCGCCCAATGAGAGCACCTGAAGCAGTGGCAGATTCTCCGCGCGGCCCAGCGCCAGGTTTTAGGGGCACCAACACTTAATGCGGTTCTCGTTTGAGTTGCTCCGCGCTGGTTGGTAGGGACAGGGCCTGCCATGTCCTTGGGGTGCTTCTTACGCTGTCGAAGGACGTGGCCTGCCACTTAATGTGTGACTTGTTTCGGCGAAAAAGCACGAAATCGCCGTCTGTTGTCATTCCGAGGAGCCTGCGACGAGGAATCAGC
The DNA here is from genome assembly GCA_030448265.1 of Abditibacterium sp. Lineage (GTDB taxonomy): Bacteria > Armatimonadota > Abditibacteriia > Abditibacteriales > Abditibacteriaceae > Abditibacterium. Next base: position 151,144 of record JAUJNG010000012.1, read on the forward strand.
CGCAGTTGCGACCCACTTTTGCCCCAATGAGTGGAGAATGAGACTGATTCCTCGTCGTGCCTCCTCGGAATGACAGGCTCTCACGTTCAACAAAAAGTCACACATTAAGGGGCAGGCCATGTCCCTACCAACCTATCATTTCATTTGAGAACCGCTTTAACTTCCAACTTCGAACAATGCGGGTTGTGCGAAGTTGAAAAATTGGGGGAGATTGGAGAGCCAGCGAAAACAACGGGCGAAAGACGAGGTGTAGCTTCTGATCCAAGATGTGCTATCTCAGGGGAGGGGCGGAGCAGCTTGTTCAACTGCTGTCCGTCAATTCTGCACTGCTCGCATAAAAAAGATTGACTCCGGTTGCGCCCATGTCACTCCGGCAGGATTGACAACCCGCCTTCCACTGCCGGAAATCAAAAAATCGCTGATTTGGTCCCTATCGGTGATCCTTGGTCTGCTACCTGGGAGCGAACGAAGGAGGCTGGCTCAATCGGTCGATCATCCTGTTATTGGGGCTGGCTTCTTCGGGTTTGTCTCTTTCGAGACGGTAGCTGTTGCTGTTCCAGTTGAAGTGTGCCATCGGACGGGCGCCCCGATAAACGGAGAGGATTTTGCGTCGCGGGTCTGCGCGCAAAGCGCCCGACGCCCAAAAGAACTCTTCATGTTCGACGTAATACTGGCGCCACCCTCGATTTTGACTGTGGGCGTAAAAATGCACGTCATAGAAGTCGGGAAATCCCCTGTAAGTCTGTGTCAGATACGCCCTCGTGCCCTGAGGAAGAGTGATTTCGGCGATGAGAAGCGGTTGATTGAGGGGCGAGAAAGGCCGGAAAAAATAAAGCGGCGCGGCAATAAGGATGGTCGCTACGCACAATGTCACGATGGCTGATGTTTTCCACTTTCGCATGGGGCTTCTCCTCTTTCCCAAGTGTAGAGCAGCGCCACGATATTTCGGCGTGACGTCCGCTCTGTCGCCCAGGTGAGCGAGGGGCTTTGGGAAGTGCCGCACGCCGGAATCGGGGCCTTTCGAGGTGACGGAAACAGACAAAACCTATTAAGATTAAGAGCATCGTTTCTCTCGTTCCATTGCAGCCTTTCGCGTGGCGTCGTGATTGAATCGAAGGTTTGGAAAAAGTTTAAATTTTGCAAGGCAAGGCCCCCAAATAGATCGCTATGAAAGCAGCGAAAACCACCCCCGACTTTGAGCAACCCACGCTCGCCGCGCCCCTGGACAGAGCGCTGGAGGCCGCCGCATTGAAAGACGGCGTGGCGCCATCCGATGCGGTGCGCGTGACGTGGCGCGCCATCGTGCTGGGACTTTTGCTGTGCGTCGGATTGGCCGCGCTCAACGCCTGGATCGAGACGGTGGCCAACGTGCATTTTCTGGGGGGCGTGCATCTGCCTCTGGGCGCGGTTTTCGTGCTGGGCGCGCTGATTCTGGGCGTCAACGGCGTCCTCAAAGCCGCGCGCCGCGTGCCGCTCGTGCCGCGCCCCTTTTCCGCCGCCGAACTGCTCACCATCTACGCGATGCTGCTTTTTGCGGCCATCGTTTCGACGCCAGGAACCGAAACTTTTTTCCTCACCGTGGGAGCTGGCCTGTTCTATTTCGCGACGCGCGAAAATCGCTGGGCCGAGACGTTTTACTCTCATGTCCCGCCCCATTTCGCGCCTGGCTGGGACGGCGTGCGCTATCAGCGCGAGGTGATCGAGGGGCTTTACACCGGCGGAATTTCCTTCGCCGATGTGCCCTGGCACGCCTGGATGCCAATGCTCATCTCCTGGAGCGTTTTTCTCTTTGGCTGCTACGCGACGCTGTTTTTCGCGTCGCTTTTGCTGCGCCGCCAGTGGATCGAAAACGAAGCGCTCACCTTTCCACTTATCGAACTGCCACTTCGCATGGTGGATGTGGACGAGCGCGATTCGCACCCGCCGGCGCGCGCCTTTTGGAGTGACCGCACGCTGTGGGCGGGCGCGGCCCTGGCTTTTACGCTCCATCTTTTGCGCGGCATGAGCAATTTTTACCCCGACTGGCCCATTATGGCCTCGTTTCAGGGCAACGCCTTCGGCCTCCAAATGACCGAAGGCCCGTGGCGCGCTCTGGGGACGTTGCAGGGCGAGTATTTTCTGGGCGCCATCGGCGTCGCTTATCTGCTCACGCGCGAGCTTTCGGGTTCGATGTGGATGTTCTTCTGGATCATGCAGTTTCAGCTCGTGGCGGCGGAAATGCTCGGTTTTCCCGTCGCCACCCTGCCCAAAGACAATTCCCAGGGACGCCCCCTCTTCATCACCTATCAGAGCATCGGCGGTTGGGCGATGCTCGCCGTCCTGTTGCTGTGGACGGCGCGCGGCCATCTCAAAATGATGTTTCGCGCTGCCTGGAACCCGCGCTCCGCACTCCCCAATCCGCACTCCAACGAGCCGTTTTCGCCGCGCGTGGCGGTCGTCGGATTTGGGCTCAGCCTGCTCGGTTTGCTGGCGTGGTGCTGGTTCGCGGGCATGAATCCGCTCATCGCGGGCCTCTTTCTCGCCGTCTATGTGATGGCGAGCATCGTGCTGGCGCGCCTGGTGGTCGAGGGCGGCTTTATTTTCCCCCAACTGCCGTTTTCGCCGCTCGACTGGATGACGGGCGGACTGCTCGGCGCCTCGGTGATCGGAACCGGCGACCTCACGCGCCTGGGATTTTTGCAGACCGTGCTTTTTTCCGACGCGCGCACCAATTTGCTGCCGGCGTGGCTCCACACCCTCAAAATCGCGCACGCGCAAAGTTTTTCGCCCCGCGACACGCGCCGCTTGATGCTGGCCGGTTTCGCCGCCGTGGTGTTGTCGCTCGCGGTCACGATTGGCGTTACGCTCACCGCTCTCTACCGCAATGGCGCTTTGACCGCCTATTCGTGGTTCACGACAAAGGGGCCGCCAGGCACCTGGAACGGCACGGCCACGATGATTCGCACCAACGCAGCCCTCGATCCGCTCAACTGGAGCTGGTTTGCCATCGGCGCGGGCGTGGTGTGGGGCATTATGGCGCTGCGCTCGCGCCTGCTGTGGTTTTCGCTGCATCCTCTGGGCTACATCGTGGCGACGGGCTACCCGATTCGGCGCCTGTGGCTCTCGTTTTTCCTGGGCTGGCTGGTGAAAACCCTGGTGTTGAAATACGGCGGCAGCGACTCGGCGCAGCGTCTGCGCCCCTTCATGATCGGCCTGATTCTGGGCAATGCGCTGGCGATGGTGTTCTGGATGATCGCGGGGTATTTCCTCGGCGGCCAAATCCAGTATTGGCCCGCCTAAAAATATGGAAATCTCTCGCTATCGAAAAAACGCCTCCTCCGGTTTGGCCCAAGGGAGCAACGGCAACAGCGCAATGCTGAAAATCGAGGGCATCGCGGTGACGCGATGACGCCGCAAAAAACCGAACCGGTCGCGCTTGAACCGGTCGCGCTTAAACCGTTGCCCGTTTTCGCGCCCGACGATTGGCAGTCGGTTGAAAAGGCGTTCGCGGGGGCCGCGCGCTGCGAATTCGCTCAGGCCTGGCTTGAGACGCCCGAAGCGGCGTTTTTGCCCGCGACGGCGCGATTGGGATGGCGCGGCGATGCGCTGTGGATTTACGCCACCTTGCACGATGCGGATATTTTCAACACGGCGACAACGCCCAATCAGGCGACCTGGACGACGGGCGATGTTTTCGAAATTTTCCTGCGTCCTTTGGGCCAAAACGCGTATTTTGAGTTGCACGTCACACCCGAAAACCAGACCCTGCAACTGCGTTTTCCCGACGCGCAGGCGCTGAGCGGAGGCCGCACCTGGAGCGACTTTCTCGTGGCGCCACTGCTGTTTTCGAGTCATACGCTCGTGGAAGACGGGCAATGGCGTGTTCTGGTCGAAATCCCGCTGCCAAACATCGCGGAAAGCGCCGGTTCGCAGCGTGAATGGGCGTTTTCGCTCTCGCGCTACGACGCGACGCGCGGGCAGGAAAAGCCGGTGATTTCCTCGACCTCGCCGCATCGAGTGCCGAAATTTCACCGCCAAGAGGAATGGGGCCATTTGGTGATTCGATAAACGGCAGAGGCGCAGAGGGTGGCAAGAAAACAAAAACAGGTTTCCCCCACTTTTTCTCTGTGTCTCTGCGCCTCTGTGGTTCATTCACTTAGCCGGCTCTTTCGATAGGCCCACCACGCCATTTTTGCGTTCATCATGAGCGATTTTTTCGATTTGCAGGTCAACGGCTACGGCGGCGTCGATTTCAACCAGGACGCGCTTTCGCCCGACGATTTGCATCTTGCGTGCGAGCGCCTCAAAAACGACGGCGTGAGCGGCATTCTGGCGACCGTCATTTCGGAAAAATTGGAAGTGATGCAGGCGCGCTTGTCCACTCTGGCGCGCCTGCGCGAAGCTGATGCCTTGGCGCGCGAGATGATCGCCGGAATTCACATCGAAGGGCCTTTTTTGAACGAAACGGCGGGTTATCGCGGCGCGCACCCGCTCGACGCAATGCGACGGGCCGATATCGATGCGATGAAACGGCTTGTGGGCGCCGCGCAGGGTTTGACCAGGCTCGTCACGCTGGCACCCGAACGCGACGCGGGGTTGCGGGTGACGCGAATGCTGTGCGAAGCGGGCATCGTGGTCGCGGCGGGGCACTGCGACCCCAGTTTGGACAAACTCGAAGCGGCCATTGACGCGGGTTTGAGTCTGTGGACGCATCTGGGCAACGGCTGCCCGATGAATTTGCCGCGCCACGACAACATCATTCAGCGCGCGCTGAGTCTGAGCGAGCGTTTGTGGCTCTGCTTCATCGCCGACGGCGTTCACGTCCCGTTTTTCGCCTTAAAAAACTATCTGCGCGCGGCGGGCGTAGAACGCTGCATCATCGTGACGGACGCGATTGCGCCCGCCAGTCTGGGGCCAGGGCACTACACGCTGGGGCGCTGGAAACTCGATATCGGGCCCGATATGGTGGCGCGCGCGCCCGACGGCTCGCATCTGGTGGGCGCGGCCATCACCATGCGCCACAGCGCCGCCAATCTGCAAGAACATCTGGGCCTGTCGCGCGCTCAAATCGAGGCCCTGACCATCATCAATCCGCGTCGCGCCCTCGCCCTGGGCCAAGGACGCGCCATTTCACCATCATGAACCGATTTCCCTCGGGCCCGCCGCTCCTTTATCTGGCCAGTGCCGGACTCCTCTTTTTCTGCCTTTCTTCGCGCGCGCAGACGCCGGCTTCTGCTCCGGCTGTTTCTGCCCCTTCTGCCGCGCAACAGCAAAAACCGCTGCAATCTTATCCAGAGCGCGCCGAGGTGTGGGAAAAAACCATCGCCGATATCGAGGCGCGCGACAAAACCGGCGCCGCGCCGTCTCTGGGCGCGATTCTTTTCATCGGAAGTTCGAGCATCAAGGGCTGGAAAAGCCTGGCCGCTGATTTCCCTGGCCTGCCGGTCTTCAATCGCGGCTTTGGCGGCTCGCAGATTCAGGACTCGACTTATTACGCGGGCCGGATTCTGCTGCCGTTCCAGCCGCGCACCGTGGTTTTCTACGCGGGCGACAACGATATCGCGGCGGGACACACTCACGAACAGGTGGTTGGCGATTTTCAGACCTTCGCTTTCAAAGTGCGCGCCGCGCTGCCGGACGCCAAAATCATCTTTCTGGCCATCAAACCCAGCCCCTCGCGCTGGAAATTGCAGCCGCGCATCGTGGCGGCGAATCGCGCCATCGCGGGGTGGATGGCCTCGCAGCCCAACATGGCCTTCGTCGATGTTCACACGCCGATGCTCGGCCCTGACGGGCAGCCGCGAAAGGAACTTTTCATTGGCGACGGCCTGCACATGACCCCCACAGGCTACAGGCTGTGGACGAGCCTTCTCGCGCCGCACCTGAAAGCAGCCGCGAAAAAGGCGCCATGAAACCCGATTTCCTGCCGATTTGGTGCAGCATTGATGTGGCGGCGGAGTTCAAGTGGAAAGAGCTTTTTCCAGCAATTCACGCACGATCACAGCGATGCTGCGTTTTTCTTCGACCACTTTCAGTTTCAGTCTTTTGTGTAGGGATTTATCGATGTCCACATTGAAGCGCACCGTGTCCTCCTTGAGATCTGAAAGTGAAACACTCGGTTGTTGAGCGCTGGGCCGTTCGGCCTAAGAGTCTGTGCTCAAAGAGAGTGATGAGCGAAACTGCAGTTTATGAAGCGCCGATAGGAGACAGATTTGAGCGATGGGCAGTGGGAAGAAGTGCGTCCTTTGGTGGAAGCGACGACTGGACGCAAAGCGCGTGTGAGCCGCCGCGAGATCGTGACTGCGATTCTTTAGGTGGCCCGCACCGACTGCCAGTGGCGCCTGTTGCCCTCCGACTTCCCCAACTGGAGCACGGTTTACTCTGGGCCATGGCCGACAAGATGCTCCACACGCTGGCTCCCGACTGGTGATTCAATAGCACAACTCATTATTCCTTTTGAGCACAGACTCTGAGTGAAGGGCACGGTTTTTTCGTGTCTGATTATGCGAAGTATCGCTTATGGTAAATTTGCTAAAAGCGATTAGCCCGAACAAAAAATGTCCAATCTTCATCGACTCCACACGCGCAAAGCAGAGCTTCTCAAAGCGCAAATTTGCGCTTTGTTCACTGCGTTAGCTCCACACGCACGAGGTTTGAACAACCTTTGGTAAATTTGCCAAAGGTCGTTTTGAGTCCACTTTGCGGGCGTCAGCGAGAGTATTAGAAGGAAATTTTGAAGAAAATCAGTAATACCTCGAACAACGCGCCAACAGAGCAGCGATTTCTTTTTGTGGATGCACTGCGTGGCATAGCAGCTTTAGCTATTGTAATACGGCACTCTTTGCATATCTTTCCAGGGATGAAGGATTTGATGCCTTCAATGCTTGAAGGCTTGATCAGCCTTCAATTTTTTAAAGTTACAATTTTCTTTGTCTTAGGTGGCTTCGTCGTTACTCACTCGCTGCGGAAAGTTCCTCCCGCAGCTACAAGCCTAACCAATTATATTTTCCGCCGCCAAGTGCGACTCGATTTTCCTTATTGGGTGACCCTTGTGCTGACTGTCATCGTAATCTATTTTCCGCCATATGGTGAACGCTATTATGATCCCCCTTCTTGGAGAGCAATAGTAGTGAACTTCGTCTATTTACAGAATATCCTGCATGCCTGGGCCATAGTTGGTGTCGCTTGGACACTATGCTTACAAGTTCAGTTTTACTTATTTTTCGTATTGCTCATTGGATTGCAGGGTTTTGTGAATCGAGTCAAGATTGATCTCGAAAAGCGCTGGAATAGCATGGCCTGGGTATTGTTGATAACGGGGTTACTCTTTCCAGTTTTGATTACTAATGACCATGGTGGATGGTTTCTATTCTGGTGGTCTTACTTTGCTATAGGCTGTCTCAGTTACCTCGCAGTCCAAAATTTGACCTCGCCATGGAGTGTCATCGCCTTAGGGATAGGGATGATGGGACACGACATTATGCGAGTCTTGATTCTTGGGCCTGCTCCTCCAACCACGTTGCAAGACTGGTGTAACCAGCTAAAGTCCTTTTTCTTAGCGGGCCCTATGATCGCACTCCTGCTATTGGAGGCAGGAAGGCGCCAAGGGTTAGAGCGTTGGGGGAATCAGAAAATTTTGCTCTTCCTATCGCGTATTTCTTACAGCCTTTACTTGACCCACTTACAGGTTATGGGCCTATTTTACGGCCTGTTTGCTGCCCAGCAAAAATCACCCTTCATCCAAAGCGTGGTTTGGCTCACAGGAATAGGAATAGCCATCATTTTCGCTTGCGTAATGCATCATTTTGTTGAGAAACCTGCGATAACACTGGCACGAAAACTCAAAAACTTTGCCACCTAAAGTGACCTGTATCCACATTGAAGCGCACCGTGTCCTCCTTGAGATCTGAAAGTGAAACACTCGGTTGTTGAGCGCTGGGCCGTCCGACCTTAAGTCCAATTTCTGCCATAATGTTTCGGTTTCCCCATTTGCTTCGAATGATGCTTTGAAATTAGCATCATTTGAACTTTAACTCAATTGAAATTAGCATCAATCAAAAATTCACTAGACCTCTTGCAAAAGTGCGAGAAGTAAGGGGTCTGTGATTGTGAGGCGAGCGGTAGCGACACGAAGAATCTGGTTGGGACTTTCACCAATGGGAGCTGGTGGGAGCAGTGGGTAGATTCTTCGCGTCGCTACCGCTCCCCTCACAATGACGTGCCTCTCAGTCTTTCGACTTTTGCAAAAAGTCTACTTTTTCTCAATTGAGTAACGCTTCAATTTCCTGGATGAGCGCTTGGATTTTCCTGGCGGCTTCGCCCGAGGGATCATCGTCAAAAACCGTTCGTCCCGAGGCCGCCGAGGCAGGGAAAACCACGCGCTGGGTGATGCGGCTTTGCAGCACAGGCAGGCCATAATCTTCGATGGCCTGGCTGATTTCCTGGCTGATTTTGGTTCCCTTGATGACCCGCGAAATCACGAACGCCGCTTTCAATGCGCCATCGGTCAATTCGATTCGCTGCCTCACCAGATCGACCAAGGCCGAAGTCGCCCAAATGTCGTAAGGGCTGGGCTGAACCGGAATGAGAACAAAGTTGGCCGCCTTGATCGCGCTCAGGGCCAAGTCCTGCACCTGGGGCGCTCCGTCGATAATGTCCAGTCCACCGGCGCGATGCTTTTGATGTCGTGTTCTATGGTGGGGCGGTCGATGCCCACCGTCGAAACCGGCTGGTCTTCGCGCATCGCGGCCCAGTCGCGCGCCGAGCCTTGCGGGCCGGAGTTGATGAGCAAAACCCGTTTGCCCTTGAGCTGAAAAGCGCGCGCCAGATGAGTGGCGATGGTGGTTCTCCCCGCCCCGCCTTTTGGTTGAGAACCGCTACAATGGGCATGATTATCAATGCTTTAAACGTGCATTTACTCCCTTGAGTAAAGGATAAAACTGAGAAATGGCCAATTGAGTAAATAAGTTTTTATAGCGGTTCCGATGAGCCTTTAGGGCAATGACTTGTCATTGCCGTCCCAACGCCCTGCGCTTCGACCTCGCCAATCTCCAGGGTAGGCGCCCGCTTATGGAGCGGCAATGACAAGTCATTGCCCTGCCGGACAACCCCAACCGGAACTGCTCTAAGTGAAGTAAAGCTTTCCGCATGGTTCAGGCACGCTTTTGTTTGCGAAGGGCGCGGGGTGATTGTCCGGTGTATTTGACGAAACTGTGAGTGAGATGGGAGGTGTCGGCGTAGCCCAAACGCGATGCGATATCGGTCACCGAAAGGTCGGAGTGCAGCAGCAGATGCGCCGCGTGTTGCACGCGTCGTCGTTGGTAGTAGCCCGAAAGCGACAGGCCCGTCGCGCCGCGAAAGGCGCGGTAAAGCACGTCCACCGAGGAGGATAAACCCCTGGCGAACTCTTCCACGACAAAAACATTGCCCCGTTTGATCGTGGTGTCAATTTCCTCCAAAGCGGCCCACACCGCGGGGCGAAAAACGAAAGCGTTCAAATTGGGATGGAGGCGCAGCCACGCCCGCGAAAGGCGAATCAGCAGCTTGGAAAAGGCGGCGCGCACGAAAAAAAGCGAGGGCGCGGCTTGCTGATATTCGCTCAATATCTCGTCGAGTTCCTGGCGGCAGCGCCCATTTTCGCCTTCGTCGAGAGAAAAAACGTTGATACGGAGTAAATCGGGACGTCGAAACAGATCGGCGGCGAAAAAGAGCGGCACCAGACCTTCGTTTTGCCACAGCAAACTTAAATCCCACAAAAACCACTCGGCGAGATAATAAACGTTGATAACGCGCAGTTCGGAGGGGTTCTCAAAGGCATGGGCGGGGCCAGGGGGCACCACGATCACGTCGCCGGCCTTTACGATTTGCGTCGCGGTTGCGGTGCGATGGAGCGCCTCGCCGCTCAAAACCAGCGCGATTTCGGTGTAATTGTGGTTGTGGGGCAGGACGGGATGCTGGGCGTAAAGAGGTTCGACGCGCACGGGGAACTGCGCCGAGATCTGCACCTGCTGATGTTCGATGGTGCTGCCCTGATCCAAGGTCATTCCCGAAAATATACAAGAAATGGCGTCATCTGTTCAAGACCGCGAAGCAGTGATCTCCCAAACTGCTTCGCACTATGAACACCCAACCCACCGACCAACAAATCGAACAGTATCAGCGTGACGGGTTCGTCGTGATCGAGGATTTTCTGGACGCCGATGAACTCGAACATTGGCGCACCACGACCGACGACGCCGTAGCGCAGCGACTCGACGCTACCGCCAAAGGTTCCAACTACCTGACCAATCAGGGCGCCGACAACTACTACTCTCAAGTTTTCACGCAGTGTGTCCGCCTCGCCGACACCCACGAGGGGATGCGCGACATCATGATGGATCCCCGCGTCGGCCAACTGGCCGGAACGCTGGCCCAGGTCGATGGCATTCGCATCTGGCACGACCAGGCGCTCATTAAGCCGCCCTACGGCAACCCCACTTCGTGGCATCTCGACAATCCCTACTGGAGTTTCTATTCCAGGGACGCCATTTCGATTTGGGTGGCGCTCGATGACGCCACTTTGCACAACGGCTGCCTGTGGTATCTGCCGCAAACGCACAAAACCGCGCGCTTCGAGAACGTCGGTATCGGGCAAAATATGCGCGACATCTTCAAGGTTTATCCCGAATGGCTTCAAATCGAAGCGGTGCCGGTTCCCGCCAAAGCCGGTGCTGCGGTGCTGCACAACGGCCTGACGGCGCATGGCGCCGGAACCAATATGACGCCGCGCCCGCGCCGCGCCATGACCTGCGCCTACATGCCCGACGGCTCGACATTCAACGGCCAGGCCAGTATTTTGCCCCAGGAGCTGCGCGATTCGCTGCAAATCGGCGATCCAATTGATTCCGATTTCAACGCCCTCATCTGGAAGAAATCTTGATCTTGGTTTGGGCTGAAAACACCAAAGGGACTCTCGAATTTCGAGAGCCTCTTGGGTGTTTAGTAGATCTGTTGGCTTATAACGCAGGTGTTACTCAATTTGTGCGGCGGTGCCGAGGGTGCCGTCTCCATCCCAATCCAGACCATTTGTGTAAGGAAGAAGCGGTGCGGTTTCCTCGCCACTTGGAATAGCGCCGCCCAAATTTCTTCCGCCTTTTAGCCATTTGACGTGTCCGTCAACGAAAGCGTAGTTAGCACCTGACAGATGTCTGCCGCCATGAGGGAGAATTAGGTTGCCGCCTGAAAGGTAATTGGTATTTGCTGCCGTATTAAATCGCCCACCTGCTGTATTGTTACTTTTGGTAAGAAAGGCGATGATACCAAGAGGAGCCCCGCCACTTTGGCCATAAGCATCCATATAAACGGGCATCAAGGAAGGACTGTCAATGCTGGCCAGGGGACGCCCACCCCCTGTAGCGCCATTCCCGTAACCGCTGTTGCTGCAAGTGGGGCACGGATAGCTGGAAAAGGCGATCATCGTAGCGTAGTTCTGGGTGTAACTGTTCTCAACCGAGGATCGAGCGCTTGCACACACTAAAATCTGGCGGCTTTTCAGATAGGGGTCTATTGCTGTAGGCCAGTGGGTGCCCGTGCCAGCAACTGGGGTTAATACAAACCCACCAGTGAAAGAACCCGCCATAGGGAGGGTTCTTTCGTCATAGTCCTGATTGTATTGCTGCCAGGCAAGTCCCAGTTGCTTGAGATTGCTCGCGCAGCTTGAACGCCTCGCGTTTTCACGGGCGCGTCCAAAGACGGGGAAAAGAATCGCCGCGAGAATTGCAATAATGGCCACGACGACCAAGAGTTCAATAAGGGTGAAGCCGGTTTTACGGGCGGTGCAGGGTGTGTGTTTCATGATGTGTCTCGAAAAAAGAGAATGACTTTCTACAAAAGCCTCTCCGAAAAAGGGGCTGTGCCAGTGGACTGGCGGACGATGAGTTGGGTTGGAACGGCGTAGGGGGTTTCGATCTCCTTTTCTCCGTGCCACATCGCTTGCAACAGTTGAATCGCCGCATCGGCCTGAATGCCCAGGGGATTGCGAATCGTGGTGAGCTGGGGCCGCGCCGACTCAGCGAGAATGTTGTCATCGAAGCCGATGACGGAGAGGTCTTCGGGGACGCGCAGGCCGATTTCGCGCGCCACATCGAGAGTCGTGAGAGCCTGAAAATCGTTGTAGGCGAATACGGCGGTCGGGCGCTGGAGCAGGGGAAGGCGTAACTGGGAAGCTATTTCTTCCGCGTCATTGACGACTGTGTTTTGCTTGGGGCACAGCCCCTGCGCGACAAGGGCGTCTAAAAAGCCTTTGCAACGGTGAATCGCCGCGTAATTGTCGCCAGCGCCGCGCCAGTGAACGATGCGTCGGTGCCCCAGTTCGACCAGGTGAGCGACGGCGCTCTGGGCGCCACCTTCGTTGTCGGGATGGAACAGGTGCCTGCCGTGACCGGAGCCGATCTCGACGCAGGGAATTCCCGCATCATAAATTTGGTGCACGAAGTCGGCATCGCGCATCGAAGCCATCACCAGACCATCGACCGAACGATCCGTCACGTCCTGCACACGGAGCCGTCCAGCGAAACCACTGGGCATCGGGATGGCGGTGACGCGAAGCCCCGCGCGACTCGCGGCCTGAAAAACGGCCACGAAAATATCCTGGCCATAAATGCGCGACGCCGGCAAACGCGCGTTGATATTGGGCAGGGGCAGCAATAAACCCACCGTGTTGGTGCATCCCGACGACAACGCCACCGCCACCGCATTGCGCTGATAACCCAACTGTTTGGCCGCTTCCAAGACGCGATGGCGCGTGGTTTCGCTGACCTGAAAATCGGGCGCGTTACGCAAAATCGAAGCGGCGGTGGTTTTCGACACGCCCGCTTGATGCGCGACATCCTGCACCGTTACCCCAGTTGTGGCGCGCACCCGCTTGCTCCCTCTGGGAGGAGCAGGGCGCTGCAGAGAAGAATTCATCATCGAAAAATTTCCTGTTGACGCAGCCGTCAGGCCACGGCTATGCTAAATATACAACCATTGCTGCACCGGTGCAGTTAAATTACTGTATGCAGACGATTTCGTCAAGTTCCTCTCTTCTGGATGAACCTGGCGCTCAAACCTCTCGATCGGCGCGAGCCAACGCCGTCAACCCGATGCCTCGCCGTCACCAGACGCCTTGAAAAACCCCAATATGTATCAACTTCCGCTTAGAGAGCCTTTCCATAGCCTCCAACCCGCATACCCAAAGCTGACACGCGCCGCACTGGGCCTGGCGCTTGTCTCAATGGCGTTGGCTGCCCGCGCCGATGCGCCTCCAACGGGGAATCAACCCAGGGTTCAGCCCATGGCTCAAATCGCCCCACTGCCAACCGCTCCCAACCATCGAAACATGACCAACGCCGTTGCCACCGATGCTATTTCTCGCCATCCGGCGGCCCCGATTCTGCGCCGTTTTTTCGGCTCCACCCCTGCCGCGCCTCCCGCCGGCTGGGAGCGAAGCGGCCTCATCAAGGCCGATTATCTGCCGCTCGTCGCCGGAAACGTCGATTTTTTCAGGCGTTATCAAAATGCCGAGGGCGCCATCATCGACCCCTACGAAAAGAAAGAGCGCCAGTATTCCACGCCCGCCTTCGCGCAGGCGGCGGCCACCCTTGTGGCGTATGGCAATCGCAGCGATCTGCTCGAACCGGCGACGCGCGCTTTTTCGTTTTCCCTTGACGCGCTGGCCAACAAAACCACCGCCGACGGCCACGCCGATTTTTACATTCCGATGATGATGCACGCCCACCGCATTTTGGCGCCGCGCGTGAGTAGCCAATTGCGCGACAAGTGGGTGGGCCAACTGCGCGCCCTGGTGCCGCAAAAAACCTATCGCGATACCGGCGGGCGCGGCAACTGGAACATCGTCAACGTCACGGGTGATATGCTGCGGCGCAAAGACGGCCTGGTCGTGCCCGAAAACGCGGACGCGCAAATGGCCTACATCGAACAGTCTCTGGAGCGACAAAAACCCGCTTTTTCGCCGCTTGGGCTTTATCTCGATCACGGAATGCCTCTCGCCTACGATGCCTTTCCTCGGCTGTGGATGGAGGACATGACCGCCGATGGCGCTTATACCGGCAAGTTTCAGCGCGAAATCCTCGATTTTCTCACCGCTGGTGGGCTTTCCTCGCTGCTGCTCATCTCGCCGTCGGGCGAATGGGCTTCGGGAGGCCGCTCGGCGCATCACCAGTGGAACGAGGCCGAAATCGCGGTGATTTGCGAAGTCAACGCGCAACGCTGGCAGAGGATGGGCCGCCCCGACATCGCGGGCGCCTTCAAGCGCGCGGCTCATCTCGCCATCGTCTCGATGCGGCGCTGGCAGCGCCCTTCGGGCGAGATGTGGATCGTCAAAAACTACGTCGATCCTGGGTCGCGGCACGGTTATGAAGGCTATTCGTTTCACTCGCAATACAACCTGCTCGCGGTGGCGATGCTGTGCATCGCCTACGAGCGCGCCGACGATTCCATCGCGGAGCGGCCCATTCCCTCCGAAATCGGCGGCTACGTCTTCGATTTGCGCGAACCGTTTCACAAAGTCGTCGCGGCGGCGGCGGGCACCTACGTTCTCATCGACACCGGCGCCGAACTCACCTACGACGCGAGCGGTTTGATGCGAATTCACAAAGCGGGCGTGGCGCTCTCGCCCTTCAGCAGCAATTCGGCGCCCCTGCGCTATCAAGGCCCGTCCAACCCGCTCAAACTGGGACTGACGCCTGGGCTGATGTGGAAAAACGAGGGCACTGACAAATGGAGTTCCCTCGCCGACGCGCGCTTTCCGGCGCCCAATCCCAACAATCCGGCGATTGTCAAAAGCAGCGACCTTTCGATCCAAACCGAAACGCCTGCCCAAGTCACTTTTTCGCTGAAATACAACCTGAGCGGCCCCAATATGCGGCCCATCGAGGAAAAATACAGCGTCGATGCTGCGGGCGTCGATGTCACCACGCGCCTCAGCGATGGAGCCGCCGTGCCGATGCGACTCATGTTTCCCGCTCTGGTTTCGGATGGCGCCAATGAAACCGAAATCGCCATCAACGGCTCGCACGTGGTCATCAACCGTCGCGGCGGCACTCTAATTTGGGAAGCCCTATCGCCAACGGGACTGGCTCCGCGACTCGAAGGGCCGCGCGTCGCCACGCGCAACGGCTGGATGCAGGCTTTGGTGGCTGATCTGCCGCCAGGCACGCGCGAAGCGCGCTGGCGCGTGAACTTGGAGCCGGATGCGCGGCCTTTGCCCAACGCGGTTTACGCGGCGGCGCGCTGAATCGCTAAACATCAAACCTGTTGCAATTGTTGATGGTAGGGACATGGCTTGCCGTGCAATGTGTGACTTGTTTTCCAAGGCTGAACAGCCAGACAGCTTGTCTGCCAGGAGGCTGAAGCCTCGGCAAAGGACCAAGCCTGCCTTCGCAGGCTATACCTCCTGACTTTATTTGACTCCATAGGCCACGCAGGTGGCCTTGGTTTGGTTGCCGAGGCTCCAGCCTCCTGGAACATCGAGTCACACATTAAGTGGCTTGCCGTGTCCTTGAAAAGCGTTGTAAGACAACAAACGACACGGCAAGCCATGTCTCTACAAAGCCCATTGATATGAAGTCGTTTTCCCTCTTTTTATTCCTGATACTCATGGTAACTGCCGCCGGTTCCGCCGAGGCCCAAAATCCCCAGCGCGAGGCCGCCGGTTTGGTCGATTCCATCGACATCGCGCAGCCACGAAGCGAAGCAGACCACGCTTTTGCTTCTCACGGGAAGGTGTCGCGGCAAATAAGCGGCGAGTGGGTCGGCGGGCACGACCTGCGGCGCCTGGCGCGCACCGTGAGCGGAATGGGCAGTTGGGTGAGCTATCGCCTCAAGGTGCCGCGCGGCGTGCCGCTGACTCTGGAGTTCGAAGAATTGGAAAACCGCGCCGTGCCCCATCAGGACGCGGTGCGCGCTTATTCGCTATGGATTGACGGCAAACGCGCTTATTTTCGCACCGCTCAGGCCAGTAGTGGCGGCGCGCTCCACTTTTTCGTGCCGGTGGCGCCGCGCCACAGGGACTTTCTCGATTTAAAAATTGGGAACGAAACCGAGACGCCTTTCCATCTGGGCCGCATCTGGGCTTTCGCCGATTTTCCCCGCTACTTCGAGCGCGCGGGAATGGCGGTGCCTTATCATCTGGCGCCGACACTTCACCTCAGCTTCCACAACAGGGAAGCCGACGCGCAAAAACTCAGGGCGATAAAAACTTCGTTTGGCGCGCATCCCCACGCGCGGCCCGCCTGGACGACGTGGCTGACCTACGCCAACCTCAGCGACACCGAAATCGCGCAAAGGCTCGATTATATGCTGTCGCTGGCGCAGGAGTTCGATTTGCCGCTCCAGCTCAGCCTCGATAGCTGGTGGGGCAGCACGCCCAACGGCAGCGACGGACAGGGCGGTTTCTGGTCGGATGTGGAGTATCAGCAGGTGGTTTACAACCAGACCCAAGGGCGCTTCGAACTGTCGATTCCCAATCGCTGGGGCAACACGCCCTGGCTTTCGGTGAGCCATCCGCGCCTCAACGCCTTCAAAGTGGCGCGCCTTCAAACCGCGATGCGGATGCTGCACGAACGCCAGCTTCGGCTTCGTGCGCAGGGCAAGGCGGGCCTGATTTTGGCCGTCAACCTCGATAACGAGCCGGTTTACTGGGCGACGGGCAACGCTGGTCTGGGCAGCGACATTCTGCTCGCCGATTTTGGCGCCCCCACCGTGGAGGCCGCGCGGCGCGATGGGGTGAATCTCGATCCCACTGACGGCCTCAATTTCGCCGAGCGTTTTTGGCTGTGGCGCAACCTTTTGGGCTATCAGGAACTGATCGCGGGCGCCGCCGCCAACGCGGGGCGCGAGGCGATAATCGTCGATGCAAAGGGCGTTCACGCCCCCGCCGAGCCTCTGCGCGACAACATTTACACCCAGGCTTTTGTTGCCAACGCGGCATTGCAGTTTCCGATGCAAAATCCGGCTTACCCGCTCTGGGAAACCGGCGCGCCGGCCAGTGCGCGCGTGGGCGGCGAATGGAACGGCGACTCCAGGCGCGAGCGCGAAGCAGTTTTGCACCAGCTGCCCCTGGGCCGAACCGCTCAGGTGAACGCCGAAAGCGGGAGCAGAGTCTCGGAAATGGTCGGGGTGCGCCCAGGTTATGCACTCGGACAGCGTTATTACGCGCTCTATAATTACCCGCTCGACAAAATGGACGTGGCGGCCAGCGAAATCCGCGACACCTCGCAACCTTTCGAGCCGCTTCGCTATGAGCGCGTGCTGCGCGAAGAAACTTTTGTCGATGACGGTTGGCACCTTCGCGCCCTGGAAGTGAGCGGCCTCGAACGCGGCGTGATCGGCAACACGACCGCCGTCGCGCTTCATCCCACTGCCGAAAACAAGCGCGGCTGGATCACCTATCGTCTCGACGGCCCCAAAGGAGGTTTCGAGGGCTTAAACATCGAAGTGTCGGGCCGCGCTTTCGTGTCGCAGGCGAAGAATCCCAACGTTTTCATCCGCGTTCTGGCCGGAACTCAAAAAGACGGCGCTTCGATGCGCGAATTCGGACGCATTTCCGATAGTGGCGACATCAACGCCATTCACCGCTTCGATTTATCGCCCGCCGCGCGCGGCCAGAAAGCGGTTTTCGTGCGCCTCGAACTCAGCGCCGACCAACTCCCTGAGAGCGTCCTGAGCTGGTGCGCGATTTACCAGCTTCGTTTCACCCAGCCCTGGCCCGCCTCGCTCACCGAGGGCCTGGCAGCTCAGGGCGAATCCCTCGAACGGCACCGCCAGCAAAACCTGCTGGTGAGCTGGCGCCGCGATGCCGAACTCGCTATCGCACGCCTTTCGGGCCGGAGTTCCGCCGCGCCGCCGCGCGCTCTGGCCGAAGCGCGGCAGGCTTTGGCGCGCGGTGAATATGCCGCCGCTTATCGCCGCGCGACTGAGGCGTCTCATTTCGCGCTGCCAGGCGCGAGGTATCATGTCGTGGCGCCAGGACGCTTGGCGCCTTATCCCATCTGGGTGCAGAGCAGCGCGCCGCTCACTTTCACGCTTTTCGAATTCAATCGCGACGGCGCCGCCTTCGCCCTCGAAAGCGAGCAAAGCGCGCCGGTCAAAATCGAATTTGGCGGGTTGGCGGGCGGCAAAAGCTACTCGATATTGGCGGGAACGCAAGGGCAGGGGAGTTGGATTCTGCGCCCGACGCGCGCGAACGACGGCCCCGAAATCACCCGTCTCACCGCCGATGCTGCGGGCAAAGTCATCTGGACGGCGCCCGCGTCAAAAAATCGGCCCGCAACGGAAGAACGCGTAGTTCGGGGCATTTTTCGCGCGTTGATGAGCGAGGCGCCGCCGGTTCTTTCGTTCTGGCGCGAGGACGGGCGCGGCTACGAGCGCGTGCCCATCGAAGAAACGACCCCCATTTTGCGCGGCGAAGCGGGGCAGGAAAAAATCGCTCTTTTCAACCAGTTGCAGCGCGGCGACGACATTTCGGTTTTCTACGACGACGCGGGAAGGGCGGCGCGCGTGGTGGCCCAAACTCTCAGCTTCGAAGACGTGGTTGCTGAGGCGGGGCCGCTGACGCCCCGCTCCATGCCCTTTGTGCGCTTTCACGGCTCTGAAACTCGTCACGTCATTGATCTCAGCGCGCCGCTCTGGGTTTCGGACACCGACTCGACAAAATCAACGACATTCCGCAGCGTGCCGCTCGGAACGGGTGCTGCTAAAGCGGGCGATATCGTCAGGGTGCGTCTCAATCCGCGTTCAGGACGGGTATTCGAACTGTGGAAGCTTCGGCCCGCAAAGCCGTAAAAAGCGATTATTTAACTCCACCTTTGGGGGCAAACCACAGAGACACGGAGACACAGAGAAAAAAAGAGAAGAACAAGAGGCGGAGAGACTGAAAAGACGGGCCTGTGCCCCTTTTCTCTCCGTGTCTCTGTGGTTTGCCCCCCAGATCTGGAGTATGTGGGGAACGATTCTGACAAGTCTGCTCGACTGAAGGCAGCGCTGTCCGGCGCGAGCGCCAACTGTTCGCCTGCGCGGACATGACTCGCCTTTTTCGACGCAGGTCGAAAGTTGGCACGAAGTGCCAGATAGCGCCGACTTCAGTCGAGCGGACAGAGTTTTATCCCAGGCGTCGCGCTTCATCGGGGCGCGGCGCTTCACAGCCATCGGGGTGAAAAATCCCCGCTAAAACTTCGACGCCGCGCACCGTCGCGGGCGTGCAGCGCGAAAACAGCGCGGTCGCGTCCACCGCCCACATTTCGCGCGCGCCCAGCGATTGCAGTTCGTTCTCAATTGCGCGGCTTTGCGCGATGGTTTCGTCCAAATCGTAGCCGCACGGCGCCAGAATCACGATTTCCGCTTTCGCCTCGATAATTTCGTCCCAGCTCGCGCGCCGCGACGCTTCGCCCGCGCCGCTCAAAACGTGCCTGCCGCCCGCGATTTCGACCATCTCCGGCACCCAGTGGCCACCCAGAAACGGCGGGTCGCTCCATTCCAACACCAATATTCGCGGTTTTTCCTTTTCCGCGACCACTTTTCGCACCTTCTGAAGCCGATTTTGCAGCGAATCGATCAACGCTTCGGCACCGGCGCCCGTCGCGCTGGCCACGTTGCGAAGGTCGTCCCACAAACCTTCAAACGAAACCGCCGACAGATTGAGCAGCTTCGCATTGGGCGGCAAATCGCGCGCGGCGGTTTGCGAGTTGACGGCGCAGACATCGCAAATCGTCTGCGTTAGCACCACATCGGGATTGAGTTCGCGCAGCAATTCGCGATTGGTTTGGTAAAGCGATTCGCCCGACGCGACAGCGCCCGAAACGTCGGCGTCGATTTGCGCGGGCGCTAAATCCGAGTCGATAATCGAGCGCGTCAAGACCGGCAGGTGCGCGGTTTTGGGGTTGTCGCAGCAGTGCGAAATGCCCACCAGCGAATCGGCGAGGCCAAGCGCGCACACGATGTCGGTGCCGGAAGGAATCAGAGAGGCGATTTTCATATTTGGGGAATAGGACGCTAACTTCGTTCGCTACCTTCGGACGCAATGCCTTCGGCAAACGCCACTTTTTTGAAAATCAGAGTAGCGAAAAAGTAGCGTCCAAAGGTAGCGAACGAAGTTAGCGTCCTATTCCGCTTCGGTTTCGGCTTTGAGTTCGCGCATTTTGCCGACGTAAACCATTTTCTGCGGCGCGAACGGCAGATTGTGCCAGCCGCCAGTCGTGGCGAAATCGCCTTCGCCCTCGGTTTTTTCGGCGCACTGCGCGACTTTGGCGCTCAGGTTGTCGCATTGGCTTAAAATGAGGGCTTCGGCGCACATCGGGCGCTTGGCGGCACCGTATTCCGGCTCGCCGTGATGACTCAGAATCAGGTGCATCAATTCGTGCTTGAGGCGCGGCGGGAAACCCTCGATTTTCTCCGCCGCGCTCGCCACGATGCACGAACCTAAAACGATATGCCCCACCAATCGGCCCGCGTGGGTGTATTCGATTTTGCCGCTCGAAAAATCGCATTCCATCTCCTCGATTTTGCCGATGTCGTGCAAAAGCGCGGCGGAGATCAACAAATCGCGGTCAATGTGAGGCAGCGCGCCCGCCAGTCGTTCGCACAAAAGCGCGACTTCGCCGGAGTGTTCGAGCAAACCGCCGCGATAGGCGTGATGGTTATGGGTCGCGGCGGGCGTGTGGGAAAAACGCCGCCAGAACTCGCCGTCATGCCGGAAGATTTCTTTGAGAAGCGCGCGGAAATGCGGGTCGCGCACGGTGCGAATCAGGTCGTTGAAACGGGCTTGATGGGCGCGAAAATCGCCGCACATCGGCATCTCGAAACGCGATAAATCCTCCGGCGGGGGGATGATTTGCAGGTTTTCCAGCGAAATCTGCCCGCGAAAGTGACCGGTGGCGACTTTGCCGTCGCATTGAATAAACGTCGCGCCGTGCAAAACCGCAAGTTCGAGGGCGGGTTTGTCGAAGCAGCGCACCTCGCGCGAGCCGGTGTTGTCGGCGACGGTGCAGACCACGAAAAACCCGTTTTCGCGCTGCTTGTAGGGCCGGTGTTCGGGCAGCGAAACGCGCCAGGTGGCGTCGAAAAAGGTGTCTCCGTCGCGCAGTTCGGATAAAAAAGGCGCGCGGCGCGGGGCGTTGGGAGGCATAAAATCACCGCGAGAAGAAAAGGCTAAAGGATGAAGGCTCTTTTAAAGGCTAAAGGATGAAGGCTAAAGGATGAATCACGCAGGGCTGCGAAAACTGGAAGTGATTTAGCCTTTAGCCTTCATCCTTTAGCCTTTAGCCTTTAAAAGAGCCTTCATCCTTTAGCCTTTTCCGTTCTTGCGGTGATTTTAAAACGCCAGCGTCTTGATGCCAACCGCCACATTAAACCTCGGCGCCGGAAAACCGGCGACTTCCTCATAACGACGATTGAGCAAATTGCCGAAGCGCGCATAAATTTCCGGCCCCGCTTTGAGGCGATAACCGAGAGTCAAATCGACGCGCGTGTAGCCGCCGTATTCGCGGGCGACGAATTCATCGACGAAATTGGCGTCGAATCGCCGGCCTTGCGCGATAACGCCCAAATCGAGGGAAATTGGGCCGCGCGTGGCAATCAAATCCGCCGTGGTGCTGAATTTGGGGCGGCGCAAAAGCGGGCCCGATGAGGAATTGGTGTTGAGAAAAGTCTGATTGGCGATGAGGCGCAAATTGCGCGTCAGGGGCCGGTCGAGTCCGATTTCCACGCCCGATGTGCGTGCGCGGTTGATGTTGGTCGGCATCGAGGCGCCCGACGCGAAACCGATCAGATCGCGGATGCGGTTGTTGAAATAGGTGACTTCGATTTGCCCGCCGTCGCGAATCTGGTGCTGCACGCCGAAGTCGAGGCCGCGCGAGCGTTCCGGCTGCAAATCGGGGTTGCCGAAGTTGGGAAAATACAGCGAGTCGAACGCGGGCGCTTTGAACGCGGTGCCGTAGGTCGCTTTGAGGCGCGTTCGCGGGTTGACATCGAAAGCCGAGGCGAGGCGATAGCTCGTGAAACCGCCGAACTGCGAGTTGTCCTCGCGCCGCACGCCAGGAACCAGACTTAAACGCCCGCTCCTGAACTCGTTTTGCAGAAAGACGGCGCGCGTCGAGGTCGAATTGTCGTATTGCGAGTTGCCAAAACTCGAACTGGAAAAGACATCGGCGCTTTCGCGGCGCTCTTCCACGCCCGCCGTGAGCGTATTGCGCCCGAAATCGTAGGCGGTTTGCGCTTCGATGGTTCGCACGCGGTTGTTGAAAAGGGAGGGCAGAGGCGCGGGATTGTCGGCGTCGCGGGTGTCGTCGTCGCGCAGGCTGCGGTCGTAGACGCCGAAAAGAAGCTGGTCGCGGCGTTTTCCGGCGCGGTTGGTGAACTGGAGCGAATAGTTGGTGTCGCGCGAATCGTCGCGCTGGAGCGGGTCGAAACTTAAGTTCCGCTGGCCAGGCACGCCGAACTTCGCCCGCGACGAGCGCACGATGAACGCCAAATTCTGGTTTTGGCCCAGCGCGCGGTCGAGGCGCAGCGAGGCGCCGGTGTTTTTGTAATCGTCGTTTTGGAACTGGCCGTTCGTATCGAGCCGGAAAACCGACAGCGAAACACCGGTTCCACCCACATTGCCGCGCGCTTCGACGGTCTGGCGGTTGGTGGAAAAATTGCCGAATTCCAATTGCCCGCCGCCCTTGAGCGGCCCAACTCCGCGCCGCGTGATGATGTTGATCACGCCGCCGATGGCATCGGAGCCGTAGAGCGCGCTGCCAGGGCCGCGCAGAATTTCGATGCGCTCGATGTTTTCGGCGGGAATCTGGCCGAAATCGAAGCGCCCGTCGGACGGATTGTTGGCGCGCACGCCGTCCATCAAAACCAGGGTGTGATTGGAATTGGTGCCGCGCGTGAACACCGAAGTGGTTTTGCCGCGCGTGCCCGATTGGGCGAGCGAAACGCCAGGCGAAAGCCGCACCAAATCGGCGAGATCGAAGGTTTCGCGCGCCTCGATTTGCTCGCGCGTGATGACGGTCACGGTCGAAGGCGTAGCGTTGAGCGGGCGCGGGTTGCGCTCGGCGGTGACGACGATCACGGTTTCTTTTTCGTCGGCGGGAGTGGGGGTGGGCGTCGCGGCGGGGTCTTGAGCCAGAACGGGCGCGGCGAGCAGCGAAATAAGAGCGAGCGGTGAAATTTTCATGATGATAATTCACCACAGAGACACAGAGGCACAGAGAAGAAAGAGGGGTTTGGCCTCAAAAAATCTCTGTGTCTCCGCGTCTCTGTGGTTAAAAAACAAAAACCCCGACTTCCAAAGAAATCGGGGTGAAAACACGCGCGCTGCGCCGCCAAAAAATGGAGCGAAGCCCTGGTGCTTCACCCCTTTCCCTCGAAGGCGTGTAACTCGCGCTGCCGGTCGGTCTCCTGACTCATCGCTTCAACCTCGGCCCGTCTTCCCAAGCTCGAAAGCTCAGTGACAATGGGCGTCGTCGGCGACTACAGTGGCGGGGCCGTGCTTTTGGGTTTGAAACCTCAGCGTTCCCGAAATTCGCATTCGAATTTCATACCGGCAGCGGAAAATATTGGATTGTGCGTTGCGATTCTAACGAAGGCGCGCGCGGGTGTCAAATTGAGATTTTGGGTGCGGAATCAGGGCCTTGGTTGGGAATCGTGGGTGTTTTTTTATGATATAGGCCGTTTTTCGCGTCTTTTTCTGCAAAAATTAAAAGGAAATTCGCATTATGGCCACCACAAACTCCATTTCTTCGCTGCTTTCCCAGATTCCCGATGCCAACCTGCGCGCCGAATTATCGCGGGCCGTCGAAGAGGCGCTGCGCGACCGGCATTTCGGCCTGGTGTTCGAGGAGCATTTGCCCGAAGTGCAGGCTCTGGTGGGCGTTTCGATTCGCAAAGGCACGCGCGTTTCGGTTGTGGGCGAACCGCTCAACTGCACCTGGCACGTCGAATCGCTGGAAATGCGCGGCGCCTTGCAATGGGCGAAATTGCGGCGCGAAGGCGGTTTGGAAGGCGAAATCAAGCATCGAGAAATCGCGGTTTCGGCCCTGATTCCCGTCGCGCGCTACGGCGAAGCGATTTATCCGTCGCTGCGCCCGATGGAGCGAGTGGAGCGCGCGCCGGATGCACCGTTTCATTCCATCATTAACGCCGACAATTACCACGCCCTGCAACTCCTGCTTTACGGCTATCAAGGTGCTTTCGATGTGATCTACATTGACCCGCCGTATAACACCGGCGCCCGCGACTGGAAATACAACAACGATTACATCGACAAAAACGACCGCTTCCGCCATTCCAAATGGCTCTCGATGATGAAAAAGCGGTTAATTCTCGCAAAACGCCTTCTTAAAAAAGAAGGCGTTTTGGTGGTGGCGATTGATGATAACGAAGTGCATCATCTCACTTGTTTGCTCAACGAGATTTTTGAAATTGAAAACTTTTTGGGCATGGTAGCCATTCGCACTAAACCGAGTGGAGCACCTTCGCTCAACGGGTTTGCATCTATTCACGAATACGCCATTTTTTATCGTGGATCAAATCAAATCAAAATCCAACTTCAGGAACGAAGCGTAGAACAACTGTCTCGGTTTAACGAGCAAGATGAGGATGGGCCGTTTTGGTGGGAAAATTTTCGCAAAGCGGGCGCCGCGAGCCGGAAATCCGACCGGCCAGGCCAGTTTTTCCCCATTTGGGTGACACGCGATGGGAAAATTGAGATTCCGAAAGGCGTCTGGAATAAAAGCGAAAAAATTTGGGAAGTGCCTTCTCCACCATCCTCTAAAATAGCACTTTATCCTCGGAAGGATGGTGAGGACAGGGTTTGGCTTTGGGCGCCGGAACGAGTGAGAGGTGATTTAAAAGATTTGAGAGTGGATTTCTCTAATCCGCTCGAACCGCAGATCTACCACAAGCGCCGGTTGCGCCGTTCTGGGATCGTTCCTAAATCAATGTGGATAGACGCCAAATATTCGGCTTCCGAATACGGCACCAACCTTTTGCGGCAAATTTTCGGACGCGCTAACAGCTTTTCTTACCCAAAATCACCTTATACGGTTATTGATTGCATCCGAAGCGCGACGGATAATCCCGACGCCCTAATTCTCGACTTTTTCGCCGGTTCGGGCACGACGCTTCATGCGACGTGTTTGCTCAACGCCGAGGACGGCGGCAACCGGCGCTGCGTTTTGGTGACGAATAACGAAGTCTCCGAAAGCGAAGCCAAAGCCCTCGCTAAACAGGGTTTCAAACCTGGCGACGAGGAATGGGAGCGCGAGGGGATTTGCCGCGCCGTCACGATTCCAAGGTGCAAATACGCCATCAACGGCGTGCGCGACGACGGCACGCCGCTTTCGGGCACCTATCTCAACGGTCGCGCTCTGTCCGAAGGGTTCGAGGCGAATTTGCAGGCGTTTTCGCTCGACTTTCTCGACCCGTTGTCGGTGATGCGCGGTAGCCGCTTCGAGGACATCGCGCCGATTTTGTGGCTGCTGGCGGGCGCACGCGGCGACTTGATTTCGCCCGCCGACATCGCCGACGAATCCACAGCGTGGATTTGGCCCCAGGGCAGCGAGTTTTTGGTGTGCCGCGACGACGGGCGCTTCGGCGAAGCCCTGGAATGGCTCGAATCGCTGCCCGATGAAGAGCGCGGGCGTTTGCGCCACATCTTTCTGGTCACCAACGCGCGCGAAGCGTGGAGCGAATGGCGCGAGATTTTGGTGGCTCTGGTTCCCCGCGTGCAGGTTCATCAGCTTTACCGCGATTATCTGGAAAATTACCGGCTCGGCGAAAATCGGGCGATTACCGACGAATCCCTCGTCGAAATGGACGGCGACGCATGAAAACCCAACTCAAAGATTTTCAGGAAGAAGCCGTATTTGAACTCGCCAAGCGCGTTCGAACGGTGCGCCAACTTATCGAAATCGAAGATGACGTAACCGCCGCCGTCACGCTGTCTTCGCCGACAGGAAGCGGCAAAACCGTGACGCTGTGCGCCCTGCTCGAAAGGCTGTGGAATGGCGTCGAAGATTTCGCTCCCGACCCGCAGGCGCGCTTTTTGTGGCTTTCGGATTCGCCCCAACTCAACGAGCAGTCGCGCGACAAATTCGAGATTCATTCCGATGTTTTCGGCGCCACGCGCCGCGAAATCATCGAATCGAGTTTCGATCAGGAAATTTTCGACGCGGGGAAAATCTATTTTCTCAACACGCAGAAGCTCTCCAAAGATGGCAAGCTGCTGGACAAAACCGACGAGCGCCAATTCACCATCTGGGAAACCATCGCCAACACCGCGAAGAAATTTCCCTCGCATTTTTATCTGGTGATAGACGAAGCGCATCGCGGCATGAGCGCCACGCAGCATCAGGGCATCAAGGAAGCGCGCACCATTGTGCAGCGCTTCATTCTGGGCTATCCCGAACAAAACGTGCCGCCGATTCCCCTGATTATCGGTATGAGCGCGACGCCCGAACGCTTTCAAAAACTCATCGAAAAGACTTCGCGCGTGCCGCGCCCCTATGAAATCGAGGTTCAAAAAGTGGTGGCGTCGGGGCTGCTCAAAGAAACCGTCGTGGTGGCGTTTCCCGAAGGCGCGTCGGGCAACGTGGATTACACGCTTCTGGAGCAGGCGGTTGACGATTTGGCGCGCTACCGGCGGCACTGGGCCAAATACTGCATCGAGCAAAAAGAAGATCGCATGGTCGAGCCGTGTCTGGTGGTGCAGGTCGAAGACGGTCATGTGGGACAGACTTCGGAAACCGATTTGGAGCAGGTGGTGAAAATCATCGACCGCCGTTATTTCGAGGCGACGAATGTGCAGCCTCCGGCGGGATTCTTCGCCCATTGTTTTCAGGACGACCAGGATTTCAGTTTCGGCGGGCACAACGTGCGAAAAATCGAGCCGTCGCGCGTTCAAAACGCCGATGCGGTGCGCGTAGTGTTTTTCAAAACCGCGCTTTCGACGGGCTGGGACTGCCCGCGCGCCGAAGTGATGATGAGTTTTCGGCCCGCGCACGACAAAACCAACATCGCCCAATTGGTGGGCCGCATGGTGCGAACACCGCTCGCGCGCCGCGTCGAGAAAGATGAATGGCTCAACACGGTGCGCTTGTATTTGCCGCACTACAACCGCAGGGGCGTCGAAGAAATCGTCCACAAACTCAACGAACCTGGCGAAGACGGCGTGATGACCGATGTTGTCGTCAAAGGGCAGGAAAAACTTTACGAACGCGCGGTAGGCAGCGAAGCGGCGTTCGAGATGTTGAAAGATTTGCCATCGTATCGCGTGGTAGGCGCGCCCAAAAAAGCCAACACGGCGCGGCTGCGAACCCTCGCGCGCACTTTGATGATGGACAAAATCCACGCGACGGCGGAGAAGGAAGCCAAGGAACTCATCGTTGGGGAGTTGTGGAAAATTTGGGGCGAATTGGACGACTTAACGAAACTGCGGGCGCGCACTTTCGCCCAATTCGAGTTGAGCGAGCTAAATATCGCTTATGGCACTGTTAAAGCGACGGCGGAACCGCGCCGCATTCTGGAAATGGTGCCGGAAAATATCGCCCAACTTTTCGAATCATCGGGGCGCAAACTGACCAACGGCCTTCATCTCGATTTCTATCAAAAATACTGCGACGACCCGCAATTCGACGGCGACCCGTTCGCGGCGCAGTTGGCCTTGATTTTAATGATGAGCGGCACGCGGCGCGAAGACACCATAGCGCGTCTGGAAAAAGTGGCGGGCGAGCAGGTGAGCACGTGGTTTAAGCAATTTAAGGCGCAAATTAACGCCCTACCTGAAGGCAAGGCAAAGAAATACGAGACCATCCGCGTGCAAAGCCGCACGCCCGAAGCTGACGTTTTGCGCTTGCCCGACGCACTTGAAGGCATCAAAGCCGACGGCGAGGCGCAGTGGTCGCAACATCTCTTCGATGAGCAAGGCACGTTTTGGGCGAAGTTCAACGGCTGGGAAACGACCGTTTTAGAACGTGAATTGGACGACAAAAAGGTGTTGTTCTGGCTCCGCAACCTACCGCGCAAACCCTGGGCGTTCTGTGTTCCCTACATTTTGGAAGGCGAAAACAAACCGTGTTTCCCCGACTTTCTTTTCGTGCGGCAAACCAATTCCGGCCTGGTTTGCGACATCATCGACCCGCACGACCCAGAGAAAAAAGATGCCGTTGGCAAAGCCGTTGGTCTGGCGCAGTTCGCCGAGAAACACGGATTCGGCGCTTGCTTTGGCCGCATTGAGTTAGTGGCAGAAATCGGAGGACAATTGAAGCGGATTGATTTAATGGACGACGAGAAACGCGAAGCCGTGAAAAAGATTGGTTCGCACGGGGAACTGATGCAGCTTTATCAATCGGCTTAGCTAACGCGAAGTGCAAGTTGTAAAACGCCCAAGAACATGGTGAACCAATTGGTGCCAACCGGAGGACACCATGAACTTGGACGAGATGATTATAGCGGTGTATTGCACCGTAGACGATGCCGTGAAACAGCTTTTGCCCCAACTGCCCCAAGGCCGCTTGCGCCAGAGCGGGCCACCCCGCTCCTGAGCGAGAGCGAAGTGCTCACCATTGAGGTGATGGGCTTGTTTCTGGGTCATGCACAGGACACAGCCACCTTCGACCTGTTCAGGCGCCAGCACCATACCCTGTTTCCGGTTCTGCCGCAGGTGCATCGCACCACCTACACCCGCCAGAGCGCCAATTTGTGGCGCCTCAAGGAACAGGTGTGGCAACATCTGGTGAATCAATTGCCTCATCATGCCCATCTGCACTTTCTCGACAGCGTGCCTTTGCCGGTGTGCCGCTTTGCCCGCGCCTCCTTCTGCCGCCGCTTTAAGTGCCAAGAGGCTACAGGTCTTCAAGCCAGCTACGGCTTTGATCATGTCGCTCGCCAGACCTTCTACGGCTTCCGCTTGCACTTGCAGGTCTCCTTTCCAGGCGTTGTGCGGCGCTTGGTGATAACACCCGCTCATGTCGCCGATGTGGCCGCAACACCTGACCTGATGCAAGATGTGGAAGGCGTGGTCATTGGTGACCGCAACTACCACTCACCAGCCTTGCAAGAAGAACTTAAAACAGTGGCACCTCATGCTCGCTTACTCACCCCGCCCAAGAAGAAGACGTCCGCAGAGGACAAAAGGCGCAGCGCCCTCTTGAGCCGCTTGCGCTACCGCATCGAGACGGTCATTAGCCAGTGGTGCGGGCGCTTGCAACTCAAGGCGTGTCACGCCCGCGACACCTGGCACCTGAGCAGCCGACTACTGCGCGCCGTCCTGTGCCACACACTTTGTATCTTCCTGGCGTATCAACACGGCTTCAAGCCTCTCCAGTTCGCCAAACTCCTCGACTAACTTGCACATCGCGTTAGCTAATCACTTGTATGTTGGCCGGTGATGTTCCATTCGTTGGGCATAAATTAGATTTTTTCGAGGCCGACGGCGATGTGGAGCGCGGCATCCACTTCGAGCAGAGTTTCGTCGCTGACGTGGCCGTAAAACGACAAAATGCGCGATTTGGACATCCCGCGCAGTTGCAGCAATAGGATTTTGGAGCGGCGTTTGACGACTTCGTTTGGCTCGACTAACACCTCGAAGGGATAAACGCGGTCGAGATTTTTGGTAGTGAGCGGCGCTAAAACGACTAAAGGCGAGTGCTTGTTGAGACCATCGGGCGAAAGCACAATCGCGGGACGCATCCCGCTTTGCTCCGCGCCTTCGGTCGGATCGAAACGCGCTTGCACAATGTCGCCGCGTTTGAAGATGTGACCGGCGTCAAGGGCCATTGTGGAACTCCTTGTCCATTTCTTCGGCGCTCATCTTCGACCAATCGTCGTCAATGGCGCTCCATACCTCATCCGAGGCCCGCGAACATTCGCGGTCAATTTGGGCGTAAAGCGCCTGACTTTCCTCGTCGCGGCCAAACGCTTCGATGCTGGCGCGAATCTGGGCGAGACGGGCTTCTTCGAGTCCCTTTTCGATGGCCGCGTTGATCCATTCGCCCCGCTTGCCTGGCGGAACTTGCGCTTCGAGTCGCTGGAGTGTCTGCGCCGACAAAACGTAGGTGCGTTTTTGCTTGCCTTTGAGCGGTGCTTTTGTTGGTGTCATGGGAAAAGTAAAAGCCAAACCCAGTGGAGTAGCAAGGGAGAAATTGTGCCGCTCAATTTGGCCCGCGAATTGACAGCATTTGAAGAATCGCGCCAGAATCTTTAGGCGTCCTACTTTCTTAATTCTCATGCGCTCATTTTTGCCGCTTCTTTCCGTCCTATTATTGCCCGCGTTTTCCCACGCTCAAACCAAGCCCGAAAAAGTTGTTCCGCTCGAAAGCCGCAACGAATCGCGCGCTCTGGTGCAAAAGCTCTTGCGCGAGGGCAAAATCATGTCGCCCAAACAGGCCAAACGCGGCATGAAAGGCTACGCGCTCAGCGTGTTCCAGGGCACCAAAGTCGAACGCTTCGGCGTCGAAGTGCTGGGCACCCTCGAACGGGTGCAGGGCGGCGGCGATCTGGTTTTGATTCGCGTCACCGACGGCCCCGTGATTCGGCGTCAGAGCGGCATCATTCAGGGCATGAGCGGTTCGCCGGTTTATCTGAACGGCAAACTGCTGGGCGCCATCGCCATCGGATTCGGTTTTCCCAAAGAGCCGATTGGCGGCGTCACGCCTATCACGCAGATGATCGCGACGGCGCTGCCCAACGACGGGCCTAAAGTCGCGCCCGCCAAAACTCCCGCCAAAATCGCCCAAAGCGAGATTTACCGGCCCACGACGCCACTCACCATTCAAAATCGCCGCATCGCGCGCCTCGAAGTGACGCGCGATTCCTCGCTGAGCGATTTTTCCGGCCCCGCGCACGCCGCCACGCTGCGGCTGCGGCCCGCGACCCAGCTTTTGCAGCTTTCGGGCGTGTCGGCTGGGAGT
Source organism: Abditibacterium sp. (assembly GCA_030448265.1). Classification (GTDB taxonomy): domain Bacteria; phylum Armatimonadota; class Abditibacteriia; order Abditibacteriales; family Abditibacteriaceae; genus Abditibacterium. The sequence continues at coordinate 182,055 of JAUJNG010000012.1, forward strand.
CTGGGGCGCTGGAAAGCGATGCTCGAACCCTATGGCATTTCGCCGGTTCTGGGCGGCGGCGCGATGGGAAACCGGCAGGTTTTTGGCGCGCCGTCCAAAAAAACCGGCGTGAAGGCGAATCTGACGCCTGGCGCCGCGATTGGCGTGCAGCTCGCGTCGGGCGACATCGACGCGACCGGCGTTGGAACCGTGACTTATCGCGTCGGCAATCGCGTTCTGGCCTTCGGGCATCCCATGTTCGGCCTGGGCGCGATCTCGATGCCGATGACGACCGCCTACGTTCACGACATTTTTCCGGCCTACGATATCTCCTTCAAACTCGCCTCGCCGATTTCGAGCGTGGGCGAGTTGCAGCAGGACACCATTTTCGCGATTGGCGGCACCATCGGGCGCCGCGCCGAAACCGTGCCGATGCGGATTCACCTGCGCGACGCGGCCAAAAAAATCGACCGGAAATTCAACGTCCGGCTCATCAAAGACCCGCTTTTCACGCCCCAACTGGCGCGCGCCATCGCCGTCGAAGCCCTGCAATCGACGCTGGGCCTCGATTCCGATAAAACCGTTCGCATCTCCTATTCCATCGGCCTCAAAAACGGCCCCGCGATTCGCCGCGTCAACACGGTTTACGCCGCCGATCAAGTCATCGCCGGCGCGCTGGGCGAAGTGCTGGACACGCTCGCGCTGACCCAGGCCAATCCGTTTGAAAAAGGCGCGCTGACTTCGCTCGATATGCGCGTCGAAGTGGTGCAGGGCCGCAAAACGGCGCGCATCCGGCGCCTTTATGCCGACAAAAATCGCGTCAAGGCGGGCGAGAAGGTGCAAATTTCCGTCGTTTTGGAGCCGACCGGACGCCCCGACGAAGAGTTCACGCGCCGCTTCACCGTTGAGGTGCCCGACGATGCGCCCAGCGGCACGCTGCGCGTCGTGGCGAGCAGCGCGGGCAACTTTTTCTCCGCCCGCGCCCGCGTTGGCGGCCCGCCGCCCAATCCTGGCAATTTCAAGGAGTTATTGGAAGCCTACTCGCAAGTCGGCGCCGATAACGTGCTTCTCATTCAAACCTCGACGCCGCGCCGTTTTCTGATGATCGACCGTAAACGGGTCGTCAATCCGCCGCCGACCTGGAATCGGCTGGTGCCCGCCGGCCCGTCCAGTTCGGTCAGCACTTTCAACGAAACTCAGGAACAGCGCGAGAGCATGGAATGGGTGCTTTCGGGCCTCGAATCGATTTCGATTCCGGTTGAATCCAATCGCAGCACCGACCGCGAGCGCCCCGATTCGGCTTCGGGCGAAGAAGGGCCAGGTTCCAATCCCACCGCGCGCAGCGAGGCGAGCGATATTGTCGCGGACGAGGAAGACAATTTCGTTTCGGCGCGGCCCCGCAGGGAGGAACTCGATGGCGCGCCCGATTTCGCGCGCCGCGCCGCGCCGATGCTGCGGGTTTTGATGCAGATTCCGGCGCCCAAACCGGCGCCGCCCGTGACCATCGACCCCACCGCGACGCCAACGCCCGCGCCGTCGCCGGTTCCGATTACGCCGCCGGTTCCCGCCACCACGCCCACACCGACTCCCGCGCCGTCCGCCGACGCGAGCGCCAACACCATCGCGCGTCCTTCGGGCCGCTGGATTCAAAATACCGGCGCTGATTTCGGGCGCGGCAAATTCGACGGCGCCATCGTGGAAAGCGACGGCACGATTCGCGTCGGCCCGCAAAACCGGCGCGTGGTTTCGAGCGCCGAACCCGTCGCGTGGAGCGTCGCGGCGGACGGCAAAGGCACGATTTATCTGGGCACCGGCCTGAGCGCGCGCCTGCTCAAAATCGAAAACGGTGCCTCGAGGGTGCTTTACGAAGGGCCGGAAGTCGCGATTACGGCGCTCGCGCTGGGCGGCGATGGGAATTTGTATGCGGGCGCCAGCCCTGGTGGTCGGGTCTATCGTTTCGCGCCCGACGGCGCCAAAACCACGATTCTGGAAAGTGGACAATCCTTCGTTCACGCGCTGGCCTTTGATAACGCGGGCAATTTAATCGTGGCAACCGGTGGCGAAGACGGCAGAATTTATCGCGTCGCAATTCCGGCCACACTCTCCGACGTTTCTGCCGCCAAAACGCGCGCGACTCCCCTGGCGACACTGCCGCAAAAACACGCGCGCAGCCTCGCGGTGTCCGGCGAATCGATTTACGTTGGCACCGGCGAGGACGCCGTTCTTTATCGCATCGGCCCAGATAACCAGGTCGCCGCGCTTTATCAGGCGACGGGCGGCGCGAGTTCGGCTTCGATTTCGAGCGGGATGAGCATGAGCGGGCCAACCATCGTGCTGTCGCCTTCGACGCCGCAATCGCCAGGCGCGACGCTGACGCTGGGCGGGGGCGATATGATGTCGAGCGAAAGCTCGCGCCGCGCCCAAAACGAGATTCTGGCGCTCGCGGTCGCGGGTGAGAACGTCTATTTCGGAACCGCCAATTCCGGCTCGATCTGGCGCTGGAACGCCAAAAGCGGCGTCTCGGAAGCCTTTAAAACTCCGGCGCGCGCCGTTTACGCGCTGCGCTTCATCGACGGCGCGCTGTGGGCCGCAACCGGCGAGGGCGGCGAAGTGTGGCGCGTTTCCAATCTCGATGGCGACGCCCAGGGCGCGCGCGTTCTGGACGCGACGCAGCCCCAGGTTCTGGCGCTTTCGAGCGCGGGCAATCGGGTTTTCGCCGCCACCGGCAACAACGCGGCGGTGTATGAAATCGGCGGCGCGGGCGGCAATTCGTTCGTTTCGAATGTCTTCGATGCCGGCCAGATCGTGCGTTTCGGCGCGCTGCGCGCCATCGGGCAGGGCGCGACTTTTGAGTTTCGTTCCGGCAACACGCTCGAACCCGACGCGACGTGGAGCGCGTGGAAAACGGTGCCAAACGGCGAGGGCGTGGGCGCCGAGAACGCGCGCTACGCGCAGTATCGCGTCCGTTTGAACGAGGGAGGCAGCGTGTCGCGCGTCGAAATCGCCTACCGCGCGCCCAATCGCGCGCCGCGCGTCAGTTTCACCACGCCCACCGGCGGCGAAGCGTTTTCGGGCAAGAAAACGCTCGCCTGGAGCGGCTCCGACCCCGACAAAGACACGCTGCGCTACCAGCTCGAACTGCGCGGCGCCGATGGCAAAGCGCAAAGCGTGGAACTGACGAGCGCGGTCGCGCCGTCGCAGGAAATCGACACCAAAAAATTCGCCGACGGCACCTACACCGCGCGCATCGTGGCCTCGGATGCGGCGCGCAACCCCGAAGACCCGCAAAGCGATGTCGCGCTTTCCCAGCCGTTCGTCATCGACAACACCGCGCCGCTTCTCGCCGCGCCCACTGTCGTCAAAGACGGCGCCGCGTGGAACGTGAGTTTCGGTGGCACTGATGCGCTGTCCCCTCTCGCGGGCGCCGAATGGCGTCTGGCGGCGGGAACGGCCAAAGGCGCCAAACCCGCCGACTGGCAGGCCGCCGCCGCCAGCGATGGCCTATTCGATTCAAGAAGTGAAACCGTGGTGGCGCGCCTCGACCCGCTCATCGCCGGTTTGAATCTCAAAAGCGGCGACGCCATCGAACTGCGCCTGCGCGATGCGGCGGGCAACCTGGCGACGACGAAAATTACCCTGCCTTAAGCTAAAGGCTAAAGGCTAAAGGATGAAGGCTAAATCAGGCAGGACTGAGAAAACCCAGAGTGATTAGTGATTTAGCCTTTAGCCTTCATCCTTTAGCCTTCTTTCAAACGGCACTTTGTCAATCGCAGCGCGTCCAAAGTGTGTTTTTACGGCTATGAACTCCGGCGGCGCTCCTTCGACCTCGATTTCTTCTCCGGCCACGCCTACGGCACCTGCAACAGACACGGCGTCGCAGACTTCCGCGCCGCCGCGCGCGCGCATCACGGCGCAGCCTTCGCGCGTGGTGAAGTGCTATCTCTCGATTTTGGTTCCCGCTTACAACGAGGAAAACCGCCTTCCCGCGACGCTCGAAACGGTCGCCGCTTATCTCCAGAAACGCGATTTTTCACACGAACTGATCGTGGTGGACGACGGTTCGCGCGACAAAACCCGCGACGTGGTGCGCGAATTTGCCGCCGCGCATCCCTGGGTGCGCCTGGTGCAATACGACGACGAAAACGGCGCCGCGCTTAATCGGGGCAAAGGCTTCGCGATTCGCACCGGCGTCGAAGCGGCGGTGGGGCGCGATATTTTGTTTTCCGACGCCGATTTATCGACTCCCATCGAAGAAATGGAGCGCCTGCTGCCGCCAATTTCGCGCGGCGACTGCGACATCGCCATCGCCTCGCGCGCGCTTCCCGAATCGAATCTGGCCGTTCACCAGCCGGTTCACCGCGAGTTTATGGGCCGCACTTTCAACAAAATCGTGCAAAAAATGGCCGTTCCTGGCATCATGGATACACAGTGCGGCTTCAAAGCCTTTCGCGGCGATGTCGCCAAGCGCTTATTCGGCCTGGCGCAAATCGACGGTTTCGGTTTCGACCCCGAAATCCTGTTTCTGGCGCGCAAATTCGGCTTTAAAATCCACGAGCTGCCCGTGACGTGGCGCCACCGCGACGACTCGCGCGTCAACCCGCTTTCCGCGCCGTTTTCAATGCTGCGAGAACTCTGTGAAATTCGCTGGAACGACGCGCGCGGCCTTTACGACGAAGAAAATTAGCCACAGAGGACACACAGAGAGGCACAGAGGATTTCTTTTTCTCTGTGCCTCTCTGTGTGTCCTTTGTGTTCTCTGTGGCTACTCATTTCGGCAGCCATTTCAGCGCGGTTTGCACCGTTTTCGATTCCACAATCTCCTGATAAATCTGGTTTCCGGCGCGGTGCCCGATTTCGGCGAGCGTGGGATAGGGAAAAATCGCTTCGGCGAACTCCTGCAAGAGCGCGCCTTCGCGCACGGCGGGAAGGAACGAGGCGATCAGTTCGCCCGCGCTCGGCCCAATGATGTGCGCTCCCACAATGCGCCCGCTTGAAGTGGTCACGATTTGCGCGAATCCACTCGTTTCGCCTTCGATGATGGCGCGGTCGAGCGTTTTGAACGGCGCCTGCCACACCTTGACCGCGCCGTGCTGTTTTTCGGCCTCTTCGCGCGTTTGGCCCAGATGGGCGATTTCGGGATCGGTGAAAGTCACCCAGGGCAGCGCGTGAAAATCGACTTTGGCGCCGACCGGCAGCATCGCGTTTTGCGCCGCGATTTTGGCCTCGTATTCCGCCGCGTGGGTGAAGAGAAATTGGCCCGTGACATCGCCGCACGCCCAGATGTTGGGCGCGCTGGTTCGCAAATGAGCATCGACTTCAATGCCTTTCTCGCTCGTCTTGACGCCCGCGTTTTCTAAATTTAGTCCCTCGAATTGGGGCGTCTTGCCGATAGCGACGACGATTTCTCCGGCCTTCACCGATTGCTGCACGCCCTCGACCGAAAAGTGAACGGTTTTCTGGCTGTCGTCCGCTTCGACGCGCGCAATCTGGGCATTCAAATTTATTTGCACGCCTTCGTTTCGCAGCAATTTCTCGATGAGCGCCGAGATTTCCGGCTCTTCCTTGTCCAGAAGCCGCGCACCTTTTTGTAAAACCGTCACTTTGGTGCCGAAACGCGCGAACGCCTGCGCCATTTCAACCGAAATCGGCCCGCCGCCGATGAAGATCAGCGATTTAGGCAGATTGGGACGCTCGAAAAGCCCCTCGTGAGTGATGAATCCGGCGTTCTCCAAGCCCTCAATATCGGGAATTTTGACCTTGGAGCCGGTCGCCACAATGAATTTTTTGGCCGAGAGCGCGCGCGAACCGCCTTTGGTTTCGATTTCGAGATGATGATTATCAACGAAGTGCGCGCGCCCTGAAATCAACTCGATTTTGGTTTTTGCCAGTTCCTCGCGCTCCAGGTTTTTGATTTCGTCGCGCACGTCGGCCAGTCGCAGGCGCACCGCGTTCCAGATCAGGCGCGGCTTTTCGACGTGAACGCCAAACTCTTCGCTCCGCTTGATCAAATCGAACACTTTGGCGCTTTTAAAGAGCGTCTTGGAGGGCACACAGCCGCTCCACAAACACTCGCCGCCCACACGGTCGGCCTCAATGAGCGCGACGCGCGCCCCCAGCGAATCGGCGACGAATGACGACACCAAACCGCCGGTTCCGGCGCCGATAACGGCTAAATCGTAATCGTATTTCATGGTTTTAAAGGAGCCACAGAGAACACAGAGGAGACACAGAGAGGCACAGAGGAATTTAATTAAGCTGTGTCTCCTCTGTGTTCTCTGTGGCTAAAAGGTATTTTTGAAGGCACTGGCATAGCCCGTCATTTCGAGATAGCCCACGCCCTCAATCGCGCGCCCGTTTCGCGTTCCCGCCGCGCGCACGCTGCCTTCCCAGTAACTCAAATTGACGCCGCTTCGTCGGGGCCGCAGTTCCTGATTGGGCAGCACCGGCACGACTTCGAGCCGCAGTTTTTCGCGTGGCACCTCGATGCGCCATTTTTGTGGATAAACCCCGCCCGTCGCGCTCGATTTCCAACTCGAAAGCGGCCTCATGCGAAAATCGGCGAGCCGGAGATGCCGTGTCGCGCCGTTTTTCTCAATCAAGGTGCCCGACGAGAACGGTTCGACGCCGCCATTTTTCAGGCGCAAGCGATAAAGCATCAGTTCGCGTCCATCATCGAGTTGCAGCGAAAACCAGTCCCAGCCGATTTGATTCGCGCCCATCTGGTTGGAGCCGAATTCGTGGTCGAACCAGCTTTGGCCCGCAACTTCGAGCCGTTCGTTGCCAAGACTTAAAATTCCGCGCGTTTGCAGGCGGGTGAAGGAATAATAATGCGACGCGCGCCCGCGCCCCGCCGACTTTTGCGAAACGCCGCGCTCGCCCTGAATCGCGGGCGGTTTGAGCGCGAATTGTTGTAAATTCAGCGCGAAAGTTTGACCCTGCGTGCCGCTTGCGTCGCTTTTTGCGACGGCGCGCAGCGTTTGTTTTTCGCCTCGGTTGCCGCCGAACTGCAAATTCCAATTCTCGACCCACACGCGCGGCATCTTGGCCCCGCTTTGCGCTCCCGCCAAACCCAGATTGCCGCGCGCGATGCGGTCGGAAAAGAAAAAGCGCTGCCCGCGCTCGTCGGTCAGCGCGAAGTGGGCGAACATGACATCGCGCGTCGCCCACTTCGATTTGCGCTTGATTTGCGGCGCCAGAGCAGTGCGAAACCAGGTCAGTTGGTAACCGAAGCGCCGCCCGTCTTTCGATTTCAAGTGGCCGGTGTAATACCACCATTCGGTCGCGAACTGAGGATGCGAGCCGTGATCGCGCGGAAATTGAAACTTGTAAGGGGGAAGCGCCAGTCGAAACGGCGCGGCCTGGGCGGACAAAGAAAGCCACAGACAAACACCCAAAAACACGAATAACATCCAAAAAAATCTGTGTTTATCCGTGTTCATCTGTGGCTAAAAAACCTACGACTATCGAGAGAGTTGTTCGATGCGCGAGAGCAGTTCCTGGGGCAGAATCGGTTTGTGGAGCAGCAAATCGGCGCCCGCCGCCGTCGATTTGGCCTGGGCTTCGTTGTCGCCGTAGGCGGTGAACATGATGATGGGCACGCTGCGCCCAAATTCGAGCTGGCGGATGCTTTTCACGGCTTCGAAACCGTTCATTTCGGGCATTTCCACGTCCATGATGATGGCGTCGAAAGCTTCTTCGCTCACGGCATCGACCGCTTCGCGGCCATTGGAGGCGAGGCGGGTATTGTGGCCCTGAATCCCAAAAGCGAGCCGGAAAACATCGCGGGTGTCGGGAAGGTCGTCAACGAAAAGAATACGCATGGGAATTATTAAAAGTGGATGCAACGCGAGAGCAAATTTAATTCCTCACAGTGATTTAACATTTCGCCGCGCCTCTATTCGCGCTGCAAAGCGCCCGCGAGATCGCGCCGCGCCGCCTGTCGCGCCGGAAACCAACCCGCAAAGGCAATCGCGCCAAAAGCCAGAAGCGCGGCCTGCAACAGAACCTGGGGTTGAAAAGTCGGAAAAATCGTCCAGCCGAAAAACTGACGGTTAATCACGAAAATCATTTCGCTCGCCAGCAAAACTCCGGCGAGGCTGCCCATTATCCACGCGAAAAACGCCAGCATCCCGAACTCCCAGAACGCCAGTTTGCGAATCTGCGCGGCGCTCGCGCCCATCGCGCGCAGCGAAGCGAATTCGGTCGTGCGCTCCAGAATCATCGCCACGAGGGTATCGAAAACCCCGAACGCCGCCACCACGAGAGCGATGAGTTGCAGCGCGTAGGTCACGGCGAAAGTCTGGTCGAAAGTGTCGAAGACTTCGCGGCGAATTGCGGCGTTGGGCAGCAAGCGCAGCGCATATTGAGCGCCGAATTTTCGGTCGATTTCGCGTTTGATGGCCTCGGCGCGCGCGGCTTTATCACTGCCCTTCAAATAAAGCGCGAGGCCGTCGATTTGGTTGTCGCGCCACCACTTTTGGTAGGTGCGGCGATCCAGATAAAACACGGCGTTGGGGTTGTAGTCGTAAAAAACGCCGCCGATGGGCAGGGTTTTCAGGCCGCTCGGCGTGGGAATGGTGAGCGTGTCGCTCACACCCTTGTCCAACAGGCTGGCGAGGCGCTCGGAAAGCAAAACCGCGTCGCCGTTGTAAAAATCGGTGAGGGCGCTTTTGGTTCGCGAAATGAAACGCAACTGGCGCTGCCCCGACTCAATCGACGGCAGTTCGTTGGCAAGCAAAATCACGTTTTGCCCGCCGATTTCAAGCTGGGCCTGCCGCAGGGTGTCGAAAGTGGCGACATTGGGGTTGCGAGTCGCGAAATCGATGACTTCGCGCGGAATGCCTGGGCCGCGCTGCCCGTCGAAACCGCTCGAAGTGGCGATGAATAAATCGGCGGAAATGCTGCCGCTCACCCAACTCGCGACGGTATCGCGGAAAGAGCGCACCATTACGTTCATGCCGATCACGAGCGACAGCGAAACCAGAAGCGCGGCGACCACCAGACTCGAACGATTGAGCGCGCGGCGCAAATTATCGGCGGCGAGCGCGCCCTCAATGCCGCCCAAGCGCTGGGCCAGGGGCCGAATCGCGCGCGCGCCGCGAATCAGCACCCAGGGCGTGGCGAGCGCGAAAGCGCCCAGCGTCGCGCCCGCCGCGCCGAAACCCAGAAGCGGCGATTTCGCGCTCACCGACGGCAGACACAAAACCCCCGCGAACAAGAGAAGCGCCATTCCCGCCGTTCCCAAACGCGCCGCGTTGCGCTCCAGCGCGAGATGCAAACTCGAAACGCTCAGCGTAGCGCGCGGCGAGGTTGAAGCGGCTTCCGACGCGGCGGGAATTGCCGCCAGAACCGACAACAGCGTGCCGGCGAGCGGCGCGGCCCACCACAGCCAGAGCGGGACGAAAATCTCGCGCGCCTTGACCGCCAGATAGAGTTGCGAAACCGTCGTCGCCACCGCTCCCAGCGTCCATTTCGCCAAAACCAGGCCCAGCAAGACGCCGCAAAGCGAGCCGAAAAGCCCGATAAAGCCCGCTTCAACCAGAAACAAGCCCATAATCTGCGCTTTCGAAGCGCCCACCGCGCGCAAAATGCCCGCTTCGGCGCGCCTTCGCACGACGGCGGAAGCGAGCGCGTTGTAAATCAAAAACGCGCCCACGAAAGTCGCAATCGAGGACAGTGCCGTCAGATTGAGTTGAAACGCGCCCAGAATCGCCGCGACCTGCTCGCTCCTTTGCGCCGGACGCGAAACGATGGCATCGGGCGGCGCCAGCTTTTGGAGGGCGGGAATGAGTGCAGGAATGGCGGCTTCGTCGGCCAGAATGTCGATTTGATTGATTTGCCCGACTTCGCCGAACGCTTCCTGCGCCGCCGCGATGTCGAGCAGCGCGAAATCGCCGCCAAAGGCGCGGCCCGACGCGGCATCGTCCAGAATCGCCGCGACGACAAAAGTTTGTCGCGTCGGCCCCTGCAAAAGTTGAAGTTCCGAACCAACTTTTAAAGCGCCACGTTTGGCGAGCGACGACGAAAGCGCAATGGCGCGCCCATCGAGCAGAAAATCGAGCGGCGGTTTGGTTTCTTCGCCGCGCGCCTCGGATTCGAGATCGAAAGCGCGAAAGTCGATTTCAGAGAACAGATCGACACCCGCCACTAAAATCGAGGTTTGCAGGGTGGGCGAAAACAGCGTGCGCGCCGAAAAGGGCGCGACGGCCAAAATTCGCGGGTCGCCGCCGGTTTTGAGGCGCGCGACGAGCGCATCGGGCAGTCCATTGGGGCCGCCGCGAATCTGCAAGTTGGCTTTTCCGGTCGTGGCATCGAGCGAGGCGGAAAACGCGCCCAGAACCGAAGCGTTGGCGATTTGAATCGCCACGAAAACCGCGATGCCCAGCGCCACGCCCAGCGCCGCCAGCACAAACGCGCCGCGATGACGAAGCCAGTAGCGCAGCGAGAGAAAGCGCAGGCCGTAAAACACGCTTTCAGTTTAGGAGGCGTAGCGGACGCGAAAATTGGGGTTTTTGAGATGGCTGCGCTGGAATAAGTTAGCCGGAAGCTAAAGCATACGCCTTTGGCCTGCGCGCCTGATGGGGGGTGAGGGTCAAAAAAAAGTACAAAAATAACACAGAAAGCGAAACGCAGGACCAGCGCGCCCCAAAGCACATCGGTTTAGTCGGGAGAACGATCAATGTTTGTTTACAATAAGAACATCAATGGTCGATAGAGGGAT
>JAUJNG010000013.1:0-88581 GCA_030448265.1 Abditibacterium sp.
CGCGGCGGCTCTTTCTTCTCTGCCCAGTCGCACATAACCACCCAGAAGTATACGCGCGTGCGGCGCCACTGCAACCCACACGGGGCCTGCGAGCCTCACTCGCTTATGCTTCGCGTTCTCCAAGCAACAAAAAAGCCGGAGCAAATGCTCCGGCTTTTTCGCGTTTAAACCAGCCGCAAACGCGGCCTGTCTTCGCCTGGCGGCTCGTCGCCGCCTTTTTTGGGGTCGATGGTTTTTTTCGGCTCGAATTTTTTGGGTTTAAGTTCTTCGGGCGGCGCGGGCGCTTCGGCGGGCGACAAATGCGGCGCCGGAACGTTGACGAAAAGCGGAAGAGAGCCGTCGGGGTAGCCGCTTTCCTCGTTGTAGCCGTGCGCCACCCAATCGACGGCGACGGTGAGGCATCCGGCGGGCGCGTTGGGCGCGTTGGGGAAGATGATGCCGGTCAACCCTACCAGCGAAAATCCTGGCCGCAGCATGGTGCGGCCCCCGATTTCAACGCGGTCGCCAAATTTAAACTCCGGTGATTCCTCCATGCTTAGCCTCCTTCGTTGTGAGTTTCGAATTCGCGCACTTTGGCGAAGTTTTCCAGTCGGCGCACCGTCGCCAGACTGGAGCGGCGCCGGTCGATGGCCTGTTCGATTTTAATCGAAATCAGCTCGTAAACATCGACGCCAGGAATGTTTTTCTCGACGTAATCGAAGGCACCCATTTTCATGCACTCGACGGCGTTGCCCACGTTGCCGTAAGCAGTCAAAACCACGACTTCGGTGAATACATCGCGCCCCAGCGCCGATTTGAGCACTTCGACGCCCGAATTGGGCGACTCCATCAACATATCGGTTAAAACCACATCGAAGGGCACCGGCGCGTCTTCGATGGCCTGCGACGCCTCGGCCTGCGACGCGGCGATGGTCACGCTGTGCCCGTCGCGGCGCAAACGGCGTTCGAGCGAAAAGCGCACGTCGTCTTCATCATCGGCTACTAAAATTTTGCCCATTGGGGGAAGTTTCCTTTTTGTTCAAACTGCGGGAAACCTCCCCCGCCCCCTTCTTCGTAAGGAGGGGAGACCACACTCACAGTTCGTCGTTCTTTGCGCGAGAACGAGAGTGTTTCAATGTGGTCTCCCCTCCTTACGAAGAAGGGGGCGGGGGAGGTTTCCCACTACCCGCCGCCAAAAACCTGCTGCGGCGGGCGCGCTTCGCTGCGCGACTCGGAACGCATTTTACGTTCTTCGCCGCTGTGCGCGGGCAAAAGCACCACGAAATGAGCGCCGGTCGAAGGATTTTTTTCGTCTTCGCCGCCAATTTCGCAGATCGCGCCGCCGTGCGCCTCGACAATGCCCTTCACAATCGACAAGCCCAGCCCCATTCCCTTCGCCTTTTTGGTGTAAAAGGGCGCGAAAACGCGGTGGCGGTCTTGTTCGGACAATCCTGGGCCGTGATCGATGAAATCAATCCGCAAAACCTCGCCCGCGAAACTCCCTTTGGTGAGCGCCGCGAGGCTTTTCGGGTCGGCGAGGCCGCTTTTAATCGTCAGCTGCCCGCCCTGCGGCTGGAAATCAATCGAATTTTCGATCAGTTCGCCAAAGGCGCGCTTGAGTTTGACTTCATCGGCCAGAATCGGCGGCAGTTGCGGCGATAAATTGAGGATTAAATCGATATTGGAATGTTTGGGAAAAGTTTCCGCCGTCACATTCCGCAAAATCTGGTTGGCGTCGGCGTGCGTGACGTGAAGCTGCGTCGCGAGGACGAAATCGCGGAATTCGCCCAGAATGCCTTCCAGACGATAAATCCCGCGCGTGATGTGGCTCGAAAGCTCCTTCGCATCGCTCCAATCGGGGTCGCTTTCCTCAGTTTTGCCCTTGAGAATATGATTGAGTTCATTGAGATGGCCCTTGACGCCGAAAACCGTGTTGCCGATCATGTGCGCCGCGCGCGCTGACATCTCGCCCCACGCCGCCATGCGCTCGGCGTTGAGCAGACGGCTCGTCAATCGCGTGCGGTCAATGGCAACCGCGAGCTGGCCCGCCAGAGTCACCAGAACGTCTTCGTCGGCCTGGGTGAACTCCTGCGGCAAGAAATAAAGCGAGCCTTTGCGCTCGCGCACCACGCGAAGCACGCCAGGTTTGAGGCGATGGGTGTGAACCGGAACCGCCATCACCGCCGCGATTTCGCCCGCCGGTGCTTCCATGAACAGCCCTTTCCAGCGCGCATCGGTGCGCGGGTCGCCGACGCGAATCACCTGTCCGGTTTGCGCCACCCAGCCTGTCAAGCCCTCGCCGATGCGATATTTGGCCGTATGCTGCCCCGCCTGGGCTTCGAGCGGGCCGTGTGAGGCGACCAGTTCGAGCAGTTCGGCGGCTTCGTCCATCAAAAACAGCGAGCAGTCGTCGGCGCGCAGAATTTTGGTGGCCTGTTCCACGACATCGTGAATGAGGGCGTCCAAATCGGCCATCGAGTTGAAATCGCGGCCAATGGCGATAAGTGCTTCCTCGCGCAACTGATGCTCGGCCATCGCCACGATAATCGCGGCGCGGCGGGTGAGCGGCGCCAGAATGCGCGCGTGCTGCTCGCCGAACACGTCGCCCTCGCTCGATTCGATGTTGATAACCCCGATCACGCCGCCGCCCGACGCCAGAATCGGCACGGCGATTTCGCTCTTGACATCATCGAAAAAGCCGATGTAATGCGGGTCTTGCGAAACGTCGCCCGTCCAGTAGGCGCGCCCGTTGACCACGACGTGGCGCGTAATGCCGCGCCGCGCCGCGCCGCCGTTGGGCGCGGTCTGCACGTTGACGCGCAGGCGGCGAATATCGTCCGTCCAGCCCAGGCCCGCCGTGAAACGCAGCGCCAGTTCGCCCGAAACCGTGTCCACCAGCGCCAGAAACGCGCGATTGCCGCCGACGGCGTTCATCGCCTCTTCGAGCGTGGCTTTGAGAATCTCGTCGGCCTCGGCGAGCGAAGTTTGCGAGAGTTCGACATCGAAATCGTCGCGCTCGAAGGCGGCGCCAGGCAGCGCGGCACCGGAAAGACTTCCCATGGTTTGGGAGTCGTTGGGCGGCTGCGAAACGGCAGTTTCGGGTGGCAGACTCGACAGCGAATTGTTCATGACAGTCGCGCGCCGAATAGGGTTTGGCGCAACGGTGTTCGAGTATAACGTTAGGGTCTGCGGTTTTTTATTGCTTTTCACTGCGTCGCGTGCGAGACGGTTTCGCAGTAACATTTTTCCAAATGTCGAAACGAGAATGGGCTGAAAAAGCGATGGAATTGTTAAAAGCGGGTCAGACAGTGCAAATCAAGCCCATAGGCCATTCGATGGAAGGCCGCATCAGTAATGGCGATTTGGTAACGCTTCAACCCTGCATAGCTCAAGACTTGGTTGCCGGCGATGTTGTTTTGGCTCGCGTGCAAGGTCGCCGCTATTTTCATCTCGTCTTACATCTAATCATCGCTCGTGAGGCAGACAGGTTTCTCATCGGCAACAATCACGGCAGAATTGATGGCTGGGTTACGGCACAAAATGTTTTTGGCAGAGTCACAAGAGTGGATGCGGCGAAATGAAACTTTTCGAGATTTCCCAAACCGAAACGCAACTGCGCCTCGACAAACGCCGCGCGCCGCAGTTTTGGCGCGCCGGACTTCTTCTTGGTCTTCTGGCGTTCTTCGGTGGTGTCTGCTGGCAGTCCATCCACCAGTTAAGAGGTTTTGATGCGTTTTTCGCTGTTGGGACGGCGTGCCTTGGGTTCGCGGTTGTCGCTCTCCAGGCCATTGCGCCTCTTTTAACCGTCGTGCGCGGCGACAACTGGGTGTTCGATAGGGACGAAGATGTTCTCTTCCACAATGGCAAACGCCTGGAGGCCTTAAGCCAAACCTATGCGGTGAGAATCTGGGAGGAGGACGACGGAGAAGAGACAACTCGGCGTCTGGCCATTCAACTTCCAGCCCGCCAGCCGCTCCTCCTCAGCGACGCCCACAGCCAGAGTGAATGGCAGGAATTAATAGCGGCGGCGCAACAAATTTCCGATTTCACCGGAATCAAACTGGTTCGCAAATAATTTCAAACAACGCCCCGCCGCGTCCAAACCTCGCGCCCCCACATCGCCGCTTTGACGCCGCTCACCCAGATCAGCGCGGCGCTCCAACCGCCCAGCACGTCGGTGGGATAATGCACGCCCAGATAAAGCCGCGTGAAACCGATAATCACCACGAAAAACGCGCCCAGAACCAGCGCGAGATAGCGCCAGCGCGTGGGCCAGAAAATGACCACCAGAGCCGCGACCACGCCCATCGAAGTCATGGCATGGCCAGAGGGAAAACCGAAATCGAATTCGGGAGCCGGAGAGGGCCACAGCGCGGGCCGCTCGCGCTGAAAAATCGCTTTGGCGAGCGGAGACAGCAGCATCGCGCCGCCTGCGGTCACTCCGAAAAACAGCGCTTCACCCCGCCGTTTCTTGACCCAGAAAGCGGCCAGAACCAGAAGCGAAAACGGCACGATGACGCGCGCCGCACCCAGACGAGTCAGAAAAATGATGCCCGCATCGCGCGGGGGCGTGGCGTGAAGATGAAGCTGAGTCAAAATCGCGTCGTCAAACCACATCGGATCGCGGTCGCGCACTTCGTCGGCGATCTGGCCGAAAATGACGAGCGGCAGCAGCAATCCCACTAACAGCGCGAGCAAAATCGGCGCGTGCCGTTTCAAGGCAGACAGGGAAATTTTGGAGGTGGACGAAGGATTCACGCGCCGTTTCCGTCCAATTGGCGCGCCAAAAAGCGAATGAATTCGCAGCCAACGAAAGTGTCAACCTTCGTTGACACCGCGCCCGCACGGTGTCGGCGCAGGCCGACACTTTCGTTGGCTGCGAATTCATTCGCCTCCAGCCATTAAACTGGAAACCATGAGCCGCATCCGCCAACTTTCGCCCGAAGTCGCCAACCAGATCGCCGCCGGAGAAGTCATCGAACGGCCCGCCGGCGCCGTCAAGGAACTGGTCGAAAACGCGCTCGACGCGGGCGCGCGGCGGATCCAAATCGACATCGAAGAAGGCGGCAAAAAGCTGATCCGCGTGCGCGACGACGGGGGCGGCATGAGCGCCTCAGACGCCGTTTTGAGTTTGCAGCGCCACGCTACGAGTAAAATCAGCGATGCCGACGATTTGTGGCGCGTCCAAACCCTCGGTTTTCGCGGCGAAGCGCTGCCCTCGCTGGCGGCGGTGTCGCGGCTGGAAATCATCACCCGCGAGGAAGGTAGCGAAATCGGGACGCAGCTTGTGGTTGAGGCCGGAACGGTTTTGGATGTTTCGGAAGTGGGATGCGCGCCAGGAACCGAAATCACGGTGCGCGGGCTGTTTTTCAACACTCCGGCGCGCTTCAAATTCCTTAAAAGCGACGCCGCCGAAGCCGCGCGCATTTCCGAGATGATCGGGCATCTGGCGCTGGCTTATCCCGCCGTTTCCTTTGTCCTCAAGCACAACGGCAACGAACAACTGCGCGTCGAGGCGGGCGGCGAAGCTTTCAACGCCCTCGTCGCCGTTCTGGGCAAAGACACCGCGCGCCAAATGCTGCCCATTTCCACAAGCGAAGAGTTCGAAAACATCCGCGTTTCGGGCTTCACGGGACGCCCGCAGCTCACGCGCGCCAATCGCAACGGCCAGTTATTTTTCGTCAACGGGCGCCTCATTAAAAACCGCGCCCTGCAGCACGCTTTCGGCGCGGCCTATGAAGGGCTGTTGCACGGACGCGAGCGCTTTCCGCTTGGCGTGGTGTTTTTGCAGGTCGCGCCAGGCGCGGTCGATGTCAACGTGCATCCCACCAAAAGCGAAGTGCGTTTCGCGCGCGAAGGCGAAGCGCATCATGCGCTGCGCGTCGCGGTGCGCGATACGCTCGTGGGCGCCCAACTCGCGCCGAGTTGGGGTTTCGCGCAAAACGAGCCGCGCGACGGCGGTTTTTACGGCCCGTTCGGGAGAAGCGCGCCCCCCGATTTCAAGGTTCAAAGTTCAACGTCCAATGTTCAAGGTTCGGCCCCGCAGCCGCCGACTTACACGCCCAATTACGCGGCGCACTCTCAGCCTCTCGCCCCAACGCCCACCGACGACGAACGCGAACGCTTTCGCCAGCATCTCGAAGAAATCCGCAACGGCGCGCGCCAGAACTTCGAGCCGCAACTGTTTCCCCAGCCTGAAGCGCCGCCCAAACTCAAACTGCGGCCTCTGGCGCAAATTACCAACAATTCGTATATGCTCTGCGAGGGCGACGACGGCCTTTACATCGTCAACCAGCACCGCGCCCACGAGCGCATTTTAGCCGACAATACCATCGCAGCCGCCGAACGCAAGCCGGTCGAATCGCAGCGATTGGTCATTCCCTTCACCGTCGAAATCGGCGCGCGCGCCATCGCCGCCGTCGAGGAAAATGGGAATTTGCTGTCGCAGCTGGGTTTTGAAGTCGAAACTTTCGGCGGCAACGCCCTGCTGGTGCGCGCCGTGCCTTATCTGGTCGCCAAAGGCGATTACGAACGCGCCTTCGGCGATTTATTGGACGAACTGGTGAGTGGACACGCCGGACGCGATCTGGAAGAGCGCCGCCGCGCGCTGTTGACGATGCTGGCCTGCAAAAACGCCATCAAAGCGGGCGATCCACTGCCCCTCGAAGCGATGCAGCGCCTGGTGGACGATCTGGCCGAGGTGCAAAATCCGAGCATCTGCCCGCACGGGCAGCCGATTCTGATCAAAATCTCGACCTACGAACTGCATAAGAAATTCGAACGCGAATACGCGATGCGTTAAAGAGCCAAAATGATTGCCGAAGCCCCCATTTATACGCCCAAAGAGTGGACTTACGACGAAGTGAGCGCCATTGAGGACGACGTGCGCCGCGAGCTTTTCGACGGAGAAATTATCGAAATACCTTCCCCAACTGTGAATCATCAGAGAATTATTTTGCGACTCGCCGCCCTCTTCTTACATTGGGCGCGACAACACGGTGGCGAGCCTTTCATCTCGCCGCTCGACCTTTACGTTGCACCTCGGCGCTACTTCATCCCTGACTTCATTTTTTATTCCGCCGCGCAAATGGCGAGCGGCGAAGTCATGCACGACCCGAAACGTTTCACCGTCGCACCCATGCTGATTGTCGAAGTGTTGTCTGAATCAACTGCGCGCCACGACCGCGTGCGAAAACTGCGCGCTTATGCCGAGTTTGGCGTTGCCAACTACTGGATCGTCGATCCCTCTCTGCAAACTGTGGAGGCTTATGAATTGAGCGGTGGAAGGTATCAAGTCGTGGCGGCGCATGAAGGCATGGAAACCTTCGCGCCCGCCGCGTTTCCCGCCTTGCAAATCGCGCTGTCCGAGCTTTTCGCGGCGTAAACATCACTTGGATTTTCAATACAGAGAACACGGAGAGACGGAGAAAACAGAGAAGCTCAAAGTATCAAAGCAAAATCCTCTGTCTTCTCCGTCTCTCCGTGTTCTCTGTGTTGAAGTTCTGGTCAAACGAAGCAACGCAATCAGCGGAGCTTCAATACTTCCGCGCTGCGCTGCCTGACGCACCGGCACAACTCGGGGTCGTCGGCCATCGATTGGCCATAAGACGGAATCATTTCCCGCAGTTTGGATTGCCAGGCGGACGATTTCATTTCTTCGCCAAAGCATTTTTCCAGAAGCGTGAGCATGATGGAAATGGTGGTCGAGGCCCCAGGCGAGGCGCCCAGCAGCGCGGCGAGGCTGCCGTCGGCGGCGCTCACGACTTCGGTGCCGAACTCCAGAATGCCGCCGCGTTTGCGGTCTTTTTTGATGATCTGCACTCGCTGGCCGGCGATTTCGAGCTTCCAGTCTTCCATTTGAGCGTTGGGGTAGAGATCGCGCAGCGCTTCGAGACGATCCTGGGGCGACTGGCGCACCTGTTCGATGAGATATTTGGTGAGCGGAATGTTATCGCGCCCGACCGCCAGCATCGGAATCATGTTGCTGGGCTTGATGGAAAGCGGCAAATCGAAAAGCGAGCCTTTTTTGAGAAATTTGGTGGTAAATCCCGCATACGGCCCGAAAAGCAGCTCTTTTTTGCCTTCGATCATGCGCCGGTCGAGATGCGGAACCGACATGGGCGGCGCGCCAATCGCCGCCTTGCCGTAAACCTTGGAGTCGTGGCGCTCGATGACTGCGGGGTTGGTGCATTTGAGCCACTGCCCGCTCACCGGAAAGCCGCCGAAGCCTTTGCCTTCGGGAATGCCCGATTGCAGCAGCAGGGGCAGCGACCCACCGCCCGCGCCGATAAAAACGAATTTGGCGCGCACCTCGCGCGTTTTTCCACCCGCGCGCTCCTTGATTTCGACCTTCCAGCGCCCATCTTTTTCCTGGCGCAGCCCCGTCACTTCCTGTCCCAGATGCAGGCAGACGCCTTCCATCTCTTTCAACTGTTCGAGAGTGGCGCGGGTGAGCGACCCGAAATTGATGTCGGTGCCGATGGCCATGTGCGTGGCCGCGACGGGCTGCGCTTCGTCGCGGCCTTCCATCACGAGCGGCGCCCATTCGGCGATCTGATGCCGGTCTTCGCTCAGTTTCATGCCCTCGAAAAGCGGGCTGGACTGCATTGCTGCATAGCGTTTCCTCAAAAAATCGACGTTTTCCTCGCCCCACACGAAACTGAGGTGCGGCGTAGGGCGAATAAAACTTTCCGGCGACCCCAAAAAGCCGCTTTCGACCTGAAAAGCCCAGAACTGGCGCGAAAGTTCGAACGATTCGGAAATTTTGACCGCTTTGGAGACCTCGACTGAGCCGTCGGCTTTTTGGGGGGTGTAATTAAGTTCGCAAAACGCGGCATGGCCGGTTCCGGCGTTGTTCCAGGCGTCGGAGCTTTCGGCGGCGGCTTTATCGAGCCGCTCGATGATTTCAATGGTGGCCTGCGGGCGCAGTTCTTTGAGTAGAGCGCCCAGCGTGGCGCTCATGATGCCGGCGCCAATCAGCAGGGCGTCGGGGTTGGTTGAGTTGGAGTTCATGAATGAGTTGTAGTCTCACACAGAGCGCGCCGAAAGACAGTCTAAAGAGGCTGTGTTAGCCGGACTGACGTCCTCTTCCAATCGGTGACTGCAAGGGATTGGAAGAGGACGTCAGTCCGGCCTCTGTTGCCTCCCTGGTTATACGCGCTTAGCGAACCTCGGCGATGAACGTGTTGCCGCCCTGTGGGTCGCCGCTTTGCAGGCCGCGCCCGAACCACTCGACTCGCTGCTGCGAACTGCCATGCGTAAACGAATCGGGGACGGCGTAGCCCTGCGTTTCGCGCTGCAAACGGTCGTCGCCCACGGCGCTGGCGGCGCCGAGGGCTTCTTCGATATCGCCTGGATCTAAGTCGCCGCGTTTTTTGGCGTAGTGCGCCCACACGCCCGCGTAATAATCGGCCTGAAGTTCCAATCTCACCGACAACTGGTTGGACTGCGCCTTACCGACGCGACTTTGCAGGGTTTGCACTTTTTCCAATGTTCCCAGTTGATTCTGGACGTGATGCCCAACTTCGTGGGCCAGAACATACGCCTGGGCGAAATCGCCAGGCGCGCCGAAGCGCGTCTTCATTTCGCGGAAAAAAGCCAGGTCGATATAAAGTTTTTCGTCATTCGGGCAGTAAAACGGCCCCGCCGAGGCGCCCGCGACGCCGCACGCCGAACGAACCTGACCCGAAAACAGCACCAGTTTGGGATTGCGGTAGCGCGCGCCACGCTGCCGGAACAATTCGCTCCACACGTCTTCGGTATCGGCCAGCACGACGGAAACGAACTGTTTGGCCTCGTCGGGCTGCCCATTGGCCTGGGGATTGGCCTCGCGGCTCATCGAAGTGCTGGGTGATAGCCCGCCTGGATTTTGATCCAGCACAACGCGCGGATCGCCGCCCATAAAATAGACCACCAGAGCGAGGACGATGGTGCCGATGCCGCCCCCGACGGGCAAAGCGCGGCCCATGCCGCGCTGGTCTTCCACATTTTGGCTTTGACGCCGATTTCTCCATTGCATAGCTTTTTGATTCCTCGATAGGGGACAATTTAAACTGCGAGCGGTCAACACTGCGAACGGTTCATTTTACTTGCCATCAACGGCTTGAGGCGAATTCAAAAAGTCTGCCGAGGTTGTCGCGGGCGATGCCGATGGCACCTCGCGCAGCTTCCGTGAAAAAGGAGTGCGATGGAACGCAATATGATGTGGGGCGCGCTGGGCCTGGGCTGCATCGGATGGCTGGCCGCGCTCCTTTTGACGACATCAAGACGTGCGCCAGCAAGCGGGTCTTTTGAGTCCGCTTCGCGCGAAAACTCGCCGCGCGTTTGGGGCGTGAGGCGCCCGTTCTGGTGGCTCGCGTTTTTGCTGCCCCTGGGCGTGTGGGCCGCGACACTTCCCACGGCGCCGCCCTTTTCCTCCGGTCAGGGCTGGGGACGCGGATTTTTGCTCGGAGGCGTGGCATCGCTATTGGCCGCTCTGGTCGTGCTGCGCGCCTCTTCCCGCGCCCCTGAAAGTAATGCACCTCTGCGCGCGGCGGCGACCGCGCCGCTTTTTGCGGCTTTAATCTGCGTTTGTGTGCCGCTTCTGTGGATGCGGGCATCGGTTATCGACGCCCTGATGGGCGCGGCTCTGGGCTGGAGCGCGGTCGCGGCGACTTTGCTGCTGGGAGCTTTGGCCGAAAAAGAAGACTCGCCAACGGCGCGCGCGACGAGCGTGCTGCTGCTCAACGGCGCCGCCTTCGCCGCTTCGCTGTGCGGAGTCGCCGCGCTGGGCGTTTATCGAGATTTCGCTTTGGCGGATGTCGCGCGCGGAACAAACTCCGCCGTCGCGCTCGTGGTGGCCGCGAGCGTGGCCCTGGCGCTTCTGTCGGGCGCGCTCATCGGGGAAATCGCTGCCAGTGCCGCTTCGCTTCGCGCCCGTTTCGCGCCATTTTTCAACGGCCTGAACCTCCTGCTTTGTCTGGGGCTGCCGCTTGGCATGGGGATTTTGCTGGGGACGAGGCTTTTCGACGATCTGGCGCTGATTTATGTCATCGGCGCCGGTTCGATGCTGGGACTTTTGCTGTGGTGGCTGGCGTGGGACGACGCCGTGCGCGAATCGCAAAACGGCGAGTCGGGGCTGCGCTCCGGCGTCGCGGCGGCGGTTGTGGTCGCGCTGTGCGGTTTTATGCTCGCGTTTCAAATCATGCAGGGCTTTGGTGTCGGTCTGATGCTACTCGCCGCTTGGCCCTCCTCAATTCTGGCGCTTGCCAATGCCACTGAAAATGAGCAAAAATCCAACGCCGATTTGAGCCGCGCGAGGCATTTCGAGGCGACGCAAACGCTCTCGTTGCTGCTGTCTTTCGTGGCGATCCTGCTGCTGTCGCGGCTTTTCGCCACGCGGTTTCGCGCCGATTTGCGCGGCGCGGGCCTGGACGACCACTTCGCCCTCTTCGGCTTCATCGGCGGCGCCGTCGCGCCGGTTCTGCTCGCATCGCTGTGGTTCTCGACGCGCGAAAGGGGCGCGGCGGTTTCGCTGCCCCGATTTGTGGGCCTCGGCGCTCTCGCGCTGGCCCTTTTGGGCGCGATGCTGACGTTGTGGGGCGCCAAAGTCGTCCCCGCGTTTTTCGCGGGTCTGGCCCTGGCCGCCGCCGGATTGGCTGCCGGTTTCGCGCCGCGAATCCACTCCGGCGCGGTGGCGCTGTTTTCCCTGGCTCTGGCGCTCACGCTGGCGCAGTGGACGCATCATTTCGCGCCGTTTGCCGAAATGGGGCGCGCTCAGCGACTCCAGTTTCTGGGCTGGGGCGTGGGCGCGACCGTTTTGCTGATTTTGATTGTCGAAATCGGCGCGCGTCTCGCGTCGGGCGCGCGTGGGCGAAAATCCGATCTCGCGGCGCCAACTGAAGGAGCCTCATGAACGCTGATTCCCCATTTCCTCTGCCTTCCAAATCGTCGGCGCGTCTCTGGAGCGCCCTGCTCGCCCTGCTGTGCATCGGCGGCGTGATGGCCTACTCCATTTCGCAGGAAACACCCGTTGGCCGCGTTGAGGGCGCGGTTCTGCTCGGCGAGAGCGGCCAGCCGCTCGCGCACGCCAAAGTTACGCTCACTTCCGACGAAAAAGCCACAGCGCCAAATGGCGAAAGCAAAGTGCGCCGCATCAAAACCGAAACCGACGCCAGAGGCCGCTTTGAACTGGCGCGCGTCGCGGTGGGGCCTTACCGCATCGCGGCGGCAACGCGCGCCCATGCCACCGATGAACGCGTGATTTTCGTGAGCGAGGAAGAAACCACCGATGTGCCGCTTCAACTCAAGCGCTCGCGGCCCGATTTGAAGCTGGCGCAGGGGCAAAAAGAGTTTTTGCCGTCCGAAACCGTGATCGTGCCGGTGCAGGGCTACGTTGACGGCCAGGGCGCCAAAAATTTGCGCGTGCGGATTTTCAAAACTCGTCTCGCCGACGTTTTGCGTGACCCCAAAGCGGCCAAAGCACTGGGCGAAATCGGCAATCGCTACGAACCCGTCGCGCAGCTTCCCGAAGCCCTGCTTCATCCCGCTCAGACCGTCGCGCCGCGTTTAATCAGTCAACAGGAAATGCCGGTTCGCGGCGCCGACATCGAAGGGTTTTTTCATCAGCGCATCAAGCTGGGGACGCTGGCGGCGGGGCTTTATCTGGTCGATGTCGCGCATGGCGCGCACTCGGTTTGCGCGCAGATGATGGTTTCCGACACCGCGCTCATCGTGAAAAAGTCGCGCGGCGAACTATTGGCCTATACCGTCGAAAGTGAGAGCGGCAAACCGCGCGCGCGCGCCTCGATTCGAGTTTTTCAGGACGGAAAGACCCTCGCCACCGCCCGCAGCGACGCGCAGGGACTGGCGCGCATCCCGCTTGCGCGGCGCGTTGGCGGCGAAGGCCGTTTGATGACCCTCGCCACGCTGGGCAGCAGCGAAGCGACGGTGGGCCAATACGATTATCAGGGCGAAGAAAACGAGGGCGCGGGTGAATGGACGGTTCACGCCTACACCGACCGGCCTCTTTACCGTCCTGGCGGGCGCGTTTCCTTTAAAGGCATCGCGCGCCGCACCCTCGATGCGGGCCTGCGCTATGCCGTCGCGTCGGGCGAAACCCTTGATGTCGAAGTGCGCGATCCATCGGGCGCTCGCATCTCGCAACAGCAGCTTTCGACCAACGGTTTCGGTTCGTTTCATTCTTTCGTGGAACTCTCGCCCGAAGCGCCAACTGGCACTTATTCGCTCGTGATGACCCTGCGCGGCGAAGAGCATACCGCCGATTTTTCCGTCGCGTCGTATCGCAAACCGGAGTTTTCCGCGACGGTTGTGGCCAACGAAAAGCACTACGCGCACGGCGACACGGTGGAAATGATGGTGGACGCCACCTACTATTTCGGCGCGCCGGTGAGCGGCGGCCAGGCGCATTACAGCGTGTTTCGCGCGCCCGACTGGGCCTCACTCTACGCCGAAGAATCCGATGACGAAGACCCCTACGCGGGCGAATTTGAAGGTGAATACGGCTATGATGCGGGTGAAATCGTCGCGGAAGGCGACGTGACGCTCGACCAAAACGGCCATGCCATTGTTCGTTTCGCCGCCCAGAAAGAGGAAAATGATGGCGAAGCGAAAACAGCATGGGATGAGCCACAAGACCAGATTTACAGCGTGCAGGTGAGCGTGACGGACGCCGCCAAACGCGCGGTCGAGGCGAGCGGCGAAGTGCCGGTCACGGCGGGCGATTTTCGGCTTAAGGCGCGAACGCAGGGCTATTTCGCGTCTCCTGGGCAGGCGACGCCGGTTGAAATTTCCGCCACAGATTTCGAGGGCCGCGCGGTGGCAGGCAAAGCGATTGAGCTGAATTGTTCCTATCGAAAATGGAACAGCCAGACCCAGAAAGCGGAGGAAACTTTCGTGCGCCGTTATGGGGCCACGACCGGCGCCGACGGCACCGCTTCCATCTCCGTGACGCCGCCGCGCGAGGGCCAATTTCACCTCAGCGCGCAGACTTTCGATTCGCAAAAGCGCGCCATCATCGCTACCCAGACGCTGTGGGTTGCCGGAGACGAGGGCGGCGACTACGACGCGCACTACGGCGATTTATCGCTTCTCACCGACAAAAAACGCTACAATTCCGGCGAAACTGCGCGCGTTTTGCTCAACTCGCAGCATCGCGGCGGCAGCGCGCTGGTCACCGTCGAAGGCTCCAAACTTTTCCGCGCCTTTTTGGTGCCGCTCACCCACAAAAGCACCGCGATTCGAGTTCCCATCAAATCTGATTACGGGCCTAACATCACCCTCGCGGCGTGCCTGGTGCGCGACAAAAAATTCGCGCGCAGCGAAGCCCCGCTTCGCGTCGAAGTGCCCCAGCGCGCGATTCGCGTCGCGGTGCAGGCCGATAGGCCCAAGTATCAGCCTGGCGACAAAGTGACCTACAACGTGCAAACCACGAACTTCGAGGGCAAGCCGGTGCCCGCCGAACTGTCGTTTGGCGTGGTCGATGAGGCGATTTACGCCTTGCAGGAAGACGATAAGGGCGCGCTGCGCCGCGCGTTTTATCCCAAGAATCCCAACGGCGTCGAAACCGCTTATTCGTTCGAACCGCTTTATCTGGGCGACACCGGCAAAGCCGAGCCGGAAATCGAAGCGCGCACCAAATTTCTCGACACCGCCTTCTGGCAGCCCGATTTGCAAACCGATGCGAACGGTCGCGCCCAGGTCTCGTTCGTGATGCCCGACAACCTCACGACGTGGCGCGCCACCGCCGTCGCGCAAACGCTGGACAGCGCCTTTGGCCGCGAAACGCGAAAAGTCGTCGTCGCCAAAGATTTTTTCGTCCGATTGGAAACGCCGCGTTTTTTCACCGGCGGCGACCAGACCCAGATTACGGCGCTCGTTCACAACGAAACCGGTCAGGAGCAAACCGCGACGGTGAAGATGGAAGCCGAAGGTCTGGCGCTCCAAGGCGAAGCGACGCAAAGCATCCAAATCGCGTCGGGCGCGGTCGGGCAAGTGGTGTGGCCGGTGGCGACCGACCCGAACGGCCTCAATTTTTCCAATCTGGCGCGCTTGAAATTGTCGTCGTGGACGCCGCAAAACGGCGGCAAAGTGTGGACGGATGCCGTCGAAACTTCGGTTCCGGTGCGACCGTTTGGGCGCGAACGCATCGAAAATTTCGTCGGTCAAATCGCGGGCGATAAAGCGGTGACGCAGCCCATCGCCCTCGATGCAAAAGCGATTCCCGCCAACAGCGAGGTCACGGTTCGCATCACGCCCTCGATTTCCGATGCTCTGGTGGGCGGACTGCGCTATCTCACCGGCTTTCCCTACGGCTGCACCGAGCAGACCATGAGCCGGTTTCTGCCCGATATTCTGGTGCAGCGCACGCTGCGGCTCAACAATTTGCAAGATGCCGAATCGCGGAAACTGCGCGAGGAACTGCCCGCCATGGTGCGCGACGGCGTGACGCGGCTGGGGCGTTTTCAGCACCAGAGTGGCGGCTGGGGCTGGTGGGAAGCCGATGGCGACGATCCCTGGATGACGGCTTATGTGCTTTACGGTTTGTCGCAGGCGCGCGCCGAAGGCTACCAAGTGGACGCCGAGATGATGGCGCGCGGACGCGAGGCGGCGCAAAAAATGCTCGCGGGCCAAACTCCGATTCCCGCCTGGCAGCGCGCCAACTGGGAAAACACACGCGCGTTTTGTCTTTATGCGCTGGCCCAATCCGAGCCGACAGCCAAAGAACTCGCGCTCGTTCGTTCCGAGCGCGCCAAGACCGCTTTGGAAGGGTTGGACGCGCAGGCACTAAGTTATCTGGTTCTGCTCGATAAAAAGCTGGGGAGCGGCGCAACGGCGTGGCCCGAACTCGAAGCGCGTCTCACCAACGAGGGCGGGCAGATGCTGGGTTGGAAAGGCAGTGGGCGCGACGAATGGGCGGATTGGAACGACAAAACCGCGACGGCGGTGGGCCTGCAAGCCCTCATCGCCACCGATGCCACAGACCCGCGCATTCCCAGTGTGCTGTTGTGGCTGATGGCGCATCGTCAAAATGAACACTGGGGCAACACCCGCGACACCGCGTGGACATTGGCCGCGCTGTGCGATTATCTGGGCGCGCGCGGAAGCCGCGAAACGCAGTCCGGCGCGCTGGAAGTGCGGCTCAACGGAAAAACGCTGCACAACGTCTCGCTTGCGCCGCAAAACGCGCGCGGCGAACAGGTCCTGCGCCTGCCCTGGCAAAAATTGCGCGCGTCGCAAAACAGCCTGACGCTGCGCCATCTGGGAAGCGGGAATCCGGTTTTCTACGCGGTTCAGGTGCGCCAGACCATCGGCAGCGACGAACCTTTGCCCGCGCTGTCTGCGACGATTCCCCTCAAAATCGCGCGCGAATACCGGCGTCTGACGCCGCGCGCGGCGGGCGCTGGCAGTTGGACGCTGGGAAGCGAAGCGACGGGCAATCAACTCAAACAGGGCGACCGCGTTCGCGTGCGCCTGACTTTCAACGTGCCGCGCGACTTGTCTTACGTTCTCATCGAAGACGCTTTTCCGTCGGGCTGCGAAGTCACCGAGCGCGGCGAGGCGGGCGAGGGCAACGACGAGTGGGATCACTGGTGGTCGAACACCGATGTGGGCGATGACCGCATCGCGTTTTTCGCGCGCAAAATGAGCGCGGGCAAGCACACTATAGAATACAATCTGCGCGCTCAAACCCCTGGCACTTACAACGCGCTGCCCACGCTGTTGCAGGCGATGTATGCGCCGCAAGTGCGCGCCGAAACCGCGCAGGATCGGGTGGTGATTCGCTGAGCGGGGCTTGCGCCCTCTTCCAATCTTCTCCCGTGGAAGGGCGCAAGCCACCTTGCGTCCTCTGCGCCCGATTCCTCAGTTCTCTGATTGGAAGGGGGCGCAAGCCCCGCCTCCTTAAATTTAAGAGGCACGTCCGCCATGAAAAACCACCTCGAAACTCCCACAACTCTGTCCTTGCCGCGCGTCCTTCCCGTTGCACTTCCGGCTTGTGCGCTTCCCCTCGCGGCGCTTTTGCTGCTCTTTGGCCTCGGCGCGGCTCTGGTGGCTTCGCTGCTCAAAGCGCCGCCCGCGCAGCACCGGTTGGCCGCTTTCAGCACCAGTCTCCAGGGCCGCAATCGCAATCAGCGCCTCAACGCCGATCTCGCGGCGCGCTCCATCGATGGCCGCGTCATCGCGCCAGGCGGCATTTTTTCGTTTAATCGAACCGTGAAATCTTGGTCGGTCGATCAGGGCTACGTCAAAGCGCTGGTTTCCTACGACGGCGAAATGGTGCGCGCCTATGGCGGCGGCGTGTGCCAGACCTCCACCACGCTTTACAACGCCGCTCTTTTGGCCGGACTGCCGATTGTGGAGCGCCACCCGCACGTTTTCGTGCCGCACTACATCGCGCCAGGCCGCGATGCCGCCGTCGCGTTTCCTGGCGTCGATTTGCGCTTTCGCAACCCTCACCCCTGGCCGATTCGCATCCGCGCCGTTGTGCGTGGCGAGCGTTTGGAAGTTTCGCTTGCGGGCGCGGCAAAAGTGCCCGCGAAGGTTCGAATTGAAAGCGAAATGCTTTCGATGACGCTGCCGCAGCGCCTCACGCGCGTCGTTGCTCGCGGGAGCGGCTCAAAGCGGGGTTCTTATCTGCACAGTGCGGGCGCGGCGGGCTATCGCGTGGTGACTTATCGTATTGGGAGTTCGGGGCGCCGCGAATGGTTGAGCGACGATACCTATCCGGCGATGAACCGTGTGGTTGCTTTGAAGCGCAGCGAATAAATTCGCCGCAACAAAACGAAGTCCGCCTGCGCGGACGGCTTCAACCTGCGAAGGCAGGTTTCGCCTTCCTTTGCGGTGACTTTAGTCACTGCCTCTGGCAAATTTCCAGGCGCGCCGGCGAGGGGGCGGCGCCAGTTCTTTGGAATCGGGCACTTCCATATCGCCTTGCCGAAGGGTATCGAGTTGGCGCACCCGCAGGCGAAACCACACCCAGCACAGCACGGCATTGCCCAGGCCCAGCAAAACTCCAATGACCCAGCCGAGGAGCGGATCAATCTGCCCAAACAACGGCGTGCGCGCGTCGAACCCTACCATGCCGAAGAAAAGGCAGCCCGCCAGCAAAATGGTCTGCAACAGACGCAGCAAAATGGTGATCACGTCGCCGATGAAGACTCTGGCGGAAAACGGATTCGCAACGGCGGGGCTGCAACACATCCACACGCCAAACGACAGAAAAAGCGGGGCAATCGCGATGGCGAGCGGCGCGACGACCCAGTAACCCTGCCACATCGCCCAGACTATTCCACCGAACAGAATGAGCAAAACAGGCGAAAGTCCGACCCAATAATAGGCTGGAACCGCGAGCAAACGGCCCAGCAGAATTTCCCGCGAGGTCAGCGGCGTGATCAGCAACATGGAGAGGGTTTTTCCGGTTTGCTCCTTGTGCCACTGCATTTTGGGATAACCCCACATCGCAATGAGGACTTGCAGCGCAATCTGAAAAAACACCCAGCCCACGGACGTGGATAGGAATCGTCCCTTCGCTCCCAGATATGCGCTCAGACCGGCCACCACGAGCGGCCATGCCAACACGAAGCATAAAGTCCACAGGGCATAACGGCGCACCGAGAGAAAGCGCGAATAGACCCTCAAATCGCGCAGCAAAAGCGCGTTGTCGCAGCGCGCGGCAATCCACTGCACATATTTTTCGGACTGTCCGCTTTCGCGGCGCTGTCCCTGGCGACTTTGCATGATGGCCGTCCCCATCGGAACGACCAGCAAAAGGCCCCACTTCATCCAGGTTGCCAGTGCAGCCCAGTAGAAACCGATGGCGAGATAATACCCAACCGCAAGAGCCACCAGGCGCGCAAAGTGGGCGATGCGTTCGCGTTTTTCGTGCTTCACCACCGCCGTGATCGCCGTCAAAAACGCGGCGGGCACGACGGCGACGAAGCCCACCAGCCAGAAAATCGCTTCCGGCACTTGAAAACCACCCCAGAGCCACACGGTTTCGCTCAGTCCCTCGCCAAAAACGATTCCCAGCCCCAGCCCAAAGGAGGAGAACGTCACCAGCATCGTCCACACCCACAAATCGCCCTCGATGCTGCGAAAGCCCGTCGCGCGCCGCGTTTGAGCCTGCTTGGTGCGCTGCAGATAATCCGGCGTTGTCAACAGCGAGATGACCATGATGCCCGCACCAGCCAGAAGCGGTTTGTGCATCGAAAAGAAAAGGCCCTCTAAAGGCACCAGGTTGCACAGGGCCGCCAAAAAGTAAAACGGAAAGCCGGTGATCCACGCGATGACCACTCCCAACGCGGGAAACGCCAGTTTGAGCCCCAGCCAGCGCAGGGGATGATAAGGCAGCAGTTGAATCGAGTCGAGCGTGGAACGATAATGCTCCGCCGCCAGCAGGCGATAACCGCCATAGCCCGCCGCGATGCCGCACAAAGCGATGTGCGCGGCGCCCAGAATCCACAGCAGCGCTCTGTCCCAAACGGGGCGAGGCAGTCCAAACGCGCCGGCATTGCCATTTGACGCGAGCGCGACCCAGAAGAGCAGAACCGCGCCCATCACCACCACAGCGCTTCCCAGCGCCACCTGCACGGCGCGCGGGCGGCGCCCTAACTGGCGCAGTTCGCGGATTAAAAAAGGGTTTTCCAGAGTCATTGCCACATTTTCTACACCGCGCGGGGCGTCCAAAAGGGAGTTGCGAGCGCAGGAAATGCCAACGTGTCAGGAGGCTTGTTTAGCCAATGACGGTTTTCTCAGAAGTGCCTGCAAGCACGTCATGCTGAGCCTGCGAAGCATCTGGCTTGACGCCCCCATGCAGTTATGCCAGATGCTTCGCAGGCTCAGCATGACGAGGACTGCGGTTTTTTCCATTGGCTCAACGGCCTCTCAGTCCACAAACGACGCGACATCTTCGCCCGCCGTTTCGTTGTCCGGCTCGCCATAAGCGGTGTCGGCTTCGGGCGCGTCGTCGTTCAAAAAGATGGAAGCGATGGCGACGGCACCAGCAGCCAGCAGCAAACCGAGCAAAAATTTCAGGCTGAAAAAACGTTTCATACCTCGATTTTAGCAGGGGACGCCTGTGGAATGACACAGCGCATCATTTGTCTGGCCTCCATAGCGTAGGCGAATAGCGTCGTTGGTAGGGATACGGCGTGCCGTGTCCGTTGGAAAGACCCGCAGTGCCTTGAACGGACACGGCACGCCGTGTCCCTACAGACCAGGGTCGTCAGAGCTGTTACATTTCGCGACCACGTTGCCGTTCGACAACCAGATAGGCACGTTTAACTTATCCCGCCAACTCAGCGAAACTTCATTTCCATGCTCTCAAGATCACCCGCTCGTTCCGACGCGAGTTCCGAGGCGCCGCCGCGCAAAACCGTCTCGCGCGCGACGGTGCGCCGCGTCGTGGGGATTTTCCGGCCCTACCACCGCTATCTCGCGGGCATTTTTCTGCTCGTTTTGCTCGCGGCGGGCGTGGGATTGTTCGCGCCGTTTTATCTGCGCGCGCTCATCAACGACGGGCTGCTTCAGCGCGATTTAGCCGTAGTGACGCGCTACACCTGGCTCACCCTGCTCGTCACCGTCGGCGCCGCCGCGCTGACTTTGGGCTACGGCTATTTGTCGCTCGTCGTCGGGCAGAATTTGATGCGCGATCTGCGGAATCAGCTCAACGAGCATTTGCAGGGTATGTCGCTGCGCTTTTTTACCGCCACGCGCACCGGCGAAATCCAGAGCCGCCTGGTTTCGGATGTCGGCGGCGTGCAAAACGTGCTCTCCGACACCGCCGCGAGCGTTTTGTCCAATGTGGCACTGGTGTTATCGACCCTGGTGGCGATGATTTACATGGACTGGCGCCTCACCCTGCTCAGCGTGGGCATTTTGCCGATTTTCGCGTTTCTGGCGGCGCGGGTGGGCGAAGTATCGCGGGTTTTGCGAACCAAAAGTCAGCAGCAATTGGCCGATCTCAACGCCACCATGCAGGAAACGCTCTCGGTTTCGGGCGTTTTGCTCACCAAAACCAGTGGGCGGCGCGCGCTCACGATTGAAAAATTCACCCAGGAAAACGAGGCGCTCAACCGCACCCAGCTTCAACTTTCGATGCTGATGCGCCTCTTTTTCAACCTCATCGGCCTCTCGTTTTCGCTGACACCGGCGCTGGTCTACTGGCTCGCGGCATGGCTCAGCCTGCGCGAAGGTTCGGGGTTATCCCTCGGCACCATCGTGGCGTTCACCGCTCTGCAAACGCGGCTCTTCTTTCCCCTCACCAGCCTGCTCAACGTGCAGGTCGAAATCGCCTCGGCGCTGGCGCTTTTCGACCGCATTTTCGAATATCTCGACCTGCCGCAGGAAATCAAGGATGCGCCCCATGCCCTCGCGCTGCCGCGCGCAACCGTGCGCGGCGATGTCGAATTTGAGGAGGTTTCCTTTCGCTACGATGCCGAACAGGAAAGCCACACGCTGCACCATATCTCCCTCTCGGCGCGCGCGGGTGAACACATCGCCCTCGTGGGGCCTTCGGGATCGGGAAAAACCACGCTCACTTATCTGCTGGCGCGCCTCTACGACGCCGACGCGGGCCGCATTCTCATCGACGGCCACGACGTGCGCGACATCGCGCTCGCATCTTTAGGGCAAATCGTGGGCATGGTGACGCAGGAAAGTTTTCTGCTCCACGCCACCATCCGCGAAAATCTGCGTTACGGACGCCCCGACGCGAGCGACGAAGAGCTTTTCGAGGCCGCGCGCGCCGCCGCGATTCACGACCACATCATCTCGCTCCCCGAAGGCTACGACACCGTTGTGGGCGAGCGCGGCTACAAATTGTCGGGCGGCCAGAAGCAGCGTATCGCGATTGCGCGCGCCATTCTCAAAGACCCGCGCATTCTGATTTTGGATGAAGCCACCAGCGCGCTCGACACCCATTCGGAGCGCCTCATTCAAGACGCGCTGGGCCGTTTGAGCGCCGGACGGACGACGTTTGCCATCGCGCATCGGCTTTCGACGGTTCTCAATGCCGATCAGATTCTGGTGTTGGAGGCGGGACGCATCGTCGAGCGCGGCACGCACGCGCAGTTGCTCGAAGTGGGCGGCGCCTATGCGCGC
The DNA here is from genome assembly GCA_030448265.1 of Abditibacterium sp. Lineage (GTDB taxonomy): Bacteria > Armatimonadota > Abditibacteriia > Abditibacteriales > Abditibacteriaceae > Abditibacterium. The sequence continues at coordinate 22,078 of JAUJNG010000013.1, forward strand.
CTTTACGCGGCGCAGTTCGATAGTGAAGAGGAGGAAGAAACTTTAGATACGGAAGAATCTGGGCTAAAGACCCTGTAGAGCAAGCGCCAAAGAACGTTCAATCCATGAACCACAGACACGCGCCTCGCGGCACCCCTACAAACCTACGAACATCCAAATCTCTGCATTTTTGCAAGAGGTCTATTGACACGCTGTGGATCTCAGGCGCTTGAAGCCCCCGCATCCGGCCCGAAGAATCCCGACGCCATTTCGATGCGCGAGCGAAACTCGCTCGCGATCAACGGCCAGTCGGCCTCGCCGAGGCGGACCTTGAGGTTTTGGGATTCTTCGGCGCCCAAAACGGCGGGCGATTCGGCGAGAAGAAAGGCGACGTGAGCCTGTAAACTTTCGGGATCGGCGAGCAGCAAAACATCCTCTTCGCCGCCGAAAGGGAGTTCAGCATGGGAGAGAAATTCGATAACGTGTTGGGTGATGGAATTCATGTTTCGCCTCGCGCTTTGCAAGAACTAATCCATTAGACCTCTTGCAAAAGTGGCTTGCAGCGACTGAAGTCACCGCAACACCGACGCCAAACCTGCCTGTGCAGGTTGGGGAGTCTCCAGTCCGCGCCGGCGGACTTCGCGCTGGTGTTGCGGTGACTTCAGTCGCTGCAAGCCACTTTTGCAAGAGGTCTATTGAATTATTCGCGTCCTTCCCGCAGCCACAACGCGCTCGTCACGCCGCGCGGGTAGTATTTCGAGCCGACGGCCCGACCCGCCAAAATCTGGTCGCTCCACGAAAAATAAGCGTTGCGCGCGTCCAACAGCCAGCCGACGTGAGCCGCGTCGCTGGCCGCGCCCTCCTGCCCCCATTCGAGGCCCAGAATCTCGCGCGCCACGAACTGGCACAGATAAATCTTGGACAGCCACGAATTGTCGCTGGTCGAACTCAATTTCCAGCCGCCATCTTCAAAAAGACAAATCCCTGGTTTGAGCACCGCTTCGAGATGGCGTTTGAGCGCGGCCAGCAGTTCGCTCCATTCGCCGTTGGGATCGAGCGCCTCGGCGCAGCCCGAAAAAAGCGGAAAAACCAATCCTTCGATGGTGGGAATGATTTTGGAATTGTTGCCGCCTTCCAACACGGCGGGAATGGTTCCGTCCGGCCCGAGGTGCGCTAAAAGCGTTTGACTTGTGCGCCGCGCCTGTTCGCGAGCCAGAACCGCTTTTTCTTCATCGCCGCGCTTGCGAAACAGCTTTTCGAGCGCCAGATAGCTCGCCCAAATTTTTCCGGCCAGATAAATGTTGTTGCGCGACTGCCCCAGCGACACATCGAGACTGTCGTAGGCGGTGATTTCGGAGCCGCCCGCGCAGCGCGTCGAGTTGCATCAAACCGCGCCGTTTTTGCGGGTCGGGATGGTCGCGGTTGAGCAGGCTCTCGAAACACGCCTCGAAAACCGGCCAGCGCCGCTCCAGCCACTCCTCATTCCCCGTCTGCTCCACATAAACCGTGGCGCAGCACAGCCAGTTGACGAGTTGTTCGTGCGTCATGTAGGAGAAACAGCCGTGCAAACCCGCCTTTTCGTAGCTCGAATACCCTGGGCGCGACCAAATGTTGGTCGTCCCCATGTCGTGAGTGAAGGAAATGCCGCCAGGGATGCTTCTCTCGATTATTGTGACTGAGCTTCGCCTGTGTGCGCCTTCATGGGCTTTATCTGCTCGCGCCACGACGCGATGAGGCGGTCTTCGCGCTCCAACTTTTCCACTTCGGCTGGCTCCTCGCCGTTCAGCTTGCCCTGCGATTCGAGCCAGGCGACGGTGCGCTCCACACCCAGTTGCCACGAAATCGTCTGGCCCGCGTAAGCGGTGTCGCGCTTGATTTTGGAAACGTCGAAAATCGAAGGCCAGGCGAAAATTTCATGCGTTCCACCCGCCCAATCCGGTGCCGTTTCGCGCAATACATTGGTGGGAATGTGAACCGGCTCGAAACTCCCGCCCACCACTTCAGCGACCTGCTCGTAGTAGGAGTTCCACGTCATCCACTCTTCGCCGGTGATGTTGTAGGCCTCGCCCAAACATTTGGGATTGCCCATCGCGCCGATAAAACCGCGCGCCACGTCATCGACATGACACGACGCCCACAGCGAATTGCCATCGCCCTGCACGATCATCGGCTGGTTTTGCCGCAGGCGGTGGATGAAGCCAGTGGCGGGGCCGAATGAGCGCGTCAGCGCGCCGCCTTCGCCGTAGGAGTGCGACGGGCGCATAATCGTGACGGGAAAACCGTTCTTTTCATGTTCGCGCATCAGCAACTCTTCGCAGGCGATTTTGTTCTGGCCGTATTTGCCGATGGAATGAAACGGTTCGGTTTCACCCGTGGGAATCTGCGTGACCGGCCCCGAATAAACGCACACCGTCGAACAGTGAATGAACTGCGCGGTGCGCCCCTCAAAGGCGCGAACTGCCGAGGCGCTGTCGTCAGGGTGAAACGCGACCATATCCACCACGACATCGAAAGTTTTGTCGGCAAAAGTGGCTTCAAAGGCCGCGAAATCCTTGCGGTCGCCGTGAATGATTTGCGCCCCTGGCGGCAGCCGATTTTCGCGCTGGCCGCGATTGAAAAGCGTCACTTGATGTCCGGCTTCCAATAGCTGGCGCGCGATGGCGGTGGAAATCAGGCCGGTGCCGCCGATAAAAAGAACGTGCATGGGAAAAACTCCTGGAGTTGAGGCGCCCCCTCGTGCCGATGTTGTGCCACCGTTCGCATTAGAACCGCCCTGCGTTGCGCTGCGTCTGCGCGGTTTCCACCTACGGGAGAACATCATGCACTGGCTTTTACTTTTGGCGCTTTTATCCTCGACCACCGACCTCAAAGGCGGCGGCTCAACTTCTTCACTCAACCGGCTCGCCGAAACCTCGTTGCGGCGTCAACTGGGACAGGTCAACGGTGTCCGCGTTCAGGTTTCGCCTGGACGGGGCGGACGCGGTGATTTCGAATCGTTCGATGTTTCGCTCGACGGATTTTCCGCCGACCGTCTCATGGGACTGGCGAATCAGGCGTCGCAAAACGAGCGCATCAATGACGGGCCTTCTTCCTCCGGCGGCGATACTTATCCCGTCGCGCCCCGCAAAAATTTCGACGCGGGCGACTTGGGCGACATCCTCGGCGGCGCGGGCGGCGGCAAAATTGGCGGCATTCTGGGCGATATTCTGGGCGGCAGAAACAGGGGCAATTCGGTGGGACGCATTGGCCGCATTCGCCTCAACGCCACCAACTTCACCTTTCAGGGCACGCGCTACAACAGCCTCTCCGCCGATCTGGGCGAGATTCGTTTCGATTGGAACAAGGCATTGCGCGGCAACTTCGACATTCAATCGGTTTCGCCAGGCTCGCTCGCGTTGAGTGTGAGCGGCGATCAGGCGGCGCGGCTGCTGGCGCCGCGCCTGCCCTCGCTGCGCGATGTGCGGGTGCGCTTCAGCGATGGCCGCGCCTTTGTCAGCGCCAAAAGCGACGCCTACGGCGTTCGCGTGCCCTTCGAAGTCGGCGCCCGCCTTTCGGTGCAGCAAAATCGGGTCGTGGCGACGGATTTCGCGGCCTCGGTAGCCAAACTGCGTTTGCCGTCATTCGTCCTGGGCGAACTGACGCGCGGCGTCAATCCGCTCTACGATTTCGATCCGCAGGGACGCTGGCCCCTCGCCGTCAATCTCAACACGGCGCAAAGTGCAGGAAACGTGCTGGCGATGCGCGGCGGCGTTCAGTGGCTCGGCTTCGGCAATGGTCGCCGCACGGGCGAGCAAAATGATCCGCGAAATGGCGGGAGCCGCTATCCCGATGAGAATTTCCCCGACAGCCGCGACCGCCAGCGCAGTCCCAGCGATATTCTGGGCGACATTCTGGGGCGCCGGTAAAAGTGGGGAGTGCAACGCAAAACGCAGCGAAATCGAAAGACTTCGCTGCGTTTTTTGTTGTCGAGACGTGGTTTCTCAACCCACTTTGAGCAGTTCGACTTCAAAAATTAGCGTCGCGTTGGGCGGAATCACGCCACCGGCGCCGCGCGAACCGTAGCCCAAATCGGACGGAATGATGAGTTTGCGCTTGCCGCCGACTTTCATACCCTGCACGCCCTCGTCCCAGCCTTTGATGACCTGGCCGCCGCCGAGCAGAAAACTGAAGGGGCCACGGCCATGCGACTGGTCGAAGAGCGTGCCATCTTCGAGCGTGCCGCGATAATGGACGGTCACATTTTTCTTGGCAACGGCTTCGTCGCCATCGCCAACGGCGAGGTCTTGGTATTTGAGTCCAGATTCGGTGGTGACCATTTTGGGTTCCTCGGTTTGGGTTTGTGCTTTTTTGGGTTCATCCGCTTTGGCTTCGTCTGCGAAAGCGCGTGGAACTGGCGTTGCCGCAGCCAGTGCGAGGCCAAATAAAACGCGGAAAGGTGAAATTTTCATGATGCTCGCTCAGTGTATCTTTTGGATGGGCATCGAGAAACCAACGCCCCTTGACGCCTTCGCCCGCGCCGCGTTAACCTCCATGCGTCCGAAACCAGGAGGCTCTGCCATGATGAACATTTTCTACCCCGCCATCGCCCTTTGCGGCCCACGTTTCGGTCGGTCTTTCTAAAAACGACTCGACCGCTCCAACACGGGCCTCGCACCACTTTGCCTCGAAAAGCGTGCCGCCCGTGTTTTTTTGTGTCTCGCGGCGCGATTTTCCCCTTCTGGGAGAACATTTATGCTCGCCGCACCGCCGCAAACTCATTCTTCATCTTCCCAATCCAACGGCCACCTCGACGGCCACGCCAATGAAATTCTGATTCGCCTCGACGCCGATATCCTCCCCGACGGCGATTTCGGCCACCGCGTTTTGGAAGTCACGCGCGCCGAAATCCGCGTTTTCGACGGCGACAAACTCTCGACGCGCATCCCGATTTCCGACCTCAAAAGCGCGCGCAACGAGCCGCTCGTTTCGGGCGGACGCCTCGAAGTCATCCTTCAAAGCGGCGCGCTCATTCCCGTCGTCGCCTATTCGATGAGCGTGGCGGCGCAGTTTTCCGAAGCGGCGCGCGGTGTCGAACAACTCATCGAGGGCAAGCCGTTTTCCATCAACCAGAAAACCGAGAAAACGCGCTGCGAGAAATGCAAGCGCATTTTGCCCGAAAAAGACGGCATCTGTCCGGCCTGCATCAATCGCACCGCCGCGCTGTTGCGCGTGGGGTCGTATCTGGAGCCGTATAAAGCCCAGGCGGCTTGGTTGGCCTTTTTGTCGATTGTCACGACGGTCATCAACCTCGCGCCGCCCACGATTCAGGGCGCGCTCATCGACCGCGTTCTGGAGCCGCGCCGCGACATTGGACTATTATGGCAACTCATCGCCCTCTGGTTTTTCGCGCTCGCGGGCGCGGTCGTGCTGCAGGTGGTTTCGGCGCGGCTCACGACCTGGCTGGCCGGTCAAATCGCCACCGATTTACGCGCCGGCGTTTATCGCGCCGTCGAGTTTCTCGAACTGCAATTTTTCGACAAAAAACAGGTCGGCCAGATCACCTCGCGCATCACCCAGGACACCGACCGCGTGTGGGGATTTCTCGCCGAAGGGCTGCCGTTTTTGCTGTCCAACCTGCTGCTCGTCATCGGCGTGCTGTTTTTGCTGTTTCAGGTGAGCTGGAAACTCGCGCTCGCGGTGATGGCGCCGATTCCGGTCGTGGTGTTCGTGGGCATCTATTTCTGGGATCACCAATCGACGCTGTTTCAGCGCGTTTCGAGTCGATGGGGCCGCTTTCACACCCATCTCAATGAAGCGCTGACTGGCATTCGCGTCGTCAAAGCCTTCGCGCAGGAAGATTATGAAAACCAGAAATTCACCCGTTTTAACAGTCAGTTGAAAGAAGCGGGCATCGTGGCCGACAACTACTGGCACACCATTTTCGGCGCCATGAGTTTCTGCACTTCGCTGGGCGCGCTGATCTGCTGGAGCGTGGGCGGCTATTTCGTTTTTACCGGCGAACTGACTTTGGGCAGTTTCTGGCGCGCCAACGCTTATCTGGGCCTGATTTACGGGCCGATGCAATGGTTCGCACAGGTCAACAACTGGTTCAGCCGCGCGATGGCGGGCGCGGAAAAGATTTTCGAGGTCATGGACGCCAAACCGGAACCTTACAACCGGAGCGGCCAGAAACCCGAAATTTCCGGCCATGTGAGGTTCCAAAACGTGCGCTTTGGCTATGACAAATCCAATCCTGTGCTGAAAAATCTGGATTTCGAGGCCAAACCAGGCGATTTCATCGGTCTGGTGGGCAAATCGGGCGCGGGGAAATCGACCACCATCAACCTGATTTGCCGTTTCTACGAACCCGATGCCGGAGCGCTTCTGGTAGACGGCCTTGACTACCGCGAGATGGATTTGCAGCACTGGCGGCGCAACATCGGCATCGTGTTGCAGGAGCCGTTTTTGTTCAACGGCACCATCGCCGACAACATCGCCTACGGCAAGCCCGACGCCAGTTTTGAGGAAATCGTCGCCGCCGCCAGAGCCGCCGAAGCGCACGCCTTTATTCTGGGCAAAAGCGACGGCTACGATTCGATTGTCGGCGAGCGCGGCGGCAAACTGTCGGGCGGCGAGCGCCAGCGCATCTCGATTGCGCGCGCCATTTTGCACGATCCCAAAATCCTCATTTTGGACGAAGCGACGGCCAGTGTCGATGTCGAAACCGAAAAACAGATTCAGCAGGCGATGAAGCGATTAGTTGAAGGCCGAACCACGTTTGCCATCGCGCACCGTCTGGCGACTTTGCGCAACGCCACGCGCCTGATTGTGCTGGATAAAGGTGAGATCGTCGAAAGCGGCACGCACGCGGAGTTGATGGATAAAAACGGCGAATTTGCGAAGTTGGTGCGGACGCAGAGCGAAATTAACGAGATTATCGGCGTGACGCAGTAAGAGTGAATACGCGGACGTTTGGCCCCTCCCCGTCCCTCCCCACAAGTGGAGAGGGGGTCAGATTGCGACTTGCTCCATTTCACTGAAATTCGCAGCAAAAACGAGCAAATGAGAAATTGACCCCCTCTCCACTTGTGGGGAGGGACGGGGAGGGGCCAATCCTGCAAGTTGATCAAACCCATGAAAATCGAACTTTTCCACCAACCCGCCACCCGCCTGTGCGCCCAGATTGACGACGAAAAATGCGTTCTGGGCGTCAAGCCGGTGTGGGCGGCGCCGCTTTCGCGCCCGAAACGTTATCTGGCGCTTCTCGATCCCAAAGGCGAAGACATCGCGCTGCTCTTCGAGCCGGAAAGGGAGCTTTCGAGCGCGTCGTGGCAGGCGGTGCAAAGCGAAATTCGGCGCCGCGATTTGACGAGCCGCATCGCGCGCCTCCAGAGCGTGCGCGAAGACAACGGCGCGGCTTATTTTTCGGTCGAAACCGACCGAGGCGCCCGCGATTTCGTGGCGACCAGCCTTTCGACCAATGCCATCTGGTTCGGCGAAAACCGCCTGCTTCTCATCGACACCGAAGGCAATCGCTTTGAAATTGAGGACGTGGCGGCGCTCGAACCGCGCAGCCGCGCGCTCCTCGAAGGCATTTTGTAAAATTGGGCCATCATGCCCGCTCCCGACAACAGCCCTCAGCATCTTCTGGTTACGCACGCGACTCTGGCGGGCCTCACGCCGCTCATTCCGATTCCGCTTCTCGACGACATTTTTTACCGTCATTTTTTGCGCTCGATGGTGAAGCGTCTCGCGGCAACGCACGCGCAGGAGCCAAGCAACGCAGAAATCGAGATTCTGACCGCTCAAAAGGGCCGAGGCTGCGCCCTGGGCTGTCTGGGAACCGTTCTGCTCTACCCGCTCAAAAAAGTGCTGAGAAAGATTTTTTTCTTTCTGGAATGGAAGCGCGCCGCCGACACCATCAGCCACACCTACTATTTCGGCTATTTGATCCAGACCGCGCTCGCTGAGGGCTGGATTCAAAGCCACGGCGCGGCCAGGGTGCGCGCGGCGATAGACGACGTTCTCGCTCGCACCAACACCAGCCTCATCACCCGCGCGGCTTTCGGCGTAGTGGGGCAGTCGAAAGGCGTCCTCCAAAGCCTGGGGCAACTCCTGCTTCGCAACCTGCCCAACGCCAGAGGCGGCGCCGGTGAAGCCGAAGTGAGCCAGGCGAGTGCCGCCGTCGAGGAAGAAGAGCGGCTGAGCGGCCTTGTCAATCGCCTGCAAAGCGCCATTGCGGCTCTGCCCGCCGAACATTTTCAACAGTTGCGGGGCGAACTGGCGAGCGAGTTGGAGCGGCGTCCCTAACCTCCCCTGCCCCCTCCTTCGTAAGGAGGGGAGACCACATTGCAACTGTCTCCACTTCATTGAGAAGTTGAAGTGAAATGGAGATTCTTGCGCGCTCGACTCCCCTCCTTACGAAGGAGGGGGCGGGGGAGGTTCCCCAAGCGGCGCCGCCCTTGCACCATCATCTCCCGTGCTTCCCACCATTCAAGACCGCTTTCTCCCGCCCGACCGCGCGGCTTTTCTGGCCGCCGAACCGCCCACGGGCCGCGTCATCGTCATCGCGCCGACGCGCGCGGCGTGCGAAACCATTGAAATCGCGCTCGGACTGCATCTCGACACCTTTCTGGAGCGCCATCACGGACAGCGCGTGCGCGAACTGGCGCAAAGCGGTCAGGGCTTTGGCATCATCGCCGGAACCGGAACCGGAAAAACGCTCGCCATTCGCCCCATCGCCGAGGAAATTTTGCGCGCGCCACTTAAAGTGGGCGTGGTCAACCGCGAACGTGAGGCGACACCCGAACTGCCCGATTTAAACGTGCTGATTGTGACCACCGGCATCGCGCGGCGCTGGTTTCAGGACGGCGACATCCTCGCGCGCGACACGCTCGTAGTGGACGAAATCCACCAGACTTCGGCGGAACTGGAACTCTGTCTCGCGCTGGGAAAGCGGGTTGGCTGCCGCTTCATCTGGCTTTCGGCGACGGTCGATCCCAGGTTTTACCGCAATTATTTGAACTCCGCCGACGTGCTTCAGGTGACGGCTTTCGACCCCAAAAAATCGGCGCAGGTGCGCGTGGTGGCCCTCCCGCCGACGCAGTTTCTGGGCCGGCATTTTCTGTCTCAGGTCGAAGCGGAAAGGCGCGGCGTGGGCGTGTTTTTGCCGACGCGCGCCGGTGTCGAGCAGGCCGCAACCGAGGTGGGCGAACGTTTCCCGCAGCTACAAGTCGCGTTTTATCACGGCGGCGAACCGATCCGCGCCATCCGGCCCTTTCTGGAAGACGAGGGCGCGCCCAAGCCCTATCTGCTGGCGATGACGGCGGCGGGCCAGAGCGCGCTCAACGTGCGCGGTCTGGATACCATTGTCATCGACGACACGCGCTTTTCCAACGTGATTACCGGCGGGCGCAACGTGCTGACGCGGCTGCCTCTGGGCAACAACGAGATTTTGCAGATGGCGGGGCGCGTTCACGGGCGCGTCGAGGGCGGGCGCGTCTTCATCCTTTCCGAACGCGCCATCGATTTCGCCACGCTGCGTCCCACGGCGCCCGATTTTCAGCTCGCGGGCGATTCGGAGCGCGTCGCGCTCACCTGCGCCGATCTGGGCGTGCGCGCCGATGAACTGGAACTTCCCGTGCCGCTCAACGGCCCCGCCTACCGCCGCGCCCTCGCCGAACTGCAAAATCGGGGCATTATCAACGATCAGGGACGGCTTTCGCGCTACGGCAAAACCATCGAAGCGCTGCCGGTGGATCGGGTCTGGGCCGAGCTTCTGGTCAACGCCGACCGCGATTTGGTGCCTTATCTCGCCGTGATGAGTTCGATTGAAAGCCTGCACCGCATGACGCGCGAGGAGCGCGACCTCGACGGCCTCATCGTGCCAGGCAGCGACCATCTCACCTCCTACAACCTCTACGCCGAGGCGTTTGAGCGCGCCGGATTCGTGGGCGAGGTTTACGGCCTGCCGCGCCATTTATTCGAGTCGGAGGCGGTGGCGCAATGGGCTGAGGCGCGCGGGGTGCTGGTGAAATCGCTCGAAGACGCGGCCCTGGCGATGGCGGCGGTGCTGCGCGCCATGAACGTGCCGTTGCCCGCGCAAATGCCGCTCGCCGACGAGAAGGTGCGGCGCCGCTTTACCGATCTTCTCGCGCGCTTTATGCCCTTCGATCTGGTCATCGACGAGGAAACCGCCGACGGGCAAAGCGCGCGCGTGGGGAAAACCAGCGTGTGCGGGGGCATGGGCGCCATCGCGGGCACGCTGCGCTATTTCGCCGACCGCAACGGCATCCCTCGCGCCGCTATCGAAGGCACGCGGCTCGGATTCGACCAACTGCGCCGCTACGCGCGGCCCGCGCAAATCGAGTTCGTTTACGATGCCAATCGCCCCGCCGCGCCGCTCGTTCTGAAGCGCACGGTGGAATATCACGGCTTCATTTTGGAAAGCCAGAGCGAGCCGGTGCGCGAGTTTCCCCCAGAATTGGCGGGGCAGGCGCGGCGCGCTCTGGCCGAGGCGCTGGCACGCGGCGAGGCTTATCACACGGCGGTGAGGGCCAACCACGCCGCCATCGAGGAAGTGCGCGAGATGTTCCGGCGTTCGGGCGGCCAGACGCCGCGTCTGGGCGGGGCCGAACTCGCGGATTTTTACGAGGCGCAACTGGCGGCGCAGGGCGTGAATTCGCTGCTGGAATTTCGCCAGGCGCGCCTGGTGGTGCGCGCCGACGATTTCGTTCCGGCGTCGCAGCGCGCGCAGCTTTGGGCGCTGCCCTCCGAGGTCATGGTGCGCGGTGTCGCGGTCAAAATTCATTACGCGATTGAAGAAAGCGCCTCCGAGGACGGCAAGCCGGTGATTGTCGGGGTGGCGCGTCTTCATCTGCCCGAAAAACTGGCGCGCACGCTGAGGGAAGAGGAACTGCCGGTTCTCGACCGCCCGCTTCGCTTCATGGTGACGCGAGGGCAGCGCGGCGCGGTGCGCGCCGACACGCTGGAGGAGTTGCAGGAGTTGCTGGAAGGCCCCTGGTCGCCCAACGATAACGAGCCGCCCGAACCGGAGCGCGTTCGGGGGAAGCGCGATGTCAAGGCCGCTAACAAACAGGGTGGGCCAAAGAAGGGTAAACGGCCTGGGGTTCCAGGTCGAGGCGGGCGGCGGCGTTAGCGAAACGGAATGGAAGTGAAGAAAAATAATACGGCTGAGATGTGCGATGCGCGGCGCTACAAAAACGCAGTTAGAAAGGTTGGAAAGATACAAGAGATATGCTCGTATCGGTGTGCGTAAATGAAACAGCCATTACCCTTCTTGAGTATTTGCCTATGGCTGATATTTGGATTCTTAATTACGTTGATGTGTTGGCTGGGGCCATTGCTTATCCTCGGCGGTTTCTTCGTGTTGATATCTGCTGCTTCTCATGACGCAAAAATAAAAACCGCAAGTATGTTTGTTGGTATCGTTTTAGGCTACGCCGTTTTCTTCTATTTAGACGCTCAGGGCATGGTCGGATGGAAATAATGCATCAATAGACCTCTTGCAAAAGTGGTTTGCCGCGAATAAATTCACCGCAACAACGACGCGAAACCTGCCTCCGCAGGTTGGGGAGTCTCCAGCCCGCGCAGGCGGACTTCGCGCTGTTGTTGCGGCGACTTTAGTCGCTGCCTTTTTAGGACAGGCACTTTTGCAAGAGGTCCACTAAGTTTATACTCAGACCGCGTATAGGGGACTGCCCCTCGAATAAATATCAGAGGCAAAACTATGGCACGATTGGAAATCAAAGAATCTCGGCGAAAAGGAAAGGGCAAGAAATTTCGTTTACATTTAGACGGCGTTGAAATTCAAGAAGACTCCTCTTATAAGCTATACACGCTGCTAAAGGTCGATAACGAAAAAACAAAATTCCGCGTCTCTATTCGTGACAACGAATTATCAGATTTAGTCTGCAGTCTGGAGAACGGGCACCTCTCAGATCAAATAGAAGAACTCCACCCCATCGAATATTGTGACGGTATATTTATCAAGGATGAGCTATTTTCACTTAAAATTGAATTTCAGGATGATCACGAACGTTATCTAATCATGTCCACGGCTCTTAATTTGAGTCATTGGAAGAAGGCTTGGAGCCCTCAAGAATTTCTTGATGAGATTTATGATCTGGCTGACCGATTATCAGGGAAAGCTTATATTGAAGAAGGAAGCGAGCTTTACGGTTTCGATTTTCTCTTCCTTTTTGAAGACAAAAATACCACAATCGATCAAGAATTAGACAAGCGTGAAAAAGAAATCGCGGGACTTTGGGAAATAGCTAACAAGAATTTGCAGGCTGAAATTGACGCGAATTCCATCATCAGCCATTTCAGTTTTCCCAGCGCAATCCGCAGTTCCTGCGAAGAATACCTAATATCATTCATACAGTTTTTGAAAGATGTAGGTGTAGAGGCAACAGCCGATCTCAAACATGAAGGACAAGCAGGGCAAGTGCTTTTTTCTGTTACTCCGGCCAAAGGCAAAGAAGCGTTAGGCAAAATTCGCCAAGCCCTCGACGTATATCTTGAGTTAGCCGGTGCCACGAGCTTCGAGTATGAATCTGGAGCTTCTATTCAAGTTGACCGGCTTGAGTCGCGGATTTTATTTTTTCAAAGTCAGATCAAACTGGCTCAGGCTGAAGCTAAAGCTCAGTTGGCCGAAATTCAGCACCAAGAAAAAACCATCGAAGCGCAAGAAGCTACGATTCTCGCCCAACGGGTGACGATGGGGCACATCAGCACAAGCAATGTGTTTTTGCAATCACGAGTGAAACTATTGGATGAAGAAAGAGCCGACAAAGATGAATTGGAATTTTTCGGAGGCTTGGTGAAATTCAGTAATCCAGAGGCTTTTGGGTTCAGTGTTAACCTGGCTCGATTACTTGCGCTCCTTAAACCGATAATGATTGAGGAACAACCGCCGTTGCAATCTGGTGAGCTACCCGCTCTGGCTCGTGCATCAGACGAATGAGAGTTGTTCGCTCCGAGCTGCGCGAATCCCTTGCCTGGCTGTTGGCAACGAGCAACCCAGCATGATAGCGCCCAGCTCGTGCTACTCGCGGCGATGGCTTTCCAGCGACGGGAAGCTTAAACCGTGCCTTCTTAGATGAAAGGAGCAAGGCAGTTGTGTCCGTATCGCTCGCCTGAAAACCTCTTGTCCGAACAGTTATCGGTATCCCGAACAATGCTTCTAGGAGATCGGCAGATGCTAACTTGGAAAGATTTTGAAAAAGCGGCCAGCAGAACAGGGCTTGTCGGTGGGAAAGGCGACCTTGATGGCGCTGAAGAATTCATCGCGCGGCTTGTCGTTGGGGATTACAGACCCAAGCACCCCGAAAAAATTGCCTCCATTTACCCTCTCAGCTATTTCAAGGAAGCTCTAAACGAATTTTTTGAAGACCTTGTAGACAACGTGCTCAAAGTCTTGCACTGGGCCGGACGAGAAATGAAAGATTCTAACGACGAGCTTTTCGTTCAGATGATTTTCCTGAAGCACGAATCCTTGACCCTTGCCAATGCCGTTTTAAAATTAAAAAGCGATGCTCAACTTTTTGACATTTGGCAAAAATTGGAGTCGCTTGAGAAACGCATAACCACGTGTCTCGAAATGACTCCAGGAAGCACTCTCATAGAGACGGATAATGGCACCTTTTACATGATCGAAGGGGAGGCTCCCTCGTGGTCGTTGTGGGCGGAGGATATGGGCGACATCGGAAGTCACTACGATGGTATCTTTTCCAATCGTGTGTGAAAGAGTAATCTGTAGATCATGGTCAGCATCACCTTGTCGTGCCCTCACTGCGGGGAATCGAGTCGGGTTCGCCGTCATGGCCGCACCCAGCAGGGCAGCGAGCGCTTGTATTGCACCGTGTGCCGTCGGGCCTTCACACCTTCTCCCAAGTCGCGCTCTTTGAGCCAGGAAAAGGCGGAGATGATCGGGCGGGCGCTGTTGGAGAAGACGCCCCTGATCGGCATCTGCCGCACGTTTAAGGTCTCGCCCAACACTGTGTATAAGCTGCTCAAAAAAACGTAGAAGCCTTGCCTGCTTTAGACGAGACGCTTATGCCCCATAAGGGCCATGACGAGGTGATCCTTGATGAGTTGTGGAGCTTCGTGTGGGCCAAGCGCAATGCAGTGTGGATCTGGATCGTGCTGTCGCGGCGCAACTTGCAGGTGCTGGCCTTCTTTGTCGGCAGGCGTGACCTCCAGAGCGCCGAGATGGTGTGGAAGCAGGTGCCTCTGCCCTGGCGCGATGATCTGGTGTTCACCGATGGCTATCGCGTTTATCAGTCGCTTTTGCAAAAGGCGCCTCTTCAGCACGCTCGCTGCCTCAAGCGTGACCCTGAGACCTGGGGTGAGACTTCACCCGTCGAAGGCACCAACAACGCCTTGCGCCAGGGCGTGTCCTACCTCACTCGCAAATCTCTGGCGTTTGCGCGCTCGCTCCACTGGCTCCAGGCTCGACTCCACTGGTTCATCCATCACTGGAACCTCAGACAAGCCAAAAAATACGCCTAACACTCACTCGGAAAAGATACCCACTACGATTTGTATTCCTTGGCCGAAAGCATAGAAGAGCGCATAAGGGCAGTTCTCGCGTTGGAGCCAGAAGAAAATATCAAGGCTCTGGAAAAAAGCAATGAGGAAATCGAGCGTTTACGGCAGGAGCAGAAGCAACTCAAGAAAGCCAATCAGGGGATGCTGGCGAATTTAAAGAAGTCCCATCGCCGATAGGTTGCTCGAAATTGTTGATATGGGTAAAATATCAGGAGGACAGTTCGCGGGAAAAAAGACCGCACTACACCTCGCCCCCAGTGGCCCTAACCATTGGAAAAGGAGGAGCAGCGTTCTCGCTGCGAGGGCTATAAAGCGGAATACCTCACCCGCACTGCAACGGTAAAGCACCTAACCACTTTTGAAGTGGGATTAGTGCTCGCACCAGGGCAGTGCGGGTTTTTTGTTTTATTAAGCCCAGTTTTTTGGACTGAGTGGACAGATGAAGAGGAAACCGCTTACGCGCGAAAGGAGGTATTTATCGAAGAAGAAAAACGATTTTATATTTGGTAAACGCGCCCTTGCTCTTTCGAGCCTGATTCCCATTGCCGTGGGAATCACGAAAGGCAAGGACGCATTGACCCGCTACCAGTGTTTGGTAGCTACAAGGATTCCCCTATGCTCCATCGCATTAAGAAAGCCTTGACTCTGATGAACCGCAAGCGGCTCATTCGCAGAGTTTATCGCTTTGTTGATTTGTTCGTTCGTCTTGCCACCGTGGTGGAATTTGCGGTGAAAGTCACCGTCCACTTGAATGGCATGTAGTTCTAGCAGGGAAAGGCGTCAGTCTTAGACTGACGCCTTTCTTTTGCTTTCCCGCCACGCCAAACTCACCCCATGAAACGCAATCACCCTCGCGGCTCTCCTGGCCGCCGTTGCCCTTTCCGGTTATGCCGTTGGCCAAAGTGCCGCGCCTATAAGTGCTGATAGCTTCACAAAGCTGTATAACGCTGCGGAAGTTGACACTGAGGCAATCGGCCCCTTAATGGACGCTTACGCTCAGTTACCTGGAAATGCCGCCGTCACAAAACAGGCGGCGCGTATCGCTCGTTTCAAAGCTCAAAAAGGTGATTTGAGCACTTCCCTAACTATTCTGACAATGCAAAATCAGCGCATCATCGAGCAAAATGAACGCATCGCAACCGCACTGGAAAAAATCGCCGCGAAATAGCTTTCCCGCCTCGACTGCTTTAGAGGCGTTTCCTGCCTTGGACTGCTGCGAGTGCGATCTTACGTTCGATTTCACCGCGCGCTAGGCGCGGCGTGCTGCGCGCGGCCATTTGCTGCTGCTGGCGTTGATGATCCATTGGGTCGTTGGCAACGACATTTCCGTGATGGATATATTGCACCGTCACATTTCCGGCCCCGCCTCCGCGCCCAGAAGTCTGGGCCGCCACTGCGAGCCGTGAGATGCGCTGCTGGCGATATTCCTTAGCCTCGGCTGCTGCAAGCACTTTTTCCCCAGCGTGCAGCTCCGCGCGGTAGCCGTCGAATGGCACCCGTTCTAAGCCGTCGCGGTGGGAGCCGTGCAAACCGAACCCGCTCCCCAAATCGCAGCCGAAATTCAGCCCGCGCCCCTCGCTGGCTGCCGCCGCGAAACTTCCGCCTCCACCCGAACCGCCACCCGCGAGAGCGCCGATGATTGCCGCTTCGCCTCCACCCGCGCCCGCTGCTGGCCCGCCGCCTGCTGCGCTCATTAAGAGATTGGTGAGCAACTGCTGGCTGTTGAACTCATTTATCGGCGCCTGCGGAGGCGCTCCCGAAACCGTTGTGCCACTTCAATGACGCCGCCGACATAGTAGAAACCGTGCCCCATCGTGAGCGCCGCGAAAAGCCCGACCAGGAAGAGAATGCCCAGCACGATTTTGGAAGGCAGGTCATGGGACATGACGAACAAGCCGCCTACGAAAGTGCAGAACAGCAAGCTCAAAATCAAAGCCCCGTCAGCGAATTGTCCGAAGACACATCACCTCCATTTTGGTCGTTGCTCGCCAACCCCCATCCTAACAAAGACTGCCGCTTTCCTTCAAGCCACGCACACAGCGCGACGACAAATTTTCCAAACGTTGACCTCTTTGTTTAACGCCTCGAAACCCGAAACGCGCGGGGCGACACGCTGTAGGCCACGCCAAAGGCGCGCGCGAACGCCGCCGCGCTGCTGAAACCGCACCGGCGTCCGATTTCGGCCACTTCGAGGCTTGTGGTCGCCAGCAAATGGCGGGCGTGTTCCAATCGCAGCTGGCGCAAATAGGCGGCGGGCGGCATTCCGACTTCGCGCGCCCATAACTCGCAGAAATGCGCGGGTGAAACGAACGCCTGCGCCGCGAGCTGCGCCACCGTCAGCCGCTCGGCAAAGCGTTCTTCGCATACGCGCCGCGCCCGCGCCACCGCGTTTTCGGCTGTCAGTGTTGACGGGGTTGGTGTCGAGGGTTTTCGCGGCGTCGGTCTGGCGCTGCGCTCGTGAAAGCGAGCCAGAAACACCAGGAGGCGAAACACATTCGCCCGCAGCAGAAGCGGCGCGGCGAGTTGCGCCGTTTCGTATTCGCCGCGCAGTTCTT
The DNA here is from genome assembly GCA_030448265.1 of Abditibacterium sp. GTDB lineage: Bacteria > Armatimonadota > Abditibacteriia > Abditibacteriales > Abditibacteriaceae > Abditibacterium. Next base: position 39,165 of record JAUJNG010000013.1, read on the forward strand.
CGACGGCAGTTTCGGCCCAGCGATAGGATTCGGGCGGCAGATGGAGGCGGTGTTCGGCATTTGAAGTGTCGTCGCGCGCCGCGAACAACCTCCAGAAGCCGCGCAGAGCGCGCAGGGCTTCGATTTCGGCCTCCAAGAGCAGCGAAAGCTGAAAATAAAGGGCATCGAGTTCAAGCCCCTGGTAGTCGCGGTAGGAGTGCACCGAACCAGGCGCGACGAGATAGGCATCGCCGCGCACGATGCCATAGGGCCGCCCGTCAATGACGTGGATGCCCTGCCCGCCTCGCACCAGGTAAAGCGCGTAAAAATTGAGGTGCAAATGGTCGCCGGTCGAGGCCGCGCGCTCGTAGCGCTCGCGTCGCAGCAGAAGGGGCAGGCGGGGATGCGCGTTCATCGCCGCGAAGTCGCTGCGATACAATCCCGATGCACTCGGCGCGCCGCTTTGCGCGGGATCGTAAATCAGATCGGGCAGCACGGCGGGAAGTGTAAGGGCGTCGCGGCCACTTTGCAGCGAAAAATAAGCAGAGAAACGGCATAATTGGCCGGAAACGGGGTTAACATTGCCCCGCGCCGTTGGAGTGAACTGGAGCGGATCTGGGAGACAAAAACTATGCTGACAACCGAACACATCGCGCAGTTCGAGCGCGACGGCTTTGTGAAAGGCGCTCGCGTGCTGGACGCGGCGCAGGTCGAACTGCTGCAGCGCGAAACGCTGCGCGTCATCGAGGAGCAAGGCGGGGCGGGGCCTCGTCCCATTCAACTTGTCAACCTCACCGGCAATGGCGAGGCTCCGGTGTGGCAGATCGTGGACATTTTTCTGGCCTCGGAACCGTTCGCCGAACTGGTTCACAACGCCCAAATCGCGGAGGAAATCGCGCAGTTATTGCGCTCGGAAAGCGTGCGTTTGTGGCACGACCAGATTCAATATAAGCCCGCGCAAACCGGCGGCGTCAACCCCTGGCATCAGGACTCCCCGTTGTGGGCGCCCCTGACGCCCAAAGATCGCCAGATTACGGCGTGGGTCGCGCTTGACGATGTGGACGAAGAAAATGGCTGCATGAAAATGGTGCGAGGCTCGCAGGCGTGGGGCGACCAGATCGGGTTTTTGAACGGCCTGCGCGAGTTCGACGCCATGCCCCAAGAGTGGAACGGTCACGAAGTGCAGTTGGCGGCGTGTCCGGTGCGCGCGGGCGAAGTGCATTTTCATCATTCCCTGACCTGGCATGGGAGCGGCAGCAACCTTTCGGGCCGACCGCGCCGCGCCATCGCGCTGCACTTCATGGCGAGCGACACGCTTTTTAGCGGCGACCGCCGCCATCCGATGGCCCCCCACATCCATGTCGCGGCGGGCGAGCCGGTCGAGGGCGAACTGTTTCCGCAGGTCTGGCCGCGCGCTTGAACCTCTCAGAATCAGTTTGAAAAGTCCTTTCGCGGTTTATAGAGCGGTGTGTAGTAGCGCCGCGAGGCGCGTTTGGATCAACTCTTACGCTTTCCAAACGCGCCTCGCGGCGCTACTACAAACCGCTTGACCAACAGCTACCGACTTTTCAAACTGATTCTCAAAACGGTTGAAAGCAGAGCTACACCCTGGAGGGGTTCTCCAGAGCTTCTCAATCTGCCACAGTTTGAAGAGCGGCCCCGTTTTCGAGTTGGGATGCCGAGGCGCGATCCAGAAAAAGCGGGCGTCGGGATGGGTCTGTAAAATCGAGGCGGGCGCGAGGTTGGAAACGGGGCCTTCGAGGGCGTTTTGACCGCGCGGGCTTTGCGCTCGTCGGGCACGCTCACGATGAGCGATTTCGCCTGGAGAATCTGGCGAATCGACATCGAAATGGCGCGCGTTGGCACCTCTTCCAGAGTGGGGAACCAGCCTTCGCCAAGCTGCTGGCGGCGGCAGTCTTCATCGAGTTCGACCACCAGAAACGGCTGTTCGGTTTCGAAGTCGGCGGGCTGGGTCGTTGAAAGCGAGATGGCCGTTTTCACCGATGCCGATAAAAGCGACATCGATGGGCGTGGCGGAAATCAGGGCGCCCAGGCGGGCGCATTCGGCTTCCAGATCGCCTTCGCCGCTGATGGGATGAAACGCGGCGGGCGCGGTCGGCAGCAGGGACACCAGGCGTTCGCGCAGATAGCGACGGAACGAGGCGGGATGGTTTTCGCTCATGCCGGCGTATTCATCGAGATGGAAAATCGTGACGCGGCTCCAGTCGATTTCGGGCGCCCGCACCAGAGCGGCGAGCGTGTCGAACTGCGAAGCGCCGGTCGCCACGATGATATTGGCGGCGCCGTTTGAAGTCAGGGCGCGGCGCATGAGATGGGCGCCGCTCTGGGGCGGCAAGACCGCCCAGTTCTGGTTTGGTCGGCGAGATGCTGATTTTCATGAGGTTTCATTGAAGTGGGCTTGCGCCCTCTTCCAATCGGTGCCAGTCAGGGATTGAAAAAGGACGTCAGTCCCGCCTCTGCTACCGCTTTGGGTAGCCTCTAAAAGTGGGTTGTCGCTTCGAGATGAGTCTGCATCCACTCGCAGCAGCGAGCATAACCGGCGCCGCCCTCGCGCTCCTGGCCTTCATATTCGGCGCAGTAAACGCCGTCGAAATTCGCCTCGCGCAAAAGCCCAATCGCTTCGAGCAGTGGGATGACGCCCTCGCCCAGCACTTCGCCGCGATACTGCGACCTGCTGCCCCTGCCGTCCTTCAAATGCACCTGGCGCACCCAGGGCGCCAGTTCACGGTAGAAGCGGCGGCAAGTCTCTAAATCGTGCCCGAACCAGAGAAAATTCATGGTGTCGAGATTGGCGCCGATGCGTGGGTGATCGAGTTCGCGCAGCAGAGACAACAACAAATCGCCGTCGTTGGTGATGAGGCCGTGATTATCAATGGCCAGCGTTACGCCCCACTCTTCCAGAAAACCTTCGCAGCGACGAAAGGCATCGAGCATGAGCGGGCGCCACTGCGCCGCATCGACACCCTCTTTAGGCTGCCCACCTTCGCTGCGAATCACAGTTTTTTCGCCCAGAAGACGCACCTGTGAGGCGATGCCGCGCATCGCGCGCGATTTGAAACTCCTGGGCCTGGGCGTCGCTTTGCACGAAATCGTTGCGCGCTGCGATGCCGGAGATTTGCAGCCCGAACGAGGCGACATGACGCGCCACTTTTTCGGTCTGCCGCGACTGGCGCTCTATCGGCTTCGCCCAGCGGGTGCGCGATGCCCCTCTTCCCACACATCGGAGAGATTGAGTTCGACCCATTCGTAACCCGCATCGGCGGCAAAACGCAGGAACTGGTCGAAGGAAAAGTCGGGGAAATTGTAGTGACGACGCCAATTTTGGTCATTTGCCCTCAGGATGACGGAATCTAAGAGCCAGTCTAATTCCAATCCCTCAACTCGCTTGTAAAACCACTTTTCAGACTGATTCTTAGAGCGTGTCTCAGTAGGAGTGCAGCCCCTGGGAGCGCGAGCATCCTTGCTCGCAGGGCGTTCATTTCCTGCGAGCAAGGATGCTCGCGCTCCTAAAGATGCAAACGCCAGGAGACACGCGCTTTAGACTCTGTGCTCCAAAGGCGTCACTAATAAGTGCTGGCGCCCGCGAGTTCGCGCTTCGCCGGCCCAGGGTTTCGCACGCTTCGGCGTCCTGGGGCGTCGTCCAGCACAAATTCGAGGCATTTGGCGGCGTTCGCTTCGTCCAGTCGGCCCACTTCCAGGGTATGCGGCGCGTGGCGCAGCATATCGGGGTCGGTCTGGGCTTCCTGCGCGATTTGCAGCATGGCGTCGCAAAAGGCATCGAGTGTGGCTTTGGTTTCGGTTTCGGTCGGCTCAATCATCATCGATTCTTTGACGATGGTGGGAAAATACACCGTGGGCGTGAAACCGTAATCGGGCAGCCGCTGGCGATATCCCACGCCGAAACACCGTGCTGCGCCTGAGTTTGGCGGCGCTCAGGACGCATTCGTGCTTGCAGCCGTTGGGATTGGCGGTTTCATAAGCATCCTTAAGCCGCGCCAGAATGTAGTTGGCGCTCAAAACCGCGTCGCTCGAAACGCGCTGCAAACCTTCGCCGCCGTGACGCATGATGTAAGTCAAAGCGCGCAAAATCACGCCCGCGTTGCCGCGAAATCCGTGCAAAGAGCCGATGGCGTCGGGCCGCTCCCAATCCCACGCGAAGCCGCCATTCTCGGTTTGTCTGACGTGCGGAACCGGCAAAAACGATTCTAAAATGGCGCGCACCGCGACCGGCCCCGCGCCTGGCCCGCCGCCGCCGTGAGGCGTCGAAAAGGTTTTGTGGACGTTGAAATGCATCACGTCCACGCCCATATCGCCAGGGCGCGCCTGGCCCAGAATCGTTCATGTTGGCGCCGTCCATGTAAACCAGCGCCACGCTTCATGCGCGGCGGCGCAGAGTTCCTCGATTTGCGCCTCGAAAACGCCCAGCGTGTTGGGATTGGTGATCATCACGGCGGCGACATCGCTCCCCAGCGCCGCGCGCATGGCGTCCATATCGACGTTGCCCTGCGCGTTGGATTGAACACTCGTGACGGCATAGCCGCAGCGCGCCGCGCTCGCCGGATTGGTGCCGTGCGCCGAATCGGGCACGATGATGCGCCGCCGCGACTGCCCCTGGCCGCTTTTCATGAAGCGCGAATCATCAAAAGTCCGGCGACCGCCCTGCGCGCCCGCCAGAGGCTGAATCGTGCAGGCATCGAGTCCGGCGATCTGCGCGAGGACATTCTGGGCGCGAAACAAGACTTCGAGCCAGCCCTGCGCCGTTTGTTCGTCCTGCAAGGGATGGGCGCCCGCGAATCCCGATAGCCCGTGATGGCCTCGTTGAGCTTGGGATTGTATTTCATGGTGCAGGAGCCGAGCGGATAAAAATGGGTGTCGATGGAAAAGGTGCGGTGCGAAAGCCGCGTGAAATGGCGCACCACCGAGTGTTCATCGAGTTCGGGCAAATCGAGGTTCTGGCGCGCCGCGAAGGGCATTGGAGCTTCGGGCACATCGAGCGGCGGCAGGTAATCGCTCGCGCTGCCTGGGTCATCGAGTTCAAAGAGGAGTTCGGACATATTATTGTGGTCGTAGCTCAATTGAGCGTGTTGGGGTAAGGATTAAAGAGGGCGCAAGCCCCGCTATCCCATCGAGTAGCGGGGGGTGGCCCCCTCTTCCAATCGAGTCGCCAATTTTTCAGCGGGCCATTGCCGAGCGCACCGCTTCCACCAGCGCTTCAATTTCTTCGCGCGAGCGTTTTTCGGTGCAGCAAAACAGCGCGACGCCTTCGAGTTCGGGATAATCGCGGCTCAAATCATAGGGGCCAACGATGCTGTGTTCCAGCAGTTTCTGGTTCAGTTCCGCAATAGAAATCGGCAGCCGCAGCGTCCATTCGTGAAAATGAGCGCCGGAAAACGCGCGCTCGACTTCGGGCAGTTCTTCGAGCGATTGGCGCGCGAAATCGGCTTTATGAAACGACTGCGAAGCCGCTTCGCGCAGCCCCGCCGCGCCGACAGTCGCCAGATAAATCGTCGCCACGAGGGCGCACAGCGCCTGATTGGAGCAGATGTTCGAGGTCGCTTTTTCGCGGCGAATGTGCTGTTCGCGCGTTTGCAGCGTGAGGGTGAAGCCGCGTCTGCCCTGCTCGTCGCTGGTCAAGCCGACCAAACGCCCTGGCGCGAGGCGCGAAAATTTTTGCTTGCAGCAGAAAAGCCCCAGTCCTGGCCCGCCGAAAGTGAGCGGCAAACCGAGCGACTGGCCGTCGCCAATGGCGATGTCGGCGTCGTAGGAGCCAGGCGGCGGCAAAATGCCCAGCGAATGCGGGTTAAAAACCGAAATCAAGAGCGCGCCGCTCGCGTGCGCGGCCTGGGAAATCGCGGGCGCGTCTTCCAAAACGCCGAAGAAGTTCGGCTGCGCGACGACAACCGCCGCAACATCGCCGCTTTGCAGCGCACTTTGCAGCGCTTCCACATCGAGCGCGCCGGTTTCAGGGTCGAAGGGCAATTCCTCAAGTTCAATCGGCAAGCCTTGCGTGTAAGTCGCCGCGACGCGCCGGTAGGCGGGCGAAAGACCTCGCGGCAGCAAAACCCGTTTTTTCTTGGTGGCCGTGGTCGCCATGATGAGGGCTTCGGCGAGGCCGGTGGCGCCGTCGTAGAGGCTGGCGTTGGCCATCTCCATCTGAGTGAGGCGGCACAGCAGGGTTTGAAACTCGTAAATCACCTGCAACGTGCCCTGCGAAGTTTCGGCCTGATAAGGCGTGTAGGCGGTGACGAATTCGCCGCGCGAGGCGAGGGAAGAAACGGCGGCGGGCACGAAATGGTCGTAAAGTCCGGCGCCCAGAAAGTAACTGCAAGTGTCGGCGTTGGTGTTTTTGGAGCCTAAACCAGTGAGCGCGCGCCGCGTGGAGAGTTCGGACAAACCGCCGTCCATTTGGGCGAAAGCGTGGGCGGCAGTTTCGCGCAGCGCGGCGGGAATATCGGCGAAAAGGGCGTCGGCATCGGGCGCGCCGATGGTTTCGAGCATCGCGGCGCGGTCGGCGGGCGTGAGGGCGAAATAGGGCATGGGAAGGAAGCGACATGAAGTCGCAGCCAACGAAGTAGTCGGCCTTCGCCGACAGCATTCGAGGTTTTATGTCGGCGAAGGTCGACTACTTCGTTGGCTGCGACTTCATGTCGCTTAATTTCAAGCGTGCAGTGCCGCATACGCGGCGGCGTCCATCAGGCCACTGAAGTCCGCTTCCGCGTCGGGCCTGATTTTGATGAGCCAGCCGTCCTCATAGGGCGATTCGTTGACGATGGCGGGATTGTCGGTCGCGGCGGCGTTGATCTCGACAACTTCGCCGCTCACCGCGCAGTGCAGTTCGCCGACGGCTTTGACCGATTCGACCACGCCAAACATGGCGTCGGCACCGAGTTTTTGGCCGGTTTCGGGAAGTTCGACGTAAACGATTTCGCCTAACTCGTGCTGCGCGTAGTCGGTGATGCCAACCGTGAGGGTGCCGTCGCTTTCGCGGCGCAGCCATTCGTCGGACGAGGTGTAAAACAGGTCTGGGGGCGTGTTCATGATGATGTTTTAGTGGTGCGCGCCACGAACGGCAGCGCCACGATGTGGGCCGGATGAGGCGTGTTGCGAATCAGAACTTCAATGGAATCTCCAGCCGCTAATTCGACGGGAACCAGCGCGAGCGCGATGTTGGCGTCGAGCGTGGGCGAGGGACTGCCCGAGGTGACGATGCCGACAACTTCGCCGCCATGCTGAATTTCGTAGCCTTCGCGCGCGATGGCGCGGCCTTGCATTTGGAGGCCGCGCAGCGCGATCTGCGGCGGCGATTGGCGCTTGTGCTGGAGGGCCTCGCGCCCGAAAAACTCGCCTTTTTCGGCTTTGACGGCAAAGGAGACGCCCGATTCGTCGGGCGATAAATCTTCGCGCAGTTCGTGGCCGTAAAGCGGCAGTCCGGCTTCGAGGCGCAAAACGTCGCGCGCGCCCAGGCCACAGGGCGCCGCGCCCGCATCGAGCAGCAATTTCCACAGTTGTGGCGCGGTCGCGGCGTCGCCCATCCACTCGAAACCGTCGCAGCCGGTGTAGCCGCCGCGCGTGACGACGCATTTTTGGCCCAGAACTTCGGCTTCAATCACATCGCGCAGCGTCATTTGGCCTAAATCGGCATCGCACAACGGCTGCAACAGGCTTTGCGCGTTGGGGCCTTGCACGGCGATCATCGCCTGATTCTGGTAGCGGTTGGAAAGCTCGATGTGCGGTGGCAACAGCGCGCGCAGATGAGCCTCATCGACTTCGGCGCGACTGCCGTTGACCACGACGAGCCAGTGATTTTCGCTCAAGTGGTAGCCCATCACGTCGTCCAGCACGCCGCCATTTTCGGTGAGTAAAAGCGCGTAGGCAGCGCGTCCGACGCGAATTCTCGACCAGTCCGCCGCAACGATGGCGTTCAGTGCCTGCGTCGCGCCCTGGCCGCGCACGTCGAACTGTCCCATGTGCGAAACGTCGAACAAGCCGCAGTTGCGGCGCACGGCGAAGGTTTCGGCTTTGACTCCGGCGTATTGAACCGGCATTTCCCAGCCCGCGAAAGGCACGATTTTGCCGCCGCTTTCGAGGTGGGACGCCAAAAGCGCGGTGTGGCGAAGCGGGGATTCTACGGTCATGGCGGCAAGTATAAGCAGCCAGCGCGCTTAAGAAAAAGCGCGAAATCGAATGATTATTTTTAGGGTTTTGGCCGTGTCGGACTGAACCACGCTGGTGCAGTGTGCCGGCTTGGTGCGAAAGAAAACCATTACATTTGGGATGGCTAAAGTGTTCTAAAGGGAAAAGAGATATTTGTCACGCAAAACCAATCGCTCAACAGTTTCTTTATACGCTCGAAAGGCCTGACGCCCCCAATGAAGACCCTACTACCCCGCGATGAAGCGGCTCGTCTGGAAGCTTTGCGCGAGTATGAAGTTCTCGACACCGCGCCAGAGCCGGAGTTCGACGACCTCACCCATCTGGCCGCGCAGATTTGCGCCGCGCCGATTGCGGTGATTTCTCTGGTGGACGACGAGCGGCTGTGGTTCAAATCGCGCGTGGGCATGGACGCCCCCGAAATTCCGCGCGCCGTTTCGTTTTGCACTCAGGCCATCGAGCAGAATGATTTTCTGCTCGTGCCCGATACTTTTGCTGATGATCGATTCATCAACAATGGGTTGGTGAACGGCGATCCGCACATCCGATTTTACGCCGGAGTGCCCTTGGTGACGCCCGAAGGCCACGCGGTGGGCACGCTGTGCGTGCTGGACACCGTGCCGCGCCAGCTCGATGAAACGCAGCAGGAATCGCTGCACCGGCTCGCGCGCCAGGCCGTGGCGCTTCTCGAAGCGCGGCCCGATGCGACAGCCAGAAAGGGTCAAAGCCGACAGACCCGCCGGCGCGCCGAGCGGCGGAAGCTGGCTTTGGCGGCGCAAGCGGCGCGGCGCGATGCGGACAATCTGGAAGCGTCCGAAACCCGCTACCGGCGGCTTTTCGAGTCGGCCAAAGACGGGATTTTGATTTTGGATGCACAAAGCGGAGAAATCGAAGATGTCAACCCTTCTCTGTGCGGGCTGCTGGGTTATGCGCCGGACGAGCTTGTGGGCAGGCCGTTGTGGGACATCGGCGCGTTCCGCGCCATCGCGGCCAGTTCCGACGCCTTTCGCACTGTGCAGGAAGAAGAATACAGCCATCACGGCGAATTGCCGCTCGAAACCAGGGACGGGCAGATCGCTGCCGTGGAATTTGTCAGCAACGCCTATGCGAGCGGTGGCAAAAAGGTGGTTCAGTGCCACATCCGCGACATCAGCGAACGCAAGCAGGCGGTGGCGGCAGAGCAGGAATCGCAGCGCTTTTTACAGTCCACACTCGATGCGCTGGCCGCCCACATCGCCGTTTTGGACGAGACGGGACAAATTATCGCCGTCAACAAAGCGTGGCGGCAATTTTCCGCCCAGAATCAGGGCACTGCCGCCTCGTGCGAGGTCGGCGCCAACTACCTCCTGGTTTGCGGTGAGGCGGATGGCACCTGGGCGGAGGAAGCGCCGGCGGTGGTTCGGGGCATTCGAGAGGTGATGTCGGGCCAGCACCAGGCGTTTTGCCTGGAATACCCGTGTCACAGCCCCAGTGAAGAGCGCTGGTTCAATGTGTGCGTGACGCGCTTTTGCGGCGAGGGGCCGTTGCGCGTGGTTGTCGCGCATGAAAATATCACCGCGCGCAAGCTGGCCAAGGAAAAGCTGCGCCGCAGCGAAGCGAATCTGGCCAGGGCGCAGCAGATAGCGCACCTGGGAAGCTGGGTGTGGTCGCTGCAAAACCTGGAAGTCTTCAAGCTGAACCCTCTGTCGTGGTCGGATGAAGTTTTCCGTATTTTCGGATATGAGCCGGACGCGCTTGAGGTGTCTTACCAGGTTTTTATCAATGGGGTGCATCCCGACGACCGCGCTGCGGTCGAAGCAAAGCTGCATTTGGCTTTCGAGACGGGGCAAAACTACGACATCGAACACCGCATCGTGCGGCCCGACGGCACCGAGCGGGTGGTGCGCGAGCGCTCCGAAATCGTTTATGCCGAAGATGGGAAGCCCTTGCAGATGATTGGCACGGTGCAGGACATCACCGAGCGCAAACGCGCTGAGGAAGAACTGCGCGCCGGTCAAATTCATCATCGAGCCATTTTGCAGTCGGCCCTGGATGCCATTGTTTCCATGGATCAGCAGGGCCGCGTCCTCGAATGGAATCCGGCGGCGGAAAAAATGTTCGGCTATGAGCGGGAATTCGCCCTGGGCCACAGTATGGCCGAACTGATCGTTCCGCCCTCGCTGCGCGAGCAGCACTGGAAAGGTTTGAACCGCTATCTGCAAAGCGGCGAAGCGGTGCTGCTGGATCGCCGCAGCGAAATCACCGCGATGCGCGCCGACGGCAGCGAGTTTCCCGTCGAACTGGCGATTACACGTCATTCGCTCGAGGGGCCGCCGATTTTTAGCGGTTACATCCGCGACATCACCGAGCGCAAACAAGTCGAGAACGCGCTGCGCGAAAGCGAGGAACGTTTCGCGAGCATCGTGGCCAACGTTCCAGGCATGGTTTATCAGTTCGTTTTGCATCCCGACGGCTCCATCGAATGGCCCTTCGTAAGCGAAGGCTGCCGAGAGATTTACGAAACCGAGCCGGAAACTTTCCAGATCGACCCGCACTGGCCCCTTAAGCGCATTCATCCCGACGACCGAGAAGAGTTCGACCGCAGCGTGGCGGCCTCGGCGAAAACCCTGTCGCCGTGGCACTGGGAAGGACGGCACATCTTGGGTTCCGGAGAGATTATCTGGATTCAAGGCGCTTCGCGGCCTCAGCGCCTACCCGATGGCGGCACCCAATGGGACGGTCTGGTGATGAACATCACCGCCCTCAAACAGGCCGAACGAGCGCTTCATAAGGCCAACGACGAACTGGAACTGCACGTCATGCAGCGCACTGCCGAACTGGGGGCGGCCAACGAGTCGCTGCGAGTCGAGAACATTCAGCACCACATGACAATGGGTTCGCTTCGCGCAACCGCCGACGCTTTGCAGGCAGCCAACGAGGTGCTGAAACACAACGAAACGCGGCTTTTACAGGGCAATCGCGTTTTTACCGATTTGACGCGCCTGCGCGCTTCGGAAATGGCGGAATTGGAAACGGCGCTTCAGCAAATCACCGAAGCCGTCTGCCAGGTGCTCGACGCCGAACGGTGCAGCGTGTGGCTTTACCACGAAGACCACTCTGCCCTGCGTTGTGTCGATCTTTATGAAATCGCCACCCAGACGCATTCACAGGACGCTGAATTGACATCCAAGGATTTTCCGGCCTACTTTGAGGCTTTGGAAGCGGAACCAATCGTGGTTGCCGATGAGGCGCACACCCACCCCGCCACCCGCGAATTTTCCGAGCCTTATCTCCAGCCGCTTGGCGTGGTCTCGATGCTGGATACGGCCATCGTCCTGGGAGGGCGAATGACTGGTGTGCTGTGCTGTGAACGCACCGGAGTCGCGCGCCCCTGGAAAGTGGACGATCAGACATTCGCCGGTTCTGCTGCGGCCATCTGCGCGGTCACTCTGGAATCGTATGAACGCGCGCGGGCCGAAACCGAAATGCGGCGAGCCAGGGAAGAAGCCGACGCCGCCAACCTCGCCAAAAGCGAGTTTCTCTCGCGCATGAGCCACGAACTGCGAACCCCGCTCAACTCGATTCTGGGCTTCGGTCAAATTCTGGATGAGCAAAACGGCACGGCGCTTCAAAAAGAGAGCGTCGGCTACATCCTCAAAGCAGGACGGCATCTCCTCGACCTCATCAACGAGGTTTTGGACATCGCCCGCGTCGAGTCGGGACACCTGGAAATCTCTTCCGAACCCATCGCTCTCGATGACGTTGTGCCCGAAGCCTGCGCTCTGATGCAGCCACTCGCGGGGGAGCGCAAGATTCGTCTCGAGGAAAACACTTCGCAACTCGGCCACAGCTATATTCTGGCCGACCGCCAACGGCTGCGACAGGTGCTCATCAACCTCATTTCCAACGCCATCAAATACAATCGCGAGGGCGGAGAAGTCGAGGTCGTCTGCGCTCAAAAGCCCGACGGATGGACTTCTATCGCGGTTCGAGACACGGGACAGGGCATCGCGCCCCAGGATCTGCCGAAACTCTTCACGCCCTTCGAGCGGCTAAGCGCCTCCAACTCCAACGTGGAAGGCACCGGTCTGGGGCTGGTTCTGTCGCAGCGCCTGGTAACGGGAATGGGCGGAACACTCCAAGTGGAAAGCACTCTGGACCAGGGCACCACAGTAACCCTCGAACTGCCGCAGACCACCTCGCCCGAAGAGCAATTGGCGAATTCGCCGCATGACACGCACTCGTCGGTGCCCAAGTCTCAGGCGCAGCGCACCCATTCGGTGCTTTCCATTGAAGACAACCCCGCCAACTTCCGGCTGCTCGAAGTCCTCTTTCAAAGCCGGCCTGAACTCACCCTGCTGGCCGCTTTGCAGGGCAGCGAGGGCCTGGAGATGGCGCGCCAGCATGAACCCGATCTCATTCTTCTCGACCTGAACCTCCCCGATATGCACGGCAAAGAAGTTTTGGCCCGCCTGCAACAATCGGCCCTCACCCGAGATATTCCGGTTGTCGTGGTCAGCGCCGACGCCACCCCCAATCAGGTGGAACGGCTGCTGTCTGCCGGAGCCGGAGCCTATCTGTCCAAACCCCTCGATGTTAAAAAGTTTCTTCATACCTTAGATATGTTTCTCCCCACAACACCGGCAATTGCCCCGCAACCCAATATCGATGAGAAGGTCGTGAACTGATGCCGGAACGTATTCTCCGGCAGGGAAAGATTCTCATTGTAGACGACGAGAAAGCCAACATTCGTCTTTTGGAGATCATCCTTCAGCAAAACGGCTACACCAACGTTTACAGCACGCTCGACCCCCGCGAGGCGCACACGCTTTTTTCCAGCATCGCGCCCGACATCGTGCTGCTGGATCTCACCATGCCGCATCTGGATGGCTTTGCCATCATGCAGCAGTTGCGTCCGGAGATGGGCATTAACTCGGTTCCTATCCTGGTTCTCACCGCCAACGCGACCACAGCCTCCAAGCACAGAGCGCTCAAAGAAGGCGCCAGCGATTTCCTGACTAAGCCCCTGGACGAAATCGAGGTGCTGCTTCGCATCAAAAACCTGCTGGAAACTCGTTTTCACAGCGCCCTGCTGGAAGCCAAAGTGCAGGAGCGCACCCATGATCTGGAAAAAGCGCAACTGGAAACCTTGCAGCGCCTGGCGCTGGCCGCCGAATACCGCGATGACGACACCGGACTTCACACCAAACGAGTGGGAACAACCGCCGGATGTATCGCCCAGGCGCTCAAATTCCCCGAAACGCAGGTGGATCTCATCACGCGCGCCGCGCCGCTCCACGATGTCGGCAAAATCGGGGTTTCCGACGCCATTTTGCTCAAACCTGGCAAATTGACCGACCAGGAGTTCGACATCATGCGCCAGCACACCGTCATTGGAGCGAAAATGCTTTCCGGCAGCACCTCGCCCTGGCTGCAACTGGCGGAGGAAATCGCGCTTTCCCATCACGAACGCTGGGACGGCAGGGGCTACCCGCACCGACTGGCAGGCGAGGCCATTCCCCTGGTGGGGCGCATCGTCGCCGTCGCCGATGTCTTCGACGCCCTCACCCACGAGCGCCCTTACAAAAAAGCGTGGCCGGTCGAAGAAGCGCGCGCCGAAATCGAGCGCCAGAGCGCCCAGCAGTTCGATCCGCGCGTCGTCGCAGCGTTCCTGCAAATGTGCGACGATGCGGGCCACTCGTAACTTTTCGCCGCTCCACGCCCATCCTCGCACGAATTCGCTTTGTGGATTTTCAACACAAAGAACACGGAGGGAGGGAGAAGAGCAGAGAGATCAAAGATCTGAGGCTGTCAACCACTTTCGCAAGAAGTCGCAAGCAAAATCCTCTGTTCTGCTCCGCCCCTCCGTGTTCTTTGTGTTGAAAATCCACAAAGCGAATTCGTGCGACGGTGCAAAAGCCCTTATCTATTTGGCGGCTTCGGGCGCGTTTTCCCGCAGCCAGACGCGAAGCGGCACATCGTCGTCGCTGGGCGAATAGTGGCCGTTGCAGTTGACACCATAGCCTAAAAGCTGCTTTTGGATCGCGTCGCACTGAGGCCACAAATCCTGCACCGTCATGTCGTCTTTGGTTCGGATCCATCGATAGCCGTAGCCGTAAAACAGGATTTTGCGCGTCACGTCCGACCAGTTCGGACTTGCCGTGTGCCACAAACGCCGGTCGAAAAACACTGCCGTTCCTGGTTTGGCCAGAACCGGAATCGCGCCTTCGGGCTGGCCGGTGCCGTTTTGCGGTCGTTCGAGGTCATCGCGCAAATGACTGCCAGGGATGATCCAGAAATTGCCGCGCCCCTCTTCGCTCGTGTCCGACAAAAAATAAGCGACTTTGAGCGACAGGCGCGGGCGCGGATGCGATTCCATTTCCTGATTGACGCGCCCCGAATCCTGGTGCCAGCCAAAGGTTTTTTCCTCTCCCGCAGGAGGTCGCGACTGACCCGATGGCGGCGTCACGATGAGATGGCCGTGATAGAGATAAATGTTCCAGCCCAGAATGCCCCACACTTTGGGCAAAACCGGCGGGTAATCGACCAGTTCCAGAAAACCGGCATCGTCGGGGATGAAGTTGGGGTAGAACAGCGCCTGCGAAGCGCTATGTCCATCATTCACTTTGGCGGCGTGAATTTCGTCCGTTTTCGCGGTGAGTTTCTCGATTTGCTGCGGCGTGAGCGCGTTCTCGATTTGCAGCCAGCCGTGTTCTTCGAAGTGACGGCGTTCGTCGTCGGTCAGTTGATATTCCAGGCAAGATGGGTTCATTTTCGGTTTCTCCTTTAAGAAACTTTAACCGGTTCGGCGTCGGCCCATTGCGGACGAGCCGCTTCGATGCTGTCTTCGTAGCAGTGGGCCGCGCCGGAAAGAATGTCGGCGATTGTTGTCGCCTGGCCCGTCATGGAGGCTTCCAGACAGGCATAAATGACGGCGAGGGCTTCGAGGGCGCGTTCGCCGCTACTGACGGGTGGGATACCCTCGGACACGAGCCGGTGCAGTTCCAAAAAGGAGTGCGCCATGGCGTCTTCGGGGATGCTCCCCTCGCCAAAGGGCGCGGTCAGTTCATCCAGACGGCGCGCCGTTTCACCGTCTTTTTGCACCGTGCCGCCCGACAAATCGGCCACGCCCTCGGTGCCGTAAACGCGCACACCGCCAAATTTCGCGCCGTGACCCGCCGAAGCGACCAGAAAATGCCCCAGCGCACCCGAGGCAAAGCGCAGCACGGTCATCGCGCAGTCCTCGTTATCGACGGCGAACTCGCCGTGTTTGTCGTCGCGGCGCACCGGCTCGAAAGTTTTGGCCCTGCCGAAAGCGTCCTCGACCAAACCCAGGGCTTCCAGAAACCAGTGGGTGCGATGCACGCCGTGATCGAGAAACCAGCCCGCGCCCGCCATCCCCTTGAGGTGACGCCAGGGCGTGCCCATGAAGAAGCCGCCGTTCAGAGTCGTCACCGCGTAGTCGAGCAGCATGGTGGGCTGCCCGACGAGCGCCCCACTGTGCAGCGCGGCAAAAAAAGCGCGCGTATTGCGGCCCAAAACCGACGGCTCCGATATCACCATCGCCCTGCCCTTCTCGCGGGCGTAATCGATGATGCGCCGCCCGTCGGCGATGGTGATGGCGATGGGTTTTTGCACCTGAAGATGAAGTCCCGCGTCCAGACAGCCGCGCGCGATAGACCAGTGCAGATTGTGCGGCACGAGCAGAGCCGCCGCGTCGAGGCTTTCGCGTTCGAGCATGGCGCGGTAGTCGGAGTAAATGGTCGGGCGGCGCCCCAGTGTCTTTTCGGCCTGCGCCGCAAGTCCCTGCGCGGCCTCCTCGCGCGGGTCGGCCAGCGCAACCAATTCGAAGGGCGCCGCGCCCGCGCCCAGATGCTGGTTCAGCTTCGCCAGACCGCTCAGATGCCAGTTGGAAATCTGCCCCGTGCCGATAAAGGCGAGTTTCATGGTCATGGAAATTTTCCTGCCTCCGAGCAGGCCCCGTCGTTTTGGGGAGTTTACCCCCGCCGCCGCCGCACAGGTGACGGCAGCGCTCGCAACACGGGAGTGGCGCTTCTTTGGACTGCGCTGCGAAACCCAAATCTCAGCACTTCAAAAAAAATTATTAAGCCGAAGCGCAGGCGCGCGGATTGTCGAGCATCTCTCATTCTTTTATCGACGTGGGCCGTCTGGCAATGGAGGCGTGGGTCGAACTCAAAAACGGCGCCGATGCCGCCGATTGCTCCAAATTGGCGCCCGTGCAGTTAATCTCGCGCGAATCAGTGCGTGCTTTGAACTCGTTCAACCTTGATGCCCACATGGCATCCGGTATTCCCTCCGACCTGTCAGGGCCATTTCGCCTTGATGAAACCTTGAGTCAGGAAAACCCTTATGAAAAATGTTCCTCTGCGGCGCAATGAGCGCCCCGCCAAAGCGTTCACGCTTATCGAATTGCTCGTCGTTATCGCCATTATTGTGATCCTCGCGGCGATTTTATTTCCCGTCTTTGGTCGGGCCCGCGAAAACGCGCGGCGCTCTTCCTGCCAGTCGAATTTGAAGCAAATTGGCCTCGGTATGATGCAGTATGCCCAGGATTTCGATGAGATTTCAGTGCCGACCCAATTTGGGCCCAACAACTGGTATTCCGACAAGGGCAACAACTACAAATGGATGGACGCCATTTTCCCCTATGTCAAGAGCGAGCAGATTTTCGATTGCCCCAGCGCAATTGTCAGTCCCACGGCGACCGTAAATGGCTCTGTCCGCAAATACATCTACAACAAGAACCTGCCCGACAACTGCACCAGCAGCCCCAACTATCCTGGGGTTTGCCAGAGTTATGGCAGTTATGGCCTAAGCCAGGCTTATTGGGCCAGTGGTTACGGCGGGCCAGAAAATGCGTCCGGCCCCTCGGTCGATGACGGACGCGGCAAGGCTTTGGCGGCTATCCAGGCGCCTTCGACCACGATTTGGGTCGGCGACACGGGTGATGCCGATGGCTCTTCCGACCTCTACCGTCTGACTGGATTTACCAACAGCACCGACCTGGTGATTACCCCAGGGCCGCCGCGTTTCGCCTCTGCGGGCTATGCGGGCGGTCTGGTCGAGCGCCACTTGGAAACTGCGGTCGTGTTGTATTGCGATAGCCATGTCAAATCTTCCAAGCTCAATCAACTCTTGGCCAGAAAAACCAGAGCCGATGGCGTGGTGGTTATGCCGGCGTTTACGATTCAAGACGATTGATCGCGGCCTCACCGTCACAAATATCGAATGGAGCAGAGGCCGTCCAGCTTAGTCTGGACGGCAAATCTGTCTGGCCACAAAGGTTTTCGCCGAAAAAGAGAGGAAATGCAGGATATGAGAATTGAAAAAATAAAAGCGGCGCTTCGCTGGACGGCATGGTGCGGCGCAGGATGTTTTATGGCGTTGAACACATTCGGTTGTGGCGCCGCCGATGACAGCGCCGATAGCGCCACCACAGACAGCAGCGCGGCCACGGCCAACAGCGCGGCCACCAGCAGCAATGCGGCAGTTCCTGCTGCCACTGGGGGTGCGGCGGGAGCGGCTCCGCTTACCTCCAGACCACCTGGAGTGCCTGCGGATCGGCCCAGATTCCCTGGCGAGCCTCCGCGATAGACAGGGCCTTTGCCCGCTTGTCGCGCCCATTTCCTCGATAGTCGGGGAAGCCTCTTTTTCACCTCAGGTGAGTGGCGTATCCCTACTACGCGATGAGAGGCAGGCGTAAGACCTTCTCTCTCCGTCCTCGCCCCATAGGGTGAGCGCTGGCACGCTTCCATTTCGCTTTTCCGGCTGTATCGAAGCGATGGCCCATCGCCCTGTGCCGAGGCTTGCCCCCCGATTTTCGTGAATTCTTCCATTGATCTCCAATACTTTTCGCGCTTCGAGCGCCTAACCTCGGTAGAGTGCACGCCGCGCGGACTTTTAGCCAATATTGAAGGCGAACTGCTGCGCGTTGATGTGATTCGAGACGACATCGTGCGTCTCAAAATCAGTCGCGGCGGAAAGTTCGACGAAGCGCCCACTTTCGCCGTCTGCGCCGCTTTGGAAGCCGATTCGCCCGCGTTTTGCCTCACCGAAAACGAAGATGAAGTGCGCCTCACAACCGCGCAGTTCACGCTCACCATTGGCAAAGCTCCGTTTCGCCTCGAAGCCCACCGCGCCGATGGCAGCGCGATTTTCGAGACGTTTCAGGATGAAAACGGCGATTTCTGGCCCTACGCGACCATCAACGGCGAATGGGTGGTGCGGCGCAAATGCCGCGTGGAAGACGCAATTTTCGGCCTGGGCGAAAAAACGGGCCGTTTCAACCGGCGAGGGCGCGATTTCACGCTGTGGAACGCCGACGTGCTCAATCCTAACTCGGCGGGCGAGTTTCAGGGCGACCGCACCGGCATCGACTTCGACCCCTATTACGTTTCGATCCCGTTTCTCGGTGGTGGTCAAAGTGGAGTGGATATTGTGAACTTGAGTGCATGGTTATGCAAGCAGTTCGTTGCTATCACTGTGAAGGCGAAGATGTGGTGCGCGATGGGCACACGGCCCAGGGCAAGCAGCGTTACAAGTGCAAGAGTTGTGGCCGCATCAGCCGTGACTCTCCCCAACATGAGCGCTACAGCGCCGCCCAAAAGGAGCAGATTCTGCGGGCCTACAACGAGCGTCCTTCGATGCGTGGCATCGGGCGCGTGTTTGGCGTCTCGCGTCCCACGTTGATCAAGTGGCTCAAAAAAAGACCGTGAGGTGTGGCAGGGATCTTCACCCCTGGATAGGGTGCAGGAGACACTTTGACCCGCTCAAGAGAGCGAGGTGTTGGAACTGGACGAGTTGTGGGCCTATGTGGGCAGCAAGCGAAACGCGGTGTGGTTATGGATTGCCCTGTGCCGACGCACACGGCAAATCGTGGCGTGGCATCATGGCCCCCGCTCGCTGTGCTCTTGTCGGGCGCTGTGGCACAAGATTCCGCCACCTTACAAGCAGGGCCTTGTCTTCACCGACTTCTGGAGCGCTTATCAGGAGGTTGTGCCCGACACCCAGCACCGCCCCTGTGCCAAGCAGGACGGCCAGACCAACCATGTCGAGCGCTTCAACCTCACGCTGCGCCAGCGCGTGGGGCGCCTCACCCGTAAAACACTCTCCTTCTCCAAGTCCCACATCATGCACCTCATCCACATCCGCGCCTTCTTCCTTGCCTACAACCAAGACCGAAGACAACACTATCTTAAAACCAACCAAACTTAACCACTACCCGTAGAATTACCTCACATTTTTCAATCTCATCGTTAGGATAGCCGCTATCGCAAGTGTAGGTAACGAAGGCAAAGTTTTTACCGTCAGAGATTTGCCACACACGAACTATGTCTGTTTTTTTGCGAAAGGTAACAGAAGCCAAGAGTATTTTTTCATCTTCAATCACCATATCTTTCATCCTACCAAGATGATGAGATTTTCCAAACTCAATAATCATGTTAAGCAAGTCTTGAAGCGAAGGATTGGGGACTCTGCCTCCACGATAAAGTGCGATAGAAAATTGAAGCGCGCCAAAACCCTCTCTTGCCGTTAAAGTAAAGGGCGGATTGGCCGCTTCAACTTCATTCGTAATGTCGTTCCAGTCATCCGGTGTGGAAACGGTAAAACCTGGGCCGATGATTGTTTTCATATCCTGAAGTTTAATGGCTTCGCTTTCTCAACTAAAAAGGCGCCGAGAATCTCGGCGCCTTTTTTCTATTGCTGCTGCGTGTCATCGGCGGGCACTTCGCGGTAGCCGCCTTCAAGGACGATTTCACTCATCGGTCGCCGGTCGCTGGGAAATTCTACCCCCTGATAGCCTTCGGGTAGCTGCGAGGTTTCGCCGCGATAGCCCAGCGCCCACATCGCGATCACGTCGTAATCGCTGGGCACTCCGAGCGTGGCGCGCACCAATTCGCCGTCGAAACCGGCCATGCCGTGCGCGTGGAGGCCGTGCTGCGTCGCGGCGAGCGCCATGTAAGCCGACGCCGCGCCGACATCGTGTTTGTAAACGCTGTTGTCCGTGCCGTTGTGGGTGAAGGTTTTCTTGCCCAGCGTCACGATGAGAATCGGCGCGTCTTTGGCCCACGCCTGGTTCGCGGGGACTAAAAACGAATTGAATTTTTCCAGATCGGCGGGCGTTTTGGCGACCAGAAAGCGCCAGGGCTGTTCGTTGTAGCTCGAAGCGGCCCAGCGCGCCGCTTCAAAAATTTGGTTCAAAATGTCGTCGAGAACGGGTTGGCTCGAAAAGGCGCGCGGCGACCAGCGATTGAGAAACAGGTTATCGACGGGGTATTGCGGCACGCGATGTTCTTTGACTTCGGGGAGTAATTCCATAATTTTTTAAGGTCTCCTGGGGTTTGAATCCCGAAAGTGGACGCCTCGAATTGGCGCCTCGTTGCCTCGACTTGCGCCGTTTTAGAGCGTATCCAAAGAGGCTTCTTTTGCAGCGACTAAAGTCACCGCAACAACGACGAAGTCCGCCTACGCGGACTGGATGCCTCTCAACCTGCGGAGGCAGGTTTCGCGTCGTTGTTGCGGTGACTTTAGTCGCTGCCTCTTTGAGAATACACTTTACTCCCCTCGCGCTTGAAACAGGCGCGTAAAACGAGTGCCAAAAACCGCCGCGAGGTTCGCGCCCAGTTCTTCCATCGCGTTGCGCGTGCCGGAAGCGTCGGGGTCTTCGAGTCGGGGCGCCAGAAAAACGGCGTTGACGAGTCGCGGCACGAGCGACACCGCAAAGAGCAAATGGTAGTTGACGAAGTGCATTCCGGCGACTTCGAAGTGCCAGAACGCGAGTTTTTCGACCGCCACGCCCGCGCCCCAGGACGTGAGGGCGAAGGTGGTTCCGGCGCAAATCGAGAACAGCGCGGTGAGCGTGGGGCGCGGCAGATGCGGACAGGCGCGCGTGATGAAATTGAGGTTGGAGATTTCGTAGGCGCAAAACATGATGCCAGAGAAAAACAGCACTATGGCAAGGCCGATTTTGTTTTCGGGCAAAGCGAACAGCCAGCAAATCGGCACCACCAGCATCCCCACCGAGGCGAAACGCATCATGGGCCGCGTGCCGTAACTTTTGGCGATGCGGCCCCACCAGCGCGCCGAAAGCGCCACGCCCAGAAGCGGGCAAATCGTGAGCAAAAAACCGGTCTGGGTTTTGTCGAATTGGAGAAATTCGAGGCAAAACAGCCACAAAAGCGGGCCGCTCGAAGCGAATCCGATCATGGCGAAGGTCGTAAAAAGCAGGTAATTTCGCACCGCGCGCTGGCGCAGCGGCTCGCGCAGCGAAGCCCAGAACGGCGACGAATGCTGCGGTTTGGCCTCGCGCGGCGGTTCGCGCACGCCCAGAAAAACCGCGATGTCGAGAACGCCGCAGCACGCCGCAACGGTGAGCAGCGCCGAATAGGTGAGCAGCGGCGTCCACTCGCCCTGAGTTTGGGCTTTGAACCATCCGGCGTGGTCGGCGATGCCGCCGCCAATTAGAACCGCAAAAATCGCCACGATGGTGCCGACTTGACTGCGGCGCGCCCAGAAAATCGGCCCGATGCGGTCGGGGATGAGCGCGCTCATCCAGGCGAAAAAAGCGGGACTGGCAAACGCCTGGGCCACGCTCGACAGCAGGACGCAGCCGATAAAAACCGGCAGCATCGCTGGGCGCGGCACCAGGGCGGGAAAAACGTGATGGAGAAGCGGCAGCATCGCCGCCAAAACCCAGAGCAGGCGGCTCGACAGACCGGCACACAGCATCATGGTGCGCGGCGCGATGCCGGTTTCAACCAGACGCGCGGCGGGAATCTGCAAAAAGGCCATCAACGGGTTCATGCCCGCCAAAAGGCCGAAAACGGCTTCGGAGGCGCCCAGTTGACGCGCGAAAGCCGCGTAAACCGCGCCCGCCGAAAGCTGCAAAAACACCGCGCCAAACGACCAGCCCAAAATGACGCGGCTCATCGAAAGCCGAGTCTCCTCTCCCGAAAGCCGTGGCGCGCCGGAAAGGTCGGAAGAAAGAGCGGGATTCATGGGGCAAAAAGAAAAACGGACGAGGAATTCGCCGTTTTGGAAGAAGAACCGAGTTGAATTTTCGCAGGGTTACCGGTTCTGCGATGGGGACATGACTTATCGCAACAATAAAAAGTCCCGACGCGCGCGTCGGGACTTTTTGTGTTGACGAAAAATTAAAAGTCGCCGCCTCCGAAATCTCCGCCAAAGTCACCGCCATCGAAACCGCCAGCGTCGGCGCCAGGATCGCCGTAAGCATCGGACGAAGCGTCATAACCCGCGTCCTGAAACCCGCCGTCCGCCGGATCGCCGTAAGGGTCGGCAGACGAATCCAGACCGGCTTCCTGAAAATCGGCGCCCGCATAATCGGTAACGCCGCCATCGACGGCTGCGGCTTCGGGCGAGCCTTGAAACGCCCCTTCGTTGCTGGGATTGGAGAAAAACGAGTGGGCAATCGAACTTCCGATGAAACCGCCCGCCACGCTGGCCAGCAGCGAACCGGCCAGCATTCCGCCCATGCCACCCATCATTCCACCGCCCATCATGCCGCCGCCCATTTGATTTCCGCCCATCTGGTTGGCGCCGCCGAACATCCGATTCATCGCGCCAGGCTGACGCACTTCGGCGCGCGTCGCGGCGCGCGCCAAATCGCGCGGGTCGTCGCTGAGATGGCGCGTTTCCGCTTCGGGCAGGGTTTGCGACATCTGCTGCAACACCATCTGGCGCTGCTCCGGCGTCAGGCGCGCGAAGGCTTCGGCGTGCGCCTGCTCCAATTCTTCGGGCGGAGCGGTTTGCAGCATATAGCGATAGCGCGCAATCGCCTGCTCGTCGGCGTTTTGCGGGCGTTGGCGCGCTGGCGCGACATCGCGCCGAGGCTGGCCGAAACCGGCTTGATTTTGTGGCTGCTGGTCGTCGTTATTGCGACCGAAAAGTGCATCGAGAATTCCCATGGTGTCACTCCTTCTCCCACGGCAGAGCCAAACCAGGGCCGAAATCGGGTTTAGCGGGGCCGCGCGAAAAGTTGTGTGATCCAGATGTCGCCCGAAGCGTTGGCGGCGATGCCGATGCCCAGTTTGGTGGCGCCGTCGAGCAGGATGTTGGAGCGGTGGCCTGGCGAATCCATGAGCGATTTATGGGCGTCGCGGATGTCGGAATCGCTCAAAAACGAGCGGCTGCCCCAGGCGCGAAACACGTTTTCCGCCACCAGGCGCGGCGTTTTGCCGACGCCCGCGATGTAACGGTCGAGCGGGTCTTTCAAACTCGGCGTGGGCGATTCGTGGGCGAAATACTTTTTGTCGCGCATCTCGGCGGAGTGGGCGCGCGCCACGCTCGCCATTGTCTCGTCCCAGGCGAGCGGCGCGAGTTTTTTCCCCGCGCGCTCGTTGTTGACGATTTGTAGCATCAGCTTTTCGAGCCGCAAAACGCGGGCGTCGTTGGTTTGCAGCGTCGCGCCCGCCGTATTCGTGTTGGAGCGCCGCGCCGCGATTTCATAGGGCTGCGAAGCGCCAAAACGCGAAAGGTAGGCGGCGACGAAGTTGGTCGGGCTGGACACGCCTTCGAGAGTCTGGCGGGCGCGGGTTGGATCGCCGGCTTTTTCTTCGAGATAGGCCAGCAAAACCGCGCTTTCGGGCGCGATTTCGCCGCGCTGCAAACTCGATTGCAGCAAAATGCGCGCGTTTTGCGCCCTGCCCGCGCCGAGTTGGTCGAGCGCGGCGCGATATTCGGTGAGCGCGATGGCGTCGGAAGCGGTCTGGGTGCGCGCAAACTGCGCGCACCCCAGAACGCCGCCCAAAAGCAGCGTCGAGACGAGAAAAGGTTTCATAAGCAAGTGGAGAAGGCGAGATTTCGGCCAAAAGCCAACCGAGCAGACGAGAAGAAGGGCTGGGAGTTGCGCGCGTGTTGACCGGTTCCCTCTCGCTTCGGGAGAGGGAACCGGTCACATCCACACCCGCCCTACTCCATCAACGCCGCCGCCAGCGCTTCCACCGACGCCTCCCCTGCCACTACATCAGCTTCCAATCCACATTCGCGCGCGGTTTGCGCCGTCACCGGCCCAATCGCGGCGACTTGAAAATGATGGCGATGCGCCGCGACCCACTCGTCACCAAACGCCGCCACAAAGTTTTTCACCGTCGAAGACGAGGTAAAAGTCACCCAATTTACCGCGCCGCGCTCGATTTGCTCGCGCGCCGCCTCGACGCCCGAATGGTCGGGAAGCGTGCGATAGACCGGCGCGATGGTCACTTCCGCGCCGCCCTCGCGCAGTCGTTCCTCCAACACTTCGCGGCCTTCGAGGGCGCGAACCACCAGAATTTGGCGCCCCTTGGCGCCGCGCTCCAGCAGGCCCGCCGCCACGTTTTCCGAAATCGAACTTTGTGGCACGAAATCGGGCCGGATGCCGCGTTTTCGCAGCGCCGCCACCGTCGCGGGGCCAATCGCTGCGACCTGCGACGGCCCGAAAACGCGCGCGTCGAGTTTCAACTCATCCAACTTGCGGAAAAAATGCGCCACGCCGTTGGTGGAAGTGAAAACGATCCATTCGTGACGCATCAAAAGTGGAATTTCCGCGTCCAAAACCGGCGTTTCGGGCAATGGCTCGACACGAATCGTGGGGCATTCCACCACCTGAGCGCCCAGTTTTTGCAGCCCTTCGACCAGACTCGACGCCTGCTGCCGCGCGCGCGTCACGACAACGGTTTGGCCCCACATTGGCCGGTTATCGAACCAGCGCAGACGGTCGCGCAGATTGACCACTTCGCCCACCACAATCAGCGCGGGAGCTTTTAATTTCGCTCTGGCGACTTCTTCTTCAATGGTTTCGAGCGTGCCGACGACGGTTTCCTGCTCGCTTCGCGTGCCCCAGCGCACGAGGGCGACCGGCTTTTGCGGCGCATCGCCGCGCTCCAAGAGCCGCGCCACGATAAGCGGCAAAGCGCGCACGCCCATCAAAAACACCAGCGTATCGGCGGCGGGAATCGCGTCGGGGGGCGCGTCGTCGCTCGCGGTGTGGCCGGTCACGACGGCAAAACTGGTGGCAACCTCGCGGTGCGTGACGGGAATTCCAGCGTAAGCGGGCGCCGCAAGCGCGCTCGTCACGCCTGGCACGATTTCGAAGGGAATCTGGGCCTCGAAACACGCCAGTGCTTCCTCGCCGCCGCGTCCGAACACGAACGGATCGCCGCCTTTGAGACGGCACACCGCTTTGCCCTCGCGCGCCCGCTCGATGAGAATCGCGTTGATTTCCTCCTGCGTCAGCGAATGTGCCCCCGCGCGCTTGCCGGCATAAATCAGTTCGGCATCGCGGCGCGCATTGGCCAGCAGTTCGGGATTGACGAGCGCATCGTAAACCACGACATCGGCGCTTTGCACCCTTTCGTGGCCGCGTTTGGTGATCAGTCCGACATCGCCAGGGCCGGCGCCGACTAAAGAAACGGTTGCCATGATTTTCAATTTGCCAGAAACCTTTCCAGGCGCGCCTTTACGTCGGGCCATTCGCGGTCTAAAATCGAGTAATACACCGAGTCGCGCACGAAACCGTCGGGCAGGATCATGTGCTGGCGCAAAACGCCCTCTTTCTGAGCGCCGATGCGTTCCAGAGCGCGCTGCGACCGCTCGTTGCGCGCGTCGGTTTTGAAGAAAACCCGCACCAAACCCAGCGTTTCAAAGCCGTGTCGCAAGAGCAGAAATTTGCATTCGGTGTTGATGCGCGTGCGCCAGACCATAGGCGAAAGCCAGGTCGCGCCGATTTCGACCGAGCGATTTGTGGCGCTAAAATCCAGGAATCGCGTTGAACCGACCAGTCTTCCCGATTCGCCGTCTCGAATCGCAAAGGGCAACTGCTCGCCGCGACTTTGCTTTTCGAGCGCTTCGGCGATAAACGCCTCGACATCCTTCAAAGACGCCATGCGCCGGAAGAAAAACGGCCAAATCTCCGGCGCCTGCGCCACCTGCCAGAGCGCTTCGGTGTGCGCCATGCGGAGCGGTTCGAGCCGAGCGCGCTGGCCGGAAAGAACGATTTCTTGCATCATTTCGCGTGGGATTCAACCCAGAATTTCTCCCGCGCCTTTTTCCAGCAGCGAACGCGCCGCGCGTTCTCCCACCAGTTGCGGCGAGCCGCTGCCCTGCACCGTCACCGCGATGCGCTCGCGGCCATCGGGCGAACACACGACGGCGTGCATCGAAATGCCCTCGCCCACCGCGCGCGCCAGAGCGCCCAATGGCGTCGAACAACCTGCTTCGAGATGGGCAACTAAAGCGCGTTCGGCTTCGATGGCATTGCGCGTCGGCCCATCTTCGAGCGCCATCAAAACGGCGCGAGTGTCGAGATCGTCGCGGCGGCTTTGCAGCGCGAGGGCGCCCTGCCCTGGCGCGGGGACGAACCAGCTTTCCGGCAAATTGAGCGTGTTGGGCGCCTCGATTTCCAGCCGATTGAGTCCGGCGCGCGCCAGAACGATGGCGTGAAAGCCTTCTTCGTGCAGCTTGCGAATTCGGGTGTCGATGTTGCCGCGCACGTCGTCGATTTGCAAATCGGAGCGCAGATTTTTGAGCATCGCGGCGCGGCGCAGACTGGAAGTTCCCACCCGCGCGCCGAGCGGCAGAATTTTGAGCGCGAGGTCGCCGGTTTCCTGAGTCGGGACGTTGAAATCGTGCAAAATCAGCGTGTCGCAGGGGTTTTCGCGCGCCGGAACCGCCGCCAGCGTGAGGCCATCGGGCATCGCGGGCGGCAAATCTTTGAGCGAATGCACGGCGAAATCAATGGCGCCATTTAAAAGCGCGTCTTCGATTTCAAGGGTAAACACGCCTTTGCCGCCGATTTGCGGCAGGGGCTGGCCCTGATTCTTGTCGCCGGTGGTGCGAATGACGTGTTCTTCGAGCGTTAAATCGGGATGCAAATTTTCCAACTGACGCGCAACGAGACGGGCCTGCGCCAGTGCCAGAGGGCTGCCGCGCGTGCCCATTTTCAAAATTTTCATAGGGAATTTGAAGGAATCAACCACAGAGACACGGAGACACAGAGGATTTTGGAGATTTTGTCCCTTTTAATTCTCTGTGTCTCCGTGCCTCTGTGGTTGATTTTTAACGTTCTAAGAAGCCGGAACCAGATGCGGCACACCGAAAAATGAGATCGCCATCACCACGAAGCCGTAAATCACGACCAGATTGGAGCGGCGACCGTGCCAGCCCAGGCGCCAGCGCGTGAGCAGATAAAGCGCGAAAATCGCCCACGTCGCGGTCGAAAAGAGCACTTTGGGATCGCGCAGCGCCGAATAAGTGGGATTTTGCGCCGTCGAAAACGCCACGCTTAAAATGAGCGCGAGAGTCAAAAGCGCCAGCCCAAACGCCGTCGCGCGATAAATCCAGTCGTCGGCCACGCCCAGCGAGGGCAGTTTCTGCCACAATCCCGACAGCTTTTTGCGTTTGAGCAAGCCTTCCTGCACCAGATAAAGCAGCGACGCCGCAAAAGCAAACGCCAGCGCGACGTAGCCCGAAAGAAAGAAAAAGACGTGCGCCGCGATCCAAAACGCATCCAGCCGTCCGGCGGGCACATAAGAGTGAAGCTGCGGCGCGGTGAGCGAATAGAGCGCCGCGATGAGCGCCAGAGGCGCCACAACCGCGCCGCTCGCCGCGCCGATTTTGCGGCCAATCACCAGAAACGACACGATCAAAAACCAGCCGAAAAGCCCCACCACGCCCGCTTTAATCAGGAAAAGCGACGGGCCTTGCCCCGCGATGGCGACCAGATGCAGAGTCGCGCCCAGCCAGAGCAGAGTGCGGCCCCAGTCGCCCAGCGTGCGGTTTTTGGAGTTCTCGACATCGCGCGGCATGAGAAACAAATGCGCCCAGAGCAAAAGCGTGGCGAGCAGGTAAATCGTGGTCGCGGCGAGGAGAAAGGGAGCTTCGGCGCGGGAGAGGAACAGCATTAAACGAAGGGATTAACCACAGAGACACGGAGACACAGAGGATAGGGAGGGACAAAATCAAAATCTCAAAAATTCTCTGTGCCTCCGTGTCTCTGTGGTTAATCCCTTCACTTCTCACCTCCCGCGTCAGAGTTCAGTCCAAACGCGCGTTTGAGCGCTTCGGCATCGCCCGCGCCGCCGTTGCGAAGATGGGAAAGCGGCGCGTGCATCAACTTCCCCGCAATCGCGCGCGCCAAAGTTTCGACGGCGGCGCGGTCTTTGTCGCTCAGATGCTCCAATTTAGCGAGCGCGGTTTCCACTTCGCCATCTCGCACCTGCGCCGCGCGGCGCGCCAGAGCTGCCATCACGGGCTGGGCGTCGCTGGCAATGAGCCATTTTTGCCAGGCGCCGATTTCTTCGTCAATCAGAGTTTCGACGCGCGCGATTTCGCCCGCGCGACCCTTGCGGCCATCTTCGACCACGCGCTCTAAATCGTCGATATCGAAGAGAAAAACGTCGTCGAGTTCGTTGCACGTCGGCTCGATGTCGCGCGGCACGGCGATGTCGATGAGCAGCAAAGAGCGGCGCCGTTTTTTGGCCACGGCGGCGATTTGCTCGCGCGTCACGACGTAATGCGGCGCGCGCGTCGAGGCGATGACGATATCGGCGTGTGCCAGACGGTTGGGAAATTCGTCCCAGCCGACGGCTTCGGCTCCCGCGCCGGCATCGTCGAAGAGCTGCGCCAGTTCCTGCGCGCGTTCGAGGGTGCGATTGGCCACCAGAACGCGATGCGCGCCGCTCGAAACCAAACACTGCGCCACGCGCGCCGACATTTTCCCCGCGCCCAGAATGAGAACGGTGTGACCCGCCAGACCGCCGAAAATCTGGCGCGCTAACTCGACGGCGGCGGCCCCCACGCTGAGCGCGCCGCGCGAAATGCTGGTTTCGCTCCGCGCGCGCTTGCCGCAGGCAATCGAACGGCGAAACAGTTCATCCAAATTCGCGCCCGCCGCGCCATGTTTGTGCGCCGCTTCGAGCGCGACTTTCACCTGTCCCAGAATTTCCGCCTCGCCCAGAACCAGCGAATCGAGGCCCGACGCGACTTCAAACAAATGGCGCGCGGCGCTTTGGTCGTGGGAATAGTGAAGGTGGTTTTCCAGGCCGCGCGGCGCGCCGAAAGGGTGATAACCGACCATCGAATCGCGCAAAAGCGGGCCGGAACGGTCATCGCCCCAGGCGTAGATTTCGACGCGATTGCAGGTCGAGAGAATCGCCGCTTCGCGGATTCCTGGCACATCGCGCACATAACCGAGCGCTTGGCCGAGATGCGAAGCTGAGACGGCAAAGCGCTCGCGCACTTCGACCGGCGCGGTTTTGTGGTTGAGTCCGAGAAGATGCAGCATTTTTCAGGGGCGAGAATCGAGAGGCGAGAGGCGAGAGTTTAACTGCGAAAAGAGCGCGTCAAGTTGCGATTTGGCGGCTTCAGTCTGATTTTGGCGCAGCAGATCGAGAATTTCACTTTGCAGTAAATGACGCCAGAACTCGCCGCGAATTTCGGTCGAAATCGGATAAGTGGATGTCATTTCTATCAACATTTCCAGTTCGGGTGGCAGCGCTTCCTCGATTTTGTGGCGAACGAAGCGCGCCAGAACGGGAGACAGTCCGCCGGTCGAAACGCCGATGGAAATTTCGCCGCGCCCAATCGTCGAAACGGTGTGGAAATCGGAGTTTTCGGGGTCGTCGGCGAGGTTGCACCAAATGTTTCTTTCTTTTGCATCGGCAGCGATTTGGGCGTTGACTTCTCGGCTGTCGGTGCCCGCGCAAACCAGGGAAAAGCCTTCCAAATCGGCGCTGTCGTAGCGTTTGACGCGATGTTCGACGGCGGGAAAATCATCTTTTAGTTCGGGCGAAACCACGACGACGCGCGCGCCGCTTTCGAGAAATGCCGTCGCTTTGCGCGCGGCGACCGCGCCGCCGCCGATGATGAGAACGGCGCGATTTTCGACGTTGACGGCGAGGGGGAGAAGCATGAGGGCAGCGACTAAAGTCGCCGCAAAGGAAGGCGAAACCTGCCTTCGCAGGTTAATGCATTCGTCCGCGCAGGCGGACTTCGCCTTCCTTTGCGGCGACTTTAGTCGCTGACTTTTTCCACCTCGCGCGCCTTAACTTCTTCTTCGAGCGATTTCGCGAGTTTGTCGAGGCGCAACAGGTAAACGAACACGCCGCCCCATGTCAACAAAGCGACCGCCAAAACGAACAATTTATCGGGCGTCAGCGCCATGAAAGCTCCTTGAGCCGCGTCTGCGCGACTTCCAACTGCGCCCGAATCAGGGCGATTTTTGTCATCAGCATGGCATAGCCGAACACGTTGAACCACAGCGAAAATTTGAACGCGGCGTCGCTCGTGGTGAGGGTGCGATTGGGATGCAGGCTCGATCCTGGCGGCAGAATCTGGCGGTAAACATAGGAGCCAAAACACGCCACCAGAACGCCGAAAATGGCGTAAACCGCCCAGAAATCGCGTTTTTTGATGTCGTCGTCGGTCGCGCCGCGCAGGGCAAAGAGCGCCGCGTAGGTGAGAAGCGTTCCCAGCACGCCGACTTGCTGCGGATCCCAGCTCCAGTAGGCGCCCCAGTTGGTGCGCGCGAACACCATTCCCGTGACGAGCGCGATAATGCAGCCCGCGAAACCGACTTCGGCAAAAGCCAGCGAAAGCGCGTCGTATTTTGGGTTGCGAGAGCGCAGCCACATCACGCCGAAAAAGGCGGCAGCGAGAAACATGAGCAGCATCGAGATCGCCATCGGAACGTGGAAAAACGCGATGGGCGTGGTCGCCAGATCGAGCGCCGAGGGCATGGCGAAGCCGATGATAAGGCCCGCCGTCACCCAGATTCCAATGATTGCATTGAACATAATTCGGGTTTCAGTTCCACACGAAATCGAACGTCATCCACGCCGCCGCGAGCAAAACCAGATCGAACGCGGCCACGACCTGCAAAGCGGGCGCGGCATCGATTTTGGCGCCGAACGCCGCGCCGGTGGCAACCGAAAGGCTGGCCAGAAGCGGCAGCATGAGCGGCACGGCGAGGGCGCTAAAAAGCGCGCCTTTGGAGCGCGCCTGCGCCGCCATCGCGCCCAAAATAGACGACGAAACGGCGAGTCCCACGTCGCCCAGAACTACCGCAAGCAGCAATAAAAACGGCGCTTCAACCCTGGCGCCCAGGAGCAAAACGAAAAGCGGCACCGCCGCGATTTGCGTGACCCCCAACAGCGCCAGTTGGCCCAGGACTTTGCCCCACAACACGGCATCGCTCGAAAAATGCAGTCGCAGCAGCGCCGCCGTGCCGCTTTCTTCTTCCTTGACAAACGCGCGCGGCAATCCCAAAAGCGCGGCGAAAAACAGCGTCGTCCACAACAGGCCGCCGAGCGCTTCGGGAGGCATTTTCTGTTTGGCGAGCGCCCATCCCAGCGCGACGGGCGCCGCCACCGAAAACAGCACGACGGCGTTGAGCGCGGCGCGACTGCGCCATTCGGAGCGAAAATCTTTTTCCCACACGGCCCAAATCGCGCGCGACAAAGACGGCGACGCGGCGTTTTGGGAGGGAATTGTCACGGGAAGGGTAGTTTCACGCGCATCGCGGCGCGCGGACAAGACAAATGGCTTATCGCTGCGTGAAGTCGTTCGATTGCGGCGCTCAAATTGCGATTTTTCGGCCCAAATGACGACCAACGAAATTCTCGCGCTCTCGCCCGACGCCGCCTCGACCCAAAACGCGAAATCTCTCGCCAAAGCCGACAAATGGGCGCATCTCGGCGCCTTCGACGGTGACGAAGGCGAAGTGATCTGGGGCGAAATCAATGGTTCGTCGGGCGAGGTTTATCGCAGCCGCGTCGCGCTCGATGCCGAAAAATTCGACTGCTCGTGCCCCAGCCGCAAACGGCCCTGCAAACATTCGCTCGCGCTCGCCCTGTTGCGCGAGAGCGACGCTTCGCACTTCAAAGATTCGCCCTCCGACTGGGTGATAAACGACGAAAAGCCTGCGCCGCAGTATTCGAGCGGCCCGCCGCGCGGCGAGAAAATTGTGCCGCTTCAATTGCCGCCGAGTTGGCAGCCGGTTTTGGGGGAAGAAATCGAAAAACCGTATTTTCGCGAGTTGGGCGAATGGTTGAAACACGAACGCGAAAATTACACGATTTACCCGCCGTCGGGCCAGGAGTTCGCCGCACTCGAAGCCACGCCTTATGACCAGGTGAAAGTGTTGATTCTGGGCCAGGATCCTTATCACGGGCCGAAACAGGCGCACGGAATGGCGTTTTCGGTTCAGCCTCTGGTGGCGCCGCCGCCGTCGCTGCAAAACATCTTCACCGAACTTCAAAGCGATGTGGGAGCGTCCAAACCGCGCGACGGCTATCTGATGCCCTGGGCGAAGCAGGGCGTTTTGCTGCTCAACGCGGTTCTCACCGTGCGGCGCGGCGAGGCCAATTCCCATAAAAACCAGGGTTGGGAAAAGTTCACCGACGCGGTAATTCGCGCCGTTTCCGCCAAAGATGAGCGCGTGGTGTTCGTGCTGTGGGGCGCTTATGCCCAGAAAAAGGAAAAGCTCATCGACACCTCGAAACACGCGGTTTTGAAAGCGGTGCATCCCTCGCCGCTTTCAGCGCACAACGGGTTCTGGGGGTCGAAACCGTTTTCTCAGATTAATCGGCTGCTGCGCGAAGCGGGACGCGGCGAAATTGATTGGGAATTGAATTTGAAGTAGAAGGTGTAAACCACCCCCGTCCCCTCCTTACGAAGGAGGGGGTGGGGGAGGTTTACACCGTTGCGCTTAAACCCCTTTCAAATTCTCGATATTGAGCGCCTCCAATTCCGGCAGCACGAAAACGCCGTCTTTGCGAACCAATTTCCCATCGAAATAAATCTCGCCGCCGCCGAACTCCTCGCGCTGGATGCACACCATGTCCCAATGCACTTCGCTTCGGTTGCCGTTGTCGGCGTCTTCGTAAGCCTGGCCTGGCGTGAAATGGAAACTTCCGGCGATTTTTT
Source organism: Abditibacterium sp. (assembly GCA_030448265.1). Lineage (GTDB taxonomy): Bacteria > Armatimonadota > Abditibacteriia > Abditibacteriales > Abditibacteriaceae > Abditibacterium. The sequence continues at coordinate 72,237 of JAUJNG010000013.1, forward strand.
CATCGAACAAAATATCTTTCATCGGCTGCAAAATGTAAGGATTATAAGCCAGAGAAAATTCCCCGATGTAGCGCGCGCCTTCATCGGTATCGAGCACTTCGTTCAGTTTTTTGGAATTGGAACTGGTCGCCTCGATAATTTTTCCATCTTTAAATGAAAGTTTCACATTTTCGTAAGTGACGCCATGTTCGATGGTCGGCGTATTGAATTGAATCGTGCCCTGAACGGAATCTTTGATGGGTGCGGTGAAACATTCGCCGTCGGGGATGTTGTGGCTTCCATAACACGGAATGACACCAATATCTTTAATCGAAAACTGCAAATCCGTTCCTGGGCCAATGATATGAACCTGATCGGTTTGTTCCATCAATGCTTTGAGCGGCGCGACAGCGCGTTCCATGCGACTGTAATCGAAAGTGCAAACCTCGAAAAAGAACTTTTCAAAGGCTTCGGTTGACATCTGGGCTTCCTGCGCCATGCTCGCCGAGGGATAGCGCAAAATGCACCAGCGAGTTTTTTTGACACGATGTTCGAGATGCACGGGATGAAGCCAGAATTTGGTGTAGAGCTTCATTTTATCGCTGGGAACATCGGAGAGTTCCGCCGAATTATAGCCGCCGCGAATGCCGATGTAACATTGCATCTGCTGCATCTGATAGAGCGCACCATCGGCGTTGAGCTTGATCGATTCTTCAGTCGCGCCCTGAAACAGCGCGCGCATCACTTGATTCTGGCGCACGTTGACCACGCCGTTGCCGCCCGCGTTTTGCACGGCGCGCAAGACCGCGACGGTCAGTTCGGCAGGAACATCGAAAGCGTCGATGAGAACGTTGTCGTTTGGCTGGACTTTGGTGGAATGACGGACTAAAACGTCGGCTAATTTGTCGAAACGAGGGTCTTGCATGGTTTCCTTTGGGATTTCGCGCCCTACGCGGAGGCGCAGAGATTTTGAGAGATTCTCGTAAAAACTCTCTTTCTTCTCTGCGCCTCCGCGTAGGGCGCGAACTATTTCTTCGCCAAGTCTAAAACGACTTGAGCGATGTCGCGCGCGGCGTCGGGTTTGGCGAGGGTCTTCGCAGCCTGGCCCATTTGCTCCAGTCGGGCGCGATTGAGCAGCAAATCTTCGACATTGTGGAGCAAAGTTTCGCCCGAAGTCTCTTTTTGACCTAAAATTCGCGCCGCGCCGCGCTGTTCGCACATCCGCGCGTTTTTGGTTTGCTCGTCGCCGCCCGTCGGCACGAGGGGAACGTAGAGCGCGGGCTTTCCCAACGCGCAAAGTTCGGTCACCGTCGAGGCTCCGGCGCGCGAAACTACCAGATCGGCGAGCGCGAAAACGTGCTTCAATTCGTCGCGCACGAAGCGAGTTAGAGCGTAGCGCGAGCGCAAATCGTCGGGCAACTGCTCTTTGGCGCGCGTGAGGCGGTCGAAATCCTGTTCATCACCTTCGGGCTGCTGGCCGCACTGGTGAATGATGCGGGTGCGCTCCAAAAGCTGCGGCAACGCTTCTTCAACGGCGCGATTGATGACGCGCGCGCCCAGACTGCCGCCCGTCACGTAAATCGTGGGCAGATTTTCCTCGCTCAAAGCAAAAAATTCGACGGCTTTTTGCGCCTGCCCGCCAAAAATCGTCGCGCGCACCGGATTGCCCGCCACCCACGCCTTTTCACGATAGCGTAGGGGCAGCGCTTCGAGCGCACCGTCCCAGGAAAGCGCGATTTTGGTGGCGAAGCGCGCGCTGATGAGGTTGGCCAGTCCGATTTGAGCGGTTTGTTCGTGAATCAAAATCGGCACTTTCCAAAACCGCGCCGCCAAAACGGGCGGGACGGCGACATAACCACCCGTCGCCAGCACCACATGGGGTTTGAAACGGCGAACGTGCGCCAGGCTTTGCCCGATTCCAAGCGGAATGCGGCCCTGGTCAACGAGGTTTTCCAAAGAAAGATAGCGGCGCAGTTTGCCAGTTGAAATCGAGACGAAAGGCGCGTTCGCCGCTTCAACCAACTCCCGTTCCAGGCCCGTCTTGGAGCCGATATACAGAAATTCGAGGTCGCTTTCGAGTTCGCGCAGAGTTTGAATCAGCGCCAGCGCGGGCGAAATATGACCCGACGTGCCGCCGCCGGTGACGAGAATTTTAGTGGGCAAAGCGCGAGCAGTTTAAGCGGGATGGCATTTCCCGTTGTGAAATAAACTTCGCAACGTGTTGATTAATGAACCACAGAGACACGGAGACACAGAGTTTTTGAGAGGGGTGCCAGTTCTATCTTCCATTCCCCTCTTGTTTTCTCCGTGTCTCTGTGTCTCTGTGTCTCTGTGGTTCATTATGAAAAGCCGTTTTAAGCTACTCCAATGAACATCCATCTTCGCTATGGCCGCGCTGGATTGCAGCTCGATTTGCCCGCCGACCTCGACGCCCAAATTCTGCATCTCAACCCCCTGCCTCCGCTCGAAAACGAGGCCCTCTCTATTGCCGAGGCGCTGCAAAACCCCATCGGAACGGCGCCGCTTGCCCAACTCGCGGAGGGAAAAAAGAGCGCCTGCATTGTGATTTCCGATGTGACGCGGCCCGTTCCCAACCAAAAAATTCTGCCGCCGATGCTCGAAATTCTCGAAAACGCCGGAATTGAGCGCCACAACATCGTCATTCTCAACGCGACGGGACTGCACCGGCCCAACGTCGGCGCCGAACTCGAAGAAATGATTGGAAAGGAGATTGCCGCCAATTATCGCGTTGAAAACCACGTCGCCAAGAATGCCCATGAAATGACCGACCTGGGCATTGTCGGGTTCGACGACGGGCAAAGTGCGCGCGCCGCCATCAATTCGCATTATCTGAACGCCGATTTGAAAATCACGACGGGGCTTATCGAGCCGCATTTCATGGCGGGCTATTCGGGCGGGCGCAAGCTGATTTGTCCTGGCATCGCTTCGGCCCAGACGATTTTGCAGTTTCACGCGCCGCGCATGATTGGCAATCCCAACGCGCGCGCCGGAAACCTGCAAAACAACCCGATTCACGCCATGAGCCGCGCCGTCGCGGGCGTGGCGGGCTGTGATTTCATCTGCAATGTGACCCTCAGCGAAGCGCGCGAAATCACCGGCGTTTTTTGCGGCGATCTGGACGAAGCGCACGCGGCGGGCATCGCGCACGTCGATAAACAAACCAAAGTGCCGGTCAGTCCCGCCGAAATCGTGGTCACCACCAGCGCCGGCTACCCGCTCGACACCACGTTTTACCAGTGCGTCAAAGGCATGGTCGGCGCGCTTCCGGCGCTCAAACAGGGCGGCACGCTGATTCTGGCCACCAGTTTAAGCGAAGGCATCGGCGGGCCGGAATTCAGCGAAATGTGCTTCAGTTTGAAGTCGGTGGCCGAATTTCTCGACCGAATTTACAATTCGCCGGTGCAAGTCGATCAGTGGCAGTTGCAGGAGATGATGAACGTGCTGCAGCACGCGGGCGAAGTGATGATTATTTCTGAAGGCGTTTCGAGCGAGACGCTGGGCAAATTCCTGCTCACTCCAATGCCCAGCGTCGAAAGCGCGCTCGAAAAAGCGCGCGAAAAGCATGGCAAAGAAGCGCGTGTCGTCGTCATCCCCGAAGGGCCTTACGTCACGCCCATTCCAAATTAAAGCCACAGATGAACACAGAGAAATCACAGAGAGGCACAGAGGAAATAATAAAAATTTTGTGCCTCTCTGTGATTTCTCTGTGTCCTCTGTGGCTAAAAAACCTATGAACGGAAAATCCGCGTCACAATTCACCGCTCTGGCGCCGCACTACGACGAACTGATGCAGGTCGTGCCCTACGATGTCTGGGTCGATTACGTTTTGCTGCTCTTTTCGACCGTCGAACACGACCCCAAAAAGCTGCTCGACTGCGCCTGCGGCACCGGCAACGTCTCGTTCGAACTGGCTAAAAGCGACATCGAAGTCACGGGCGTTGACATCGCGCCGGAAATGATCGCCGTCGCACAACGCAAAGCATCCGAAAGCGAGTTTCCGATTCGTTTTTTCGAGGCCGATTTAGGTGATTTCGACCTGGGCGAGCGGTTCGACAGCGCGACGTGCCTTTACGACTCGCTCAACTACATTCTCGATCCCGCGACTCTGCGCGCCGCTTTCGCGCGCATCGCGGCGCACCTGGAAAGCGGCGGCGTGTTCGTGTTCGATATGAACTCGGATTACGCCCTCACCGCCGATTTATTCACCCAGACCAATTTCGACCCCAACAAAGCGCTGCACTACAACTGGCAGGCTCAACACGACCCTGAAACGCGCATCACGAGCGTCGAAATGCGCTTCAACCGGCGCGAAGAAGACGGGAGACAAAGCGTTTTCGTGGAAACTCACCGTGAACGCGCTTATTTCTTGGATGAAGTGCGCGAAATGCTGGAAGCGACGGGCTGGGAAATCCTTAAGATATTTGATGCTTATACGCTCAATCATCCTCACAGCGCGTCGGAGAGATGGTTTTTTGTGGTGAGAAGGATGTAGATGAAGCGCATTTGTATTGTTGGCACGTCTGGTGTGGGTAAAACCACCTTAGCTCAAATTCTATCTGAACGGTTTGAGTTACCTTTCATTGACTCCGACTCACTTTATTGGGAGTTCAACTGGCAACCAGCACCCCAAAATGTTTTGCAAGATCGTGTTTTAAGCGCTACGTCTGGCGATGCGTGGATATTTGATGGCAATTATCTTTCGCTGCGCCGTCAGGTCTGGCAGCGTGCGGATACTGTCATCTGGTTGGATTTGTCTATCTCCGTTATCATCAGGCGCGTTGTGACACGCAATGTCAGACGCGCTATCCTGCGAAAAGAACTCTAGAATGGTAATCGGATGACCTGGCCAAGAGCTTGGTCAGGTGTGCGTCATTCGCTCTCTTCCTACCAAGAAAAGCGATACGATTATGCAGACTTGTTAGCTGAGTTTCCACACTTGCAACTTGTTCACTTGCGTTCCCCGCGTCAAGTGCAGCAATGGTTGCGACGCATGAGATAAACAGGCGTAATTGGAGTTAGCCGCTCAATACATCGCGCGTCACCGCAGCCGCTTCGCGCAGGGCGTAAAGCGCGCGTTTGTGCGGGCGCAGAACACTCCAGCCTTGCATTTCGGGCGAAGTCAAAGCGACCAGGCCGAATCTGGCGCAGTCGCGGCGACAGCGCCAGAGGTGAAAAGGCTGCGAAACCGCGATCACCTTCGCGCCGCGCGGCAACAGTGTGGCGGCGTTGCGCGCGTTTTCGCGCGTCGAAGTGGAAGTTTCCTCGCGCAAAATCGCGGTTGTGGGCACGCCCCATTTCTGGAGCAGCGCGGCTTGAACGGCGGCTTCGGCGGGCGGGAAATGGCCGATGCCGCCGGTGCAGACGATGACGGGTGCCAGGCCGCGCTGCCACAACTCAAAGGCATGATGAGTTCGCCCTCGCAAAAGCAGCGACGCCTGGCCGCTTTTGTTGACCCGCGCCCCAAAAATCACGATGGCATCGGCTTTTTGGGCGCGGTCGCGCGTGCCCCACGATACCAAAATCGCTCCCAAAATCGCGCCATAAAGCAGGGGCGCAGCCAAAACCAACAGCAGCAAAGCGTTGCGGCGCGATTTTTTCACTTGCGAAATGGACATGAGCCGACGGGGATATAAAATCCCCGCCTGAGGAGCCTTCGGCTGGTCGTGTTTCGCACGCTTCCACACCATAACGACAACCCCTTTTGCGCCTGGGCACCAGGCAGGTGCCCCGAAGCGTGCGAAGCACGACCAGCCGCAGGCTCTCCAGGCGGGGATTTTATATCCCCGTCGGCTTTACTGACTGAGAATCCTAAAATTGCAGTCCGCGCGCCACGATGCGATTGGGATCGACCGGCTCCCAGCCCACGCGCACTTCCCAGTGCAGATGCGCGCCAGTTACGAATCCCGTGGCGCCCACCAGCCCGATGCGCTGGCCTTTAGCCACGCTTTGACCCTCGCTCACTTCGCGTTTGGAAAGGTGCATATAAAGCGAGAACACGTTGCAGCCGTGATCCACCACGATGCAATTGCCGCGCAGCGCAGGCAGATAGGCGCTCAAAACCACGCGGCCCCCGTTGGTGGCCAGAACGGGCGCTCCGCCAGGCGCTTTGATGTCGGCGCCGTTGTGCTGGCCCCACCATTTGCCGTTGACGTAGCGCCGCCGTCCGTAGGCCGAAGTTGCCGCGCCGCGCGTCGGTGTGATCCAGGAGCCGCTCCACAACGGCGCGCCGTAGGAATTTTTCATCTTCGACTGCACCAGAAGTTTTTCGGCTCGCAGTGCGCCTTTGTTATTCATTTTGGCCGCCGTCGCGCGATTTTTCATCGTGATGCGCTGCGTGGGATAATAGCGCGCTTTGGCGGCGACGGTGGCGCGTAAAATCTGCTCGCCGCGATTGGTTTGCACCCGCGCCGCGAGCGGAAACTGCCGCCGCTGCGGTCGAAGGGAAAGCCGACGAAAGCGCGCGCCGAACCGTCTTCGCGCGCGACGAATTTGACCTGCGCGGTGTCGAACGCCGCCATGCCGACGGCGCTGATTTTCTCGCCGGAGGCGGGGTAAATCGTCAGGCTGAGAACATCGCCAGGCTGGGGATTTTGCGGCGCGATTTGCAGCGTCGCAGCGTGGCAAAGCGAAACGCTGGAGAGGGAAAAAGCCAGCAGAGAAAGGATTTTCAATTTCATTTTTTCTTCGGTTTTGCCTCGCGCGCGGCAGCAGCCTCTTGTTCGATTTTTTCGAGTTTGCGGGCGCGCTGCAAGCCTTGCAGCACCAGTTTGCGCGTCCAGGCGGCCTGCGAGGTGCCGGTATTTTCGGCGAAGCGTTTGAGGTCTTCGTAGTCGTCTTTTTTGAGCAAAACGATGACGCCGTGTTTGAGGCGCTCGTCGGGAAGGAGTTTTCGCATTTTTATGGTTGGAGTTGGGAGGTTTTCCCGCGCTATGCGCGGCCCTCACCCGTCGCTTCGCGCCACCCTCTCCCGCAAGCGGGAGAAGGACACACTCTGACTCTCGTGATTTCACTGCTTGGATGGCGTTGCGCGCTTTGTCCTTCTCCCGCTTGCGGGAGAGGGTGGCGCGAAGCGACGGGTGAGGGCCGCCGCAGGCGGGGATGGTCTCAATTTACACCGAATCCCCATATTTCTCGGCCACGACGCGGCGTTTCACTTTGAGCGTCGGCGTCAGTTCACCGTTTTGGGTCGAAAAGGCTTCGGGCAGCAAAACGATTTTGCGAATCTTTTCGAAATCCGCCAGATCGGTGGTTTGCGACTCCACTTCACCTTGAAAAAGCCGCGTCACCGAGGCTTCTTTGATCAAAGCCGCGTCGTCTCCGATGCCCAGATTTTCTTTCGCGGCCCATTCGTGCAGGGTCGCAAAATTGGGCACTAAGAGCGCCGTGACGGCTTTTTGACTGTCGCCCAGCAGAACCGCCTGCGCGATGTAGCGCGATTCCTGAAGCCGAATTTCAATCGGCTGCGGCGCCACTTTTTTGCCGTTGGCCAAAACCAAAAGGTCTTTTTTGCGGTCGGTAATTTTCAAATTTCCGTTTTCCAGAGTTCCGATATCGCCGGTGTGAAACCAGCCGTCGGGGTCGATGGCGGCGGCGTTTTCGGCGGGTTTTTCCCAGTAGCCTTTCATGCGGCAGGCGCCGCGCGTCAGAATTTCGCCATCCTCGGCAATTTTGACTTCCACGCCAGGAAGCGGCGGGCCGACCGTGCCCAGAACCGGTTTCCCTGGCAAATTGACGGCGATCACCGGCGAAGTTTCGGTGAGGCCGTAGCCTTCGAGGATTTCCAGCCCGACGCCCAGAAAAAGCGCGCCCAGTTCCGCCGACATCGGCGCGCCGCCCGAAATGAAATGCTTCAAACGCCCACCAAATCGCTCGCGGATTTTGGAGTAAACCAGGCGATTATAAAGCGCGAATTTGATTTTTTCGCCGAAGGACAACGCGGGTGCGCCCGCGGTGCCGCCTTTGAAGCGTCCGGCTTTGATGGCAAGATCGAGAGCCGCGAAATAGGCGGCGCGTTTTTCCTGGGGCACGCCGGTCGCGCTCAACAGTTTCTCGCGCGACGATTCGTAGAGGCGCGGCACGCACGCCATCATGGTGGGGCGCACTTCGACCAGATTTTTATCGACGGTGAAAAGGCTTTCGCAGTAGGCGATGCTCGCGCCCAGTCGAAGCGGCAAAAAGTGACCGGCGAGGCGTTCGTAAACGTGGGCGAGCGGCAAAAACGACAGAAAAACCTCGTTTTCGTCGAGGTGCGGCGCGATTTCAATGATGCCCTGCGCGTTCGCGATGAAATTGCGATGACTCAGCATCACGCCTTTGGGTTCGCCCGTCGTGCCCGAAGTGTAAATGATGGTCGCGGTGTCGTTGGGCATGGCGGCGGGCCACGTCGCCTCGTAGATTCCGATTTTTTCGTCCAGAAACGCCGCGCCTTCGCGTTCTAAATCGGCGATTTGCGCGAACGTCCAGACGTGTTCCAGTTCGGGCAATTCGGCGCGAATTTCTTCGATTTTGGCACTCTGTTTCTCGTCGGAAACGAAAATGGCGCTCGCGCCGCAGTCGGCGAGGATGGTTTTGATTTGAACGGCGGGGAGCGTGGCGAACATCGGCACCAAAATGAGGCCGCACATCTGCGCCGCGAGATCGACAAGCGCCCATTCAATCGCGTTTTCGCCCACGATGGCGACGCGCGTGCCGCGCTCCAAATCGAGTTTCAAAAATGCGCCCGACAGATGCCGCACGCGAGTTGCGATTTGCGCGTAAGTCGAAAACTCGTATTGCTTGGAATTTTTGTTTTTCTGGCCGAGGTAAGGCCGCGCCGCGAAGTTCGCAAAAGCGCGATGCGCCATTTCCGGCAAAGTGGCGGGGGCTTTGGTTGGATCGAACACGAAGACAATTTTAGCGTGCCGCGCGACATCAGGGACGCGCCCAAGTGATCCAGAGGATGAAATAAAAGAAGAACGAAACCCCAATCGAACTTAGAACCACCGCCCACACCAGTGATTTCTGCTCTTTTTCGGAGTTGTTGCGGGCATGATAAAGCGCGGCGGGACAATCGCACCAGGGCAGCAACTCCTGGCATTTGGAACAGGAGCGGCGCGCATAAACATTGAACGTCGCGCAGCGCGGACACTTTTCGCCCAACTCGGAAGCGACGCCATCGGCCCAGGGCAAAACCGTGCTGCAATTGTCGCACCTCGTTTTGGAGTAGAGGCTGCTCCCTTTGCAGTAACGGCAAATTCCCGTTGCGTCACCATGTTGGAGGTTGAAGAGATCCATCGAATTAAAGCTTTACAGAATGCCCAGATACCTGTCTAATTCGTATTCATGCACCTGGGAGCGATAATTTTCCCACTCGATGCACTTATTGGCGATGAATTTCTCGAACAAAACATCACCCAACACGCGGCGCGCGAGTTCGCTTTCGCGCGCCGCGCTGATGGCTTCATTTAAATCGGCGGGCAATACCGGCGCATTCTTATCCATTTCGGTGGGCAGTTCGTAGCCGTTTTGAATGCCTTCGAGTCCCGCCGCCAACAGCAGCGCGAAGACCAGATAGGGATTGCAGGCGGCGTCGGGCGAGCGGTATTCGATGCGGCGGCTCGCATCGCGGCCTGGCTTGAAAGAGGGCACGCGAATCAGGTCGGCGCGGTTTCGCATCGCCCATGTTACGCGCGTGGGCGCCTCGAAACCTGGCACCAGTCGTTTGTAGGAGTTGACCCACTGGTTGGTGAATAAAGTCAGTTCGCGCGCGTGGCGCAAAAGTCCCGCGATGTATTGGCGCGCGATGGGCGAGAGATGGTCGGCGTCTTTCTTGTCGAAAAAGGCGTTTTTGCCGCCTTGAAACAGGCTCATGTTGACGTGCATTCCCGAACCGTTGGCATGGGCCGAGGGTTTGGGCATGAAGGTGGCGAAACAGCCGCTTTCCGCCGCGATTTCCTTCACCACCAGGCGAAACGTCATCAGCGAATCGGCCATCGTGAGCGCGTCGGTGTAGCGCAGGTCGATTTCGTGCTGCGAGGGCGCGCCTTCGTGATGGCTCGATTCGACGCCGATTTCCATTTTCTCCAACGTCAGCGCGGTTTTGCGACGCAGAGGCGTGGCGACATCCATTGGGGTGAGGTCGAAATAGTTGCCTTTGTCGAGCGGTTCGGGGCGAAGCGGTTCGCCTTCTTTGGGCTGTTTGAAATAGAAAAATTCGACTTCGGGGCCGACGTAGAAGGTGTAGCCCAACTCCCCCGCGATTTTGAGCTGGCGCTTGAGAATGAAGCGCGGGTCGGCCTGGGTGGGCGCGCCGCCTGGCTCCATGATGTCGCAAAACATCCGCGCCACGTTGCCCTCGCCGCCTGCGAAAGGCAAGAGGGAAAAAGTGTTGGGATCGGGCAAAGCGATCATATCGCTTTCGTCCTGGCGCGCGAAGCCCTCGATGGCGCCGCCGTCGAAGGTGACGCCTTCTTCGAGCGCCGTATCGAGTTCTTCGGTGATGATGGCGACGCTTTTGAGCATCCCCAGAATATCGGTGAACCAGAGTTGCACGAACTTGACGTTGCGTTCCTGAGCGGCGCGCAGCACGAAATCTATGCTTTTTTGCTCGTCTTTGTTGAAACCGCGATTGCTCTTGCTTGGCATCGTGTCGTCGTCCGTTGCGGGGGAAGTTGCGGGCGACTCGGAGATGCCGCCTGGGTCGGGAGAAAGAGGAATGGGCGAGTTGTCGGACGCGGGCATGAAAAAATCGACTCCAGAAGAAACACAAAAAGCGAGTTGTCGCCCGCCATTTCCCGATGGAATAATGTGCGGAAACGACTCGCCTGAGAGTTTAACTGGGGACGGCGCCGCGTCTGAAATCCGTTTGGGTCATGGGTCAAAACGCCGACAACCATTCTACGCCGCGATTGTTTCACCCAGGTTTCTCGACGGTAAACACTGAAAAGCCGCCGTGTTGAATGGCGATTTCAGGCAGCTTTTGCGGGGGCTGACCGGTTCCCTCTCCGCTTGCGGGAAGGGTTAGGGAGGGGCCAAACGCGACCAGGTTTGAGTTTTGGAGTTTTCAAACTGGAAATCTTCTGCGTTAGACCACCCTAACCCTCCCCGCAAGCGGAGAGGGAACCGGTCAGCACTCGTCTCGCTGTTAAGTGGCGTTGAAAGTGTTTGACTACGCCCCCATGCAATCCCTTTCCGCCCTGCTCGACCTGTCGCACGATTTAGGCGAAGAATCTCGCGGCCTCGCCATTTTGGGCGAAGGCAACACCTCGATGCGCCTCGACGCCGAAACTTTTGTCGTCAAAGCCTCCGGTTCCTCGCTGGGAACGCTCGATGAATCGGGCGTGGCGCGCTGCCGTTTTGCCGATGTGATGGCGCTGTTCGAGCGCGAAAACCTGAGCGACGACGACATCGAAACCGCACTGCTGGCGGCTCGAACATCGGAAACCGACCGCAAACCCTCGACCGAAGCGCTGTTTCACGCTTATTTGCTGGGATTGCCCGAAGTCGAGTTCGTGGGGCACACGCATCCGCAACGGGTCAACGCGCTCTTATGTTCGCCGCGCGCGGCAGATTTCGCGCTCAAGCGGATGTTTCCCGATGAAATCGTGTGTTGCGGCGCCGCGTCGGTGTTGGTGCCCTACGTCGATCCAGGCGTGCCGTTGGCGCGCCTCATTCGCGCCTACGTCGAAGAATACCGCGCCAGTTTCGCTCGCGTGCCGCGCGTGATTCTGCTCCAAAATCACGGCTTAATCGCACTGGGAAAAACGCCGCAGGCGGTTTTGGCCGCCACCCTCATGGCCGAAAAAGCCGCCACCATCTTCGCCGCCGCCGCCGCGATGGGCGGACCGACATTTCTCAGTCCCGAAAATGTGGCTTACATCGCGGGCTGGACGGCGGAGCATTACCGCCAAAAAGTGCTGAATTTGTAGGGAACTGAAGCCCAGGGAAGTGCAGCATGAACTTTTCGATTCGAGATGCCAGGCCCGATGATGCGCCCGCGATAGCCGATTTCAACCGGACTATGGCGCGTGAAACCGAAGCACGCGAGTTGGACGGGGCGACTGTGCTTGCGGGCGTGCAGAACGCGCTCGAAAACCCCGAAAGGGGCTTTTATCTGGTGGCCGACGACGAAAATGAGGCACCCGTCGGCGCGCTTTTGGTAACTTTCGAGTGGAGCGACTGGCGCAACGCGAATTTTTGGTGGATTCAAAGCGTTTATGTGACTACGCAGTGGCGCGGACGCGGCATTTTTCGCGCGCTCTACGTCGAAACCAAACGTCGCGCCCAAAACGACAGAAACGTCTGCGGCCTGCGGCTCTACGTCGAGCGCGACAACCACACTGCTCAAGCGGCTTATGCCAGATTGGGAATGCACGAAACGCCTTATCGCGTTTACGAAGCAGAGCTTGAGTAAGAGGGAATTCACACAAAGAACACAAAGGTCGCACAAAGAAGCACAAAGATTTTTCAAGAATTTCTTTGTGCTTCTTTGTGCGACCTTTGTGTTCTTTGTGTGAAATTTCAAACCAAGCGGTAAAGCGTGTCGCGCGTTTTGGGTTCGTATCCCGCTTCCTTTATGAGCCGTTCAATCTCTGAAATCGGCATCACGTAATCGGTTCCGGTCGCCGAAACCACGTTTTCTTCCATCATGGTCGAGCCGAAATCATCCAGGCCGAAATGGAGGCCAATTTGCGCGATTTTGGGCCCCTGCGTCACCCAGCTCGCCTGATGATGCGGGATGTTGTCCAGCATCAAACGCCCAACCGCAATGGTTCGCAAGTAATCGAAACCGCTCGCTTTGCGCCAATGTGGATTCGCTTTCTGAATTTCTTCGCCGAGCGGCGTGCCGTCGGGCTGGAAATTCCAGGCGATGAACGCCGTAAAACCGCCCTTTGTGTTCGCCAGCGATTCGTCCTGCGCTTCGCGGGTGGCAATCATGTGTTCGAGGCGTTCTTCGAGGGTTTCGACGGTGCCATACATCATCGTGACGGTCGAATGACCGCCCAGACGGTGCCACAATTTCATGGTTTCGAGCCATTCCTGGCTCGTGTCCTTGTAGGGCGCGATGATACGGCGCACGCGGTCAACCAGCATTTCCGCGCCCGCGCCAGGAATGGTTTTGAGACCCGCACGGCGCAGTCGAATCAGGCATTCTTCGAGCGAAATCCGCGAAATTTTGGCGATATAAAGAATTTCCGCGACGCTGAGTCCGTGAATCCACACCGTCGGGAATTTTTCGCCGATGGACGAAAACAGGTCTTCGTAGTAGTCGATTTTGAGTTGGGGATTGAGTCCGCCCTGAAGCAGAATCTCGATGCCGCCCAGATCGACCATTTCCTGAATTTTGCCGAAAATGACCTCTTTTCCATGCGTGTAGCCCTGTTTGGAGGCGGGCAAATCGTAGAACGCGCAGAACTTGCATTGCACCCAGCACACGTTGGAATAGTTGATGTTGCGCCCGCGAATGTAGGTCACCTCGCGGCCCGCGACGGCGCGCTGGCGCGCGAAATCGGCGAGCATTCCCAGTTCGTTCAAGTTGGGATGGTGAAAGAGGCGCGCGGCGTCCTCGAAGGAGAGACGCTCGCCGCGAAAAACTTTGTCGGCGATGTCATCGATTTTTGATAGCGGATTGCGGATTGCGGATTGCGGATTTTCGAGTGGCGCGGTTTTCATTGGGATTGGGGGGGATATTAATTGACGATACCAACGCGGTCTGGGCTAATTCGAGGCGCCGACAGATCTTCCTGAGTTTGGGATAGCGGCGCTTTCCAGCGCGATGATTTCGCGCCCTTTTTCTTTTTGCAGCTGCGACGCGGTCGTCACTCCCTCGCGCTGCGTGATGCCCAAATTGGCCGCCGGTTGAATCAAATCGGCGTTTTGCTGAGAAAGCAGGGTTTCGACATCGCTGACGCCTTCCAGACCGCGCGAGATGATGTTGTAAAGCGGGTCGCGCTCCAACGGCTCGCGTCCGGCCTCCACGATCATCTCGACGAGAGCGCGCGAAGTGAGAACCTGTTTGCGGTCGCGCGCGGGGTCGCGGATGATTTCGTATTCCATGATGGTGCCGTCCACATCGTCGGCGCCAAACCAGAGGGCGCTCTGCGTCACCGGCGCCGTGTTCATAATCCAGAAACTTTTGATGTGCGGAAAATTATCGAGCATCAAACGCGCGACGGCAATTTCGCGCAAATCTTCGACGCCGGTCGGCGCTTTCAAATCTTCGAGCGCGGTCTTTTCGGGATGCCACGAAAGCGGGATAAAAGTGAGAAAACCGCCGGTTTCGTCTTGAAGCTGCCGCAGTTGGATGAAATGCTCGACTTTTTCCCTGGTTTGCTCGATATGGCCGTAAAGCAGCGTCGCGTTGGATTTCAAACCCGACAAATGCGCTTCGCGCGCCAGTTCGAGCCAGCGCGCGGCGTCGGGTTTGGCGTAGAAGAGGTCTTCGTGAACGCGGTCGCTCATCACTTCGGCGCCCCCGCCAGGCAGAGCATCGAGTCCGGCCCTTTTTAAATCTTCAAAAACCTCGCGCGGGCTTTTTTTGGCGGCGCGCACGATCTGATCGATCTCCACCATCGTGAAAGCTTTGATGTGGGCGTCGGGGCGCGCGGCTTTGATGGCGTGGAGCAGTTCGAGATAGTAGGAATACGGCAGCTTGGGATTGACGCCGCCCACGACGTGAACTTCGGAAATCGGCACGTCGCCGTAATTTCGCACTTTTTGCGCGGCCTGTTCGGGCGTCATGACGTAGGCGCGCGGGTCGTCCTTGGGCTTGGCGTAAAACGAGCAAAACAGGCAGCCTTTGTTGCACACGTTGGTGTAGTTGACGTGCTGATTGCGAACCCAATAGGCAACATTGCCATTGAGGCGCTCCCGCACCATGTTGGCGAGAAAGCCCACGACGTTGAGTTGCGGCGTTCGATAAAGGCGCAAACCGTCGTCGAACGAAAGCCGGTCGCCGTTTTCGACTTTGGCGGCGATGTCCGCCAAGTCCGCTGCTTCGATTTGGTGACGCCAGAAAGTGCCGATCATATTTTTCCTCTCAGTGTTCAAACGACGCTCCCACCGAGTTACCGCGCCGCTTATAATGCAACAGTGCCATAACTGGCGCCTCATTCATTGTGTCAGGAACCGTTTTCGGCGTCGATGCGCGCGGCCTCGCGCGCGGGACAAACTGGGGACGAAATTATGATGAAACGTTTCGGCTGTCTCGCACTTCTCGCCGTTCTGGGCCTGGGCGCCTGGGTCGGTTATCGCACCCTGTTTCCGCCGCGCGTCGGCGGCGTGGCGTTTCAGCAGTTGCCACCGCAAGCCCAGAAACAGCGCCGCGCCGAGGCGCAGAAATTGGTCGAGGATGTCGAAAAAGTGGCGCGCGCCGCCAAAAAAGAAGAGAAAAAGGCTTTCACCCTCACCGCGACCGAAGAACAGCTCAATACGCTGCTCCAGGATCGCCTCAAAACCGAAAAATTCCCGATTCGCGATTTGCGCGTCGGGCTGTCTCCTGGCACGCTCACGGTTCAGGGCACGGTCAATTATCAGGGATTCGATGTGCCCGCGACGCTCGAAGGCGCTTTGTCGGCTCAAAACGGCGAACTCGTTTTTGGGATCGACTCCCTGCAACTGAGCGGCTTGCCCGCGCCCTCGGCGTGGAAAGAAAAAGCGCAAAAAGCCATCGGCGAAGGACTGCGAAAGGCGCTGGGCGGCGGCAACAACGCGCGCATCGACAGCGTGGTCGTGGAAAGCGGCAAACTCACGATTTCGGGCCGAACGCGCTGAGACGTTGGCTAAACTGGGGCGGCTTTCCCAAGGGGCAGGAGTTAGGGGCCGGAATTTGCATCACGCCGCTTTCTCACCCCTGACACCTGGCGCCTTTTCTTATGGATATTTCTTCAATTCTGCGTGATTTGATCGCCCGTTGGCCTTCTGTCATTTTCATTGGCATTCGCGTCATTTTCATCGCCATCGTTTTCGAGTTTCTGGCGTGGTGGATCGGGCGGCGCCTGGAAAATCTGGCCTCGCCCTTTATCTCGCTCGATGGCGGGCGCGAAGCGAGTTGGCGCGCCTCGCGCCGCGCCACGCTGCGTCAGGCGCCCAAAATCGTGCTGCGGAGCCTGCTCTACACCATCGCGCTGATTCTGGTTTTCGAAGCCTTCGGACTGCAAATTTTGCCGCTTTCGCTGGGACTTGG
This sequence comes from Abditibacterium sp., assembly GCA_030448265.1. Taxonomy (GTDB): domain Bacteria; phylum Armatimonadota; class Abditibacteriia; order Abditibacteriales; family Abditibacteriaceae; genus Abditibacterium. The sequence continues at coordinate 88,399 of JAUJNG010000013.1, forward strand.
CGCCGTCGCGCTACTCTTTGGCGCTGCGCTGCTGCCGATGATGCGCGATTACGCCCAGGGCTATATCCTGCTCTCCGAAGACGTGCTGGCGCCTGGCGACGTGGTGGAAATTGGAAATCATGCGGGACAGGTCGAAAAATGGACGCTGCGCGCGACGTGGCTGCGCGACAGTTCCGGCGCGCT
>JAUJNG010000013.1:88681-178537 GCA_030448265.1 Abditibacterium sp.
ATCAAAATGGCGATTTTAGGCTGCGGCGGCATGTCCGGCGCGCACGCCAAACGCTACAAAAACCATCCCGATGTCGAAATCGCTGCGCTGTGCGATGTCAAAACCGAAATCGTCGAGGCGTATATCGAGCGCAATCTCGCCGATTATCCGTCCAAGCCGCAAGTCTTCACCGATTTCGAAACCATGCTGTCGAGCGTCAAGCCCGACGCGGTGACGATTGTGACGCCCCATACCATGCATTTCGAGCATGGCCTGACGGCGATTGGGCACGGCTGCCACGTTTTCATGGAAAAGCCAATGGTGACCAACAGCGACGACGCCAAAACCCTCAAAAACGCCGTCGATGCGGCGGGAAAGATCCTCGTGGTAGGCTACAACACGCCCTGCACGCCCGCCTTTCGCTGGCTGCGTGAGGCGATTCGCGCGGGACTTTACGGAAAACTCGAAACCGTGACTGGCTGGCAAACCCAGGAGTGGGCCAAAGGCACTGTTGGTTCGTGGCGCCAGAATCCCGCGCTTTCGGGCGGCGGGCAGATGTATGACAGTGGCGCCCATATGTTCAACTCTCTGGTGTGGAGCGTGGAATCGCCGATTGAAACCGTGTTCGCATTCACCGACAACCTCGACACTCCAGTGGATATCAACGGCACGGTCAACATTCGCTTCACCAATGGCGTTCTGGCCACGATGACCATTGCGGGGAACTGTCCGGCGGGCGGCGCGGGCATGGTTTACACCTTTGAAAAGGCGCGCGTTGAGATCGACGGCTGGAATGGCAAGTGGGTCAGGGCCTACACCGGCTGGGGCGATAAACCGGAGCCAATCGAACTGGAGGGCGAATCGCAAACCCCCAACGACAACTTCATCGACGCCATTCTGGGCCGCGCTCAGCCGCAGACCAGCCCGCTTAATGGCGTGATTCAATCGCAATTGATGGACGCGATTTATCAAAGCGCAGAAACGGGCGCGGCCTCGCATCCCCACAACGAGTAAGCAAAGGGATAAAAGCCATCTCAAAGCGCTTGCCTCTTTTGGGAGCGCGGGCATCCTTGCCCGCATGGAAAGGGAAAAATGTGGCAGGATGCCCGCGCTCCCAAAAGAGGCACTGAATGTACACTCCCAACTTTTCAAGAGGCACTGACACTGAATGACTTTTCAGAGGCATACGCTGGCCCCTGCTTTGGGTTAAAAACCTGAAACATCCGAAAAATCTCGTTTACCTTGGCGCGTCATGGCGTTTGTTCGCAGACCGAGCGCGAAGTTCAGGCAATATTTAACCGAACAGGAGCGAAATACTTTCCACGCTTAAGCCGCTCGCCGCTTGCAACAGACCGTTGCCTTGGTAATCGGCTTTTCGGAGCGAAAATTGAACGCGCTCAATGTTTTCGAGCCTCATATCGCTGCAATTGCGCGTGGACTGCACCCAATAATTCCATTGGCCTGGGTAGCCTTCACCGCGATGAGCGCGCTCAGGGCTTTGCGCGGCGTGGCCACCAGATTGAGAAAGTGAACCTGCCAGCCGAGGTTGAAAGGCGCCGTCGCCAGCATATCCTAGGAAAACATGGCGGCGAACTGCGCGCCCACCGCGCGGAAAGTGCGCGCCATCGCCGGATAATAGCAGCTTTCCAGCGTGTCGGGCATATCAAATTCATAGACGACTTTGGCTTTGCACCCCAGTTCGCGCGCTCGGATCGGCGCGTAATCGTCCACGCTGGGCAGGAAGTTGCCGCGCACCCGCCCGCGCATATCGAGGCCGCAGGGATACCAGCCGAAACTGCTGCCCTGCACCTTCGACTTCTGAATCGGCCCCGCCATGGCGAAATCCTGGCTGACGTTGTGAAAAACCAGTTTTTGGCATCCCACGCCGCGCACCGCATCCACCAGGGCATTGATGTAGCGCACCGAACCCGCGAAGTCCTCGGCGTGATGGCAGGGTTCGTTGATCATCTCAATAAAGAGAATGTTCGGCTCGTCTTTTAAAGCCTGCCCGCTATAAGGATTGTGGTGGTCGAGAAACTGGCGCAGATAGTTGCACTGCGCGGCGATGGCTTTCTCATCAATGCCAAGCCGCGACTTCTCCAACGTGCGCCCGAATCCGATGACCTGGGGGTCGTCGGCGAGGTCGGGCCACAGCGAACTATGGCTCACGATGGGAGAGAGCAGCATCCAAATGCCGCGCGCCGTGGCCTGCGCGATGAGGTAATCGAGCAGATCGAGGTGGTCGTTAACTACCAGATTTCCCTCGCTCTCGCTGTTTTCCCAGTCGCCCCAGAAGGAGAGGCGCAGTCCATCGAAGCCCAGGCGCGCGAAGTGCGCCATATCCCCCTCGATGAGCGTTTTGCGATGGGCGCCCACCTTTCCTGCCGCGCGGTAATCGCTCGCCGAGGGCAAACAGTAATTGGCGCCAAAAAGCGTGACTTCGCGCCCATCTTTCCAGCGAATTACACCCTGATCGTCTAACTCGACCAGTTCATCCGAATGTTGAAGCATTTCAGGTGGTGAGAAGTCGCAGTTTGACCCCCTCTCCCTTCGGGAGAGGGTTGGGGTGAGGGAGAAAGTGAGGGTTCCGGAAACTGATCTCAAAGTGGTGAACGCGGCCAGTTTTCTCCCTCACCCCAACCCTCTCCCGAAGGGAGAGGGGGTCAAACTGTGACTTCTCACGAAGTCTGTCCGGCCACGAATTCTACCGGCAAAATGGTCTCCGCAGGCACGGTTTGGCCCTGCAACAGGGCGTTGAGGTGTTCGACTGCGGTCTGAGCGGCGTGTGCCCAGGGCGCGCGCACTGTGGTGAGCGACCAAAAATCGTTGTAGGGCGTGGGACAGCCATCGAAGCCGATTACCGCCACGTCTTCAGGAACGCGCACCTTTTCCTGGCGGCACAACGCCAAAAAGTCGTAAGCCGTGGTGTCGTTCCAACAGACAACCGCGCTGGGGCGTTGCTGCGGCTCCAGCGACAGCCAATGATTCATCAATTCCTGGCTGGCGTCGGGCGCCGAACTGAGACGCATTTCCTGCACTTCCAGGCCGTTTTCAAGCGCGCACCCCAAAAAAGCGCCACGCCGTCGCTGGGCGGAAATCGGCTCGATGCTGCCGCTGACGTAAAGGCAGCGCGCGTGTCCCTTTTCCATTAGATGCTCGGCGATGAAGCGGCCACCGGCCTCGTTATCGACTTCAACCGCAGGCAAACCCTGGAGCGGATCGCCAACGGCCACAACGGGAAAATGGGCTTCGGCCAGCTGCTGAGCCAGCGGACTGGTGGCGGGCATATTGACGATCAGACCGTCGATGCGCCCATCGCGCAGTTCATTGTAAATCTCATCGACGGAGCGGTTGCGAAACGTGCCGTGCAGCAGCAGATCTTTGCCGAAAAGTTCGCAGCCTTCCTGCAAACCGCTCACGATTTCGGTGAAAAAGGGCGTCCGCACGTTGACGTAGCCGTAACCCGCATAAAGCCCAATCACGTTAGTCACGCCCGAACGCAAAACCTGGGCGCGGGCGTTGGGAACATAGCGCAGCTCTTTGGCGGCCTGCAAAACGCGGGCGCGCGTGTCGGGCGAAACGCGCGGCGTTTCGGCGTCGCGCAGCACAAGCGAAACCGTCATCAGGCTGACGCCGGCGCGCTCAGCGACATCTTTGAGGCGCGCCGAACCGTTGCGCGTGGCGGGAGAAAACTTTTGGGCGTCGGATACGATGGGATTCATTTGGTTCGTCGCAAAATGGCCATGCCGCTCGGTGGCAGAGTGTGTTGCTGGCCGCATTGGAGAGCGTGCCACTCTCCATTTTCATATTTCTCGAAACCGGCTTCGCGCGCCGTCCAGCTTTGCGTATGGCCGGAGAAATTGAGCACCCAGACCCATTCCCGCCCCTGCCCGACCCGCTTTTGCGCCACGACTCCGGCGGGCAACTCGGCCTCTATCGCGGGTTTCAAGCCCAGTTTATGCACCAGAGCCGTTAAAAATTGGCTCTGGAAGCTCGATTCGTTGCGCGAGGCGATGTAATACGCCTGTCCCGCGCCGAAATCGTTGACCGTCAGCGCGGCGCGGCCCGCGTAAAAGTCGCACCCGTAAGTCGCCAGAACGCGCGCGCTTTCGGGATGAATCAAGTCGCAGTAGTCGCGCGCCTCGAATTCGCCCTGCAACTCTAATTTCGGCGCCTCGACACAAATGCGATTGGATTGATGCGCGTGGAGCGTATCGGTTTCCTCGACCCAAATTCCCAACACTTCGCGGAGCGGGCCAGGAAATCCGCCGAGAAAGCAGAGGTCGTTTTCGTCGGCCAGACCGCTCCAATACGTCGTGACCAAGGTTCCGCCCGCTCGCACCCATTCGGTGAGCCGCTCGGCAACCCCAGGCTTCAGCATATAAAGCATGGGCGCGACAACCAGTTTGTAGGGCGAAAAATCGACGGTGGAATCCACCACGTCAACGCCGTAGCCGCCTTTCCACAACGGCGCATAAAAATCGAGCGCGGTTTCCTGAGTGTTTTTGTTCGTGTTGCGCGGCCCCTGTTCATTGGCGATGGCCCACAGGTTCTCAAAATCGTAAACGAGCGCAATCGGCGCCTCGGTTTGCGAACCGGCGAGTTCCCCCAGAGATTCCAGTTCGGCGCCCAGTTGCGCGATTTCGCCGAACATTCGGGTGTTTTCGCTGCTCTCATGCGACACAACAGCCGCATGAAACTTTTCGCTCGAACCTCGACTCTGGCGCCACTGGAAATACATCACCGCATCGCCGCCGTGAGCAACGGTCTGCCAGGCGCTCAAGCGGTGGATGCCAGGCGCTTTGAGTTTGGACACGTCGCGCCAGTTGGTCTGGCCTGGCGAGCATTCCATCAACCAAAACGGCTGGCGTTTGAGCGCGCGGAAAAAGTCGTGATGAAAAGCGCTCCAACACGCGGTTTGGATATCGTCATCACCCATTCCGCCTTTGCCCCACTGCGGATAAGCGTCCCAGGAAATGAAATCGAGGTGCGGCGCCATCGCCGCGTAATCGAGGCCGGTGAAATCGCCCATCATGTTGGTGGTGGCGGGCGCCTCGGAGTAGGGCCGCAGCGCCGCGAGTTCGTTCAGCATGAAATCGGTGGTCTGGTGCGTCACGAAACGGCGCCAATCCAATCCCAGCGCATGAACGCCCTTGTCGATGAAGTCGATTTCGTCCCAATCGGAGTAGGAATGGCTCCAGAAACGGCTCCAATACAAACGGTTCAGCTTGTCCAAGTCACCATCGTAGCGCGCGCGAAGCCAGTCGCGGAAAGCGCCAAAGCACAAATCGCAACTGCACTCGCCGCTATATTCGTTGGAAAGGTGCCACGCGAGCAGCGCTTCGTGTTTGCCAAAGCGCCGCGCCAGTTCGCCGTTAATCCGCGCGACTTTGGCGCGGTAAACTGGCGAAGTCGGGCAGTGATTGTGACGCGCCTGCTGCGCCTGGCGCCCGCGCTCCGGCACCACGCGGCGAATTTCGGGGTATTTGCGCGCCATCCAGTGCGGTTTGGCGCCCGAAGGCGTCGCGAGCACGATTTTCTGGCCGTTGTGCGCCAGCTTTTCGAAAATCCGCTCCATCCAGCCGAAATCGAACTCGCCTTCGCGCGGTTCCAGCATCGTCCACGAGAAAATACCAATGGTCGCGCTGCTCAGATGAGCCGCGTTCATCAGGCGGAGGTCGTCTTCCCAAATTTGGGGAGTTTCGAGCCATTGTTCGGGGTTGTAGTCGGCGCCATGCCAGAGAGTGCGGTGTAAGGAAGAAGACATAAAAAAGAAAACCGGTTGATGCGGGCACTTCATGTGGCGAATACGCGCATGAAAGCCGGTTAGGTCTAATGACCGATCCACTTGATTCCCGAAGGACGAGGAGAATTTCGCCTTAAACGGGGAGTTTTTGATCAAGGATGTTTGAAACGGAACGCAGGTGGGTATATTCAGGCCGTGTTTAACGTTAAACGGGGCTCAGCGCCGAGGTTCAACAAGAGCGAGCAGGTGTTGCGCTGTCCCTCAAGCGTGATTCCTGGCCCGAATCGCACCTATTATGCTAATCAGGCAACCAATCCTGGCGGCGGCACGCGCAGCGAAGGCGCCTTCAACGCGTGGAATTCGGCGGGTCACAGCGAAGCCGAGTTTGTTTCGCCTGCGACGACGATCACGGTGACGGAAAGCGTCGCGAACGGTTGGTGAGAAATCCGCACTGGAGACAGTGCCTTTGGAGATCACTTATTCGTCGGACATCTCGGCACGACCAACTACTGGTTCGTGACCAACAAGACTTTCACGCAGCAAAGTTGGAAAGCCAAATCGCCCCAAACATTTATCGAAGGCATCGCCACCACCGGCATGAAGGGATATGTCGTCAAGAGGCCCGCACCCGTTTTTGGATGCGGGCCGTTGTTTTGAGCCTGCAGCGGTGTGAACCTTCTCAAAGGGGCGTTTCACCCTGAAACGGAACCGCTTTAAGCGGCGATGAATACGCTTTAGCTCTTCTTGCGAAGCATCCCTATCGAACCGCTTGCGGCACGAGGCGCAAAAGTTCGCCGTCCTGTTCGTCGGTCAAAAGATACAGATGACCATCGGGCCCCTGACGCACGTCGCGCACGCGGCGCCCGATGGGCAGACGTTCCTGGTTCACGACCTTGCCGTTGGCATCCAGAACCACGCGGCGCACATCGCGCGTAGCCAGACCGCCACTGAACAGATTGCCCCTCCACTGCGGAAACTTGTCGCCGGTGTAGTAGGCCAGACCGCTCGCGCCAGGCGAAGGCGTCCAGGCGACCAGGGGATCAACCATTCCGGCTTTGGTTTTGAGGCCCACCGGTTCGCCAGTGCGATAATCGCCACCCAGCGAGACCACCGGCCAGCCGTAATTTTTGCCTGCCTGGAGCAAATTCAACTCATCGCCGCCGCGCGGCCCGTGTTCGGTCGCCCAGATGCGCCCTTGCGGGTCGCGGATCAGGCCCTGAATGTTGCGATGGCCGATGCTCCACAGTTCAGGAAGCGCCCCTTCTATTCTGGAAAAAGGGTTGTTGGGCGCGGCTTTGCCGTTTTCGTCGAGGCGCAACATCGAGCCCTGGTGCGAAGCTACGTTTTGCGCCTGCTCGCGCGCCAGAACGCCCCCGATGCGCGTGGGAGGATTGCCGCCATCGCCGATGCTCATCAGCAACGTGCCGTCGGGCAGCCACAGCAAACGCGAACCGAAATGAGCGCCGCCGCTTTTCTCGAGGCCCACCTGGAACAAGGTTTGAATGTCTTTGACCCGCTCGCCGTCATACACGCCACGCACCAGCGTGGTGCGATTGGCGCGGCCCGTGCCGGTGGAAAGCGTGAGGTAAACCCATTTGTTGGCGGCGAATTTGGGATGCAGCGCGATATCGAACAGACCGCCCTGTCCGCCGGTGAAGACCTGGGGCATTCCAACCAGTTCGATTTCTTCGAAAACCCGTCCGTTGACGCGGTGGAGGGTGCCGTCTTTCGAGGTGACGAGCATTTGTCCATTGGGCAACCAGACTATGCCCCAGGGACGCACCGCGCCCTGGGCAACGGTTTCGACCTTCCAGCCTTTGGCTTGGGGCGGTGGGCCGGAAACTTCGGGCTGAGCCTGCACACAAGACATCGAAAGGGCGCCCAGAGCCAGGGAAACCACGCCGGTTTGCACCCTGCGCGCAGCGGTGTTGGGAAAACGAAAAGTCATAAAATAATTCCTAAAATAATTGGAGGTGTTACGCAGTTGAAAACTTGGAAGAGGGTGCAAGCCCCGCCTCACCCAAGTTTTCAACTGCGTAACACCAAAATTGCTTGATCGCGCCACAAAACCATCTCGCTCCATGCGACGTTTGAAACAAAAGCGTTCAATATCAAATCAAGTGGACGTGGCGATGCCCTCTTTTAGTCTCTGGGCAGCCCAAAAGGTTCCATTCTCGCCCTCATATTCTGTGCTGGTTGGGTTCGCCCTGGAACTTTTCGATGCTGGCAACGACTCGCTCAACGCATTGAGTGTGCCGTTGCCTGAGCAGGCGCTGAGGTCAAACGGACGGTCACCTGGGCGGTGCGACCGCCGCGTCGCAGCCCAAGTGACAACACATCACCAGGACGGCGAGCGCGCAGCACACGGCGCAGGTCGCTGCCTCGATTGACCGGCGTCTCATCAGCGCGCGTGATGATGTCCTGCGCGCGAACTCCCGCCTGCGCCGCCGGTGAGCCGGCCTGAACATCCTGAACCACGACGCCCTGACGCACCGGCATATCGAACTGCTGCGCGGTTTCCGGCTCGACATCGCTGTAGCTGATGCCCAGTTGAACGCGTTGCACCCGCCCCGTTTCGAGCAGCTGCTGCGCGATGCTGCTGGCCAGGTTAATCGGAATGGCGAAACCCAAACCGCTGGCGCCATTGCCGCGCAGCACGGCGGTGTTGATGCCGATGACGCGGCCCCGCGAGTCGAGCAGCGGCCCGCCCGAGTTGCCAGGGTTGATCGCGGCATCGGTTTGAATCAAGCCGTCCATCTCGAACCCGCTGCGATTGATGGCGGAGACCACGCCTGTCGTGACGCTGCGGTCAAGGCCGAGCGGGTTGCCGATGGCGATGCTGGCCTGCCCCGCTTGCAACTGATCGGAATCACCCAGAGGTGCCCGAGGAAAACTGCCGCCGGCTATCTTGACAACCGCAACATCGGCGCTCGCGTCGCGGCCCAAAACGCGGCCCACCAGCCGGCGCCCATCAGCCAGTTCGACGCGCACTTGTTGAGCCCCACCTACAACATGGGCGTTGGTCAAGAGCACGCCGTCGGAGCGGATGAGCACGCCCGATCCCATGCCGCCGTTGCGGCTGACGGTGACAACGGCGGGCGATACCTGCCGCGCCACGCGGATGATGTTCTGCTCTTCGCTGCTCATCGACGGCGCGTCGATAAAGCGCGCGTCCTGCGCCCACGCCAGAGGCAGCGCCAAGGGCCACGAGTGCGCGTTCTGAACTAATCCCTGCCCAATGCCCACACCGGTTCCCAGCGCGAGCGCCAGACCAAATGGGCGAAGTGACTTACTAAGTTTCTGCATTGTCCTTCTTTGCCGTCCTTTTTTATTGCCCCTGCGACCTACCCGAAGTTCTTCGTCCGCGTGCCACAAATGGGCGAGCAAGTCACTTGCGTAAGTGACTTGCGGCGGCGAAAACATAACAGAAGAGCCAGCCAGGAAGCGTCGCAGCGAGAAAACTCTGCGACACCTGCTCTGGCAGGCTCTTAATTTAGCGAGAGTTGATCGATGGAGAGACGATGTTTATCGTCTTTACGTTCATCGGTTTCCGCCTTGATCGCTCCGCGCGCAATTGTGATGAAGCTCACCCGACTCTGGACAAAAAGAGACAGAAAGAGGAGGCAGGGGCGCAACTCCTACGTGAAATCCGCGCCCCTGCCTTGCAGCCTTCGCGTGGAGTGACACCGCCTCACGGCTGGGTTTGAGTCTCAATCGCTGGAGGCAACCCCTCAAGGCACCCAATCGTGTGTTGGAACACTTCTTCCTCACCAGCCGGCGTGTGATTCCTCGCGTTGAGAACATCCGGCAGAGATCAATCCTTATGATGAAAAAACCTGTTCGCTTTTGTCATTGTGGCTGTGCTGTCTGGCTTTTAGCCCGTTCTCGTGGCAAGGCACCTCACGAGCCGAGGCGCAAGTGCGGCCCAATCCAGTCATTCGCAACGTCGTCTATGGCGAAGCCGGTGGCCAAAAACTCCTGCTCGATGTTTACGGTGCCAATCCCGCCCTCACGCGCCCCGCCATCATCTTCGTGCATGGCGGCAGTTGGAGCAGCGGTTCCAAGCACGACCTGGGCTTTGCGGCGGCGGCCCTGGCGCGTCAGGGTTATGTGGGCTTCTCCATCAATTACCGGCTGCTGCGAAACGGCAGGAACCGCTTTCCGGCTCAACTTGACGACGTGCAGCGAGCGGTGCGCTGGGTGCGCGCTCACGCCCGCGAATACGGCGTGGATCCGCGCCGCATCGGTGCCCTGGGCGCTTCTGCCGGCGGGCATCTGGCGGCTTTGCTGGGCACGACCGACACGCGCGACAACAGCGATGCGGCCCTGGCGCGCTACTCCAGCCGTGTCCAGTGCGTTGTCGATCTTTATGGCCCAACCGACTTCACACCGGCTTTGGACCCCGCCAACCAGAGGAGGATGGCTGCCGCGAAATCTCCAGGAGCGGGGATCGTGCAACAGTTTCTGGGGCCCCTGCCCCAGGCTGCCGACAACTACCGTCTGGCTTCGCCCATCACGCACATCGACAAGAAAACGGTGCCTTTCCTGATTTTTCATGGCGGCAGGGACACCCTGGTTCCGCTCGACCAGTCTCAGCGTCTGCACCGCGCGCTGCGCGCTGCAGGTGTCGAGTCGAGGTTGATTGTTTTTCCCGAAGCGGGTCATGGCTACACGGAGCCGAGGCTGTTGGCGCAAACCTTCGCTGCCGTTCAGGAGTTTTTCAACCGGCACCTCAAGACGTCCCCCTGACCCCGAAGTAAGTTGAGAATTGGGCTCAAGAACAATGGCTCCATTCGCGCCTGATTTGGCTTAAGTCAATGCTATGTCCCCAACCGAAGAAAGTTACACCTATCCAGCCGTGACTGTCGATGCGATTGTCTTCACCATTCGGCAGGAACAGTTGCAAGTTGCCCTCATCAAAAGGGGCATCGAACCGTTCAAAGGCTCCTGGGCGATTCCTGGCGGCTTCGTGCGTCTCGACGAATCTCTCGAAGACGCCGTGAAGCGCGAATTGAACGAGGAAGTCGGAGCCGATGGCGTCTATCTGGAGCAGCTTTACACCTTTGGCGAGCCGGAGCGCGATCCGCGCGGCCGCGTAATCACCGTGGCTTACTTCGCCCTGGTCGCCGCCGAGAACCTGCGCGAACTCACCGCCGCGACCGATGCCGCCGAAGCGCAGTGGTTTTCTCTGCATGATCTGCCTCCTCTGGCCTTCGACCACCGCCAAATTTTAGACCTCGCCCTGGGCCGGCTGCGCGCCAAGCTGGAATACAGCACCATCGCCTACGCGCTGCTGCCCAGAGCATTTCCGCTCACCCAGCTTCAAAAGGTGTATGAGATCATTCTCGACCGCCCGCTCGACAAGCGCAATTTCCGCAAGAAAATCCTCTCCCTGGGCCTTCTCGAACCCACCGACGAGCGTTCCGGCGGCGCGCATCGACCGGCGACGCTCTACCTCTTCAAAAACAGCCAGGTGACTTTTTTCTGACTTAACCGCCCCAAATTTTCCTCCCGCCCTTGACAAGCGATGGAGTAAGTGTAAAATTAACACCAACGCCGGAGTTAGTGTTCATTTCACGCGAACTCAATCATTTCGCCGGTGTGAAGGAGGAACCAATGCTGGTGACCCGCTCAACCCTGGAAGCGATAGCGCCGCGATTAGAAGGCGCGGCATGTCCCGAAGAAGTCTTTGGACTTTTGGCGGGCCAAACACCGGAAAAGCTCGCGGCGCTGAAGTCGGTGCAGCGCGGGCTGACGCGGGCCTGTCATCCCGATCTGGCGGCGCCCGCAGACAAAGCTCTGGCGACGCAGTTGTTTCAGTCGCTGGGGATTTGGGAGGGCATCGCCCGTCTGAAAATCGAAAATGGCACTTACGGCGATTTTCAGCCCTATCGCGCTCCAAGTCCGCCTTACACACCGGTCGAGCTCGTGGTGCGCGGGCGGGCGCTGAAACTCACCGGCCTCATTGTCGAAGGCACTTTCGCGGGTGTTCACCGCGCCGAGTACGAGGGCGAAGACGATTCGCAGCGCGCCGTCTTCGTGAAAATCGCCCGCAGCGCGGGGGACAACGACTTACTGGAGCGGGAGTATCGGGTTTTGAAAGGGTTTCAGCAGACCGATCCCGATCCCGACGCGGAGGATTTCCTGGCGACGCAGCGCGCTTATGTGCCCTGCCCTCTCACGTCTTTTTCTCTTCTGGACGAGAGCGGAGCCAAACACCGCGCCAACGTCCTGAGCGTGCCGCAGGGACGCTGCCTCACGGCGGAAACGCTGCGCCGCGACAAATATCCGTGTGGCATCGAGCCGAAACACGTGTGGTGGATTTTCAGGCGCCTGCTCCTGACGATTTGGATGGCGCATCTGAAGGGCACTGTTCATGGCGGAGTCACCCCCGACCATGTGCTGGTCTTTCCCGAAGCGCACGGTCTGGTGCTGCTGGACTGGACGTGTGCGGCTAAAATCGAAGAAGAACACGTTCCGGCCATTAATCCCGCTTACAAGGCTTTCTATCCGCCGGAAATCTTTCGCAAAGAGGCGGCGCTGCCCGCGACGGATTTGTTTATGGCGGCAGCCACCGCGATTGATATGCTCGGCGGTGATCCAGGCAAACGCTGGATTCCGTCTGCGGTGCCCGCTGCTCTGGGAGAAGCGCTGCTGAGCTGTCTCGACCCCATCGCGTCGCGCCGCCCGCAGGATGCCGAAGCGTTTCACAACCAGTTCGGCGCTTTGCTGGGCCGGCGCATCTACTCCCCAATGCTCATCCCCTGAGCCAACACGACCCGCACCGCTCTTGCGCGGTGCATTCCCGAAATGGGAAAGGACTCTATCATGGGTGCAGGAATTTTCAATACTTCGGCCAGCGCGGCCCGCGCCAATATGCGCGCCCGCAGCGGCGCCACCGCGTTTACTCACGACCTCGCGGCGCGAGCGGGCAAAGCCGCGCTGCTGCACAAAAGCCTGGATGTCACCAGGAAGCCGCGACGCGAGTCGCGCGATGTCGCGGGCAAGCCGCCGGCGACTCCCATCATGGTCTGGCTCGATGTCACCGGCAGCATGAGCCAAATTCCCAGCTTGCTGATTCAAGACCTCAATAAGCTGATGAGGCTCATCGTGGACGGCAAAGTCGTCACCGACCCGCAGATCTGTTTCGCCGCCATCGGCGACGCGACCAGCGACCGCGTGCCGGTTCAGGTGGGCGAGTTCGAGGCGGACGACAAGCTCGCCGAGGCTCACCTTGCCAACATTTTTCTGGAAGGCGCGGGCGGCGGCCAGAACAGGGAATCGTATGAAATGGCGCTGTGGTTTGCCGGCAATCAAGTCGATACCGATGCCTTCGAGAAGCGCGGCGAAAAGGGATTTCTCTTCCTCATCGGCGACGAAGCGCCCTATGGCAAGGTGCGGCGCGATTTGGTCAAAACCTATCTCGGCGTGCCAATCCAGAAAGACGTGTCGCTCAAAGAAGCGGTCGCACAGGCTTCGCGGAAGTTTCACGTTTTCGTGATTCGTCCTGGCGGCACCAGCAACTACGCCGATCCCAATGTGCAGCGCGCCTGGACATCGGTTCTGCCCGCCGAGCGGGTGATCAAGCAGGAGAACTGGCAGGACATCGTTCCTCTCATGGCGGGCATGATTTCGGTGATGTCGGGCGAGAGCCTCGACGACATTCGTCCTGGTTTCGCAGTGCGGCCATTTGGCAATCATGCCGATCCCTGGTTCCCCGCGCAGCGTCTGTGGCCAACGGTTCGGCATCGCCCGTGCGGGGATGGTGGCGGCGCGCCTGGACATCCTGATGTTCCAACCGCGCAGCGTCTGGTGATCAAATCCAGGATTGAACTGGAGACATCGTTCCTCTCAGCGCGAGCATGATCCTTGATGTCGCTGAATTGGTGAGCGACGCACGGTTTCGGCGATGGCCGCCTCTTTCGACAGCGCGGGCATTGATGCACACGGCAAATCGCTGGTCTCACTTTTGGCCAAAAGGTTCGATCACCGATGCCCTGGTCGCGGGGATGGTGGCGGCGCGGATCTGGTGGTGCGCCGTCAGCAACGGCGGTGCCCAGGCCAAATCCAGTGATTGACGAACTTTGAGACGGGCTGCCACATCTTTCATCGCTCGGCAGCGGCACCCTGGTGGAAGGCTTCCAAAGCTTCATTAAAGGAGGGCGCGGTGCACACGGCATTTGTTATGCTTTTGGGTCAATCCGCTCGCTTGCGCACCAGCAGCGGTGCATTGACGAAGCGAGGACATCTTTCATCAGTTCGGCAGCGGCACCCAAGAACTCGCTCGCTTTGCATTACGAGGAATTGGCGCTCCAAGAACTGGGCGTTAAGGATGCGGCGGAGCGAATGTTTGTCGATGCCAGAGCATTGGTGACCACGCCCTACCACATGATTTTCAACCAACTCAGGGAATTATCGCGCGGGGAAGGCAGGCATGGATCGTGTGGCCTGGGCATTGGCGAAACGGCGGCGGATGCTCTCGATTTCGAGCCGGATGTCCTGCGTTATAGCGACCTGAGCAACCAAGGGTTGCTGGGATGCAAGCTGCGCTGGCACCGCGATCTCAAGCGGCGCCAGTTGGAAGGGTTGATGGCACCGTTGGCTGCCCAGACGGGTGCGGCGAGACGGAAAATTCACGCTCTGCTAAGCCAGATGGAGAGTGAGGACGAGATGGAAGCGGCCCACGATGTCTTTGCGGCCATCGCCGAACGCTTCAAACTCGCGCCGCCCGATTTCCTGGCCGCGAGGATGAGGAAATCGGGAGCGACGGTGTTTGAAGGCGCGCAGGGAGTGCTCCTCGACGAAAGATGGGGCTTTCATCCCCACACGACCTGGTCGAACACCACGCCCGCCAACGCGCTGCAACTCATCAAGGAAACGCGGTGCAGCATTCAAACCACCGTGCTGGGATTGACTCGCGCCTACGGAACTCGTCACGGCACCGGCCCCTTTCCAAGCGAAGATGAAGGGGTGACTCTGGCCCTGCCCGAACCGCACAACCCAACCAATGAGTGGCAAGGCCCATTTCGAGCCGGATGGCTCGACCTTTCTTTGCTCCGTTACGCTATTGAGGTCAGCGGTCGGATCGATGGCCTGGTAATCACCTGTCTGGATCGCGTCAAAGACTTGCCGGAGGTTAAAGTAGGAACCGGCTATGGGATCAAGGGCGACTCGTGGCACCTGACTCCCAACTATTCCGCTGGTCTGGCGGAGCAGGAGAAAATGGGGAAGATGCTGGGTGAGGTCGATGTAACTTACACGCCCGCTCATCCCGAACCACCGGCGTATGCTCGGCAGGTAGCGGAATCGCTCGGCCTGCCTCTTCTGGGGTCTTCCTTTGGCCCCACGGCTCGAGACAAAGTGTTCGCATTTTAAAGCGGTTCTCGTTTGAGTTGATCCACGCTCGTTGGTAGGGACATGGCCTGCCACCTAATGTGTGACTTATTTTTCAATGGCTGAAGAGCCAGAAAGCTTGTGTGCCAGGAGGCTGAAGCCTCGGCAAGCAAACCAAGCCTGCCTTCGCAGGCTACACCTCATCCATAGGCCACGCAGGTGGCCTTGGTTTGGTTGCCGAGGCTTCAGCCTCCTGGCACATCCTGGAACACCTTGGAACATCCTGGCACACAAGCCATCATCGTAGACTCTCACACTCCCCAAGAGTCACACATTAAGTGGCAGGCTATGTCCTTCGAGGGAGTAAGAAGCACCACAAGGACATGGCAGGCCATGTCCCTACGAACCTGTCATTTCATTCGAGAACCGCTTTAAGCTGGTTGGCCTTCTTGAGAGGTGAAAGCGGCCATTGGGCCGCAAACTCTGCCTGAAGCCCAATACACGCGCAAGCGAGGAGCTTGATTGAATTTTTCAATGCTCCAGTTGCCGTTGAGGTGCTGTTCTTCGACAACCTAAGGTTCAAGCCAGACGGTGGAATCGCGCGCCATGAAAAATCAGTGCCGCAATAGGAACTCCGCGACTTCTCTCCACCACGCCGCGCGCGGATCGATGTCGAGCGTGTTGTGTCCGGCGTCGTGCTGAATCCACAACTTCTTCGGGCCACCGTAGCCCTCGAAAAGCGCCTGGCCAAACCGAGTCGGCACAATGTCATCTTTGCCGGCCAGCAACACCGCGACGCGGCCCGAGTATTTTTTCAGGGCCGCCGCCGCTTCATATTTGTCTTGCAAAACGAGGCGAACCGGAAACATCGGAAAGCGACTGGCCGCGACATCGGCGGTGCTGGTGTAAGGCGTGACCAGGAACAAACCGCGCACGTCGCGGGGATGCTGGGCCGCCAGCAGGCACGCCACGCCAGTCCCCAGCGATTCGCCGGCGATATAAAGTGGTCGCGGGTCGTTTTTCAGCAGTTGGTTCAAGGCCGCGTTCGCCGCCGCCACGATTTCGCTCTGGTTCGCCTGGCCTTCTCGCCAGCCATAGCCAGGATATTCCAGGCAGTAAAAGTCCCACTCTTTTCCATCGCGCTGCGCCCCAAGTCCGTCCATGAAATAGGTGCGCGTGAGAGCGTGCCCGCCGTTGCCGTGCAAAAGGAGCATACGGTTTTGCGCGGGTTCTGGCGCTTCGCGTTTCCAGCCAATAAGTGCGCCCTGTGCATCGCGCCACGGCTGCACTTTGTGCTGCGGGGCGAGCGCGAGAAATTCGCTTTCCTGCCCGCGAGTGGGATGATACATGAAAGTGCGCTGCATCAAAGCGAGAACGAGAAATACGCTCGCGTAGACGCTCAATGCGAACCATAACAGCTTAATCGCCATGTGCTTTCGAGAAGAGACAGCGCGCAAAGTCTTCATGGTATCCCGTTTGGAATGGCGCGGTGACGTCAGCCGACAGGGCCATCTCATCAGGAATTATTCACCGCCCTACGCAGAGGCGCAAAGGTAAAAAACGAGAGTGAAAAGCGAGGCTTGGGGGCCAAGGCAGAGCTTCCCCGCTTTTTTCTTTGCGCCTCTGCGTAGGGCGGTGAATCAATTTCTGATGCGATGGCCCTGAGTCAGCCGAAAACCTCGCTTTGGATAGACGCCCGCTCCTGTCACACTGCCAGAGTTGAGATTACGATGCCACAAAAGAGCGTTCGTTCCCATCGCGGCGAGCTGCCTGCCGCTCCCCAGACGCCTCCGCAACGGGTGTCCAGAGCCATGACGGGTGTTTCGGCGCTGCTTTGCCTGGGCCTGACGCTTTGCTACTGGCGGCGGCCCGATGCCTTCGCTGCGGTCACGATTTTTCCGGTCGGGTGCTGGTTTGTGCTTGGACTGCTGCTGACCGCTTGGGGCTGGAATCGCAGCCTTGCGCGCCAGGCCAAGTGGGTGGGAGCGATGTGGCTGGGGTTTCTGTTGATTTTCGCCGATGAACCCCGCAGCCTCCTGCGCGCGCTCCTGCCTCCACCGTCTCGAGATGAAGCGCGCAACCTGCGCGTGGTTTCGCTCAATTGCAGTGCCGGCGATCCTTTGGCGGCGGCAGAAGTGGCGAAGTGGAAACCCGACGTGGTGCTGCTTCAGGAATCTCCGTCGCGCGCCGATGTCGAGCGACTGGCGCGCAGGCTGTTTGGAAAAGAGGGTGATTTCCTCTGGGGCGTCGATGGTTCCATCCTCGCTCGCGGCAGGCTGACCCCGCGCCCGCTCTCGTCGGCCCTACGCAACTACTTTGTCCAGGCGCGCCTTCAATTACCGCAGGGCCAGGAGGCGGAAGTGCTGAGTCTGCGCCTCATGACGCCGCCGTTTCGCATCGACTTGTGGTCACCATCGTGTTGGGAGGCTTATCCTCATAACCGTCAACTTCAGCGCGACCAGATGGGTGCCATCAGGGAGCAGTTGGGCGCGGTTCCCGATGAGCGCGCCCTCATCGTGGGCGGAGACTTCAACGCTCCTCAGGGCGATGCGATTTTCGGTGCCCTGCGCCCCCGCCTGCGCGACAGCTTCTCCCGCGCGGGCCGAGGCTGGGGCAATACCATCATCAACGATTTCCCCGCACTACGCATCGACCAAATCTGGGCCAGCGAGGCGTTGCAGCCGCGAAGTGTGAGAGCGCATCAAACCCAGAACTCCGATCACCGCGCCGTTATCGCCGATTTTCGCTGGAGCACCAAGTGATTCGCCTTCAATACGATGGGACTGGGCTGAGCGTGGAGTTTCAATACACCCTGATGACGCCGGTTATTTGAGATTGAGATGTGCGGCTTAACGTTTAATCTCACCCGCAACCGGAAGCCGAAGCGCAGTGGAGCGAGGAACGAGCGGAACGAAGCGCAGGCTGTAGAAGGTCGGGTGCTGCGCCTTGTTGTGCTGCTTGTCGGTCGCTTTCAATCAGTGATTTTGAGATCGTTGAGCGTGTGTTCGCTTGGCCCCGACAAATTTACTGAGACTTTTTCTCTTGGCACTGCGTTGGAATATGTCGGCAAACCAACGATAACCAATAAAAAATCTTCTATCACGCTCGCAGCGTTCATGTTTATCCACGAGTGACCAGCATTTAGATGTTTTTCAAATAGTGCCGTATATTCATCTGGTGTTACAAGCGCAGAACGAGGAACGAGGCTAACCTCACCATGTGTGATGTCAGTATCCTCAGCAATCAAAATGCGCGACCACGAAAGCGGCTGTTGGGACGAACCGAGCCAAGAAGTAAGTCGTTCGAGATGTCGTTGGAGTTCGCTTATCATTATCTTCAAGTTTCACTTTCCGAAACGCCGCGCGCAAGCAGAACAACAACGTCGCTGTGTCGAAGCGCACGGCGTCGCACAGATGGAAACTGAGTTAGTAGAATGGAGAGTTATGGGCAATATCCAAGAACGTCCACTCACCGACGAAGAAAAAGCAGAGTTTGAGACGCGTTCGTCGCGGGCTCTCAAGAATCTGGGTGTCAATGCCCCTGAAGCCAGTGCGGAATCTATTGTTCAACTGGTCGATGCTTTCGTGGATAAATGGCAAACCGGCGGCTTCGCGCCACGAAAGTCATTGTTCAGTCGCAAACCGGCTTTGCCCGACAGTGTTGATGTCGCATTGGGCCTGGGTGCCGTGTGGGGAGATCAAATCGTCAGGAAATTTGGCTGGGAATGGACGTGTCTTCAACAGGACGGACAAGATTTATATTGTGTCGCTTCTCAAGACTGTGGCTGGGTCATTTATCCCACCTATTTCCTCAAGGCGTGTCTTGACAATCCCCATGCCGATTGCACCGCCATGCTGAGTTTCAACATGCTGGCGGCGGGCAATATTCCTGCAAACCCCGCCAATAGTTATGAGAACCTGATGGGCGGAGTTCAAAGGGTCGTCCCCAAGCGTTAAAATCTCGGCGCCCTTGTTCCACCTCATCGTCAGGTGACTCACATCGGGACAAGGCGATTCGATGATGGGCGAAAAGCCATGGAAAAAGCCGCGCACTTCGCAATGCGCGGCTTTTGGTTTTTGTCGAGGCTCTATTCGCCTCGTTCCACGAGATAACGCATCTCGCCATCGACCAGAATCACACCCAGCACGCGGCGCCACTGCGACTCCGTTTGCGCCTGATGCTTTCCTGCTTCTTCGTTCGACGGCTTTTCCCCACTAAAGATAAAGGGGTTGTCCCCCTGGGTTTGAAACGTGTTCAAGGTGTTCATTTGTCCTTTCCTTCGCTCGGATTGTGGAGGTCAAAGACGCCTTCAACTCCATATTTGTTCGTCAAGAACTTTCAGTTCCTCGCCCTGAGTGGGCTACGAGGAAACACGCAAAAGCCAGCCTACAAGCTGTTCCCCGCGATCTTATTCCCAATAGGCTCTTGGCGAATGGGCGGCAGATCAAATCGCCCTCTATCGGGGCGCGGGTCTGGCCGGACGCTCTTTGAGAGTCAGTTTGAAGGGTGAACATTGCTCTGGGCGTCGTAGAGCCACTGGCACCACTGCGCCCGCGTCATCGAAGCGCCGCTTTTGCGGGGCGAAGCGGCAGACGAATGGCGCCGCCCCAGCAGTTTCAGAGCGTTGAAGAGCCACTCTCTGGCCTCGGATGAGGTGAGCGGATCATTGGGGCGCAGTTCGGGGGACGCCGCGAGAATTTTCCAGTGCCGCAGCGAGTGCGCCGCGATGAAAGCGGCGTGGTCGGGCCGCAGATCGGAAAAAGCACTCGCGTCGTCGATGGCGGGCCGCAGCTCCGGTTTTTGGGTTTGCAGCCATTTCCACCCCCACTCCAGGGCCTGCGCGCGCGTAATGGCGGCGTCCGGTCGAGCCTCGTATTCAGGGAAAAACCCTTTGGTGCCAAAGTATTGAAGCGCCGCCCAGTGCGGGTGCTCCAAAGGCACATCGGTGAACACGCAAATCACCTGACCTTGCCGGAGCAACTGCCTTTGTATTGCCTCGATGTCAAGGCGCGAAGGCGCGAGATTTTCCTTCACCGCGAGATGAGCCGCCACGCCCGCCGCCGTTCCAAGCGACATAAAAACCGGCTCCATCCGCAAAGTGCCGTAGCCGATGTGCGAAGACGACACGCAAACGCTCACCACCACGCCTTCGATGCCCAGGGGAATCATGGTGCCAAAAGGCACCTGTGACGGCTGAGTCTGGTTTCCTGGCAGATAAAAAAAGCCTTCCAGCAGGCCGTTTTTTTCGGGCGAGGTGGCGTGGGAGTCGATGGGATAATCGGCAACGGCAATGCTGTCGGGGTGAAAATTGGGACGGCGCTCCGGCACGAGCGAGCGCGCATCGTTTTCGGTAAAAGTCGCGCGGCCCACGATGCGGCGGCCTTCGCGCACATAAAGCTGAGTTGGAAAGTGGTTGTTATCGACGAACTCATCGCTCGCAAAGCCCCAGCGCCCCGCTTCCTGCCGGAAAGAGAGCGGCACGTCGGGATCGTTTTGCACAAAGTAGAGCAGTCCCAGAATATGGTCGCGGTGAGCCTGCGCCAGAGCTTCGCGCTCCCAGAGATCGGCTTCGGGATAGGAATCGCTGCCGCCGATCAGGTCGGTGGAAGGATTGCCCAACGGATGGTTGTTGGCATCGAACTTCCCTGCGGGGAGGGGCAAAATGCTCATCACCTGCTCCAGACTTTTGATGCGGCCACTTGCGATGTCGGGAAGCAGCGTCAGATAACGGTTGCGGTCGTAGGATTTGGGAGCGGGAAACGGGGTGAGATTGTCGGCGCGCTGGGTGAGAATAAGGCGGTAATTATACGCCTGCACCTTACGGTCGCCCTTTCCACTGCCGAACTGCACGCGGCGCTGAAGCGGATCCCAGAAAAGTTCTCCGGCGTGTTCTTCGCCAAACTCGCCTTTGCCTTCGCGCCCAATGCGATATGCGGCGCCGGACTGCGCTGCCAGATCGCCTTCGTAGGTGGCGTCGATGAAAACTTTGGCGCCCAGCGTTTTGCGAATCATGCGCGGCCTGTCGATCACATAAAGCGCGCTGACGCGGTTGCCCTGCTTCTTCACGTCGCGCGAATGGTGGTCGAGCATCACGGAAAGGTTGGGCTGCCCCGCGAGCATACGCCCAAACACCCACTTGGCGACGCGCGGTTCGAAATAGTAACCGTCGCGACTCGCTTTGAGCTGGGGCGAATCGGGGCCGTAAGTCGTCGCGTAATAATGGCGCACGTTGTCGGCGAACTCTTTGAACAGCCCGCCGGAAGACTTCATGGAACCGAAATCGGTGCGAGTGAGACCGCCCGTCATCATGCCGCCCAGCCAGGGCGAGGGACTCACCAAAGCCACTTTCTCGCCCAGGCGCGCCGCGCTGAGCGCCGCCGCGATGCCGCCTGGCGTGGCGCCCACCACCACGACATCGAAGGCGGCGCGGGTTTCGCGCGTGGTTTCGTTGGGAAGGCGCGTCGCGTCGGAAATCGGCGGCGACAAAACTTCCCCCGCGCCCCCAACGGCTGCCACCGCGTAGGAATACACCGTATTGGGAGTCAGACCGGAATTTTTGAACTCGCGCGCTTCCCCGCCGAGCGCGGCCACGATCTGCCCATCGCGATAAATGCGAAAACCCCCAGCGCTCACCCCCGAATTCCATTGCAAGAGAAAAGTGGACGGAGACAAAGCCTGTAAACGGGTAATGAGAGGACGCGGCGCGGACGAATGGATTTCACTCTTTGGCGTGGGAGAGGCTGGAGCGAGGGGATCAGCCCAGGCGCAGGTCGAAACAGCACTGCAAAGACTCAACCCAAATACGATTTTTCGCAACACACTTTTTCGAGACGGCATGACCTTCATACTCTCTTTGAATTGTTTCGGCGCGAAGTGTGGTTCGGCCAATGGTTATTAATATAATAGTTTATTTTCCTGCGTCAAACTCTCACTTCGTGGTTTTCGACTCTTCTGTTCCTTCCTCAAATCCGCAACACTGGTTACTGATGATTCCGCCCCTGCACCGCTACAAACTCCCTTTGTTCGCCATTTCGTGCCTCGCCAGCGCGTGTTTTCCGGCCCTGGCTCAACAAACCCGACCTCCTTCCACTTCGATGACCGTCCCGCAGCCGACCTCGCTTTCTCCTTTTGCCGACGACCTAACGCGGCAGATTTTGGCGCGCTTTGTGGGCGAAAAACTCAAAGCCGACGAGTTCGCCTGGACGCTCATCGATCTGCAAAATCCGGTGGTGCCCGCCATCGCCGGTTATCGCGCCGATGAGCCGATTTATCCGGCGAGCGTCGTCAAATTGTTCTATCTGGCGGCGGCGCAGCACCAACTCGAAAGCGGGCAAATGCCCGACACGCCCGAACTGCGCCGCGCTCTGCGCGACATGATCGTCGATTCCAGTAACGACGCGACGGCGCTGGTGCTCGATATGCTCACCGGCACGACGGGCGGGCCGGAACTTTCGCCCGCAGAGTTCGCGCTCTGGGCGCAAAAACGCAACGGCGTCAACCGCTTTTTCGCCGGTCTGGGCTTCGGCGGCATTAATGTCAATCAAAAACCGTGGAACGAAGGCCCCTATGGCCGCGAACGCCAGTTTGTCGGCCCCAATTACCACAACCGCAACAAACTCACGACGGCGGCCACGGCTCGTTTGCTTTCTCAAATCGCGCGGCGCCAGTGGGTTTCACCCGCGCGCTCCGACGAGATGCGCGAACTTTTGAAACGCGATCCGACGGCCAAAGCGAGCGCCGACTCCCAGGTCGCGGGCTTTATCGGCGCGGCCATTCGCGACGTTCCTGGCGCGGCGCTGTGGTCGAAAGCGGGATGGACGAGCAAGACCCGCCACGACGCGGCTTACATCGAACTGCCAGTTTCACCCCAATTTCCGCGCGGGGCGCGCTTCGTGCTGGTAGTTTTTACTTCCAACCATGCCCCAAATACCCAGATGTTGCCCGCGATGGCGCGTTTGATCATCGACAGGCAGTTTGGCAGTAGCGCTGCCCAAGTGAACACGGCCCAGGTGAAATAGACTGGCGCCGATGGATTTAACCTGGTGGCAGTGGGCGGCGCTGGCGGGCGGCTCGTTTTTGATTGGAGCGACCAAAGCGGGCCTGGTGGGCATCGGCATTCTGGCGATTGCCATTTTCGCCCTGATTTTGCCGCCGCGCGATTCGACGGGTGTGGTGCTGCCGCTTTTGATCTGCGCCGATGCCGTGGCCGTCGCGCTCTATCGCCGCCACGCGGTGTGGCCGCATCTGGTTCGGCTCGTGCCCTGGGCGGCTCTGGGCATCGTCGTGGGCGCGGGCGCCATGAGCCGCATCGACGACCGCGCGGTTCAACTCTTTCTCGGCGTCGTGCTGCTCGCTCTGACGCTTTATCAACTGGGCCAGCGCTTGCGTCCCTCGGCGCCGCAGGAAACGCCGCAAGCCGCCGAAGGCGCGGGGGAGCACTCGGCCAGCGTGGGATTGGCTGCCGTTGTGGGTCTGGCGGCGGGTTTTGTGACCATGCTCTCCAATGCGGCGGGGCCGCTCATGCTGCTTTATCTGCTGGCGATGAGACTGCCCAAATGGGAAATGATCGGCACCGGCGCGTGGTATTTTCTGCTGCTCAACGTGTTGAAAGTGCCCTTTAGCGCCGACCTGGGATTGATTAATGCGTCTTCTTTGCTTTTAGACCTGACGCTGGCGCCCTTCGCCGTGGCGGGCGTGCTTCTGGGGCGGCGTTTGATCGCGCTCATCCCGCAGAACGCTTTCGAGTTGCTGGCGCTGATTTTTACCGGCCTTGCCGCCGCACGCCTGCTGTGGATGGGATGACAACGCGGCGCCGTGGCCCTCGCCCAATTTTCTTGCGACTAACTCCCAGCGCCAACACCCAGCAGTTCCAGCGTTTTGGCGTCAGGGCTTCCCTGGAAATGCTTTTCGAGCAGGCGCTCGAACACCGAGCCCGAAGGCGACACCTGCGCGAACAGGGTCGCGCACGAGCGCAGTTTCAGGTCATCGGGCGAGCCGAAGATCTCCTGGGCCGAGCGACCCTCAACGCGCAGCACTGCGTGGGTGCACTCCAGCAGCCTGGCGCCCAGCACCGGATGGGCGAGATAGGCCCTGGCCTCTTCCAGACTTTTAATCGCGAAGTGCTTCGAAGTTGAACTGAAAGCCAAGCCATCGAACTGCGGAAAGATGAACCACATCCAGTGCGTGCGTTTCCGGCCACTGCGGATTTCCGCGAGCGCCTGCTCGTAGTCGTTCTCCTGCGCTTGGACAAAGCGGCTCAAGTTGAAGGGGTCACTGGTGGGGCGGGAGTCGCTGGAAAGGGTCATGCGGGTTTGTGATTTCCGAGGGTCTTTGGAACCTATCCAAAGGGGCTGGGAGCGCGAGCATCCATGCTCGCAGTGCGGCCTCAGCCGCATCAAAGGCGTGAGGCTTTCGCGGGGTTGCGAGTAAGGATGCTCGCGCTCCCGAAAAAAGTTTAAACGTCTATCGAGATAGGCTCTTAGAATCAGTTTGAAAAGTCGGTAGCTGTTGGTCAAGCGGTTTGTAGGGGTGCCGCGAGGCGCGTTTGGATCAACTCTTACGCTTTCCAAACGCGCCTCGCGGCACCCCTACAAACCGCTCTATAAACCGCAAAAGGACTTTTCAAACTGATTCTTAGTGTGCCTCCTCATTTGCTTCGGCGCTCACTCTCTCATCCCCTTCAGGACAACTCGAAGACCGCACCGCGCGGCTTGAACGGCAGACGCGCGCCCAAAGGAATCAGAAACGCGTGATCGCGCGAAACGCGCAGATCATGCTCGCACAAAGCGTCGGTGATGATGAGAATCGGCCCGTTTTTGGGAAAATCTTCGGCATTTTGCAGCAAATCGACGCCAGGCTGCAAGATGGTGCCACCTCGACCACGGATTTTGACCCGCCCCGCCATCTCATCGGGCGCGAGGTAGCCTTCATCGTAAGCGGTGGCGTCGCAAAAGATGAGGCGCGCGGCTGGAACATCGCGTGCCTGGGCGTAACTGGCGATGCTGCCGAGCGCTTTGCCCAGCAAACTGCGGCTCATCGAGCCGGACGTGTCCAAAACCACGCCGAAAGTGCGCGACTCGCGCAGTTCGTCGGGCGTGTGCAGGCTGGGACGCGGAATGTCGGGCGTCGCGCTCTGGCGCCGACTCAGGCGCGCGTAGGTGCGTTTTTTTTCGAGCGGCGGAAAATACTCGTCGAACCAGCGCGCCAGAGCCACATCCCAGGGAATGGCGGGCATTTGCAGCGCGCCGATCTCCTCGACCAGACCCGCCGGCAACAGGCCGCGCCCGTCGCCTTCGTGATAACTCAGACCCTGCGCCAGCGCGCTGCGATACCAGGCATCGAGCGTCGTGCCCTCGCCCACGCGCGCGAAATCGACTTCGGCGCCCTCCAGGATGTCGGATTTGCCAAAACCGCGCATGGTTTGCAGCTTGCGATAGCGGCGCAAATCTTTGGTGATGAGGTCGTAAATCGCTTCCGCCGACAGGCCGCGCAACTGCGGGTCGTGCAAAAGCCCCAGCGCGGGCACTTCACCGACATTCATTTCGAGGAGCCAGTCGTTGATGACGAAATCGCACGCCACATTCCACAAATACGGGTCGCGCGAGCCGCAACGCACATCGTGGCGCAGACCGGCGTGCAAAAATTCATGCGCCATCACGAAGCGATATTGCATTTCGTTCAGGCCTGCGCCTGGGGCGAAGAAAATCTCGCGGCTTTCCATGTTGATCGCGGCCACGCTGATGCCCAGGCGGTTGCAAAGCGGCCCGTCCTCGATGATTTTGAACGCCGCCGCCAGCGCGCCCAGAAGCGGGTAAGACGATATGAACCACGCGCGCGCTTTCTCGGCTTGAGTTGGCTCGGCAGCATCACCGTCCAGGCCTGCCGCGACGCGAACCGCGCTCGACACCGCGCGCTGCAAGCCGTCGGAAAACAGGCGCGGCCACTCCGGCGGCCTGTAATAAGCGTGTTTTACGGGTTCGCACCATTCCATATCGAGATTTCCAACGCCCGCAGTGCCAAGTTGCGCCAGGTGAGGCGGGATGCCGCCTTCTCGAAAACGCGCGGCCAAACTTTCTTCTTCGCGCGCCGGCAACGGCGGAAATTGGGAGTGCGGCAGAATATCTATGGGCGCGGTTCCGACTTTGATGTCGGCCAGAAAACGCGCCACGACGCAATCGCAGGCCGCGTTCCATTCGGGCGTGTTGTGGGCGTGAAAATGATCGAACGCCAGATGCAAAAGCGCATGAGCCAGCACGTATTCCCACTCGCTTGGCTCGACGCGCCGCGTGGGATGAACGCGAATCTGACCGTCGGCGCGCACGACACAAAACCCCTCGCGCGGCACGCCGTTGTGATTGGAATCGTTGCGGCGGATGAACTCGGCGTGCATCGCGAGCGCCGAAAACAGCGGGTGCTGGCGCAGATTGGATAATCCGCGCTCGAACTGCACCGCCGCCATATCAAGTTGAGGCGCTTTCTTCTTCGCCATTATTTCTTCTCAACCAAACGCGGCAGGTCGCGGACGACTTCGGCCAAAAACCAGCCAGGAAGCGCGTTATTTTCCTCTTCGGCCACGGCCACCTGCGCGATTTCGAGCGAAATGTTGGCCAGGTCTTTGAGGAGTCCCTTAGCCGCGAACGCCAGTTCCGCGCTGCGGCCCGACAATTTAGCCTTATCGGGCGGCAGCTCTTTCGATAAGCGGGCGCGAAAACTCTGGGCCAGAAAATACAAAACGTCGCGGTCTTCGGGCTGGAACGGCCATTTCGCCTCGCCTTTGAGGATCGCATCGAGGGCGTATTTGGAGCGGACTTGTTTGACGTAAGCCTTGAATTGGGTGGCGTGCGCGGGCGTCAGACAGCCAAACGCGAGGGCGTCGAACCAGGTCGCATCGAGCGGTTTCTCGCCGCCGTCGTGGAAGGAGTGGAGGGCATCCGAGAGCATGTGCCAGGCGCGAGGCGTCGAAAAGGGTTCTTCGTGTTTGGGCGGCGCCGTCCAGAGATGGTCGGGGCGCGCCGCGATGTAATCGCACACCAGGGGGTGAATCTGGTTTTGGCGCGCCCATTCGAGCCAGTCGCGTGCCGAGGCCGCGAGATGAACGTGAACCATGCGATTGAGAAGGGCCGACGACATCGGTTTCACAATGGCCGCGTCCTGAGCGCGATTGCCGGCGCCCACCACAATCGAACCGGCGGGAAGAGAGTATTCGCCTAACTTGCGGTCGTGAATCAGCGAGTAAAACGCTTTTTGCACTTCGCTGGAACAGGCGTTGAGCTCGTCCAGAAACAAACAGTAAGGCTCATCGCGCGCAATTGAGCGCGGCGGGCAAAAGCGGCTTTTGCCCTCGATGATTTGCGGCACGCCGATGAGATCTTCGGGCGCGAGCTGGCTTCCCAGCAAAGACACGCACTCCAATCCCAGGGAACGCGCGAACTTCTCGACGAGCGCCGATTTGCCAATGCCAGGCGGCCCCCAGATAAAAACGGGACGCACCAGAGCGACATTAAGCAGAAATTCGGGAAGCTGAGACGGCGTGAGAGACGTGGAAGCGTTCATTTAGGGAGAAGATGAAGACGGGCAAATACGGCGAGCGAGCGGAATCCGGTTGGCGGCGCGCGGAGTCGATGCCCACTGATTAATCCTACCCTACGGTATGAACAGGTTGTTGTGCCACGAACTCGGGTGTGGGGCGGTCGCGCAGCGCTTGAGAACAGCACTCGGAGTTTTTATCCATCGCGGGCGTAGTGAGAGCCTATCCAAAGAGGTGGTTTGCAGCGACTAAAGTCACCGCAACAACGACGCGAAGTCCGCCGGCGCGGGCTGAATGCCTCTCAACCTGCGAAGGCAGGTTTTGCGTCGTTGTTGCGGTGACTTTAGTCGCTGCAAACTGCCTTTTTGGATGCGCTCTAAGCAGTGTGGTCGGCACGGCGCTTTTCAAACGATGGTGAATTCAATGGGCAAAGCGCGAACTTGAGAACTGTTGGTCAGGTGTGCTTCCAGGCGATATCTGCCAGGCGGCAGTTCGCCCATCTCGCTGCCGATTTCAGTGCTGTAGGTCTGGCGCTCCCCCATTTTCAACTTGAGGGTGCTGGTCATCTGGGTGAACATCTTGTTGGCGCTCCAGATGTAAACCGGCTCTTTCTCGCCGAGTTTGAAGACCTTGAAGTCGTAGCGCTGACCCGAGGAAAATTTCAGGTAAGCGTCTTTGCGCTGAATGTTGGTGGCTTTGAGCGTCACCTTAACGGGTTCGCCTGCCGTGTATTGGCGTTTGTTGGTGTTCACCTGCAACTCGACCCAGGAGCCGCCTTTCACCCCACGTTTCCCCAGGGGGGCCTCTTGAGCCATCACCGGCGGGGCACAGATCAAAAAAGGTGTGGCCACCAGCGTTAAAGCCAGAAACTTATGGCGCTTAATTTTGCTTTGCATGATGTCATCGACTGCCAGCCAAAAACATTTGTTCCAGCGGAGTTTCTAACGGCTGCATCCACGCCGGCGGTGTTACTCCAGCCCGCACAATCTTGGAATCCAAAGTGCTCAAGAGGCGGCCTCATTGAAGAGGAACGACCCCAACATGAACGAAGACCCCAACAATAGCCAGAGCACACCAGCCCATGACAAGCCAACCGGAGCGGACGCGGGCTGGCGGCTGCGCCAGACGCGGCGGCGGGTGGAAACTGCGATTTTGAAGTGGCGAGATGACGATGTGACGGTGCGAGGCCAGGGCGATATGGTCTATTCCTATATCGAAAAAGCTCCTGGCGTCTTGATCGTGCCCATCACCCGCGAGGGGCAGATGGTGCTGATTCGGCAGTATCGCTATCCGGTAGATCAGTGGTGTTTGGAAATTCCTGCCGGCGGCACTCATGACACGGGGGATGCCCCTCTCGAAGAGGTCGCGCTCAAGGAATTGTCCGAGGAACTCGGCGCGACCTGCGCCACTCTGGAGCCCGTTGCCACCTTCTATGCCGAACCCTCGATGACGGATGAGAAATGCCACGTTTACCTGGCTCATGGCGTCGAGCTGCGCCACGAGGCGCACCCTGAAGGCAGCGAAAGAATTGAAAAAGTCGTGGTTCCAATTGAGGAGGCGCTGCGACTGGCCCAGGAAGGAGAGATGAAGTCTGGCCCCTGCACCCTGGCGGTTCTGCTGTGCCGGAAGGCGCTGGTGCGTCACGGCTTCCTGACCGGAGGATCTTGACCAGCATGGGCGCGCGAGCAGGCAAAGTGGCCACAATCAAAGATGCATTTGATTTGCACCCCCAGCCATGCCATGCCAACACCCACGTTTCAGGAAGTGGTGTCTTGCACTGTGGGAGGAATCACAAAAGGAAAGTCGCCGTTTCTGGCTTGCGAGAGTTCCACAAGCACCTGGGCCAGATTTGCGGTGGCCTCTTCTAAAATCGCCAGTCCTTTGGCAGCCGTGGCCAGACGCGGATCGCCGGTTCCGGTGTCACGAGTCAGTGCAGCCCACTGGCGCTGCACCCACACCCCTGGCGTTTGGGTC
The DNA here is from genome assembly GCA_030448265.1 of Abditibacterium sp. Lineage (GTDB taxonomy): Bacteria > Armatimonadota > Abditibacteriia > Abditibacteriales > Abditibacteriaceae > Abditibacterium. The sequence continues at coordinate 118,240 of JAUJNG010000013.1, forward strand.
AGTGCCGGCAAGGCGGACGGTGTCGTGGCGCCATCGCCCGCAGCGTCCAGATCGACCCAGGCCGGTTCCAGGTGCAACATCAGGCTGGTTTCGAATTCGTCGGCGTGATCACCAGGAATCTCCTGAGCGGCTCTGCCCTGAGGCGACAAGGCAAAACCGTGAGCCTGCACGATAAAAATGGGCAGATCGGCCATGACATCGCGCAGCAGCGGCTTGAATTCGTTGCCGCCGTGAAAGTTGAGCACCACCAGGCGGTCGATGTTCTGGCGCAGCAGCGAATCCGCGACATCGAAGAGGATTTTGGCCTGTGTCGAAGCGCGCAGCGAAATGGTGGCGACCTGGGGAAGTTGCGCGTGATTTTGTCCAAAAGGGAGAGCGGGCAGCAGGACGCAGCGCGCCCCTGAGGCGTTGGCGCGTTCTACGGCTCTGGTTCCTAGTGCGCTGGCTTCGATGATGTCGGTGCCGTGGGGCAGGTGGAAGTTGTGGGCTTCGGTGGCACCCCACGGCAAAACAGCGACATTGGGTTTGAGTTCGAGGAGTTGGCGGTAGTTGGCTTCGAGAACAACAAAAGGGCGAGCAGAGAAATCCATGGAATCCAGAGTTTAGAAGCTGTTTAGTCAATGGCACTTTTACTTTGAAGTGCCGGAAAACACGTCATGCTGAGCCTGCGAAGCATCTGGCGTTGCTGCCATGTGAGCCTGCAAACCAGATGCTTCGCAGGCTCAGCATGACGAGAATTGCGAGTTTTCCATTGACTAAACAGCCTCTAATGGCCTTGCCGATCAGACCAATGGCCTTGTCGCGCTTGCACCCCTAACAGGCGGCATTGCTTTTGCGTTGGGGCGCGGGCCTGGAGAATGAACACCATGGCAATGTTAGACGGTAAAGTCGCCTTTATCACGGGCGCGGCGAGCGGTATCGGTGAATCCACGGCGCGGCGTTTCGCCCAGGAAGGCGCACGCGTCGTGCTGGCCGACCTCAACACCGAGAATTTGCAACGGGTGCAACGAGATATCGAGAGTCTGGGAGGCCAGGCTGCATCGGTTGGGTGCAATGTCACCGATGCGACTTCGGTTCAGGAGGCTTTTGCCGTCGCAACGGAGCGGTGGGGGCGCCTCGATGTGGTCTTTGCCAATGCGGGCATCGCCGGAGTCTGGGCGCCTCTGGAGGACTTGCAGCCCGAAGAATGGGATCGCACTCTCCAAACCAACCTGCGAGGCGTCTTTTTAACGCTGCACTTTGCCATTCCGCACCTGAGAGCTACGGGCGGGGGCAGTGTCATCATCACCAGCAGCATCAGCGGCAATCGCACCTATGCCCAGGCTGGAGCGGCGGCTTACAGCACTTCCAAAGCGGGACAGGTCGCCCTGATGAAGATGGCGGCGCTGGAATTAGCGCGCTACAACATCCGCGTCAACGCGGTGTGCCCTGGCACCATCCCCACCAACATCGGTGAGAACATGGAAACGCGCAACACGCAGGAAGTCGGCTTGCCTGAAATCCGCGAGGGCGAAGGCAACCCCGCACTGCACGGCGGCATCGGGCAGCCCCGCGATGTGGCCAACACCTGCCTGTTCCTCGCCTGCGACCTCAGCCTCCACGTGTCGGGGGTCGAGATTTACGTCGATGGCGGCGAATCGCTGCTGCGTTGACTCAGGGGCCGCACACAATAGCATGACGAGAATGACAGAGTTTTTCCTTTTGACCTCTTGCGAAAGTGGCTTGCAGCGACTGAAGTCACCGCAACAACGACGCGAAACCTGCCTTCGCAGGTTGGGGAGCATCCAGTCCGCGCAGGCGGACTTCGCGTCGTTGTTGCGGTGACTTCAGTCGCTGCAAACCACTTTCGCAAGTTTTTCCTATTGACTCAACAGCCTCACGATATGAAAGTTCTTTTAACCGGCCCATCGGGGCGTATCGGGCCGCATCTGGTGGCACCGTTTCGCGAGGTTTACGACCTCCAGACCTTCGATTTAATCGGAAACGGCGCCGATTTCGAAGGAAATTTATCGCAAATCGAGCCGCTTCGCGCCGCGATGCGGGGCTGCGAAGTCGCGGTGCATCTGGCGGCGACTTCCGATGAAGCGCCGTTTGTCGAAAAGTTGGTGCCCAACAACGTTGTGGGCGTTTACAATGTTCTCGAAGCGGCGCGCCTCGAAGCGGTGCGGCGCGTGGTGTTCGCGTCGTCGGTTCAGGCCGTTTCGGGCAATACGCGCGGCCAGGGGGCGCCCTTTGACAATCAGGAAGCGCCTCGTCCTGGCACGCTTTACGGCGCCACCAAAATTCTTGGCGAGACGATGGGGCGCTGGTATCACGACAAACACGGCCTCGAATTCATCGCGATTCGCATCGGCGCTTTTCAGCCCCCCGATTCGCCGCTTCTCGAGAAGACATGGTGCCGCGAACTCTGGCTGTCGCCGCGCGACGCCGCCGCGCTGTTTCGCGCCGCCATCGAGACGCCCGACATCGGCTACGCCATCGTCAACGGCACTTCCAAAACGGTTCGAGAGCGCCTGTCGCTGCAAAGCGCCCGCGAGATTTTAGGCTGGGAGCCGCAGGACGACGTTCACGAGGTTTCTCGCTCTCTGGGAGAGAATTAACCACAGAGACACGGAGGCACAGAGAAAAAAGAGAGTTTTGATTTCCAGCTTCAAAAATCTCCGTGTCTCTGTGGTTAATTGAAACTTATGAAAATCGTTTTGACCGGCGCAAGCGGCTACCTTGGCAATGCGCTGGCGCCGTTTCTGGCCGCAAGGGAACACGAAATCGTTCTGGTGGCGCGGCGCGAGATTCACTCGCGGCCCACAAACACGCGATTTTTTGGGTGGGACGGCGAAAATCTCGGCGAGTGGGCGCGCGAAATCGACGGCGCCGATGCGGTGATTAACCTCGCGGGCCGCAGCGTCAACTGCCGCTACAACGAGGAAAATAAGCGTGAAATTCTCCAATCGCGCCTCCAAACGACGCGCCTTGTCGCCCGCGCCATCGCCCAGGCGAAAAATCCGCCGCGCGTCTGGCTTAACGCATCGGGGGCGATTTACGCAAATCAACGCGAGCGCGATTTGGACGAGAATGGCGCTGTGGGCGAAGGCTTTTCCGTCGAGGTGTGCAAAGCGTGGGAAGGCGCGCTTTTAGAGGCCGATTTGCCCCAGACGCGCCGCGTCGCGCTGCGAATGTCGATGATTTTCGGACGCAGCGCGCCGGTTTTCAATGTTTTCGCACGTTTGACGAAGTTGGGTTTGGGCGGGCCGCAGGGCGATGGCGGGCAATACGTTTCGTGGATTCACGAGCGTGACTGCCTGCGCGCGCTGCAATTTCTGCTCGAAAATGAAACATTGAGCGGGCCGGTCAACGTCTGCGCGCCGCACCCAATTCCCAACCGCGAATTTACGCGGGTTTTGTGCCGCGTTTTCGGCGTGCCGTTCGGTTTGCCCGCGCCCAGACCCGCGATGGAAATCGGCGCGATTTTAATGCAAACCGAAACCGAACTGGCGCTCAAAAGCCGCCGCGCCGTGCCGAAACGGTTGCTCGATGCCGGTTTCAAGTTCGATTTTCCGCACTGGCGACTTGCGGCGCCCGACATCATTAATTCACCGCATTGGCGCAAAGGCGCAAAGAATTTAGAGAGGACTCCATGAACCGCTTTTTTCACATCTCTTCTTCTTTTTGGCTCCTAAAATCTTTGCGCCTCTGCGTCTTTGCGGTTTGGTTTCTTCTCGGTTCCGCTCAGGCCAAAGAGGTTCAAAATCACGGCGTCGTCTTTGAAAAATGGATCCGCGACACCTTTTTCGACGGCTACGAGCCGCAATCCTACACCCAGAAATGGGATATTCCCGCCTCGGCCAACAAGCGGTTCGGCGGCATTCCCATCAATCCCAAAGCCATTAAATATCGCGCGCCGGTCGATCTGGGCGACGCCATTCGCCAGTATCAAATCGACGAGACGTTTTGGATGATTATCGGCTACTGGCAGCAGGAGGGCGACAAAAAACGCTTCGTCAACGTCGTGGCGGCCCGCATCGAACCCGCGCAGTATCGCAGGCTGTGGGGCGATATTACGCTCGAAGATTTAAAGCGACTCGACGCCGTCATCAAAGACACGCCCGATTATCGTGAGGCGCGCAAACTCGCGCAGGCGATGAAAAAGTCCAGGCCGTTTTCGGGTTCAATTATCACGCTCAACCCGAAAATCGACTCCAAAACTCAGCGCCGTTTGCAGTGTTCGCTTTCTTTTGCCAACGTGTTCAAACATCTGGCGCCCACTGCCGACCCCGCGATTCAGCAGCGCCCGCTTTTGTGGGGCGTGCCGGTTTTGCCGGCTTTCGACTCGCCCCCTCGCAGTTTTGGGGCTAAAACCGAGACTAAATCAACTCCCGATGCAACGCCGTCAAATCGTTAGCGAAAGCATTGTGATGATGAACGCGGCATTTTGACGATTCAGGACGCTGATACTTTCTCTTCCCTGTTTGAGGAAGTCGAATGTCCCTGGGCGACGCGGGCGATTTGGTCTTCAAAAATCTTCACTCCAGCAGCCGCGCCAGCGCCGCGACTAAATCGGCGGGCGCCACCGGTTTGGCGAGGTGGTTTTGATAACCGCACGACAAAGCCAGATCGCGGTCTTCGGCGCGCGCATACGCGGTGAGCGCCAGCGCCGGAAGTTCGCCGCCTCGCGCGGCGGGTAAATGGCGCACGCGCTTAATCAGGCTGTAGCCGTCTTCGCCTGGCATGCCGATATCAGAAATCAGCAGGTCGGGCACCTCGTTTTCGATGAGTTGAAGCGCCTGGGCGGCACTGGCGGCGCTTCGCACCCGCGCCCCGAAGAGCAGCAGCGATTTTTCAAGGAAAAAGCGCGCGTCGCGTTCGTCATCGACTACCACGATGCTCACGCCAGCCAGAGGCGTCTCCGGCGCGCGCGGAGAGGCGAGTCTCGCCTGAGATGCGTTTGGATTTTCTGCGGAAGTGAGGGGCGGCGCGAGGGGCAGGCGAACCGTGAAACTCGAACCCTGGCCGCGCCCCGCCGAATATGCGCTCACCTCGCCGCCGTGCTGCTCCACCAGATGATGCACGATGGAAAGCCCGATCCCCAGACCACCATAACGGCGCGTCGGGGAGCCGTCGGCCTGACGGAATCTCTCGAAAACGTGGGGCAAAAACGCGGGGTCGATGCCCTGCCCGCTATCGCGCACTTCGATTTCCAATCCGGCCTCGACGCGGCGCAAACTGACCTCGACGCGCCCGCCTGGGGGCGTGAACTTCACCGCGTTGGAAAGCAAATTCCACATCACCTGCTTCAAACGGTCGCCATCGCCCACCATGCGGCCCTGATCGGCGATGGCGACGATGATTTTCACTCCCCGCTCGCGCGCCGCCGGCTCAACGGTTTCGAGGGCCGCTTCCACCACGCGCGCCAGTTCGATGGGGCGCACTTCCAGCTTCAACTTGCCCGAAATAATGCGCGACACATCGAGCAAATCATTGACGATCTGGGTCTGAGCAGTGGCGTTGCGCTCGATGGTGTCGTAGGCCTGGCGGCGCATCGCGGAGTCGAAATCTTCGGTTTTGAGCAGATGAATCCAGCCCAGAATCGGGGTGAGCGGGGTGCGAAGTTCGTGGGAAACCACCGCCAGAAATTCGTCCTTCAGGCGATTGGCGGCTTCGGCTTCGCGGCGAAACCCCGCCTCGCGCTCCAGGGCGACGCTTCGTTCGCGCGCGGCCTGCTTCTGGTCTTCGATGTCGGTGCAGGTGCCGAACCACTTCAGGATGCGCCCGCTTTCATCCCGAAACGGCAGGGCGCGGCCCAGAAACCAGCGATAGGTGCCATCGTGACGCCGAAACCGGTATTCGATTTCATAGGGTTCGCCGCTTTCGAGGCTGCGATTCCACCGCTCGCGGCTGCGCTCCACGTCTTCGGGATGAAGCGGCAGCGCCCAGCCTTCGCCCAGACTGAGGTCGCGGCTCTGACCGGTGTAAGTGAACCACTGCGCGTTGAAATACTCGTGGTAGCCGCGCGCATCGGTTATCCACACCATCTGCGGAATCGACTCAATAACAAAGCGATAGCGCGCTTCCGAAGCAGTGATAGCCTGCTGATCGCGGCGCGCGCTTTCGAGCAGCAGCGCGTTTTCCAGCGCCACCGCCGCCTGCGACGCCAGACCCTGCAAAACGCGCTCGTCGCTCGCCTTGAAATGCCCCGCCGTGGGATGGCACAAAATCATTGCCCCCAGTCGCTGCCCCGAACGCGAGGCGAGCGGCGCGACGAGATGGGACGCCATCGCCGCCTCTTCGCCGCGAGGAAAGCCCGAAATTCCATTTTCTGGCGCGAAAAGCGGGGTTTGACGCGCGTCATCAAGGCGAACCAGACAATTTTGCATCCCCAACGGCGCGGCCAGAGCCGGAACCTGGCCCTGGAGCGAATGGAACGTCACAGTTTTTCCATCGGTTGTGGCGTATTGGGCCAGAGAAGAGAGCAGCCTGTCGCCGTGGGGCGGCAAAAAGGCGCCGATGTGGGCGCCGGTGAGTTGCATCGCGGCCTGCGCGACGGTTTCCACGATGCGATTCAAATCGGGTTCGCCCGCCACGACCTGGCCGACATGATAGAGCGTTTCGATGACCTGCGATTCTTCGCGCAGCCGAATTTCAGTCAGTTTGCGCGCCGTGATGTCTTCATGCGCCACCACGACGTGAAGCGGAGCGCTCCCGATGGGGCCGTCGTGGTGCGGGAATTCCCTGCAAAAGGGCGTCGCGCGCAGCGAAAACCAGCGCACTTCGCTTGGACTGTGGCAGGGATATTCGAGATAAAACTCACTGGTCTGGCCCGCGAAGACGGCGCGCAAACCCGCCAGGACTTCGGGCGCTTCGCCGGCGGCGTCGCCCTCGGCCTGCGCGCAGACGTTGAGATAGTTGAACCCCACGCCCGCGTCGTGCGAATCGAAGCCGTTGCTTTGCGCGAAGCGCCGCCACGCCGCATTGACGGCGATAATCACGCCCTGAGCGTCCAAAATCGCGATCTGGGTGATCAGCGAATCGAGCGTGGCTCCCAAAATCAGCGCGTTGGCGGCGTCATCTGCGGGCGAGGCGGGGGGCGAAGTCCACAGGGAAGAGCTGTCGATCATAAGAACGCGCTGGAAAAAACGGAAATAGGCGCTCGGCTCAAAACGCCGCAGCTCTCAAAATAATAGGGCGATGAAACGGCGACAATTGCCCCTCGGAGGGGCTTCCACTATAATTGTTTCAACGACGTTGCGAGCGACTTGCAATGCAATGACCGTTGAGCATCTGGAAATCAAAGCGGAAAGGTTTTCACTTCCTTGGCGCGAGAGCGAATCAGGCAACATGGAAACTGAGGCGCGCGGGCGTAAAAGAAGCGGGGCACTGCTACGATGGCGATTTCGAGAGATTCGGCGCGAAATTGCGGCGCGCCAGCGCGCGGCGTCGAAACTTCGGAGAAAATCCATGAAAAATTGTTTTGCAGTCGCTCTGGCGACCCTCGCGCTGGCCGGTTTGTCCGGCGCGGCGCGCGCCGACCTCACCCTGAGCGGTGCCGTCGGCCTGCCCCTCAACCCGACCGCGCAAATCCCTCAGGAAGAGGGCGCGCGCATTCAGGGCAACTACTTCCGCCAGGGGAGCGGCGTCAATAACTACAGCCTCGTGGGCGCCACGCGCGTCGGCGACGGGCTGGAAATCAACGGCGGCGTCACCAGGCTCGACGGCGGCGCGTTCGAGCGGACGGGGCCTGCTATCGGCGTGAAATATCTGTTTTCGCGCGAAAGCGATCCGGTCGGCATTCGGTTCGCGGTCGGCGCCGGTTACGACCGCGCTCTGCTCAACCAGACCTACCTTTACGCGGTGGGAACCAAATATCTGGGCGCCGTGACGGGCGAGAGAATTCCCATCAGCGCGCATTTGGGCATCCGCTACGACCGCTTCGACGCGGGCGGCATTAATTCCAACAAAGCCTCGGTTTACGCCGGCGCCGAAGTGCCCATCGTGGCCGACGGCAGTTTCCAGGCGGTGGGCGAGATTCAGTCGAGAAACGCCGATGGCGGCTCCATCCCCTACTCGGCGGCGATTCGCTACCGTCCCAAAGGCCAGCCCTTTGGCGCTTCGGTTGGCGTGGCGCGGCAGGGCCTGGCCGGCAACGGCTTTTTCGCCCAGATCGGTTATTCGTTCGGCACGCGATAAAATCGCGCGCTTGAAACCAAAAGGACGCGGCCCTGGCCGCGTCCTTTTGGTTTGCCCCTCCCTAAAAAAACCGTTCCGCCATACGGCGCGAGGTCAGATCGAGCGCTTCACTGTTGGGAATTTCGTAGCGGTTGCCGTTGGTGTCGGTGAGGAAGATGTGCGGGTAGCGTCCGGTTTGCACGTCTTCGGCACCAGCGATGAAAAAGGTGATTTCGCGGCGCGGCGTCTCGTTTTCGACGCCGTTGCCGTCGGTTCTGGCGCGGCGCATGAGGCGGAACAGGCCGCTTTTTGCATCGCTTTCGAGCGATTCCTCGTCGCCCTGAGATGGCTCGTCGCCGCTCGCCTCGACTTCGACGCGCCAGCGCACCTGCCCCGATAACGGTTCGCGTTCGACATCCAACACACGCAGAATTTCGGTGATGTGATAGATCTGCGCCAGTTCTTCGCCCAGTTTGTGCCGCGAATCGGGATCGAGGTCGTGCAGCGATTGGACGACGCCAATTTCATTCCCGTCTTGGTCGCTGAGGACGATGAAGCCGTCGGGATTCGAAAGCGGCAGCGCGCGCTTGGGCGGCGCGAGTCGGATTTTTTGGCCGTCCATTTTGAGATATAAAGCGCCCTCTTTGCGAAAGATTTGCAGTTTGTGGGGTGGAAGGAAATGGGTTTGATTCATGGTTGGGGTTGTTGGGTGGTTTTCTCCCGCGCTTCGCGCGGCCCTCACCCGCCGCTTCGCGGCACCCACGCCCAGAGGGCACCCGCGCAAGCGGGAGAAGGACATAGCGCGCAAGGTCAACCGAGCAGTGAATTCACGAGTGTAAGAGTGTGTCCTTCTCCCGCTTGCGCGGGTGCCCTCTGGGCGTGGGTGCCGCGAAGCGGCGGGTGAGGGCCGGAGCGAAGCGACGGGAAAGCTCAATCTCAAACTTCCTCTTCGCTCCCCAGCTTCGTCTGCATCTCGACAAGCCGTTTATACAGCCCGTCTTCAAGCGCAATCAGTTCGTCGTGCGTGCCCTCCTCGACGATTTTCCCCTGTTCCATCACGACCAGCTTGTCGGCATTTTTCACGGTTGACAAACGGTGGGCAATCGCCAAGGTGGTGCGGCCCAGCATCAAGCGGTCGAGCGCGGTTTGAATAGCGACTTCGCTTTCGGTATCGACGGCGCTGGTCGCTTCGTCCAGAATCAAAATTTTCGGGTCGTCCAGGATGGCGCGAGCAATCGAAATGCGCTGGCGCTCGCCGCCGCTCAATTTGGCGCCGCGCTCACCGACGTGAGTATCGTAGGCGTCACTAAGGCGCATGATGAAATCGTGGGCGTTGGCGCCGTGCGCGGCGTTCATCACGTCCTCGAACGAGGCGTCGGGGCGGCCATAGGCGATGTTGTCGCGGATGGTGCCGTGAAACAAATAGGCTTCCTGCGGCACGACCGAAATATTGGCGCGCAGGTCTTTCAAATCGACTTCGCGCACGTCGTGGCCGTCGATTTTCACCGCGCCCTCTTTGACATCGTAAAAGCGCGTGATCAGCGAAACCAGCGTGGATTTCCCGCTTCCCGACGGCCCGACCAGACCAATCATTTGGCCCGCTTCGACGTTTAGATTGAGGCCCTCAATCGAGTTTTCGCCCGAATCGTAGCCGAACGAGACGTTTTCCAGTTCGATTTGGCCTTCCATTTCAGGCATCGAGTGCGGCTGCTCAACCGAGGAAATATCGGGCTGAGTATCGAGAATTTCGTAAATGCGCTCGGCGCTCGCGGAAGTGTTGGCGAAGAGGTTGGCGGAGTTGGCTAGAGTTTGAACCGGCGCATAAAACTGCGAAACGTAGCCGGAAAACATCACCAGGGCGCCAGGCGAAAGCCGTCCCTGCAAGACTTCGCGCCCGCCGTAGAGCCACACGATGACCTGTCCCACGCCAAAAGCGAGCGCGACCGAGGGAAAATAAAGCGCCTGCATGAACTGGGTGGCGATGCCCGCATCGGCGAACTCCTGGCCTTTGGCGCGAAATTTCTGCGCCTCGAACTCTTCCTGACCAAAAATCTGCACCACCCGAATGCCGCCGATGGTGTCGCTCAAAATCGAGTTCATATCGGCCAGACGGCGCCGCATCTGGCGATAGGCGGTGCCGATGCGCTTTTGAAACATCCGCGTCAGCCAGATGAGCGGAACGGTCGGAATCAGGGTCAACAACGCCAATTGGGGATTGGTATGAAACAGAATCGCGGCGATAATCACCACGCGCAAGACGTTGACGAGCGATTCGCGAATGCCCTCGACAATGAACTGTTCCAACACCGCGACATCGTTGGTGACGCGCGACATAATCTGCCCCGTGCGCTTGTTTTGATAAAACGAGAGCGACAGGCTTTGCAGATGCTCATAAAGTTTGGTTCGCACCTGGTAAAGCACGCGGTGCGCGAGGCGTCCGGTGAAAACCATGCGCGCGAAATGCGCGATGGTGCGAAAAACCAGCGCGACCAAAAGCGCCGCGCCCAGCAGTTTGAGAAGCGGCCAGTTTTTTCCGTAAATCGCGTCATCAATGAGCGGGCGGGTGAGCGCGGCGGGCACCATTTCCATCGCCGCCATCACAATCGAGAAACCGACGCTGCCGCACAGCAGTTTCCAGTGCGGTTTGAGTTCGTCGAAAAGTCGGGGATAGATGTTCATGGGGTGGCTGGGTGGTCAGGTGGTTGAGGTCGTTAACCACCCAAACAAAAACCACCGAGGAAGCCTTCTGCGCGCCTTGTGCGCGGCATCTGGCTCCCTCGGTGGCTGGGAATTGTCGTAGAAACGACTCTGTTTCGAATTTTATGCGCGCGCGGCAAAACAAATTTCTACAAGGACTTTTAACCCACCCAAACCGTCGCGCCAACCCAAAAACCCGAAATCAACCGCTTTTTTTCTCGACTTTGAGCAGTTCGACATCGAATTGCAGCGTCGCGCCAGGCGGAATCGTGGCGCCGGAGCCGCGATCACCGTATCCCAAATCCGCCGGAATGGTGAGCTTGCGTTTGCCGCCCACTTTCATGCCTTTGATGCCCTGATCCCAGCCTTTAATCACCCGTCCGGCGCCCAGGGGAAACACGAAAGGCTCCCTGCCGTAGCTCTGGTCGAAGACTTTGCCGTTCAGGAGCGAACCTTTGTAGTTCATGGTGAGCGTGTCGCCGTCCTGCGCCGTGTCGCCGGTTCCCACGCGCACGTCTTCGACTTTGAGCTGCGTGACGCCGCCCGCTAAATCGACGTCCGATTTCGCTTCAACGTCCGATTTCGCTTCGGTCGCGCCGTGATTGTGTCCGTCGCCTTCGGAATGCCCTGCCGGAAGGCCTTCAGCACCCGAAGGCGCGGGTGGCGTCTTCGAGAAATATAACGCGCCGCCCAAAACCAGTAGAACGGCGATGATGCCCAATTTCGATTTATCCATAATCAATTCTCCGCAACGCGGTGTTGCGCCATGAGTTTAAGAGAGAAATGAAAAAACATCTCGTTTTGTGGGACGGCGAGTGCGGTTTTTGCCGCCGCAGCGTCGCGTGGCTTCAAAAACACGACCGTTTCGGCGCTTTGCAGTTCGAGCCGTTTCAAGAAGCCGACATCTCGCCCGCCCTGCGCGCCGCGTGCCGCGAGGCGATTCACGTCGTCAAAAGCGACGGCGAGATAATGCGCGCCGGTCGCGCCGCGCTGTTTTGCGGGCAGCAAACGCGCTGGCATCGTCTGGCGCGCCTCGCGCAGTGGCCGATTTTCCTGCCGTTGGTGGAGATTGGTTATGCGCTTGTCGCCAAAAACCGTCAATTCGTCTCGAAGTTTGTTTTCACTTCCGAGCCTTGAAAAACAAAGATTCGTGCTGAACGCTCTGGCAAAGTCCACTATTAAAAACCAGGCCAATATGATAGCCGGTGGCCCACCACTGCAAAAGAGTCGTTCCGTCACCAAAGGAAGAGGTTGCATTCGGCTGGCCCACTGCCGCGATAATTTGGGACTTTGATTGGCCCTCAAGCGGGCCAAACGTTGTGAATTTCGAGTGAAGTCTGCGCCCTGTCAAACAGGCAATCCTATCGAGAAGTGGCGACAGAATCAAGCCGAGACACAAGCCGCCAATCAGGGAAGAAGGATCCATTGTCGTAAACGGCATTTTAACAGAGAGTTGAATTGAAGTGACATACCCTGGCCGCCACGACGATTCACCCACCATTTTAATGAACGATTTTCATTTTGAACGGCCAACCGGACAAGTCGTGATGCGCCCCAAATGGCGCCACCTCTTGTTTTTGCACTGGCCCCTATCGCCCGAAACGGTGCAAAAGATGTTGCCCGATGGCCTGGAAATCGACACTTTCGAAGGGCGCGCCTACATCGGTCTGGTGCCGTTTACGATGAGCGAAGTGCGCCCCCATTTCGTGCCCGATTTAGGAAAAGCGGGCCATTTTTTCGAAAATTTTCCCGAATTGAACGTGCGAACTTACGTCCGGCGTAATGGCGTGCGCGGCGTGTGGTTTTTCTCGCTCGATGCGGCGTCGAGTCTGGCGGTTGTGGCGGCGCGATTGTGGTTTGGCCTGCCCTATTTCAAAGCGCGAATGCGTTTGCAAGCGCGCGGTGACGAAAGGCGTTTTTGGTCGCGGCGCCTGTGGCCGCGCTCGCCAAGCGCGATGTGCAGCGCGCGCTATCGCGTGGGCGGCGCGGGCGCTGCGGCGCAAAACGCTTCCTTGGAGCAGTTTTTAGTTGAGCGTTACGTCCTCTTTTCGCGCAAAAACGGCCAGTTGTTTCGCGGGCGCGTCCATCATGCGCCCTACGAGATTCAGAGCGTCGAACTTCATTCTTTGCGCGAAACCTGCCTCGCGGCGGCGGGTTTCGAGAGGCCCCACCAAGCGCCGCACGCGATTTACTCGCGCGGCGTCGATGTCGAAGTGTGGAAACTGGAGACGTGTTGAAACCAACTCCAACCTCTGCCAAATCGCCCGCCGCGATTTTCGATGTGGTGCTGCTGATTTGCGTGTTTTTCCTTTTCGCCACGACCCTCGCGATGGCGCTTTACGCCGGCGGCACTTCGCTCGACCCCAGCACGCGCGGCTACCAGTTCGACGCCAATTTCCTCTCCGACCTGGGCCGTGCGCGGGCGCGCAACGGCGCCCCCAACACCTTTCCCGCTCTGCTTTTCCAGGCGGCACTTTCGGGTGCGGGCGTGGCGCTGGCGCTGTTTTTCCTCGCTTTTGCGCGCCTGTTCTGGCGCGGTCTGGCGTTGCGCGTTCTGGTGGGTTTCGGGACGGCACTGGGCCTTATCGCGGCGTTTTGTTTTCTGGGCGTGGCCCTGGTGCCCTCGGATGTCGATAGCCCGCGTCACGGCGCGTTCGCGGCGTGGGCGTTTCGCTCCTTTCTGGGCGCGGCGCTGTTTTACAGCCTCGCCATCGCCACGCAGCGCCATTATCCACGCGCGGCGGCGTGGGTTTTCGTGGCGTTCACCCTCGCTCTGGCCGCCTACGTCACGCTGATTTCGCGCGGGCCGCTTCCCTCTTCGCCGCAGGGCCTTTTGATTCAAGCGCTGGGGCAAAAACTCATCGTTTACGCTTCGATTGCCAGCATTTTCGTGCAGTCGCTCATCGCGCGGCGCTTTTGCAGCGACTAAAGTCATCGCAGAGGAAGGCGAAGTCCGCCTGCGCGGACTAATGCATTAACCTGCGAAGGCAGGTTTCGCCTTCCTTTGCGGCGACTTTAGTCGCTGCCCATTCATTTCAAGTTGGTCATTTCCTCACTGCCACGTCTGCCGAACCCCCTTCGTCCCCATCAAGCAATTGCAAAAATCCCAACAAACTGAAGATGTTAGCGATGTCCGCCCTCATTCTCTCAACCACCAAACGGCCACCTTTGCGGCGCACCTGGCGATGTGTTGCCAGCAGCAAGCCCATCCCCGTCGAGTTGATGGCAACGACGTTCTCCAAATCCAGCTTGAGGTGATAGCTGCCCGCTTCGACGAGCCGCGTGAGTGCGTCTTCCAAATCAGGAAATGTCAAAGCATCCACCGAACCTTGAAGTTGAATGACGCACCACTTTCCTTCGTCAAAGCAATGCAGTTTCAGTTCGCTCATGGTTGTTTTTGTGAAAAAAAGGCCGAAGTGAGAAATCACTTCGGCCTTTTCTACAGTTTCGCTTCAAGCAAACCCGCCCAACTCTTTGGCCCGCTCGATAATCGCGATCTGGCGCCGCACGTTTTGCGGCGTGATGTCGAGCGGCGCGCCTTCGCGAATCGCGCGGTAAAATCCCTGGTAAAACAGCGAGTTCAGTTCGCTGTCGCCGTTTTTGCCGCTCCACGAATCGCTTTGCCACTCCAACTTCTCCGAATTGTAGCTGCGTCCCGCCGTCGGGGTTTTGTCCACCACGCGCTCCGGCATCGCAGTCCAATCGACCCATTTCCATTCCAGGCTGTCGGTCGTGCCGCGCAGCGCGCCGTTTTTGCCGGCGATGAGCCACCTGTCCTGCCCGAACGCTATCGCCGACGACAATTCGACATCGACGGCGGGGCCACTGGGCGCGCGCAGCACCAGTTTGATGTGGTCTTCGGCGTCGCCCGCCGCCAGAATGCGCCGCATATCGACCCACACTTCGGGATCGGGCGCCTCGTCGGGCAAATTCATCAGTTGGAGCGCGTGATCCACGACGTGCGGCCCCCAGTTATTGAGAAACCCGCCGGAAAACTCCTTGAGCGTCTGCCAGTCCCAGCGCCGCCCAAAACCATGCACGCAGAGGCGAATGAGATGAAGTTCGCCCAGAACGCCGCTTTGCACAATCTCGCGCACTTTCCCAAAATGCGCTTCGTAGCGGCGGTTTTGAAACGGCGCGGCGATTTTTCCGGTGACTCGCGCCGCTTCGATCATGGCGTCGGCTTCCGAGGAAGTCGTGCCGAAAGGTTTCTCGCACACGGCGTGTTTTCCGGCCTGAAGCGCGGCGACTACGTTGTCTTTGTGCGCCGAATTGGGCGTGGCGACGACGATAACTTCGACGTTTTGGTCGGCCAAAAGCGCGTTGTAATCGGCGTAGGGCGTGGCGCCGAATTGGGCGGCGGCTTCGTCGCGCCGTTCGGCGCTGAAATCCATCGCGGCCACGATTTGAAACTGCTGCGGCAGGCCCGCCAGCGTGTTGGCATGGATGCCCCAGCCGCTCCGCCCCAGTCCCGCGATGCCAACTTTAATAGGTGTTTGACTCATAATTTTGGGTGTTGCAGTTCGACCATTTGATGACACAACAACTGCGGCACGACAAAAGTAACCGCGCCGTTTTCAGTTGTGAAATCAAGAACTTGCTCCGAGGGCACGAGTTTAACGCCCTCAACCGCCGCTTCGGTGCGAACCGTGCATTGCACGTCGTAGAGCGGAAACAAATCTTCGATGATTTCCACACTCGCCTGTGCGGTGCCCCATTTGGTCGAATCGGCGCCGCGTTTTTGCGGCACGGCGAACAAAAGATGCAAAATCGAGCGGTTTTGCGCGCTCTGATGCATCAAACTGGCGCGCCCCGCGCTGGGCAGGCTCGTTTCGACGCTGGGCTGCGGCAACAGCGTGTGTAGCGCATCTTTGACTAAATCGCGGTAGAGCGGCTGCCCGATCTGGCGATAACTTGTGAAAATCGGGTGCGCGAAATAGGCGACGTTTCCATCGCAGACCACGCCAGGAAAGGTCGAATCCTCCGAATCCGGCGTGTGCTGGTGCGAACAGAAATGCTCCCAGGTGCGATTGAAATAGGTGTCGCGCCGCGCCGCCAGAACCTCGAAATTCTCACTCGCACGCACATTGAGCGCGCCGCCGTGAATCACGAACCGCCCGCGCACGAGGGGCGTGGGCGCCTTGTCAGTGGGCACGTAATAATCGGGGTCGAACTCGCTTTTGCCCACCAATACCAACCCCAAATCAAGCGCGAAGGCGGTTTTTTCGGCATTGAGGCCGCTCGCGCCCGAAAGCAGCAGCCTGCCGCCGTTTTGCACGAACTTCTCGATTTTTCCTCGGAATTCGCCGTCGAGCGTCACTTCATCGGGCAAAACCACCACTTTGTAGCTCGCTAAATCACGGTCTAAATCCACGACATCGAACTGGGCGCCAATCTCCAGCAGCATCCGCGAGGCGCCTTCTTCGGCGTGATTGAAGCGGTTGAAACTCTCGAAACTGCCGCCGAAAACCGATTCGGGCGACACCAGAGCGATGTCGGAAAGCGGCCTCGCGCCCGCGCACCACGCTTCTTTGGCCTCCACTTCGGCGTAGGCGGCGCCGATGAGATCATAGGTGTCGAGACTCATCGCGCCGCGCGGATGCAATTGGTCGCCAATCGAGCATTTGGAGCCAAAAGCCAGCATCGCGGCGCACTCGTAGCGTAGCGCGTTGGGGCGTTTGAAGCCGCCGAATTCGCCCCAGGTGGTGTGAAATTTTCCGGTCATGCCCAGAAAATCGAAGTCCGTCGTGGCGGCGTATTTGGCGGAAATCGGGAAATGATCATAGCCCCAGCCGCCCGTGGGCAGACTTTCCAGTTCGAGATGAGAATTCCACTTGATGGCGTCGGGCGCGCCCTTGGGAATGTGGCCCGAATTGTGGAAAACGCGGCGGTTGGGGTCGCCGACTTTGCAGGCTTCTGTGGTGCGGGCGAAGTAGTTGTCCAGAACGGCGCGATTCCAGGCGTGAACGGCGGCGTCATCGAAAATATCGACGCCGTTTTCGCGCATTTTGGCCAGGCCGAGCGGCGAAAAGTTGTCGCGCGGCTTGATGATGTCGAGAAAAATACCGTCTGCCACATCGTAATTCTGCACAACTTCGAGAATTTGCTCGCACAGATAATCGAGATAAGGCGTATCGAACGCCATGTTCTTCCAGCCCGCGTTTTTGGGGTTGAGCATTTTGCCTTCGCGCGAAACCGCAATCCATTCGGGATGGTGGAAGGCGCTCCATTCGTCATAGCCCGCCGAAATGTAAATCGGGCACTTCACATCGATTTCGCGGCAGGCTTCGATTTGGCGCGCCATGAGTTCGAAATCGAGATGCGGATGCATTTGGCCGACTTTGGTGTTGTGGTAGCTCAGGCCGTGATGGCATTTGGAAAAAATCGTCACCGAGTTGACGTGGCCGCGCTTGAGGGCTTCCTGCCACTGTTTGGCGTTGAAATCGGCGCCGATGCCAGGGATTTGTTCGGAGGTGTGGAAGTCGAGGTGAACCTGACGAAAACGGAGTTCGCTCATAAAAAAGAGTCCAAAAATGGGATGCGACAAGGTTTACCCGATTATTGCGCGCGCCGCGCGGCGAAAAATTCGCGCAGCAGCGCCCCGCATTTGGTTTCCAAGACGCCGCCGCGCACCTGAAGTCGATGGTTGAGGCGTGGGTCGCGCGCGATGTCGAAAACGCTGCCGCAGGCGCCAGCTTTGTCGTCCCAGGCGCCGAAGACCAGCCGCGAGACGCGCGACAACCACAGCGCGCCCGCGCACATCGGGCACGGTTCGAGCGTGACATAAAGCGTCACGCCGGTCAAATAGGAAGTTTGAAGCGAGGCCGCCGCGTCGCGCAGGGCGAGAATTTCGGCGTGGGCGATGGGATCGCGGTCGATTTCGCGGCGGTTGTGGCCGCGCCCGACGATCTGGCCCTCGAAAACGCAAATCGCACCGACGGGAACGTCATCGGAGGGAGGAGGGAGGAGGGAGATGGGAGGATTAGGTCGGGATCGACGGCACTTTTCGGCTTCTTCGAGCGCGTGGCGCATCCAGCTTTCGTCTTCGGTCATTAAAAACTGCCCTCACAGGGAATCGAACCCCGATCTTACCCTTAGGAGAGGTCTGCTCTATCCATTGAGCTATGAAGGCGGCACTTTGGGAAGGCTAAAGGATGAAGGCTAAAGGCTAAATCAAACCGTAACCGGAAGTGATTTAGCCTTTAGCCTTCATCCTTTAGCCTTCATCCTTTAGCCTTTGAAAAAGACTGCGCCTGGCACGACTCGAACGTGCGATCTTCGGCTTCGGAGGCCGACGCCTTATCCACTGGGCCACAGGCGCGCTATCCCCATTGTTTTATCAAATGCAAAGCTCCCCGCGCAACGACGTGAGCGCCTGGCCCGCGATTTCGACGCGCGAATCTCGCCAATGCACCCGCACCAGCCCGCCGCGTTTGGAGGCTTGAAAACCGGTCATTTCGCGTTTTCCCAGCCGCGCGCCCCAGAACGGCGCCAGCGCAGCGTGAGCCGAACCGGTGGCGGAGTCTTCGTCGATACCGATGGCGGGCGCGAAAAAACGCGATACGAAATCGTAGCCGTTGCCTTCATATTGAGGCTGTGCCGTGACGATCACGCCGCGCCCATTCAATGTGCGCGAAATCTGAGTCAGAGCCGAAAAGTCGGGACGCAGAAAGTCAATTTGCCCCTCGCCCGCCGCTTCGATGAGCCAGTCATCGGCGGCCCGAAACGAGGGATAAGGCCCGTATTGCGTTTCCAAGCCCAGAGCGTCGCGAAGTTCGTCCGGTAAATCGCACGCCTCCGCTTCGCGGGACGGAAAATCAAGCGCGATCCATTCGCCCTCACTTTGGGCCGTCAAAACGCCGCTAAGCGTGTGGAAACGAAGGCTCTGGTCGCGTCCAGCCCGCGCGGTTTCCCACAAAACGTGGGCGCTCGCCAAAGTCGCGTGGCCGCACAACTCCACTTCAGTTTCGGGCGTGAACCAGCGCAAATTGAAATTTTCCTCGCTTTTGTGAACCACGAACGCGGTTTCCGACAGATTCATCTCTGCCGCGACTTCCTGCATCCACTCCGCCTCGCGCGCCTCATCCAAAAGCACCACCGCCGCCGCATTGCCGCGCGCCCTGCCCCAGGGCAGTTCCCCGACAAACGCATCCACGATAAAAATCGGGGTTTTGGTCATAAAAATCGCCGCGTCGCTTGTCAAAATGGAGCGAAAAAGCTATATTTTCTTTTTGCCCTAACGTCCCGTTCGTCTAGTGGCCCAGGACATCACCCTCTCACGGTGGAGATCAGGGGTTCGAATCCCCTACGGGATATCGTTGCACACCTCAGTGTATAACCACTGCCCGCCCGCTCTTTGAGTCGGCGGGCAGTTCGTTTTCTGGTCGAAAACAAAAGTTGATTGGGAACTTTGCATGAAATTGAGATAACGCCGATTCAAACGAAGTCTTCCTTGATCAGCGCGTGAGTGATGCCGCCACCGGCGACGATGGCGCCCTGCGCGACGGCGGAGGCAAGCGACTGCATCGGCGAAGTGATGTCGCCCGCCGCGTAAACGCCGGAGACGCTCGTTGCGCCCAGCGCATCGACTTTGAGAAGACCGAAATCGTTGAGTTCGCAGCCCATCTTGTGGGCTAAATCCGAGCGCAAATGCTGCCGGAGATGAACCAGGGCGCCGCGCCGCGCGATGGCGTCGCCCGACGCGAAGACGATGCGTTCCAACTGCCCGCCCGCGCCTTCAAAACGCGCAATTGGGTCTTCGCGCAGGGGAACCTGGTGTTTTTAGAGCAAACTTTTCTGCTCCGGTGAAAGTTTGGAGTCACCATCGGTGCAAAGCACCAGATCCGCGCTCCAACTGCACAGCAGAGCCACTTTCCCAAGGCCGGCTTCGCCGCGCCCGATCACGGCGAGCGGCTGGTCGCGCACTTCGTAGCCGTGACAAAACGGACAGTGAAAAACGCTCTGGCCCCAGAAAGCGGCGAAGTTTTCGATGGGCGGGAACTCGTCCACAACACCGAACGCGAAGAGGATTTTGCGGGCGTAGGTAGTTACACATTCAATTTCTCCTGCCAGAACCGCGTCGTGGCCGCTTTGACCATCCCGAAAATCGCCGTTTGCGCTGCGATGTCCGCCGGATGCGTCGCGGTTTCCAATAATCGCCCCGAAAACGAAAAATGCGTCGCGCCCCGCAGATTGAGCAGTTCCTTCAACTCGTCGGGCGCGAGGCGAAACGCTTCCAACTTCGCGTCCACATCCCTGCCCCACACCGATTTATCGCCATCGCCGGTCACAAACAGCGTCGGCACCTCCAGCGTTTTCCACACGCCTTTGGGCTGAGAAAGCGCGCCCGCTTCGCCCGAAATGTTGACAACGGCCTTGGCGCGCTCTTCGCGCCACACGAAACGGCCCTGACGGGTTCGCATTTGCGCGCCGCCCAGAATGAGCGCGACGTGCGCGCCATACGAATAGCCGCCGATGCCGATGCGCGCCGTGTCGATGCGTCCGTCGAAATCGCCGATTTCATCGAGCAGGCGCGTTATGTCTTCACAGCGCGCCTGCCACAGGCGTTTTTCGCCCAGAACCAGGCCCCACACGTCCCAGGTCGTTTTTTGATGGCCCCAGAAAACCGATCCGGTTTCGGCGTGATGGTGATTGTAGGAATCGAAATGCACCGGCTGCATCACCGTGAAGCCGTGCGAGGCCCAGTGCTGCACCAGAAGTTCGTAGCCGGTGCCGTCGTCGCCGCCGCCGCCCGAAAACACAATCGCGGGGCCGTTTTGCGCCCCAACCGGAAAGGTCAGGCGATGATGAGGCCGGTTGACGACTTCAATTTGGAATTGTCCGCGCGCGGCGAGGGTTTCAAATTCGGGGGGAATGGGAACGAGGGGCGCGGCGCATTTGGTCAGTTCGGGATAAAACTTCGCCAGGTTGTAAAGCACGCGACAGGTTACCCACCATTCGTAAGGGCCAAGCATCGAGATTCAGTGTGCAAAATTTTCGGCTTCAGGGCGCGCGGCGCCGCCCGCTCACCGGCCTCGCTTTGCCGCCTGCGATAGCAATGACCTGTTGTTTGGCGGCTTCGTAAGACGGTTCTTCGGGCGTCAGGCCAAAGGTCTGGCGCGCCCAGGGGCCGGTGGGATAATAGGCGTCGTAGTAATACGCCAATGTCTCGGCGGCAGGGGCGTAGGTGCCATCGGGCAAGACATCAAGCGCGCTCCAGCCGGTTTCAATGGTGATTTTGGGTTTGCCATCGGGCCCGACGATGAAAAATTCGTAGCGGCGCCCCAGATAAGGCGTTTCCGCCTTGCCGGAACGCGGCTGCAACACGAAATATTCGAACGCCAGCACATTATCCTTTCCAATGCTGAACTGGTCGCGGCAAAACGAGGGCTTGGCCGCGTAGCCCGTCGAGTCTTTGCCGCTCTTGTGCAGCGCGAAGAGGCGGGCGCGAACGGCGTCGCGGGTTTTGAGGTCGCCCATCGCTTGCGCGGTTTGCATCCGTTTGGCGAGAAGATGCCCGTTGTTTGGCTCCTGCTTTTCCAGGCGCGCGAAAAAAGCCGCCGCCGCCGCGTAATCGCGCGCAAAAAACGCGGCACTGCCCGCATTCCACAGCGCCGAGGGGTCGTTGGGCATCGCCTTCAAAACGATGCGAAATTGCGCGAGCGCAGGCGCGTATTGCTCCTTA
This sequence comes from Abditibacterium sp., assembly GCA_030448265.1. Taxonomy (GTDB): domain Bacteria; phylum Armatimonadota; class Abditibacteriia; order Abditibacteriales; family Abditibacteriaceae; genus Abditibacterium. The sequence goes on from JAUJNG010000013.1 coordinate 139,781, forward strand.
TCGAGAAACGCATTGCCGGCGCGAAAGGCGCGTTCGATTTGAGGACTGGGCGCGCTTTGCGCCCAAAGACCGGCGCACAGCAGCAGCACAAGCGCGGGCAGTGCCCAGGGCGAGATGTGGTAATTTTTCATGGTGTTTTAGGGCCAAACCGAGCCAATTTTCAACGGCGCAAGCCACATTTCATTCTAATGCAAACTTTCGATCTCCCCACCCTCTGGCAAGTCCAGGCCGTCTCCAATTTCGAAGAAGTGCCGCCCGAAATTGGAAATCGCGCCCTTCCCGCTCAAGTTCCTGGGGGTATTCATCTCGATTTGCTCCGCGAAAATCTCATTCCCGACCCGTATTTAGACCAAAACGAATTTTTGGTGCAGTGGATTGGGCGCACCGACTGGGAATTTTCCACCACTTTTTCGGTTTCCGCCGAAGCGATGCGCGAAGAGCGTGTTGATTTGGTGTGCGAAGGCCTCGACACGATTGCGACGGTGTGGATTAACGGCGCCGAAGTGGGACGGAGCGAAAATATGCACGTCGAATCTCGCTTCCGTGCGAAAGACGTTTTAAAAGCGGGCGAAAACGAAATTCGGGTTCGTTTCGCTTCCGCCGTGCATTACGCGCGCGAAATGCGCGACCGCTTGGGCGATTTGCCGCACGCCAATTCCTATCGGGACGCCGACGGAAAGTGCGAGCCGTTTCATTTCATCCGCAAAAACGCCTGCAATTTCGGCTGGGATTGGGGGCCGGCGCTGGTCACGGCGGGGATTTGGAAAGCGATTCGGCTGGAGGCGTGGAGCGTGGCGCGGATTCAATCGATGCGGCCTTTGGTGCGCGTGGCGAATGAGAAAGTGGCGGTGGTGGATTTTGAAGTGGATGTCGAGTTTGCAGAAGCTGCGAATGGAAAGAAATTCAAGGCCGAAGTTACGCTTTGGGAGGATGAAAGCGACGAAGAAGCAATTCAAGCTAACGAACTTTCAATTTCTTCTGGCACTGCTTCCATTTCGCTTTTCAAGAAAAATCCAAAGTTATGGTGGCCGCGCGGATATGGAGAACAATCACTTTACAAAGTGTGGGTTGTGATTTGGGAGACAGCCAAAGATGCAGACCGGCAGTTAGATTTTTCGCAATTTCAAATCGGTCTGCGCGAAGTCGAACTCGACACTTCGCCCGATGATTATGGTGCGGTGTGGACGCTCAAAGTCAACGGGTGCGAAATCTGGTGCAAAGGCGCCAACTGGATTCCCGACGATGTGTTTTTGCCGCGCGCCAATGAACCCCAGCGCCTTCAAACTCGACTCCAACAGGCCGCCGACGCGGGCATGAACACCCTGCGCGTCTGGGGCGGCGGCATCTACGAAACCGACGCATTCTACTCGCTTTGCGACCAGATGGGCCTGCTGGTGTGGCAGGATTTCCCCTTCGCCTGCGCCGCCTACGCCGAAGAATCGCCGCTGAAGGAACTGGTCGAGGCCGAGGCGCGCTTCAACGTGGCGCGTTTGAGCAAACATCCCAGTCTGGTGCTGTGGAACGGCTGCAACGAGAACATCTGGGGCTATTTCGACTGGGGATGGCAGCAAAAAGTCGAAGGTCGCACCTGGGGCGCGGGCTATTATTTCGATTTATTGCCCTCGATTGTCAAAGAACTTGCGCCCACGACGCCCTATTGGCCTGGCAGTCCGTTTTCCGGCTCGATGGACATTCATCCCAACGCCGACCAATGGGGCAACAAGCATATGTGGGACACCTGGAACGATGTCAATCACACCCATTTCCGCAAATACGCGCCGCGATTTGCCTCAGAGTTTGGCCATCAGGCGCCGCCAACATGGGCGACTTTGAAACGCGCCATTCCCGCCGACCAGCTCGATCCGTTTTCGCCCGCGATGCTGCATCATCAAAAAGCAATCGGCGGCAACGACAAACTGCACAATCGCTTGAAAGAACATTTCGAGATGCCCTCGGATTTCGACGACTGGCTGTTTTTAACCCAACTGATGCAGGCGCGGGCGATGACGACGGCAGTGGAATGGTTTCGCACCCGAAGCGTGTGCAGAGGCGCGCTGTTCTGGCAGTTGAACGACTGCTGGCCGGTGACGAGTTGGGCCGCGATTGACGGCGACGGACGGCCCAAACCGCTTTATTTCGCGGCGAAGCAGTTTTTTCGGGACAGGCTGCTCACGATTCAGCCCGATGGACAACATCTGGCGCTGTGGGCGCATAATGACTGCGATGAATCCTGGTTTGGCCAAGGCACCATGCGCTTGTTGACGATGGAAGGAGAAGAAAAGAAATCTGACACTTTTCGATTTTTCCTGGGGGACCGCGATCTTGTCAAAATTGGCGACTTGGAAGGCTTTGAACCCGCGAATAAGCAAAACGAGTTTTTGGCAGTATTAATTGAAGGCGCCGTTCAGAACGATGAGTGCTTCTGGTTCTTCGACATCGACAAACACTTGAACTACCCCGAACCCAAATTCGAGGCCAAGTGGAACGGCAACGAACTGGAACTCACCGCGCAGACGCTCATCCGCGACCTTTACCTCAACGCCGACCGCGTTGGAGGCGAGGCTGAATATGGCCTTGTGACTTTGCTGCCTGGCGAAACAATTGGTTGGGAAATCAAGGGCGTCACGGCGGCAGATTTGAATTTGGAAACGCTGACTTCGCGTCCGGTTTTGAACTGCGCCAATTTTTACGGGGCGAAACGGTAAAATGTGCCTGGAGGTGCGAAATTATGAGGACTTTAGTTGCGAATGATCCACTTGTCAAAGAATTGATGAAGGTTGAAGGCAAAGCGGAGATTGTGGATGGAAAACTCAAGGAGTTACCAATGACAGGCGACGAACCTGGGTATGCGGGCGACGAAATTTACGTTTCGCTTCGTCAACACGCGATAAACACGGGTGAAGGGCGAGCAGTGGGAGATGGGAAAGGATTTATGTGCGATTTGCCGCATCGCAAATCTTTTTCGCCCGATGCGGCTTTCTACATCGGGCCAGGTAGCGGCAAGAAGTTCTATCCAATTCCACCGGTTTTTGCGGTCGAAGTCCGCTCCGAAAACGATTACGGGCGCCGCGCCGATGCTGCTATTCGCGCCAAAATTGCCGATTATTTTGCGGCGGGCACGCTGGTGGTCTGGGATGTCGATCTGGACGGTGAAAGCGAAATCATCGCCAAATACAGCGCCAGCGACCCGCATAACCCACAGTTTTTCGGCAGGGGCGAAATCGCCGACGCGCAGCCCGCCGTTGCGGGCTGGACGCTGCCGGTGGATGCGCTGTTTGCAAGAGAGAGAGGCGCGTGAAGGCGCGGCAAGCCCATCAAGTGGGCCTTGGCAGGCTCCTTTCTACAGGGCGAAAGGGTAATATCGAGTTGGAGGCACCAAAATTATGGCGACTTTAGTTGCAAACGACCCGCTTGTCGAAGAATTGATGAAAGTTGAAGGCAAAGCAGAGATTGTGGATGGAAAAATCAAGGAGTTACCAATGACAGGCGACGAACCCAGTTATGCCAGTGGCAAAATTTTCATTTCGCTGGACATTTACAGCGAAGCGAACGGCGGGCGCGCGGTTCAAGATGGCGCCGCTTTTCTATGCGAGTTGGCCCATCGCAAATCGTTCTCGCCTGATGCGGCTTTCTACATGGGGCCGAGGGCTGGCATGCGATTTTTCCCTGAACCACCGGTTTTCGCGGTTGAGGTGCGAAGCGAAAACGACTACGGACGCCGCGCCGAAATCGCCATTCACGCCAAGATCGCCGATTATTTCGCGGCGGGCACTCTTGTCGTCTGGGATGTCGATCTGCAAAACGAGGAAGTCGTCGCCAAATACACTTCGCAAAATCCGCTCGTGCCCCAGGTGTTCCGGCGCGGCGAGACTGCCGACGCCGAGCCTGCCGTTGCGGGCTGGACGCTGCCGGTGGATGCGCTGTTTGCAAGAGAGAGAGGCGCGTGAAGGCGCGGCAAGCCCATCAAGTGGGCCTTGGCAGGCTCCTTTCTACAGGGCGAAAGGGTAATATCGAGTTGGAGGCACCAAAATTATGGCGACTTTAGTTGCAAACGACCCGCTTGTCGGAGAATTGATGAACACGGAGGGTAAGGCGGAGATTGTCGAGGGGAGAATTGTGGAATTTATGTCAACAGGAAAAGCACCCAACCGTGCGGCGGGACGAATCTATATTTCGCTCGATTCACACGCGCAAAATAGCGACGAGGGCGAAGCCGCGAGCGACAACGCGGGCTTTTTGTGCGATTTACCCCATCGCGGCTCATTTTCACCGGATGCGGCGTATTATATCGGGCCGGAGAATCCTGATTCGGAGATGGATTTTTTTCCTCAACCGCCTGTATTTGCCGTTGAAGTGCGCTCCAAAAACGATTACGGCCCCAAAGCCGAGCGCGCCATTCGCGCCAAAATCGCCGACTATTTCGCGGCGGGCACGCTTGTGGTGTGGGACGTCGATCTGCAAAATGAGGAAGTGATTGCCAAATACAGCGCCCAAAATCCGCTCGTGCCCCAGGTGTTCCGGCGCGGCGAAATCGCCGACGCCGAGCCTGCCGTCGCGGGCTGGACGATGCCGGTGGACGCGCTTTTTGCGCGCGCGGCGACAGGCTGAAAACGCATCAATACGCAAAAAAGGACGTCAGTCCCGCCCTTTTTTGCGTATTGCGCTGTGAAAAACTAAAACGTGCGGCGCAGCGAGACGCCGACGAAAGCATCGGTGCTGTCGTCGGTGAGGCCCAGATCGGCGTTGGCGCGAAAACTGGTGTCGCCGCCGGAGTTGTAGGAAAGCGATTGTGAAAGGTAAGCCACATTTTGCCCCGCATCGAGCAGAAACGGGCTGGAGAGGCGGTTGGCGTTGAGGCTGGTCGAAACCGAGAATTCGGGGCCGAGCGCGTAGGAAAAACCGATTTCGCCGCCATACGAGGCCGGAAGCCGGAACCGTTCGCCATTCACGGTGCGCGACAAACCCTGGCCGTAATTCACCGAACCGAAGAGCTGCAACGGCACGCGCAGTTTGCGAAGCGAAAGGCGCACGAAAGGCTGGTAAAACCCGTTTCCAGTCGGCAGTTCATTGGGCCGGAGTTCAAAAGTGTCTTTTCCGGTTGGCAAAACCAGGCCGAGCGCGATGCCGGTTTCGACGCCGCGCTTCGATTCGGGCGAACGGCGCTGCACCACGACCGAAACGTCGCCGATGCCGTTGCCGCGCAGTGTCGTGTTGCTGACGCCGCGAAACTGCACCGATTGGCCCACGAGCGGCACTCCCACCGCGAGGTTGGTGCGCGGGCCGAGCGGATACTCCGCCGAAACGTTGAGAACGCGGATGCGGCGGCGAATGCGGGCTTCGCGCGGCGTTGGATCGGCCACCACGATGGTCTGGCCGTCGAACCCAAACGACAAATCGGCATAGGTCGTGACGCGGCGCCTGCCGCTTTCGGGAGTTCCAGCCGGTTGAACTTCGCGGTCGCCGGTGGGCGAAGTCGAAGAGGCGGCGGAAGGGTTGGCGGGCGGTTCGAGCTGCGCCAGCACGACCCACACCGGCCGCATCGGGCGCGAACGCCCAAAAGCGGCATCGGACGCGGGGGTGTTGGCGGCGCGCTTGGCGCGCCAGGCGTGCAGTCGCGGCATGAGTTCCTGAGCGGAACCAGGCGAGGAAAACAGCCCCGTCAGGGCCAGAAGCGGCAGGATGATGCGGCGGGGAAGGGAGCGAGGCGCAAAAGCGAGCAAGGCGATCCTTTTAACGAAACGTGGGAATGAGTGGAGCGCGCTTAGTTTCCAAGGCGCGGCGCATTTGGGCAAGGTCGCGCCGCGCCTGGGCGAACGCGGCAGCGTTGACCCGTCCATCGGGGCGCGCCGCGACGAAAACGTAGCCATCCGTGGCGCTGGGTTTGGCGTCGGGCGCAATCCAGCGCTTCAAAAACGCTTTGCGGCTCATTATGATGTTGCCCACCGCCGGATCGGATAATCCCACTTCCTTGTCGTTGGCTTCCAGAACGACCGCGAAATGCGGTTCGGGATTGAGCATCCGCACGATAACCGGCGTTCCAAAGGCGCGCAACTGGTTCTGCAGCGTCGCGTAATCCATGCGAAAGCTGTCGGCGTCGCATTTTTTGGCGGCGGCGGCGGCTTCCAGGCCTTTGAGCGAAGTTCCACTTGTGGGATTGGTGCTGGCCAGCCGCATGATTTCGGCTTCCTGAGCGGGAATGTCGAGATAAAAGGTCAAAAGCGTCGCGAGGGCTGCGGGGCCGCAATCGGAAGAGGTCGATTGCGTGATGAGGCGCGCGGAGTCGGCGCGCGCGGCGCTGCCCAGCGCGGGCGTGAGCAGGGCCAGACAAAAAACGGCAGAAAGTCGGAGCATGAGGGTAATTTTCCCTGAATGGGGCTAAGAGCGCTTCTGTTTCGCAAAACCTGAGACTTTTTAGACGCGCTCTAAGCGTTGTGAAAAACCACAACGCCGGCACCGCTTCTTGCGAATCGGTGCCGGCGTGGGGATGGCCAAGGGCCGGTTGAGCGGCGTCGTTTTAGAACGCGCGCGGGGGCAGAGCGCGACCGGTGGGGGTCAGACCATCACCGGCGGCGTGGTTGCGCCAGTTGTCGGCGGGCGTGAAGCCCTGGCCTGGAGGGCCATAGTGTCCGGTGGTGCCGAAGCCGTAGCCTGGCTTGGAGGGCAGCACGGGGCAACCGCAGTGGCGACCGGTCACATCGACTTTCTCGGTCGCGGTGACCGATTTGGCGCCCGAAACAACGGCGACTTTGGCGTCGACCTGGGTGGCAGAAGCCAGCACCGTGAGCGCACTGAGAACAGCAAGAACTTTCATTTTGTGTAACTCCCTAAACAAGATTTTTCCCCTCGTCCAAGGGCGAGGTTAGTCCCGTAGTAAACAAAGAATTTGCCATATTTTTAAGCGTGAATCTGCCACGGGTATATTTAGTGGTTAAACGTATCCACCCGTTCGACCGCCTGAAAAAAATTCTTGTTCCCATCGAGCGAGACGCGCCTTTGGATTTGCTTTTTTGCTCCCCTGGCGGCATCTATTCTGCATTGGGGCCTGACCCCTCGTGGGGATGAACTCACCAAGGAGAAAATGACATGGCACGACTCGAAGGCGAAAAGAAATCCATTTTGCCCATTATTGTGGGCGCACTTTTGTTCGCAGGACTCGCGGCAGGAGCCTATTACCTGATGGGCAACCGCGCCAATGACGGCAACACCGCCGGCCAAACCACAACCATCGACAACGGCGCAGGCGCATCCACAACCGATGACGCAGCCGCAACGGAAAACAGCGCCGACAACACGGCAACCGACAACACAGCGACCGACAATGCGATGAGCGGCAACACCGCGACGGATAACGCGGCGACCGATAACACAGCGACCGGCAACGCGATGAGCGACAACGCGATGTCAACCGACAATGCCGCATCCGGCAACGCGATGTCAGGCGGTAACGCGATGTCGAGCGGCAATGCGATGTCTTCGGGCAACGCCGCTTCTGATAACGCGGCCAGCGGCAACGCGATGTCCGGTGGAAACGCGATGTCGAGCGGCAACGCGGCTTCGGCGGGGCGATGAGCGGCAGCGCGACGAACAATGCCACCAGCAGCACGGCAACCGAAGCCAAGGCGAAGCCTCTCGCGGCTCGTTCCAAAACCATCACCAACGACAAAGCCAAGACGATGGTGACTTATCGCAAAGAGGTCATGCCCAATGGCACTGTGAATCGCACTCAAACCAAAACCGGCACATCCTGAGCGAAAACGGTCACTATCCCAACAAAAAACCCCGAACCAAATTGGTTCGGGGTTTTTCGTTGCGGTTATTTGCAGCAGGGAGCGCAGGTCTGGCCGCACTTCGAGCAGCATTTGCCCTGGGTGCAGCAGGTGCCGCAGGTTTTGCCTTCGGCGGCGGAAGCCGACACGGCGCCGACACAGCTCGCGGCGAGAACGCCCAACAGGGCGGCTTTGGCGATTAATTGTTTCATTTTCAGTCCTCCTTCGGGTTTGGTTTTTCTGACGCGCAACAATTCAACAGGGAGCCGGTGGTGCGCGACAAGAAAACGCAGATCCAAAGATTCGGCGCGGCGGAGGCGGGTCAACTTCGCCCGCGATGTGGGCGATTCGAGTCGTGGGCGCCGCAAAAAAAACAGGAGAAGCGAAATTAGCTTCGGATAGCGCGGAATCGGAGGCAAAATCCGCTAACGCCGTGGGAATCGACGCCCTTTGCGGCGGGAGCGGCGCTGCGACCGAGCCGAGGATCCCCACATTCGGAGCAGCTTCGCGGCAACAGTCGCCGCAGGGCATAGCGCACTGCGGCACATTCTGGGCGCACATCGGCGCGATTTCATTCCCGATGCAAACGCGCGCTGCCAGGGGCGAAAAAGAGCTGAGCAGCGCAAAAAACGCCGCAAAAATCCAAGTTTTAGCCCTGAAAAATTGCATAACCGGCTTAAAACGATATGCGGCTCCCCTCAGCGTTCCCATTGTCGAAAGAAGGGGGCAATTTGACCGCCCCGAAAAATCATTCGGATTCAACGCCGCGCCCACAACAAATAGACCTCGAACTGCCCCGCCTCCGGTTCCCTTTCCGTCCAGATTTGGCTCAGGCCGTGATGTTGGAGAAGCTTTCGCATGGCGTCGAGGCGCCCGTTTTCGTCATGCACTTCGGCCACGATTTGGGTGATTTTGGGCCAGTCTGCGCGGTCTATTCCGGCCAGAACGTCCATCTCGGCGCCTTCCACGTCGATTTTAAGCACATCGAGGCGCGAAACGGCCAATTTTCGAAGCTGCGCCGACAACGGTTCGACGGGGCATGTCACAGTGCGCGAGGCGAACAGAATGCGGCACAAAACGGCCAGAAAAACCGCGCGAAGCGACCTGGGAGCGCGGCGAAACCAACCGCAGCGCGGCGTGAGTTGGGGATTGTCGAACACACTCTCGACCGCGACACGCGCATTTCTGCGGGTTTCGGCAGGAAAGCGGGTCGAAAGCGCGCTCAGAAAGCGAAAATAAGTGAAAGTCGCAGTTTCGCTTCGCTCGCCCAGCGCCAGGGGGTGAACTTCGATTTTTCCTTTTCCCAGAGCTTTGGCGTTGGCGCGAAGCGCGGCAAATGTGGCGGGCATTGGCTCGAAAGCGTGAACTTTGGCTCCCATTTGGGCCGCTTCGAGCGCGAACAAACCGATATTGGCGCCGACATCGAAAACCACGTCATCGGGGCGAATTTCCAGGCCATGCGCGAAATAACCTTGCGCCTGGGCGTGCACGCCGCGCACTTCGTCGCGGTGAACGCACCAGACGCGGCGGCCATCGGGCAAAGCGACACGTTTCAAACGCGTTTTCTTCATGGCGAGAGTAAAAAACGGCGCAGGGAATCGAGCGCTGCGAGCGCCGCGCGGCGGCGAATCGCGTCGCGGTCTCCGAAAAACTCGCGTTTTTCGGTCACGACCCCGTTTTCGTGCGCCAGAGCGAGCCAGACCGTGCCCACCGGCGCGCCGCTTTGCGTTGTTGGCCCCGCTTCGCCGGTTGTGGCCAGAGCGAAGGTCGCGCCCGTCAACCTTTGCGCGCCGAGCGCCATTTCGCGCGCCACGGCTTCGCTCACCACGCCGTTTTCTTCGATGGTTTGCGCCGCAACGCCCAGAATGTCGCGTTTCAAATCGGCGTTGTAGGCGACCACGCCGCCGCGAAAGGTCGCGCTCGAACCCGCCGTTTCGCTCACAAATCCCTGCAAAACACCGCCGGTCAGCGATTCCGCCACGCCCAGCGTCGCGCCGCGTTTTTGCAGCAGATCGAGCGTCACCGAGGGCAAAGTTTGCGCGTCGGAGCCGAAAATATATTGCCCTACTCGCTCGCGCAAACGCGCTTCCATTTCGTCGAGCAGCTCTTTGGCCTGCGCTTCGTTGCGGGCTTTGGCGGTGAGGCGCAGATGGACTTCGGTATTGCCGAAAATGAGCGGCGCGACGGTGGGATTGGTGGCCGTTGTTAGGATGTCTTCGACCTGATCCGCCAGACCCGATTCGCCGATGCCGAATGAGCGCAGCACCCGCGACACGATAATCTGGCGCTCCCCGCCCATTTTCTGCGTCAAAATCGGGACGATGCCGCCGTCGAGCATCGCCTTCATCTCGCGCGGCACGCCAGGGACGGCGAAAATCCATTTGTCGCCCACGCCGCGAAACTGCCCCTCGAACTGCACGCCAGGCGCGGTTCCGACCGGATTATGCAGTTCGACGCAGCCTGCGGGCAAATACGCCTGGCGCAAGGTCGTATCGCTGATTGGATAGTTGCGCTTGGCGAAAAAAGCCCGCAGATTGGCGGCGAGATCTTCCTGATATTGCAACTCCACGCCCAGCGCGGCGGCGATGGCTTCGCGGGTGAGATCGTCGGTGGTGGGGCCGAGACCGCCGGTAATCACCAGAACATCGGCGCGTGACAGGGCGCCCTGGATGCAGTCGGTGATGCGTTCGAGATTGTCGCCCGCCGTTTGTTTGCGGTGCAAATCGACGCCGATTCCGGCGAGTTGAGTGGCGATGTAGGCGGCGTTGGTGTCGATTATCTGGCCCAGCAGAAGCTCGGAGCCGACACAGAGAATTTCAGCGCGCATAGGGGATTTCGTTGGGTCTGGGATAGAAGAAGGAAAGAAAAGAAGAAAGGGCATTTCAAAAGGCTTTCCCTTCTTCCTTTCTTTCCTTCTTCTATCCCAAAAAGAGGCGCTGCATCTTGCACCTTTGAGAATCTACTCCGCAAGTTGGTAGTAGCGCCGCGAGGCGCGTTTGTTGTCACTCTGGGCCAAACGCGCCTCGCGGCGCTACTACCAACTTGCGGAGTAGATTCTCAAAGGTGCAAGATGCAGCGCGTAAATGCGGGGCAAGTATGGCGTAAACTGGGGGCTGTGCCTGGTCTTTACGTTCACATTCCGTTTTGCGCGCGTCGCTGTCCCTACTGCGATTTCGCGGTCAGCACTAACGCGCGGGCCGATTTTCGGGACTCTTACGTCGCCGCGCTGCAAACCGAACTCGAAACGGCGCTGGGCGAAACCAATTTACGCTTCGAAACCGTATTTTTCGGTGGCGGCACACCCACCGAGCTTCCCGCCACGACTTTAGGTCGCATTTTGGCCTCCGTTCTTCCCCATGTGGCGCCGGATGCAGAAATTTCGCTCGAAGCCAACCCCGAAAACCTCGATTTGAGGTTTTTGAAGGCGTTGCGCGCGGGCGGCTGGAACCGATTATCGCTGGGCGCGCAGAGTTTCGATGAGCGCGAACTGCGCGTTCTGGGCCGCGCCCACGACGCGAAGAAAATCGAAAACGTGGTGCGCGACGCCAAAACCGCCGGATTTCAAAATATTTCGCTCGATTTGATTTACGGCGCGCCGCGCACGAGTTTGGGGTCGTGGCGCACCAGTTTGCGGCGCGCGATTGCGCTCGATGTGACGCACATTTCGGCTTATTCGCTGACCATTGAAGAGGGCACCGCGTTTGGGCGCGCGGTTTCGCGGGGCGATATGGGCGCGCCCGACGACGATTTCGGCGGCGAATTGATGGACGAAGCGGCTCAAATGCTGGGCGAGGCGGGTTTCGAGCGTTATGAAGTGTCGAACTGGGCCAGAATGGGTTTCCGAAGCCGCCACAACGCCAACTACTGGCGCGGCGGCGATTATCTGGGCGTGGGATGCGGCGCGCACTCGCATTTCGAGGGCCATCGCTTTTGGAACGAACGCGACGCGAAGACTTACGTCAAGGCAATACAAACCCAGGGCACGGCGCGTGCGGGCGAGGAATGGTTGACGCCGCGCCAGCGCGCGGTTGAACTGGTGGCGCTGGGTGTGCGCTGTCGCGACGGGTTCAGCCTCGAAGAAGTCTCCCAAACCGGCGCCTTCGATGCCCGCGCCGCTTTGAACGGCCAGCTTGTGGCCTTAATTGCAACGGGAGCGTTGCGCGAGGAAAGCGAACGCATCGTTCCAGGCGCGCAGGGTTTTGCCATCGCCGACGGTCTGGCGGCGCGTTTAGTCGGACAATTTTAGAAGTTTTGACGGGGAAAATACCATGAAAAAATGCTGGTCTTTTGCAATCGGGGCGTTGGCTTTGCCGCTCGCCCTTTTTTCGGGTGTCGCCAGGGCGCAAAACGCTCCGGCACCGCCGCGCACCGTTTATCTTTACAGTGCGGCGCTGGGCACGGTGGGAGGCAATCTGGGCGCCGCCAAAACCGCGCCCTGGGGCAATGGCCTGGCGGCCATCGCGCGCGAAACGGTCTATGAAGGCGCTCCGGTTTTGGGCGTCACCACGCGCAACTTTCAGGAAGGCGTGCGCTTCGATTTAAACACGCCCATCGACATCGAGGGCTTTCGCGCCAACGGCTTTTTACGGCTCCGGCTCCGCTTTCGAGACACCGCTCCCGCCGCGACCGAAGGCGCGGTCGAGGGCGAAGGTGAAATTCCTCCAGGCGCAATGGAAGAAGATCCCAGAGCAAGGAGAAGAGAGAGAAGGCAGCGCAGGGAGGCCGCTCCCCTGCTGAAACCGGCGTGGAAAGGCGCGGCTCAGTTCGGCGGCGCCCTGCCGCCTCTGGGCGGAGCGGGCGCCGAGGGCGAAATGAATCCCGACGGCACCACCCCTGAAGAAGCGCTGCCTTCCCAGCAGACCAACATCACCGAACTGGGCATCACCCTGCTGCGCGACAACGGCGTCACGATGGGACGTATTCCCGTCAACCTCGAAACCAGCGAGCCCGATGAAGAAGGCTGGCGTCTGTTCGTGCTGCCCATCAGGGACATGACCTCGACCGCCAATGCTTCGGGGCCGGTGCGGAGCGTGATTCTCACCAGCGACGAAGAAGACTCTTTTTATCTGGCGCAGGCCGCGCTTGTGATTGAAAGCGGTCAAATGACGGTCTCGATTCGCCGCATCGAAGACCCGCCAGGCGCACAGGTGAGCGAAGTGGAGTTCAAACCTGGCGCTGTCACCCTGATTGCCGATGTCGAAGCCGGAGCCGCCGATCCCGCGGTGGAATGGAATTTCGACGCCGACAACGTGGGAAATTTGCCGCTCACGGTTTTCACTAACCCCAACGCGCCCAATCCAGCGCTGGGCGAGGGAGAACTGGGCGGCGAATTTCCGGCAGAGGGGCAGGCGACGGTGCCGGCTGGCCCCCGCCTCGACGCGCGCGGTTTGACGGGGACTTTCACCTATCCCAACGAGGAGCAAAACTACCGCGTTGAAGTCACGGTGCGTGACCGCAGCGGCCAGAAACAGCCCGTGAAAGCCTCGATCTTAGTGAAAGTGCGCGGCTAAAGCGTGCTGGAGCAATCGGGTTAAAATTGTTCACCGCAAAGACGCAGAGAAATGAGAACGGGCTCTCTTTTCTTTCTCTGCGCCTATGCGTCTTTGCGGTGAACAATTTTAACCCGATTTTTCCGATTTATGAGCGGTTTTCACACTCTGGCACGCCCCGTCGAAATCGGCGGCGTCGGTCTGCACTGCGGAAGTCAGGTCGAATTGCGAATCGTGCCCGACGAGCGCATCGGCTGGCGTTTCGTGCGCCTCGATTTACCCCAGTCGCCCGAAGTCGTCGCTGCGGTCGAAAATGTCGCCGCGACCCAGCACGCCACGGTTTTAGCGCAGGGTAAGGCGAGCGTTTCGACAACCGAACATTTGCTGGCGGCGCTGTGGGCACTCGACGTGACGCACGCGCGCATCGAACTCGACGGCCCCGAAGTGCCGATTCTGGACGGCAGCGCCCTGGCCTGGGTCGAAGCGCTCAAAGCGGCCGGATTGCAGCCCGTCGAAGGGCCGCGTCCGCTTTTCGGCCTGAACCGTATGGTGTGGTGGGAAGGCGGAGGCGCGAACGTTGTGGGCGTGCCCCACGACGAATTTCGACTTAGCGTCGCGGTCGATTTCGACCATCCCCACGCCGGTGCCCAGAGCGTCGATTTTTCGCTTGACGGCGCCACTTTCGAGCGCGAAATCGCTCCGGCGCGCACTTTTACGCTGGAGAATTGGCTCGAACCGCTTCGCGCGGCGGGCCTGATTCGTGGCGGCTCGCTCGACAACGCCGTGGTAGTGAGCGACACGGGGCTTTCGTCGCCGCCGCGACTGGAAAACGAAATGGCGCGCCATAAAGCGCTCGACTGCATCGGCGACCTCGCGCTGCTTTTTGGCGGCAACGGAGGCGCGCTTCGCGCCCATTTCATTGCCATTCGCGCCGGACACGGGCCACATCGGGATTGGATGGAGTCTTGCCAGCGCCAGAATGCTCTGCTACGATTTTAAAAGGCGCTTTCGGTTAGAAAAGCGGCGCGGACGGGTATAATGTAGCTGTGAGTTTCGCGCCGGCCCTTTTTATTTTTCAGCGCGCCGCCGCGAGGAGCATTTTTTATGATTTTTCCCATTTCCAACGCGGTTTTCGGCCCGCCGAGACATCCCAAAAGCCTCAAAAGTGGTTTCACACTTATTGAACTCCTGGTCGTTATAGCCATAATAGCGATCCTCGCCGCCATCCTCTTTCCCGTGTTCGGACGCGCCCGCGAAAATGCGCGTCGCTCGTCGTGCCAGTCGAATTTAAAGCAGATCAATCTGGGAATTCAACAATATACGCAGGATGCCGACGAGAAGTATATGCCGCAAAACGTTGTTGCTTACGCGTCAGGTGGGCCATACAAAACATTCGCTCACCTTTTGCAGCCTTATACCAAAAGCACTCAAATCTTTGTTTGTCCCTCGGCAACCGGATCTCCCGTCGCCGTAGCTACAACGGCCGACACCACCGACCATTCCTGGCAGGCGAACTTTCAAAATTTAAATATTATCGGTTCTTACGGAGCAAACAGTGCGATTATTGCATCTTCCCCCATCTCTGAAGGGCAAATCGCGTCTCATTCAACAACCGTATTACTTTTTGATGCCACTTATCCTGAGGGCGCCCCTGGCACCAACGGTTTCTCATCGGCATTGAGACGGCATCTGGAAGGCGCTAATATTGGCTTCGCCGATGGACACGTTAAATTTTTTCCGCGCACGCGCGCTTTAGACCCCAACGGTCTCAATTTTGTCCCCAGTCCTCCTTGATCTTCCAATCTGCAAAACCCAAACGCCACCCGAACATTCGGGCGGCGTTTCTTTTCGCGTCTTTCGTATGCTTAACCGTTGTGGCATTTTGCGAACTTCATTATTCCAGCCCCTCGCTGCAAAAGCAGACGGGCTGCAACATCCTCATCCCCGAACTTCCCGATTTCAACGGCCCCTATTCCGTTCTTTATCTGCTGCACGGGCTTTCCGACGACTACACCATCTGGCAGCGCAAAACCAGCATTGGGCGCTATGTGCAGATGCTGCCGCTCATGGTGGTGATGCCCGATGGCGGGCGCGGTTTTTACACCGACGCCAAAGAAGGCTACGCCTACGAAAGCGCGATGATGCAGGACTTAATCCCTTTCATCGACCGCACCTTTCACACTCGCGCCGAGCGCAAAGGACGCTGCATTAGCGGGTTGTCGATGGGCGGCTACGGCGCGCTGAAACTGGCGCTCAAACATCCCGATTCGTTCGTTTCGGCGCACGGTCATTCGGGGGCCTACGGCTTCGCGCACGGCGATTGGCGCAGCGATCAAAGCGAATTTACCCGCATCACCGGCCCCAATCCCCAGGGCGGCCCCGACGATGTTTATGCGCTCGCCGAAGCCGCCGACCGTTCCAAACTGCCCGCGCTGCGTTTCGACTGCGGCACCAGCGATTTTCTCATCGAAGACAACCGCAAGTTTCACGGGCATTTGCAAAGCCTCGGCGTGCCCCACGAATACGCCGAATTTCCTGGCGCCCACGATTGGGCCTACTGGGATAAACACATCCAATCGGCGCTGCGCTTCCATGCCAAACATCTCGGCGTTTCCAAGCCGCGACTTCGTGCGAGCTAAGAAGAAATTTCACACCAAGAAACAAAGGTCGCACAAAGAACACAAAGAAATCCAAAAAATCCTTTGTGTTCTTTGTGCGACCTTTGTTTCTTGGTGTGAACCCAAACTCAGGCGCGAGACGGCAATTCATCGTGCCGTCGGCAGTTTTCGACGGCGCGCGCGAGGTGTTTGCACCACCACTGCGGCGTCCAGACATCGGGTTCGTGGTGGGCGTGACGGTAGCGAAAATCGGGGCAGTCGCAAAACACCTGGCCGCCTTCGACATCCACGACCGGATGCCAGCGCGTGGCGTCGTCGCGGGTGAAAGAGCGCGTGCGAAAGAAAACGTGTCCGGCGGCGGCATGATCACGGCGCACCTTGCGATGGCGCGGCGCGAAACGCGGCTTTTCAAGTTGAAAACCCCCGCCGTAAGTCAGCGCCAGAAGGTCGCGCGCATCGGGCGCGTTTTCCAGGCTCTGCCAGCCGCTCGCTTCGGCGTCCGTCGCCGCGACGCGAAGCAAGTTCGAGGGCACGGTTTGCGGGGCCGCACTCAAAATCCGTTCGTTTTGCACCCTTCCATCGAGCCACAACTTTACCGCGTCGCCGCGCAAAATAGCGGGCATGCGCGCGCCGAGCGGCTCCACCAGACGGTTGGCCTCAACCGTCACCAGAGCGAGCCGGTCTTCGTCCTCGTCCGGCTCCCAGATCGCGGCCAGATAGAGCGGCTCACCGCTGCGGGCGCGAAAATAAAACGGCACATTTTGGCCGTCGATGTCGCGCCACATCCAAAACCCGTCGGCGGGCACGACGGCACGGCGCCCGCGCAAAGCGGCGGCAAACGCCGGACGGCGCGCCAGAGTTTCGGCGCGCGCCGCGAACAGGCGCTGGCGCTCGCGCTGCGAGGCGTTCCACCACTGGGGCACCAGTCCCCAGCGAAAACCGCGAAAAACTCGCGCGCCCTCTTCATCCACGACCGCGCCGAGCAACTGCCCTGGCGCGATCTCGAAACGCGGCGCCAGCGAAAATTCGCGCCGCGCCACGCCCAATTCACGCACCACTCTCTCGCCACTGTGAAGCGTCAACTTCTTTTGCATTTCATGTCCTTTTAATTTCAAATTCTTTCGACAGAGGCATTTTTCACTGATTTCAATGAAAGTAATTATTAGACGGAAATGGGTAACAGACGTTGCGCGGAAATGGAAGTTTTTGTGTCGAAATGAGCGTGTTTTTGGTTGGCTTGGAGAACGCGAAGCGTGAGCGAGTGAAGCCTGACTGTGACTTCGATGTGGCAGCCACGCCTCACTCGCTCACGCTTCGCGTTCTCCAATGCGGCAAAACAAAAACGGGCCGATATATCGGCCCGTTTTTGGAAAAGCATGGTTTTATTTGATGTTCGCACTCGCTTCGTAAACCTGGCCTTGCGGCTGGCCTTCGGCGCGAATTTGCTCCACGATGTCGCGCGGCGCCAGATAAGGCAGCACGAGGGAGGCCACCAGAATCGGGCCGGCGAGAAGTTCAATGCCATCAAGGGCGAAATCCGCCGCCATGCCGACGATGGGCAGCAGGAGCATCAGAGCGGTTTGCAGAGGCAGTTCGAGGATTTCGAGGACGAAAACCGCGCCCAGTCCCAATCCCAGCGCCGCGATTTTGGATTTGAAGGGCACGCGGCCATCGCGCAGCAGACGCAAACCGAGTTTGAAATCGAGGGCGCCGCCCGATGCGCCCTGCACGCTCGACGCGACGGCCCGCCCCAGCAAACGGCGACCCACAAAAGCGGCAATGTGACGAATCATAGAAGCTCCAAAAACACAAATTGGGCGCGTCGCCTTCATTTTGAATCAGCGAGAACCGACACTTCAACGCACCGGCGCGGCACTGGTTCGTTTTTTGCTTGTGGCGATGAGAATTTCAAAAAGGGAACAGTTCTTGACGTGCCCAGAACTGTGCCCGCGTCTGAGAGAAACGAAAGGCGCAACCCCGTCATTTTGCGGGACGTCAAAAGCACTAACCTCTTCAGGGTATTTTATCAAGAGACGTTGGGAGAACATTTTTATGTCCGAAATCACCAAAAATAGTCGCGGTCGCCGCGCGCTTCAAGCCGGCGCCATCATCGCCGCCGCCGGTGCGGGTTACGCACTGCGCGACATGAGTGTGGATGCTCAAAATAGTCCCGCTACAACGGTGCCTCCGGCGCAAAAAACGCCCGTGGTGCAAACCGACGCCACGCGCGATGCTGCTTCGACCCAAGGCGCCTTCGCCGATGTCGCCAAAGCGGTCGAACCCGCCGTGGTCACGATTCGAACTCAGGAAGCGCGACAAAATCCGGCGAGCGGCGGCAGAGGCCCTGGCCCCCGCCTGCGTCCCTTCGGTGGGCAGGGACAGGGCGCCCCAGGCGGCGCCGAGCCGTTTGGCGGCGATTTGCAGGAATTCTTCAAGCAATTCCAGCGCAATTTCGGCCTCAACGAGCAATCGTTCAACTCCGATTCGTGGCAGGGCCGTGTCATGCGCGAAAAATGGGCCGAGGCCAAAGCGCAGTTCATTCAAGACCGGCGTGGCGGCGGTCTGGGCTCGGGCATGATTTATCGCGCCGACGGGCTGATTCTGACCAACGCACACGTCGTGCGCGGGGCGGACACCGTGGAAGTGACGCTTTCCGACGGTCGCAAATTCGGGAAAGCCAAAGTGCTGGGCCGCGACGAGCGCACCGACATTGCGGTCGTCAAAGTGGATGCGACGGGCCTCCCTACCGTCAAATTGGGCGACTCCGATGACACTCGCGTTGGCGATTGGGCCATCGCCGTCGGCAACCCCTTCGGCCTCGATCACACCCTCACCGTGGGCGTCATTTCGGCCAAAGCGCGCCAATTGAACCTCGCCCGCGACAATCGCACCGATTATTTGCAAACCGACGCTTCGATCAACCCTGGAAACTCCGGTGGCCCGCTTCTCGACATTTATGGCCGCGTGATCGGCATCAACAACGCAATTTTCTCGGAAAGCGGTGGCAACCAGGGCATTGGCTTCGCCATTCCGGTCAATACGGCGCGTGACGTGGCTGATAAAATCGTCAAGGAAGGCCGCGTGCGCCGCGCTTATTTGGGCGTTACAATTGGCACCATGGAGCAAGAAGGCGCGGCTTTCGGCCTCGACCCCAACACTAAAGGCGTTTTGATCTCGGGTATTACCGATCCCAACACTCCAGGTGCCCGTGCCGGTTTGCAGCCAGGCGACGTCATCGTCAAGTTCAACGACAAAACCGTGACGACTTCGCCCGAACTGCAAGGCTTGGTCGGCAATTCGCCCATCGGCTCGACGGTGACTTTGACCGTTTTGCGCAACGGCAAAACCGTTCCCCTCACGGCCAGACTGGAAGAACTCAAAGACGAAGCGCCCGCGACGGCTGCGGCGCCCAGCGCACCAGTTCCCGATGCGATTCAGGGTCAGAGTTCGGCCATTCCTGGTCTCAAACTGCGGAATAATTCGCCCGAAGTGGCGCGCCAGATGGGAATTAAAACCAACAAAGGCGTCGTCATCACCGATGTGGCGGAAAATTCGCCGGCGGGCGAGGCCGGCCTGCGTCGCGGCGACATCATCGAGCGCGTGGGACAAAACACCGTCAGCACCGCCGCCGACTTTGGGACTGCGGTAAGCCGCATTCTTGGCGCCCAAACCGGCACCAAAAAGGTCGCGCTTTATGTCACTACCGGCGGCGAAAGCCGGTTCGTCATCGTGACCATCGAGTAAATGCTGCTCGAACCCAAAAGGCCCGCCGAAATTTCGGCGGGCCTTTTTGCTGGGTGAAGAGTGCGCTCGACTGAAGTCGAGCGCACTCTCCATCGCCCCTTCATTTTTTGTAACCTTCAATCCCAGGCCGCGCCCATGAAACCGCACTATTTCATTCAAACCTACGGTTGCCAGATGAATGTCCATGACTCCGAACGCATGGCGGGAATGCTGGAAAACCTGGGTTACGATCCGACCGACGCCCCCGAAAGCGCCGACGTGATTCTGAGCTCAACACCTGCGCCGTGCGCGAGCGCCCCGAACACAAACTCTACTCGGAACTGGGCCAGATTCGGCTTCTCAAAGCGCGTAATCCCGATTTGGTGATCGGCGTGGCGGGCTGCATGGCGCAGCGCGAAGCCCAGACGATTCGCAACCGCGTGCCGGAAGTCGATATTTTGCTCGGCCCGCGCAATTTGCACCATCTGCCGATTCTGGTGCGCCGCGCGCAAAGCGGGCAGGAATCGGATGGCCTCGACCTCGAATGCGACCCCACGCCCGCCACGCCGATGCGGCGCAGCAGCGCGATTTCGGCCTACGTCAACATCATTTTCGGCTGCAATTTCAAATGCACCTACTGCGCGGTGCCCTCGGCGCGCGGGCCGGAAGTGTCGCGGCGGCCTGGCGAAGTTCTGGACGAAATTCGACAACTCAGCGACCTCGGCTACCGCGAAATTACGCTCCTGGGCCAGACCGTCAACGCCTACGGCCACGATTTAGGCCGTCTGGAAGACGCAACACGCCTCGATTTCGCCTGGCTCCTGGAGCAAATCAACGAGATTAACCCCACTTTGCGAGTGCGTTTCACTTCGCCTCATCCGATGTATTTCAACCCGCGTTTGGTCGAAACTATCGCGGCGACAGAAAGCGTGTGCGAGCATTTGCATCTGCCGTTGCAATCGGGCGACGACGCTTGTTTGCGTCGCATGAACCGCACTTACACGACCGAAAAATATCGCCGTGTCATCGCCGACATCCGCGCCAAAGTGGCCGATGTCGCGGTCACGACCGATGCCATCACCGGTTTTTGCGGCGAAACCGACGCGGAATTCGAAAACACCATGGAATTTTTCCGCGAGATTGAGTTCGACCAGGCGTATTTGTTCGCCTACTCGCCGCGCCACTCGACTCAGGCCTTCGACTGGCCCGACGATGTGCCGCTCGCGACGAAAAAGGAGCGTCTGGCGCGCCTCATCGACCTCCAGCAGACTATTTCGCGCGACAAAAACCGGCGTCAGGTCGGCCAGACCTTTGAAGTTTTGGTCGAAGGCCGCTCCGACAAAGACCCTGATAAAATGATGGGTCGCACCCGCGCCAACAAACTGGTGATTTTTCCGGCGTCGCCGACGACGCATCCCGCCGGAACTCTGGTCGAAGTGCGCGCCGACGAAGCGTTTTTGTGGGGCTTCAAAGGCGAGATGACGCGCACTGTTTCCGATGCGACAGCGCCGCGCGTTTTGCTCGATTTGCAGATGGTTTAGCCGTTTCGACACTCCGTTTTTATGCGAATTCCCATTTCCCTGCCGCTTGGCGCGGCCCTGCTGGTTTCGAGTTTTCTGGCGGGCCAGATTCCGGCCCGCGCGCAGGACGCTTACGCCGCCCAGAAAGCCAAATTGAAGCCGGTGCGCTTCGATTCACTGGAGGAGTTGCGCGTCGCGGCGCGCAATTACATCGGCAAAGTGATCGAGCTGCGCGGGAGCGTCAAAGGCACGTTCACGCGCGGCCAGAATCTGGCGCTGCTCTATCAAGTCGGCGAAGGCGAGAACATCGTCATCGACGCGCCAGCCTCATTTCGCGGCCAGAACACAATTCGTCCTGGGGTTGCGTCGCGCCTTTTGTGTCGCGTCGAGGGCACGGCGGGCAGCGAAGTCGCGCTCACGCTTCTGGGTGCCACCGACGTTCCCGAAAGCCCGCAGCTTTTCAAAGTGGACGACGCCGAAAATGTCGCGCCGCCGCCCAACGGCGCCGCGCTGCCGCCGCCCGAACAAATTATGATCGGGCCCGATGCGCCGTTTACGCCCTCCCAGACGCCCCCGCAAACCGCGAAACGCAGGCCGTCTGCGCTGCCTTCGCGCTCGATGGGATCGGGATTGCTGCGCCCCGCCGCGCCCCAAACACTGCGCCCTGCTCCATCCCAAACGCGGCGCGCGGCGGCGCCCAACCCGTTTTTCGGCTTCGAAGACCCCCAGCGCGCGGCCTATAAAGCCCTCGCGCGCCGCTCCAATCCGCGCCTGGGCGACGAAATGGCCGATACCATCGCGCGGGCGATTCTCTCGGCGGCGCAGGCCCACAACCTCGATCCGCGTTTTCTGGCCGCGATTGTCAAAGTGGAAAGCTCCTTCGATCCTTATTGTCTGTCGTCGTCGGGCGCGATGGGATTGGGGCAACTCATGCCGTTTAATCTGCGGCCTCTGGGCGTGGCCAACGCCTGGGATCCGATGCAAAATCTGCACGGCTCCGCCAAAATGCTGCGCCAGAATCTTAATACCTACGCGGGACAGCGCGACGGAACGCTTCTGGCGGTCGCGGCCTATCACGCGGGCGTGGGCGCCGTGAACCGCGCCGGAAAACAAGTCCCGCAACGCGCCGCGACTCAGAAATACGTGTGGAAGGTCTATTACGCCTACCGCGCCCTGGCGCCCGAACTGTTTCAGTAACGGGGTTGCTGCGGTGGTTAGGTGGTTTCAACAACCCAACCACCTGACTACCCAACCACCTAAAAATGACCGGTTTCGTTCACGCCGCCCTGGGTGCGGCTCTGGGAAAGGCGATTCGCCATCCTGTCGTCGCGTTTGGCGCGGGTGTCGGCTCGCATATTCTGGGCGATGTCGTGCCGCATCACGATATGGATATCGGCGAAGTGCCGCTCGTTTTCGGGACGCTGGGTTATCTCGCCTACGAACACGGCTGGAAAAGCCCACAATTCTGGGGCGCGCTGGGCGCGGTGTGTCCGGATTTCGAGCATATTCCCTATGAACTGAAAAAAGACCCGCGCCGCTATCAGGCGATGCCCGAAAAATGGGTTCCCACTCACAACGGGCGCCTCAAACATGGGACTTGGCCCCTCGAAGCGAAATACGGCGTGATGCTCAACTTTTCGCTGTTTATTGTGGGTTTGTGGCTGGCGGGAACTCTCCACAAAAGGCAGAGCTGAATCGTGGTTTCGTAGGGACATGGCTTGCCGTGTCCTTACACAAACTCTTTCCAAGGACATGGCAAGCCATGTCCCTACGAATCTGTCGCTTACATCACACAACTTCAGAAAAAATCATGACCAAATCTAAAGCCGCTATTTTTACCGGCATCAACCAACCGCTCGTTATCGACGAAATCGAGGTGGACGATCCCAAAGACGGCGAAGTCCTGCTCAAACTCGACGCGACGGGGCTGTGTCACACCGAAATCTGGTATATGTCGGGCGGCGACACTTCCACGCGCGCCAATTCGATTTTGGGTCACGAAGGCTGCGGCACGGTCGTCAAAGTCGGCAAAGGCGTGACCGAGTTGCGCGAAGGCGACCGCGTGGTGCCGATTTACATCCCCGAATGCGGCCACTGCCGCGAGTGTTTGAGCGAGGAAACCAACCTGTGCAGCGCGCTCGACGACGCTTATTTCGGCGGCTCGATGAACGACGGCACGATGCGCTTTCACCATCAGGGGCGCGATCTGCATCATTTCATGCTCACCTCGACGTTTAGCCAATACACCGTCGTGCATCAGGAAGCCGTCGCCAAAATTCGCCCCGACGCGCCCGCCGAAAGCGCCTGTCTGTTCGGCTGCGCCGTCACCACGGGCATCGGCGCCGCGCTTTATACCACTAAGGTGAGACAGGGATCGAAATGCGCGGTTTTCGGCGTGGGGCCGATTGGTCTCAACGTGTTGCAGGGCTGCAAACTCGCGGGTGCCGAGATGATTATCGCCGTCGATTTGAACGACGAACGCCTCAAACGCGCGGGAGAGTTTGGCGCGACACATTTCGTCAACCCCAGCAACGGCGACAGCGTGCAGCAGGTCAAGGAACTCACCGGTGGCGGTGCCGATTATTGTTTTGAAGCGACGGGTAACACCAAAGTAATGCGTCAGGCGCTGGAAAGCACGATTTACGGCGGCGGTGTCTGCTGTTTGATCGGTGTGGCCAAAACCGGCGAGGTGGTCGAAGTTACGCCGCGTCTGCTCATCGCGGGCCGTCGGCTGGTGGGAACGGCTTTTGGCGGTTGTCGGGGCAAAACCCAACTGCCAGGGCTGATAGATCAATATATGGAAGGAAAAATCAAAGTCGATGAGCTTGTGACGGACGTGATCGAGCTGGAAAAAATTAATGAAGGTTTCGAGCACATGAGGACTGACAGCGGCTACCGCTACGTAGTCCGGTATTGATTTTGCTTATAACTGTCTCGACGGCGCTTTCTATAAGGCCTTAACAAAATTTAAGGGTCGCAACCGTTATGAAAATTCACTTTACGGGTATAATAGAAAGCGTCTCACGGAATTAACGCGGCGGGCCGAGTTTCGCAGCGTATTCATAGCCATCATCATTTTTTTAGGAGAACAATATGTTCACCCAGGCCAAGAAAGGCTTCACCCTCATCGAATTGCTCGTTGTTATCGCCATCATTGCGATCCTCGCCGCGATTCTCTTCCCCGTGTTCGGACGCGCGCGCGAAAACGCCCGCCGCACCTCCTGCCAGTCCAACCTCAAGCAGATCGGCTTGGGCCTCAAACAGTATGTGCAGGATTACGACGAGAAATTCCCGCTCGCAATCCACAAAGCTAACCCGAGTCTCTTTACTGGCGTTGCGCTTGTGGGTCAACTGAGAACCGGTTGGGCCATTCAAACCCAGCCCTACTTGAAGAGCGCCCAGATTTTCCAGTGCCCCAGCGAAGTTAACCCCCAAAGCGGCACTGATGCCAACGTCACCACCAGTTCTTATATCGTAGGATATGGATCGCGTGGTTATAGCGATTACTGGTATAACGCCACCTTGCACAACAAGTCTGAGGCTGCCATTGACCAGATTGCTTCTACCGTGATGAACGGCGATGGCCTCTCAGGCACTGCTGCTTACGCCTTTGACGGAAGAGGTGCTAACGGCAGCCGTTACGACAATCTCACCGGTAACCTCAGCGCTTTTGGACCGATGGGCACCGTCTCGGCAACTCGCGTTACTGCAGTAACTCCACCCCCTCCAACTGCTGGTGGCGGTGGTTTTGGATTGATTCACCTAGATGGCGTGAACTATGCGTTTGCTGACGGCCATGCCAAGTGGCTCAAGAGCGGAACCAATGTTATATTGAACAAAGTTCTCCAGCCAGTTACCAACTACAGTGGCAGCGGTCAAGACCCCACCTTCTACTCCGGTTAAATCAAGTCGCACAAACAAAAACGCCCCGAAAAACGGCTTCGGGGCGTTTTTGTTTGTCTATTTTTCGTCCGGATTCAAGCGTTTGCCGCGTTTGGAGAAAATGCGGTCGAGGCGCAGTTATAGTCAGGACAACATAAAGAGCCTCACGCTAAAACGAGAGTGCGCGCGTCTTCGCGTTCCTCAGTGGAAACACGAATCTCGATGTTGCGCCCCAGGCGGTTGAGCACCAAAAATAAGCGCTCGACCGAGATGCCATCGAGCCGTGTATTAACGATGCCCGAAATGTCGGGCTGTTTGAGTCCGGTGATCTTGGCAGCCTGGACTTGAGTCAAACGACGTTCGCGCATCACTCGCATGATCTGCACCGCCAACTGAGTCTTGATCTGCATTTCAAGGCGCGTCCGCAAAGCCGAGATCAACGAAAACGTTGCCGCTACCCTCGTCCACGTCAAAAGTTTTTCCGTTCATGTGGTTTCTCCTCAATGTCTAAAAGACGGCCTAAAAAGTGGTTTTTGCGCGAAAGCTGCGGGATTGGAAGGAGGTCAGCGTGAATGTTTTATNATAATAAAACAGCCCCGCCCCTGCCCCAGGGGGGGGCCGCCCGCCTCCTTCCAATCGACGGGGCGCGACTTCGAGGGCTTTCCAGACTGTCTCTGAGGCTTTTTGCCTATTTGTCATTCAGTTGTAAGCGTTTGCCGCGTTTGGAGAAAATGCGGTCGCGTCGCAAACCGGCGCGCTGAAGTCCCAGCGCGACCGAAGTCGCCAGCACGCCGATGCCATAAATCGCCGAGCGCCGAAAGTTGATGCTCGACGCATCGTCAAAATACTTGGTTGGGCACGAAATCTCGCCCATCGCGAAGCCGAAATACGCGGCCTGAGCCAGCATCTGGTTGTCGAAAACGAAATCGTCGGAGTTTTCTTCGAGCGGCAGACGGAGCAACACTTGGCGCGAAAATGCGCGGTAGCCGGTGTGATATTCCGAGAGTTTCAGGCCAGTGAAGAGGTTCTCGAACGCCGTGAGAAAGCGATTAAAAATGTATTTGTAAAGCGGCATTCCGCCCTTGAGGGCGCCGCCGCCCAGAATGCGCGAACCGAGAACGATGTCATATTGTCCGACAGCGATCAGCGACGACATCGCGGTGATGAGTTTGGGCGTGTATTGGTAGTCGGGATGCAGCATCACCACCACATCGGCGCCCAGTTGGAGGGCTTCGCGGTAGCAGGTTTTCTGATTGCCGCCGTAGCCGCGATTGCGGGGATGAACGACAGTGTGGATGCCCAGCTCGCGCGCCAGAATCGCGGTGTCGTCACGCGAGGCATCGTCCACTAAAATAATCTCGTCCACGACTTCGCGCGGGATTTCCGCGTGGGTTTGCTGGAGAGTTTTGGCCGCGTTGTAGGCGGGCATCACAACGACGACTTTTTTGCCGTGAATCATAAAGATCGCGCACAGTATATTGGGGGCTGGTCGCGTTTATTGGAGCCGGAAGAAGGGAAGGAATGGAAGAAAAAATAGGGATTTTGAAATCCAGTTTCAATTTCCACCCCAAAAATCTTCTTTCTTCCATTCCTTCCCTTCTTCCGGCTCCAATAAACGCGATTACCCGACGCCGCCATTGGCCAACAAATTATTCGCGGTGATCCAACGCGCTTCGTCAGAGCACAAAAACGCCACGACATCCGCAATATCGACGGGTTGCCCCAGACGTCCGAGCGGCGTTTCGCTCTTCATTTTTTCCAAATATTCCGGCGACGTAACCTGGCGCAGCAAATCGGTTTCAGTCATCCCAGGCGACACCGTGTTGACCGTAATTCCGCGCGGCCCCAGTTCCGCCGCCCAACTGCGCGTGAACGCCTCGACCGCCGCTTTGGAAGCCGCGTAAACGCTCCCGCCCGCCGCGTTGACGCGCGTGATGCCGCTCGAAATGTTGACGATGCGCCCATTTTCGCGCAGTTTGAGCAGCACGTTTTGCGTCACGAAAAACAAGCCGCGCGTGTTGAGATTAAAAAGACCATCAAAGTCTTCGACTGACACGCTTTCGAGCGGCCCGAAGCTGGCGAAACCGGCGTTGTTGACCAAAATATCGAGGTTTTCGATGCTTTCCAACGCGGTGCGCGTGTTTTCGAGGTGAGAAATATCGCATTGAATGAGCGCGCCATCGCCGCCCGACGCGCGAATTTCGGCGAGAACGCTCTCCGCCTCATCCAAACTGCGCGAGAAATGAACGTGAACGAAGGCGCCCTCGCGCGCCAATCGTGTGGCAATCGCGGCGCCGATGCCGCGCGAGGCGCCCGTCACCAGCGCTATTTTCTTTTCTAACATGGTCTTTTTGAAGGCTAAAGGATGAAGGCTAAAGGCTAAATCAGTCGCAGTTTCTCGTAGCCTTGCTTGATTTAGCCTTTAGCCTTCATCCTTTAGCCTTTAGTAATCTCCGGCTTCGTCGGCCATCCTTACGATGCGCGGTGTAAATTTGCCGATGACTTCCACCAGATCGGTCTGCGCCGCGATCACATCGTCGATGTTTTTATAAGCCTGGGGCGCTTCATCAAGCCCGCCGCCGAGCAGTTTGACACCGCGCTCCTGCAAATAGCGGTCGCGCTCCAGTTTGGTGAGCGAATTGATGGCCGCTTTGCGTCCCAGTTTGCGCCCCGCGCCGTGCGAAGCAGAATTCAAACTTTCGACTTTGCCCAGCCCGCGCACTACAAATCCTGGGTCGGCCATTGAGCCAGGAATCACGCCCAGCACGCCCGCGCCCGCCGGAGTCGCGCCTTTGCGATGCACAATGGCCTCACTGCCATCGGCCATCGTTTCTTTCCAGGCAAAATTGTGGTGGTTTTCGACGTGCGCGACTTCCTTCACACCCGCCGCTTTGCTCACCCGCGCATGAATAATGGCATGGTTGGCGGCGGCGAAACGGCCCGCGAGTTCCATCGAAAGCCAGTAATCGCGGCCCGCGTCGGAGTCGAGGTCGAGCCACGCCAGATGTTTCACAACCTGATCCAATTTCGGATGCAGACTCATCGCAAGCCGCGAAAACTCGTTGGCGATTTTAAAGCCCACCGCGCGGCTGCCCGAATGAGAGAGCAGCGCCAGATATTTGCCGATGCCCAGTCCCAACTCCGGCGAAGGCGCCGTGAGTTCAAACTCGCCCCATTCCACGAAATGGTTGCCGCCGCCGCTCGTTCCCAACTGCTCGATGGCTTTTTGGCGGAGCGGTTTGAGGAAATTGGTGGCGCGCCAGTCTTGGTCGTCCAAAACCGGATGGTCGGGCCGGTCGTGCGGCGAAAAGCGTTCTTTCATGCCGAATTTGGTTTGCTCCGACAGCGATTTCTCGAATTTGCCCTTGTGCTGCCCCAGAATATGCGGCGAGGCATCGTAAATCGAGATCCGCATCCGACAGTTGTGAACGAAAACGCCCGCCGAGAGCGCGAAGTTTTCGTAGTCGGGCACGTTGAGGCAGAATACCTCTTCGCGCGCCTCCAGTTTTCGCACCGCGACGACTTTGTGATTGGTGCCGTGCTGCAAACGCCGGTGAGCGAATAATTCATCCGCAACACAGGCACTGATGTCCTCTTCCAATCCTCGGATTACTACCGATTGGAAGAGGACGTCAGCCCCGCCCGAACAGCGATGCAGCCGCAAATGATCTTGGTCGCCCATGAATTCGAGGTTTTCGGGGCGGTTGTCGCCCTGGTCGAAATTCCTGTGATGAATCACGGTGCGCTGCCCCTCAAAACTGGGAATTTCGCCCAAAATCCCCGACCGCGCCACCATCCAGTGTGCACGTTGGAAATAAGTCGAATAATTTTGTTGCACCAGGACGTAGCCTTCGCGGTCGCGCGATTTGTAAAGCGGCATCAGCGAAGCGCCGCTTTCCAATTCGCTTGCCGCGCAAAACGAGCCGTCGCGCCGCATGAAATGATGATCGGGCGTGCAGCGAATCGTCTCCCCATTATCGAGTTCGACTTCAACCAGTTCGGCGTTGTCACGAGTGCGATGCGCCGTCGCGCGCGCCGCCACGACGCGGCCCGACGGGGTGCAGGCGTAAACCACGAACTCACCGCCGCGCTCTGCCAATTCGCGGAGGCAGTAATCGCGGCCATCGAGCAACGGCACGCGCGTTTCGCCCGCAAAACAGGCAATATCAACCCCAACAGCATAAGGAATCACGGTTTCGCTCGTGGCCAGCACGCCGCCGATGGGAAGACCGTAACCGACGTGGGCGTCGGGCATGAGGCGCCCGCAACAGCGATGGGCAGCGACATCGCGTTGCTCATTTGCTGAGTTGCGGCGCCGTCGATGAAATCGGCGCCCCAGGTTTGGAATTCCATCGGCGCCGCGAGCAGCGTGTCGGCGATTTTGGATGCGTCGCTCCGCTCGCGCTTGAGAAGTTCGGCGGCGAGTTCCTCGAAGGGTTTGGCAGAGGTAAATTTTTCGGGCGCGGCCAAAGCTTCGTCTAAGCGGTCGAGAATGGCGGCTTCTTCCGTTCCCTGATGCTCCAGGGCGTGAGCGGCCATCTTCGCCAGGCCGATGATGCGGCCTTCTTTCCAGCCGCGCTTTTGAGGATTTTTCCGGTAATCATGGTTTTTGAGGCAATAGGCAGTAGGCAACAGGCAATAGTTCGAGCGTGTAACGACTATCCACTGTTGCCTAAATAAAAAGGGCGCGTCGGCCCAAAGTAAAATGGCCAACGCGCCCTGAAAAAGAGCGAGAAAATCGAGCGTCAGAAGTCAAGAAACGCCAGAAAAGGGCCAACGAGCGCAGAAATTTCGCGCCGAATCGGGGCATAATGGGACAGTTGTTTGGGTTGGGGCATCGTTGAAACCTCCTTCGAGGACGAAAAGCAATTTTAACAGGTGGCTGGGTGGTTAGGTAGTCGGGTTGTCAACCATCTTAACCACCCAGCCACCTAACCCTCATTTATGACCGTTCTTTTTTCTCCGCTCGGCCTGGCTTACGGCACGCTTTATTCGGCGATTCTGCTCACGCGGCCCGCGCGCGTGGTGATTGTCACCAGCGCCGAAGCGATCACCAATTTGCACGCCACCCTCGATGCGGCGCGCTTTTTTCACACCCATTTCGAGTTTGAAACCCACGTTCTGGACGACCCGCAGGCCGGTTTCGTCGAAGGCCGCGCGCTGGCGCCGTTTCTGGCGGCTTCGGCGGACGGCGATGGCATCGTCAACCTCACCGGCGGCACGACGGCGCTGCAAAACTGCGTGCGAAGCGTCGCCGATATTCTGCGCCGCGAGGAAAAACCGGTGCGCGAAGTCGCGGCCATCGACCGGCGCGATGTGATTGAACAGAGGCGCTCGCCGCTTGTGGTTGGGGAGTTGGTGGAGGTGTCGCCGGTTTGAGCAGCAAATTTGTTCGCTGCGAGTCAAACTGGCGCTTAACACGGAGGATTTTTCATGTGGCAACGATTCACCGAAGCGCTCGGCGCGTGATTTTGCTGGGGCAGGAAGAAGCGGGCAAAATGAGTTCTGGACACGTCGGCACCGAGCATCTTTTGCTCGGCCTGACGCGCGAAAACGAGGGTGTCGCCGCGCAGGTTTTGCAAAGATGGGCATTTCGCTCGAAGCGGTGCGGCAACAAGTCGAAAGCGGTTGTGCCCGACCAAAAATGGGTTCAGGCGAACCCAAACTCACGCCTAAAGCCAAGCGAGTCCTCGAACTCGCCGCCGACAAGCGCGGCGCATGCGGCACAACTACATCGCAACCGAACATCTGCTTCTGGCGCTGCTCCGCGACAAAGATGGTTCAGCCGCGACGGTTTTGCACCGTCTGGGCCTCAATCTGGAGACGGCGCGTTCGCAGGTGATGGAACAGCTCGACGCCCCCAAAACTGAAAAAGCAGCCTCGCCTGCGCCGACACAATTCGCCTCCTATTTTCGCCTCACACCCGAAGCGCTTCTCCTCGTGACGGTGGCGACCGTATCGGCCAAACGCGCGGGGCAAGATCACACTGGTGTGCTGCATTTGCTGGCGGCAATGCTCACCCACGAAGACGGCGAAGCCGCACAGTTTCTCCAAGAAATGGGCGTCGATTTGAACGCGGCGCGCGCCGCTCTGCGCGACAAAAAGGCCGATGATTGAACCACTGGCGCTTAACCCTACGGAACGAAAAACCCTGGGGTTAGTCTGTTTTGGTGTCGTTCTAATCCGGTCTCTCCTTTTCGATGGGCCGGATTTTTGGTGTTTTCCTCCCGTTTTCTCCCCATTTGACCCGCGCGAAACACGCCGGTAATGGGGGTTTGATAAACCGGAAAACGGAACAAATTTACAGTTTCAAAAGGCAAATTCTTATGTGGCAACGGTTTACCGAACGCGCGCGGCGCGTGATTTTGCTCGGACAGGAAGAGGCGGGCAAAATGAATTCTGGACACGTCGGAACCGAACATCTCCTCCTCGGTCTGGTGCGCGAAAATGAAGGCGTCGCCATGGAGGTTTTGCAGAAAATGGGCGTTTCTCTGCCCAAAGTCCGCACCGAAATCGAGGCCGAAGTGCAGCCTGGCAACGATGCCGGCGGCAGCGAACCCAAACTCACGCCCAAAGCCAAACGAGTCCTCGAACTCGCCGCCGACGAAGCGCGGCGTATGCGGCACAACTACATCGGGACAGAGCATCTGCTTCTGGCGCTGTTGCGCGAAAAAGACGGCCTCGCCGCGACGGTGCTGCGTCGTCTGGGCCTCAATCTGGAAAAAGCGCGCTCGCAGGTGATGGAATATCTCGGCCCCGACGCGACTCCATCGAGCGGTGGCGGCAAAGAAAGCGGGCCGGAAAAGCCGGTGTCGGCGGGGGGCGTGAAAGCGGGCGCGAAGGCTCCAAAACGGGCCGTTCGCAGACTCCGGCGCTCGACAATTTTGGCCGCGACATCAATCAACTCGCGCAGGAAGGCAAACTCGATCCGGTCATCGGGCGCAACCCGCAAATCGACCGCGCCATCCAGATTTTGTGCCGCCGCACCAAAAACAATCCGGTTCTGGTCGGCGAGCCTGGCGTGGGCAAAACCGCGATTGTCGAAGGACTGGCGCAGCGCATCATGAACCGCGACGTGCCCGAACCGCTCATCGACAAGCGCATCATCGCGCTCGATCTGGCCAACGTGGTGGCCGGAACCAAATATCGCGGCGAATTCGAAGAGCGCATGAAGAAAATCATGGCCGAAATTCGCGCCAGCAACGGCAAAATCATCGTTTTCATCGACGAATTGCACACCATCATCGGCGCGGGCGCGGCGGAAGGCGCCATCGACGCGAGCAACATGCTCAAGCCCGCCCTGGCGCGCGGCGAAATGCGCTGCATCGGCGCCACCACGCTCGATGAATATCGCAAATACATCGAGAAATCGGGCGCCCTCGAACGGCGTTTTCAGATGGTTCTCGTCCCCGAACCCTCGCAGGAAGACGCCATCGAAATTTTGAAAGGTCTGCGCGGTCGCTACGAAGAGTTTCACGGCGTCAAAATCGCCGACGAAGCCCTCAAAGATGCCGTTGAACTTTCGCAGCGCTACATCACCAACCGCCAACTGCCCGACAAAGCGATTGACCTGATTGACGAAGCCGGTTCGCGGGTGAAACTGCGCGTTGCTCTGCCGCCCAAGGAAGTGCGCGAGTTGACGCGCGAATTGGACGAGGTGAATATCGCCAAGGAGGACGCGGTTAACAACGACGAATACGAAAAAGCCGCCGAACTGCGCGACAAGGCCAACGAACTCGAAGAAAAACTCGCCGCCGCGCAGGAAGCGTGGCAGTCGGAGCGCACCGAGGAAGACGGCGACGAAATGCCCCGCGTCACCGAGGACGACATCGCCTCGATTGTTTCGGAGTGGACGGGCGTTCCGGTCAAAAAACTCACCGAAGCCGAAACCGCCAAGCTGCTTCGCATGGAAGACGACCTGCACGAGCGCGTCGTCGGCCAGCACGAAGCCATCAAAGTGGTTTCCAAAGCCGTGCGGCGCGGTCGCGCGGGTCTCAAAGACCCCAAACGGCCCATCGGCGTGTTCATGTTCGTCGGGCCGACCGGCGTCGGCAAAACCGAACTGGCGCGCGCCCTCGCCGAATTCCTTTTCGATGACGAAAGCGCGCTCATTCGCCTCGACATGAGCGAATATAGCGAGCATTTCAACGTCTCGCGGATGCTCGGCTCGCCTCCTGGCTACGTCGGCTACGACGAAGGCGGACAGCTCACCGAAGCGGTGCGGCGCCGTCCCTACTCGGTGGTTTTGTTCGATGAAATCGAGAAAGCGCATCCCGAAATCTTCAACACGCTGTTGCAGATTTTCGAAGATGGCCGCCTCACCGACGCGCAAGGCCGCGTGGTTGATTTCAAGAATACGGTCATCATCATGACGAGCAACGTCGGCACCTCGGAACTGGGCAAAGGCATCGGTTTCCGCGCCAACGAGGACGCGCGCGGCGAGTCGGATTCGGCGTATCGCGCTCTTAAGGGCAAAGTGATGGAAGCCTACAACAAGGCGTTTCGCCCCGAACTTCGCAACCGCATTGACGAAGTGATCGTGTTCCATCACCTCGACCGCGAGGAGATTCACCGCATCGTGTCGCTGTTCTCGCGCCGCATCACCGAGGAGTTGGCGCGCCGCGAAATGACGCTCGAATTCCTGCCGCGCGCGGTCGAACTGCTCGCCAACGAAGGCTACGACCGTCAATTTGGCGCCCGTCCTCTGCGCCGCGCGGTGCAGCGCTTTGTGGAAGACCCGCTCGCCGAGCGGATTTTGATGGGCGAATTCAAAGCGGGCGAAACGATTTATGTCGATGCCCAGAACGGCGAAATGGCCTTCACGACCGAAAAACCCGAAGACGGCGGCGAAGTGTTGGTGCCGATTGCCGAGGGTGGCGAAGGCAGCGAAGAAGTGTCGTCTGGTGACGAAGACAAACTCAACAAATTGATGAGTGAGTAATCGTTTGGAGATGACGAAACAGCCCGCGAATCGAAAGATTCGCGGGCTGTTTTGCTTTTGAGTTCTCTCTGCTTAATCTCTCGCTTCATTTTGTTGATTTGTCTGGTTTGATTCATTTGAGCCGGCATATTCCATCCACACCCCAAAATTACGATGATGATTAGAGAACCAGTTCCTACTTCCATCAGCGTATGTCCATCCATCGCCATAACGTAAGCGATAGCGACGATGCCAATAACTAAGCCGACAAACAGTGCTATGGGTGGCGTCAACAAATCAGGAGTCGAAGCGATGTAGACGAACCGGATGATCATCGCCATAGCAATGAACGGCAAGGGCAGAAATAGAAACTCAAACTCAAACCTTTTCCATTTCGGTGTTACTTTCTCTTCAATCTGAACTTGAAAAGGTAATTCACGCAACTCTTCGGAACGTTCAAGACGTGAGCGTAAACTGGTTTCTTCGTGAGAATCTTCCATTCCACTTACACCTCCAACCTTTCATTAATCTCTCGGCGGCAACTGCCGCAGCTTTTCCGAAAGTTCAAGGCGCAAACGCAACTCGAAGGCTCCTGCGAATCGGCGATTTCGCGCCGCAGTGACTCGATTTGTTCCCCACGCAGTTCGCGTTCGTGTTCAAGCTGGATATAAAGAAATTTATTCAGTTCCGACAACCTTTGGATTTGTTCTTGCGCCTCGCCCAGCTGCCGCGAATTTTGTTCGGATTTTTGTCCGGCATCCCACAGAAAACGCGCCCAACTAAGCAGCTTTTCCCACATGGATGCGCTCCTCCAGCCAGCGAATCGTTTCCCACGTCGCGGCCTGTTTGCGCGCGGTGGCTTCTTGATTGCGCGCAGTGTTTTCCAGCATTTGCCCGATTTCGCCGAACAAACGATCAATTTCAGTTTCGTATTCTTTCTCAGTTTGGGGGCCGGAACCCGTTAAAGTCGCGTCTTTCATGGCGTCACCTCGCTTTCTATTTTACTCGACGCATTCGCGCCATAAAAAATCCGTCGAAGCCCGTCGCGGCGGGCGAGATAACCCGTTGTTCTTCCAACTCGAACGCGGAATTGTGACCTAAAAACCATTCGATTTGCCGCTCATTTTCCGAGGGGAAAATCGAACACGTCGCGTAAACCAGAGCGCCGCCGTTTTGCAGCATCGGGGCATAAAATTCGAGGATTTCGCGCTGTTTCGCCTCGATTTGCGATAGAAAATCGGGTGAGAAGCGCCATTTCAAATCGGGCTGGCGCCGCAGCGTGCCGCTTCCCGAACAGGGCGCATCGATGAGAATTCGCTCGAAAGGTTGCGGGCGCGACTGCAATTTGTCCGGCGAGACGGTTTCGAGGCACGACACGCCGTTTCGACTCGCGCGACGGCGCAGTTCGATGAGTTTTTCGCCCTCGACATCGCATGACACGATGTGGCCGCGATTTTCGATGAGCGCCGCGAGATGCAGCGATTTTCCGCCCGCTCCGGCGCAGGCGTCCAGAATCTTCATGCCGCTTTTGGCCCCCAAAAACGGCGCGACGAGCTGCGAGGCGGCGTCCTGGAACTCGAAATAGCCCTCTTGATAAAGCGAATTGTGAGAAATCGAGCGGCGTTCGCGCAGTTGCAGGGCATCGGGCAAGCCTTCAATCGCATCGGTGAGAATGTCTTTGAATTCCAGACGCGCCTTCAATTCGTCGCGCGAGATTTTGAGCGTGTTGGCGCGCAAAACCACGGGCGCTTCCTCGTTGAGCGCGGAAATTTCCCTTTCCCAGCACGCGCCGAGCTGATTTTGGCCCAAGGTCTCGAGCCAATCGGGGATGGATTCTCGAATCGCGCGCGGCAAGTGCGGGGTTTGAAGGCGCGCGCGGATTTGGAGCGCATCGAAACTCCAAAATTCCTCCCAATCCGGCAAGTCGTGCCCGCTTTTGACAAGTTGAGCCGCCAAAAGCGCCCACAAATCCTCGTTTTGCGCGCCAAATTCCAGCAGTCGGCGCCAGCGCACGATTTCATAAGTCGTTTCGGCGACAAAGGCGCGGTCGCGCTTGCCCCATTTCGGGTTTTGCGCGAATCGGCTTTCTACCACACGCCCAGCGACTTGTTTTTCCTCGAAAATCGCCTGGAGGGCCGAAATGACGGCGAAGGCGAGGTTGCGATGCAGTTTCACGGCCTCAAGTTTGGCGTGAGAGAGATTCAATGGGTCAAACTTGGCCCGACTTATTTCCCCATGCTCCCTGCTCGTTTTCGTTTGGCCTCGATTGCCTTCATCCTCATCCTGGCCGCCGTGCTGAGGTTTTGGAATTTATCGGGGCTTCCCACCGGACTTCACGGCGATGAAGGCGTCGTGGGCTACGAAGCGCGGCGCATTTTGCAGACCGGCTCGATTGGCCCCTACTCGCCCGATGCCCTGGGCCAGCCCACGGGGCCGATTTATCTCGTCGCGCCGGTTCTTCTGGTGTTGGGCAACGAGATTATCACGGTGCGTTTGGTTCCCGCGCTGTTGGGAACGCTTTCGGTGCTGGCGCTTTTTGGCCTGATACGGCGTTTTTCCGACGAGAAAACCGCCTTGGCGGGCGCCTTCATTCTGGCGGCGCTGGCGTGGCACATTCACTACGCGCGCATCGGTTTTCCCCTCGAATCGTGGCCTTTGGTGTGCATTTTCGTCGCGTGGACGACGCTTGGGGCGCTCGAAAAATCGGATTGGCGATGGTGGGCACTGGCGGGATGGGTCAACGGATGCGGCTTTTACGTTTACAACGCGCACCCGTTGTTTTTTGGAGCCGCAGCGAGTTTCGCGCTGGTCTGGGAAGCGAAATCCACAGCCGCCTGGACGAAAAAAATCGCTTTTGGGGCCGCCTATGTCGTGGCGGCTTTAGTTGCGGCCAATTTTCTGATTCGTTATGCGCTCGATCCGCTCAACAATTACGGAAGCCACTTCTCGATGTATTCGACGTGGAATCAAAGCTCCTGGCAGGCGCTCCCCGATTTCGGCGCCAGAGCGTCGTTTTTAATCGCGCGCTATTTCAGTTTCTGGGGCAACATTCTGGTGGGCCTGACGCCGGATTATGTCGATGGGGCGGGACTTGCGCCCCTCATCGCGCCGCCGGTTTTCGCGCTTGCCGTCGTGGGAATGCTGTCCTTTTCACGGCGCGACGCATTGACGCAGTTCTCGCGCTGGATCGTGCTGGTGATGCCGCTGGCCGCCGTCGTCACCATCGAGGCCTTCGCGCGGCGCCCTTTTGCGCTCGCGCCTTTTTTGTGCGTTCTATCCGCCGTGGGCGCCGCGCAAATCGTGCGCTGGGGACGCGCCAAAAATCCGCTCGCGGCAAAAGCCGCGACCTGGGGCGTCGCAGCGCTGCTGGTCTGGACACCCTTTGCGACCTTTCGGGCTTATTTCGGCACTTTTGCCCATGATTCTCGGCAAAACTGGGTGTTTTGTGACGAGCTAACGCGCTCCATCGAATACATGAAAACTCTGCCGCCGGAGCGTCCCATCTATTTTTATTCTTCGCGCTGGTCGATTCTTTACGAGACGCGCCGCTTTCTGGCGCCCGATTTAAACGCGCTCAACCGTTCGCGCGAATTTGGGGCGCAAAACAGTGGTCTGACGCCTTTAGCCGGACAGTCTCGGCCCGTCTGGGTGCTGCTCGACTCCTACAAAACGGAGATTGACGCTTTGAAAGCGCGTTTCCCTGGCGGCAAAGAAGTTCAAGGCCCCTTTTCGGCGTCGGCGAACGGCGCGGCTTTTGTGGCCTATGAAGCCCCGCAGTGACTTCCCCTTGCGCGACTAAGAGCCTCGTTCGACGCTGAGAAGCCGTCTGAAAAGCCGTCAAAGTCGCGCAGGTTCGATTGGAAGGGTGCGTCAGCCGCGCTCCTAAATCGAAGGAGCGCGGCTGATTCACCCTTCCAATCCCGCACTTTTCCCGCAGTCTCCACTTTTCAGACGGCTTTTTACTCGTGCAAATACGCCCAGGCGCCGATGCGCTCGATTTTGCCGGCACGGTGCAGAAATTCGTAGTTGGCGTCGGGGCGATAATAAAGTGCGTCGAAATTTATGAATCCCGCAGATGTAGAAACTTGCAATTCGTAGCGCGGCAGCCGGTTTTTCTGGTCGCCGCGCCGGTAGCGAAGTTGGGGATAAGCCGCCATTCGCGTTTCGGGAATCTTCGGCAAATAATTGGGCACCAATTCGTTTAACTGCGCCGGATAGCTTCCTTTTTCACGGTGAAAACGCTCCAGTGCGGGCGGCAAAACTTCTAATCGTGCAACGCTTCCCTCAAGTCCGGCGCGGCGCATCGGCCAAAAATGACGAAATGAGGGCCGAACCAAGACAAAACTCCACATCCAGACACAGCCCAGCGCATAAAGTGGCCAGTGTCGCCTCGGCAGAATTCCAAAAAACGCACAGATCAAAGCGATGGGAAAAGCGAACAAACTCAAGCCCCACCCCATCATCTGCCAAAAATTGGTGCCAGGCGAAAGAAACGGCGCCAGAAGCGGCGAGAGCGGCCAGGTTTGCAGTCCGTAAACCAAACCGATTCCCAATGGACTGCAAATCATAACCGCAAGTCCAACGGCAATGAAAATGAGGGCGCGCTTGAAATGAGGCATCACGTTCTAAAATCTCCCAATTTCGGCAAGGATTCAAGCACTTGAGTGCCTGCGACAGGCGGGGGGGGCGCCGCCCTTCCAAATTGCGTATATGGGGTTGTTAGGGGGGGGAAGCCCCCCGCCCCGGCCAAATGCGCGTGGGGGGGGGGGGTTGGGGGGGTTAAAGAGAGGGTGGGGCGACCCATTATGTAGGGGGAATAATCCCGCGGGGCCGACAGGG
>JAUJNG010000042.1 GCA_030448265.1 Abditibacterium sp.
CCCCCACACACGACACACCTCAGACCCTCTCGGCCCAGCCCCCCCGCTCGCTGTCGGCGCGCTTCGGCTCTGTGTGGGGGGGAAATTTTTTTTTTTTGCGGTTTTGTTCTTAATTTTTTACTTTGGTTTGCGGGGGTGTTTTTTGTGGGGGGGCGCTGTACGAGAGGACCGATCAAAAACTCCCCGCCCCCTCCCAGCCCGCCCCCCCGCTCCCAGGGGGCTGCACTCCTACTGAGACACGCTCTAAGAATCAGTCTGAAAAGTGGTTTTTACAAGCGAGTTGAGGGATTGGAATTAGACTGGCTCTTAGATTCCGTCATCCTGAGGGGCAAATGACCAAAATTGGCGTCGTCCACTACAATTTCCCCGACTTTTCCTTCGACCAGTTCCTGCGTTTTGCCGCCGATGCGGGTTACGAATGGGTCGAACTCAATCTCTCCGATGTGTGGGAAGAGGGCATCGCGCACCCGCTGGGCGAAGCCGATAGGGCGCGCCAGTCGCGGCAGACCGAAAAAGTGGCGCGTCATGTCGCCTCGTTCGGGCTGCAAATCTCCGGCATCGCAGCGCGCAACGATTTCGTGCAAAGCGACGCCCAGGCCCAGGAGTTTCAAATCGCGCGGATGCGCGGCATCGCCTCACAGGTGCGTCTTCTGGGCGAAAAAACTGTGATTCGCAGCGAAGGTGGGCAGCCTAAAGAGGGTGTCGATGCGGCGCAGTGGCGCCCGCTCATGCTCGATGCCTTTCGTCGCTGCGAAGGTTTTCTGGAAGAGTGGGGCGTAACGCTGGCCATTGATAATCACGGCCTCATCACCAACGACGGCGATTTGTTGTTGTCTCTGCTGCGCGAACTCGATCACCCACGCATCGGCGCCAATCTCGACACCATGAATTTTCTCTGGTTCGGGCACGATTTAGAGACTTGCCGCCGCTTCTACCGTGAACTGGCGCCCTGGGTGCGCCAGGTGCATTTGAAGGACGGCAGGGGCAGCAGGTCGCAGTATCGCGGCGAAGTGCTGGGCGAGGGCGTCATCCCACTGCTCGAAGCGATTGGGCTTTTGCGCGAGGCGAATTTCGACGGCGTTTACTGCGCCGAATATGAAGGCCAGGAGCGCGAGGGCGGCGCCGGTTATGCTCGCTGCTGCGAGTGGATGCAGACTCATCTCGAAGCGACAACCCACTTTTAGAGGCTACCCAAAGCGGTAGCAGAGGCGGGACTGACGTCCTTTTCCAATCCCTGACTGGCACCGATTGGAAGAGGGCGCAAGCCCCGCTTCAATGAAACCTCATGAAAATCAGCATCTCGCCGACCAAACCAGAACTGGGCGGTCTTGCCGCCCAGAGCGGCGCCCATCTCATGCGCCGCGCCCTGACTTCAAACGGCGCCGCCAATATCATCGTGGCGACCGGCGCTTCGCAGTTCGACACGCTCGCCGCTCTGGTGCGGGCGCCCGAAATCGACTGGAGCCGCGTCACGATTTTCCATCTCGATGAATACGCCGGCATGAGCGAAAACCATCCCGCCTCGTTCCGTCGCTATCTGCGCGAACGCCTGGTGTCCCTGCTGCCGACCGCGCCCGCCGCGTTTCATCCCATCAGCGGCGAAGGCGATCTGGAAGCCGAATGCGCCCGCCTGGGCGCCCTGATTTCCGCCACGCCCATCGATGTCGCTTTTATCGGCATCGGTGAAAACGGCCATCTCGCTTTCAACGACCCGCCCGCCGACTTCGAAACCGAACAGCCGTTTCTGGTGGTCGAACTCGATGAAGACTGCCGCCGCCAGCAGCTTGGCGAAGGCTGGTTCCCCACTCTGGAAGAGGTGCCAACGCGCGCCATTTCGATGTCGATTCGCCAGATTCTCCAGGCGAAATCGCTCATCGTGAGCGTGCCCGACGAGCGCAAAGCCCGCGCGGTCAAAAACGCCCTCGAAGGCCCCGTTTCCAACCTCGCGCCCGCCTCGATTTTACAGACCCATCCCGACGCCCGCTTTTTTCTGGATCGCGCCTCGGCATCCCAACTCGAAAACGGGGCCGCTCTTCAAACTGTGGCAGATTGAGAAGCTCTGGAGAACCCCTCCAGGGTGTAGCTCTGCTTTCAACCGCTTCACCCACAGCTGGTAGGTCGACTGCTCCTCGAGCGGGGGCATCCCCTGC
>JAUJNG010000014.1 GCA_030448265.1 Abditibacterium sp.
CGCTACTACAAACCTACGAGGGCAGCTTCGCGCCGTCCGCTTCGCGCCAGCGCCGGTGCAGCCACAGCCACTGGTCGGGATGGGCGCGGATAATCGATTCCAGTTCGCCCACCACGCGGCGCGTGCCGGCCAAAACGGCGGCTTCTTTGTCGCCCGCCGATTCCACATTCCAGCCTGGGAAAATGCGCGCCACGATGCGCCCATCGCTCAAAAACGGGCGCCGCCGCACCCCGAACGCGGGCACCACCCGCGCGCCCGATAAGAGCGCCAGTCGCGCCAGAGCCGTCCACACCCGCGTCGGCTGGCCGAAAAACGGGAGCAGGGCGCCTTCGTTTCCGGCGTGCTGGTCGGGCAAAATGCCCAGCGCTTCGTTGCGCTTCAAAACCCGCAAAGGCGCGCGCCCGTTTTCATATTTGGAAATCACCGCGACATTTTGTGCGGCGCGCGAAGCGTCGATGAAATTTTGCACGCCCGTGTTGGAAGTCGGGCGCGCTACGACGGTGAGGCTCAGCCTTTGCGCGGCGCTCGCGCCCATCAATTCCCAGTTGCCGACGTGCGCCGTCAGCAGAATCACGCCTCGTCCCGCCGCGAAGCCGTTTTCGACGTGTTCATAGCCCGCTTCGCTGCACCGGCGCGCGATTTCGGCGGGCGATGCGACGCGCGCGTGCATAAATTCGGCGAAAGTCATCCCGAAATTGACGCACGAGCGCCGCGCGAGCTGATTCGCCCGCGCGCTCGACTCGCCCAGCGCGAGACGGATGTTGTTCACCGCGATGCTCCGCCGGTGCCCCAGCGCGCCGTAAAGCGCCAGACCCAGCCAATTGCCCGCGTAGCGACAGGCGTCGAAATCGAGCGCCTCGAACGCGCTCCCGACCGCGCCCATCAAGCGTGGTTCGAGCGCGGCGCGCAGACCGGTTTCGTTTTGGCTCACGAAGTTGGCTCCAACGCTTCGGCGCGCACCCAGAGATGGGGCGGCGCGGCCTCGAAATACTTGAAAAGCGCCGGACAGAGCCAGCCTTCGCTCTCGTATTCGACGGCGCGATACCACCAGCCGCCGGCTTCTTCGCGCGCGCGTTCGAGATGAACCTGGGCGCCAGGAAACGCTTGCGGTGCGAAAAGGAGGCGAAAACCGTTGTGGGCATCCGGAATATCGGTGACCAGGCGCTCGATCATGGCGGGAATGCCCGCAACGAACGGCTCGGCGAGGAGGCCAACGCGCTCGTCATCGAAGGCCCAGGTTCCGGCGCGTTTGTAGGGTTGAATCACGAAAAGGGAGTTCATGAGGGCCAAAGTTTGCTCGAAATCGCGAGTTGAAGCCCAGTTTCGTTCTCGATTTCCAACCCGATATGCAGCGTCAGAAGCGGCCCGCCAAACCACGCGAGGTCGAGTTTCACGGCGTCTTTTTCGGTCGTGACGACGGGCAGTTGGTCGAACTGCGCGCTTTGATAAGCGTTGAGTTGGGCC
Organism: Abditibacterium sp.; assembly: GCA_030448265.1. Classification (GTDB taxonomy): domain Bacteria; phylum Armatimonadota; class Abditibacteriia; order Abditibacteriales; family Abditibacteriaceae; genus Abditibacterium. Next base: position 1,465 of record JAUJNG010000014.1, read on the forward strand.
GCGACTTCGAACCACGCGAAATCGTTTTGCTGCCACCGGTGATGGTCGCCGCGCTCGCGTTTGAGGCGCACGATCTCACTCGCGCCCAGCGAGGCGAGCATTTCATAAAACTGCGCGTTGTCGGCCAGGCCCGCGAAGGCTTTGACCTTTTGCTTTTTGATCCAGTCGAGGGGCAAAATCTCGCCGCTTTTTTGTTCCACAAACTCGCGCGGCGCGTGATGGGCCGCGAAAATCGGCGCGCTCGTCCATTTTTGGAGTTCCTGGCGTGAGTTCTCCATTTGTTCGGGCGTGGCGCGCTGGGCCCGCGTGAGCAAAATCGCGTCGGCACGAGAAAGGGCCGCAGGTTCCTCGCGCAGACGGCCCAGGGGCAAAAGATGGCCGTTGCCGAGCGGATTTTGGGCGTCGAGGAGGACTAAATCGAAGGCGCGCGGCAGGCTCCAAAACTGAAAACCGTCGTCCAGAAGGACGATTTCGGCGCCGTTTTCGACCGCGATTTCAACCGCGCGATGGCGGTCGGCGCCAATCGAAACGATGGCCCTGGGCAAAGCGCGCGCGTGGGCGATGGCTTCGTCGCCCGCTTCGTCGGCGCCCAAAAGCACGGTTTTACCGTCCGAAACTAAGGCGCCCGCTTCCGACAATTTGCCGCCGTAGCCGCGCGAGGCGATGCCGATTTTCCACTCTTCATCGAGCAGCAAACGCGCCAGCCATTGCACGGCGGGCGTTTTGCCGGTTCCACCGCTCGTCAAATTGCCGATGGAGACGATGGGGCAGGGCGATTTTTCAGTGTCGCGGCGCGCTAAATTGGCGGCGCGGCGCTTTTGCATGGTGCGGCGATAAATCCATTCCATGGGCTTTAGATTAACCACAGAGACACAGAGGCACAGAGATTTTTTGCGAACAAAAGCATGATTTCTCTATTTTCTCTGTGTCTCCGCGTCTCTGTGGTTAATTTCCTCCTTGATTTTCTGCGCCATACGTCGCGCCGCGCCTTGATGCGGCGCGAGCGCGGTTGCGACACGACTTGCGAATTCGGGGCGCGAAGTGCGCGGTGCATCGAGCCACGTCACAATATCCTCGAAGAAAATGCGCGGGTCTTGCGCCATCGTGCCCAATTTATGCGCCACGAGCAGTTCGGACTGCGCCACGAAATTATGCACGAAGGGCCCAAACCCCACCGGCACGCCGCGCAAAACCGGTTCGAGCAGGTTGTGGCCGCCGCGATTGATGAGCGAACCGCCCACAAAAGCGAAATCGGCGACCGCATAAAAATCGCCCAGTTCGCCGACCGAATCGAGCAAAAATACCGCGCCTTTTGACCAGCTTTCGCGGCTCGAACGGGTGATCACCTTGAATCCCGCCGCTTCAGTTAGCGCCGCGACTTCCCCGAAGCGATGCGGGTGGCGCGGCGCCAGAGCGAGGCGTAATTCGGTTTTCTGGCGCGCGATGCCCAGAAAAATCTCTTCCTCGCCCGCGTGCGTCGAGCCGCACACCAGAACTTCGTCCTCTTCGCTCAAACCTAATTCCTGGCGCCACTGACGGCGCAAGGTTTCGCTTTCGAGCGGCGGGCTTTCAAGTTTGACATCGCCCGTCACTTCGATCTTTGACTTCGGCACGCCGAGTTTTTTTAAGCGCTGAGCGTCTTCGTGGCCACGCATCAAAAACAGCGAGATGTTGCCGCTCATCCATTTCCACAATGGGCCGAGTCGGGGGGCAGTATTGAGTAGGTTGTCCGACACGCGCCCGTTTACTAAAAACGTGGGGATGCCGCGTCTGCGCGCCAGATGGAGCAAATTGGGCCACAGTTCGGTTTCGACAAACCCAATCGCGTCGGGCCGCAGCGCGTTCAAAACACGACTTTGGATGAGTGCGAGATCGAGCGGAAAGTAGAAAATCGCGTCCACTTCGCGGTTTTGGAGCAGGGTTTTGGCGATGTCGTGGCCGGTGTCGGTGGTGGACGACAGCGCGATTTGAACGCCTGGAATCTCCTCTTTGAGAGCGCGCGCAATGGGCCGCGCCGCCATCGTTTCGCCGACAGAGACGGCGTGAAGCCAGACTTTAGGCGCGTTCATCTGTCCGAATGCCCGCATTTGTGGCGTGATGCGACCCCACTGCGCCGCGAAACTTTGCGGCGATTTTTTCTGGATGAAGCGGCGATGGAGGGTGTAGAGCCACAGCGCTGGGAGAAAGGGGGCGAGCAGGGCGTTGAAAAGGGGGAACATGAGATGTCGCGTTTTCCGCACTACGTGCGGCCCTCACCCGCCGCTTCGCGGCACCCTCTCCCGCAAGCGGGAGAAGGAGAACGCGCGCAGCTTCAACCGAGCAGTGAGTAACAGTGAAAACACGAAAGTAGCAGTCTCTCCTTCTCCCGCTTGCGGGAGAGGGTGCCGCGAAGCGGCGGGTGAGGGCCGCACGTAGTGCGGGGCTAACTCAAGCGCTCACTGCCAACTCCCCGACCACCATTTCTTCGTCCCCGCGTTTGGCCTGAAAACTCTGCATTTCATACAACCGAAAATACTGCCCGCGCTCCGCCAAAAGCTGCGCGTGCGTGCCGCTTTCGATGATTTTACCGCTATCCAAAACCAAAATGCGGTCGGCATTGACAATAGTGGAAAAACGATGCGCGATAATCAGCGTGGTGCGCCCTCGCATCAGTTCGTTCAGCGCGTCCTGCACCAAACCTTCGCTTTCGGCATCGAGCGCCGAAGTCGCTTCGTCCAGAATAAGCAGTTTCGGGTCGCGCAGCAGGGCGCGCGCGATGGCGAGGCGCTGGCGTTGCCCGCCGGAAAAACCACCGCCGCGTTCGCCGATGGGGGCGTCGTAGCCTTCGGGGAGATGGCGGATGAATTCGTCGGCGTGGGCGCGCTGGGCGGCTGCGATGATTTGCTGCGTTGTCGCATCGGGCGAGCCGTAGGCGATGTTGTCGCGCAGCGTGCCGTGAAAGAGGGTGATGTCCTGCGGCACGGCGCCGATGAGATCGCGCAGCGATTGCAACCGCACGTCGCGCAAATCGTGGCCGTCGAGCGTGATACGCCCGATTTTGGGATCGTAAAGGCGCGGCACGAGCGCGGCAATGGTCGATTTGCCGCTTCCCGAAAGCCCCGCCAGAGCCACGACTTCGCCAGGCTTGATTTCGAAAGAGATGTCGTGCAAGACGTCGGGGCCATCGTCGTAGGCGAAGCGCACGTTTTCGAACTTCAAGTGGCCCTGAACTTTGGTTTTGGGCAGTTCGAGGGCATCGGGCGCGTCTTTGATTTCGGGCTGGGCGTCCAGCACTTCCCACAAGCGCTCGGCGGCGGCGTCGGCGCTGCGGAACATATTGCTCAGGCTCGCAATCGCCTTGAACTGCATCGCGCAACGGTGCATCGCGAAGAGGAAGACGAGCAGATTTTCCGGCTTCATGCCGCGCGAGGCGCCAAACCACAACACGATCAGGACTCCCATGTAACCCACAAACTCGATGATCGGCGCGAGGCCGGCCTGAATGCGAATCGGCGTCATGGTGCGCTTGTAGGCTTCCTGATTCACCGCGTTGAACTGCGCGATTTCGTGGTTTTTGGTGCCGAAAGTCTGAATCAAGCGCATCGCGGCGATTTTTTCCTGGAGATAGTTGGTCAGTTCGGCCAGTTGGCGCTGCAAACTGGTCGTCGCGCCGCGAATTTTCTTTCCGGCGCGATTGATGAGAAAGGCAACCGGCGGCAAAATCAGGAAGATGAAAAGCGAAAGCTGCCAGTTCTGCGAAAACATGAAAACCAGCGCGCCCAGCACTTCAATCGGCGAGCGAATCGCGGTAATCACGGCGACGGTGAGAACGGTTTGGAGCGCGCCCAGGTCGTTGGTGAGGCGGCTCATCAGTTCGCCGGTGCGCCGTTGTTCGAAGTAGCCGACCGGCAGTTCCTGCATATGGGCGAAAAGTCGCGCGCGCAGTTGGGTGAGGATGCGCTGTCCGGTGCGCTGGATGAGATAGGTGAGCGCGAAATCGACCACAACGCGCGCCACCGCCCAGAGCAGAAAGACGAGCATGAAAAAGTTGACCTGACGCATCATCTCGCCCTTGTCGGCTCTGGCGTTGACGAGAGAGCGAAACAGCGCGCCGAGTTCGCTGTCGGAGGTGCCGCGCGCGAGGGCGGCATTTAATTTCCCGACTAACTTTTCGGGGGAGGCGACATTGAGAATTCCACTTAAGACGTTTTGAAACAAGTAAAGAAACGCCCACGCAAGCAAACCCGACAACACCATGAACACAATCGAAAATGCGATGGATTTGGCGTGCGGGCGGATAAAGGGCAGAAGCCGTTGAAGATTTTCCATAAATGGGGTGGCTGGGTCGTTGGGTGGTTGAGGTCGTTCAACCACCTAACTACCTAACCACCCAACACCATTTCTTCCACCAAATCGGCGGTTTGGTGCGTGGCAGTGTAAGGCAAATTTTCGCCCAGAGATTGGCAAACCAGCGCGTAATCGGCGCGCATTCGCGCCGTGCGCTCCTCGTTTTCGAGAATCTCGCCAAGGGCCGCCGCGATTTTGTCGGCGCGGCAGTCGTCGCCCAGAAGTTCGGGCACGGCGCCGCGTTCGAGGATGATATTGGGCATCGCCACAAAGGGCATTTTTTTGAGCAAACCCGTCAGGCGCACCTGAGCGCGCAAAAGGGCCGGAACATCGTAAACCACGACCTGGGGCGCACCGGCGACGGCGGCTTCGAGCGTGGAGGTGCCGCTTTTGACAATCGCAGCGTCGCAGGCGCGGAGCAGGTCGAAAGCGCGGTTTTCGACGATTTCCACCTCGCCGCTGAAGAGTTTGCGGAGTCTGGCGGTCGTTCCGGTCGTCGCGGCGACGAAAAAGCGGGCGTCGAAACGTCGGCGCAGAATTTCGACGGCGCCCGCGATGTGCGGCGCGATGACGCGGCGTTCCAGAGCGCGCGAGCCTGGCAAAAGAGCGATGAATTTTTGAGATTCCCCAACCCCAAACTCGGCGCGCACTTCGTCGCGCGATTTCGCGGCGCGCGCCGTTTCCAAAATTGGATGCCCGACCCACTGCGCGCTACCGCCCGCTTCAATTAATCGCCGCGCCGACCACTCGAACGGCGTCGCAATCGCCTGGCACAACGGTGCGATGGACAATCCGCCCGAACCCAACTTTTGCCACGAACGCGGCGGAAAATAGTAGAGAACTGGAATGCCGAGCCGCTTCAAATCGGGCAACAGCCGCGCGTTGAAGCCGCCCCAATCGCACAAAATCGCGGCGTCAGGCCGGTTGTTTTGGAGCCAGCGCAGAGCGCGAAAACGCAGCCGCAGGGTCTGGGGCAAAATCGCCAGTGCTGAAGCGAAACCGATCACACCCAGTTCCGAGGTATCGCCCAGCATTTGCGCGCCCGTCGCGCGAATTTTCGAGCCGCCCAGCGCGCAGATTTTCCAGTCGGGATGACGCTTCAGCAGTTCCGCGAGGAGAAGCGAACAATGAAAATCACCGGAAAGGTCGCCAGCGCTGACAAACAATGTTTTGGACACGGTTTGGAGCGGAGGAGCGCAGGAGCAGAGGAGCGGTGGTGAGTTGGGGTCTCGATGCACCCTTTCTCCTCCGCTCCTGCGCTCCTGCGCTCCTCCGCTGGTTAAAGGTGCGAAACCTCGTCCTGGCGCCCCAAACGCCCGTCGCGCACGCGCTCGATGAAGGAAATCAGGTATTCAATCGTGGGACTCGACGGCACTTCGGCGTGAACGCGCTCGATGGCCTGGGAGGTGTTGAGGCCCGAGCGAAAGAGCAGTTTGAACGCGTTGCCGACTTGATTGCGCTCTTCGGTGCCCACGCCGTTGCGCCGCAGGCCGCGCGTGTTGAGGCCGTGAATCTTGGCGGGGCGCCCGTCGGCGATGCAAAACGGCGGCACGTCCTGCACCACTTTGGAAAGCCCGCCCACCATCGCCATTTTGCCGATATGCACGAACTGGTGGATCCCCACGAAACCGCCGATCACGCACTTGTCCTCGATGGTGACGTGGCCCGACACGCCCGTCGAGTTGGAGATCATCGTGTTCGAGCCAACCACGCAGTTGTGGCCGATGTGAACATAGGCCATGAGCAGGTTGTTGTCACCCAGAATCGTGGCTTCGCCTTCGCCCGTGGCGCGGTGGATGGTGACCATTTCGCGCAGAATGTTGTTGTCGCCGATTTTGAGGTGCGATTCTTCGCCCTTGTATTTCATGTCCTGCGGCTCGTGGCCCAGCACGACGTGCGACCAGATGCGGCAGTTTTTGCCAATCGAGGTGCCGCGCTTGACCACGACGTGCGATTCCAGACTGGTGCCTTCGCCGATGCGCGTGTTGGCCTCGACAATGCAAAACGGGCCAACCGAAACGCCCTCGGCGAGATGGGCCTGGGGGTCGATGATGGCGGTCGGGTGAATGTTAGGCTTTGGAGCCGTGCCGTTGAGCGCGGGCGAACTTGGGCCGTTGGCCCGCGCGGGAGCCGTCGGGGGAATCGCAGCGAGCGGTTTTTCCACCGCCACGTTTTGAATCACGCCAGGATGGGCGTTTTGAACCACCGCCTGCGCCGACGAATCGGTAGTGGTCATGAAGGCGTAGTCGGCCTCGACCACGATCTGCCCGTCAACGCGCCCGATGACCTGCGCTTTGCAGTAAGCGCCTCGCAAAATTTGCAGCGTCGCTTCGGTGACGAGTTGATCGCCAGGACGCACCGGCTGGAGAAAACGCGCATTTTCGACTTTGGCGAAATAAGAGAGCGCGCCCGCCGTGTTGCGCGTGACCAGAATCAAAACGCCCGCGACCTGCGCCATCGCTTCCAGAATCAAAACGCCTGGCATGACGGGATGGCCAGGAAAATGGCCCTGAAAAAATTCTTCGGTCGAAGAGACGTTTTTGAGGCCGACGCAGCGATGTCCTGGCTCAAGTTCGGTGATTTTATCGACCAGCAGAAGCGGGTAGCGGTGGGGCAAAATCTTGGTGATTTCGTCCCAGCCGAGCGGGAGCGGCGGAAGCGGAAGCGTTTCGCGGGCCATCATGACGCGCGAGTTATGCGGCGAACGGACTTGCGGATTGGAAATTTCGGCGGTTTCAGACATGGGATTTCTTCAAAAGATTGTAGCAAAGCGGACAAACGAGGCGTTCGCGGTGAAGCGTAGGGACACGGCGTGTCGTGTCCGGTCGATGCCCTCTTACTCTTTCCAACGGACACGACACGTCGTGTCCCTACGGAGGCAAAACGCCGTCAGTTTTCGCTCTTGACGATGCCAAAACGCCGTTTCGCCCACGCGACGCGATCAAGAGCATCCTGCACGCGTGCCTCGCTCAAAATGCCGTCGCGCAACGCCTTTTTAATGGCATCAATGGCTTCAAGAGCTTTATCGCGCGAGTGGCAAATCATCACCACGTCGCAGCCCGCCGCAAGCGCGCGCACCGCGTTTGGGCCGCTCTGGGTCTGGTCGAGCGCGCCCATTTCCATATCATCGGTGAAAATCAGGCCGCGAAAGCCAATTTCCTCGCGCAAAAGTCCGGTCACGATCTTCTCGTTCAAACTGGCGGGCGCGCCGCTCTCATCAAGGCAGGGCACGCGAATGTGGCCGATCATCATCGAACCCACGCCCGCCGCGAGCGCGCCGCGAAACGGCGTCAGGTGGGTTTCCAACTCCTCGCGCGTGCCTTCAAACGTCGGCAGACCGGAATGCGAATCGACGCCCACGCCGCCATGCCCAGGAAAATGCTTGGCACAGCACATTATCGAGCCTTGCGCGCCGCGCACATATTCCGCCGCCAGAAGCGAGGCGCGAATCGGATCGGTGGAAAACGCGCGGTTGCCGATCACGGTGTCGTCGGGATGAACGGGCACATCGCACACCGGCGCGAAGTTGAGATTGACGCCCGCCGCGCGCAGCTCCGCCGCGACCGTCATCGCCGTTAAATGCACGTTTTGCGCGCCCCCATCCCCCACTTCGCGCGCGCTTGGCACAACTGAAAAACCGTCTTTGAAGCGCTGCACGCGCCCGCCTTCCTGATCGACGCCCACAAAGGCCGGAACTGCGAGCATTTCGTTGACATGGCGCGTCAAGCGCCGCAGTTCGGCGGGCGGCGCGGCGTTGCGGGCGAAGAAAATCACGCCGCCTGGCTGAAGTTCGCGCACGGCTTCGAGACTGCCGTCGGCGGGAATGCCGATCATTAAAAGTTGAGTTATATCCATTTGAAATAAGGCTAAAGGATGAAGGCTAAAGGCTAAATCAATCGGGGCTACGAGAGCTAAGAGTGATTTAGCCTTTAGCCTTCATCCTTTAGCCTTCCCTTTTAGCCGTCGCTCACGGCAAATGCCTCAAAACCGCGTCGCCCATCTCCTGCGTGGTGCAGCTTGGGCCGCCCGCGCAAATGTCCCTGGTGCGAAAGCCTTCGTCGAGCGCGCCCTGCACCGCCGTTTCGATTTTTTGCGCCAAATCTTCGCGGTCGAACGAGTAGCGCATCATCATCGCGCACGCAAGAATGGTGGCGAGGGGGTTGACGATGCCCTGTCCGGCGATGTCGGGCGCCGAGCCGTGAACCGGCTCGAACATCGAGACGCCATTCGGAGCGAAATTGGCGCTGGGACTCATGCCCAGGCTGCCGATGATGGCCGCCGCTTCGTCGGAAATGATGTCGCCGAACATGTTGTCGGTCACGATCACGTCCCAGCGTTGCGGCGAAGGGTCTTGCAAGACCAAAATGCACCACGAATCGACCAACTGCGACGAGCATTGAATATCGGGATACGCTTCGTTCATCGCTTCGAACTTGCGGCGCCAGAACAGGCTCGCGCTCAAAACGTTGGCTTTATCGACCGAAATGAGGCGTTTGCCGCGCTTGTCGGCGACTTCAAAAGCGAACTTCAAAATCCGCTTCACGCCGCGCTCGGTGAAAAGGTTGATGTCGGTGGCAATGGAGTCGGAAATTCCGCCCATGCGCGAATACAAACCCTCGGAGTTCTCGCGGATGATGACGAAATCGACGCCCTGTTCCAAAAGTTTGTCTTTGAGCGGCGAGGCTGCTTCCAAACCGCGAAACAGCTTCACAGGGCGAATGTTGACGTATTGGCCGAAAAGCTGGCGCAGCGCCAGAATGCCGTCGCGCTCCACGATGCCGGCTTCGATGTCGGGCCGCCCCATCGGGCCTTTTAAGACCGCGTCGCAGGAGCGCAGAATTTCCAGCGAGGCTTCGGGCAGAACTTTTCCACCCTCGATGTAGCAGGTGCCGCCGACGGGCGCGGGGACGAATTCGAAGCTCAAATCCGTGCCGCGCGCCACGGTTTCCAGAGTTTTGACGCCCCAGCCGACCACTTCAGGGCCGACGCCGTCGCCCTCAATGACTCCGATTTTTTTGCTCATAGCGTTCTGTATTCCTTGTTTACGACGCCTTCGGTTTAACGGATGCCCGCGAACGCGGCAATTTTGGCTGAATTTGGCATGAGCTTTGCGTCCTTGCGTTGACACGCGCTCAATGGTGAACGCGCTGCCGTTTGAAAATTTCAAGGAGAAAGAAAAATGGGATTACTCATCACAATTCTGGCGGGCGCGTTGATTGGCTGGATCGCGTCCATGATTATGAAAACCAACGCGAGTATGGGAGCCATAGCCAACATCGTGGCCGGCGTCGTTGGAAGCGCCCTTGGCGGCTTGATTATTGGCCGAGGCTTCAATTTGCAGGCTGGTTTCGACCCGATGTCGCTCATCGTGGGCATCATTGGAGCTTGCATCCTCATCTTCATCGTGAAACTGTTGACCGGCAAACGCACCGCCGTTTAAGTTTCCATTGCCAAACGCCCCGCTCCGTCGAGCGGGGCGTTTTGCGTTTCGGTTTCGGCGCCGCGCCCGAACAAATCGCGGATCACCGCCTCGATTTCGACATCTTCCACTGCCAGATCCTGCACCGGAAGCGCCGCCAAAAGCCGCGTAACGCGCGACGGCACTTCATCGCGCGGCACGCTGAGGCGCAAAACCACGCCCTCGCTTTCCACGTTTTCGCCCAGATTTTGCGCGATGGTTTGCATAGCGGGCGAAATTTCCTCGCGCAATGTCAAACGCACGCGCCGCAAGGCCGCGAACCGCGCCGTCAAATCATCGAGCGGGCCGTCGAAGATGGATTTGCCGCCCGAAATTACCATGACCCGTTCGCACAGCGCGCGAATATCGGCCATGTAGTGACTGGTCAAAATCACCGTTAGGCCGGTTTTGCGATTGTAGTCGCGCAAAAACTCGCGGATTTTGACCTGCGAAATCAAATCGAGGCCGATGGTCGGCTCATCCAAAAACAAGACTTCGGGCGAGTGGAGCAGGGAAGCGGCGAGTTCGCATTTCATGCGCTCGCCGAGCGAGAGTTTTCGCACTGGAACCTGCAAAATTTTCTTCAGATCGAGCAGTTCGCTCAATTCTTCGATTTTTCGACCGAAATCGGCGCGCGGCACCTCGTAGATTTCGCGATTGAGTTCAAAGGAATCGAAGGCGGGCAAATCCCACCACAACTGGTTTTTCTGGCCCAGCACAAGGGAAAAACGGCGCTGAAAGGCGGCTTCGCGTTTCCAGGGCACGAAGCCCAGCACGCGCGCCTCGCCCGAAGTGGGATGCAAAACGCCCGAGAGCATTTTGAGCGTGGTAGTTTTTCCCGCGCCGTTTGGCCCCAGAAAGCCGACGAACTCCCCCTTTTTAATGGCAAAATTGAGGTCGGCGACGGCAATTTTGGTTTGATATTGGCGTTTGAAAAGCCCTTTGAGAGCGCCGCGCATTCCTGGCTCTTTGGTGTGAGTCGTGAACTGGCGCGTGAGGTGCGACACTTCAACAGCGTTTTCGGGATTCATAGGGAGTTAAAGTGTGACGCAGCGAATAAATTCGCCGCAAAGAAACGAAACCTGCCTTCGCCGGTTGAGGCCCCAGACCGCGCAGGCGGACTTCGTCGTCTTGCGGCGAATTCATTCGTTGCCAAAATAAATCTCCAATGAATCCCTATTTCTCGCGTCTGGTTGCGCGCTTTCCGGAATGCGAATCGCTTTTGCCCGATTTGGAGCGCGCTTTGGAAACGCTGCAATCGACTTTCGCAAGCGGCGGCCAGCTTCTGCTCTGCGGCAACGGCGGCAGCGCCGCCGACTGCGAGCATATCGCCGCCGAACTGATCAACAAATTCGAGCGGACACGCCCCATTCCTATCTCGCAGGCCGAAGAACTGCGCGTTCAATACGGCGGCGACGGCGATTTTCTGGCGCGCCATCTTCAGGGCGCGCTTCCGGCGATTTCGCTGGTTTCGCAAACCGCGCTGATGACCGCTCTGGCCAATGATGTCGCGGCGGAATGGGTTTTCGCGCAGCAGGTGTGGGCTTATGGCCGCGCCGGTGATGCGCTTCTGGCGATTTCGACATCGGGAAATTCGGGAAACGTCCTCCACGCTCTGCGCGTAGCCCGTTTTCGCGGCCTCAAAACCATCGGGCTGAGCGGGCGCGACGGCGGCGCGATGCGCGCGCTGTGCGATGTCTGCCTCGTGGCGCCGCGCGAGGTGACTTCGGAAATTCAGGAACTGCATCTGCCGCTTTATCACGCGCTGTGCGGCGCGCTCGAAGCGCATTTTTTCGGCGAAAATGAAGGTTGAAACCGTTTTGGAAGCAGGAGAATGGCAGACGCGCGCCGCCGCGCATCGCGCGCGGCTGGCGCCGTTCGTGGACGCGCACCTGGCGCGCCGCAGCCGCCGCGAAAAACATCCGGTTTACGATTTTCTCTTCGAATACTACTCGTTTCGCCCCGCGCTGCTGCTGCGCTGGTCGCCAGGAATCGGCGTCGAACTGCGCGGCGAAAACGGCGAAATCGGCAATTTCAAAGAATGGTCGCCGACGCCCGACGGCATCGCGCTCGATCCAGCGAAGTTTCCATCTCATCGCGTCGAAGGGTTGCTGCAAATCGCGCAGATTTTGGAAAAAACCGCGTCGCGCGCGGCCTTTCACGGCTGTTTCGGCCTCCACGAATGGGCGATGGTTTACCGCGAAAGCGAGCATCGTCACGCCGCGCCGCTTCGCCTTTCGAACCAGGAAATTGCCGCGCTGGTCGAGTCAGGGCCGATTCGCTGCTCGCACTATGACGCCTTTCGCTTTTTTACGCCCGCCGCGAGGCCTTTGAATTTATTGAGTCCCAACGCCGATTCGCGCGCCGAAATGGAACAGCCAGGCTGTATTCACGCCAACATGGATCTCTACAAATGGGCGGCGAAATTCCATCCCTGGATCGCTTCGGGAATCCTCGCCGATGCATTTGAAATCGCGATTGAAGCCCGCGTTCTCGATATGCGCGCGGCGCCCTATGATTTGAGTTCTTACGGTTTCGAGCCGATTCGGATTGAAACGGCGTCAGGGCGCGCGGAGTATGGGCAGTTGCAGCGCGAAGTGGCGCATAAAGCCGCGCCGGTGCGCGCGGCGCTGATTGGGGCTTACCGGAAAGTGGCGGAGGCGGTGGAATCGGCCCAGAATGGCTTGAAAAACTGAGGTTTCGGACTGGTTCGAAGAGCGCCTTGCGACGGGTTGAACCCCTCCCCGCCCCTCAGGGCAAACGCACTACAAATGAATAACTGTAATTTAGGCGGCTTCATCACATTTTCTTCAAGTTTTGTCATCCTGAGCTTGCGAAGGATCTTAAGTTGCGGCTTCAAAGTTCAAACGCGAGATCCTTCACAATCTCAAGATGACGCAGATTTGTCATTCTTCTGCATGAATTGCAGTTATTCATTTGTAGTGCGTTTGCCCTGTCCCCGCCCCTCCCCACAAGTGGAGAGGGAGTCAAACTGGAACTTGCAGGTTTTTACCGGAGGTCACAGCAAAACGGAGCAAGCTGGCGCTCGACTCCCTCTCCACTTGTGGGGAGGGGCCAAACCCATCGCGAACCGCTCTAAACCAAAAGCGCCGCGCCAACCGCGCTTTCATAGCGCGCCCCGACCAACTCCACCCCCTCGCCCAATCCCCCTTCAAAAGCGCCCCGCACCGGATGAGCGTGCGCCAGAACGCTCCCAATCAGCGCCACCTGCGCGCCCGAACCATCGGACGAAAGTTTGCCCAGCACGGCGCGCGCGCTGAGCGCCAGTTCGCGTCCCGCGTCTTCCAGAATCTCGCGCGCGGCGGAATCCGTCTCCGAAAATTGCAGCACGAGCGGCACCAGCCCCGCAACCGGCGCGCGGCCAAAATCTGCGGCGTAAACCACCCCAATAAGCCCCGCCGCGTCATTCGCCCCGAAATGCGCCACAATTGCGCGTGTAAAATCGCTGGGCGCCGCCACGCCGTCGAGCGCGCGTCCGGCGAGTCGCAGCGCCGCCTCGCCGATGCGATAACCGCTGCCCCTGTCGCCCAGAAGCGGCCCCAGGCCATCGGCGCTCGCGCTACGTTCGCCCGCCGTGCCGTAGCAGTTGGCGCCCGTGCCCGCGATGCACACGATTTGCGCGGCCTCGCTTTCCTGTCCGCCGAACGCGCCGCGATGCGCCGCCACCACATCCTCCACCGCCGCGATTTTCGCCTCCACACCGAGATGAAGGCGCAGCGCGTTTTCGACCCACGCGCTTTCCTCGCTCGAACATACGCCGCCAAGACCGAGTCCCCAGCCGCCGATTTGCGCGCGATTCAACTTCGCGGCGCCAAGCGCGGCGTCGGCGGCTTGCAGAACGTGGGCGATGGCGGTTTCGATTCCCACCGCGTAGGGATTGCTCGAACCGCTCGCGCCTTCGCCCCAAATCTGGCAGCCCGCGTCGATGACGACGGCGCGGGTTTTAGTGCCGCCGCCGTCGATTCCCAGACGAAAATTCATAATAACAGGGTAGAACGTTCCCCCATTGAGGCGCAAGCTGGCAAACTGGGCCGCGTGTCACCCCAAATTTTCCCCGACTACGACGCGCTGTGCCGCGCCGTCGCCGCGCGCATCGCGCAAATCGTGCGCGCCAAACCCGATGCCGTGTTAGGTCTGGCGACCGGAAATACGCCGCTTGGCGTCTATGACGAACTGATTCGGCTTCACCGCGAAGAAAATCTCGATTTTTCCGGCGTTCGCACCTTCAATCTCGACGAATACTTTCCGATTACCTCCGACGCGCCGCAAAGCTACCACCGCTTCATGCGCGAATGGTTGTTCGACGCCATCAACATCTCGCCCGAAAACTGGCACGTTCCCGAAGGCCGCGCCCGTTCGCGGGAGGAGATCAGCGCCGACTGCGCCGCCTACGAAGCCGCCATCGAAGCCGCCGGCGGCCTCGATTTTCAACTGCTGGGCATCGGGCGCAACGGCCACATCGGTTTCAACGAGCCTGGCAGCGCTCAGGACACGCGCACGCGGCTGGTTCAACTCGACTCGACCACCCGCCACGACGCGGCGGCGGAGTTTTTCGGCCTCGAAAACGTGCCGGCGCGCGCCATTAGCATGGGCATCGGCACCATTTTGGAGGCGCGCGAAATCGTTTTGATGGCGTCGGGCGAAGGCAAAGCCGCGATTGTGCGCGAGGCCCTCGAAGGCAAAATTACCTCCAAAGTGCCCGCCTCGTTTTTGCGTGAACATCCCAAGGCCTCGTTTTGCCTCGCGCGCGACGCGGCGAGTTTGCTTTCGAGTCTTCCGCATTCGTGGCGGCAAAACGGCGCCGATTTGGCGGATTTTGGGGTCGCGCGCCGCGTTGTCATTGATGCCGCGCTCGAAAACGGCCTCACCCTGGGCGATGTGACGGCGGGGTATCTCGCGCCCGCCGATGCGGAAGTGATTGGCGCCAATTTCGATGCTCTGAGGGCCAAAACCGAGTCTGATTTACGCGCGCGCTGCGACGACGAGTCGCATTTGCCGCGCGGACAGCGCATCGTGTGCCTTTCGCCGCACCCCGACGACGACGTGATCTGCTGCGGCGCCACGCTCGAAAAAATGGCGGCGCGCGGCAACACGGTTTGGGTGGCCTACGGCGTGAGCGGCGCCAACGCGGTGCGCGACCAGGATGTGCTCTCCCTCCTGCGCGCCCGCGACGCGCGCATGATTTCCTATCTCGAAAGTTCGCTGGCCCCCGACAAATCGCTCGAAGATGCGGTTTTCGCGGTGCGCGCCGCGATTTTCGAGCGCGAAAGCGGCGCGCCCGATGCGCCCACTTTGCGCTCGCTCAAACGCCTGGTGCGCGAGGGCGAAGCGGCGCAGGCGTGCCGCAAAATGGGCGCGACGCCGATTTTTCTCGATCTGCCGTTTTACGGCGACGGCGCGCACCGTTTGCCCGTCGGCGAACAAGATGTCGCCAAAATGCGCGCCATGCTCGACGAAGTGCAGCCCGATCTGGTGCTGCTCACCGGCGAGAAAAACGACCCGCACGGGACGCATCGCCAGTGTGAAATCACCTTCGAGACGGCGGCCAGAGAGCGCGGCGCGAGTTTCAAAACTTGGCATTATCGCGGCGCCTGGGACGATTACGCTCTGGGCGAAGGCGATTATTTCTCGATTTTCGACCGCGCCGCGATGGAGCGCAAAATCGACCTGATTTTAGACCACGCTTCGCAACTCGACGCCATGTTCCCTGGCACCCAAAGCGGCCAGTTCTGGGAGCGCGCCCGCGACCGCAATCGCGCCAACGCGCGCGGCTTGCAAACCCTGGGCATTTTGCCGCCTTCGCGCTCCTTCGACCCGATTTATGCCGAAGTTTTTCGTATCAGCGATTGAAATCGGGCTTTGAAAAATTCACCGCAAAGGCGCGAAGGCGCAAAGAAAAAAGGGAGGCTTTACGCAGTGTTCGCTCGACTGAAGTCGGCGCTATGGGCGGCTCCGCCGCTAACTTTCGGCCTGCGCCGAAAAAAACCATTGATGGGTTTTCCCGCGCAGGCGGGAAGTCAGCACGAAGTGCGGGGCACCCTCTGGGTCAGCGCCGACTTCAGTCGAGCGAACACTTTGCGGTGAATTTTCATTATTCTTCCAGTGGTAATATAATTTCGTTATGCCTTCCTCCAAGCTCGTTCATGCCACTAAAACGCAGGCTCTCTCGGCGCATCTGAACGACCTGGCGCACAAGCTCGGCCCTGGCGCCAAATTGCCGACCATGCAGCAGCTTTCCGAGCAGCTCGGCATCTCGGTGATGACGCTCAACCGCGCGCTTTCCGAACTTGAAGCCCAGAACATCATTCTGCGAAAACAGGGGTCGGGAACTTATGTGAGCGAAAGCCTCGGCCAGAAATCGGTCGCGCTGATTTACGAGCGCCAACTCATCGGCGCGACGGCCTCTCCCTTTGGCGAACTGCTGCTGAGCGAAGCGGAGCGGCGCGCCAAAGATCACGACGAGAAATTTTCCATCTACTTTTCCGAACCCTCGACCAATGGCCTGCCGGTGCATGACGATCTCATCGAAGACCTCAAAAGCCGCAAACTGTCGGGCTTGTTGATGCTGAGCCAGCGCGGTTCCGCCGTCAAATGGCTGCTCAAGCAGAAGCTGCCGCTCGTTTCGCTCTCCTATCGTCCCACGACGCCGTTTCGGGTTCGCATCTGGCACGCGCAGACCGCTTATCTGGGCGCGCGCGAACTGGCGCGGCGCGGCGCCAAAAGAATCGCCCTATGGGTGCCCGCCGGTGTGGGAATCGGGCGCGCGGCGGATGAGGAATCGTTTGAAGAACTCGAATTTTTCAAGCGGGCGCTGCGCGAAAGCGAGGTTTCGTTCGATGAAAATTTGGTTTACAACCTGCCCAACCTCACCGACGATCTCCAGGCCCGCCCTTCCAATCAGGAACAGGGCCTTGACGCTGCCAATGCGGTATTCGATCTCGACAAGCGCGCCGGCTGGCCCGACGGCGTCGTCATTCTGGACGACATGATGACGCGCGGCGCCCTTACCGCGCTGTCGCAGATTGGGGTGGTGCCAGGCCGCGACGTGCAAATCGCCTCGCACACCAACAAAGGCTCGCAAACCCTCTTTGGCTACAATCGCTCCGTCGTTTTTCTCGAAATCGACCCCTCCCAGGTCGCCGAGGCGATGTTCGAGATGCTCGAAACCCTGATGAGCGGCGAAACCCCCGAAAGTCCCGTGGTTTCCATCGCGCCCACTCTGGTTTCTTGACAAAACCCGCCGCACCTCTTGTTGCTACTGCGCGCCGCAAGGTTTGATAATAAGACCATGCGGTTTTTGTTATGGGTCTTTGCGGCCATTTCGATGGCGAATACGGCGCGCGCTGCGGTGGTCATGAAGCACCAGGGCACGCGCGATGGGAGTTTTCGGGTCAAGACGGTGCGCGCTCACACCGTCATCGAAAACGGAGTCGCCAGCACCAGTCTGGTGTGGACGTTCGCCGATTCGCAGCGCCGTGGGAAGCCCGAAGTCGAGTTTTTCTATGCCGCTCCGCCGCGCGGCGTGGTGACGTTTTTCGCCTACTGGTTCAGGGGCGAGCGCGTGGTGGCGCGCGTGGTCGAAAAGGAAAAAGCGAGTTCGATTTACGATCAGCTCACGCGGTGGGGCGTCGATCCGGCGCTCATTGAACTGGACGGCAAAAACACCTTTCGCGCGCGCATTTTTCCGGTTGAAGCCAATCAGGACGTGCGCGTCGAAATGCACCTCGTCCAGCCGCTCGAAGCGACGCGCGAGGGCTGGAAATGGGCCTTGCCTCTGCGTCAGAGCGCGCCCCAGGCGCGCCGCATCTCCAAATGGCTGCCCGCTTTGCAAAGGGCGGCGCCGGTTTACGATGCGGTGCAAATCGAAGTCAAGACGCGCCAGCAAGGGATGGTCAACTTCGCGGGCGCGCAGTTTTCGGAGGGCAAATGGCGCTTCAAAGGGCAAAAAGTGGCCGCCGACCGCGATTTCGAACTTCAGCTTCCGCGTCCCTCGGCGCCGCTTCGCGCCAACCTCTATTCGAGCCGCGCGGGGGGACGCGACGGTTATTTTTCGCTGCTTTTGTCGCCGTCGCAGGCGATGAAGAATCCGCGCCTTCACATCGCGGGGGTGCGGACTTTCACGGTTTTTCCCGCCAAAATCGCCAGTCTGGGCGCGGGCGAATCGGTAATGGTTTCGGGCCGCTATCGCGGCGCGGGCGCGGCGACGGTTTCGCTGTCCGATGGCGCCCAAAAGTTCTCGAATCGCGTGCAGTTTTCGACGCGGCGCGGCGCCAACAATCCCGCCGCCAAATTGTGGGCGTCGCGTCAAATCGCCGCGCTGGGCGTGAACGAAGCCAATCGCGCTCGCGTGATTGCGCTTTCCAAACGCTGGAGTCTGCCCTCGGCGCACACTTCGTGGCTGGCGGTTCCGCTCGCGGAGAAAATCAATTTCGAGCGCACCAAAGCCAATGCCGAAAAGCAGAAACTGGCGCGCCAGGTGGCCAGCGATCTGGTTTTGAATCGCGCCGCCAGCGCCACGAAAAAGCGCGCCGCGTTGAGTCGGCTCTACAAGGGAGACGAGATTGTTTATCATGAAACTTACGTCAGAAATGCGGTCAACGGGGCTTTGAAGGCTTTGTCCTCCGATCTGGCCACCGCTCACGAGAACGAGCGCCTGGAAGCGCGCCCCGATGCGAAAAAGTTGGCGATTTTGCGCTCCCAGCTCCGAAAAGCGCTGCGCGCGAGCGATTCCACCCGCTCACCAGAGGCTTATCTGCGTGTGGCGCGCCAGGGAATCTTGCAAAAGCAGCAGACTCGCCTGGCTCCCGAATATGTGGAAGCGGTGCTTTATGAAGGCGAAAATTCGGCGCGCGCCTTAAGACTCAAAAAGAAGCTCGACCAACTCAAGAAAGAAGTGGGCTATGGGGGCTACGATCCGGTGAAATGGGGTTTTTACCAGCAAATCCGCGAACCGCTTCACCAACTCGCTTACGAAAAACTGCGCGAAGAAGCGCGTTTGAATCCCAATCGAACCAAAATCGCCGAAATCGACGCCGATATGAAGCGATTGACAGGGCTTACATATCGCAAGAAGCCCGATGAATGGCTGACCTGGCAAAGCCATAACGCGCGGCGCGACGCGCTGCACGAACTGCTGGGCGATTACCGCGCGGAGGCCGAGAATTCCGCTCCCGACCAAACTAAAATCGCCGCTTTGCGGGCGCGAATCGGAGAGGTAGCGATTCGCAACGCGTGGGAGGAGGACGACAAAACCAATCCGCTCGACGCACCCGAAATCAAGGCCGCGCAAAAGAGCGGCGAAAAGCGCGAACTTCTGGCGCAAATCGACCGCAAACGCGAGTTTTTCGCGCGCCCTGGCGATCCTTTGATTGAAGTCAACGCGCCCGCCGATTGTGCGGGGGTCATCGCGATTTTGCCGTCGGGCGAAATCAAGAAGCTGACGTTCAACGCGCGAACGGGCCGTTGGGAAGTGCGTTTCGACATCCCCACCAGTGCGAGCGAAGGCGAATATCGGGTGCAGATCATCGCGGCGCACCGCGACGGAACGCGCCAAAAATTCGCGCTGCGCTACCAGGTCGATATGACCGCGCCCCAGGGTGCGGGCGCCATCGTGCGAAGCGGTTCGGGGTTGTTGCTGCAAATCGAAGCCGAGAGCGGCGTGGATCGAGTGTCGGCGTTTTTGCCCTGGGGCGAGCGCGTCGAACTGCGGCGCAACGGCCCGTTTTTCGCCGCGCCCTGTTCCATTCCCGCGACGTGGAACGGCGCCAAACCCGCCGTGCGCTTCGTGCTGACCGACAAAGCGCACAACCGCACCGAAATCTTCGTGGACTGGAACTAACCTTTAGCCACAGAGGACACAGAGAGGCACAGAGATTTCTTTTTCCAATTCTCTGTGCCTCTCTGTGTGTTCTCTGTGTCCTCTGTGGCTCATTTTTCTCATGAAAGCTCGATTTGTGGCCTCGTTCGCGGTGATTTTGGGCGCGCTGTGGAGTTGTCGCGCGCAGGTGATGCCGCCTCAATATGCGCCGCAAACCCCGCCGCGCGCCGACGCGATTTGGACTTCGACGCGCGAAATCCGCGACCTGCAAATTCCCTTTTACGGTCGGGGTGTCTGGGCCGCGACTGCGGGCGGCGTGCTGCGTTTCGATGGCAAAAAATGGAGGAAATGGACGCGCCGCGACGGTTTGCCCTCGCATGAAGCGCTCGAAATCGGCGAGCGGCTGCACCAGCCTTTCGCGCGCTTTCCAACTGCGACGGCAATGTTTTCGAGTGGAAAGTGGCAGTCGCACCGCTCACCGGTTTTCGAGAAAAAACCGCAGGAATTCTTTTGGAACGGCCAAACCGTGCGCGTATTGCTCGATGGTTTGCAGCTCGATGAAAAAGTCGTCGGATTGCCGAAAGAGTCGAACGGCACGCACCTCAGCGCGATTTTGAACGTGGGGAAATCGCTGCTCATCGCGATTTATGGCGACGGCTTGTGGCATTTCGACGGCGCGAACTGGATCCGCTTTGTGCCCGCGCTGCCACGCAATGGACGCGAAATCACGGCGCTGGCGCGCGATGGTCGAAATGTGTGGATTGGCACGCGCCGCGACGGAATTTTTCGGCTGCAAAATGGAAAATGGCGGCAGTTTTTAGAGGCCAGCGAACCGGCTTCGCACAACGTGCAGTTCTTCGCCGAGTTCGGTGGCGTCTTGTGGGCTTCGACGCTTGATGACGGCCTGATCTGCCGCGCCAAAAACGGCTGGAATCATGTTTCGGCGCCGACTTTGAGTTCGACCGCGCCGCGCCAGATGCTGGTTTGGAAAGACCGGCTTTGGGTGCGTCACGGCGGCGGTTTGGTCGATAGTTTCGACGGCAGAAACTGGACGAAAAACGTGCTCCAAAGCATTCCGCGCCAGGGCGTTTACGCTCTCGCCGGCGAGGGGAAAACGCTGTTCGCGGCGGGTTGGGGCGGCTGGAGCGAGTGGAACGGCTCGAAGTGGACGCCGCATTTCAAGATTGCGGAACTCCAAGGCGTGCCGTTGATGGGCCTTCTGCCCGACGGCGAATGGCTGTGGATTGCCACGCAGAGTCGCGGTCTGGGCCGCTACAGTCGCAAAAGCGGCTCATTTCGTTGGTTCGATGAACGCGACGGGCTGGGCGACGACTGGATTACATCTCTGGCGAAAACCGGCGGGAAAATTTACGCCGGAACTTTCGTAGGTGGGCTGGCGCGGCTCGACGGTGAAAAGTGGCACGTTTTCGAGACAACGCGGGGGCAAAACGTGACGGCAATTCAAGCGGACGGGCAGGGCGGGGTCTGGGCCGCGACGCGAAATGGGGTTTGGAAAATCGAGGGCGACACCGCAACAAAAATCGAAAAATCGTGGCTCGACAGCGAAGTTCAGGCGCTTTATCGGGGAAAGAACGGGATGTGGGTTGGAACGCGCACCAGTTTGAATTTTTTGGCTGGGAATTAAAACAGTTCTGGTTGGAATGGTTTGTCGCGCTCCCACAAATCGTTCATGGTGCCGTAAATATCCGCGTTGTCGCTGATGACGAGAGCGCCCTCGTCAATGGGAATGGGGATTTGGTCGATTCCAATTAAAAATTGATGCAGTGAGGGTGTTGACCCAGCCAATGCTTCGGGCCGACAATAAACCACGATGAGTTGATTTTCGAGGTAACGAACGACGCGGCCCCGCAAAAAGCCACCGTAATCCGGTTCGTCGTCGATAATATGTTCAAAACCGCGGGGAGGGTTGTTGCGGTGACTGTCCTTCGCATCGTGCAAGCGTCCAGAAGGATCAATCCAGAAAACAAACTCTGGCGCGCTGTGAGTTAGCTGGCGAATCGCGCTGCGCCGTCCTCGAAACGGGAGTGCCAGGAAATCGAACGCTTTCGCGGCTTGGTCACGGCTGATAGAACCAACGGTTAACATGGTTTGAGGGTAACAAAACTCGCCCCAAAACTCGCTTTGCCCCATAATCGAAGGAACGATTTTCGCGCCCATTCCTTCCTTATTTCGCTATGAGTGATGCCGCCAAGCCCGTTTCCCATCGCCGTCTGCCCGCCTGGGCGCCGCTTCGGCTGCCGCTTTTTCGCGCGTTGTGGATCGCGTCGCTGGCCTCCAATATCGGGACGTGGATGCACGAAGTGGGCGCGGCGTGGCTGATGACTTCGCTTTCGCAGGACGCGCGCGTTAACGCGCTGGTCTCGACGGCGGGCGCTTTGCCGATGTTTTTGCTCGCGCTGCCGGCGGGCGCTCTGGCCGACATCATCGACCGCCGCAAACTCATGATCGTGACCCAGACCTGGGCCTTTGGAGTGACCGGAACACTCGCGGGAATGACTTTCGTGGGCGCGGTCACGCCCTCGATTCTGCTCTTTTTTACGCTCTTGATGTCGATTGGGTCGGCGCTGGCGGCTCCGGCGTGGCAGGCGATTATTCCCGAACTGGTCAAAAAGGCCGAACTTTCCGCCGCCATCAGCCTGGGCGGTATCGCGTTCAATGTCGCGCGCGTTTTGGGGCCGACGCTGGGCGGATTGCTCATCGGGGTTCTGGTGCCCCACATCGGCAAAAATGAGGCGCCAGGCGCGGTTTTCGCGCTCAACGCGCTTTCTTTTTCGGGCGTGCTCTACGTTTTGGTGCGCTGGAAGCGCAAGCCGCGCGCTGTGGATCTGCCGCCCGAACACATTTCCGGCGCCATCCGAACCGGCCTGCGCTACACGCGCCATTCGCCCGAACTGTGCGCGATTCTGATTCGCCTCTGCGGTTATATCCTCGGCGCCAGCGCGATGTGGGCGATGCTGCCGCTCCACGCGCGCCAGAATCTGGGGATGAACGCGAGCGGTTACGGCATTCTGCTGGGATTTTTTGGCGCGGGCGCGGTGGTGGCCGGCCTCTTTTTCGAGCGTCTCCGCACCCGCTTTTCGAGCGATGTTCTGGTCGCCGTTTCGTCGCTCGGCATGGCGCTGGGCTTTGCGGGCCTCAGTCTGGCGAGCCAGGCCTGGACGGTGCGCGCCATCATGTTCGAACTGGGCCTGGCGTGGCCCCTGGCGATGCTGCTTTTTCAGGTCGCGCTGCTTCGCAACGCTCCCGAATGGCTGCGGAGCCGCGCCGCATCGATGTTTTTGCTGGTTTTTACCGGCGCCATGACGCTGGGATCGCTGTTCTGGGGAGAATTGGCGAGCCGGATTTCGATTCCCTCGGCGTTTATCGTGGCGGGCGGCGGGCTGGTTTTGTCGGTGGCGGCGTTGTGGCGCTTCAAGATTCCCGAAGGCGCGCAGAATTTCGCGCCCTCGCAGCACTGGCACGATCCGGTGACTTCAGTTGAACCCAGCGCCGAAGCGGGGCCGGTTCTGATCACCACCGAATGGGAAATCGCGCCCGACGACGCGCGCGAATTCGTGGCGGCGATGGAGCCGATTCGCCTCATGCGCCTGCGCGACGGCGCGCTGCGCTGGAACCTGTTTCAGGACGCCGCCGAGCCGAATCGCTGGCTCGAAACCATGCTGGTCGAGTCGTGGAACGGCCATTTGCGCCAGCACGCGCGCGTCACGCAGGACAGCGCCGAACTCGAAGCCCAGGCGCGCAGTTTTCATCGCGGCGAGGAGGGGCCGCGCGTTTCGCATCTGATTGCGGCCAGTGCGCGCCGGTTTGATGAGGAGGAAGAGTGAGGTTTGAGTTCCCGCCTTGGGCGGCGCTTTCCCGCCGCTTCGCGTCGGCCCTCACCCGTCGCTTCGCGCCACCCTCTCCCGCAAGCGGGAGAAGGACACACTCTGGCTTTCGTGATTTCACTGTTACTCTCTGCTCGGTTAAAGCTGCGCGCTTTGTCCTTCTCCCGCTTGCGGGAGAGGGTGGCGCGAAGCGACGGGTGAGGGCCGACGCGAAGCGACGGGAAAGCGCCGCGTTGATGCAACTTCCTCATCACAAATCGTCGCTTTGCGCGTGAAAATTCCCTTCCGCAAACTGCCCGACAAGCCCCAGCGCAGTGGCTATGTGGACGAGCAAATCGACGAGGCCATCAAGCGCGGCGACTTCGACAATTTAGAAGGCAAAGGCAAGCCTCTCAATTTGCAGGGCGATTTATCCGACCGCAAAGCGATGCGCATCAAAATCCGCCACGACGCCGGATTCGGCGCGCCCTGGCAGGATGTGGCGCGCGAAATCGAAGCCGCCACGCAGCGCGTCCAGAGCAGCGCGCGCCGCGCGTGGGAGTTTCGCCTCGCGGGACTGCGCGCCAAAAAAGCCGATCCCGCTAAAATCGAGGCCGATTTCGAGATCGCGCGCCGCGAGGTCGAAGCGCAAATCGCCGCCGTCAATTCGCTGATTTTGAAATATAATCTGCTCATTCCGCCGCAACTGCCACATTTGCATCGCGTGCGCCTCAAAAGTGAGGCCGTGTGGCGCGACGTTGCGCCGCACCTGAGCGCGCCAAACTCGCCCTGAAGCGCGCAACGGCGAAGAAATTGCTGAAGAAGGGGGTTCAGCCGAAATCGCGGGCAAAGCATATCCAGAGAGGCGGGACTGACGTCCTCTTCCAATCATTAACTGTCACCGATTGGAAGAGGACGTCAGTCCCGCCTGGGCATCCTCTCCGGATCGCGTCTTGGTGGGGCCAACATGATGAAAACCGAACAGTTGCAGCGAATTATGATGGTCGAAGACGACCCCGATATTCAGGTCGTGGCGCGCCTTTCGCTGGAAGCGGTGGGCGGTTATACCGTCGAGGTGTGTTCCGGCGGCCAGGAAGCCTTAGAGCGAGTCCAGGGCTTCGCGCCCGACCTCATGCTGCTCGACGTGATGATGCCCGATATGGATGGCCCCACCCTGCTGCAAAACCTGCGCGCCGATAGCCAGACTTCGCATCTGCCCATCGTTTTCATGACCGCCAAGGCGCAGCCTCACGAAGTCGCGTCGTATAAGGAAATGGGCGCCCTCGCCGTGATTTCCAAACCGTTCGACCCGATGGAGCTGCCCTCGCTTCTCGCCCAGATCTGGAACGGCGCGATGTCGGGTGGGGGAGAGGCCCATTGAGTCGTCTCGACGTTCCCTCGTCCGTCGTTTCGGCGGAGCTGCAGGCGCAGTTGAATGTGCTGCGCGAGTCTTACGCCGCCAAACTGGACGAGAAAATCGACCAGATTGGCGAGGGCTGGCAGCTTTACAAATCGCACGACGAAGGCCAGCCGCGGCGCGAAGCGCTCGCCTCGCTGCACCGCCTCACCCACACTCTGGCGGGTAGCGGCGCGACTTTTGGGTTTCCCGCCGTGTCGAGCGCGGCGCGGCGCGCGGAAACCGTGCTCAAATCGCTGCTGCAAAGCGGCGCGGCGCTCGAAAGCGAACACGCCCAGGAAATCGAGGCGGCGCTGGAGCAGCTGCGCGGCGCGGCGCGGCTTCCCGAAGGCGTGGAATCGTTTTTCGCGTCCCTCAATGACGAGCCGCTTCCGCTCGAAGAACGGCCGCTCTATCTTTTCTCCGATGCGCCCGATGGCCTTCCCGCGTGGGCGGCCTCGCTGGCGGCTTTTGGTTACGCGCTGCAGTTTTTTGACCGGCCAGAGGCTTTGGGCGCCGCGTGCCGCGAGAAGATCCCCGCCGCCATCGTCGCCGACTGCCACAGCGCGCCGCTCGACTGCGAGCGCGATGGCGTGCTGCTGTCCAGCGTGCTGAGCGAAATTTCGCGCCGCCAGGAAGCGCCGGTGCCACTGTTGTGGACGTGTCAGACCAGCGATTTACGCACCCGCCTGCAAGCGGTGCGCCTGGGCGGCGACGCGTTTTTCCCCTTTCCGCTCGATGTCGATTCCCTCCTCGTCAAGCTCGACGATCTGACCTCGCACAGCGCGCCCGAACCGTTCCGGATTTTGATCGTGGACGACGAGCCGTCTTTGGGCCGTTTGTTTTCGGTGATTTTGCGTCAGGCGGGCATGGAAACCTGCGTGGTGAGCGACCCGATTGAAATCATGGCGCCGCTCGTCGATTTTCGCCCCGATTTGATTTTGATGGATATTTATATGCCAGGATGCAGCGGGGCCGAACTGGCGGCGGTGATTCGCCAGCAGGAAGCGTATATCGGCATTCCCATCGTGTTTTTGAGCGTGGAAACCGACATTTCCAAGCAGCAGGAAGCGATGCGGCAGGGCGGCGACGATTTTCTGCTCAAACCGGTGCAGCCGCGCCATCTGGTGTCGGCGGTCACGATTCGCGCCACTCGCGCGCGCGCCCTGCGTAATCTGATGGTGCGCGACAGTTTGACCGGCCTGCTCAACCACACCAAAACCAGAGAACAACTCGTCATTGAACTCGACCGCGCGCGGCGTCTGGGCAACACGGTTTCACTGGCGATGATCGACATCGACCACTTCAAAACCGTCAACGACCTCTACGGCCACGCGACGGGCGACCGCGTATTGCGCTCGCTTTCGCGTTTGCTGGGCCAGCGCCTGCGCCAGACCGACGTCATCGGTCGCACCGGCGGCGAAGAGTTCGCGGTGATCATGAACGGTTCGAGTGTCCAGGACGCGCAGAAAAAACTGGAAGTCGTGCGCGCGGCGTTCGCCAATGTGGCGCATTTTTCGGATGGCCACGAATTTCGCGTCACCTTCAGCGCGGGTGTGGCCTCATCGCCGCCGTTCGGCGACGCCGTGAGCCTTTCCGAGGCCGCCGACCGCGCTCTTTACGCCGCCAAGGGCGCCGGACGCAACTGCATCCAGTTAGCGGATAGCGAAGCGATGTGGTCGGCGCGCGGGCCGTTGTGAATTTGCGGCAGAATAATGTTGTCGTGCCGTCGCGCAAAATCTGGCAGGAGGCGGAACAGGATGACCACGAAAGAGTTAAGAACTTTAATGGTAAAAGCTGAGTCGCTTGAAGCCATTCAGTTGGCTAAAGCTGCACATGACAAGCGGGTAAAACAACACGCTGGTGATATTATTGTGGCCCTCTCACTTCACGATGTTATCGAACACATGGAGGAAAGAGAAAAATGGCTATATGAGCAAGAGGGTAAAGGAATCGACGCCGTTGCTCGCCGTGCGCAGCAAGATGAAGCAATGAAAATCTACTGTTACCAAAAGCATTCTGTAAAAGAAGCGGATGCCCTTTGGGAAATATATGCTGATTCAGGAAAACGGAACGAAGAGGAGATGCAAAGGATAGTAAATAAAGCTAAAGTTTTTGTAAATGGACAGTGACGTAAACTAATGATGGCATAACAAGACGCTGAGCCCCATCACCAACAGCCTGCGCTTGTTGCTCACTTCGGTTCTGGCAACTGGCGAACTCAGTCGCTATGATGTTTTTGACTACGCCGGCTTTTGAATCGTGCCCCGCGCGAACCACCACTCAACGGCTTCGGCTTCTATTTCCGCCGGAATGGTGTGCGGGCCGTCGAACTCGCGGTAGAGCACTCCGTAGCCCGCGCGCTGCAACTGCGGCACGATGCGGCGGCTGCACTTGTCGATGGGCAGGACTTTATCCCCCTTGCCATGCGAGATAAAAATCGGCGGCTGGCCGCGCTGTGCTGCGGGCGCCATGAAGCCAGGAGAAAAAGCCACCACATGGCGAAAAAGGTCGCCGTTGGTGAGGCCGAGCGAAAGCGCATAGGAAGCGCCATCGGAGAAGCCGGCGACTGCGACGCGTTCTGGGTCAATCGCATAACGCTCGAAGCTGCGAATCAGCGCGCGGTTGATGAATTCGACATCCGGCCCGTAACCACCCCTCAGCATATCCCAGGTGCTGCCGCGTGAATCGACCGCGAGCACGAGGAATCCGTTGCGGTCGGCGTGCTCTTGCAGCAGACGCATTCCCTGTTGGGCATTGCCTCCGGCGCCATGAAGTGAAAGCACGAGGGGCGCCGGCTGGTTCGCCTGGTAGGAAGCGGGAACATAAAGCAGGCCGTCGCGCAGTGTGCCCAATCCCAGACGAAGCAAACCGCGAGGGGCCGTTTCCGCCACGGGCAGGGGCCGCGCCGTGAGGCGTCCCGAACGCGCGGCGAGTGAATCTTCTTGCGATTGAATTTCCATCGGGGAATTATCCACTGTTTTGTCCGTGGCGCGTTCACCCAACGAGAGGGGCGCCGCCAGATAGCGCGCGCAAAAGGCAAGGCCGAAACCTGCCGCCACCGCGACCTTAAATCCCAGAGACCATAACTTGCGCCGCACCATGTTCGTCATGCTTTTCAACTGGAAAAATCTAATGGCATTGCCGCAGGTGAAGCGGGACAAACGTCCTCTTCCAATCTTCCAGTTCTGAGAGATTGGAAGAGGACGTTTGCCCCGCCTACCTTTGGTGCTTTTCAACTTTTGCACTTCAGGGACGCAGCGGCGTGACGGCGCTGGTCGAATCGAGGTGAATGACCGCATCGAACTGCTTCGACATCCGCGCCTCGAAATAATGGCTCTGGCGCTCGGTCTGGGGCAGATAAACCACGCCGATGGCTCGCTCCAGGCGAGGCTCGCCCTTCGAAAGCACAAGCTCGTTTTTGCCGCGCAGGGGAAGCAGGAAATTTTTCACACCGGTGTCGTGAAAAAGCGCCGCGAAGCTGCCAGGCAAAGCGGGGCGCACGCGCTGCACCTGGCCTGGCTGATCCCACTCCGTCGCCGCCATCGCAGTGCCGCTATAAGTGGTGAAACCCAGTAAAAACGTCGAATTGGGATGACGCTGGCGCATTAATTGGCCCACGTTTAGTTCGCCGGACTCGCCCATGCTCGTGTGGCGCGCATCGCCGACGTGGCTGTTGTGCGCCCACACCACGACTTTGGCCGGTTTGGTCGGAGTGCCGAGATGGGCGAGCAGGGCATCGAGCGTATCGGCCATGTGGCGGTCGCGAAGATTCCACGAAGACTCGGTGCCACGGTAGGAAACGCGGTAGTATGCTTCGGCATTTTTCACCACGCGCGCGTTTTGCAGCGCCGAAAACCATTCGTCTTTGCGGCCCTGCGCCGCGTTGTAGGAGCGCTGCAACTCTTCGAACTGTTCTCGCGCGACGCGCTCCTGAGAGGCCGCTGCATCGGTCAGCGCGGCAACCCCATAGCGTTCGGGCTGGGTGCGAAAGGCCGCAAAGCCGCCATAGCGCGCCCGCGCCCGCGTCGCGGCTGGAGCATCCAGGGCCTGGAGATGCTGCACCACGGCATCGGACGAACTGGGCAGACTGTATAAATCCATGCCGTAAAAGCCGACGCGCGCTGCCCCAGCAGGCAGGGCCGCGTTGTGGCGGCGCATCCACTCCGTCAGGTCGCGCACTACGGTGTTGCGCCACATCCAGCGCGGGAAGCGGGTGAAACTCGAAAGCGCCGCCTCGGCGCTGGCGTCGCGGCCCTGGCTCCGCACATATTGGTTGACGCGGTAGGCGTCGGGCCAGTCGCCTTCGATCACAACGGCAGAGAAACCCTTGTCGCGGATGAGTCGCTGCGTGATGCGCATTCGCTCGCGGTAAAACTCCTGCGTGCCGTGCGTCGATTCGCCCAGCATCACGACGCGGGCATCGCCGATCTGCGTCATCAGGGCGTTGTAATCGTCGTCTTTGCCGCTAAGCGGCTGCGCCGCAGCGCGCAGCGCCGTGACCACGCCCTTGGTGTCGGCGGTCGAAGGCGGTGTCGATAACGAGGTGTTTTGTGCAATTGTGGCACACGAAAACGGCACCGAGGCCAGAACGGCAACACCGAGCGCTTTCCAAATCAGCTGGGGCATAAAACCTTCTCCAAAATCGTTTGTTGATGAGAGGGGGAAGCCAAACTCGTTCCAAGAGGGGGATGAAGCCGGTGCGAAAATGTCGTGAAAAGGACTTTCGATGCTCTCTGCCGCACCATAATGACGCGGTTTAGGTCTGCTCTGGCCCGCTTTGGCATGGCGAGTGCCCGCAGCAGCACCACATTCCATCGGGAATATCCCCTCATGCCCAATTCTCCCACCGCAAGCAGCGCGTCAGCTTCGCCGCAGGAAGCAGGACTCAGCCCAACGCCCACCGAGGGCCTCAGCGCAGGGGGCGTCGCGGCGGCGGACATCGGCATCAGTGGCGGCGATCCCAACGCCAACGCCCTAAACTCCAATGCCGATGCTGCCCAACTGCGGCAACTGACCGGCGAAGTGCCAGGGGCTGCTTCGGCGGACAATCCTGGGGGTTTGCCCCCCGCGCAAAGCCCCGAATTTAGGGACGGAACCTGAGCGCCAGTCCGAAAAGTCGATTCGCGCTCCAACTTCTCGATTGGAAGAGGGCGCAAGCCCCGCTTGTCACAATCCCCAATAACGGGGCTTGCGCCCTCTTCCAATCTTCCAGGCGTTACTTTGCTCCACTTTTCAGACTGAGTCTCAGAAAAAAGCGATCATGAATACCTCAGCATCTCCACAACATTTCGAGACGGCGCCCATTATGGGCGGCCTTTACGGCGACGGCATCATCGGCCTCAAAGCGGCCTTCGAGCACGAATGGGTGGAAACCATGCGCGGCGAAGTGGAAGAGTTGTTCCAGGAAGCGCTCGCGCGTCCTGGCGGAGCCGTCGGGCGCGGGCCGAAGCGCTACTACGTTGAAATTCACCCCGAACGCATCAGTGGCTTCGTCGAACTGGTGACTCATCCCTGGATCGTGGCGGTGTGCGAGGCCGTGCTGGGGCCGGATTACAAAATCGTGGAAATCGGTTTCGATGTGCCTGGCTCAGGCGCGGTGAACCAGCCCTGGCACCGCGATTTCCCCGCGCCCGAAGAAACCCTGACCGGACGCCGCCTCAACTCTTTGGCCTTCAATCTCACTCTGGTCGATGTGCGGCCCGAAATGGGGCCGTTCGAAGTCGCGCCAGGAACGCAGTGGGATTACGCGCCGGAGTTTGAACACGGTATGTTTCCGCCGAAGTCGTTTTACCCGCGCTACGAGTCGCTGGCGCAGCAGAAAATGCCGCAGATGGGCGAGATTTCGGCGCGTTCGGCGCTCACCATTCATCGCGGCACGTCCAATGTGTCGGATCAGTCGCGGCCCGTCCTCGTGCTGGGCGTCGATGCGCCAGGCGCTCGCAACGACGAGCGCCACGATTTTCAAGTCACTACGGCGTTCCTGGAGAGCCTGCCCGCAGGCGTGCGCGAGCATTTGATTTATCGTGAGGTGGAGAAGTTAGAACCCATCGTTCAGGGCCACACCATCGAAGGCCTGATGATGGGTGAAGCCTGAACACTGCTTTGGACTTTATTTTGAATACAAAGCGGGGCTTGCGCCCTCTTCCAATCTTTGGTTTTCCAGATTGGAAGAGGGCGCAAGCCCCGCTTTGTTTAAGTGCGCTTTTCCTTCGCCTAATCATCATCCCTTCCACCCCGAAGGTAAGCCAGGGCAGCATAAGTGAAAACCGCTCCGACCACAACCCGCGTCACAAACTCTTTCCGGTTGTGCTTCCACTCCGCTTTCCAGCCGAGTTCTTCGGGGATGTTAGGCATGTGGCCATGCCGCAGGTCATCCAAGACGCCTTCGACTACACCAACTCGATCCGCCAGCACGAGCGGCAGCCAGTGTCCGTAGCTCGATTCGCTGTATTTAAAGGCGAAGCGGCGCAGCACTCCACTGAGGCCTGAAGGCGGTGTTGAGGTTCCGAACACGGCGGTGAGATTGGGGCGTTCGTTGGATTGGAGGACTTCGACATCGCTCGTCTGCTGAGTCGGACGCTCCCAGCTATAGCCCTCATGTTCCCCGTTGTTGCGCTGTTTCATCGGGTAGGTGGGGTCGTTTTTCGGGTCGGCGTCCACGCCCCAGCCCTTGATCTGCGAGGGGTTATAGGTTGGTTTTTCCATGGCAGTTTCTCCTTAGCTTGTGGCGGATGGCGGGAGCAGCACCGGTTTGATGCAGCCATCCAGCTTCGCCGAAAAAATCCGGTAGCCGTCCGAGACATATTCCAACGGGATGCGGTGAGTGATAAGTGCTTTGGGATCGAGAGTGCCGTTTTGCACATGCTTGATGAGGCGCGGCAGGAGCCGCTTCACCGAAGCCTGGTTCGCCCTGACGGTGAGTCCTTTATTGACCACGTTTCCGATGGGGACGAGCGACTCGATAGGCCCATAAACCCCGACGATGGAAACGATGCCGCCTTTTTTGACCGAGTTAATCGCCCAGTGCAGCGCGGGCGTGGCGCCTCCCACCATTTTTAGGCCCCTGCCGAGGATGTTTTGCATCACGCTGCCATTGGCATCGGCTCCCACTGCGTCGATGCACACATCGGCGCCCAGCCCCTCGGTCGTCTTTTTCATGAACAGCACGGGGTCGCCGATCTCTTTGAAGTTGTAGGCTTCGCAGGGGCAGTAGTTGCGGGCGAATTCGAGACGATAATCCAACTGATCAACGATGATAACTCGCCCTGCCCCGAAGAGCCAGGCGCACCGTGCCGCCATGATGCCCACGGGCCGGCACCGAAAACCACCACCGTGTCGCCAGGCTGAATCCCGGCGGCCTGATAGCCGGTTGGCACCACGTCGGTGAGCATCACCGCGTCGTCCGGATCCATGCCGGCGGGAATGACCGTTGGCCCCACATCGGCGTAGGGGACGCGCACATATTCCGCCTGTCCCCCGTCATAGCCGCCGGCGGTGTGCGAGTAGCCGAAAATGCCGCCCACGGCGGTGGCCTGAGGATTGGATTCGTGGCAGTTGCCAAAAAGCCCCTGCTGGCAGAAAACACACTTTCCACAGGCGATATTAAAAGGCACAAGAACGTGATCGCCCACTTTCAAATTCTGCACTTCGGGGCCGAGTTGCTCCACGACGCCGGTGATTTCGTGGCC
Organism: Abditibacterium sp.; assembly: GCA_030448265.1. GTDB lineage: Bacteria > Armatimonadota > Abditibacteriia > Abditibacteriales > Abditibacteriaceae > Abditibacterium. The sequence goes on from JAUJNG010000014.1 coordinate 33,998, forward strand.
AAAGGTCATGCCCACGCGGGTGTCGGGGACGGAACCGTTGTATAAATGCAAATCCGAGCCGCAAATACAGGAGCGCGTGACGCGCACGATGGCATCCTGGGGATGCACAATTTCCGGCATCGGTTTGTGGTCGATACGCACCCTTTGAGGGCCGCGATAATTCATGGCGAGCATAAAATGAGTTCCTTTTCGTGGGCATCTGCCCTGAGTGTCGCCGCTCCTCGTCTGCTTTTGAGGCAGAGAGTGCGAGACCCAGTTTACGAGCCGCGATTGAAGAATAATCGCTGCGGCGTGGCAGCCAGGGCGATGGAGTTAGGTGGATGCCGCCTGTGGCAAACGCAAGGCCAATGGCGTCGCAGGATGGTCGTTTGCCAAACCGAACAGTTCGCTCGACTGAAGTCGGCGCTATGGGGCCTGACCCGCAAGCGGGTGCCCCCCAACTTCCCGCCTGCACGGGAACCAAACTGCGGTGTTTCGGCGCAGGCCGAAAGTTGGCACGAAGTGGCGGGGCACCCTCTGGGTCAGCGCCGACTTCAGTCGAGCGAGCTGATTGCGAAGAAACCTGTCGTGACGGTCTCTTCACTTCGCTCGCAGGCCCATTCCGCTCAGAATGGCCAAGCTAATGCCACGACTCTGATGCGCTCAATTGAGTCCGCGAACAGGCGCGGCCGCGGCTCCCAAACCCAAACGATGCAAAACGAAACCACCGGCGGTGATGAATTTAAACCCATGGGGGCCAAACATGGTGTGCCACGCTTTTTGCCGCTCGCGCTCGGCTTGTGGCTTGTGGCGGGGGTGACGCGGTTCTGGATCGCGCCCCAGATGACGCAACTGCCCGCCGATTATACCGAGGAAACCAGTTATGTGGCTCGCGGGCGCTATCGGGACACGCCCGACGGCGCCTGGGAGAAATTCGATCTGGTCGTTCGCCGTGTCGATCAAACCCTGGTCGCTTCCACTGACCATGCTATTATCCAGGGCGACACCCATTGGACGACTAACACCGGCGAAGTGACCTACGAAAGCGCCGGTATTTACGGCGTCGATCCGCGCACCCGCACCAACCTGTCCGGCTACGGCAACGTGCAGCGCACCGGCCAGTTTCTGTTTCCGCCGCACGTCCGGCGCGCGACTTACCGCTTGTGGGATCCGTTTTACTCCGGAGCGCGCACCGCGACGTTCAGCCATGCCGCGACTCTCCAGGGGCTGCCGGTTTACGTCTTCAACTGCCACGTCAACGCGCTTGACGACACGCCCGCTTACGCTTTTTTGCGCGATGTGCCAGAGCGATACCGCGCCTATTCCACCGGCACCGGCAAAGCCTGGGTTGAGCAGGTCTCCGGCATCGTGATCGACTTCGAAGACACCGGTAAAAGTTATTTCGGAGCAGCGACCGGCAAACCGGCAGCCGATTTTTACTTTTGGAGCGCGCGCTACACCCCACAAACTAAATCGGCCCAAATTCAGCGCGCCAGGAGCGCGCGCCTGCGCCTTCTGACATTGGAAAACTGGCTGCCCTCGGCGCTGCTGCTGGCCGGTCTGGGCACTTTGGCGCTGGGGCTGCGGCGCAGGGAATCCCGTCGCGCAATGCCGCCCAATCCCCCTTCCACAGGAGTTCTGCCATCCCCTTGCATTTGAATCTGACGCCGCGAATCACCCTCGCTTTCGTGCTTTTCGCCGCCGCTCTGCTGACCGGAGTGGGGCTGGTTTTTTACAACACGGCCCGTGACAGCCTCCAGGCGGCGGCGACTTCGGAACTGCTTTCGACGGCTATCGAACAGGAAATCCAGATCAATGGCTGGGTTAATGAACGGCAGGAGGATTTAGCCGATCTGGCCGCCTCGCCAAGCATCCGCGCCGACGTTGCCGTCCTGGTGAGCGCGCCCGACATTGCCACAGCGCGCGCCGCTCGCGACCGAATACTGGCGGAATTTGCGCCTTATAGGGGGACGAAATACCTCGAATTGTTCCTCTTGCATCCCGTCACGGGAAAAGTGCTGGCCTCGACAGATGCCGGAGAAGAAGGCAAGTCTAAGCGAGACGACTCCTATTTCGAACAGGGCAAACTCGACTCGTTTGTGAAGAACCCCTATTTTTCCTCCACTCTGAACGAGCCGGCGATCGCGCTTGCCACACCACTGCGTTCCTCACAGGGGCTGATAGGCGTCCTGGTGACGCGGCTGAATCTCGCCGCCCTGGACGCCATCGTGCAGCGTCGCACCGGCATCCGCCGCAGCCACGACGCTTATCTGGTGAATCCAGCGGGCCAGTTCGTCACGCAGCCGCGCTTTATCCGTTATCCGGTCGTTTTGAAACCGCACCCCGACAATGAGGTCGTGCGGCGCGTTCTGGCGCGCAACAGCGGCGTGGCTCTGGCGCCTGGCTATCGCGGCGTGCCTGCGATCATCGTTTATCGCTGGCTACCCGAGCGCCAGCTCGGCCTCATCGTCAAAATGGATCAGGCCGAAGCCTTCGCGCCCATCGTGGCGTTTGGCCGCACCATTTTGGGAATCAGCGGACTGGCTTTGCTGCTCGCTTCGGGTCTGGCTTTCGCCCTCGCGAAAGGTATCACGCATCCCCTGCGCGCTTTGAAGGATGGTGTGGCGCGCTTCGGGCGCGGCGAACTGGACGTGCGCCTGCCCGACACTTCGGGCGACGAAGTGGGCCTACTGGCGCGCGAATTCAACGCCATGGCCAGCGCCATCGCCTCCAAAGAAACGCAGTTGAGCGAAAGCGAGCAGAGCGTGCGCCTCATGGTGGAGAGCGTGCGCGATTACGCCATCCTCATGCTCGACCCAGAAGGCCGCGTCGCCAGTTGGAACGCCGGTGCCGAGCGTTTCAAGGGCTACACCGCCCAGGAAATCATCGGGCAGCACTTTTCGCGCTTTTATACGCCCGAAGACATCGCCGCCGGCAAACCGGAACTGAATCTCCACGCGGCCCAGGTCGAAGGCCGCTTTGAAGACGATAGCTGGCGCGTGCGCCAGGACGGTTCGAGGTTCTGGGCCAACGTGGTGATTACCGCCGTGCGCGACGAGGCCGGACTTCTGCGCGGCTTTTCCAAGGTGACGCGCGACATCACCGAGCGCAAGGCGGCCCAGGAAGAGATGCTCAAAGCCCAGGAGCAAATCCTACAGGCCTATGTCAACACCGAGCAGCGCGTCGTGGAGCGCACCAAGGAGCTCGAAGCGGCCCACCACGAAGTGGAACAGGCCGCGCGCGCCAACCGCAACATGATGGAGTATTCCCAGGACGTGATCTGCTCCATCGACGGCGAGGGACGATTCAGCAATGTCAGTCCGGCGTGCCACAAGGTCTGGGGCTACTCGCCCGAAGATCTCAATGGCCGCCTCTACATCGACCTGGTTCATCCCGACGATGTGGAAAAAACCAACCAGGTCGCCGCCGCGATTGTGAGCGGTCAGGCCATCGACGATTTCGAAAACCGTTATTTGCGCCGCGACGGCTCGGTTGTCGATGTGCTGTGGTCGGCGGTGTGGTCGGACGAGGAAAAGTCGATGTTCTGCGTCGCGCGCGACATTTCCGAGCGCAAGCGCGCCGAAGAAGAACTGCGCTTCGCCAAGGAAGCCGCCGAAGCCGCCAGCCTGGCCAAAAGCCAGTTTTTGGCCAACATGAGCCACGAAATCCGCACCCCGATGAACGGCGTGCTGGGCCCTATCGGTTTGCTGCTCGATTCCAACCTTGGCGGCCCCCAGCGCGAACTCACCGAAATCGCGCGTTCGAGCGCCGAATCGCTCCTCGCCATCATCAACGACATTCTGGATCTGTCCAAAATCGAAGTTGGCAAGCTGGAGATCGAACCTATACCCTTCAATCTGCTCATGGCCGTCGAAGAAACGGCGGCGATGATGGTTTCCAGGGCCGAAGAAAAAGGACTCGACCTCATCGTGCGCTACCCGCCCGAAGTGCCGCGCGCGGTCATCGGCGATCCTGGCCGCATCCGTCAGGTGCTGGCGAACCTGGTTTCCAACGCCATCAAATTCACCGCGCAGGGCCACGTTTTGATCAACGTCGAAGCCAGTGTGAAGGATGAAGGTGGGGCGAGAAAAGATGACGATGAAGTGCTGCTGCATTTCAGCGTGGAGGACACCGGCATCGGCATCGCGCCCGACAAAATCGAACACGTTTTCGGACGCTTCAATCAGGCCGACACCTCCACCACGCGGCGCTACGGCGGAACTGGATTGGGACTGTCCATCTCGCGCCAGTTGGTGGAGCTGATGGGCGGCGAAATCGGCGCCGCCAGTGTGGTGGGCGAAGGTTCGACATTTTCCTTTTCGCTGCGCCTGCCTTTGCAAAGCGACGCGCCGCAATTGGCCCTTCCCGACGCCGATTTGAAAGGCGTGCGCGTCCTCATCGTGGACGACAACGCCGTCAACCGCCGCGTTTTGCACGAGCAGATGGACAACTGGAATCTTCGCCACCACATCTGCGCGAGCGCCCAGGAAGCGCTGGAAACGCTGCGCGCGGCGCGGGCCGAGGGCGATCCGTTTCGCATCGCGATTCTCGACCACCAGATGCCCGACATGGACGGCGAAATGCTGGGTCGAGCCATCAAAGCCGACCCCGAACTGCGCGACATCCTTCTGGTGATGCTGACGTCGATGGGGCAAAAAGGCGACGCAGTTCGCCTCAAAACGGCGGGTTTCGCGGCCTATCTGATCAAACCGGCGCGCCAGTCGGAGCTTTTGGCCGCGATGGTGGGCGTATGGACGGCGCACGATGTCGAATCGCGCGCCGAATCCCCGCCCCGCCACGAAGTGGGCGGCGCCGACAGCGCGCCCCTGGAAAAGTCCAGTCGCTGGGACGGCACGCGGGTTTTGCTGGCCGAAGACAACATCGTCAACCAGAAGGTCGCCACGCTGATGCTGCACAATTTCGGCTGCCGCGTCGAAGTCGCCGCCAATGGCCGCGAGGCGCTCGAAATCCTCGATTCGCTGCCTTTCGACCTCATTTTCATGGACTGCGAAATGCCCGAAATGGACGGTTTCGAAGCAACCGCGCAAATCCGCCGGCGCGGCGATGAAAAACGCGCCCTGCCCATCATCGCGGTGACCGCCAAAGCCACGCGCGGCGACCGCGAATTTTGCCTGCAAGCCGGCATGGACGACTACATCTCCAAACCGGTGAAATCGGACGATTTTCTGGCCGCGCTGGAGCGTTGGGCGCCAGGAGGGAAGGATGAAGGCGGAAGGATGAAGGATGAAGAGAAAACGCCTGATCCTGCGCCTGATCTTTATCCTTCATCCTTCATCCTTTATCCTTCGTTAGATGCCGAAGTCGTAGCGAGTCTGCGCGATCTCGCGGCGGCCACCGATGCCTCGCTTTTGGATCAGATCTTCAAGTCGTTTGTCGGCGACGGCGAGGCGCGCGTCCTCCGCTTGCAGCACGCCGTGGAAAGTGAAGATGCGATTGAGCTGCGCCAGGCGGCTCATGCTTTTAAGGGCGCCAGTGGCAACATCGGCGCTCATCGTATAGCCGAGATCGCCAGGCAGTTGCAGGTGCTGGGCGAAGCGGGCAGCGTCGAGGGCGCCGCCGCGCTCGTGGCCGCGCTACGGAGCGAGTTCGCTCTGGTGCGGGCGGAAATTAGCGCCGAACTGGAAAAACCCTTATGAAAATACTCATTGCCGAAGACGATATGACCTCGCGGCTCGTGCTGGGCGCGACCCTCAAAAAGATGGGGCACCAGGTCACGGCGGCATCGAGTGGACGGGAAGCCTGGGATGCCCTCAATCAGGAGCATTTTCCGCTTTTAATCTCCGATTGGATGATGCCCGACATGGACGGCCTCGAACTGTGCCGCCGGATTCGCGCCGCGCAGGGCGCTCGATACACCTACATCATTTTGCTCACAGCCCTGAGCGGCAAGGGCAGCTATCTCGAAGGTCTGGACGCGGGCGCCGACGACTTCATCACCAAACCCTTCGACGAAGACACCCTGGTGGCGCGTTTGCGGGTAGCGCAGCGCATTCTGGCGCTGCACGAAACGCTGCGAATCCAGGCGATGCACGACGCCTTGACCGGCCTTTGGAACCGCGCCGCCATCGTGGAGAACCTGACCCACGAACTGGATCGGGCACGGCGCGACGCCAGACCTCTGGGCGTGGTGCTGCTCGATCTGGATCATTTTAAAAGTGTCAACGACACCCACGGCCACGGCGCCGGTGACGCCGTTTTGAAGGAAGCGGCCCAGCGCTTGAAAAGCTCGATGCGCTGCTACGACAAAGTGGGGCGCTATGGCGGCGAGGAGTTCCTCGTGGTCGCGCCAGGCTGCGCTCAGTGCGAAAACGTCCTGACGCTGGCCGAACGCATTCGCGGCTCCATCGCCGCCGAAGCGGTGGACATCGGCGAGCAGATGCTGGCGATGAGTTGCAGCCTGGGCGCGGCGGTCAGTTCCACCCACGTCAGGGAAGACGCCGCCGCCATCATCGAGCGCGCCGACGCCGCGCTCTATCGCGCCAAAGAAGGGGGCCGCAACCGCACCGAACTGGCGCCCGAAACGCCAATGGCCACTATTTCCCAGTAGGACTACGAGAAACGCAGTGGGAAATTTGGTCGAGGCGGGGCTTGCGCCCTCTTCCATCTTGGATTTCTGGGGGTTGGAAGAGGGCGCCACCCCCCCCTTGATGGCGTTTGTGTGATAAAAACAAACAATCCACCGGCTTTTCTCTCAACAAACAGACTGAAAAGGGCCCGTTGGGGCGTAGCGTGCGACGCCCGGGCCTGGACAGACGCTCACGGCACCCCAAGGGCGTAGCACGCTACGCCCCTACGGGAACTTTTCAGACTGCCTCTAAAAACGAGAGAGTTATGGACGTTTCCCCCGCAGCCGACGAAACCCAGCGCATCGAAGAAGTGCGGCGCTTCCGCATTCTGGACACGCTGCCCGAACCGGCGTTCGAGCGCCTCACGCGCCTCGCGGCGCGGCTGTTCGAGGTGCCCATCGCCATTATCAAGCTCATCGACGCCGACCGGCAGTGGATTAAATCGTCCTACGGCCTCGATTCCATCGCGGCGCAGCGCGGCGGGACACTGGGCGATCAGGTCATTCTGGGCGGCGAGGTTTTCGTGGTGCCCGACGCTTCCCAGGACGCGCGTTTCGCCGCCAATCCGCTCGTGACCGGCGAGACCGCGATTCGTTTTTACGCTGGCGCGCCGCTCCGAACCCGCGACGGCTTCAACGTCGGCACCTTCGCCATCATGGACACCGCGCCGCGCGAGATGGGCGCAGCCGAAAGGGACGCCCTGGCCGATTTAGCGGCGCTGGCGGTCGAGAAAATGGAACTGCGCCTTCTGCCTGGCGGCCTCCACGAAAGCGGGCAGGAGCGGCGGGCGCAGGATTTACTCGCCCAACACAGCGAAGACCAGTTTCGCGCGCTGATCGAAAACGCCGCCGACATCATCGGGGTTGTGGAGGCCGACGGCACCGTGCGCTATCAAAGCCCCTCGATTGAAGCGCTGCTGGGCTACGCGCCCGAAGAACTGAGCGGCCAAAACGCCTTCGACCTCATCCATCCCGACGACGCCCCGCGCTTCGGGGAAGCCCTGACGCGCGCCGTTCAAGCGCCGGACGGCACTTTTTCGCTGGAATATCGCTTCCGGCATCGCGACGGCTCGTGGCGCCATTTCGAATCGGTGGGCAAAACCCTCGTCGGCGGCGCGCCGGCCTCCGGCGTGGTGCTGTCTTCGCGCGATGTCACCGAGCGCAGGCGCAGCGAAGCCGCGTTGCAAGCCGCCAAAGACCAACTGCAAATCGTGCTCGACACCATTCCTGGCGGTGTGACGTGGGTGAGCAGCGACCTGAAATATCTGGGGGTCAACCGCTATTTGGCCGAATACTTCAAAATGGCGGCGGAAAATTTCATTGGGCGGCCCATTGACTTTATGGGCATCGGCTCCGACTACGAAGCGCCGGTGCGCGCCTTCTTCGAGGGTGCGAGCCAACAGACCTCCTTCGAGGCGGGCCTCGATGTCAACGGCATGAGGCGCACGATGTTGATCTCGGGCGGGAAATATCGGGAAGGCCGCGCCGCCGTGCTGGTGGGTATCGACATCACTGAACGCAAAGTCGCTCAGGCCGCTTTGCAACAGGCCCATGACGAACTGGAAATGCGCGTCGCGCAGCGCACGGCTGAATTGGCCGCGACGGTCGAGACGCTGCGCGGACAGATTGCGGAGCGCGAGCGGGCGCAAAGCGCGCTTCACGAAAGCGAACTTCAGTTTCGCCACCTGATGGAAGTGCTGCCCGCCGCCGCCTACACCTGCGACGCCGAGGGCCTCATCACCTATTTCAACCGGCAGGCGCAGGAGTTGTGGGGGCGTGCGCCCAGGCTCAGCGATACGGTGGATCGCTTTTGCGGCTCGTTCCGGCTTTTCGCGGTCGATGGCACGCCGCTGCGCCATGACCAGTCGTGGATGGCGATGGCGCTGCAAACCGACAGCGTGTATCACGGCTGCGAGATCGTCATCGAGCGGCCCGACGGCACGCGCGTTACGGCGCTGGCGCACACCACACCCATTTTGGATGAAGCGGGCCAGGTTCGGGGCGCGGTGAACATTCTTCTCGACATCTCCGAGCGCAAAATCGCCGAAGAAGCGCTGCGCGACAGCGAAGCGCGTTTTCGCCAGTTGGTGGCGCAGGCAGCCGACGCTTTTTTCATCGTGGACAGCGAGTCGCGTTTCGTGGAAGCCAACCAGCAGGCGTGCGAGGGTCTGGGCTATTCGCGTCAGGAACTGCTGGGGATGCGCGTGAGCGACATCGAAACCCTGTCCACACCGCAAACTTTTGAAGCCGCATGGCGCGAGGCGTTGTCGAGCGGCGGCGTGACGCGAGAGGGGATGCACCGCCGCAAGGACGGCACGCTCTTTCCCGTCGAGGTGCGTATCGGCGTGCTGGAAGTGGGCGGCGACCATCTCATGCTCACCCTGGCGCGCGACATCACCAAGCGCAAGCGGGCCGAGGAATCGCTGCGCCAGAGCGAGGCCCGCAAAACGGCGATTCTGGAAACCGCGCTCGACTGCATCATCAGCATGGATCACGAGGGCAAAGTGACCGAATGGAATCCGGCGGCGGAGAAAACCTTCGGCTACGAGCGCGCCGACGCGGTGGGGCGGCAGTTGGGCGAACTCATCGTGCCCCAGGCGCTGCGCGAACGGCATTATCAGGGCATCGCGCACTATCTGGCGACCGGCACGGGGCCGGTTCTGGGCAGGCGCATCGAAATTCCCGCGCTGCGCGCCGACGGGGTGGAAATTCTGGTCGAACTTTCGATCACCGCCATTCCCACCAACGGCCCGCCGCTTTTCACCGCTTATCTGCGCGACATCACGCAGCGCCGCATCACCGAGGACGCGCTCAAAGCCGCCAAAGCCGAAGCCGAGCGCGCCAACCTCGCTAAAAGCGAGTTTCTCTCGCGCATGAGCCACGAACTTCGCACTCCGCTCAACGCGATTCTGGGCTTCGGCCAGCTGCTGGAAATGGACGATTTGAACGCGGAACAGCACCAGGGCGTGGAGCAGATTCTCAGGGGCGGGCGGCACCTGCTCGATCTCATCAATGAAGTGCTCGACATTGCGCGCATCGAATCCGAACAGCCCCTGCTCGAAATCGAAACCGTGCCCGTCGCGGAAGCCCTCTCCGGCGCACTGGAGATGGTGCGGCCCCTGGCGGAGCGGCGCCGCATCACCCTGAGCGGCGACTGGAGCGCGGCGCAGGGGTTTTGCGTGCTGGCCGACCGCAAACGGCTCAATCAGGTGCTGCTCAATCTGCTCTCCAACGCCGTCAAATACAATCGCGAGGGCGGAACGGCCACCCTTGCGGCGACGCCGGTTGCAAACGGACGGTTTCGCATCGCCATCAGCGATTCCGGCCAGGGCATCGCACCGGAAAAAATCGAGCGGCTCTGGACGCCTTTCGACCGCCTGGGCGCCGAACGCACCGACATCGAAGGCACCGGACTGGGACTGGCGCTCACCCAGCGCCTCATCGACGCGATGGGCGGTTCCATCAGCGTGCAAAGCACTTTGAACGTGGGCAGCACTTTTTCCTTTGAACTGCCCCTGGGCGCGCGCTCTTCCGCATCAGGCGGCGCCGCGCCCGCCGAACCCCTCTCACGCAAACTGTCCCCGCCGGCCCAGCCGGCGCAAACCCACGCGCTGGTGCTTTACATCGAGGACAACCTCCCCAACTTCAGTCTGGTGCAAAACATTCTGCGCCACCGCCCCAAAATCAAGCTGCTGGCCGCGACCCAGGGCCGCATGGGTGTCGAACTGGCCGTCAAACACCGTCCCGATCTCATTCTGCTCGATGTCAATCTGCCCGATATCGGCGGCGAGGAAGTGCTGCGTCTGCTGCGCGAGGAACCCAGCACGCGCGCCATTCCCGTGGTCGCGGTGAGCGCCGACGCCACGCCCCAGCAAATCGAGCGCATGCAGTTCGGCGGAGCGCTCCAGTATTTGACCAAACCCCTCGACGTGAAGCGGTTTCTGGCGATGCTGGATGACAGCCTGCCCAAATCGGTGCCCGCATGGGGCCAGGGGGATTCATGACCCAGAGCCGGAACCTGATGAAAAAATTCAGGGTTGGTTTCGCCGTTCTCATCGCCATTCTGGTGGTGCTGGTGGCGAGCGCTTTGATGAGCTTCGCGCAACTCGCGGAGGCCAATCGCTGGAACATCCACACCTATCGGGTCTTAGTGGAAACCCACGGCATCAGCCAGAGCCTGAGCAACATGGAAGCGGGCGCGCGCGGCTTCGCGGTCACCGGCGACAGGAGATTTCTGCCGCGTCTGACCCAAGCCAGGGCCGAATTCTCCCGCGTTTTCGACGCGGCGCAGGCGCTCATCAAGGACGAGAAATCAGCCGAATTGCAGCAACGGCTTCTGCGTCAGCAGCAGGGGTGGTTCGCGGCTTTCGTCGAGCCGATGGTGGCGATACGCCAGGATTCGCAAAATCCGGCGGCCACGCTGCGGGAGATCCGGCGCATTTCCATCGAGGGCAAGACTCACATGGATGCCATCCGCCAGACTCTGGCCGACATCGATAACCGAGAACTGGTTTTGCTTCGCCAGCGCGGGCAGCGAGCGGCCCGCCTTCAGACCTGGACGGCAGCCACCCTGCTGACCGGCGGCGCCTTCGCCATAGCGCTCACCGCCACGCTGGGCGCGCTGCTCTTCGGGAATATGCGCCGCCTCACCCAGTCCAACGCCCAACTCGCCGAGGAAGTCGCCGAGCGCACCGAAGCCGAGGCCGCGCTGCGCGAAAGCGCCGAACGACTCGCGTTGGTCTCGGAAGTCTCGCAACTGGGCGACTGGGATCTGGATCTGGCCACTGGAGAAGCGCACCGCTCGCCGCGCCACGACCAGATTTTCGGCTATCCCGAACTGCTGCCGGAGTGGAGCTACGACATTTTCCTCCAGCACGTCCACCCCGACGACCGCGCCTCGGTGGACGGCGCCTTTCAAAAGGCCCTCGCGCAAAGCAGCGACTGGGATTTCGAATGCCGCATCGTGTGGAGCGACGCGAGCATCCACTGGATCGGGGGGCGCGGGCGGGTCTTTCAAACCGGCGCCCAGGAACAAAAGCGCATGATCGGCACCGTCGCCGACATCACGGCGCGCAAAATGGCCCAGGAAGAGTTTCACGCGCTTTCGATGCGCCTGGTCGAGGCCAGTTACATGAACCAGCGCATCATGGAGTATTCGCTCGACGTGATCTGCACCATTGATGGGGCGGGCTGCTTCATTCAGGTCAGTCCGGCCTGCGAAAAGGTGTGGGGCTACACTCCGGAGGAGCTGGCGGGACGCCGCTATATCGAGCTGGTCGCTCCCGACGACGTGGCGGCGACCAACCAGGCGGCGGCGGAGATCATCGCGGGGCGCTCGACCACCAATTTCGAGAATCGCTACCTTCACAAAAACGGCGCGCTGGTGCCGATGGTGTGGTCGGCGAGGTGGTCGGAGGCCGATCAGATTATATTCTGCGTGGCGCGCGACATCACGGGGCGCAAGCAGAGCGATCTGGCTCTGGAAGGTGCCAGAGACGAGGCCGAGCGCGCCCGCGAAGCCGCGCAGCAGGCTCAAAAAGAAGCCGAACGCGCCAACGCCGCCAAAAGCGAATTTCTCTCGCGCACCAGCCACGAACTCCGCACTCCGCTCAACGCGATTCTGGGTTTCGGGCAGCTGCTGGAAATGGAGGAACTGGAGGACGGGCACCGCGCGGGCGTGGAGCAGATTCTCAAAGGCGGGCGCCATCTGCTCGAACTGGTCAACGAAGTGCTCGACATCGCCAGCATCGACGCGGGCCGTCTGGCGCTCTCCTCGGAACCGGTGCAGCTCGGCGCGCTCGCAGAGGAAACCCTGGAACTGCTCCAGCCCCTGGCCAACGAACGGCGCGTTCGCTTCCAAAACCTCCTGGGCGGCGGCTATGTGCTGGCCGACCAGCAGCGCCTCAAGCAGGTGCTGCTCAACCTCATCTCCAACGCCGTCAAATACAACCGCGAGGGCGGTCTGGTGCGCCTGTCGAGCGGCGTAGCGGCGCTTCCTGGACGGGTGCGCTTCGAGGTGACCGACACCGGATCGGGAATCGTTCCCGCCGATCTGGACAAGCTGTTCGCGCCCTTCGAGCGTCTGGGCGCCGCCGAAAAGGGCGTCGAGGGCACCGGCATCGGGCTCACCATTTCGGAGCGTCTGGTGCGCCTCATGGACGGCGAAATCGGTGTTTATAGCATCGAGGGCGAAGGCACCACCTTCTGGGTCGAGCTGCCAGGCGCCCAGGATCCCATGGAAGCCGTAGAACGCCGCAAGACCCCGCGCCCGCCCGCAGCCGTGACGGAGGCACCGCAGGGCGCCGCGCACACGATTCTCTACATCGAGGACAACCTGTCCAATCTCAACCTCATCGAACATATTCTCTCGCGCCGCGCTCAGTTTCGCTTGATTTCGGCGATTCAAGGCCGTCGCGGGCTGGAACTGGCGCGCGAACATTGTCCCGACCTGATTCTGCTCGATCTGCATCTGCCCGACATCGACGGCGACGAAGTGCTGCGCCATCTGCGCGCCGAACCCGCCACCCGCGATATTCCCGTCATCATGCTGAGCGCCGATGCCACTCCCAAGCAAATCGAGCGGCTGCTCGAAGCCGGTGCCAGGGCTTACCTCACCAAACCGCTCGACGTGAAGCAGTTTCTGAGGGTGCTCGATCACAACCTGAGCGCCCAGTGTTCGCTCGACTGAAGTCGGCGCTGACCCAGAGGGTGCCCCGCACTTCGTGCTGACTTTCCCGCCTGCGCGGGAAACAACCGTGAGGATGTTTCGGCCCAGGCCGAAAGTTAGCGGCGCAGCCGCGGGGCACCCTCTGGGTCAGCGCCGACTTCAGTCGAGCGAACACAGCCCGTGCGTAAGTCCTAAAACCCATGAAATTCCCCCTCCAGACCGGCGACGAACTCTTCCGCGCGCGTCCTCCCACCTCTTCCCCCGCCAGAGCGCGCTGGACGCTCCTTTTCACCACCTCGCTGTGGCTGCTGGCGGTGGGCGCCGGACTGCTCGGAGCCTGGAATTACGAGACGACGGCGGGCCAGGCCGCGAAAACGGCGTCGCAGTGGCCCGCGCACAGCGCCGTCGCGCCCGCGCCCTCTCGCGCGACACTGGTTCTCATCGGCCACCCGCAATGCCCCTGCACGCGCGCCAGCATCGGCGAGTTGGAGCAGATCATGGCGCGTAGCGGCGACAAAGTGACGGCTCATGTGCTGTTCGTCAAGCCCTCCGGCACGCCGCAGGGTTGGGAGAAAACCGCTCTGTGGCGCCGCGCCGCTTCCATTCGCGGCGTGCAGGTGCATCTTGATAACGGCGGCGGCGAGGCGCGCCGTTTCCGCGCTTCGACATCGGGCCAGACGCTGCTTTTCGACCGCGACGGCCAACTGCGCTTTAGCGGCGGTATTACCGCCACGCGCGGTCACGCCGGAGACAACGCCGGACGCGACGCCGTCGTTTCGTTGCTGGAAACCGGAAGCGCTCGCCTCGCCAAAACGCCGGTTTTCGGCTGCGCGCTGAGCACTCCCGACGCGAACGGGAAATGAATCATGACTGACCTCACGCTCGATCAAAGGCCCGCAGCCGCTTCGTCCACCAACGCGACGGCGGCGCGCGCGCGCGAGTTGTTTTTGGAGCAGCAGCACACGCTTTTCGCGCGCACCGACCGCTCCTTCGCTTATTTGATGATGTTGCAGTGGGCGGGCGCCATTGCGCTGGCACTGTGGGTTTCGCCGCGCACCTGGGCCGGACAAGCGAGTCAGACCCATCCGCACGTCTGGTCGGCGCTGTTTCTGGGCGGCGCCATCACCCTTTATCCCCTCATTCTGGCCCTGACGCAGCCAGGAAAGCCCGTCACCCGCTACACCATCGCGGTGGCGCAGATGCTGATTTCGGCCCTGCTGATTCACCTTTCCGGCGGGCGCATCGAAACCCATTTTCACATTTTCGGCGCGCTGGCGTTTCTCTCGTTTTACCGCGACTGGCGCGTTTTCATTCCCGCCGTCGCCGTGGTGCTTCTCGATCACTTCGGGCGCGGCATTTTCTATCCGTATTCGATTTTCGGCGTCCTCACCGCCAGCCCCTGGCGCGCGGTCGAACACGCTGGATGGGTAGTTTTCGAATGCGTATTTCTGACCCTGGCCATCATGCGCAGCGTGAACGAGATGAAATCCATGGCGAGGCGCACCGCCGAGCTGGAAAGCACCAACGAGGCCATCGAAGACACGGTCGCGCGGCGCACCACCGAACTTCAGTCCAGCGAAGAGCGGTTTCGCCTGCTCATCGAAGGCGTGCAGGATTACGCGATTTATATGCTGGATCCGCAGGGCAACGTGGCGAGTTGGAACGCCGGAGCGCAGCGCATCAAGGGCTACGAACCCGATGAAATTATCGGGCGCCATTTCTCGGACTTTTACACGCCCGAAGACATCGAGCGCGGCCATCCACCCCACGAACTGGAAATTGCGGCCCGCCAGGGGCGCTATGAGGAAGAAGGCTGGCGGGTGCGAAAGGACGGCTCCAAATTCTGGGCCAACGTGGTGCTGACCGCCGTGTATGACGAGAGCGGCCAGGTGCGCGGTTTCGCCAAAATCTCGCGCGACATTTCCGACCGCAAGCAGGCGGAAGGGGAAATTCGCCACAGTGAAGAGAGATTTCGTTCCCTCACGCAAAACATTCCTGGCGTGGTCTATCGCTGCGGCGCCGATGAACACTGGACGATGGATTTCATCAGCGAACACATCGAGGAACTCGCAGGTTATCCCGCTTCCGATTTCATCGCCAACAGGGTGCGCTCTTATGCCAGCGTCATCGACGCGCAAGACCAGGAAAGGGTGGAAAGGGAAGTGATGGCGGCGGTGGCGAAAAAAGAAGGGTTCAGCCTGGAATATCGCATCTGCCATGCAAACGGCACCGCGCGCTGGGTGTATGAGCAGGGGCGGGGCGTCTTCTCCTCTTCCGGCGAGATGCTCTTTCTGGACGGGGCGATTTTTGACATCACCGAGCGCAGGGGGGCCGAAGAGGAAATCCGCCGCCTCAACGCGGGCCTGGAAGAGCGCGTCGCGGAGCGCACCGCGCAGCTCGAAGCGGCCAAACGCGAAGTGGAACAGGCCGCGCGCGCCAACCGCAACATGATGGAGTATTCGCAGGACGTGATCTGCTCCATCGACGCGCAGGGCCGCTTCATGGACGTCAGTCCGGCGTGCCAAAACGTCTGGGGCTACTCGCCTGACGAGTTGAAAGGTCGCCGCTACATCGAGCTGGTTCATCCCGACGATGTGGAGAGAACCCAGCGCGGAGCAGCTTATATCATGAGCGGCAATCCCACGCAGGCGTTCGAGAACCGCTATTTGCACCGCGACGGCGCGGTGGTTGACATTTTATGGTCGGCAGTGTGGTCGGAGCCGGACAAGATGATGTTTTGCGTCGCCCACGATGTCAGCGCGCGCAAACGGGCCGAAGAGACGCTGCAAAAAGAGCGCGAATTTTTAGCGGCCCTTCTGGAGAACGTGACCGACGGCATCGTCGCCTGCGACGCCGAGGGCGCGCTGACACTCTTCAATCGCGCCACGCGCGAGTTTCACGGCCTGCCGGTCGCGGCGATTCCCGCCGACGAGTGGCCCCAGCATTTCGATCTCTATCTGCCCGATGGCCAGACTCTGATGCAAAAGGAGCAGATTCCTCTTCTGCGCGCCTTGAACGAAGGCCAGGTGCAGAACGTGGAAATGGTAATCGCGCCTAAACAGGGCAAAGCACTGCGCTTGCTGGCGAGCGGTCAGGCCATCTTCGACGCGCTGGGCCACAAAGTCGGCGCCGTGGTCGCGATGCACGACATCACCGAGCAAAAACGGGCCGAAGCCACGCTGCAATCCAACGCCGCACGCCTGCGCCGCCTGGTCGACATCACCTCGAAACCGGACTGGAACTTTGAGACCAAAATCAACGAACTGCTGGAGATGAGCCGCCGCGAACTGGGCATGGAAAACGGCATTCTCGCCCAAATTGAAGACGGTCTCTACACGGTTCGCCACGTCTCCTCCGAATCCAATGGCGGTCTGGAGGGCTTCGTTTGCGGTCTCGAAGATACCATTTGCCAGGAACTGCTCAAGCACAACGAACCGGTGGCTTTCGAGCACGCCGCCGCGTCGCCGGAGTGGAGCCGTCATCCCAGCTACCAGAAATTCGGCGGGGAGGCTTACATCGGTGCGCCGGTGCGGGCGCGCGGCGAGGTTTACGGCGCGCTCTGTTTCACGAGTTCGCAGCCGCGCGCGCAGAAATTCAGCGCTGCCGACAAAGAGTTTTTGCGCCTCATGGTGCAGTGGATCGGCGGCGAAGTCGAACGGCTCCAGGGCGAGGAAGAACTGCGCGCCGCAACCGAAGCCGCCGAAGCCGGCAGCCGCGCCAAAAGCGAGTTTCTGGCCAACATGAGCCACGAAATTCGCACCCCGATGAACGGCGTGCTCGGCACGCTCGGCCTGCTGCTCGACAGCGGCCTGACCCCGCTTCAGCGCGAACTCGCCGCGCTGGGGCAGGGCAGCGGCGAAACGCTGCTCACGCTTATCAACGACATTCTCGATTTTTCCAAAATCGAGGCCGGAAAACTGACGATTGAGCCGATTCCCTTCGACCTTCTTCACACCGTCGAAGAAGCGATGAGCCTGCTCGCACCCCGAATCGAAGACAAAGCCCTCGATCTCATCGTGCGCTACGCGCCCGACGCGCCGCGCGCCGTCGTCGGCGATCCTGGCCGCATCCGCCAGATTCTCACCAACCTGGCCGGCAACGCGCTCAAATTCACCGAAAAGGGCCACGTCCTCATCAGCATCGACGCCCAGGAGCAGAGCGGAGAAGAGGTGCGGCTGCGCTTCAGCGTCGAGGACAGCGGGATCGGCATTCCCGCCGACAAACTGGCGCATTTGTTCGAAAAGTTCACCCAGGCCGACGCTTCGACCACGCGGCGCTACGGCGGGTCAGGACTGGGTTTGGCGATTTGCAAACAACTGGTGGAACTCATGGGCGGCGAAATCGGCGCGCGGAGCGTGGCGGGCGAAGGCTCGACCTTCTGGTTCACGCTGCCTCTCCTTCTGCAAAAAGAAGCGCCCGTTGAGGTGCTGCCGGCTGCCGAATTGAAGGACGTGCGCGTTCTGATTGTGGACGACAACGCGATCAACCGCCGCGTGCTGCACGAACAGGTCGCGGGCTGGCAGATGCGCGATGGAAGCTGCGACAGTGGCCAGCCCGCACTTCTGGCCCTGCGCGAGGCGCACGCGGCGGGCGACCCTTACCAGATCGCCATTTTGGATTTCCAGCTGCCCGATATGGACGGCGTGATGCTGGGAGAGGCCATCAAAGCCGACGCTGCGCTGCGTGAAACAGCTCTGGTGCTGCTCACCTCGGCGGGCCGGCCCGACGACGCGGCGCGGCTTCAGGACATCGGTTTCGCGGCTTATCTGACGAAACCGGCGCGCCAGTCGGAGCTAATGGCCACGCTGGGAAAAGCGCTGTCGGGCCGCACGGGAGGGCCGGTTTCACCGGTCAGGGAGCTTCCCGCGCGCCCTAAACCCGTCGCGGCGCCCGCTAAAGAGCCGCGCTTCAACCTGCGGGTGCTGCTGGCGGAAGACAACCCCACCAACCAGAAAATCGCCGTCATGATGCTCCAAAAACTCGGCTGCACCGTCGAAATCGCCTCCGACGGCCTCAAAGCGCTCGAAATGGTGGAGGCGGCTTCCTACGACCTGATTTTCATGGACTGCGAAATGCCCCGCATGGACGGTTATGCCGCGACGAGCGCGATTCGCGAACGCGGCGACGCCAAAGCGCGCCTGCCGGTCATCGCCGTCACCGCGCAGGCCATGACCGGCGCCCGCGACAAATGCCTGGCGGCGGGCATGGACGGCTACATCTCCAAACCGGTGCATTTCGAGGACTTCGCGGGCGCGCTGGAACAGTGGGATTCCAGAAGGGGAGAAGGGGAGAAGGGGAGGGGAGTAATTGTCGAAGCGGCAACTTCCAATCTCGATTCTCACTCCCCCCCTCCCTTTCTCCCCTTCTCCCCTTCTGCGTTAGACGGCGAAGTTGTGGCGCGCCTGCGCGACCTCGCGGCGGCGACCGATGAGTCGCTGCTGGGCGAGATTTTCAACTCCTTTCTCAGCGACGGCGCCGAGCGGCTGAACATTCTGCGAGGAGCCGAACAAAGCGGCGACGCGGAGACGCTTCGCAAAGCCGCCCACGCTCTTAAAGGCGCGGCAGGCAACGTCGGGGCGAGCGGCGTGTCGGAGCTATCACGGGAGTTGGAGACCCTGGGGGGGAGCGGCACGGTGGAAGGTTCACTGGCCATGATCGAAAAGTTGGAAACCGAGTTCGCCAGGGTTCGGACGGAAATAGCCGCCGCACTGAATACATCATGAAAATTCTTATCGCCGAAGACGATACAACCTCGCGCCTCCTGCTCGGCGCGAGCCTGCGGCAGTTAGGGCACGAAGTTACCGCTACGGTCAACGGCGAGGAAGCCTGGGACGCGCTGCAGCGCGAGTATTTTCCAATTCTTATCTCCGACTGGATGATGCCCGACCTGGACGGCATCGAATTGTGCCGCCGTATTCGCACCTCGCATCCCGAGCGCTACACCTACATCATTCTGCTCACCATGATGGGCGGCAAAACCAGCTACCTCGAAGGCATGGAGGCGGGCGCCGATGATTTCATCACCAAACCCTTCGACCAGCAACAGCTCGCCGCGCGCCTGCGGGCCGCCGCGCGCGTTATCGATCTGCACGAGACGCTGCGCGGGGCCAACGAAGAACTGGAACTGCGCGTCCTGGAGCGCACGGCGGAACTGACCGAGGCCAACGCGCAGTTGGAAGCCTCGCGGGAGTTGGCGGAGGCGGGCAGCCGCGCCAAAAGCGAATTTCTCTCGCGCATGAGCCACGAACTCCGCACCCCGATGAACGCCATTTTGGGCTTCGCGCAAATTTTGCGAATGCAAAAACCCAGCGAGGAGCAGGGCGAATACCTGCATTTTATCGCCGAAGCGGGGCGCCGGCTTTTGGCGCTTATCGACGGGATGCTCGATATTACCCGCCTCGAAACCTCTGCCCCGTCGCTGACATTGGAAGAGGTGGACATCGCAGCCCTGCTGCCTGAGGCGCTCGACGCGGCGCGGCCCCTGGCGGCGCGGCACAATATCGAGATTTCCGTGGCTTCCAGCCACGCGCCGGCGGGCGCGCTCGTGCGGGCCGATCCGCAGCGACTGCGGCAAGTCCTCGATCAACTGCTCAGCAACGCCATCAAATTCAACCATGAGGGCGGTCTGGTCACGCTGGGTTTCGTGGAAGTCGAGGGCAGTCGCGGGCGCATCGAGGTGCGCGACAGCGGCCCTGGCATCGCGCCCCAGCACATGGAGAAGCTTTTCACCGCGTTCGAGCGCCTGGGAGCCGACAAGCGCGGCATCGATGGGGTGGGTATCGGCCTGGCGGTGTCGAAGTGGCTGATCGAGGCGATGGGCGGGTGCATCACGGTGTGCAGCACCCTGGGCGAGGGCAGCACGTTTGGCCTCGAACTGCCGCTTGCCCGCGCCCAATCGGAAGGTTTGGACGCTCCCGAAAGAAGGGAGACGCAAAACCGATTCTGATAACGTTAGGGGTGTCTTCCCCCATCTGGCGGCGCGAAAATCGAGAAAGTCACTATGAATATTCCCAGTCCGCACGATGAGGCCGAACGCCTGGAAGTGCTCTACGATTACGAGATCCTCGACACCGCCCCCGAAGCCACTTTCGACCGCGTGACCAGGCTGGCGGCGCGGCTTTTCAATGTGCCCATCGCCGTGATTTCGCTCGTCGATGCCGACCGCCAGTGGTTCAAGTCGTGCTACGGCCTCGACATCCGTCAGACGGGGCGCGACCTCGCCTTTTGCGCCCACGCCATTTTGCACGACGAGGTGATGTCCGTGCCCGACGCCACCCTCGACCCGCGCTTTGCCGACAACCCGCTCGTCACCGGCGAGCATCACATTCGCTTTTACGCGGGGGCGCCGCTTCATTCGCACGAAGGCGAGAATCTGGGCACCCTCGCCGTGCTCAGCAGCGAGCCGCGCGCCTTCAGCGAAGAGGAAAAACCATTCTGGCCGACATAGCGGCGCAGGTCATGGACGGCATCCGTCTACGAAAAGCGGCCATTCATCTGCGCGATGAGAACAGAGATCGCAGGCGTGCCGAAAACGAGGTGCGCCGTCAGGCTCAGACGCTGCGGGCGGTTCTGGACAGCGCTGGCGAAGGCATCGCGGTGGCCGACGAGTCGGGCCGCTTTTCGCTGTTCAATCCGATGGCCGAGCGCATCCTGGGCAAGGGAATCACTTCCGAACCGGTGGAATCGTGGCGCGCGCACTACAACGCCTTTTTGCCCGACGGCGTGACGCCGGTTACGTCGGAGCAGGGCACGATGCTGCGCGCCCTGCGCGGCGAGGCGACCGACGATGTGGAATGGCTCTTTCGCAATGAGAGCCATCCCGAAGGCGTTCCGGCGGGGCAGCGGATGCGCCTGGAAGTGCGCGACACCGGCCCTGGCATTCCCGCCGCCGCTCTCGACAAGGTGTTTACTCCCTTCGAGCGGCTGGGCGCCGAGCAAAGCGGAGTCGAGGGCGCCGGCATCGGGCTTTCGATCTGTCAGCGCCTGGTCGAGGTGATGGGCGGCAGAATCGGGGTCGAGAGCGTCGAAAACGAGGGCTGCACCTTCTGGATCGAGCTGCCTCGCGCCGAAGACCCCGTCGCCGCGCAGGAAAACAGCGAATCGCAGACGCCAGACGCAGACCAAGACCCGTCGCCGCGACTGGCGCATACTGTGCTTTGCATCGAGGACAATTTATCGAATTTAAAGCTCATCGAGCGCGTTCTGGCGCGCCGGCCAGAAAATGAGTTGGTGGCCGCGATGCAGGGCCGTCGCGGGCTGGAAATGGCGCGCGAGCAGAAGCCGGATTTGATTCTGCTCGACCTGCACCTGCCCGATATTCCAGGCGACGAAGTTCTGCACCACCTGCGCGCGCAGGCCGAAACGCGCGAGATTCCGGTTGTGATGCTCAGCGCCGCTGCCACGCCGCATCAAATCGAGCGCTTAAAAGCGGCGGGTGCCAGAGAATATCTGACCAAGCCGCTCGATGTGAAACACTTTTTGCAGGTGATCGGAGAAATCATGGTGAAGGAAAACGCTTAAATCATGTGGGAAGAAAAGATTAAAAACGCGCGAATTCTTATCGTGGATGACCAGGACGCCAACGTTCTTTATCTTGAATCGATTCTCCGCAAATCGGGTTACACCGATTTTCACAGCACCACCGATTCGCGCCAGGTGCTGGGGCTGTTTCAGAAGCACAAGCCCGATCTCATCCTGCTCGACCTGATGATGCCCCATCTGGACGGCTTCGCGGTGATGGAACAACTCGCGCCCCTGGTCGCGCCCGACAGCTACCAGCCGATTCTGGTGCTCACTGCCGATGTCTCTCCCGAAACGCGGCGCCGTGCACTGTCGGGCGGAGCCAACGATTTTCTGGTCAAACCCTTCGATCCGCGCGAAGCCGTGCTGCGGATCAACAACTTGCTTTCGGCCTGGTTTCTCCACGTCATGCCACAGCGCGAAAAGCAGATTCTCGAAGAAAAAGTGCGCGAGCGCACGCGCGAACTCGAAGAATCGCAGCTCGAAGTGCTGGAACGGCTCGCGCAGGCCGCCGAGTTCCGCGACGACGACACCGGCCAGCACACGCGGCGCGTCGGCGAGATGGCGGCGCTTTTGGCGCAGGCTCTGGATCTGCCCGCAGAGCAAATCGAGGTCATCCGCCGCGCCGCGCCGCTTCACGATGTCGGCAAGATCGGCATTTCCGACACCATTTTGCTCAAGCCCGCCAAACTGACGGACGAAGAGTTCGACGTCATCAAGTCGCACGCCGCCATCGGCGCGCGCCTGCTGGCGGGAGGGCGCTCCCCTTTTGTCAAAACCGCCGAAATCATCGCCGGAACCCACCACGAACGCTGGGACGGCAACGGCTACCCCAACAAACTGGCGGGCGAGCAAATTCCCATTGAGGGCCGCATCGTGGCCATCACCGATGTCTTCGATGCCCTCACTCACGAGCGCCCCTATAAACGGGCTTGGCCGGTCGAAGAAGCGCGCGCCGAAATCGAGCGCCAAAGCGGAAAGCAGTTCGATCCGCGCGTCGTCGCAGCGTTTCGCCAAGTGTGCGACCGCGCAGGGCAGTTGTGACTTCGCGCCGCGCTCCCGCGTTTCAGGCTGTTTCTAAATCGACCGCCACGACTTCGTGATCCACGACCGATGGCACCCGAACGTGCAGCCAACCATCGGCTTCGTGATACCCCACCTCTTGCTGGATGGCCAGCAGTTGAACCCGCTTCACCTGCGCGCCATCGGGCAGACGCAGGCGCACCTGCTGCTCGCCGACGGGGTAAAACTCGCGGAAATAGGCTTTCATCAACATCGGGTTGGTCAAATTGACGAGATGAACCGTGAGCGAAGTCGGCTGCTGCCACACCGTCACGTCCATCACACCCTGGCCCGTCACCGCGACGGGCTGCTCTTCATTCGCGGCCCACAGCACGAGATTTTTCAATAATTCGCCGTGATCGGGCGCCATCACACTCCAAAACGTGCGGTCGATGTCGGCGGGGACATAAACCACGCGCCCGCCGGACGCGGTTTCGCGCGCAAAAAGTTCGCAGATGCCAGTGTGATCGGCGCGCGGGTAAACCTCTTCGATGGGCGTGTAGGGATAGGACGGAATCAGGGTGAGCGGGGAATCTGGAAAGGAAATATCGGCTTCGACCGGCACGCGAAAGCTGCCGTTGATGATCCGATCAGTGTCCTCGAAACCGTTCAGAAGGGGATGCCCCGTTTCGTGCTGCAAGCGCAGATACGAATTGATCATCGGCCCTTCGAGCGGGCCGCTGGGGTGAACGCCAAACACATCCGACAGGCCGAAATTGTCGCGCTTTTCGCCCGCTTCGTCGTAGAGGGAGGTTTCGTGCGTCGCCACAATGCTGCCGCCGCGCTCGACAAAACTTTTTAAATTCGCGCACTGCTCGTCGGACAGACAGGCGATGTTGGGCAGAATCAGCACTTTGTAGCGGTCGATGGCTTCGCCCTGGAGCAAATCTTCATGCACCATTTCGAAGGGAATGCGCGCTTCGAGCAGGGCGTGATACATTCCCATCGAAGCGTCGCCACCACCCTGGCTGCGGTAGTAGCGCATCGTCTGCTGCGAATAGAGCATGGCGACGCGCGCCAGGGATTTTTGATTCCGCAGATACGGCTCCATGCGCCACAAATCGGTGTAAAGCCGCTCGATCATCGGCATCCAGCGCCGGTCGTCGAGGCGGCCCGAAAACTTGTTGAATTTGAGGCGCAAACCGTTGGCCACGCCGTCCAGCGCCCAGATTCGCAGTTCCGCCTCGCTTTTGGTGGCGTCTTTCCAATGGTTGGGCACGCTGCTGTAGCCGACGTTGAAAGTCAGCCCGCCAGGTTTGCCGCCCAGAAAGGAGCGCACTTCCTTGCCGCGTTTGCCGGTCAGATAAACCGCTTGGGCACCACTGCGGCCCTGATGGTCGTTGAAAAGGCTGTAGGCGCGCTCGATGAGGCCGCCCTGCGCGACGTGCTGGCTTTCGGCGCCCATGCCTGGCATGATGCAGGCGTTGGGATTGATGGCGCGCACCGCCGCGTCCCAGGTGTCCCACAGCTCGAAAATTTTCGCCGCGCGCCATTCGACATAGCGCCGCCACTGCGGAGAATGCGAATCGACCACGCGATAGGTCGGCAGATCCGGCTCGATGATGTCGGTGGGCAGTTCGCCGCCGCAAAAATCGGCGAAGGAAGCGCGGCAAGACTCACAGTAACACATCGCCGAGCCGCCCCACCGGTTGTGATTGGAGCCGTCCACGCCGTATTCGCGCATGATTTCGCACTGCACCTCGGTCATAAAGCCGAAGTTATACGGCCCGTAGGCGCAGGTGATGAACAAATCCGGCTTTTCCCAGTGCCCGATCATCTCGCCCTGGGCATCGCGCGCGATCCATTCGGGATGAGCGACGGCGACTTCGGGATGGGTGACGTGATGCTCGACGCGCGCCGTCACGAACAGGCCGAGTTTGCGGCAACCTTCGACCATTTCGCCGAACGGGTCGCCGTTGCCCATTTTGT
The DNA here is from genome assembly GCA_030448265.1 of Abditibacterium sp. Taxonomy (GTDB): domain Bacteria; phylum Armatimonadota; class Abditibacteriia; order Abditibacteriales; family Abditibacteriaceae; genus Abditibacterium. The sequence goes on from JAUJNG010000014.1 coordinate 58,741, forward strand.
CGTTGATGCGGTGATGGGGGATTTTGGTGGGATAAAACGCCGTCAGTCCGCCGCCGTTGAGAGAGGCGGCATCGACGTGGGCGCGCTCGAAAAAATCGAGCCACTGCTGGGGGTCGTATTGGCCTGGGTCGTCGTGCGTCATCGAAAAATGCGCCCAGCGCATCGCGTTTTCGGGCCAGTTTTTCGGGGTTTTCCAGTTTTTGGTTGCGGACATTGTTTTCCTTGAAAAATGAACGCGAAGGTGTGTAAACCTCCCCCGACCCCTCCTTCGTAAGGAGGGGTCGGGGGAGGTTTACACACCTTCGTTGCGATTTAACCAATCGTCACGACTCCCGAAGTTTCACCCGTGCCATCGCCGCTCACGGTGAAACTGCGCGATTCCTCGAACTTCGGCACGCCATTTTTGCTGGTTTTTCGCACCACCTGGATCTCCTTCACGCCAAACGGCACTTGAAAGGAGAACGGAATGTCGATGTGTTCGCCGAGCGCCACCTGGAACGATTTGGCGCCGCGCGCGAAGACTTTATCGCCCGCTTTGACGACCACTTCGATATCGATTTTGGTGTCGCGGAATTCATCGTTGTAAAGCACGAGGGTGCGCTTCAAGTTCGCTCCGGCGGCGACCTGGGGTAGCGTGCCTGGCCCGCCGGTTGGCCCGATGAAAGGCGCGATACCCAGTTCGTCGTATTCCTTGTCGAACAGAGCGACGCGGGCGTAGGCGTTGCGGCGGTTCTGGATGCGGAGGTCGTTGGGATCCTCGGCGCGGCGAATCCAGCGATACGACGCGGGGCCAATCGCGGCCCAGCCGTTGTATCTCATGCCGCGCGTCCACACGCCCTGCCACCAGGCGTTGCGCTCCTGCGCGGCGTTGGCCTGGCCGCCAGGATAAAACAGCGCTTCGCCCGATGCCGTCGGCTTGGCGGGGTCGAGGAACACTTTCCACGCATAAATGCCGTTGGGACTTTCTTCGGGTTTGGCGCCCCACGGCTCGCCCGAACCCGTCCACACGCCGCCCGTATTGCCAAACGGACGCGGATAGTGGCGGCTGTTGATGTCGGTGTTAGGGTCGCCCTCGTAGGTTTCGGGGTTGGAATGGCCTTCGTAGATGATCATGCGCGTCGGATCGAGGTCGCGGATGACTTTGCCGACTTTTTGTGCGTTTTCCTTGTTGACTGGCCCCATTTCGTTCATTGCGCTCCACATCCACACCGAGGCATGATTGCGGTTGGCCTTCACCCACGCCGGAACCCAGAATTTGATGCTGTTGTCGAGGTATTTGTCGAGTTTGAAAGGCGTCGCGCCACCGGTGGGGCCATCGAGCGCCGATTCCGACACCAGCAGCAAACCGGTTTCGTCGGCGATGTCGAGCGCGAACTGCGGCGCGGGCTGTTTGTGCAGGCGCACCGACTGCGTATTGAGGTCTTTGAGCGCCGCGATGGTTTTGCGCCAGCCTGCGGGCGTATACGAATCGGGCCAGTGATTGTCTTTGCCCCACACGAAATAGTCGCCGGTGGAGTTGAAGCGCACCCCGTTGAGGCGAAACGTCGTCCCCTGCGCCCAGAATTCGCGGAAGCCGAAACGCCGCGTTTCGGCGTCGAGCCGTTTGCCGCCCTGCACCAATCGGCTCCGCAGATGATACAAATGCGGCTGATCCGGCCACCACAAACGCGGATTTGGCCACGCCGCTTCGACGCGCACGGTTTTGGTCTGCCCAGGCGCGACTGTCACGGGCGGCGCGGCCAGAGTTTTTTCGGTTTTGCCATCTGAGGCGCTCACGATGTCGGCTTCGAGGCGCACGGTTTGCGGCGCCATCGTCGAATTTCGCAGCGTGTAATCGACGCGAATGGTTTTGCCACGAAAAGAAGTCTGAGCGAAAGCGTCTGCGATGGCGACGGGGCCGTAAGCGCGCAGCCACACGTCGTCGGTGATGCCGGTGTATTCGTTGTCCAGCTTGTTCCAGGCGTTGCCGACGGGCCACAAAACCCACGGATTCTTCACCCCGTTTTTGTTCGCCCTGCTGCCGGTCGGGTCGATAATCGGCTCGTGAAGCCGGCCTTTGACCACAACTTTAAGCGTGAAACTGTCACCGGCTTTGAGCGTTGGCGGCAAATCGACCGAAAAGGGAATAAAACCGCCCAGATGCTCGGCGATTTGAACCCCGTTGACGGAAATCTGCGCGATGTGATTGACCGCGCCGAACTCCAGCGCGAAACGCTTGCCGCCCCAACTGGCGGGAATCGAAACGCGGCGCTCGTATTCCCTGGACGCGATGTTCTCGCCGATGTAATTCGGCACCTGTCCGCCCTTGTCCCAGGTGCCGTTGAGCGAAACCTGTTCGCGTAGTGGCGGCACGCCCACAAGCGGCGCCGCGACCGCAAGCGAGGCAGCAACGGCAAACGAGGCCGCAGTGACAAGCGTGGCGACGGCGGCAGTGAAAAGTTTTCCTTTCGACATTTTTTTGATCTCCTTCTCTCTGGGTAACCGGTTACCATTGTTCCATAAATAGCATATTTTGGGTAGCGCCTCACGATTTGAGGCGCTCTTTCCGAAATTCCCCCTCAGCGCGGCGGCAGCGCGGCTTTCCAGCCTGCGTGCAGTTTGGTTTTCATTTGCGCGACGAGCGCGGCGTATTCGGGCTTGACGGCGAGGTTGACATCTTCGTGCGGGTCGGTCTGGTAGTCGTAAAGCTCGTAAGCGGTGGGCGTGTCGTCGTTGTGCGTCCATTCGCAAAAGCGGTAGCGCGGCGTTCGCATGGCGCGGCCCATGCCATTGACGACACCGTTGCGCGAGCCGCCGCGCGGCCAGTGCGAAAACGCCGCGCTTTTCCACGCGCGAGTGGGCTGTTTCAGGAGCGGCACGAACGAGGTGCCTTCGAGATGATTTGGCATCGGCACGCCGGTGATTTCGCACAGCGATGGGTAAATATCGACAAATTCGGTGAGCGCGCGCGTTTTTTGCCCGCCTTTGAACCCAGGAGCCGACACGATCATCGGCGAACGAGTGGACAACTCATAGTTGTTGTGCTTGGCCCACTCGCCGTTTTCGCCCAGTTGGAAGCCATGATCGCCCCACAACACGATCAGGGTGTTTTCGCGCAGCCCCAGACGGTCGAGTTCGGCCAAAACGCGTCCCAGTTGCGCGTCCATGTAGCTGGTCGCGGCGTAGTAGCCATGAATCAGCTTGACGGCTTCCTCATCGCTGACTTTCTCGCTGCCCCTGGGCATGCCGGCATAAGTCGAAAGTTCGCCGACGCCGTGCGTGGCATAAGGCGGCGCGTCGATGGGCGGCGTGCGGTCGTCGGAAGGCTTGAACTTTTTCGGGTCGTGCATATCCCAGTATTTTTGGGGTGCCACGAACGCCAGATGCGGTTTTAAGAAGCCCACGCCCAGGAAAAACGGCTTTCCGCTCTGCTGAAAATGCTGAAGCCATTCGATGGCGCCGTCGGCGATTTTGCCGTCTTGCAAATTGCTGTCGGCGACATCGGGCGAGGCGGTGGGCGGCCCGTTTCTCCTGCCGCCCGCCGGAGTGGGAGGAGTTGGCGCGGCTGGAGCCTCCTCACTCGCGGGCGCGACCTTGGCTGAGGCGCCAGGACGCTCGGCGAGGCTGCTCCACGACGGCACGTCTTCGCTGTTGCCGTGATAGACGTGGTAAATCTTGCCAACGCGCGCCGTGGTGTAGCCATGCGCTTTGAACTGCTGCGGCAGCGTCACGACATTGGGCACCTTGGTGCGAAAATAGGTTTGCAGGTCGTAGATGCCGATGGTGTCGGGCCGCAGACCGGTGAGCAGCGAGTTGCGGCTCGGCGCGCACACCGCCTGCTGGCAGTAATTGGCCTCGAAAACGGTGCCGCGTTGGGCCAAAGCGTCGATGTTGGGCGTGATGGCCCATCTATCGCCGTAGCAGCCTAGCGCGGGGCGCAAATCGTCGGCGGCGATAAACAGCACGTTCATCGGCTTGCGGCGCGGCGCGGCGTTTTGCGCGCCCGCGACGCGGCTCAGAGCCGTGATTCCGAGCGCTCCGGCGGCGCCCATCGTCAAAAATTCGCGGCGTTTCATCCGTTGTTTCATAAATTCCTTTGAATATTCACCTCAGAAGAGTTGACTCGCAATATCAACCAGTTACTACTCCGCCCCACCAAATAAGTGAGATTATGACAAAGGTTGTTCCCCAGAGTCGCTCCAATCCGTTTGCCAATTTCAATTTGACGCGAAAACTCGCGATGCGGGATACTTCCCGCAATGATGAGCGCATCCACCCTCGATATTTCCCCGCATCTCGCCCGCGTTCTGGATGCGAACGGCAGCGCGCCGATTTCCCCGATTTCAGGCGGTTTGCGTTACCCCGCGCCCTCCATCGATGAAGTGGGCGTCGCCGAGCGCGTCGCTCGTTTTCGCAGTCGTAGTATCAAGGCGGAAAGCAAGCGCGCCGCCATCGATCTGGCGATGCGAATGATCGACCTGACCACGCTCGAAGGCAAGGATACCCCTGGAAAAGTGCGCCAGATGTGCGCCAAGGCCAAAAATCCTGGCGCGGGCGCGCCTGCGGTCGCGGCGGTGTGCGTTTACGCCAACATGGCCCGCGTCGCGCGCGAAGCGGTGCAGGGTAGTGGTCTTCACGTCGCCGCCGTTTCGACTTCGTTTCCGTCAGGCATGAGCAGCCTCTCTTTGCGCCTCGAAGAAACGCGCTGGGCGGTTTCGGAGGGCGCCGACGAAATCGATATGGTCATCTCGCGCGGGCGCTTTCTGGCGGGCGAGGATGGTGCGATTTTCGATGAAGTGGCGCAAATAAAAGAAGCCTGCGGCCCCGCGCATCTCAAAGTGATTCTGGAAACCGGCGAACTGCAAACCCTCGACGCGGTGCGCCGCGCCAGCGAGATCGCGATGGACGCGGGCGCCGATTTCATCAAAACCTCGACCGGAAAAGTCGCTCCGGCGGCCACTATGGACGTGACCTATGTCATGCTGTGCGCCATCCGCGACTATTTCGAGCGCACGGGCCGCATGGTCGGCATGAAGCCCGCCGGCGGCATCCGCGACACCAAAACCGCCGGGCCGCATGGTCGGCATGAAGCCCGCCGGCGGCATCCGCGACACCAAAACCGCCATCGCCTACCTCGTCATGGTCAAAGAAACTCTTGGCCCCGCCTGGCTTTCCCCCGACTATTTTCGCATCGGCGCCAGCGCCCTCGCCAACGATTTACTCATGCAAATCGTCAAAGAGCGCACCAAAGCCTACCAGTCGCCGCTCTACTTCTCCGCCGACTGACCGCAGTTCCCACCCTCATGGCCCCCCGTTCCAAACCTCGTTCCCTCGCCGCCAAAAACGGCAGCGCCGCAGCGCCGACTCCCGAAACCACCCAAAACGGCGTCGCATCGGATGGCGGCTCCAAAGAAGCTGTTGTGCCCGCGCGCGCCGCCGTCAATTCGTTCATCAATGAGACGCTCTACGCGCCGGCGCCCGAATCCGCCGATCACGTCCGCCTGGAAGCCAAATATCCGCTTTTCATCGGCGGGCAGTGGCAGGAGCCGACCGATGGCGGCTACGTAAAAACCATCAACCCCGCGACCGAAGCGACCATCGCGCAGGTCGCAACGGCGGGGCAAAATGATGTCGAGCGAGCCGTCGCCGCCGCGCGCGGGGCGCAGGAAAAATGGGCGCGCCTGCCCGCTCTGGAACGCGGCAAATATCTGTTTCGCGTCGCGCGGCTGATTCAGGAACGCTCGCGCGAACTGGCGATCATCGAGTCGATGAACGGCGGAAAACCCATCCGCGAGGCGCGCGATGTCGATTTGCCCCTCGTGGCGCAGCACTTTTTCTATCACGCGGGCTGGGCCGACAAGCTGGAATACGCTTTCCCAGGCGAGAAAAGCGCGCCGCTCGGCGTGGTGGGCCAGATCATCCCCTGGAACTTTCCTTTGATGATGGCGGCCTGGAAAATCGCGCCCGCGCTGGCATGCGGCAATACCGTCGTTCTCAAACCGGCGGAAACCACGCCGCTCACCGCGATGAAGCTGGCGGAGATCTTCCAGGACGCCGGAGTGCCCGAAGGTGTGGTCAACATCATCAACGGTGGCGGTTCGACCGGTGCGGCCCTTGTTAATCATGCGGGATTGGACAAAATCGCCTTCACCGGCTCGACCGAAGTGGGCAAAGGCATCATGAAGGCTCTGGCCGGAAGCGGACGCCAATACACGCTGGAACTCGGCGGCAAAGCGGCGCACATCATTTTCGAGGACGCGCCGCTCGATGAGGCGGTCGAAGGCATCGTCAACGGCATTTTCTTCAATCAGGGCCACGTTTGCTGCGCCGGTTCGCGGGTTTTAATTCAGGAAAGCGTTGCGGATGTCGTCGTCGCGCGTTTGAAGCGGCGTCTCGACACGCTCATCGTCGGCGACCCGCTCGACAAAAACACCGACATCGGCGCCATCAACTCGCGGGAGCAGCTTGGTCGCATCACGACGCTTGTCAACGCCGGTATCGAAGAGGGCGCCTGTATTTATCAGCCGCCGCAGGCTTTGCCCTCGCGCGGGTTTTACTTCGCGCCCACGATTTTTACCGAAACGGCGCAGTCGCATCGCATCGTGCAGGAAGAGATTTTCGGGCCGGTGGTGACGATTCAAACCTTTCGCACCCCCGACGAAGCCATCGAAAAAGCCAACAACACGCGCTACGGCCTGTCGGCGGGCGTGTGGACGGACAAGGGCGCCAAAATCTTCAAAACCACCAGCGCGCTGCGCGCCGGTGTGGTGTGGGCCAATACCTTCAACCGCTTCGATCCCTCGGCGCCGTTCGGCGGCTACAAGGAAAGCGGCGTCGGGCGCGAAGGCGGCGTGCAGGGTTTGCGCCCGTATCTGCGTTTTGAATGACGAATTATCGACTCTTATGCGACAACCTGTGTGGAAAACCTACAAACTTTATATTGGCGGCAAGTTTCCGCGCACCGAATCGGGCCGTTACGAAGCCGTGCGCGACGCCAACGGCGCTCTGGTGGCCAACATGAGCCGCGCTTCTCGCAAAGATTTCCGCAACGCCGTCGTCGCAGCGCGCGCGGCGGTTTCGGGTTGGAGCGGCGGCACCGCTTATCTGCGCGGCCAGATTCTCTACCGCGCGGCGGAAATGCTCGAAGGCCGCGCTGCGCAGTTCGTCGGGGAGTTGGAGCGCCAGGGCCTGTCGCGCGCGCAGGCGCAATCCGATGTCGAACGCGCGGGCGATCTCCTGGTGAGCTACGCCGGCTGGACGGACAAATATCAGGCGCTTTTCGGCTCGGTCAACCCCGTCGCGGGGCCGCATTTCTGCTTTTCGTCGCCCGAACCCACCGGTGTCGTCGCCGTTTTGACGCCGCGCCGCCTGGGTCTTGCGCCTTTTATCGAAGCCATCGCGCCCATCATCGCGGGCGGCAATGCGTGCGTCGCCATCGTGCCCATCGAAGCCTCCCTCGCGCCGATTTCCTTCGCCGAAGCGCTGCACACTTCCGATGTGCCCGCCGGTGTCGTCAACGTCTTGAGCGGCCACAGGAGCGAACTTTTGCCCCACGCCGCCAGCCACATGGATGTCAACGCCCTCGCGGTCTGGGAAGCCGATAGCGACGAACGCCGCCTCGCCGAAGAACTGGGCGCCGAAAACCTCAAACGCTGTTTCTTCCCCACCCCCGCCGTCCAGGACGAAGTGACTGGCAATCCCACGCTTTTGATGCGCTTTCAGGAAACCAAAACCACCTGGCATCCGGTCGGAACCTGATGGGCGATAAAGGGGCAAATGCCTCTGCGAAGGGGTTCTGTCGCGTTTCCCAGTTGAGTTGAACTGCGGCTCAGGTAGGGACATGGCTTGCCGTGTCCTTCGTCAACTTGGACGCTTTCCAATGACACGGCAAGCCATGTCCCTACCTACCTCTTGTTTCATTCGAGAGCCGCTCTAACCTTCCGGCGCCGGTGCCCTCAGCATCCCGCGATAAATTCCTGGCGACGACCCTTCGATGGGCGTCGCGCCCACGCAGCGACGATAAAACTCGACCGGCCCCGCGCCGCCGATGACGGCGTAGGCGTAGCCCTGCGCCGCCATATCGTGCAGACAACTGAGAAGCAAACCTTTTCCCACGCCCGCGCCGCGAAACTCGCCCGCGACGCCTTCGGGGCCGAAAAAACCGCGACACGTCGCGTCGTGGCACGCGAAACCGATGCATTTTCCGTCCTGAACCGCGATGAAACATCCCACCGGCTGATGAGCGAACGCCACTTCGCATTCGCTGGCCCAGTGGGGCGAAAACTGCTCGCCCACCCAGCCCGCGACGAGATGTTTTTCGGGCGCCAGAGCGCGGCGAATCTCGATATTTCGCTCGCGCAATTCGGTTAGAACCGGTTCGAGGGCGGGCAGTTCGTAAAGTTTGACAAGCATATCGGGCATGATAATCGGTGAAAGCAAAAGTATGGCTTATCGTGCCCTGTGCGGCGCTGTTTGCGCCTCGTGGCTGTTGCACAGGACGCAGATGTCTCTGAAGAGACGTTCTTAACTTTCCTTTTGGGAAACGCTCAGGGGCAGCGCCAGAACCACGCGCGTGCCGCCTTGCGCGCCGTTTTCAAGCGTCAAATGGCCCCCCGCGATGGCGAGCAGGGTTCCGTGCAAGGCCAGTCCGCTGCCGCTTCCCGCCGCATCAGACGTGGACGGCGCGCCCAGACCGGCGCCGTCGTCGCAAATTTCGAGTTGAAAATCGTCGTCGCAGCGCGCGCACACTTCCAGCGACAACGGGCGCGATTTGTCGCCGCCGCGCCCATATTTGGCGGCGTTGCGAACCGCTTCACGCGCCGCGAAAAACAGCGTGTCGGCCAGCAACGGCGGCATCTGACCCGTGAACTGCGCCGCGTCGGGCGCGATTTCAAAGCTCACGGCGTCGAAGTTTCCCGCGCCCTCGACCTCGATTTCGTGTTTGAGGGCCGTCCACAAATCGCGGCGCGAAAGCGGCGACGACGAGGGCGGCGCCTCGCGCAGCAGGTCGGAAATCGCTTTGTGCGCCGCCGTCAGATTCGCCGTCGCCGCGCCCGCGCCGTCGGGCGCGCTCAGGGAGAGCAGGGCGGAATGGAGAAGCGGCAAAATATCGTCGTGGAGCGCGCGGCGCGCGTGCCGATCCAAGACCTGCACCTCGACCAATTTCTGGCGCTGCACCTCCACCAGACGCGCCGCGAGCGTCGCGCCGGCCTGCGAATCGAGCAGATGCTCGCCCGCCGCGCGCGCGATGTCGATTTCTTCGAGGGTGTAAAGTCCGCCGTCGCGCCTTGGCCCCAGAAGCAGGGCGCCGAGCGGATTTTCGGCCTCGCCGAGCGGCACCAGATAATCCATATCGCACCCGTCATCGAGCGCGATGACATCGCGCGAAAGGGGCTTCGAGCCGGCCACGATTTGCGACCATTGCGGCTCGAACAGGAGATCGGGCGGGTAGGTTCGCGGCGCTCCGGCGAGGCTCGAATGCGCGCCGCGCGCGATGAGAACGGCCCGCTGCGCGTTCAAAACATCCTCGCATAGCGCGCGAAACGGTTCGTCGAGCGCGCGTTGCAGCGCTTCGGTTCGACCCGACAAAAGTCCCTGCGTGAGATGCTGCGAGGCCACAAAAGGCGCGAGATTGGTGACGGCGCGTTCGCGGTCGGCGTAGGCGCGAAACGAAAAAATCGCCAGAAACGCGCTCATCAGGGCCGTCGTGAGCAAAATCGGGTAAATCGGGCGCATTTCAAAGCCCAACGACAGCGAAATCAGGCCCGCGTAAACCGCCGCGAGCGCGACAATGGCGCGCCACTGGCGCCAGAATCCGCGCCTCGGCAGAATTTTTCCGGTGAAAATCTCGAAAGACACCACCGCTTTACCCAGCAGCATCACCGCGAGCGCGATGGCGCTTTCGATGGCCAAATCCACCCAGTCAACGAGCGAGGAAAAGGTGCCGTAGAGGTTGTAAAGCGCCGATTCAAACGAAAGATAGCCCAGAAAAAACAGTCCGCACGCCACGCCCAGCGACACCAAAAGCTGCACGAGAGACGAAGCGCGCAGCCAGGGACGGGCGCGGCGGCGGGCTGCTTCGGTCATCATGCGTCCCGACGGCGCCGGATTGCCCAGTGCCCACAACGCTGTCGCGGTGCACAGCACCAGAAAGGGCGGGTAGATCATCAGCAAGGCGCGCATTCCGAGAAATGTGGCGTCGTTGCCGAAATGGAGTTCGCCAAAGGGCAGATAATCGGCGCGCGGCGCGGCATAAAAGCACAGCGCGCCCAGATTGAGAAACAGCGCCGTGGCAAGCAGAAGCGGCCAGCGCGCGCGGCGCTTGAGGATTGAGTCGCCCTCGTCCCAGAAGCCGCAGCTCCATAAAACCAGAATCAGCCAGCCAAACGGCAGCGCGATGAGCGGCAGCGCGAGAAACATCCACCATCCAGGCGAGCCGTCGATGAGAGCTTCGAGCGAAAAATCGAGCGCCGCCGAGTGCGCCAGAAAAAACGCGCCGCCCACCAGAAAGCCCGATCCCGCCAGATAAGTGCCCCAGGAACGGTTTTGCGCGTTGAGAAAAATGGTGAGGCCGAGCCAGAGCAGCAAAACCGTGTTGAACAGCGAAACGGTGAGGACGGCCCAGGGCAAAAGCCAAAGTTGGAAGAAGTGGGGAGGCATTTTGGATTTAAAGCAGAAAAGTTAGACTGCGCGCAACTTAAAACCATGAAAATATCGTTTCTTCTCGGCCTCTCATTTTGCCTCGCGTCTGCGGCCCAGGCCAAAGATTTACTCAAACAGTTTCCGGTGAAGCCCACGCCCGCGAAAGCGGGAGCAAGAGCGGCGGGGCCATCGCAAAGCAGACTCGCGCTGAAGGGCGCGTTTCCGGTGGTCGCGTCGAAGCAGTTGCAAGGCGCTGTCGCCGCGACGAATTTAGCGGCGGCGAAGAAACTCGTCGGCAAAAACGCGCTGTTCGTGGGCGTGGTCACCCAGGTTTTCGCGCCGCGAAGCGGCTCGATTGTGCTGCTCAATTTCGCGCCCGATTATAAAACGGCGCTCGTGGGCGCCGTCAAAGCCGCCGATTTTAAGAAGTTTCCGCCGCTTCAGTCGCTCCAGAACAAAAAAGTTGCGCTGCGCGGCAAAGTCATTTCTTACAAAGGGCGTCCCGAAATCGAACTCACTGGCGCGGGCGCGATTCGGATGGTGAAGTGAGTAGAGAACGCGAAGCGTGAGCGAGTGAGACTCGACTGCAACCGATGTGTCCCTGCGAAGCCTCACTCTCTCACGCTTCGCGTTCTCCACTTGAGGAGAAACGCAGTTGGATTTTTGACAGCCACTGTGTTCAAGCGGGGCGTGCGCCCTCTTCCAATTGAGAAAACTTGAGGATTGGAAGAGGGCGCAAGCCCCGCCTCGATCCAACTTTCCACTGCGTCAGTCCTCCCCTTGTCAGGGCGCGGCTTCATCGCGGAGCGAATCATGCAGCCAAAAATTATCGACGGCGACTTGCTCGACCAAAAAGTCGATGCCATCGTCAACGCCTGGAATCGCAACATCATCCCCTGGTGGCTGCTGTTGCCGCAGGGCGTTTCGGGCGCCATCAAGCGCCGCGCCGGTCTGGAGCCGTTTCGAGAGGTGGCCAAATTTGGCCCGATTCCGCTCGGCGAAGCGAGGCTGACGGGCGCGGGAACCCTCCCGTTTCGCGGCATCATTCACGTCGCGGGCATCAACGGCTTGTGGCGCGCTTCGGAGTTTTCCATTCGCCGTTCGGTGAGAAACGCGGTGAAGATGGCGGAGCGCGAAGGCTTCGCATCGCTGGCCTTTCCACTTATCGGTTCGGGTTCGGGCAGTTTCAACGAGAAACAGGCGTTGGAAATCATGGTGGATGAACTGGCGGGCATCGAATCGGCGGTTGAGGTGATGGTTGTTCGTTTTGCGGCGAAATCCAAGATTTAGTGCTATCCGAATAGGCTGTCAAAGCGGGACTGACGTCCTCTTCCAATCGGTGACTGCAAGGGATTGGAAGAGGACGTCAGTCCCGCCTCTTCCGATAGGCTCTTAACCATCCCAGACCACCCATTTCCCATCGGCGTTTTGCACGCGCGCGATGCCATCCTTGTCCCATTCGATGAAGCGGTTGAGCCGGAAAATCAGCGCGGCGCGGGTGCGGGCGACTTTTTCGTCAGTCGAGGAGTCGTTGAGGCCCCAACTGGTGTAAATCTGGCCGTTGACGCGCGAGATGGTGCGCTTGTCACGAAAGCCCATGCGGGAGGCGATTTGTTCGTTGGTCAGGCCGCTCGCCAGCATTGTGGCGACTTCGATTTCGTTGGGTTCGAGAAGCGAAAGCGGTGAAAATTCGTCTTTTTGCGCGACTTCCTGCACCCGTGATTCGATGTCGGGGTCGATGAAAGAGCGCCCCGAAACCGCGTCGTGCAAAAGCGGCACGATCATGGTGGGCAGCAAAAAATTCGATTTTCGCACGTAAGCGTAGTGCGACAAAATCCCCGAACGCCGAAAAGCGCGGTAGTAAGCATCGTCGTCCTGAATCGAATAAAACACGACGGGCAAGCGCGGAAACTCGCGGCGCAGCGCGACGGCGGCTTCGATGCCGTTCCAAGCGCCTTCGAGCTGCACGTCCATTAAAACCGCGTCGGGTCGAGTTTCGAGCGCCAGTTTGAGCGCCTCTTCGCCCGCGCCAGTTTGATGGCACACCACGATGTCGCCCGTCGCTTCCAATCCCTGCGCGAGGGCGGGGCGCAGTTTCAAGTTGTCTTCCACCAGCAAAAGTTGCAGCATACGAGGCAAGTTACGACGCGAGACAAAGCCGCGCAAGCACCCGAAGTGTGAGCCGACGCACTCAGGTGCGCGAAAATAGGGTTTTGAGGCGCGGCGTGGGGCGTGCGGGGCGGTTTAGAATCACCGTTTGAAAGCGGAGGAGCAGAGGAGCAGAGGAGCGGAGGAGATGAGGAAGTGAGAGCGAACACGATGTAGTTTTCGCTGCTACTTCCCTTCTCCTCCGCTCCTCTGCTCCCCCGCTCCTCCGCTCAAAACCGGAGGTTTCAATGGAACACGCACTTAGAGATTTGGACAGACTGCTTCGCGGCGACGCGACGCGCCTTTCGGCGCTCAAACAGGGCAAGATCGAGGTCGCCGAAGGGCAACTGCCCTGGATCATCCTCGGCCTGGGGCTGATTTACGGCCTGTGCATGGGCTGTTTCGCCCTGTCGAACAAAGCGTTTAGCGATGCCTGGCTGCAAACGGTGGCGTCGATGACCAAAGTGCCGGTTTTGTTTGGCTGCACGCTGCTCGTCACTTTTCCTTCGCTCTATGTTTTCAACACCCTCGTCGGCTCGCGGCTGACATTGCAAAGCGTGTGGCGGCTGCTGTTGTCGTCGCTCGCGGTGATGATGGCGGTTCTGGCGTCGCTGGGGCCAATCGTGGCGTTTTTCTCGATTTCGACCACCAATTACCCCTTTATTTTGCTGCTCAACGTCGCGGTTTTCGCGCTCGCGGGGTTTCTGGGACTCAAATTCCTGCTTCACACCCTGCACCGGCTCACCGTCGTGCTTTACGAACTCAAACCGGCGCCGCCCGCTCCGCAGTCGCTCGCTCCGCGCGTCGATTTCGAGGGACAGCCGCTCGCCGAAATCGAAAAGGAGGCGGGCGCGCTCGAACCGGTCGATGAGCGCGTCATGGGCGCGAATGTGCGCCAGGTTTTCGGTGTCTGGGTTTTGGTGTTCGGCATGGTCGGCGCGCAAATGTCGTGGGTTCTGCGGCCCTTTATCTCCAATCCCGACAAGCCTTTCACGCTGATTTCGCCACGCGAATCGAATTTCTACGCCGCCGTGTTCGATGCCATCGGACGGCTGTTGTCGGGAGGCTGAGCAGAGGCAACAGGGAATAGGCAACAGGCATTAGTGAAAAGGGCACAGTCTCGCCGTCCAACTATTGCCTGTTGCCTATTCCCTGTTGCCTCAAAAAGGCACACCATGAACTCCTTCGCTCTCGAAATCGAAACCTGGCTGGGCGGCGCGCTGCGCCCGCGTGACTGCGAAGTTTCGCCGCGCGTTCTGTGTCGCGCCATCGTTGTGGGCGGCGCGCTTCAGGGCGCGGCGATGGGATCTTATGCGCTCTTGAACGGCGGCAGCGCGGCCTTCATCGTGTTTTCGGCGCTCAAAGTGCCGCTTTTTCTCGGCCTTGCCGCCGCGCTGATGCTGCCCGCGCTTTATGTGCTTTACGCGCTGTTCGGGCTGGGCGAGCAGTTCAAAACCGCGCTCCGCGCCTTGATGGGCGGACAGGCGGCTTTCGCGCTGATTCTGGCTTCGCTGTGTCCGTTCACGCTGGTTTTTTATCTTTCGGGCGCGAGTTATCGCGGCGCACTGGGCTTCAACGTGCTGCTTTTCGCTCTGGCGGCCATCGCGGCGCAGGGCGTGATTCGTTCGCGTTTCGCCGCGCTGTTGCAGCGCGATGCGCGCCACGCTCGGCTGCTGTTGATAGGGTTTGGGCTGTGGGTGTTCGTGGCGATTCAACTGGCGTGGAATCTGCGGCCTTTCGTGGGCAATCCTGAGGCGCCCGCGCAGTTTTTTCGCCCCGATGCCTTTACCAACGCTTATCTGGCGCTGTGGCGTGTGTTCGTGGGATAAAAACCACAGGGACACGGAGACACAGAGATTTTTCGAGATTCTCCCCCGAAAAATCTCTGTGTCTCCGTGTCTCTGTGGTTTTTAAACGACGTTATATTCTGTCCAGCAACCGTTCCAAAAGTGGTCTGGCGATTTCCTGGCCGCGCAAATTGTCCCGCCAGCGAGAGGGAATCGCTTCCAGTCCATCCCGAATCCCCGCGACGCCGCCCGCGATGCAGGCGGTGGTGTCGGTATCGCTTCCCAGCGCGACCGCCGCTTTGACCACATTTTCGTAACCTTCTTCCTGCATCACCCAGCGCGCGCTGCGAAGCGCATCGACGACGTAACCCGAACCGTTTCCCGCCGCAAAATCATCGGGGCGAACCTGAAATTCGAGTTCTTCTTCGAAGGCTTCCCGATTGGGCAAAAAAACGATCACGTCGCGCAAAATTGCGCTCGCGTTTTCCCACGCGGCGGGGTCGTTTTCCAGAAGCCGTCGCGCCCACAAACAGTAGAGCGCGCAGCAAACCTGAGCGCGCGCGTGGCCATGAGTCACCAGCGACTGCGCCATCGCGTCGCGCACCAATTCGTCGTCACTCCCGCGATGCCACAAGACCAGCGGCAAAACGCGCATCAACGAGCCGTTGCCGTTATCCGAAACATCTTTCGGACCTGCATTTTCGGCGGCGACACCCGCTCGGAAGTTGGAAATCGCCGCGCTGGTTGTAATGCCGATGTCGAAGACCTTTCCGCCAACGGCGTATTTTCCGGTTTCGCGCCACGACGCAATACGCTCGGCGAGATCATTCAAATCCAGCGTCCCGCACGTCAGAAGCGAGTCGAGCAAGGCGAGCGCCTGCGCACCGTCGTCTGACCAAGTTCCAGGCGGAACATAGGCGTGCGTGCGAGCATATCCCACTGGCGGCGAAAATTCGATTGCCTCGCGCGGCGGGATTTGGCGGGGATATTTGAACTCATAAGGCACGCCGAGCGCGTCGCCCACCAGAAGCCCGTAAAACCCGCCCGCGATTTTGGAGTGTTGGTCGTTCATCGGCATAGCTCAGCCTTAAATCCGGTTTTCCACGCGCTCGAACTGAATCGGGGGCAGTTCCATCACCGCTTTACGCAGCGACTGCTCCCAGTGAAGATGAATTTCCTTCAAATCGGGGTCGGCAGCCGTCAGACGGCGATGGCATTTGAGTTCCAGATCACCGGCGCGATACACCAGCATATCGACTGGTGGGCCGACGGTGGAATTGGAACGCATCGTGGAATCGAGCGAAATGAGCGCGTATTTTGCGGCGGATTCGAGGCTGGTGGAGTCGTATTTGATGCCCCTGTCCAAAATCGGGCGCCCATATTTGGTTTCGCCGATTTGCAGATAGGGCGAATCAATTGAGGCGCGAAGCGGGTTGCCCTGCGGGTAAATCAGATAGAGATCGGGTTCTTCGCCGCGAATCTGGCCACCCAGGACGAAATGGCAGTTGAACGAGAGTTTGTCGCGCTCCAAGGCTTCACGGTCGAGGTCAGAGACGCGGCGAATAGTTTCTCCCACCACGCGCGCGGCGTCGTAGAGGCTTTCGGCGGTGGCGAGGCCCTTGCCCGCGTCGAAATCTTTGCGGAGCAGCGTGATCACCGACTGCGACAGCGACAAACTCCCCGACGTGAGCAGCACGAAGACGCGCTGGCCCCCAACGACGAAGGTGTGCATTTTCTGACACAGCGAAACCTGATCGCCCGCCGAAGTGCGCGAATCGGAGGCTAAAACCAGTCCCTCGTGCGTTTTAATTCCCAGACAATAAGACATAAAAATAAACCCTGAATCGGCAAAAGAAAACCCCATTTTCACTTCTGAAGCGGTCGTGAAAAGGGGTGTTCAACTTGCCGAAACATTCCATTAACAACGCGCCAGTATACTGGCGCGAAACGCGGGGCCTGACCGCATCGCCATCCATTTTGGCGCGTTGCGCCCGCTTTCGCCACCCCCTTTGAGGAACTGTTTTATGTTGATTCGCGTTGGCCACGAAATCATTTTCGATTTGAAAGAACCGGTCGCCATGACCCTGATGCTCGACATCCATCCCACGCGAGCGGGCGACGTGTGCGCCTATCGCAGTGGCGTCGATCCTGAAATCGAGGTTCACACCCTCACCGATGCCTTTGGCAACAGGTGCAAACGCATTCATGCCCCCAAAGGAAGGGTGCGTTTGTGGGCCGATGGCATCGTGCAGGACAGTGGCGAATCCGACGCGGTTGACGAAGGCGCGATTCAACATCCCGTCGAAGACCTGCCCGACGAATGTCTGCCGTTTCTGCTCAATTCGCGCTACTGCGAGGTCGATAAAATGGTGCCGCTCGCCTGGGATTTATTCGGCGAAACGCCATTGGGCTGGCCGCGCGTGCAGACGATTTGCGATTGGGTCAACGCCAAAGTCACCTTCGGCTACGCCTACGCGCGGCCCACCAAATCGGCCTTCGATGTGTTCGCCGAGCGCATGGGCGTGTGCCGCGATTTCGCCCACACCGCTCTCACGCTGTGTCGCTGCCTCAACATTCCGGCGCGCTATACGACGGGGTATCTGGGCGACATCGGCGTGGCCCCAAGCGCCAGTCCGATGGATTTTTCCGGCTGGTTCGAGGTCTATCTGGGCGACAAATGGCACACCTTCGACGCGCGCCACAACAAGCGGCGCATCGGACGCATCGTGATGGCCTATGGCCGCGACGCCACCGATGTCGCGCTCACTACGTCTTATGGTTCGGCGCCGCTTGCGGGGTTCAAGGTGTGGACGGATGAAGTGGGAGAAGATGCGTTGGGGGAGTTTGGAGAACGCGAAGCGTCAGCGAGTGAGGTGTAACGGTCACTTCCAAGTTGCGGTCAGGCCTCACTCGCTGACGCTTCGCGTTCTCTACGCGACTCAACTCGCGAATTTCCCCCGCAGATAACCGAGATAAGGCGCCGTCGAAAGCTCTTCGCCCGTCGCGCGGCGCACGATTTCTTCCGCCGTGAACTTCGAGCCGTGACGGTAAATATTGCGCGTGAGCCACTCGCGCAGCGCCTCGAACTCTCCGCGTCGAAGCTGGCCTTCCAGATCGCCGATTTCGCGCCTCGCCGCCGCGTAGAACTGCGCCGAAAGGATGTTGCCGATGGTATAGCCCTGAAACGCGCCGCCAACCGTGCCCGAAAACCAATGAACGTCCTGCATCGCGCCGTTGGTTTCGGTTTCCGAGGCCAAACCCAAATCGCTCTGGTAGCGCGCGCGCCACGCTTCGGGCAAATCGGCCACGAGAAGTTTGCCTTCCAGCATTTCCAACTCCAAATCGAAGCGAATCATGACGTGCAGGTTGTAGGTCAACTCGTCGGCATCGGTGCGAATCAGCGAGCGCGAAACCCGATTGATGCCCGCCACAAACGCTTCGAGTGAAACCGCGCCGAACTGCGACGGAAAAACTTCCTGCAAACGCGGATAAAAATGCTCCCAGAACGGTCGGGAGCGCCCGACGAGGTTTTCCCACAGCCGCGACTGGCTTTCGTGAACGCCGCTTGAGGTGCCGGTTGCGAGCGGCGTGGCTTCCAGATTTCGCGCGATGCCCTGTTCGTAAAGCGCGTGACCCGCTTCGTGGAGAGCGCCGAAAAGCAGTTCGGTCGCGTCTTCGGCGCGGGCGCGCGTGGTGATGCGGACATCGCCGAGCGAAAATTTGGTCATGAACGGGTGATGCGTCCTGTCCATGCGCCCGCGCTCGAAATCGTAGCCGACGGCGCGCACGATTTGGGCGGCGAACGCTTCCTGTTTTTCGTCGGCGAAATGCCCGCGCAAAAAAGTATCATCGGCGGGCGTTCGCGCCGTGACTGCTTCGACAAGGGGCACAAGGTCAGCGCGCAGCGCGGCGAAAAGCGCGCGCACCGACTCGGCTTTCATGCCTTCGTCGGAAAAGTCGATGAGCGGGTCGGCGATGTGGTCGTAGGGGAAAAACTGGGCCAGTTCGCGCGAGAAATCGAGCGATTTTTCCAGAAGCGGACGAATCGACGCGAAATCATTGGCCGGACGCGCCTTTGCCCACGCTTCGTAGATTTGCGCGGTGTGGGCGGAAAACTTGGCTTCAAACGCGACGGGAATGCGAATCGCTTTTTGATATTGACGCCGCGTGACGCGAATCAGCGCCGCGTCGTCGCTTTCGGGATCCAACTCGTTTTCCAGCGATTCCAGCTCGTCCAGAATTTCGCCCAATCGCGGCGCAGTGAACTTTTCGTGGGCGAGGCGCGAGAGGGTGGCGAGTTGGCGCCCGCGTGCACTCGCGCCCTGCGAGGGCATATAAGTGGCCTGATCCCAGTGCAACAGCGACGCGCTGGAGCGCAGATCATCGACTTCGGCGAGCAGGGTTTTGAGTTCGGAAAGCATGGCGGCGAGTTTATTGGGATAGAACTTGCACCGCGCAATGCGCCCCCAAAACCTATGAAAACCTCATTTCAAGATGTCACGGACGGTCTGACTTATCTTCATCAGATCGAAATTCTTCAGGATTTGTCGCCCGCCGAACTCCAGGCGATGGACGAAATGACGACCATGAAAAAGGTCGCGGCGGGAACGGTTTTTTATACCCCGCAGCAACTGAGCGAAGTTGTGTTTCTGGTCAAGGAAGGCCGTGTGCGCCTCTATCAACTTTCGGATGAAGGCAAGCAATTCAACGTCGCCCAGGTCGAGGCCGGCACCTTTTTCGGCGAAATGACGCTGCTGGGGCAGTCGCTTTGCGGCTGTTTCGCGGAAGCGGCGACGCCCTGTGTGCTTTGCATCATGAGCCGCGAGGATGTCAAAAGGGCGCTGCTGGGCGATGTCCGCATCGCGGCGCGCATCGTGGAAGCGTTGGGACGGCGGCTCCACGAAACCGAAAAACGCCTGGCCGACTTCGCCTTGAAAAGTGTGGCGGCGCGCCTCGCCACGCTGCTGGTGCAAATGGCGTATTCGCCCCAGGCGCACGAAGAGCACAAAGGTTTTTTCGCCGCCAAAGCCATCGAAATCGCCTGCACTCACGAAGAACTGGCGCACAGCGTCGGGGCTTATCGAGAAACCGTCACCAAAATTCTCAACCAGTGGCGCGAGCAGAAACTGCTCGAACTGCATCGGGGCCGCCTCGTGCTGCTGGATATCACCGGTCTGCGTAATCTGTCGGCGGATTGACGGCCCTGAAAATTTGTTTTGGTAACGTGACCCAGGTTACAGAAGCCGCCCTCGGCCACCGCCATACTCAACGCGGTTACAAAGGAGATAGAAATGTTGAAACACAAAACAGACGGAAGCAGCACAGTCAAGCGCGGGTTTTGCAAACTCGCCGCAGTGGGTGCCATCGCAGCGAGCGTTGCGGCGGCGGGCCTTCCCGCAGCGCAGGCCGCCGATGCGGACAACATCATCGCCGGTTGGTCGACGGACGCGCAAAAAGCGGCCAGAGGCATGATGAAAATTCATGGCAATCCCGACGAAGCCACTCCCACCATGTTGGTGTGGCACAACTCCGGCCCGTGGAAGCGCATCATCGCCTCCAAGAACGTGACGCCGCACCGTTTCCCCATGCCGCATCCCGACAGCGTGGAACAGACGTTGAGCTACCGCGTGCCGGAGAGCAAATTCGATGAGCTGGCGCGTTTCGACGGCAGCGTCAACGTCGACCGCACGCGCGGCGAACTGTCGGCGCGCTGCGATGCCGAAACTCACAACGTTCTGGCGCTCAACCTGGCGCACGACATCATCACCGGCAAGCGCAGCGTCGAAGGGGCACGCGCTTTTTACGCGCGGGTCATCCAGATCGAGATGATGAAAAAGCAGCTGCATCCCTATATGCTGAGCTTGAATTTCACGCCGATGCCCCAGATGAAGGCCGCCGATACCGATCACGTCGCGCCCATGCTGCGCCCCATGGTGCGAAAAATGCGCGCGATGGGAAAGATGTAAAAACGCTGAAAAATTAAAAATCACGGTCGAAATTCGACCGTGATTTTTTTGCGAGCATCCTTGCTCGCTGTTTTTGGTGCGAGCAAGGATGCTCGCGCTCCCAGAACCTCCAGGTTCAATGTCCTGCTCTTAATGTGACCGCGCCACCATCGCATTTCACTCGATGAAGGTTCCCTATCGAAAGTGCGAAGGTTTGACGCGCCGCTCAAATGAATCAAACTGGCGCGCTATGAACTCCGGCTCCCTCCCGATGCGTCCGCGCCGTCCCCGCCCGCTTTCCTACGAAGATTTGCGGCGTTTTTTGTTTTGGTGTTGGGTCTGGGACTGGCGGGGCTGGTTATCCACGCCGTTTCCAAAATTCTGATTCTGTTCACCATCGTTTTGTTCGCGGCGATGGTGCTTAATCCCGTTGTTTCCTGGCTCACCAAACGCGGTTTTAAGCGGCCCATCGCCACTCTTGTGGTGCTGCTTTCCCTGCTGGGCGGTCTGGTGGGCGTCGGGTTTCTGGTGGTGCCGCCTTTAGTCGAGCAGGTGAGCGAACTGGTTGCGGGCGCTCCGACCTACAGCGAGAACATCGAAAACCAACTCAAAGCTGTCCTCGACCGCTTTCCCCAACTCAAAAACGTGCTTCCCGCCGAATATCGCGGCGCGGGTCTCGACAGACTCGGCGAAACGCTGGGAAAACAGGCGGGGCCGCAAGTGCTCGAATGGCTCCAGAATCTCGGCCCCAACATCGGCAATCGCGTTTTAAAACTCACGCTGTCGTTCGTGGGCGGTTTTTTCAGCATCGTCATCGCGCTTTTGCTCACGGCGTTCGTCTTGTCGAATCCGCGCCCGCTCGTCACCGGCTTTCTGGCGGCGGTGCCCGACCGTCACCGCGAGGCGGCGGGGCGCTCCATCGCGCGCATCGAAAACCAGATGGTGGCCTGGATGCGCGCCACGCTCATCAACGGCGTCATCACCGGCGTTTCGACCGGACTTTTACTCTATTTCATCGGTTTGCCCTCAGCGATTGTGTTTGGCGTTTTGTCGTTTCTGGGTGAGTTCGTGCCCAATCTCGGCCCCATCGTCACCTCGATTCCGGCGCTTTTCGTCGCGGCGGGCTTGGGAACTACCAAATTCGCCCTCACCGCCGCAGCGATTTTGTTCGTGCAGCAAGTCGAAAGCAACATTTTAGTGCCCTTCATCATGGGCAAAGAGATGGAATTGCATCCCGTCACCATCGTTTTCTTCGCCCTGGCGATGGGATCGCTGTTCGGCGTCGCGGGCGCGGTTCTGGCGGTTCCGCTCGCCGCCATCGTCAAAGTGCTGGTCGATGAGTTCGTTTTCAAACCGAACGCGGTGCCGATGCAAGAAATCGAGGCGCGCGCTCAAAAACTGGTCTCCGACCGCCAGTGGCCCGCTCGCCAGGAAGATTAGCCACAGAGGACACAGAGGACACACAAAGAGGCACAAAGAAAATAAAAATTCTCTGTGCCTCTCTGTGTGTCCTCTGTGTCCTCTGTGGCTAATCTTGCCGCAAACTCCGTAAAATGAGAGGGCATGAGCGAAATTTCCGCGTCGTCGGGCGAGTCTGCCGATACCTTGTCACTTTTTGGCGCCGAGGCTGAACTGGCGCAACTGGCGGCGAGCGGCGGGCACGACGAAGCCGCCACGCTTCGTCTGTTCCGGCGATTGCGCGGCCCCGTCGAGGCGCTGCGCGGCGGCGATGGGGCCGCGCTGCGCGATCATCTCGTGATGGTTCACGCGCCGCTCGTCGAACACTGCGCGCGCGGTTTTGGGGCGTCGGGCGAGCCGCTTGACGATCTGGTTCAGGAAGGCTACGTCGGGTTAATCAAGGCCGTTGACCGCTTCGATCCCGAAAAGGGCATCAAGTTTTCGACGTATGCGTGCCATCTCATCGCCGGTGAAATCCGCCATTATTTGCGCGATCTGGGCTGTCTGATTCACGAACCTGGCTGGCATTTCGAACTGCGCCAGAAAATCTCGCGCGCCGCCGATGCGCTCTCGCAAACGACCGGCAAAAACGCCACGCCCGAAGAAATCGCTTCTCATCTGGGCGTCAAAGTCGAGTCGGTGCGCGAGGTTTTGTTGCGCTCGCAGACCCTGCGCGTCGATTCGCTCGAAGCCGCCAACGAAGGCGAGGAAAACGAGGGCCGGCTTTCGATTCTGGAACGCCACGAAGATCGCAAAGGCGGCGAGCGGCGCGGCGACGAATCTCGCATTGATGACAAAATGTTTCTCGAAAGCGCGCTGCCGCAGCTCAAAGCGCTGGAACGACAGGCTCTGACGCTGTTTTTCTTCGAGGAACTCAGCAAAACCGAAATCGCGCGGCGCATGGATTTGTCGGTCAACTACGTCTCCTATCTGGTCAAGCGCGGCACGGAAAATTTGCGCCTGCTGCTCGAAACGCCCCAGAGCGCGACGGGCCTTGCCCTCACGCCCTCGCCCCAGGCCCAACAAAGCGCGCGCGCCGCCTATTTGCTGGAGTTGGCGCGCGGAGGGGCGCAGCGCGATGCGCGGCGCACTTTCAAACCGCGCGCGCGTGTGAAAGCGCTGTCGCGGCCTGGCGTGGCAACGCTGACGCAGTTCGCGGGCTGGATCGACGAAGAAGCGGCGCGCACCGCCCGCTATGGCGGGCACTTTTCGGTTTTGTGGTGCCAGCTTCCCAATTGGGCGAACGCAACGCAGAAATTAGCGGCAGCCGACAAAAAAGCGACTCTGGCGCTTGCCGCCGCCCTGGTGCGGCGCCAGTGCCGCGCTGTTGATAAAGTCGCCGCATTCGAAAGCGCCGATCCCGCCGGACTGCATTTTCTGGTGCTTTTGCCCTCCACCAATGCGCGCGGCCAAAGTCTGGCGCACCGGCTGATTTCGGGCTTCGTGCAGCTCCAAACTCCGCCTCTCGAAGGCGCTCTGGAAGCGAAAATCGCTTACGCCACTTTCCCCGATGCCGGTCAATCGACCGACGAACTGTTCGGCGCGTTGGGCCGCGAACTCGCCAGCGAATAAATTCGCCGCCTATTTTCAACACAGAGGGCACGGAGAGACAGAGGGAAGTAAAGAAGAGATCAAAACATACAAGCAAAACCTCTGTTGTTCTCCATCTCTCCGTGTCCTCTGTGTTGAAAATCCAAATCCAAATGTCCGGCGAATTCATTCGCTGCCAACCTATGATCCAACCCCTTTCTCCCCGCGCGATTTTAGAAGACGGCATCGCCGCGCGCGCTTTTCCTGGCGCCGTCTGCCACCTCTCGCGCCGCGATGAGATCCTGTGCCACGAAGCCGCCGGAAGCCTCGGCTACGATGCGCTCTTCGATGTGCCCGCGACGCGCGAAACGATTTACGATCTGGCCTCGGTCACCAAAATCTACACCCTCACCGCCGCGCTGTGTATGCTGCGCGACGCCAAAATCGCGCTCGAAACCTCCATTCACGCGTTCTATCCGGTTTTCGATGCGGAAATCACCCTCGAACACCTGATGGCGCACGCGAGCGGCATTTCGTTTCCGATTCAGGCGCTCGAAAAAGTCGCGGCGAACGAGTGGATCGAGCGCATTGCTGCCGAACCGCGCGCCGATGCGCCAGGAAATTCAGTGCTATATTCCTGCACCAACCTGTTTCTGCTGGCGCGCGTCGCGGAAAGCGTGGCGGGCGTGAGTCTGGACGAAATCATCGAAACGCGAATTCTCAACCCTCTGGGGTTGCAAAACACTTCGTTCGCGCCGTCCGATCTCGACAATGTGGCACCCACCGAATTCTACGAGGGCGGCGTGTGGCGCGGCGTGGTGCACGACGAAGCGGCGCGCAGTTGGCGCGTCCAGACGGGAACGTGCGCCGGAAACGCCGGAATTTTCGCCCCCGCCGCCGAGGTCGCACGCTTCGCGCAAATCTGGTCGCATAACGAGGGCGGCATCCTCCATCCCGATGACATCACGCGCGCCTTCACCACGCGATACGCGGAAAATGAATACTGGCGCGGCCTGGGATTCCAACTCGACGCGCCTTTTTACATGAGCGACCAGGCGCCGCGTGGAACGGCGGGGCATCTGGGTTTTACTGGCCCGTCGCTGGTGCTCAATCCGCAAAGCGGCCACGTCGCGGTGGTTTTGAACAATCGCGTTCATCCCACGCGCAACGGCCCCAACCGCCTGCCGTTTCAGCGCCAGATCTCGGCGTGGATGTTTGGCGGCGACGAAGAGGCATAAATTGGCAGTGTTCGCTCGACTGAAGTCGGCGCTGACCCAGAGGGTGCCCCGCGGCTACGCCGCTAACTTCCCGCCTTCGCGGGAACCACACTGAGATGTTTCGGCGCAGGCTGAAAGTTAGCGGCGTGGCCGCGGGGCACCCTCTGGGTCAGCGCCGACTTCAGTCGAGCGAACCCGTGTGCAAGTCCTTTCACAATGAAATCCATCCTTCTTTTCTCACTCGCCCTTCTCGTCGCACCCCTTGGCGCCTCCCCCGCGCCCAAAACACTGCCGCGCGCCACTCGAACTCAAATCGAAACCCTGCTGCGCCACCCACAACTTCAAAGCGCTCACATCGGTGTCGCGGTGGTGGCGCTGGGAAAGGCGAAATCGCCCGCCGATTTCCCCGCCGTCGCCTACGACGACAAAACTCAGCCGCTCGTATTCGCGCGTGATGCCCAGAAACGCTTTCTGCCCGCTTCCAACTTCAAACTGTTCACCGCCGCGTGGGTTTTGCAGCAGTTGGGGCCGCAAAAGACCTTCGTGACGCGCGCGCTTAAAAGCCAGGTCGCCGCCGTCAAACCAGGAGGCTGGCCCACCGCGACGGCCTATCCCAGCATCATCACGCTGTTTGGCGATGGCGATCCTCGCTTTCGAGCGCCGATTTGAAGGCTCTGGGCGAACGGGTGCTCGCCGAGAACGCCGGCCCCTTCATCGTGCGCGCTGCCGAGGGCCTTTATCCCAACGGCGTAATGAGCGGTGAAGAAGGCGGGCGCTATCCCGAAGGCTGGACTTTGGACGATCTGCTGTGGTATTACGGGCCTCCGGTTGCGGCTCTGGCGCTCAATCGCAACCAGATCGATGTAGCGTTGGTGGGCGCCGCAACAGTGGGCGATGTCGCCGCCATGACAGCCGATCCCGCCGCGCCTTTCCCGATTTTCGCGCCCGTCGTGACGGTCGCGGCCACTGATCCGCGCGCCGGAAAATTGAAATGGTCGCGCGGCGACGCGACATCGCCGCTTGGCCCCACGCTTTTCGTCGAGGGCTTTCTGGCGCCCAATCAGCGCGTGAGCCAGGGCGTCGCGGTTCCCGATCCGCGCGGTTGGGCGCAGGGCGTTCTGGCGGGCGCGTTGCGCGATAAGGGCGCTCAGGTGGTCGATGGCGAAGGGTTTTTCGGCGCCAAAGAAGCTGTGGTGGCGGCGCAGCACGCTTCGCCGCCGCTTTCGTTTCTGTTGCAGCGCTTTTTGAAAAACTCCGACAACCTTTACGGCGAAATGCTGCTGCGCCGCGCCGCCGTCGGGCTGCCCGAAGCGGCGCCCAGCGCGCAAATCGCGTCGGGCGGCGCGGCGGCGCGCGCGCATGGCGCGATGCTGCAATGGCTCCAGAAAAGCGGCGTGCCGACGGCGGGCGTGCGCTTTTCGGACGGCAGCGGCCTATCGCGCTACAACCTGGCGACGCCGATTTCTCTGGCGCGCTTGCTGGGAGCCGTCGAAAAAATGAAGGACGGGAGCGTGATTTACGACGCGCTTCCGGTTGCGGGCGTCGATGGCACACTGCGAAATCGCATGAAAGGCAGCGCGGCGGCGGGAAATGTGCGCGCCAAAACCGGCACCTTTGCGATTGCCAACACGCTGTCGGGTTACGTCACCACGCGCGACGGGCAGCGCCTCGCGGTGTCGATTCTCACCAATGGCGTGGAAAGCGGCGAACTCGCGCGCAACTGGCAGGGGCGCGTTTTCGCGACACTGGCGGACGCGGATTTTCGGGTCAAATGAAAATGAACCGCATTGGCGCAAAGACGCAAAGAAATTCAATAAACCTCTTGCAAAAGTGTAGAGATTTGGATGTTCGTAAGTTTGTAGTAGCGCCGCAAGGCGCGTGTGGAAAGCGTGCCAGGGTGTCCACACGCGCCTCGCGGCACCCCTACAAACCGGTTTCGCTACTTTTGCAAGAGGTCTAATAGAAGAATTCTTTGCGCCTTTGCGCCAATGCGGTTATTTCTTCTTTAGCTCGGCTTTGATCTCGTCAAGCGTGGTCTGCTTCATCAACTCGGAAGCCACCAGGATGGGCGCCTTGACGCGCAGGGCCAGAGCAATCGCGTCGCTGGGACGGCTGTCCACTTCGGTTTCAACGCCGTTGGCCACGACTTTGATTGCCGCATAAAAAATTTTGTCCTGCGGCTCGTAGCGCACGGTAACCGCCTGGACACGTCCTTGTAAGGCTTTAACCAGCTCAGCCATGAGGTCGTGCGACATGGGCCGAGCCTTCCTCGTGTTTTCCAGCCCCATCGTAATGCTGATGCTTTCGAGGGCACCAATCCAGATGGGCAAATAGCGTTCTTCATCGCGCGCCTTGAGGATGAGGACGGGAGACGTTGTTTCTCCCCCTCCCTCACCCTTGTAAATCGCGTCATAAATGGTTTCAACCGTTGCCTCAACGAAATCAGGCTTCTCTGTTTTGGTGTCGGGTGGAACTCCACCAGGCTGGGCCAAAACCTGGTTCGCTGCTGCCAATCCAGCGACCGAAACCGCACCGGCAATTAAAGTTCGACGTTTCATGTCTATCCTCCAGATGAAGCTGACATGATTATCCTCAATGCTGCCAACCTCAGCAACATCGGTGTTTATTGGAGCCGGAGAAAGAGAAGGCGCAAAGAAATTCAAGCGAAAACCTTCGTGCCAATGCGGTGAATCGGGCCGCTTGACAGCGAAATGGTGCGGCGGTATAGTTCCCCGTTGTTGTTCCAAAATTGAATATCGTGCTCCTCCGAGTCTGGGGAAGCCGGTGAGAATCCGGCGCTGTCCCGCAACGGTATCGGTGACTGAACACCCTTCAGCGCCCAAGCCCGAATGCCAGCCGAGAGGAACGTCGCAACAGAACCCTTCGAGAGAAAAGGGGTGACGACGCCCCACAAACACCTGTCCGCATTGCGGCAGCCTCGTTTGCGCGCCGACAGCCACCGCTTCCTTCTGGACGGCGGCTTTTTTGGCCCTCCGCCTTTCCTTTTCTCCCCCTGATTTCTGCTGCGACGATATCCCCAGCCGCGCGCGACGGCTGAAAGGAAAATCATGTCGAATCAGAACCGTAAATGTGTTGCGGGCTTTACGCTCATCGAGTTGCTTGTCGTCGTGGCGATTATTTCGATCCTGGCGGCTATTTTGTTCCCCGTTTTCGGGCGCGCGCGGGAAAATGCGCGCAAGGCTTCCTGCCTTTCCAATGTGAAACAGATTGGTCTGGGCTGGCTGCAATACTCGCAGGATTACGACGAAATCCTCATGCGCGTTTCCACCGCCGGAACTGGGGGCAAAACCTTCTTCTGGTGGGGAAGCTGGGACGGCACCACGCTGCGCGAAAACGAAGGCTTGTTGCAGCCTTACATGAAGAGCAGCCAGGTTCAAGCCTGCCCCTCCTTCGAAAACAAGCTGCGAGCCGCTCTGGGCCTGACCGGTTTCGCCTACAACAACTCGTATTTCAGCCCCGCGAATTACCCGCCGCCCTCCTTCATCGAAGTTCCCCTTCCCGTGAGTCTGGCCGCCATTGCTTCTCCCGCCGAAACGGTGGCCTTCGCCGACTCCGCGCGCATCCAGTTCGGCGATAAAAAGACCCTGGAAGGCAACTCTTACCTCTCCAAACCCAGTGATAATTACCCGTCCTTCCACGCGCGCCACAACCAGATGGGCAACGTGCTATGGGCCGACGGTCACGCCAAAGCGACCAAGCCGGTGATGCGTTCGGGCAGTTTCGGCTTTGGCTTCACTGCCGAACCTTTTCTTGAACACCACCTCGGCGACCTCGACCGCGACGGCAACCTGATTACCAACGAACTGTTCGATCTCGAATGAAGCACCGGCACAATCCGATGAATCAAAACAAAAACAATTCCCTGAATTTCGCCATCGCGGGCGTGCTGATTCTGCTGGCGTCAGCGTGCCGCTTGGTGCCGCACCCGATGAACTTCACGCCCGTTTTGGCGGTTGCGCTTTTTGGCGGCGCGACGTTGCCGCGCCGCTTCGCCCTCGCCATTCCGCTTGGAGCGATGCTGCTCAGCGATCTCGCGCTGGGTTACGGCTTCGGCCCGATGAACGCGGTGATTTACGCCTGTTTCCTCGCCGCCGTCGGGCTGGGCTGGCTGCTGCGCGAAAAGCGCACCTGGGGGCGCACGCTGGGCGCGACGCTGGCCGGATCGCTGCTGTTTTTCGTGGCGACGAACTTTTTCGTGTGGTTCGGCCCGATGATGCCGCCGCCCTACGATTGTCCGCACACTCTCGCCGGTCTGGTCAAGTGCTACGTCATGGCGCTGCCGTTTTTCCGCAATGCCCTGGCGGGCGATATGTGCTGGACGCTGGGCCTGTTCGCGCTTCACCACGCGGCGAACGTGTGGGCCGCGACGCGCCACACCACGTCTGGCGGGCGATTGGCGGCATGAAGAACGGCGAAACGCGCGAGGTGGCGCCTCAAGAGGAAACTGCCGGAAAAATCGAGACTTTCGACGCCGACGGTGCTTTGTCGCGCGCGTTTCTGCTCCGGCGCGGCTTCTGCTGTGAAAACGGCTGCAAAAACTGTCCCTACGGCTTCCACCTCAATCGCCAAAAAGGAAAATCGTGACGCGCATCGTTTCCCTGCTGCCCGCCGCGACCGAAATTGTCGGCGCGCTCGGTTTGATGGACTCGCTGGTGGGCGTGTCGCACGAATGCGATTTTCCCTTTCAGGCCAATCACAGGCCGCGCGTGACGCACTGCCCGATTCACAACGCGGGCCTGTCCAGCCCCGAAGTTGATCGCTGGGTGCGCGAAACCCTCGCCACAAACGGCACGCTTTACACACTCGATGAACCCTTGATGCGCGAGTTGCGCCCCGACCTCATCCTGACCCAGAAGCTGTGCGACGTGTGCGCCGTCGGCTATGGTTCGGTGGCGAGGATGGCGGCCCAGCTTCCAGGGCCGCCCCGCGTCGTCAATCTGGAGCCGGCGTGTTTGAACGACGTGTTCGACAATATTCGCACCGCCGCCGCCATCGCGGGGGTGGCGCAGCGCGGCGCGGAAGTTGTTGCTCAGCTTCAAGAGCGCGTCGAGCGGGTGCGCGCCCGCGCCCAGAGCGCCGCGAACCGCCCGCGCTGCTATCTGATGGAATGGGTTGACCCGCCCTTTTGCGCCGGTCACTGGAATCCCGAACTCGTCGAACTGGCAGGCGGTATCGAAGTTTTCGGGCGCGCGGGGCAGCGTTCGACCCGCGTGGAGTGGGACGAGGTGTTGCAGGCGCAGCCCGAAAGGTTGGTGCTGGCGCTGTGCGGGTGGAGCGTGGAACGGGCGCGGCAGGATTTGCCCGTTTTGCAAGGCTACGCCGGTTGGGACGACCTGCCCGCCGTGCGGCGCGGCGCGGTTTTCGCCATCGACGGCAGCGCCTACGCCAGTCGTCCTGGCCCGCGTCTGGTCGAAACTCTGGAACTGCTCGCGGGCCTGCTGCACCCCGAATTGTTCCCCGAATTTGCGCTTCAAACCTGGCGCCCCGAACAGGTGGCGCGTCTCCAAACGGAACCGGTCTCCCTCCCATGAACCCCGAACCTATCGCCCTGTCGTGGAGCGGCGGCAAGGACAGCGCGCTTGCGCTGCACGCCCTTCGCGCCTCCGGCCAATACGATGTGCGCGTTTTGCTCACCACGGTGACCCAGAGCTACGAGCGCATCAGCGTGCATGGCGTGCGGCGCGTTTTGCTGGAGCGGCAGGCGCAGGCGCTGGGCGTGCCGCTCGAAATCGCGCTCATTCCGCCGTCCTGCACCAACGACGATTACGAGCGCTCCTTCGGCGCGGCGCTGGGGCGCTGCCGCGAAATGGGCATCACCAGCATGGCGGCAGGCGATTTATATCTGGAAGATGTGCGCGCCTATCGAGAAACCCTCGCCGCGCGTCACGGTATGGAGGCGCGGTTTCCGCTCTGGGGCCGCGATACGGCGCGCGTGGCGCGCGATTTCATCGGCGCGAGCTTTGAGGCCATCCTTTCGTGCGTGGACACCCATGCCCTCGACAAAACTTTTGCCGGTCGTGCCTTCGACGCCCAGCTTTTGCGCGACCTGCCGCCCAATGTCGATCCCTGCGGCGAAAACGGCGAGTTTCACACTTTCGTGTGGAATGGCCCTAATTTTTCTGAGGCGATTCCCTGCGTGCGCGGTGAAGTCGTGCTGCGCGACGAGCGCTTCGCTTTCTGCGATCTGCTGCTCGATGAGTGAAGTTCGCGGATGGAAGTTTTCGAAAATCAACCGCAAAGACACAGAGATTTTTAAGAGATGACTTAGGCTTCACTGTTTCACGGCGATGGCGAACGCGGATTTTGGCTCAAATGAAATTACAGCGTGTTTCATTTGCGTTGTATCTTGGCCAAGGGTTCGCTCGACTGAAGTCGGCGCTGACCCACAAGCGGGTGCCCCGCGCTGCGCGCTAACTTCCCGCCTTCGCGGGAACCAGACTGCCTGTTTTCGGCGCAGGCCGAAAGTTAGCGCGCAGCGCGGGGCACCCGCTTGTGGGTCAGCGCCGACTTCAGTCGAGCGAATTGATGCACATCGATTGAGACACTGTATAGCCACAGAGAACACAGATGAGGTCACAGATGAACACAGATCGTTTCGATTATCTGTGTTCATCCACAATCCACTTGTGTCTTTGGATTAATTTTTCGATTAAAGCGGCGTTGGCGGGCGGAAAATTCTCGCTTCGCAGGTCGGCGGGCGTCATGAATCGAATCTCGGCGACTTCGCGTGCCACGATTTCGCCCCCCACGATGTGGCAATGAAACGGATGCAATGTGACGCGGCGCTCTGGATATTCCCATTCGAGGCGTTCGCAGGGCACCAGAATCTCGATTTCGAGGCCGACTTCTTCATGCGCTTCACGAATCGCGGCCTTTTCGGACGATTCGCCGCTCTCGATTTTGCCGCCAGGAAACTCCCAGACATCGGGCAGATGGTCGGCGTTCGATTGCCGCCGCGCCACCAAAACTTTGCCCCCGCGCCAGATGAGCGCGAGGGCGATGTGCAGATGCGGTTTCATAAATCGCTAAATTTCATCTCACACCAAGAAACGAAGTTCACACCAAGGAACACAAAGATTTTTTAGAAACCTCTTTGTGTTCCTTGGTGTGAACTTCGTTTCTTGGTGTGAACCTTTTCCTCAGTCGAGAGGCCGCAAAACCAGTCCCGTCGCCAGTTTGGGATAAAAATAAGTCGATTTCTGGGGCATTTTATCGCCGGCATCGGCCACTTTTTTCACCTGTTCCACCGGCGTTTCGCGCAGCAGGAACGCGGCGCCCGCTTCTCCGGTTTCGACCTGACGCATCGCTTCCCCTGCGTCGATGGTGTAGCTGATATGCGCGCCCGCCGCGACTTTGGCGGCATCAATGCCCAGTTGCTTGTCCAGAATCAAATCGCTCAACACCGCAACATCGAGCGCGTTGTAAGCCTCGCTTTTCGACCCATCGCGCGCGCTTTGCACGTTTTCGCCGCTTTGGAGACGCAGTAAATAGCTTTGCCCGCGCAAATGCAGTCCGAGCGCGTTTTGCGATTTATCCACTTGGCCCAGCGCGGCCAAAAGAGCATTCGCATCGCCGGAAAACGGCTCGACGTTGAAAAATTCGCCCAGTTTGGCGGGAAGCGCGGCGGCTTCGGCGTCGGAGAGGGCTTTGACGATGCGATGTGTGGGCAAAACCACCAGTCCTTCGTCCTGCATCGAAACGCACATCATCATCACGCCGTTTTCGCCGCCGTTTTGATGGCCGGTTTCCTTGAAATAATTCAGCGCGGTTTCGTAGCGGTGGTGGCCGTCGGCAATCAGCACGCTTTCATTATCGAAAGCCGCTTCCAATCCATTCACCATTTCATCGTCGCACAAAACCCAGAGGCGATGGGTGATGCCTTCGGCGTCGGTCGCCTGCGCTTTGGCGGGCGTCAAAACCACATCGCGAATCAAACCGTCGATCCAGCCGTCTTCATCGGCGACAAGGCCAAAAATGGGACTGGTATTGGCCCTGAGCACGCGCAGCAGGTTGAGCCGGTCGGCTTTGGGGCCGCTCATGGTGTGTTCGTGCGGTTGCACGCCCGCGCCGAACTCTTCGAGAGTGAGAGCGCCAATCACGCCGCGCCGCTTGCGAATTTCGCCGCTCTGGGGCAGAGCGAATTCCTGTTCGTAGATGTAAAACGCCGAATCGTCGCGCTGCAAAATGCCTTCGGAAATCCATTTTTGCAGAGTTCGGGCGCAGGTTTGATATTGCTCATCGCTGGCCGCTTCGCCGTAGCGCGCCGCGAGTTCGACGGCGACGATGTTGTGGGGGTCGCGGGCCAAAAGTTCGTCGCGCGCGGCGCCTTTGATGACATCGTAGGGCGGACAGATGGTGTTGGAGAGTTCGATTTGCGGGCTGTAGCGCAGGCCGCGAAAGGGGAGAAATTGTGCCATTGGATTTTGGGGAATTCACCACAGAGACACGGAGGCACAGAGAAGGGAAGAGTTTTGAGAAGAGAAAATCTCCAAAAATCTCTGCGCCTCTGTGTCTCTGTGGTGAATTTAAACGAGCAAATTTAAGCGGTTTCTGGCCGAATCCGCGAGTTTCGCCGCGAGTTCGTCCTCTTGATTTTCACACACATAAACGAGGCGCGTTTCGCCTTCGCGCAGCGCCGCGATGACTTCGGCGCGCGAGAGCGCCGCATTGACGCTGCCCGCGACCGCTTTTTGCAGCATCGCGCTGAAACTTGGCGCGTGAGCGCTGGGATCGAGAGTATCGACTTGATCGACTGATTCGCCCAGCAGGGAAATGCCCGTCATGGAGGCGGGCTTTTCGATGCCCATCAAATCGAGAAGCGTGGGCGCAATGTCGGCCAAACGACCGCCGTCGCGCAAGGTCGCATCGCTCGCGCCACCAAGCAGCACGCAGGGAACGGGATTGGTGGTGTGCGCGGTGTGCGGTTTTCCGGTTTTGGGGTCGAGCATCTGTTCGCAGTTGCCGTGATCCGCAATCACCAGAAGGGCGCCGCCCACTTCTTCGATGGCGCGCAGAATCTCGCCCAAACCGGCGTCGGCGGATTCGACGGCTTTGATGGCGGCTTCCAGAACGCCGGTGTGCCCCACCATGTCGGTCTGCGCGAAGTTGAGGATGATGGCGTCGAATTTTTGGCTCAAAATCGCGGCGACGACTTTTTCGGTCACTTCGGGACTGCTCATTTCGGGCTGCAAATCGTAAGTCGGCACGTCGGGCGAATTGACCAGGATGCGCTCTTCGCCGTTCCAGGGCGTTTCGAAACCGCCGGAAAAGAAGAAAGTGACGTGCGGATATTTTTCGGTTTCGGCGATGCGAAGCTGAGTTTTTTCGGCTTTGGCGATGGTTTCGCCCAGCCCGTCGTGGAGCGGGCGCGGGCCGAAAGCGTAGGGAGCGATTTGGTCTTCGCTGTAGCGCGTCAGGGTGGCGAAAAATACGTCGGGACGGGCGTTGCGTTTGAACGGCGCGCGTTCGAGGTCTTCGGGATTTTGCGGCAAATTTTGGTCGAAATCGGGGTCGAGAAACACCTGCATCAGCTCGCGGCCTCGGTCGGAGCGGTAGTTGAAAAAGATCACCGCGTCGCCATCGGCGATGCGCGGGCGCGGCGCGCCAGTTTCATCGAGAACGACCGTCGCGCCGACGAATTCATCGCTTTCGCCGCGTTCGTAGGCGTTTTTGAGGGCCGCAATCGCGTCGGGCGCGGTATGGCCGAGGCCCTGCGTCAGACATTCGTAAGCCTGCTTCACGCGCGGCCAGCGTTTGTCGCGATCCATCGCGTAATAGCGGCCAATGACCGAAGCGACGCAGCCCGCGCCGGTTCGCATCATCTGTTCGAGAAGCCGTGAAACGAAGCCCAGACCGGAATCGGGCGGCGTGTCGCGGCCATCGGTGAAGGCGTGGAAACACACTTTATCTCCAACAAGTCCATGGCGCGCCGCCATTTCCAAAAGGGCGAAATAATGGCCTTCGGAGGCGTGGACGTTGCCGTTCGAAGTCAGTCCCATGAGGTGAAGCCGCGTTCCGGCGTTTTTGACACGGTGAATCGCTTCCAGAATGACTGCGTTCTCGAAAAAATCGCCGGTCGCGATGGAATTGTCGATGAGCGACGAATCCTGAAACACGATGCGGCCCGCGCCGATGTTGAGATGGCCGACTTCGGAGTTGCCCATCACGCCAGGCGGCAGACCGACATCGGTGCCGTGCGCGGTGAGCTGGGTGTGCGGGCAACCCTTCCACAAACGGTCGAAATGGGGCGTAGCGGCGAGCGTAACGGCGTTGGCGACGGGGTTGTCGGACAATCCCCAGCCATCGAGAATGACGAGCATGACGGGGCGGGGCGGGGAAGAAGGAGGATGGGCCATGAGAAAGCGAGGCGAGTTTAAGGGCGCGGCGCGTCAGGCGCAAAAAAGCGCGCCCAAAATTTGGACGCGCTTTTCGCTATTACTCGCTTAGACGGCTTTCAAATTGATGCCTTTTTCGGCGATTTCACTGAGTTTCTGGTTGGTGAGTTCCTCTTCGTTGAGGCTCTGGCCCAGCAGTTCTTTCACGTCGTCGGAGCCGACAGTTTTGGCCCAGGTGCAAATGGTGCCGTAAGTCGTGATTTCGTAGTGCTCGACTTTCTGCGCGGCAGCGATGAGCAGGGCGTCTTTGACTTCGGGGCTGGTGTCCTCGCTCATCAGGTGTTTGCCTTCTTTGAGAATGCCTTTCATCGCTTCGCAGGTGATGGCGGCGGGCGTTTCGCCGAGCAGACCGAAGGCTTGTTCGAGGCGCCCGATCTGGGTCTGAGTTTCGGTGGCGTGCTTTTCGAAACCGGCTTTGAGCGTCGGGTCGGTGGCTTTTTGCGCCATCTGGGGCAGCACTTCGGCGAGTTGTTGCTCGGCGGAATACAAGTCCTTCATTTCATCGATCATCGCTTCTTTGAGGTGGGTCATGCTCATAATGGGGGTTTTCTCCAGAGTTTGGGGTGGCTTTTGGGGCCGCGCGGCAAGTTGCAAGGGCGGTGCCGCTTTGGGGTTTCCCGCAGAGACGCGGGAGGCGCAGAGAGGAAAGAAGGTTTTTATTCCCTCTCAAAAATCTCCGCGCCTCCGCGTCTCTGCGCGAAATGATCTCAGGCGAACATTTCGCTTTCCCACTCCACGACTTCGGGTTCGGGCGAATCGCGCGCGAACTGCACCGCCGCTTCGATTTGAGCGTCGATTTCGGCCAGAATCGGGGCGTATTGCTCGTTGGGCATTTCCATCGCGGTTTGGAGTTTCCCGATGCAGTCTTTGAGGCGCCACTCGGCTTCTTCTTCTCTGGTGCGGTAGTCGCATTTGTCGCTTTTGGAGTGGCCGTAGTAGCGATAGGTTTTCATTTCCAGAAGCGTGGGGCCAACACCTTCGCGTGCGCGTTTTGCGGCACTGGCGACGGCGCTTTGCACGGCGAAAAAATCGACGCCATCGACGACTTCGCCATGAATGCCGTAGCCGGCGGCACGCGCCGCGATGTCGGGCGTGGCGAAGGCCTCATCGAAGCGCGTGGACATGGCGTATTGGTTGTTTTCGCAGATGAAAATCACCGGCAGACGCCAGATCGCCGCCATGTTGAGCGATTCGTGAAAGGTGCCCTGATTGGCGCCGCCTTCGCCGAAAAAACAGACCACGACCTGCCCTGAATTCCTCATTTGCGCCGAGAGTGCCGCGCCCGTCGCGATGGGAAGCCCGCCCGCCGTGATGCCATTGGATCCCAGAAAGCCAATCGAATAATCGGCGACGTGCTGCGAGCCGCCGCGCCCTTTGCTGGGGCCGGTCGCTTTGCCCCACAACTCGGCCATCAGAGCGCCCGCGTCGCCGCCTTTGGCCAGAAAATGGCCGTGGCCGCGATGGGTGGAAGTCATCAAATCGTCGGGTTGCAACGCGGCGCACACACCCACGGCGACGGCTTCCTGTCCGGCGTAAAGATGGGAGGTGCCTTTGATGACACCGCTCGAAAAGAGATCGTCTAATTTCTCCTCGAAACGGCGGATGAGGAGCATTTGGCGCAACTGAGGCGCGAGTTGGTTGGGCATGGGGGAAGTTTGACACTCCAGACGACAAAACGGCCCGCTCCAATTGAAGCGGGCCGTTTGATCAGGAGCTTGAATCCATCAGCCCACAGGTTCGGAGCCGGTCGGTTTCAGGATGATCTGGTTGTTGCCGGTGTAGAGTTTTTTGCCCCACATAAAGTTGTTGGGGTTAAGAGTCTGTTCGATACGATGCCATTTGACATGGCCATCGGCAAAAGCGTAGTTAGAGCCGCCTAAATGCTTCTCGTATTCGGCGTAGCTGATGTGATGCCCGCCGCCGCTGTAACCGGCCGCTGTGCAGGCGGCTTTGGCCTGCAGGGCGGTGGTAACCGTGACGGCGCGTGGAGTTGGAATCTGCATATCCGCCACGCTCTGTAGGTTGGTCTGAGCGCCGTTGTTAGTGATCCCGTGGGTTGGGCGGTGCGACTTTCCTTTGAATCCAGGCGTTTCCTGACCTGTTGAGGTGTCGTTGACACACGCGATCGTATTGGCGAACTCAGCCACCATGATAACTCCCGCCGTGTCGTCGATCTGCGCTGAGTTCACTGTGTTGGGGCCATCGGTAGACGACCGCTTGCGCGGCATAATCAGGGCATTGGCCGTATAAGAGATGCGCGGCACCTGAGCGTCACGGGGAGGCGAACTGGGCGCGAGGGAGTAAGTCGGATCATGCGGATTAGTCGGTAGCAATCCGCCCAGCGGGTCGGACGGACAAACGAAAATCTGCTCGCTCTTCAGATAGGGACGGGTCGATCCAGACCAGTGCACATAGCCCTGGGTGTCGCCAGCATTGTTCTTGTAGAAATAGGCCTGTGGATAACGTTCGTCGTAGTCCTGCACATACTGCATGACACCGAGGCCGATTTGCTTCATGTTGCTCTGGCATGACGAACGGCGGGCGTTTTCGCGGGCACGGCCAAAGACGGGGAAAAGAATAGCCGCGAGAATAGCTATGATAGCTATAACGACCAAAAGTTCAATGAGAGTAAAACCACGCGTTGAGGAAGAGGAACGGTTGGAAAACATAGGAAATCTCCTGGAATCTTTCGATTCGCGGCTCCCATTATCGCTCCGCTACATTAAATCTGTGTGAAGTTTGTATTAAAGATTCGCTTTCAAACCAAAACAGCCGCGCTCATCGCGCGGCTGTTTCCGTGATTTATTTTTCGGCTTAGCGCAGCGAGATAAACCCGCCGCGTCCGTCAAATTCGACGTGCACCGCGCCACGCGCATTGTCGTAGCTGGCCTGGCCACCCAATCCGGCGGCGACGGTGCCAAGCGGGGCATAAAAACGCCCGTCGATGAGCCGAGCTGGTGTCGAAAGCCGCACGCGGCGCCCGTTGAGAACCGCCACGTCCGAATCGAGAGCCAGCCGCAGCGAACTGCCGCTGCGCGACACCAAAACCGAACTGCGGCTTTCTGCGACCGCGCGTCCGCCCGCGTAGCGCGCCAGCGAAGCCACCGGCGCCAGAATGGTCTGCGAACCGTTGCCGCTCACCACGCGCAGGGGCGCATCGAGACGAATTTCGCCCTCGAAAGCGCCGTTGGAAGCGGCGCCGTCCGGATAGGAGGGGAAATTGGTCTGGCCATAGATTGCCGCGCCGTTGCCGCTCATATTGAGATGAGGGCCTCCCGCGTTCTGCGCGACGTTCAGCAGGTTCTGGCTTTGAATCAGGTTGGTGACGAGCTGCTGGCGCGATTCGGGAGAAGGATGAGTCGCCAGATATTTGGCGAGGCCGCCCGATTCGCCTCCGCCCAGTTTGCCGAGCATCGAAACCGCCGCACGCGGGTCGAAACCGAGGCGGGCCATAGCGCGCACGCCGTAATCGTCGGAATCGTTTTCCTGTTCGCGCGAGTGGCCTCTGAGCCGAATCTGAGCGAAAGCATTGGCCAGCCCGCCCACGATGTTGCCGGTCTTACCGCGTCCCAGAATCGCGCCCAGAACTCCCACCACCAGTCCGGTTTTTTGCTGTTTCGCCACCGCATTCACGATGTGCTTTCTTTCGATATGGCCGGTTTCGTGGCCCAAAACGTAGGCGAGTTCGGCATCGTTGGCGGCGGTGCTGATGAGTTTGGTGGTGACGAAAATCGGCCCGCCAGGAGCGGCGAAGGCGTTCAAAACTTTGTCATTTTGCAACACCGTGTAAGAGTAGGGAATGTTTCTGCGCGTCGATTGCGCCGCGAACATCGCCCCGATGCGCGCCACGCGCTGCTGGCGCGGGTCGTTGGAGGAAAGCGGACGGCCATACTCTTTGATGGCCTGCGCCGCCGATTGGCGTCCGGCCTCAATTTCTTCCTGTTCCGAGATTTTGCCGAACTGCGCGTGGGCTGCCGGAGCGCTGAAATTAACTGCGAGGCCCGCCAACAACAGCGCGGAGCCGATTTTGAGTGATTGTTTTTGCATGGTTTTTCCTTGGGAAATGAAGGGGAATCGGCGCAATGAGACGGGAAATGACGCCGCAAGGTTCATTTGCGGCTTCGCAATTGCCGCGCCGCCGCGTTGGGGGTCAAATTCCACCTCGCGGATAGAATTTGACTTGTGACGCGGCCTCCGATTCGATAAAATGCCGCGCGACTTATCCCAAAAACCAACGATTGGAGATCTCAAATGTCGGTAGAAAACAAAGGTTATGTGCGCCCCGAAGTCCTGGTGGACTGCGATTGGGTGCAGGAGCATCTGCAGGATGCCAACGTGAAACTGGTCGAAGTGGACGTGGACACCAACGCTTACAGTGAAGGCCACATTCCAGGAGCTGTGGCGTGGAACTGGACGAGCCAGCTTTCGGACAACGTGCGCCGCGATATTCTCAGCAAAGACGCGCTCGAACAGTTGATGTCGCAAAGCGGCATTTCCAACGGCGACACCATTGTGCTCTACGGCGACAACAACAACTGGTTCGCCGCGTTCGCGCTGTGGATTCTCAAAATGTATGGCCACGAAGACGTGCGCCTTATGGATGGCGGACGCAAAAAATGGCTCGCCGATAATCGCGAGATCACCACCCAGGAAGAAAACCCCGCGCCGACGCAATACACGGCCAAGGAATTCGATTCCTCGATTCGCTCCAACGTCGCTGAAGTTCTCAAAGTCGTCGAAAGCGGCGATTATCAATTGGTCGATGTGCGTTCTCCCGCCGAATTTAGCGGCGAAGTCATCGCTCCTCCTGGCATGACCGAAACCGCGCAGCGCGGCGGCCATGTCCCGACGGCGCAGTCGATTCCCTGGGCGCAGACCGTCGAGGAAGACGGCACTTTCAAAGACGCCGAAAAACTCAGGGCGCTTTACGGCGCCAAGGGCATCACCGGCGAAAAGCCGGTTATCGCCTACTGCCGTATCGGAGAGCGTTCGAGCCACACCTGGTTCGTTTTGAAGTATCTGCTGGGCTTCGAAGGCTGCAAAAACTACGACGGCAGTTGGACGGAATACGGCTCAATGGTCGGCGTGCCGATTGAGAGGTAGAAGACGGAATACGGAAGACGGAATAAAAACTCCCGTCTCCCGTCTCCCGCATTCCGTATTCCTGCTCCCATGTCCACCGTCGCCAATTTCACCAAAAAAGTCCTCAAAACGCCGGAACTGGCGCAGATTGCCTTTGAAGTCGCGGTTCTGGATAAATATCTGGGGCAGGATGGCACCAAAGTGAGCCGCACGCGCACCGTCGGTCGCGTCAAAGCGGCGACCTGGGCGGTCGATTTCGGTATTGCGCCGGATGAAAAATCGCTTCACGTCACCCTCGCCCAATTGATTCAAAAGCTGCCCGAAAGTGAGCAGGCGCATTGGCTGGGGCACGCCGAAGGTTCGAGGTTTTCGGAAAATTACCTCAAAATGCAAGGCTCGCACGCCTGCATCGACGACGGAAATTTGCGCGCCTGGGACGAGCCGGAAGAAGAAGGGTTTTTTTAAGCGGGATGGGTTTTCCCGCTCCGCGGCCCTCACCCGCCTTCGCGGAGCTCAGGCACCCTCTCCCGCGAGCGGGAGAAGGATGAGCAGTTCCACTCTCACTTTGATGAACCGTGCAATTTTCAACTGAGAACGACCATCCCTCGCCCGCTTGCGGGAGAGGGTGCCTGAGCTCCGCGAAGGCGGGTGAGGGCCGCGGAGCGGAAAAGCCAAACATCACCCATGAATCTCGGCGTCGTCTCTTTGCTGCTCTTCGCATGGACAGCGCGCGCCGCCGTTGCCCAGCCGCTTCCCGACCGGCAGCCGATTGTAGGCCGCGCCCTCGATAGCGAAGGTCGGCCGCTCGCGGGCGTCGTAATTTCGATTCGGCGTCAAAACAAGAACGGCTCCTACGCTTTCTGGGGCGCGACAACGGCCACCGGCGAGCGCGGCGAGTTTCGCTTTCCCCACGCTGAAACCGGACGCTATTTTCTCGATGCCGCGCGCGAGGGTTTCGCGCCGCTCGCCAATCAACCCTTGATCTGGAATCGCAGCAGCGAGCCGCTCCAACTCCGGCTGGGGCGTCTGGTGACGCTGCAACTGCGGGTTTCGCGTCCCGATGGCGCTCTCGTTGCCAAAACTCCGCTCTGGCTGCGTTTGTCGCCAATGGGCAGCGCGGCGCAGACCACGCGGCGCGCTCTGAGCGATGCTGACGGGCGAGTGCGTTTCGAGGGTCTCACCCCCGCCACTTACGCGCTGTTTCTATCGAGCGCCGAGGGATTTTCGCTTCAGAATGAGGTGAATTTGCGCGGCGATGTGTTTCTTGACATCGCGCTGCAAAGGGGTGGTTCGATTCGCGCCTCGGTGCAGCAGGACGGCGCGCCAATGCGCGCAGTCGGCGGCGCGGTGCTCTCGCTCATACCGGAGAATTCGACCCCAGCGAATCGTGATGCTGCGATTTTGGCGACCCAGGGCAAGCGAGTGGCGCTCGTGTCGCGCGACGGCGACGGCACCATCGCGCTTTCCAACGTCCCGCCAGGCCGTTACGTCGCGCTCGTCTCGCTGGCCGGTTATCGAATCGATCCACAGCCTGTGGAAATTGTGGCGGGTCAAAACCGCGATTTATTGTGGATTTTGCCCGCAAAGGCGGCGGCGTCTTTGACGCTGCAATTGCGGTATTCCCAAAGCGGCCACAGCGTTTCCGGCGAAATCGCGCTGCGGTTTTTGCCCATTAAAGCCGATGGAACTCTCGCGGCCGACGAACCTTCGGGCGAAATCGGCTGGACGCCCGATGCCGCCCGCGAACGCCGCGCTTTGGCTGACAAAGACGGAAAAGTCACGATTTTTCCGCTTCGCGCCGGTCGCTACCGCGTTTTCGCGGCGCCGCGCGCGGCGGGATTGGCTTCCGAAAACGACCCCGCCGAAGCCGCCTCGGTCGATGTGATGGTTTCTCCAAGCGGCGCGACAGCAAGTCTCACTCTCCAAAAATCTTCGCCATGAAAACCGTTCGTTTGTGGAATGCCACGCGCCAAAAGGAAGTCGTGGCGCGCTGCCAAATCGCCGATAATTTTTGGACTCGCGGCAAAGGCCTGCTGGGACGCAAGGAATTGCCCGCCGACGAAGGCATTTTGCTGGTGCCTGGCACCTCGATTCATATGTTCGGCATGAAATTCCCCATCGACGCTGTGTTTCTGACCAAAGAGGACATCGTGACCGACCTCGCGCCCGACCTCGCGATTGGAAAAATGCACCTCGCCAGAGCCAATGCAGGTAAACCCTATGCGGCGCTCGAACTCGCGGCGGGCACGATTGCACGCTGCGGCATCGAAATCGGTGACCAAATAGAGAGGCGTTAGGCGTCAGGGGCCAGGCGTCAGGAGCCAGTTTTAACGCCTGACACCGGGCCCCCGACCCCTCCCCCCCAGAAAATAGGGTTTTTTTTCGACGCGTAAGTGCCCACTCGCCACCGCGTGGCGCCTTCGGCGCGCCCCACCCCCGACGCAAATCGCGTTTTTTTGCGACGCTTACGTGCCGACTCGCAACGGCGTGGCGACTTCGGCGCGCACCACCGCCGAGGAACTGCGCGCGCGCGGCCATCGCGTCGTCATTTTCGCGCCGCGCTATCACGGCTACGAGGACGACGATCCCGATGTGGTGCGTTTCGCGGCGGGACACTGGTTCAAGGCGCGCGATTATCCGGTCGCGTTTCCTTTCGCCTCGCGCATCGCGCCGCGTTCGGCTCTGCTGTTTCGCCAGATGAAATTCGATGTCGTCCACACCCATTCGCCCTTCGTTCTGGGCGGACTGGGCGCGCACTGGGCGCGCTTTCACTTCCTGCCGCTCGTGTGGACGTTTCATACGCTTTACCATCACTACGCGCACTATTCGATTGCTCCGGCGGGTTCGACGCGCCGCTACATTTTGTGGCGCGTGCGCTACATGATGCGCCAGTGCGACCGCGTGATCGCGCCGTCGTGCGCGATGGAGCGCGTCATCTCCAAACTCTATCCCAGCGCGCCGATTCAGGTTTTGCCGACCGGCGTCAATCTCGAAAAATTCGCCTCGGGCGATGGCGCGCGCGTGCGGCGCGAACTGGGAATTGCGCCCGATGAAACGGTTTTGCTTTATGTGGGGCGTCTGGCGCCGGAAAAAAACCTCGGTTTTTTGCTCCGCAGCGTGGCGCCGCTTCTTAAAGACCGGCGCGCGAGACTGCTCGTCGTGGGCGGCGGGCCATCAATTGAAAGCTACCGCGAACTGGCGCGCAAACTGGAGATCGAAAATCGGGTGATTTTCACCGATTTTATCGAACCCAAAACCATCGCCGACTACTACGCGGCGGGCGATATTTTCACTTTCGCCTCGCGCACCGAAACCCAGGGACTTTCGATTGCCGAAGCGCTGTGCGCCGGCAAACCGTGTGTTGTGGTCAACGCGATGGGCGCCGCCGAAGCCATCGAACCTGAGGGCGACGGATTTCTTGTCCCGCCCCACGAAGCGCGCTTCCGTGAAGCGACCGCGCGCCTCATCGACGACCCCGCTTTGCGTGCGAAAATGGCCCAGCGCGCCATCGAACGCGCCCCGCTTTTCGCGCGCGAAAAACGCGTCGATGAACTGCTCGCGCTTTACGAAGCCGTCATTGAAGAAGCGGCGCTTCGCAATCCCCTGGCGCGCTTCGATTTGCGCGGGAAAGGATAGGATTGGGTGTTGCACCGCCACGCCAAATTTTCCGAGATAGCGCGCGACGAGTTCGATGGGATTTTAAGCCGAATTACAATGGAAAGCTACTGAATCTGTTTTGCTGTTGCAGCGTTATAAAATAACGTGCGGCCATCAATGGTTTCAACGACGTAACGTCCCCGCGCATCAAAACCCTTGTTATTTCCCCAGGCATAATGAGAAACCGTCCGAACTAACTTATAGCGGTATCGAGAGGGAAAGAGTTGCGCGACGGTAACCACACCAATTAAACGACCGGAAACATAAAAACGCACTAAAGGATCAGTGCTTCGGTAGTTCAACTGAAGCAAATTAAGGCCATCATAACCAGCGACTAAATTTTTCCC
Source organism: Abditibacterium sp. (assembly GCA_030448265.1). Lineage (GTDB taxonomy): Bacteria > Armatimonadota > Abditibacteriia > Abditibacteriales > Abditibacteriaceae > Abditibacterium. The sequence continues at coordinate 102,947 of JAUJNG010000014.1, forward strand.
ATCGTTGCTTAAATCTAATTTGCGAAAGTAACCAGGCATTCCCCACATCTTTCTTGCTTTATTCGGGTTTCTCACATCATAAACCTGTGTTTGGTTCAACGAAGGATTGGTGACGACAAAAAATTGACGATTGTGAGACCATGTCTTCTGCACCGAAGGCGGCGACATTGGGGTGTCGGCGTTCGCAATCAGGGGAGTTAGGAAAAATAAGGCCAACCAGAATATTTTCATCATATTCATCACTTTGACAAAAAAACGCGAAGTCGCCAAAGCGACTTCGCGTTTTTCACGCTTTCAGGGGCGAAATTTACGCCTGTCCAACTTCAAAGCGCACGAAATTCTCAATCGTGACGCCGACTTCTTTGGCGATCTGTTCGACCGATTTTTTGTCGTCGCGGATGAACGCCTGCTCGACCAGGGTGTTCTCTTTGAAGTATTTGCCCAGACGACCTTCGGCGATTTTGTCCTGCATCGCTTCGGGTTTGCCTTCTTCGGCGGCCTGGGTGCGATAAATCGCTTTTTCCGATTCCAAAACCTCGGCGGGAACGCTGGCGCGGTTCAAATACGGCGCGCGCAAAGCGACGGCCTGCATCGCCACGCCGCGCGCGGCTTCTTTGGCTTCCTCGGTGTTGGCGCCTTCAGCGACGACCAGAGCGCCTTTTTTGCCGTCGGAGTGGACGTAGGAGCCAATCACGCCATTTTGCGCGCCCACAAGCGCGATGCGCTTGACGACGATGTTTTCGCTCAGCGTCGCCACGCCTTCCTTGACCAGATCTTCAACGGTTTTGTCGTCCTGATTCAGAGTTTTGGCGGCCAGAAACGCATCGAGGTCGCTGGCGCCCAAAAGCGCGGCATTGCGCGCCAGTTCCGCGACAAGAGCGCGGAAATCTTCGTTGCGCGCCACGAAATCGGTTTCGCAGTTGACTTCGATAATCGCGCCCGACGCGCCGTCTTCCACAACATAAGTGCCGATGGCGCCTTCGTTCGCGGTGCGCGAGGCCAATTTATCGACTTTGCCGCCGCCTTTGGTGCGAAGAACCGCGATGGCGCCGTCGAAATCGCCATTGGCCTCGACGAGCGCTTTCTTACAATCCATCATCGCAGCGCCGGTAGCGTCGCGCAGTTGTTTGACTTGAGCAGCTGTGATTTCTGCCATTACTTTTTCTCCTGATTGATTCACCGCCCTACGCAAAGACGCAAAGAAATTCAAAAAAATCTTTGCGTCTCTGCGCCTTTGCGGTTGCTTTGTTTACGCGTCGGCGAGCGCGGCGTTGACTTCCTTATCCACCGCGCCGCCTTCATTGGCGCCCGACGTATTTCCGGCCAGCGCTTCGATGTCATCGCGGCCTTCGACGGCGCCGTCAACGCCGGTTCCGCCGCCTTCGCTGACACCCTGTCCGGTCGTGGTGTCGGCGCTGCTGCTTTCGAGTTCGACACTCGTCGCGGCATCGGCGTTGGTCACCGGCAGACTGGAGGGCGTGAGGCTGGAAGCGTCCACCGCATTGGCGTCGATGCCGAACGCGGCGGCCATTTCCATATCGACTTCTTCGTCTTCGGCATCGTCGGAAACCACCGAGGGCATTTCGACTTCGCTCGCGCCGACGTATTCGATGCGTCCGCCTTCGCCGATATGAACCGCGCCGCCGACCTGACCCGAAGTCGCCGCCAGAGCGCGCTCTTCCATGACCGAAATCGCCATGGTGCGGCCTTCGTTGATGGCTTCGGCCATTTGCGACGCCATCAGTTTCACGGCGCGAATCGCGTCGTCGTTGCCAGGAATCACGTAGTTGATTTCATCGGGATCGCAGTTGGTATCCACGACAGCGACAATGGGAATCTCCAATCGGTGCGCCTCGCGAATCGCGATGTGTTCCTTTTTGCAGTCGATGATGAAAATCACGTCGGGCAAACCGTTCATGGTGCGGATGCCGCCCAGAATGTTGTCCAGCTTGGTGCGCTCCTCGCCCAGCCGCGCCTGCTCTTTTTTGACGAGTTTGGCCATTGTGCCATCCTCGATCATTTTGTCGAGTTGGTTGAGCCGGTCGATGCGAGTTTGAATCGTGCCCCAGTTGGTGAGCATTCCGCCCAGCCAACGGTGGTTGATATAAAACTGCTCGCATTCGATGGCGGCTTCTTTGATGGCGTCCTGCGCCTGCTTTTTGGTGCCGACGAAGAGGAAACGCTGGCCGTTGAAGGCCATCTGGCGCACGGTTTCGTAGGCTTCTTCGAGCTTTTTGCGGGTTTTGTGGAGGTCGATGATGTAGATATCGTTGCGCTCGCCGTAGATGAAGGGTTTCATCTTGGGATTCCACTTGCGCGTGTGATGCCCGAAATGCACGCCGGCTTCGAGCAGGTCTTTCATTGAACTGACTGGCATTGTTCTAACTCCTTGGGTTTGTCTTCTCGCCGCCATCGAAGTGTTCAAAAACAGAGCTTCGACCCAACGCGGCGGCGATGTTGGGATGGGGTTTTGGAAAACCGGACGTATATTATCAGAAACAGGCGGCTCGGTAAACTGAAATGGAAGGAAAAATAGACTTCTTAGGACTTACGCACGGGTTGTGTTCGCTCGACTGAAGTCGGCGCTATGGGCCAGCAAGCTGGCTGACTTCCCGCCTGCGCGGGAAAACAACCCATTGCTTTTTTCGGCGCAGGCCGAAAGTTAGCACCGAAGGTGCCCATAGCGCCGACTTCAGACGACTTGCGCCCTCTTCCAATCCGGCGCTTGAAGACTGGAAGAGGGCGCAAGCCCCGCCTGATTCTTCTTCGCGCGAAAAACCAACTGCGTAACGCCTACACAAAAAGTGAGAATCCCGTCATTCTGAGGGAAGCCGTGCGACCCGAAGAATCTCAAGTCACTACTACGCCAGATTCTTGGGGTCCCAGGGCTTCCCTCAGAATGACGTGGCGGTGGCTTTTCACACTTTTGCAAGAGGTTCAATAACTTTGGCTTATGAAAATTGATGCCGATTTCTCTGGCGGCAACATCATCGTGGACGCCGTCGAAGGTGAGAGCGTGCGTTTGCGCCAGGACTGGAGCACGTCGAGCCAGTGGTGGTTCTACTGGTGTTTTCGCGTGCGCGGCGCGGAGGGGCGCAGCCTGCGGTTCCATTTCGAGGACGGCGATGTTTTGAGCGCCGGTGGCGCGTGTGTCAGTGGCGATGGAATCGAGTGGCGCTGGCTGGGGCGAGCCACAGAGGACAACACTTTCGACTACCTCTTTGCGCCGCACGAACATGAAGTGTTTTTCGCCTTCTGCCCGCTTTATACCCAGCGTCATCTGGCCCAGTTCCTCGAACGCGAACCTGGGGTGCAATGCGAAACGCTGTGTCGCGTCGAGAACGGCTACGAGTTGGAGCAGCTCTGGCTGGAATCGAAAGCGGGCCGCTACCTCGTGCCGTTTCTGGCGCGCACCCACGCCTGTGAGACGATGGCCAGTTTCGTCCTCGAAGGCATTTTTCAATTCTGGCTCCACGACCCCGAAGGCGGCGCCTGGCTGCGCTCCTGGGTCGATTTTCGCGCCGTGCCCCTGATGGACAAAAGCGGCGTGGAAAACGGCGAACAGGGCAAGTTTCGTATTCCGCACGACCACAACCGCGATTGGACGGAGCAGCCCCACTTCGCCGCCACGCGCGCGGTGATGCAGACCGCACTCTCGTGGCGCGGCGAAATGGCGCTTTTTCTCGATCTGCACTGCCCCTGGATTCGCGGTGGACGCAACAGCGAGCTTTTCTTCGTCGGTATCGAAGCGCCGCAGAGCGAGGAACTGGAACGGTTCTCGTCCCTGTTGGAACGCTCGCAGCGCGGCGGATTGCGCTACTCGGTGGCCAGTAACATTGCCTTCGGCGTCGCGTGGAATCAAGGGGGAGGCCACAACGCGCGGCGCTACTTTCAGCAGAATTTCCCTGTGCGCTTCGCCTCGACTCTGGAGGTGCCCTATGCCCTGGCGGGCGGTGAGATGATGACGCCGCAACGCGCGCGAGCCTTCGGGCACGATGTCGCTCGCGCGATAGCACTTTATCTCCAACGGATTGATGAGGGAGGAAATCGTTTGGAATGAGGTTTGGAAAAAAGGTGAATCGGTAAACTACCGCGAAAGGAGGGAAAATGACCTACGTTTTGGAATTGAAAGAAGAGACAGCGCGGCGCATCGAAGAAAAAGCGGCGGCGCAGAGCGTCGCGCCCGAAGAAATGGCGGTGCAACTATTGGAAGAAGCGACCTCCAGTGAGCGACGCGCTCGCCTGATGAAGATGGCCGACGAACTTTTCGAGGAGCGCGCCAGCGCTTATGAAGCATTGGCAGAAGGCGCCAAATGAACTTCTTCGACAAAGACGAAATTATGGCGCTCCACGAGGCCAACATCCGACGTTTTGGCGGCTCTCTCGGCTTGCGCGATGAAGGCGCGCTTCTTTCTGCCATTGAAGCGCCTAAAAATCGTGCTCATTACGAAAACGCCGATGAAGCGACCTGCGCGGCGACTTACGGCTTTCATCTGTGTCAGGCCCACGCTTTTGTGGATGGCAACAAGCGTATTGCGGCTGTCGCGTGCGAACTTTTTCTGCGCGACAATGGGCGGCGCCTCAACTGGACAAACGAAGAAGTTATCGAGACTTTCCTGGCGGTCGCGTCCAGCAAAATGACGCGTGATGGACTCGAAGCGTTTTTGCGTTCGCGCCTTGTCTAACCGTAGAAGTTCCAGGCTGCTACGGACAAAAAATGGATTCTTTCGACCGCGAGAAGCGGCTGCTCGCTCTGACAAAGCCGCTTTACCTGGGATTGCATTCTCAGGCGTTGCTTCGCCCGAAAGCCAGTAACCGCGAGCCATTTCAACGTAATTTCAAAGAGATGTATCCCACGATTACGCGCGAGGATGCAACTGATTTGTTGAGTGAGAGAAATTGGCGTCCGCGTGTTGTTGGAGCCTACGTGTGTGGCTTCCGAGGCTGGAATGAATTTGAGGGTTGCATCGGGCGTTTGCTTGTGCGAGATGAATTGGTTTATGCGTCTGTCGCTTATTCATTCGCTTTAGCCCGCTTCGCGTCGCCCTTATCTTCGAAGGCGTTGTGCTCCTATTTGTGGAACAACTTTTCGGGACGCTGCACCGACTACAGTTCGATTTGTCACGCCATTGCCGCTTTAAAGTGGATTGATGCCCAAAATCAAAGCGATTTCTACGAGCGAAACATCGGAGATTGGCACGAGAAGATTGAATCGGGACGCGCTTCATTGACCAACATACCAAAAGAAGAAGCGCGCGAACTGATGCGCCGTATCGTCTCGCCTGAGTGGGTTGACGGGGCTGAGAAGCAACTGCGTGCCCTTATTGAACTTGTTCCCTCCTTGTAAAAGAGCCGTTAAAATCTCGCGTTTGACGCTCCGCTTTCATTTCGCTGTCAAGCGTAACCGCCGCCTGCGACCTCGCCGCGCGCCGCGCGGCCCTGCGGTCGTTCCCCTTCGCGGCGCGCAATTTCATCGCTCTCGCGCAAGGTTTGAAGCGGATCGAGCGGCAACCCTTTCGACTCGCGCCACGCGCTCAATATCGGCTTGACATCGGCATAAAAGGCGGCTCGCAAAATTTCCTCGGCGCCCACGATGTCCATTTTGCTCTGAAAATCGGCCAGTTTTTCCCTATCGACCAGACACGCCTTCAAATACAATTCCTGCGCCGTCACCACGGTTTGCAGCATCGCTTCGATTTTCGGCTTCAAATTGTGCGACTGGTCGATCATGTAAGCAATTTTCGAAACATCCGTGCCCCGATGCGCCGCGTTGCGAATTTCGTGAAAAATGCGAAAAACCGCGTAAGGGTCAATCGAGCCGAGCGTCAAGTCGTCGTCGGCGTATTTGCGGTCGTTGAAGTGGAAGCCGCCCAGCATTTCCTCGTCGAGCAGAAAGGCCACAATGTGTTCGATGTTGGCGCCTGGCAGATGATGGCCGGTATCGACCAAAACTTTGGCGCGCGGCCCCGCTTTGCGCGCGAAATACGCCGCCATGCCCCAGTCGGCGATGTCGGTATGGTAGAACGACGGCTCGAACGGTTTGTATTCGACCAGCATCGTCATGGTTTCGGGCATGGCGTTGTGCCACTGTTTGAGCGCGGCTTCCATGCGCTTTTTGCGCGCGATGATGTCATCCTGGCCAGGGTAGTTGGTGCCGTCGGCGAACCAGAACGACAGCAAATCGCTGCCCGTCGCTTTGCCGATTTCGATGCACTCTAAAACGTGCTGCGTCGCTTCCTGGCGCGCCGTTTCGTTAGGCGAAGTGCAGGAGCCGAATTTATAGATTTGGTCTTGGAACAGATTCGGGTTGATGGACCCGATTTTGACGCCGTTTTGCGCCGCGATGCGCGCGGTTTGCTGCGGGTCGGTGCCTGCTTTGAAGTCCCACAACACATGAACGGCGACTGTGGGACAGGCGCCGCTCAAACGGTGGACGAGGCCGGCGTCTTCCAATTTTTCTTCGACGGTCGAGGCGGCGGCGGGCTGGAAAAACTTGCCGAAGCGCGTGCCGGTATCGGCGAAGCCCCAACTGGGAAGTTCGATTTGAAATTCGTCCAAAAGCGGAAAAAAGTCGGAGTGATTCATGGTGAGAGGGAGTTTAAATGCGAAAAAGCCATGAGGACGGGCATCGTCTTCATGGCTTTGGAAAAAATATGCGCGAGAGAGGATTTGAACCTCCACGCCCTTTCGGACACTAGCTCCTGAGGCTAGCGCGTCTGCCGTTCCGCCACTCGCGCAATCGGGGCAAAGGGGAATTATAGCCGCGTGGTTTGCGAGCGTCAACGCCCCTGTTCAATGTTTGGCGTTCAATGTTCAATGTTAAAAATTTCAAACCTTGAACCTTGAACACTGAACCTTGAACGCAAAAGCACGCAAACTGACGCCCTATGCTGCTTGGACTGGAAATTTCGTCCCAGAGTGCCTCGGCGGTGCTCTCGGATGACGCGGGCGGGGCGCAGCTCGCTTTGCGCCAGGAGTTCGCGCCCCACGCCCCGCCCGCGACGCAGTGGATGGGCGCGGTGGAACTATGCCGCGCGCTCCTGCACCGCGCCGCCCTCGAACCAAGCGCCATCGCGCGGCTGGGAATTTCCTTTCCTGCGCCGGTTTCGCGCGCCGGAGTGGTTTTGAACGATCCGACGCATCCTGGCTGGCAGGGCTACGATTTGCGACGCGGCGCGCGCGAACATTTGCTCATCGAAGAGGTTGTGGCCGCGCCGCGCGCCGTGTGCGAAGGCTGGGGCGAAGCGCACTTCGGCGCACTGCGCGAAAAAGGCGACTGGCTTTATCTTCATCTGGGCGCGACGCTGGAAAGCGCGCTGTGTCTGGGCGGCCAAATGCGGCTGGGAAGCGGCGGCGCGGGCGACATCGGCGGCCTCATCATCGAGCGCGACGGCGCGCTCGATGGGCTGGCCAAACGCGGCACGTTGCGCGCCTATTGCGGCGGCGAGGCGTTTCAAGCGCGCGCCCGCTCCTACGGCATGGCCTACACGCGCGCCGAAGAAATCTGGCATCTGGCGGAGGCGAATTTCGCGGCGCAGTCCTTGGTAGAAGATTTCATCGAACGCCTGGCGCAGGGGCTGGCGAGCGCGATTTCGCTCGTCGAACCGGCCCACATCTGCATCGGCGGCAGCTTTGGGCGCGCAATTTTTCCGCAAATGGCCGCGCCCTTGGCGTCAAAACTGCGTGATATGGCACCCGCGCAACCCCCAATTCTCGCCGCCGCCTTGGGCGAGGACGCTGCCACTCTGGGCGCCGTCGCGCTGGCTTTGGAACCGAATTTTTAAGGCGTTTAGTCTGGGATAGAAGGAAAAAGAAGGCTAAAGGCTAAAGGATGAAGGCTAAATCAAATTAGAATGCGAGAACTGAGAATGGTTTAGCCTTTAGCCTTCAGCCTTTAGCCTTCTTTTTCCTTCTATCCCGATCCAAATGCGACTCACTCTCAAGGAAAACCACCATGAACTCCAACGAACTCTGGAACCGTTTCAAAACCTATTATTTCTACGCGCCCGACGTGGGTTTCGCGCTCGACATCTCGCGGATGCCTTTTCCCGACGACTTTTTCCCCGCTTTCGAGCCGAAACTGCAAGACGCCTACGCCAAAATGGACGCCCTCGAAGCCGGAGGCATCGCCAATCCCGACGAAAATCGCATGGTGGGCCACTACTGGCTGCGCGCGCCGCAAATGGCGCCCGATGATCTGGGCGCGGACATCGAAAAGGTCGTCGGCGACATCGAAACCTTCGCCGCGAGCGTTCACGACGGCGCGCTGAGCGGCGAGCGCGGCGAGCCCTTCAAAAACATTTTGATTATTGGCATCGGCGGCTCGGCATTGGGGCCGCAGTTCGTGACCGGCGCGCTTTCCACGCCTGGTCGTGACAAAATGGCGGCCTATTTTTTCGACAACACCGACCCCGACGGCATGGAGCGCACGCTAAAGTGCATCGGCGACGAGTTGGGCCAAACCCTCACGATTGTCATTTCCAAATCGGGCGGCACCAAGGAAACCCGTAACGGAATGCTCGAAGCTGCCGCCGCCTACACCGAAGCGGGTTTGCATTTCGGCCATCACGCTGTCGCGATTACCGAAAACGGCTCGCAGCTCGATAAAGTCGCCGAGCACGAGCGCTGGCTGGCGCGTTTTCCGATGTTCGACTGGATTGGAGGCCGCACCTCCGAGCTTTCTGCCGTCGGTTTGCTTCCCGCCGCGTTGCAGGGCTTCGACATTCGCGCCATTTTAGCGGGCGCCGCGCAAATGGATGTTCTGACGCGCTCCCACGATACGCCCAACAATCCCGCCGCGCTGATGGCGGCGATGTGGCATTTCGCGACCAATGGAAAAGGCGAAAAAGACATGGTGGTTTTGCCCTACAAAGACCGTCTGGAACTGTTCGCGCGCTATCTGCAACAGTTGGTGATGGAAAGTCTGGGCAAAGAGAAAGACTTGGACGGCAACGTCGTGCATCAGGGCATCGCGGTTTACGGCAACAAAGGCTCAACGGATCAACACGCCTACGTCCAGCAGCTACGCGATGGCGTGCCCAACTTTTTCGCGGTGTTCATCGAAGTTCTCAAAGCGCGGGAAAGCGCGAAACTGGAAGTCGAACCTGGCATCACGGCGGGCGATTATCTGAGCGGTTTTCTCTACGGCACGCGCCGCGCGCTTTATGAAGGCGGGCGCGGCAGCATCACTATCACGGTTGAAAGCGTGAACGAGCGCACGGTGGGAATGCTTATCGCGCTGTTCGAGCGCGCCGTTGGACTTTACGGATTTTTGGTCAACATCAACGCCTACCATCAGCCTGGCGTGGAAGCCGGCAAAAAAGCGGCGCAAACCATTATCGAAATGCAGACTCACATTCTCCAATCGCTTGAGGGCGATGGGGGCGGCAATGCTGAACAGATCGCGGTTAAAATCGGCGCGCAGGACAAGGCCGAGGACGTGTTTCACATTCTGCGCCATCTCGCAGCTAACGGGCGCGTCAAGGCGGACGGGCAGGGCGTCGAGGCGAGTTTTTCGCTGGGTTAATGGAACTAAAAACCATGCTGCAAACTGAAGTCACCGATTGGGACGAGATTCTCGCGCAGCCGACACGCGCCTACGAGGAAGGCTTGCGTTTCTTTCGCGGGCAGGGGCTGATGAACCAAACGCTTCGACAACTGGCTAAAGATTTGGCCGCGCGCCATTCCCTACAGCGTGATTGGTGCGGTCGCGCTTAACCAGCACGGCTACCGGCGCCTTACCGAAGGCATCGACGTCTTGCTCAGCCGCGATGGGCTGGAGCGGTTTCGCACGGAGTTGGTGGGGCGAGGGTATCGTCCGGCGTTTGCGGGCGCGACGCGCAAATTTCGTTCGACGGGCGAAAACGTGCCTATCAAAATCATTACGACGGACGAATTTGGGGCGACGGCAAGCCCAAAGCCGTAGTTTTCCCCGATCCGTCGGCTTTTTCGGTTGAAATTGATGGCGTGCAAACTTTGGCGCTGGACAAATTGGTCGAACTCAAACTTGCATCGGGACTGACCGGCAGAGGACGCCGCAAAGACCTCGCAGACGTGCAGGAACTGATTCGCATTTTAAATCTCGACGCCGATTTCGCTCTGCGCCTTGATGAGTCGGTGCAGGCCATTTACCTCGAACTGTGGGAAGAATTGCAAGCCGCTTAGAACCTATCCGGAGAGGCTCTTAATGGCCACTGCCGCGAGGCGCGCAATCGGGGAAAATAGAAACGATGCTTTATCCACTCAAATTCAAGCCGTTTCTCAAGTTTTATCCCTACGGCGGGCGACGCTTCGCCGAAGTTTTGGAAATGGACGTGCCACGCGACCGCGACATCGCCGAATCGTGGGAAATCGCCGATCACGGGCCGGAACAATCGGTTGTGGTCAACGGCGCGCACGCCGGAAAAACCCTGCGCCAGTTGATGCAGGAATTTCAATCTGAACTCGTGGGCGAGGAAGTCTGGGCCAAATACGGCGATTATTTTCCGCTTCTGGTCAAATTTCTCGACTGCGACAAGCGTTTGCCCGCCCATATGCATCCCGACGACGAAACCGCGCGCCTTTTGGGTTTGAACGATACCGGCAAAAGCGAGGCGTGGTATATCGTGCGCGCCGATGCCGGTGCGGGCGCTTATTGCTCCGCGCTGTCGGGCCTGACAGCGCAGAAATTCGCCGACGCCATCGAAAACGGCGACACCTACGACGGTGTGATGAAATTGATTCCTACGCGCACCGGCGACACCTATTTCGTGCCGCCTGGCCGTCTGCACGCGCTCGATGGCGGCAATCTGGCGTTTGAAATTCAGCAAAACTCCGACGCTGGTTTCGGCTGGGACTGGGCAGGCTTTGTCGAAGCGGGCGTGATTCCCGCCGCCGACGCGCAAAAACATAAAATAATGGCCGTCGAATACGCGCTATATGAAGACGGGCCGCAGGAACAGACCAAAGAAGTCACCCTTGATGATGGCGGCAACGAGCGCACCTTTTGCGCGGCGTGCCGCCATTTCGTCTTGGAACGGCTCACGATTCGCGCGCGGACGCAGTTCGCCGATCCACAGCCGCGATTTAACACTTTCACGCTCATCAACGGCGCGGCAACCTTTGAAAGCGGCGGCGAAGTCGTTTTCGCCAAGCGCGGCGAAAGTTTGCTGCTTCCGGCGGGCGTCGAAACCCAAATCGTGCCCAATTCGCTCACCAACGCGGGGCAAGTTGAGATTTTGCGCTGTTATGTGCCCGACTTGGAGCGCGATGTGATAAATTTTCTGCGCGCGAGCGGCATCGCCGACCGCGATATCGCTTGGCTTGGTTCTTACGGACGCGGCAACGATTTGCTGCCGCTTCTGGGATTGCCGCAGAATTTGTTCGAGGTCACGCCACAGGAGCGCCACGAAGCCGCGATTGAACACGGACATTCGCGCGATGAAACTTCGTAAGGAGAGGCGAGTAACGAGAGGCGAGAAGAACAGCCCCAATGTCTCGCCTCTAAACTCTAAATCATGAACGAACTTTTAATTGTCGGTTCAGTCGCGCTCGATTCCATCGAAACGCCCGCCGGTCGCGCCGAGGCGGTTTTGGGCGGCGCGGCGACTTACGGTGCGGTCGCCGCGTCGCTGTTTTGTCCGGTGCACCTTGTTGGTGTGGTCGGCGAAGATTTTCCCTCGCAGCATCTCGAATTTTTAAGAAGTCGTGGCATCGACCTCGCGGGCCTGCAAATCATCGAAGGCGGCGACACTTTTCGCTGGAAGGGCGATTACAACGACGATCTCAATCAGGCCGTCACCCACGAAACCCATCTCGGCGTGTTCGAGCATTTCGACCCGCAGCTGCCGCCTCACTACCGCGAGGCCGATTTCGTATTTCTGGCCAACATCAATCCCTCGCTGCAACTGGCGACGCTCGATCAGGTAAGTAACCCCAAACTCGTGGTGTGCGATACCATGAATTTGTGGATTAACATCGCGCGCGAAAAGGTTTTTGAAGTGTTTCAGCGCGTGGATATCGCGGTTCTCAATGACGGCGAGGCCAAAATGCTCACCGAATGCGACAGCACCATCAGCGCGGGCCACGAACTGCTCAAACTGGGGCCGCGCGCCGTCATCATCAAAAAAGGCGAACACGGCGCGCTCATGTTTTCAGAAGAGGGAATCTTCTCGGCGCCCAGCTATCCGCTTGAAGAAGTGGTTGACCCGACCGGCGCGGGCGATTCGTTCGCGGGCAGTTTCATCGGCTTTCTGGCGGCGACGGGCGACGTTTCCTACGCCAATTTAAAGCGCGCGGTGGTTTACGGCGGCTCGGTCGCGTCAGTGACGGTGCAGGATTTCTCGCTCGGCAGCTTGAAAACTTTGGAGAAAGGCGAAGTCGAACGGCGTTTTGGCGTGGTGCAGGAAATGGCGGCGTTTTAGAGTTCGCTCGACTAAAGTCGGCGTTGACCCAGAGGATGCCCCGCACCTTCGGTGCTAACTTCCCGCCTTCGCGGGAACCAAACTGCTTGGTTTCGGCGCAGGCCGAAAGTTAGCGGCAGAGCCGCTCATAGCGCCGACTTCAGTCGAGCGAACCTTTTTGAACCCGAACCCGTGACGTAGCGTCGCGCGGCGCCATGAATCCCTCTTTCTGCCGATGCCTCGCCTTGATGCCGCTGCTGGCGCTCGCTGGTTGTGGCGGCGGCACTTCGCCCAATCCCGACACCTCCGAACCTGTGACGATTTCCAATGCCATCTCGAATGGAGACTTTCGCGATGACCGCAACAACCGCTACTACGATATCTACGTTGTCGATCCGACCAGGAGCGCCGACGTGAGCGTCGAAATGCGCTCCGATGACATTGATTCGCTTTTGCTGCTTTATCGCAAAGATTCCGATGGCGAATTCGATTTGGTCGCGGAAGACGACGACAGTGGCGGCGAATTGGACGCGGCGCTCGATTTTCGGGTCGAGCGCGGCGAGTCGTATCGCATCGTGGCAACGACGGCCCAGGCCGACGAGCGCGGCGAATATGAAGTGCGTTTTTCGCCCGAATTGGGGCGTCCCGCGCTGGTTTTGCCTAAAACCAACGCCCAGACGCAGGGGATGGATTTGCCGCCGGTGGCGCCCAAAAAGAAGTGAAGGCTGAAATGGATAGAGTGGGCGCTCGACTGAAGTCGGCGCTGACCCAGAGGGTGCCCCGCGAACAAGTTCGCCAACTTTCGGCCTGCGCCGAAACCAAGCAATTTGGTTCCCGCGAAGGCGGGAAGTTAGCACCGAAGGTGCTCATAGCGCCGACTTTTGATGTTTGAGAATCTAATCCGCAAGTTCGTAGTAGCGCCGCGAGATGCGTTTGGGCCAGAGTGACAACAAACGCGCCTCGCGGCGCTACTACGAACTTGCGGATTAAATTCTCAAACATCAACAATGGCGGGAGGATCGATGCTCCAATGAGGCACGCAATAAACCCCTGGCGCCACTTCGGCGCCAGGGGTTTATTTTTCGCCCTCGTCCATTTCCTCGGCAGCTTTGCGCGCCATCCGCATCTTGAGGGCTTTGGGGCGCACCTGGATCGTGAGAGGCGGTTTGGTATCGACTTCCTCGCCGTCGATTTGCATATCGAGAGGCGGATCCGTCGTGATTTCGATTTTGGCGGCCTGAAAAAACGACACCGCGCGATCCTCGCTCATCTTTCCGGTCAGTCCGGCCAACATTAAACGCATGAGATCGCGGAAATAGAAGCGGTGCAAAACCACCAGATCGAGAACGCCGTCATCCATCTGGGCATCGGGCGCGAATTTGAGCGAACCGCCGATTTCGCCCGCGTTGGCCACCACAAGCGCCACGCCGACCGAAGCCTGTTCCTTTCCATCATCGAGTTTGAAGGTGAAACGGTGCGGTTTCTGGCCCATTTCGGCGAGCATCGCCTTGACGTAGGCCAGTCGTCCCAATTTTTCTTTTTCCTGCGCGCTGGTGCCCGAAACCAGCTTTTCCGTTAGTCCCAGGCCCAGTCCGAGCGCGAAAATATGTCCGCCGCACTCGCCCAGGTCGATGAGCCGGTCTTCGCCGCTGAGTGCGATTTCGATGGCTTTATCGACATCGTGGGGAATGTCGAGCGCGGTGGCCAGCAGGTTCGCGGTGCCGCCAGGAATGATGGACAGCGTGGTTTCGGGCGATTTTTCGATTTTGCCCAGTCCGTTGACGGCGCTCATGATGGTGCCGTCGCCGCCGCAGGCCAGAATGTGCGTCGCGCCGCCTTCGACGGCCTTTTTCACGGCGGGAACGGCGCCCTCGTCGGGATCGGTTTCAAAAACTTCGAACTCGACGGCGCGCTCTTGTAGCGCCCTTTCGATGGAAGCGCGGAATTCCTCGCCCGATGAGCCGGATTTAGGATTGAGAACGACGGAATAAATCGGATTTTCCATAATGATTAGTTCAGGCGGGCGAGTGTCAACGCACAGATTTCGCCCGCTCCAGCAATTTTGAGGCTGCGCGCGCATTCGCGCAACGTGGCGCCGGTTGTAAAAACGTCGTCGATCAGCAGAATTCGCGCGCCGTTTTGCTCGAAACGGGCGGCGTCAAGGATGAAAGCGCCGCGCACATTTTCGGCTCGCTGTTTTCGGTTCAAACCAACCTGGGGCGGCGTATCGCGCGTGCGCTTGAGCAATTCTGCCACCGGAACGCCCAGAGAAGCGCCCAGTTCGCGCGCGAGCAGAAGGCTCTGGTTGAACCCGCGCTTTTTGTGGCGCGCGCGATGGAGCGGGACGGGAACCAACGCTTGAGGGCTGAAATCGCTCAAAATCGCGTCGCGCGCGATGGCCTGGGCCAGAAAAGGCGCGAGGCGCCCCGCGAGCGCGGTTTTTTCCTGGTATTTGAAGCGGTGAATAGCAACGCGCAACGGCCCTTCGAAGTGAAACGCGCTGCGCGCCGCCAGAAATGGCGGCGTCTTGTCACGGCATTCGGCGCAAATCGGGGCGGAGTAGGCGAGCGGGTCGAACGGCGCGCCGCACATCTCGCACTGCGGCGCGCCGATGGGACGCAACTCGGTTGTGCAGCGCGCGCAGAAGACGTCGCGGCTCCACTCGAAACAGCCCGCGCAGCGCGGCGGAAAAAGCGCGTCGAGAAAGACGTTCAACGCGGGATGGAGCGCGAAGGGGCGAGATTTCATGGGTGGATTCGCGCCTCGAAACGAGCGCTTCGGTTGACAAAATCGGCGGTTCGGGCAAAAATAGAGGCGTCGAGAGACAATCTTCAAGGCCGCCCCACGCCGCTAATATCAGTGACGTGAGCGGCTTTGTGCTTTTATGCTGGCTTTTTAACAAAATTGCCGGAAACGGAAAACCTTTCGCGTTTGAAATCAAATGGCGGGCGCGAAAATTTTTCCGTTGTCGTTTTCCTTCGCCGTCGCGCCTTTTGCGCCTTGCGCCGCGCGGCACCGAAAGACCGAACGACCCTAAACGAAAGAGGAGAATACCGCTTATATGACCTTTCTTCGCCCTGGGCACGACGGAACCTTCGCTTCCCCTTCCAAATCTTCCCGCAAAAAATCGCGCCGCGTCTGCGGACTTTTGACCCTGTTTTCGCTTTCCGCCGCGTCGCTCACGCCTGGAACGGCCAAACCCAAGCCCAAACCTTCGTCCCGCCCCTTCAAACCGGTGGGCGTCAGAGCCTGGACGAGCGGTTCGCAAACCTACATCCGTGCCCGTCCTGGCACCAATGTTCCCGTAGTCGCCAAAGTCGCCCGCCACATGCCGCTTTACGTGTGGGGCAAATACAATGGCTGGTATCGCGTCGAAACCCACGACCACATTTTCGGCTGGGTTTACAATCCCTATCTCAACGGGCCAGGCCTGGACAAAGTGCGCGAAATGCCGCGCTCCAAAGCGCGTTTGGCTTCGGATCGCACCGCGAACCAAATCATGTTCGGCACGCCCCAGGTGCTCAAAAAGCACGTGGCGGTGTATGGCGCGCCAGGCGCGGTCAAAGGCTTGAAAAAGCACGGCGTTTACGTCGCCGTCGCGCGAAAACCCAAACCGGTCGCCGTCGCCGCCAAGCCCAGAGCGAAAGCGAAAACCGCTCTCGCCGCAGTGCCCACACCGGCGGTCAAATCGGTATCGAGCGTCCAAGTCGCGGCCCAGAAGCCGCGCCTGCGCCAGCGCACCGTGCGCGAACCGGTCGCGGTTGCTCCCATCGCGAAGCCAGTTGCGGCGACGCGACGGATCGCGGTTTCGCCGATTCCAGTTGTGGAAACGCCGGTTCGCGCCGTGCGCGCAACGCCCAGCATCGCGCCCAAACCGATTGCGCCCGCGCAAAACCGCAAAACGCGCGTCGCTGCGGCGATTGTGAAAACCGCACCCAACGCGCCGCGCGCTGTGGAATCGCAGAAAATCGCCGGAGCCTCGCGCGCTTTGATGCCCTCGGCCCGCCAGTTCGCTCGCGCGGCGGAACTGGCGGCGCGACCGTCCCCGTCGAGAGCCATGCCCGCCCCGTCGAGCGCAGTAGTTCGCGTCGCGCCCCATCAACCCGTCGTTTCGACACCAGTCGCCGCCACGCCGCCCCGCGCCATCGCTGTGGCCAAACCTAAACCTAAAAAAGTCGCCAAAAAAGCGACGGCTAAAAAAGTCGCCGCCAAAAAAACCAAAAGGCGCGTGACTTCCTCGCGGGAGAAGCGCCGCCAGCAGCTTCGTGCCCGCATGGGGCTTTCTCCGGCTTCGGTTCCCACCACGATGATCGCGCCGGTTTCGCCCGATGAGCTGCTGCGCGCGCGGGAAGAGCATTTGAACCGGCGCCGCCAGCGTCTCGAATCCGCGCCGCCCACCGCGTCGCCCGCGCCGCTTGCGCCCGTCACCGGCGTTGCGCCCCTGCCGCCGAGCAATCCGCCGCTCGGCGGGCCGCTCAGCCAGGACTCGCCACCCGCCGAAATCTCGCCCGCTTCGTTCGGAAATGACGCTGATAGGGCTGCGGCACCGTTCATCATCGACGGCGATACCCATCCGCTCCAGCCGCTTCTCGACCATCCCTACGTCGTGGCGCTGGCTCAACTCAAGCCCGCAGTCAAGGCCAAAACGCCGGTAGCAACGCGCGGCGGCTCGCCGCGCGACCGCGCGCCGCTCAATCGCTCTGGTTCGCCGCGCGACCGCATGGGAACCGGCATGGCCAGTCAGGCGCTGTCCTATCGCGGCATGCGCTACGTTCGCGGCTCTGCCTCGCCCAATCGCGGTTTCGACTGCTCCGGCTTGATTTATTATCTGCTGCGCCAGCGCGGTTACAACCCGCCGCGCATGGCGTCGGGCTACCGCAACTGGGGCACGAGCGTGCCGCGCAACGCGCTGCAACCTGGCGATTTGCTGCTCTTCGCCAACACCTACAAGCGCGGCATTTCTCACATCGGCGTTTATTTGGGCGAAAACAAGTTCGTCCACGCTGCCACCTCGCGCACCGGCGTGCGGATTTCGTCATTGGGCGAAGCCTACTACGCGCGCAAGTATTACGGCGCGCGGCGGGCCAAGTAGCGGGGGAGCGGAGGAGCAGAGGAGCGGAGGAGAAAAAGGTTGTCGAAGCGAAAACGACGTAGTTTTCGCCCTAACTCCCTTTCTCCTCCTCTCCTCTGCTCCTCCGCTCCTCCGCTCGCTGCTATGAAACTGCGCGACTACTTCTGGTCGAAAGGCCAGCCCTGGCGCGGCATCCGTTCTTACACGGTGCCGCGCCTTTTGCGCCTTTTGCACGCCGGATTGATGAGCACGATCCGGCTTTCCACTACCGGCGTGCATCACATGCGGCCTTTTTTCGAGAAAAGCGAAGGCCCTGGCGCGCTGTTCGTGTTGTGGCACGACCACACGCTGGTGCCGCTTCACCTTTTTCGCGGCAGGGGTATTTGCGTGATGATGTCCACCTCGCGCGCCGGACGGATGCAGGCGGCGTTCTGGAATTTGAACGGCTGGCGCATCGTGTGGGGTTCGAGCAAGAAAAAAGAGGGCATCACGGCGGTGCGCGAGGTGCTGCGCCTGGTGCGCGAGGGCGTCAACTGCGGCTTCACGCCCGACGGCCCCAAAGGGCCGCGCCACCAGGCGCACGGCGGCGTGGTTTATCTGGCTTCCAAAGCGCCCGCCGTAGTGTTGCCCATCGCGGTCGCGGCCTCGGATGAGTGGCGGCTTTCGACGTGGGATAAATATCTCATTCCCAAGCCATTTTCGCGCGTTCACGTCAACGTCGGCGAGCCGCTTCATGTGCCCGCCGAGTTATCGCGCGAGGAAAACGAAGTGTGGCGCGGGAAGATTGAGACCGCTTTAAACGCATCATATGAACAAGCGCAAAGAGAAATAAAGAGGCGCAAGGAATAAAATGAATTTGTCACGTTTTTCGGCTTTTTGCGCCTCTCATCGGCAAAAACCGAATGGCTCGGCATAATATACTGTTCGGCGGCTGCGCGCGGCTCTACACATCCACCGTGCCATTCATTTTTCAGTTGTTTTAGTAAACGCTTGAATGTTACAATATTAACGTATCAATACAAAGGGCGAACCTATGTCTTCCGATTTGGATTTAGAACAGCAACTGCTCGCATACTATGTGTCGCTGAAAACGCCTATCCCAGAAGGCGGTGCGGAATGGAATCTCTCTCCTGAGCACCACTATCTCTTCGGCTTTTCTACCCGCGACTTCCTTTATCGCAATTGCGAGTTACTGCCTGATATGCGGGTTTGTAACATTGGTATTGGCATGGGTGATTGGGATGATTATCTCGGATACTGGCTCCACAAGTGGGGCACCCTTACCAGCGTAGATATCGATGAAAATCTGTGTGGGCTCTTTGCCTACCGACAGAAGAGAGAGCAACATTCTAATCCAAGTTCTGTCGTTGCCGAAGATATCCTACATACATCATTACCGGCTGCCAGTTTTGATTTGGTGACAATTATCGGGTCAACAACTCACGAAACAGGACAGCCAGAGGCTGCAATGAATATAAGCCTAAAGTTGGCTAAGTCTGGTGGTCATGTCCTCTACATGGGCACAACTGAAACAGCTCCGGAGTCGTGGTTCAAAGACTATTTGAAGCACTTAACGTGTAGGGTGACTCATCACGAGAACTTCACCTACTACTCTGGGCCACAAGGCGTGCCTTCGCATTGGTGGAAAATGGTGGCGATTCCCAACTTCAACTATCATTCCGAAGTCGAAGGCTACGCTTACTTGCTCGAAAAGCCATGATCAAGCAGCTTACGCACTGCTTGAACAATGAATCCTACTGACCAACAGCCGCCGAACAAGACATTACACCCGACCGCTTATAGTCCGCTCGTTCCTCATTCCCTTTCATCGGCGGGTGAGCTTAATCGATCAATTTCGCGTAACTAAACCGCGCTGCACCGAAGTTTTCCGGCAACTGATACTCGTAAATCTCCGCAATTTCAAATGGCACGGGCCGAGCGAAAAGCGGCCCATCGAAGGCGAACGTGTGAAATTCGCCGTTTTCGCCGCACCAATCGACACCGGCGGGCAAATCGTGCAAAAAACTCGCGTCGAATTCGCGTCCGCAGAACGAGGCGTCGAGCCACCGGTGATCGACACAAATCACCTTGGCGCGAAAACCCAAATCAAGAAACTGCGCCACCTCCGCGCGCCGTTCGATGTTCCAGAGCGGCAGATGCGCCGTGAAACCGGACGCGGCGCACACCTTTTCTTCCCAGTCGCGGTGCGCCTGCAAGTCGATGTCGCCGAAAATCGCATCCGTGATGCCGCGCTCGCGCAACTCGCATAGCGCTGCGCGAAATTCACGCTCATAATCGGCCCACGACGCGGCGCGCGTCATCAACTCGGCGCCCAACACCTGCGCCTGCCGTTCCAGAAGCGCGCGCGGGATGGCGCGCGAACGATTGCGCTCGCCGTTTTCCTCCAGCATGGAAAGCAAAACGCGGACATCGAAACCGTTTTGGCGCGCTTTCCACAGCGCCAGCATCGAATCTTTGCCGCCGCTCCACGACAAACACGCCGGTTGGCGATTCATTTACATCAACCCCGCACGCAACAGTTCCTGATCTTCGAGCCAGCCGACGGGCCGGTTTTCGGCGTCCACGACGGGCGCATCGTTCAAACGGCGCTCCTGCAAAAGTCGCAGCGCATCGAGCGCCGCCATTTCGCTTCGCAGCGCGAGCGGCGAGCGCGTCATGTGCGTCGCGGCGCTCGATTGGAGAAGGGAATTGGCGTCGGCGGCGCGCAAAAGATGACGCCGTAAGTCGCCGTCGGTGAGATAACCGGCCAGAAAGCCGTCCTCATCCGTCAAAATCGCCGCGCCCGCTCCGGCGCGCGTGATGGCCTGCAAAGCTTCTCGAAACGTCGCGCTTTGAGCGCACAGCGCCATGCGGTCGCCGCTTCGCATCAAATCGCCGACGGAAAGGTTGGCGCCGCGACCGAGTGTGCCGCCAGGATGAAATCTCAAAAAATCGGCGGGCGCGAAACCGCGTTTTTCCATCAACACAACCGCCAGAGCATCGCCCAGAGCGAGCGCGGCAGTGGTCGAAGAAGTCGGCGCCAGATTGAGCGGACACGCCTCGCGTTCGACGCGCGCATCCAAAACGATGTCGGAATTGAGCGCCAGATAGCTTTGCGAACTGCCGGTGAGCGCAATCACCGGCACGCCCAGCGCGCGCACGGCGGGAACGAGAGTGAGCAGTTCGTCGGAGCGGCCCGAATAGGAGATGGCGAGCAACACGTCGCCGCGCGCCACCATGCCGAGATCGCCGTGCAAGCCTTCGGCGGCGTGCAAAAACAGCGCGGGCGTGCCGGTGGAAGAAAGCGTCGAGGCGATTTTGCGTCCAATCGCGCCGCTTTTGCCCAGTCCCGTCACCACGACGCGGCCCGCGCAACTCCACATCAAATCGACGGCGCGTTCAAAGGAGGCATCGAGACGCTGCGCCATCTGGGAAATCGCCTCGCTTTCGAGTTCGAGGACGCGGCGCGCGGATTCGAGGGGCGTGAGCATGGAAAGGTAGTTTGACAGGGCATCGAACGGGAAAAATTCACCACAGAGACGCGGAAGCACAGAGAAGAAGAGAGAAAACCTTGAATTTGCCTCTTCTCTGTGCCTCTGCGTCTCTGTGGTGAATTTCTAAGAAGTTGTTTTGGAAGTGTCGTAGGGGCGTAGCGTGCTACGCCCAAAACCCTGAGCGCGCTGGGGCTTTGGGTGATACGCCCAAAACCCTGAGCGCGGGTCATTTTAATGGTTCTCCCACGCCCTGGGCGTAGCACGCTCCGCCCCTACGACACCTCCAAAACAGCTTTTTAGACCATTGCCAGGATGTGGTCAAAGCGCCCTCAATCCGCTTTCGATGAGGCCACGCATAATCGCATCTGTTGGCAGTTGAAGTGCCGCTTCGTATTGCTGGCGCGCTTTCGTCTTTTCGCCCAGCGCGCGATAAATTTCGGCCATGTGAAACGGAATATCTGCCGGAACCGCTTGTTTCGAACCCGATGCCGCGAGTTCTTTCAAAACCAGTTCTTGCTGCGTTTTGGCTTCGGCGAGGCGCCCGCGCTTGAACAGCGCCCAGGCGTGCGAATCGCGCGGGCCGCTGGCGCGGCTGAAAATCGCGTCGGGCAGATCTGGGTCGTTGGGAGGCAGCGACTGGATGTATTTATCGCCTTCTTCGAGAGCCTGCCTGGTCAACGCGATGGCGCGGTCGAAATCGGTGGGGGTCTTTCCATTTTCGGCGAGAAGATAGCCTGTGGAATTCAGTCTATTGCTCAGAACCCAGTGGCGGTTTCGGCCCTGACTGATGCTTTGTGCTTGGTAGAAATCGTCGCTGGCAGCCTCAACTGCGGCTGTATCGCCGCGCCGCGACGCAATTTGGGCGCGGTCAAACGCCCTCGCCGCGACAACCGAAGCCGCCGCGCCGCGAATCGGGTCGTTTGACGCGGCGTCTCGCGGCGCGCAGCCGCAGAGGAAAAGGGGCGTGAGCAGTAAAAACGAAAAACGCATTTGATATGAGGCAATAGTGTTCGCGCGTCCAATCTACTGCCTATTGCCTGTTGCCTGTTGCCTATTTTGCCCCGAAACCAACATCGACCGCACCAGGGGCACGATTTCGCTCAATTCGCCGACGATGTGATCGGCCTGGCCCTCGAACAGTTTGGGATCGAGCCAGCGCGCATCGGGAATGGCGATGGTGGTCGCTCCGGCGGCGCGTCCGGCCTGGAGTCCGGCGAGCGCATCTTCGATGACGAGGCAGTTTTTGGCGTCCACGCCGCATTGCTGCGCGGCCAGAAGGTAAATATCGGGATGCGGTTTGCCGTTTTTGACCATTTCGCCGGTGATAATGGCGTCGAAGTAGGGGGCGATGTCGTGGCGCTGCAAAAACGGCATGATGAGCCGCGAAACCGAACTGGTGGCGAGCGCCAGTTTCAAATTCATCGCCTGCAGTTTGAGCAGAGTTTCGACCACGCCCTCGAAAATGGGAATGGTTTCGGCGTAAAACTGCGCCGCGACGCCGGTGCGCTGCTCGACGAGTTCTTCCAGCGAGGGCGACAGGCCGAAAAAGTCTTTGTAGAAGGCACCGGCGAGGCCGAAACTTCTGCCGATGACGTGTTCTTTTTGTTCGCCCCGATAATCGGGCACGCCGAAGTGCTGCAAATGAACGCGGTCGATTTCGTTCCACGAGGCCTCGGAGTCGGCGATTACACCGTCGCAGTCGAATAAAATGGCTTGATATGTAGGAGTCATCAGGGGAGAAAAGTCGGCACAGTATAGGCGCGATTGGACGGGCCGCGCGCTGTTTCGCTTGTCAAGGGCGGGTTTGCGCGGTAGAATTTGGAAGGCTTTTCGGGTCGTTAGCTCAGTTGGTAGAGCAGGGGACTCTTAATCCCAAGGTCGCAGGTTCGAACCCTGCACGGCCTATCCGAATTGGCGCGAAACTCGCCCCTCAGCGAAGCGTTTTTGAAACGCTTCGCTTTTTTGTTTTTCAAGTTCTCAACATGTCCAATCATCCCCAGGAAAAAGATATTTATCAACGCACCGAAAGCGGCCTGATTTCCACTCGCGAACGGCCCGAACGCGCCGTTTTAGCCCAACTCATCGTCGATAAACCCGCGCCCAAAAACAATCTGGGCGTCGAGGACGACGAGGAAATCGACTCACTCGAAGAACTCGCGGGTCTGGCGCACGCCGCCGGAACCGTCGTGGTGGGCCGAGTCACCCAGAAAAGGCACGCGCCCGACTCCGCCACGCTGTTTGGCAAAGGCAAAGTCGAAGAACTTCAACGGTTGTTCGAGGCAGAAGGCGCCGAAGTTTTGATCGTGGATTGTGACCTCACGCCCGCGCAGGGCCGCAACCTCGAAAACGCGCTCAAAACCCGCGTCATCGACCGCACCGAACTCATTCTCGACATCTTCGCGCGCCGCGCGCAGACCAAACAGGCCAAATTGCAGGTCGAACTGGCGCAGTTGCGCTACCAACTGCCGCGACTCAAGCGTTTGTGGAGCCATTTGGAGCGACAGGGCGGCTCGCTCGGCTTGCGCGGGCCTGGCGAAACCCAGCTCGAAACCGACAAAAATCTCGCCCGCCAGCGCATTTATTTCCTGGAAAAGCAGCTCGAAAGCATTCGGGCGCAAAAAGAAGTCGAACAGGCGGGCCGCCGCGAATTCGATCTGGGCGCGCTGGTGGGCTACACCAACGTCGGCAAAAGCGCGCTTCTCAATGCGCTGTCGCGTCCCACAGGACGCGGCGTTCTGGAAGCCGATATGCTTTTCGCGACACTGGGCGCCACGACGCGCAAAGTCGAACTGGGCGGCGGGCGCACCATTTTGCTGTCCGACACGGTTGGCTTGGTGCGCCGCCTGCCGCATCATCTGGTGGAAAGTTTTCATTCGACGCTGGCCGAAGTCGATAACGCCGATTTTCTGCTTTTTGTGGCGGGCGCCCCCGACGCCGAACTGGAAGACAAACTCAAAGCCGTGCGCTCCGTGCTGGAAGAATTGAAAGTGTTCGACAAACCGCATTTGTTGGTCTTGAATCAATGCGATTTATTGAGCGCGCAGGCGCGACGCGACCTCGAACTGCATTATCCCCACGCCATCTTCACCAGCGCGCTGAGCGGCGAAGGTCTGGACGATCTCAAAGAGCGAATTTTTCAGCTTCTGGACGAGGAAGCGAGCGAAATCGCGCTCGAACTGCCCGCCGAGCGCGAGGAAACCGGCAAAGTTCTGGCGGAACTGGCGCGTCACGGACGCATTTTGAGTCAGGATTTCGCCTCTGATCAAAGCGGAGAGCATCCAATTTTGTGTGTCAAGGCGAAGCTGGCCAGGCGCTGGTGGGAACTGGTGGGGGTTGAAAATCACCTGGTGCGTTCGCCAACTGATTGACCGCGCCAATGCAAAAACCGATTCGATATTTTGATGGCAAAATATTCTCGACCTTGGAAGAATTTTACGACCATGTTAGCGAGGTGCTGATACCAGGCGCATCCTGGGGTCGAAATTTAGACGCTTTTAACGACATTCTTTGCGCTGGTTTTGGCGGGCCGGAAGAAGGGTTCGACTTGGTGTGGCGAAACTCAACCCTTTCGAAACAACGACTCGGTTATGAAGAGACTGTGCGCCAACTCGAAGAGAGGGCGGCAAAGTGTTGTCCATCGAATCTGAGCGCAATTGAGGCTGCGATTGCTCAAGCCAAAAGGAGCGAAGGGCCGACAGTTTTTGATTGGCTTGTTGAAATCATTCGAGAACACCAGAACATCGAGTTACGATTCATGTGAGGAGAGATGGTGTTTGAGTCAGGGAAATTTCCATCCCGCCCTGAACTAAGCGTTAAAATATCGACATGACGCATTTTTCGAGTTGCCAACGAGTTTTTCTCGCGGTTTGCCTTGGCCTGGCAACGGCACACGCTCGCCCCGCATATTCCCAAGCGGCGAACGGCGCGGCTGCAACTTCGACCAGCAGCCTGCGCTCGGTTTTTCTCGTTCCTTACCGAGACCCCGATCGCGCCGCGCGCCAGCGCTGGCTCGACATCGCCGACCGCTCGTTTTCCGCCGCCTTCGAGCGCGATTTCCGCTACGAAAAGAGCCAGGTCGCGCTGTTTTACCCATCGCATCCCGACACGCCCTATTTTGTGGGCCGGATTCGGGCGCGCGGCCTCAAACCCAATTTCGCCTATCAACTGAAACTCGCCGGCAAGCCGCAGCATGGCCCGCGCGGTTGGGGAATCGCGGGCGACGACCGCGCCAACGAACTTCTGGGCCGCGCCTCGCGCTGGTGGAACGACACGATTCAGGCCAACGTCGACGATTATGATTGGAACCGCAATCTCGAACTCGCGCCCGCCGTGCGCGATTCGATTTACGGTTATCACTTTCTCGGCGAATTCGTCACCGATGCCAATGGCGAGGCCGATCATTCTTTTCGCGGCGCTCACGCCTATCACATCGCCTGGCAGGACAAACAAAGCGGCTCCAAAGACACCCTGTTCGGCACTTTTGAAGTCGGCAGGCTGCGCGCGCCGTTTTACGCCTACGACCGCCAAACGCCAATCAAAGCAGTCAAGCTGTGGTATGAGTGGGAATCGGGCCGCGAGCGCGAAGTGCGTTTGCCCACCGGCACCTACAACTGCCGTTTTCTGCTCACCGAAGAAACCTTTCACGCCCCCGATACTCTCGACGGCGGCGGTTTGTGGCCCACCGTTCTGGCCTCCGAAGACTTCGACGCGGCGGGAAAACCCGATTCCAATTCGCAAAACGACATCGTTTTCACGATTCGCTGATTCATCTCATTCTGGCCTGTGACAAAAGGAAACGATTTGATCCAATGTTGGGGTGTAGCCATCCGTTGTATCAACAATTAGAGTTGGCAAATCCATGTCTGGCGGCTCATAGTTTCCGTTTGAAGTTCCGATGCCATCTTTGGTATCGCCATGAAAACGTTCGCGCGTTGAATCAGCCAAAACGCGTTCAATAAATCGATCTTGTGCAAGATGAGGATTTACAGTGCAAACAACAACAGAGATGCTGGCAACTTCAGCCAAAGGGGTTAACTTGGGAAACCATGCCTTATGCTGGAAAGCGGCTTCGATGACAACGCTTACGCCTTGAGATACGACAAACTCAACCGTCTCAAAGAAGATGTCATACAGACGCCGGTTGATGTCTTTCCCAAGGGAAGTATGTGTGCCGCCCAGGGTATGCACATACCCTTCTTTGAACTCGTCACGACACAGCGCGGGACAATGGATGTGCTTTGCCAAAGCATGGGCAAGAGTCGTTTTTCCTGATCCAGGTCGGCCTGTCACCACAATGACGAAAGGCTTTTTCATGGGCAGAGACTCCTTATTGATCTCGCAAGCGATTTCCATAAGTTGGATTTCATTACATTGTCAATATATCGAACGCGAACGAGTTTCGTGCAGCGAGGGATTGTGGTCTGTCGTCAGCGAAGAATCACCAAATTTTACCGCGCGCCACATTCCAGCCGAGCCGCAACTGGCGCTTCAAGCGAAAGGGAGCGGGGTTTGAACCTCATTCAAATTCGCTTTTGCAGCTTCAATTTCGACATCGCGGCGCGTTCTATCCACGAAAAACGACACGTTTTGGTAGCCGCAGTCGCGCAGCATATCGAGCGCGTCTTCCCACTTGTCGCCGACGCGCTCCGGCACGTGAGCATCGGAACCGATCACGACCGGAATGCCCCGCGCCGCCATTTCGCGCAAAATTTGCGGCGCCGGATTCATTTCCCGAATCGATTTGTTGAGTCCCGATGTGTTGAGTTCCATCGCCGTCCCCACTTGGGCGATTCTGTCCAGTTGGCGTTGAATGTGAGGCAAAATGCGCTCTAAATTCCAGTCGTGCGGCGTGGAGTTCTTGACCAGATCAGGATGAGAAATGGTATCGAAAAGTCCGGTTTCGGCGGCGTCGGCGAGGTGTTTGAAGTAGGTTTTTTGGTATTCGAAAGCGTCGCCGCGCCAGAACTGTTCGCGGTAAGTCGCGACCTGGGGATGAACCGATCCTAAAACGTGCGACATTTCGTGTCTGGAGAGAAATTCGCGCCAGTAGCTCACCAGCGACGGCAGAAAATCGCATTCGATGCCGGTTCTCACTTCGATTTGCCCTTCGAATTTGGCCCGCGCGCGTTCGCAAATCCGCAGATATTCGCCCCAATCGCTGCGTTTCATGCAGTGCCCCCATTCGAGCGGCGTCGGGCCGTGACAGGTGATGTGAATGCCCGCCATGCCGCGACCAAGGGCGGCCTGCGCGTATTCTTCGGGTTCGCCGACGCTGTGGCGGCAGAGCGGGGTGTGACAGTGGCTTTCGTATAAAACAGGTTGCATAAAATGAAAAAGGCGCCATCGGACGCCTTGAAAGTGTAAATTCGATTTTACTCGTCGTTTCTGGGCGCGTTGCCATTTTGCGCGCCAAAGGGCGGGCGCGAGGCGTCGGGGTTCATCGGGCCAGGGGCGACGATTCCCAGCGCGGCGCGCGCGGCGGGGCTGGCGTGAACGCCGACGGCGGGAATAAAAGTCTGTTTGGGCTGCGCGCCGCGAAAGGTCATCGCCACTTCATCGCAGGCGACCATGAATTTGGGGCAGGCGGTGCATTCGCTCCACACGCGCTGCGGCAGTTTTCTCATGTCGATGTAGTGGAAATCGAGCTTTTTGAAAAATTCGTCTTTGTTGGTGAGGGTGAACACGCAGTCGATGCCCAGTTCTTCAGCTTCGCCCAGCGCGGCGTCCACTAATTTTCGGCCCCAGCCGTTGCCCTGCGCGGCGTCATCAACGGCGAGGGCTTTGAGTTCGGCCAGGCCATCCCACGCCGAATGGAGCGCGCAGCAACCTAAAATTCGCTGGTTTTCATCGACCAGAACGGTGTAATCGCGCACGTGTTCGTAGAGTTCGGTGAGCGAGCGCGGCAGCATATGGCCGTGTTTGTAATCTTCGTCGGTGCGCGCGGCCATTTCGTTAATGAGGGCGCGAATTTGCGGCACATCCGAATTTTTGGCTTTGCGTAGCTGCATTTTCAGTCCTCGAAGAGTTGGGCGACGGGAAGTTCAAAATGGGGCAAAATGTCGCCTCCAGGAACCGATTGGCCCACCTCATATTTTTCTTCAGGTCCGTTGGGAGTTCGCACATAAACGCAGCGTTGTTTGGGATAAATAATCCAAACGGCTTGTGCGCCCGCTTCCAGAAATTGGTCAGCTTTGTCTCTGGTTTTGCGAAGGCTGTCGTTTTTGGAGACGACTTCGATGGCTAAAGTTGGAGGCCCATCGTAGTAAGTGGAGGCATCCAGGGTTTCAAGGGCATCATTGTCGAGAAAACAAACATCGGGCGCGCGCACCGTGTCAGGATCACGTTTCAGGCGAAATGAGCCTTCGATAAAAACGCGCCCTAATTTCCGGCGGCGATTAAACGATTCCAGAGCAAAATAGATTCTGCCCGAAATGTCGGCATGATCTAAAAGTGGCGGCATAAGATGAACAACCTTTCCGTCGATCAATTCAACGTGGCGTTCAGGCAGCTTCATATATTCATCTGCCGTGAGTAACTGTTTTGTCTCAACCTGGGGCATTGTCAACATCGAAATCACCTCCACGATTTACTCCTCACTCACTGAAACTCTCCCTTTCGCCAGGTCTTCGGTAATCACATCCATCAAAGCCTGCAACTGCACGTCGGGCGAAACGCGCGCGACTTTCTCGCCTTTTTTGAAAATCAGACTGAAACCGTCGCCGCCCGCGATGCCGTAGTCCGCCGATTTCGCTTCGCCAGGGCCGTTGACTTCGCAGCCCATCACCGCAATCGAAACCGGCGCTGAAATGCCGCCGACCGCTTTATTGACCTGTTCCGCGAGTGGCACGACATCGATATCGCAGCGCCCGCAACTGGGGCAGGAAATCACGTTCGGCCCGCGACGGCGAATTTCCAGACCGCTCAGCATATCCCAGCCGATTTGAATTTCGTCGCACGAATCGCCGGTCAGCGAAACGCGCAAGGTGTCGCCCAGGCCGTCCATGAGCATCGAACCCATGCCCATCGCCGATTTCACCGTCCCGATGCGCGTAATTCCGGCCTCGGTGACGCCGAGATGAAAGGGATAATCGCCCAGTTCCGCCGCCGCCAGTCGATAAGCGGCGACTGTTGTCCGCACATCGGAGGCTTTGAGCGAGATAATCACGTCGCCGAAGCCTTCTTTGTCGAAATAGGAGAGTTCGCGCTTGGCCGATTCGACAATGGCGCGCGGCGTGAGGCCGTAGCGCTCTTTGATGTCGGGATCGAGCGAGCCGGCGTTGACGCCGATGCGAATCGGCACGCTGCGCTCTTTGGCGGCGCGCACGATGTCGCGGATCTTCGCTTCGTTGCGAATGTTGCCAGGATTGAGGCGCAGCTTGTCGATGCCGCCTTCGAGCGCGATCATGGCGAATTTGGCGTTGAAATGGATGTCGGCGACGAGCGGAATCTGGATGTTGAGCCGAATCCATTCGAGGGCTTTGGCGGAGGCTTCATCGGGCACCGCGACGCGCACCAGATCGGCGCCCGCCTGCTGAATCTCGTGGATTTGCGCGATGGTGGCGTCGGTGTCATCGGTTTTGGTTTTGGCCATCGTCTGAATCGAGATGGGCGCGTCGCCGCCGATGAAAATGTTGCCGACTTTGATTTTGCGCGTTTTGCGCCGCACAATGGGAGGAAGTTCTTCGAAGTTCATGAGAATCGTCTCGTTTGGGTGAAGTGTTAGTTGGTGAAGCGCTCAAGAAGAGCGCCCGCGTTGACATCGCGCAGGGTGATGAAAATCATGAAGGAAAGCAGCATGAGCATCCCCGCCGCGTGAACCAGACCTTCCCATTTGGGATTGAAGGGGCGGCGCGCAACGAGTTCGTAGCCCAGAAACATGATGCGTCCGCCATCCAGAGCAGGGAAGGGCAGGAGGTTCATCAAACCGAGGTTCATGCTGAGGCCAATCGCCATCATAATGCTTTGGCGCATTCCGCCCTCGCGCGAAGCCTGTCCCGCCTGCTGAGCGATTTTGACCGGCCCGCCGATGCTGCTTTTATCGACATCGGTGAGTTGCCAGGTCACGGCGCGCTGCAACAACCCTAAAACCTTGATGGTCATGTTCGCGGAAACGATAAAGGCTTTTTGAGTCGCTTCAACCACGCCAACGCGCTCATAGGTCAGGGTTTTGGGATCGAAATCGAACTGAATGCCGATGAGGGGCGCGGTTTCGGTTTTGCCGTTTTCCAAAGTCATGGATGTGAGCTTCGGCTGCACCTTGATTTCGACGGGCTTCCCTTCACGTTCCAACTGCAAAGTCACCGGTTTGTCGCCGTTGGCGCGGATGACCTGCGAGATTTTCTCGTTGCTGCGCGTCGGCGTGCCGTTGATGCCCACGATTAAATCACCGGATTGAACGCCCGCTCTGGCGGCAGGCGAACCGTTCATGGTCAGGCCGACGCGATTCAGCGTGGCCTTGGAATAGTCGGGGAAACCGGCGATGCAAAACAGGCCGATGGCCACCACGATGGCGAAAATGAAATTCATCATCGGCCCCGCGAAGATCACCATGAAGCGCCAGAACAGGCTTGCGTCCTGATACTGTTTCTGACCAAAAGGCCGCGTGGTGTCGCGTTTGGGTTCTGCGACTTCGCCTTTGGCCGAGTTGACCATTTCTTCTTCCGAACCCAAACCCGCGATATCGACCATGCCGCCGATGGGAAGGGCGCCAATGGAATAAATGACGCCGTTTTTCTCGCGGTTGAAGATGAAAGGCGGAAATCCGAGCGCGAAACGGTTGACTTTCATGCCCGCCCACCGCGCGAATTGATAGTGTCCCCATTCGTGAACGAAAACCAGAATGGAGAGAGTGATGATGAACGCGACGGCGGCGCGGATAAAGCCAGGAATGCGCGACTCGGCCACTCCAACCACCGCCACGATCAGCACGATGTTGACGAGCGTGGAGAGCAGCGACGACTTCTGCGACGGCTTATCCGACAATTTATCCGGCTGAGTAGGTGATTCGGGCGTAATTTGCGACATAAAATTAAATTAGCGTTGGAGCCATTCGCGGGCGCATTCGCGCGCGCGTGAATCGGCGTTCAAAACGTCGTCTAAAGCGGGACGCGCGCTGTTTTCGTGACGTTCCAAGACGTGAGCCACACAACTTGTCACGCCGTAAAAATCGGTCTGGCCCTCCAAAAACGCTTCGACGGCGATTTCATTCGCCGCGTTGAGCGCCGCCGGAGCCGTGCCGCCGAGTTTCATCGCCTCGCGCGCCAGATCGATGGCGGGAAAGCGCGCGTCGTCGGGCGCTTCAAAAGAAAGAGTTCCCATCGAAAGCAAATCGAGTTTGGGCGCGTCGCCTTCAACGCGCGCGGCGCCCAGCAAGCCCCACTGAATCGGCAGTTTCATATCGGGCACGCCGAGTTGCGCTTTCACCGAGCCGTCCACGAACGAAACGAAAGAATGCACGATGCTCTGGCGATGCACTACGACTTCGATTTTCTCCATCCCGACGCCGAACAGATGACACGCCTCGATCATTTCGAGTCCTTTATTCATCATTGTCGCCGAGTCGATGGTGATTTTGCGGCCCATCGTCCACGTTGGATGCTTCAAAGCGTTTTCCGGCCTCGCGGCGGCGATTTCCTCGCGCGTTTTCGTCCAGAACGGCCCGCCCGACGCCGTGATGGTGAGTTTTTCGACCGTGTTTGGATCTTCACCCAACAAACACTGCGCGAGCGCGGAGTGTTCCGAGTCGACCGGCCACAACTTGATGCCTCGTTCGCGTGCGGCGCGCATTACGATTTCGCCCGCCGCGACGAGGGTTTCTTTGTTGGCAATCGCCACGTCTTTTCCGGCTTCGATGGCGGCCAAAGTCGGTCGCAAACCCGCCGCGCCCATCATAGCGCCTAAAATTACGTCAGAGTCGGGCCAGGTCGCGGCTTCGAGAAGGCCGTCCATGCCGCATAGCAACTTCGTTGGCGAGTTTCCGACAGCATTTTTGAGATCGGCGAACTTCGATTCATCGAATATGACCGCGACCTGCGGCTTCCAGTGCCCAATTTGCGCGGCCAGAAGCTCAAAATTCGATCCCGCCGCCAGGCCGATGATTTGAATTTCACTCGGCAACGCGGCGGCGACTTCGAGGGCCTGCGTTCCAATTGAGCCGGTCGAACCGAGAATGACGACTTGGCGCGGCATTTTAGCGCGCTTCTCCCTCTTCGGACGCGGCGACGGCGGGGCTGGAGGGGAAGTTAAGCTGCGCGCCGTTGCGGGCGAGGGAAAGCATCAAAACGCCCAGAACCAGAAGCGGAAAAAGCCGGTCGAGAAGCGTGCCGCGCTGGGGGAAAAGCGCGACACGCAGCGCGGTGAGCGGCGTGGGAGTGGGCGCCGCCGCCTGCGCCGCGACTTCCTGGAAATGCGGGTTGACCGAAGGCGGCGCCAGTTTCTCGCGCAGTTTCCACAGCACGTAGGCGCCCAAGATGCCGCCGATTTTAAGCGGTAAAAGGTCGTTTGAGGCCTGGCCCAGAAAAAGCGCCAGAACGCCCGCCGTGAAACCGAGCGCGAGCGCGCAAATCACGGTCGCGGCCCAGCCCAGAATCGGCGTGGCGCTGCCCTCTTTGAGCGCCGCATGGAGCGCGGAAAAAACGGAAATGGCGACCATCAAAGCGCCCATCATCAGGCCGATGGAGAGCACCAGCAGCGCCAGATCGGACGAATTGCGAACCACGAAATACAAAAAGCCGCCAGTGCAAAGCGCAACCGAAGTCGCCAGGGCTTCCTGCGTCCATCCCACGCGGCGCAGGAGGGAATCGCCCAGCTCCTGCGCGGCCCAGTAAGTCGCGCCGCCCACGATGAGCAGGCTCGCCGCGCCGTGTAAGGCTGGAAACGCGCTGTCGAGGCCCGCCGCAAGCAGCAGCAGACCGAACATCAGCGCGTCGAAAGCCGGATTAGGAAGAATCATGCCTCAAAAGGATACCAACGCCGCGCGGATTTCGCGCAGAGACGCCGAGATTTTGGAGATGAAGAGATAGAACCCCTCTTTTTCTCTGCGTCTCCGCGTCTCTGCGCGAAATTCGCATGGCGTAACGAGCCGTCGCGGGGCTAAAATAAGCGCGTGATTTCCATTCAATGGCTGCCCCATCGCGGCGTGACGGCGCCTGAGGGTTTCGCCGCCGGAAGCGCGCGTGGCGAAATCAAAACGGCGGGCGATGATGTCGCCCTTGTTCTGGCGGCTGAAAACTCGACCGGCGCCGCCGTTTTTACCACCAATCAAGTCAAGGCGGCGCCGGTTCTGCTGAGCGCCGAGCATTTATCGAAGGCGAGTCCGTGCGCGATTGTGGTCAACGCGGGCAACGCCAACTGCTGCACCGGCGCGCGTGGAATGGAGAACGCGCGGCAAATGGCGAGTTTGGCGGCTCGAAAACTGAAGTTACAGCCCGAAGAAGTTTTGGTGTGTTCGACGGGCATTATCGGCCACCAACTGCCGATGGAAAAAATCGAAAACGCCATTTCACAAATCGAATTGGGAAACGACGACGAAGCCGTCGCGCGCGCTTTTATGACCACCGATACCGTGCCGAAATTCTGCGCCGCGAGTCGGGAAATCGACGGAAAAACCGTGACTGTTGGCGGACAGGCCAAAGGCGTGGGTATGATCGGGCCGAAAATGGCGCCGCTCGCGCCTCACGCCACCATGCTTTCATTTTTAACCACCGATGCCCAAATCGAGCGCGAATTGCTGCAAAACCTGCTCGAAAAAGCCGTCGCGCGTTCTTTCAATTCGGTGACGGTTGACGGCGACACTTCGACCAACGACACCGCGATTTTGTTGGCGAGCGGCGCGTCAGGCGTGCAAATCAGCGCAGAAAACGAGGCGCAGTTTTCACCCTTGCTGGAAGCGGTTTGCGTCCAACTGAGCAAAAAAATCGCGCGCGACGGCGAAGGCGCCACCAAACTTATCGAAATTCGCGTCGCGGGCGCGCGCAGTGAAATCGACGCTCAAAAAGTCGCTTTAACGATTGCCAATTCGCCGCTCGTCAAAACCGCGATTTTCGGGCGCGATCCGAACTGGGGCCGCATCGCGATGGCGGCGGGCCGTGCCGGAGTCGCGTTTGACCCCAAAAACCTCTCGTTTTCGCTGGGAAACCTGGAAATGTTTCGCGACGGAGAACCGGTCGATTTCGATTTAGCGCGCGCCGAAGCCGCGCTGGAAGATGAAAACGTCCTCATCTCGCTCGACCTGGGCGAGGGCGACTCGAATTGGACGGCGTGGACGTGCGATTTTTCCTACGATTACGTCAAAATCAACGCCGAATATCATACTTGAACGACGTCTGCACAACACTCGCAGAAGAAGATTTTTAACCGCAGAGACACAGAGAGAAAAGGGAGAAATCAAAGAAGGAAGCCATTGTTTAGCGATTTTCGCTTTATCCTCTCTGTGTCTCTGCGTCTCTGTGGTTAGAAATCTTCTGCCATTGCCCTGATCCATTTCAAATCATGTCCCAACCTCTCATCTCTCTCCA
The DNA here is from genome assembly GCA_030448265.1 of Abditibacterium sp. Taxonomy (GTDB): domain Bacteria; phylum Armatimonadota; class Abditibacteriia; order Abditibacteriales; family Abditibacteriaceae; genus Abditibacterium. Next base: position 137,406 of record JAUJNG010000014.1, read on the forward strand.
ACTCTACACGCTCCGCGACGCGCTCAAAACCAACCCGATGGAAACTCTGGAACGGGTGGCCGCCATCGGCTACGCGGGCATCGAAACCGGTCTGGACAACTCACCCGAATTCCTCGGCAAAGCGCGCGAACTGGGTCTTCCCATCACCGGCGCGCATCTTTCGCTGGCGGCGCTGCAAGGCGATTTGGAACCTCTCATTGCCAAATGTCAGGCGATGGACACCCGTTTCGCCATCTTGTCTTACGTCGATGAATCGCAGCGCGGCAGCGCGCAAAACTGGCAGCGTTTGGGCAAAAACCTCGAAAATGCCGGCGCCAAATTGCACGAAGCGGGCATTACGCTGTGCTATCACAACCACGCTTTCGAGTTTGAAATTCTCGACGGCAAATATGGCCTCGACTGGCTTTATGGCAGCGCCGGCGCGCAGTATTTGCAGGCCGAACTCGACACCTACTGGATTCAAAAAGGCGGCGCCAGTCCGGTCGAATATCTCAAAAAATACGCCGGTCGAGTGCCGCTTTTGCACATCAAGGACATGACGCCCGATGGCGATTTCGCCGAAGTCGGCGAGGGCATTCTGGACTGGCCGGCCATTTTTGCCTCAGCCGAAGCGCAGGGCGTGACGAGTTACATCGTCGAACAGGATGTTTGCCCTGGCGACCCGTTCGATTCCATCGCTAAAAGCATGGAAAATCTGCGGAAAATGGACAAGATTTTATAGCCACAAAAGACACAAAAAGAACAAAAGGGGTTGGGCGAAAATGGGAGTTTCTCAGAAAAAGCGTGATGCTTTTCCTGCCAACTGAGAGTTTCGGCCAACCCCTTTTGTTCTTTTTGTGTCTTTTGTGGCTATAAAAAATCCAATACCGGCAGGTTTTGGCTCGCTTTTTGCTTTAAATGGTTTCATCATGAACAAACAAAACGACACCCATGACACCGAAGCGAACGCGACCAACTCGGCGGACAACTCCAACGCCATCAAAGACCCGCACGAATGGGCGACGGGCGACGAAGAGATGACCGGCGCGCAGAAATCGTATCTCAAAACCCTCTCCGATCAGGCGGGCGAAGAGTTCGATGAGACGCTGACCAAAGCGCAGGCGTCGCTCAAAATCGACGAGCTGCAAGAAAAAACCGGACGCGGCAAAGAGTAGGCGTTCAATCAAACAAAAGCGAGGCACTTTTTCAAGTGCCTCGCTTTTGTTTTGCTGGTGTGTAAACCACCCCCGCCGTCGCCCAGAGGGCACCCGACTTCGTAAGGAAGGGAGACCACACTCGCAGTCTCCTGTTCTCAACTGGAAAAACGAGGCAGTTCTAATGTGGTCTCCCCTCCTTACGAAGTCGGGTGCCCTCTGGGCGACGGCGGGGGTGGTTTACACGTCTTATTCTTCGTCGTCAATCTCCGGCACTTCGCCGTTCAAATCGACGGGTTCGGCTTCGACTTTGGCGTCGTTCAGCCCCATTTTGTCGCGGATCTGTTCTTCGATTTCATCGGCGAACTTGGGATTCTCTTCCAGATAAGCGCGCGCCGAATCGCGGCCCTGAAAGCGTTCTTCGCCCACGGTAAACCAGGCGCCGCCCTTCTGGATGATGCCGTGCTTGACGCCCAGATCTAAAATATCGCCGTATTTGTTGATGCCTTTGCCGTAGATGAGGTCGAACTCGGCTTCGCGGAAGGGCGGGGCGATTTTGTTTTTGGGAATCGAGACTTTGCAGCGTTTGCCGATGGTTTCGGTGCCGTTTTTAATCGCTTCGCTGCCGCCGACGCGCATTCGCACCGAGGCGAAAAACTTGAGCGCGCGTCCGCCTGGCGTGGTTTCGGGGTTGCCATACATCACGCCGATTTTCTCGCGGATCTGGTTAATGAAAATCACCGTCGTGCCGGCGCGTCCGGCGCTGCCCGCCAGTTTGCGACAGCCCTGGCTCATCATGCGCGCCATCAAACCGACCGTCACATCGCCCATTTCGCCCTCGACTTCAGCGCGCGGCACCAGAGCGGCCACCGAGTCGATAACAACCAGATCAATGGCACCGGAACGAATCAGCGTGTCGGCGATTTCGAGCGCCTGTTCGCCGTTGTCGGGCTGCGAAATGTAGAGGTTGTCGATGTCCACGCCCAAATCGGCGGCGTAGCCAGGATTGAGCGAATGCTCGGCGTCGATAAAGGCGCAAATGCCGCCTTTTTTCTGCGCTTCGGCGATGCAATGGAGCGTCAAAGTCGTTTTTCCGCCGCCTTCGGCGCCGAAAATCTCGATGAGACGGCCTTTGGGCAGTCCGCCGCCCAGCGCGTTGTCGAGGGAAAGCGAACCGGTGGGCGTGGTGTCCACTTTCATGTGCGAGCGCTCGCCCAGGCGCATGATGGAGCCTTTGCCAAACGTCTTTTCCATGCGCGAAACCGCTTCGGTGAGCGATTTCTGTTTGTCGTTGATGCCGCCGTTCATCACGGGCGACATCTTGGTTGATTCAACTGACTTAGCCATGTTGTTTTTCCTTGTCCTGCGAGTATTTTTTGTTTTTTTGGAACAGCGAAACGCGGGCGCTACGCTGCCGCTTTAGGGAAATCGAGATTGCCCCAATGAGCGAATAAAAACTTTCACTGAACCCAGTGACAGCGAGATTTTAACGGGTTCTGGATGGCATGGCAAGGCAAAATTCCTGGGTTTTTCACCGAGATTGAAAATATTGGACACTCACTGCATATGCCTTTGACGCCACTTGCCTTTGCTCCAGATCGTGTCGAATTTAGCGGCCTTTTGACTTTGAAGGAAATCTCCGCTTTGGCTGACATGACGTCTTTGCGGACGCTGCAATTTGATAGTCCGGTGCATCGTGGAAACTGGCGGCTGTTGGAAGAGGGCTTGTTTCGTCGGCGTCCTGACGTTTGCCTGAGAGCGTATGGCCATTACACCCGTAACTGCGACGTTTCTTTTGTGAAGCAAATGCCTTCTCTGCAAGATTTTAAAGCCGACTCTCTGCAACGGGCATCAGGATTACAGGCGCTTGAGGGCCTGCCAAATTTACGCCATTTGTCAATCGGTATTGATGAACTCGATAGTTTTGAATTTTTGGCTGGGGTGTCAACTCATTTGAACTCTTTGATCCTCGGCCCAACTCTATCCACGAAACCTGATGTTTCCGTGTTATCCCGCTTCAAGAAAATGGAAGAAGTGTTCATCGGCGGACATTTGAAAGGCTTGTCAGTCCTCTCCTCGCTTCCCAGTTTGGGGAAAATTCGCTTTAGCGGTCTCAAGTCTCCCGACCTTGACTTCCTCTCCAAAATGCCAAATCTATGGTTTCTTGAGATTCTGTTGGGAGGATCCGAAGATTTCTCCGCAATCGCGGGAGCAACTGGGCTAAAACACCTTGAGATTGCATGGGTGCGGCGCTTGAAAGATATTAGTTTCATCTCCCAATGCAAGAATCTTCAACAGCTAACCCTTGACCGGCTTCGCCAAGTCGAACATCTGCCTAATTTTGAAACCCTGACCAACTTAAGACGGCTCACAATAAGCGATTTAAAAGGGCTGAGGAGCGTTGACCCAATAGGTGCTTCTCCAACTTTGGAGATATTAAGTGGTAGCGCAGGTTTACTACTGCCTGAGCAATTTCGAGTTGCGTTACAAGCCCCGTCTTTAAGAAGAGCTACTATTTATTTCAACAGCCAAAAAAAGAAAAATGAGTTTGATACAATTGCAGCGGAATACAATGTTGAACGATGTTGACACTGAACTCCAATGGGAAAAGTTCTCTTTCGATTAACTGCCTGTTCCCACGAGCGATAGCAATTGTCCCATAGGTTGAATGTTCATCGCGCTTTTGTTTTAACCTGTAGTGCGAAGCCCGCTCGCAATGGCATTAATCGAAAGAAGTAGCTCCGGCAACAGTTCATCCGCGCCGCTTCCGTCGCCGCTTTTCATCCGTTCGCGCCAGTTTTGGAGCAGTTCGAGCTGCTGGCAGTGCAGCACCTGAAGCGCCTGAGCGCGCACGGCGAGGGTTTTCATCATGCGCGGGCGGCGCGTGGCCGTCGTGCCGCCAAAAATGTCGTTGAGCGCGTCGTTAGTGCGCTCCCACTCTCCCGCGATCACGCCGAAAATGCGCTCGCGCACCCCGCCATCTTCGACCAAATCGGCGTAGGAGCGCATCAACTCGAAATCGGTCGAGGCGAGGTTGGTTTCGACGTTGGTGAGGACGTAGCGCAAAAAACGCCAGCCCGAAACCGCGTCTGTGAGCGCGGCGAAATCGTCGGGCGACTCGGTTTTGAGCTGCGTCAGCGCCGTGCCGATGCCGAACCAGCCAGGCAGATAAAAGCGGCTCTGATTCCACGAAAACACCCAGGGAATGGCGCGCAAATCGGCCAGCGTCGCCTGTCCCGTGCGCCGCGCGGGGCGACTGCCGATGCGCGCGTTTTCGAGGGCGTCGATGGGCGTGGCCTGGCGGAAAAACGCGATGAAACCGTCGCTTTCCAGCAAATCGCTGTAAGCCTTGCCGGAACTTTGCGCCAGCCTCTCGGCCAGATGTTCCAACGGCTGCGGCGTTTTGGGCACGTTTTGATGGCGCAGCGTGCCCGCCGTGACGCCAGCGAGCAAAAGTTCGAGATTGTAAGTCGCCGTGGCGCGATTGCCGAACTTTTGCGCGATGGTTTCGCCCTGCTCGGTGAGGCGAATATCGCCGCTCAAACTGCCGTGCGGCAGGGCTTCGAGAAAACGATGCGTCGGCCCCGCGCCGCGCGAAATCGTGCCGCCGCGCCCGTGAAAAAAGCGAATCTTGACGCCGGTTGCATTGCCCACTTCAGCCATCGCGCTCTGCGCTTTTTGCAGCCCCCACTGCGAGGCGAAAATGCCTTTGTCCTTATTGGAATCGGAGTAGCCAACCATGACCTGCTGCGTCGGTGTGCCGCCACCGGCCTGCTTTTGAAGTGAAAGCCGCGCGACAGGATGTTCCAGCCATGCCCCCAGAATCGCGGGCGAGCCTTCCAGATCTTCGACGGTTTCAAAAAGTGGCACAACGGGCAGGGCGCACATCAAACCTTCGTTTGTCATCCGCATCAAACCGGCTTCGCGCGCCAGGACGAACACGACCAGCAAATCGGAAAGCGAGCGCGTCATGCTCACGATCAGCGCGCCGATGCCCGCGTCGTAACGCTCGATGTGCGCCGCCACGACGCGCAAACATTCGAGAGTCGCGCCCGCTTCGCCTTCGACGACGGCGCCAGGATGCAGAAACGGGCGCGGCGAGCGCAGTTCGCCGTTCAAAAAGCGCAGGCGTTCGGCTTCGCTCCAGGTGGGGAAATCTTCGCCGTCCAAACCCGCCGCGACCATCAACTGGCTGAGCGCGCGGTCGTGAAAAGCCGAATTCTGACGAATATCGAGCTGCGCGAGATGAAATCCGAAGGTTTCGAGAGCGCGGTCGATGGGGCCGACATCGACCAACACCAATCGCGTCGCGCCGACGAAATGGAGGCTGCTTTTGAGAATTTCCAGATCGGCTTTGAGTTCCGACGGAAAGCGATAAAAGCCACCATCATCGAGCAAAACCGGCACATCGGCGCGCGTATCGAGCGGCAGTTTGGCTTTCATCAGGCGCACGAACTGGCGCCAGGGTTCTTCTTCGTCCTGCGCCAGAATCGGCGCCGCGCGACTGCCCACTTCGCGCGCCAGCCGTTCGATGCCTCCCAACAGTTCGGGTGGCGGCGTCTGGCCGTAAATCGACAGGCTCATCTTGCCCGCGAGCCGTTCCAGCATTCGATCCAACACAATCAAAGCGCCCAATCGCAGGTCAATGAGCGTTTCCTGCGTCACCTGCGCCGTGACGAGCGCGTGTCCGTCGCGGTCGCCGCCGACCCAGGTGCCGAAGCGTAGTTGCGGCATCTGGCCGCGCAGCTTCGCCAAATCGAAACCGGCGTCGTCCCACGCGGCGCGCAACCGCGAATCGAGTTGCGCGAGCGCGTCAGGGAAAATTTCGCGCAAATAGTGCCCGACCTGGCGGCGCTCGTCGGCGACTTCGGGTTTGGCAAGCAGAATTTCGCCGGTGCGCCACAAACGCTCCAGAATCGCTTTGATGCGGCGCCGGATGGTGAGCAGTTCGGCGGGCGTCAGATTGGGGTTTTCGCGCTCGCCCAGAGCGCGAAACAGTTCGCGGTGCTGCTCCAGAACGGTGAGGCGCTTGGCTTCGGTGGGATGCGCGGTCAGCACCGGCTCGACGCGAATCTGCGGCAAAATTTGGATGATTTGCGCCTGGGAAAAGCCGTCGCTTTTGAGGCGCTCAAAGGCATCGCCCCACAAACCGCGTTCGGCGCTCAGGCCGTCTTCGCGCTCGCGCTTGCGCCGCGTCTGCTGCGCGGCGTTTTCCTCGACTAAGTTCAAAAGTTGAAACGCGACCGAATACGCCTGTCCCAAACGCGGCGGCAGGGCGTCGGGCGCGGGAATCTCGTCCCAGGGCAGGCTCGCCGCGAGTTCGTTTTGGCCCAGATCGGCCAGAACTTCGCGGAAACAGGTGACCAGAAACTGCAAATCGGCGTCGATTTTGGAAAAAGCGAAGGGCGTATAGTCGTGCATAAGAAAAAGAGGCGCGCGGAGAGCGTTTCGCGCGCCGCAGTCTGCCAGATTCGCCCAAATTGAGACGGCAAATTTCGGGGCAAATCAGCTTGGCAGACAGAGGAGTAACGCAGTTGGATCTTGACAGCCACTGCGTTCAAGCGGGGCTTGCGCCCTAGCCCCGCCTCGACCAAGTTTTAACTGCGTAAGTCCCAAGACATAAGTCGCGGACTCAATGGCAGTTTTATTGGATTGCGCTCTGGCGATGGGAAGTGACGGCGCATAAACTGCCGCGCGAGCTGGCCCGATTTCGACTCGATATTCCAGAACCCAACTGCGTCTTCGCCGTTACTCATTTGCCGTGAAAGAAAACGTCGCCCTTCCGTCGCCGCAACTCGCGCCTTCCGCGCTCCCAGAAACGATTGCCGTCTCCAAGCCTCTGACGAAACGATGGCCGTTACTGCTCGGCGCCGGTTTCGGCGCGCTGTGTCTGATCGCCACCTGCGCGGCCATCGGCGCTTACTCCACCTGGGCCGGAAGCCGCCTCATCGCCCCAGGCGTGGCCATCGCGGGCATTCCGGTCGGCGGGCTGACGCAGGAAGAAGCGCAGCAACAACTCGACAAGCGTTTCGGGCGCCTGTTTGTCACGCTCCAAACCGAGGAGCGGCCCTTCAAACTGGCGCTGCGCGAACTGGGCGGACGCCCTTTGGTTGCATCCACGGTTCAAAAAGCGCGCAAAATCGGGCGCGACGGCGGCGCCATCGGCAATTTCCTGCGCGTTTACGGCGCTCGAACCGCCGGACAACGCTTTGCCCTCCCCATCGAATGGAATAAAGCCGCCCTCGTCGCCAAACTCAAAACGGTTGACCATCTCTACGCCGTTCCCGCTCGAAATGCGCGTTTGCAAGTCAGCAAAGACCGTGTGGAAATCATGCCCGACCGTCAGGGACGCGAACTCAACATCGGCGAGACCGCCAAACGGCTCCAGGCTCAGTATTTCGTCGGCAAAACTGAAATTATTGCGGCGACGCGCATCGTAGCACCTCAAATCGCAGCGCGCGATCTGGCGGGAGACGATGTGCTTTTGGCGTCTTATCGCACCGGTTTCGACGGGGGAATCGTGGGGCGCACCGCCAACATCCGCGTGGCGTGCGCCGCTATTGAGGGCAGCGTTTTAATGCCAGGCGAGACATTTTCCTTCAATGCCCACACTGGAAAACGCACTTTTCGCAAAGGCTACCGCATGGCGCACATTTTCGAGCGCAAGCCAGGGCAAAGCGAATCGGAAATCGTCGATGGACTGGCGGGCGGCGTCTGCCAGGTGTCGAGCACTCTTTTCAACGCGGTGCGCCGCGCCAACGACCGCAACCAAAAACAGCTCAAAATCATCGAGCGCAACTCGCATTCGCTGCCGGTCAGCTATGTGCCATCGGGACTCGACGCGACGGTGGCGTGGCCTTACGCGGATTTTCGCTTTCGCAACAACTTCCCGCATCCGGTTTACATTCGCACCACGATGGGGCGTTCGCGGCTTTCGATTAGTGTTTGGGGCCGGATTCCGCGCTGAAAAATGGAAAAAAGGCGGGACTTACGTCCTCTTCCAATCAATTGGTCGAAACGAGATTGGAAGAGGACGTAAGTCCCGCCTTTTTTCCATTTTTCAACCAGCCAGCAAATCCCCGACTTGAACAAAAGCATCAGGCGCGGCGAGGGGCGAAACACCCTCTCCTACCGCAAGAGTTTGCAAAAACCCGTAGCTGAACCCGAATTTTGCCGTTTCATCGGCGCGCGGGGCGCGGCGCACTTCCAAAACTTGATCGCCAAGATTCAAAATCCAGTAATCCTCGACTCCGGCGCGAGCGTAAAGTGAGGCTTTTTCGTTGCGGTCGAAGCGCAACGTCGTGTCGGACACTTCGACGATCAAAAGCGCGCTCGAAGGCGGGATTTGAGGCGATAAATCGGCGCGTCGCACGATGGCGATGTCGGGTTCGGGCCGGTAGCCTTCGCCCACGAAAAACGGCGATTGATTGCGGAGCGAAAATTCCGGCATGGGAAAAATAACCGACAAATAATAGGTGAGCAGCGCCAGAGATTGCGCGTGCGGCTCCAGCATTGGCGACATTTCGATTATCTCCCCGTCAATTAATTCGGCGCGCGTTTCGTGGAACAAACCTACCTTGATCATGCACTCGAATTCGGCGTTCGTCCAGCGTTTGCGCTGGGGAACTGCGCTGGATTTTCGACCGATTGCTCGGAAGCCTGGGTAGTCATTTCAACTCCTTTCAAGTAGCTATCGCAGCGACTCAAGTCACCGCAACACCGACGCGAAACCTGCCTTCGCAGGTTGGGAAGTCTCCAGTCCGCGCAGGCGGACTTCGCGTCGTTGTTGCGGTGACTTTAGTCGCTGCCTCTATTCGTTCTAAGCCGCAACCAGACCGCGTTTGCGCCGCGCGTTATCGCGGGTTTTTTCGATGGCTTCGTCCGTCACGGCGATTTCAAAAGCGCGAAAACCCGCCAGTTTAAAACCGTGTTTCTGGGCGATAACGCCGATTTTCTGCACCTGTTCCACGCTCAAATCGCGGCCCAGAGTGTAGTTTTGATTGGTGCCGTCGAGCGCCATCATCATGGTTTCGCTCATGCACGCAAAGGCCGTCGAACGCGGAAAACCGAACTCGAAATTGAACTGCACATCGGTTCCTGGCACTTCGATGACGCCGCCTTCGATCACCAAAACGTCGTCGCGTTTTTCCACGACCGATTTCGATACGTCGCGCGGGCGCGCCACGTCGCAAATCACGGTGCCGACTTTTAAATCTTCGGGGAAAATCAACTCTTTTCCGGCGCTCGAAACCGCCAGAATCAAATCGGCGCCGCGCAGCGAAGCGCGAATGTCGGTCGAGGAGCGAATTTGGGCGCGGCAATCGTCGCGCGATTCGACTTCGGCCCTCAGTTTTTCTAATTTCGCTTCGTCGCGGCCCAGCAGCATGATTTCCCCGACCTGCGGCGCCAGAATCTTGGCGCACACCGCGCCAATCGAACCGGTCGCGCCCACAATCGCCACGCTCGCGGTTTTGACTTCGATTTCCATTTTCTGCGCGCCCAGGAGCAAACCTTCAATCGCCGTATAAACCGTGTAAGAGTTGCCCGAAGTCACCCCGATAATGCCTTCCAAACGCTGCGCGACGGTCACTCCCGCATCGCCCGCCACGCTGGTAAACGCGCCCAGCCCCATGATTTTCGCGCCCAGATCGGCGGAGTATTTTCCGGCATCGACCAGCTTTTTGTAGACAATTTCGGGCGGCAGCATGAGCAACTGCCGCGTTCCGAGCGGACAACCCACGAAATAGCCCTCGCACTGTGCGCCGGTCGGCGACTCGATGCCGGTGATTTTGGCGATGGTCTTGGGATTCATCCGCAGCGCGATTTGTTCGATCACGGGTTCGGGAAATAGACCCAGAATCGGTTTGTAACGCGCGGCGTCGCGTTTAAGTTCGAGCGGGTGAATGACGAAGGAGAAGGTGTTCATTGGGGGAGACGGGAGACGGGAGACGGAATGAAATTCTCCCGTCTTCCGTCTCCCGTATTCTTAAAAAGTGACGACGCGCGGCTGCCAGTTGAGTTGCTCCAGCAGAGCGCGGTAGTCCTGCGGTGTTTTGGCGCCCAGTGCGGCGAAAATGCCTTCCATGACGTTGGTGCCAAAGCTGCGGCCCTCGAATTCAGGCGTGGTCGTGATGAGCGTTTTGGCGCCGCGACTGCGGAGCAGTTCGATGTCGGATGGGGTCACGGTATTGGTCAAAACCACCTTTCCGGCCAGATTTTGCGGCAGATAGCGGCGAATCAACAGAAAATCGCCGGCGATGATCTCGTTTTCCTCGAAAAGCCGGCGGTGTGTTTTGGAATCGAGAATCTGGGTTTGCGACTCGCCGGTCGGGTAGAGCATTTTGAAGGGCAAACGGCACGCGACGGGCAAAATCAGCGCGGCCAATTTTCGCACCGTCGAAAGTTTTCGCATCCGCAACGGCACGTTGAGCGTGAAAAACAGGTCGCCAAAGGTGGCGTTGGCGCCGACGCGGACGAGTTCCTCGGCCATGCCGAAGCGATCAACGGCGCAGGTGAGCAGCACCCGTTTACCCCTGAATTCGAGGATATTCTCGCGCTGCAAGGTTTGGACGGTAGCGCGTTCGAGCGTGTTTTTGAGGCCGCTTCCATCGACGACGGGTGTCTTCTTCGCGGCGCGGGCCAGTTTTTGGCCGTCGCGCAGAACGTAGCGGCGCCCGCCCGCGACCAGGTAAATATCGATGCCGCCCAGACCAATCGCGGCGACCTTTCCATCCAGTTCAGCGATGATTTGCGCGGCTTTTTTGATGTCGCCGTCGGTGCCGCGCCGCTCCAAAATCCACTCGCGGCCCAGCAAATGAGCGTGCGAAATGTGGTTGCGCGAACTGCTGCCCAGCGAGACCGAAACGACGTGTTGGGGCGAAGAAAGAGGGCTTTCCGGCACGCGCGCAGTATAACGGCCCCATTCGAAAGCCTGCGTGCAACGCGGCTCGACGCGATAAAATGACTTCGATGGCACCCGAAAAACAAGACAAAATGATGAACTGGTTTTTGTTGGGCTGCTTTGCGCTGTCTCTCCTGCCTTTGTGGAAGTTCGCGCGCGATTTTGCCCGTCGCGCACCGGCTGCGCCAATGGCCACTCCCAGGCCCTACGTTTTTCCAAGCGGAGAATCCTTTCAAGACCTGTCGGGCTACAGCAGAATACAAATTGGGATGGCGCAATTCTCAGGGCCAAATTCCATCAACTGCGGGGTATCTTTTCCGAGTGAGTGTTAGGCGTATTTTTTGGCTTGTCTGAGGTTCCAGTGATGGATGAACCAGTGGAGTCGAGCCTGGAGCCAGTGGAGCGAGCGCGCAAACGCCAGAGATTTGCGAGTGAGGTAGGACACGCCCTGGCGCAAGGCGTTGTTGGTGCCTTCGACGGGTGAAGTCTCACCCCAGGTCTCAGGGTCACGCTTGAGGCAGCGAGCGTGCTGAAGAGGCGCCTTTTGCAAAAGCGACTGATAAACGCGATAGCCATCGGTGAACACCAGATCATCGCGCCAGGGCAGAGGCACCTGCTTCCACACCATCTCGGCGCTCTGGAGGTCACGCCTGCCGACAAAGAAGGCCAGCACCTGCAAGTTGCGCCGCGACAGCACGATCCAGATCCACACTGCATTGCGCTTGGCCCACACGAAGCTCCACAACTCATCAAGGATCACCTCGTCATGGCCCTTATGGGGCATAAGCGTCTCGTCTAAAGCAGGCAAGGCTTCTACGTTTTTTTGAGCAGCTTATACACAGTGTTGGGCGAGACCTTAAACGTGCGGCAGATGCCGATCAGGGGCGTCTTCTCCAACAGCGCCCCCCGATCATCTCCGCCTTTCCTGGCTCAAAGAGCGCGACTTGGGAGAAGGTGAAGGCCCGACGGCACACGGTGCAATACAAGCGCTCGCTGCCCTGCTGGGTGCGGCCATGACGGCGAACCCGACTCGATTCCCCGCAGTGAGGGCACGACAAGGTGATGCTGACCATGATCTACAGATTACTCTTTCACACACGATTGGAAAAGATACCAACTGCGGTTCTGTCAATCCCTACACCAAAAAGCGCATAGCAGCCGATGCTTGTGCAGTGGCTTCCTTTAAAAATCGCCAGACTTTCCGTTTGATATATCAGACCGGCGGCAGAAGCGAAATCAACAACTGGGGAGTCGCAGGTAACTCGAAAGGGCAGGTATTTTTCTTGCGAAACTCGGAGCCGAGCGTTGGGATCAACAACTGCGTTACAGGTGAGAGCTTCTATGCCTGCAAGAAACCAGTGGTGGTTTTTGTCAAAGGAGAGCCTCGCATAGCGTGCCAGGAAAAGCGTAATTTAGCGCCGTGACGGGGCAAGCCGCGAACGAGGCGCTGCATCCAACTGTCTCCCGCTTCGTTTCCTGCTACGCGCTGTCAGAAAGGGACAATTTTTCCAACTCCTATCCGCCTCGTTTTGACAACGCCGCGCCCAAACTCCATAATTGAAAGCATCCCCATGCCCATTCCGGCCCGTGCCGAGTCGTCCGAGTTTGCGCCCTCCGAATCGCTTTCCGGAGACGAAATTAAAGACGCCGAATTGATTTTGACGGCGTTTCGCACGCTGCTTTTGCTCGTCATTTTCGCGGCGCCCTTCGTTTTAGACCTGGAAGTCAACTTCTCGCGCAAAGAAATTCTGCTCATGGCGCTGGCGAGCGTTTACAACATCGGCATGGGCATCGCGAGCCTGTTTCCCAGTCGCTACGGCGTGCGGCGGCCTTTGATTCTGGCGATGGACACCATGCTCATCGCGGTGTGGATGGAACTCACGCACCGGTGGGAGTTGATGGCGTTTTATTTCGTGGTCGTGACCGTCGCGGCGATGTGGTATCGCGTTGTGGGCGGCACGGTAGCGGCGGCGGTGTGCGACTTTCTGTTTCTGTTTTTGTGGGGCCGCCAGGCCGCCGATGTGGACACCTTCGTGCTGCCGGTTTTCACGCCTTCCCTCGCGCTCAATGTGGTGCTGTTGTTCGCAGTCGGCGCTCTGGCGGGCTATCTGGCCGAAGCGCAGGAGCGCGAACGCGAAAGGCGCCTGGAACGCGAGCTTCTCATTGCCAATTATCAGCAGGAAATCGACGTGTCCACCCATTTGCAGCCGCTTCTGGTGTCGCGTTTCGAACCTAATGCGAACATAGATTTGGGCGCCGCGATGCACAGCGCGCGCGCTCTGGGCGGCGGCGATTATCTCGATGCCCTCCCGCTTCCCGAAGGCCGCACTCTGCTGTGCATCGCCGACGTTTCGGGCAAAAGCGTGCGCGCTCAGGCGCGCGTGCCGCTCCTCAAATACTCGCTGCGCGCCCTGGCGCCACTCCATCCCGATCCGGCGGCTCTGGCCGCGCGGCTTCAAATCACCCTCGCTCCCGAACTGGGGCCGGAAATTTATATCGCGCTGTGTTTGGTGGTTCTCGATCCCAAAAACGAAACGATGACCTGGTGCAACGCGGGCCACATGGCGCCTTTGCGAGTGCGAAAGGATGAAACCTTGGCGCTCGAAACCACCTCGCCCGCGCTGGGATTGTTTCCCGAAATCGCGCCCCAGCAAAGCTCGCGGCCCTGGCAGCGCGGCGATGCTCTGCTGCTCTTCACCGACGGTCTGGCCGATGCGCTCTCGTTTGGCGGCGAGGCCGACGGCGAAGAACAGGTGCAAAAACTGGCGGCGCGACTGTCGCACGACCCCGCGCGTCCTGCGGTGGAAGCGGCGCAGGAAGTGGTCGATCTGGCGAGCGCGGCGCTCGATGACAGGTCGTTTCTGGCGCGTCATTTCTCGCTCGGCGACAAACGAGGCGCCAGAGTTCGCCGCGACGACGTGGCGGTTCTGGTGGCGCGTTTTCGCGGTTAATTTTGGCCGCAAAGGGCCGATTTGGTTAACTTGGAGCCATGTTTGTTCCTCAAACCCGCTTTCTGGCGGGCGCGGCACTGCTTGGCGCTGCGCTTTGTTCCTCTGCGGCCCACGCCCAAACGCGCTCTGGCCGCGCGGCCTATCATTTTTCGTCGGGCGCCTTCACCACTTGCGCGCGCTATGAACCCATTGGTTCGATTTTGCGCGTCACCAATCCCAAAACCGGCAAAACCATCACGGTGCGCGTCAACGGGCGCGGCCCCTACAACGGCAACCGCATTTTAGACCTTTCGACCGGCAGTTTCAAAGCGCTCTACGGTGGTCTGGGGCGTGGCGTCGGGCCGGTGCGTTACACGGTGGTGCGGCGCGGGCGTTAAAAATGAAGTTTCTCGAATCGCGTCTTTGCCTGTGGGGTTTGGCTTCGATGTCGTTCGCGTGTCTGCTCGGCCATTTTTACGGCTGGTGGCCGATGCCGCTTTTCGCGATGTGTGTTTTGCTGCCCGCGACGCTTTTACTCGCAATTACAGCCGTTCGAGGCGAAAGGGAAACGCGGTTCATCATCGTGCAGGGCGCGCTCGCTGGACTGTTCGCTGCCGTGATTTACGACTTGTTTCGCGTGCCGTTCGTTCTCGCGGGCAAGCCGCTTTTTGCCGTTTTCCCCCAGTTCGGCCAGCTTTTGCTGTTTGGCCAACTCAACGGCGACACCAGCTTTTGGCCGCAACTCGCGGGCTGGGCGTATCATTTTTCCAACGGCGCGGCGCTGGGCATCATGGGCGCGGCGATGATTCCGCTTTCCGCCTCGTCCCAAACTCGTTTCTGGGGCAGCGTGGCGTGGGCGACCCTTGTGGAACTGCTGCTGCTCCTATCGCCGTATTACAGATATCTCGGCCTGCATTTGCCGATGAACCAGTTCATTCCCATTACGCTCGCCGCGCATCTTGTTTTCGGCGCGGCGCTGGGTTGGTATTTCGTGCGGAAATGGCCGTCGCAACCCGTGTGGAAATGAAAAAAAGCCGCGATTCTCACCGAATCGCGGCTTTTCAACTTGGAGAACGCGAAGCGTCAGCGAGTGAGGCATAACTGCCACTTCCCGGGAGCAGTCCAGCCTCACTCCCTGACGCTTCGCGGTCTCTACGACATCGTTTTAGGCCTTGGTTTTCTCGCACAACTCCCAC
>JAUJNG010000043.1 GCA_030448265.1 Abditibacterium sp.
TTTCGGGGGGGGGGTGTTTTGGCGGGGGTTAAAGCTGGTGGTGGGGCAGTTGATTTGCCCCCATCTAGACCCTTTCAGTGCTATTTTTTATTTTTGTCTTTTACACAAATAAAAAACAGATATTTCAGATTTTGTAATATTTATTTTTATTTATATTTGTGGGCCAATCGGCCACTTCTCTGTGGCTTTTATTGTCTATAAGTTACCTAACTTTTTCTGCAACTGCTTCCATAAAATAGCGCCCAGAAGCGAAACCGCGACAACACTCGCGCCTGTCACGCCCAGCGTCCCCCATCCCAGCGCGTTGGAAACGAGCGCTAAAATGCCGAACAGCAGCATGGCGCCCGCGCCCGCTTTGACCGGTGTGGCGTTGTCGCCCAGAGCGTAAAAGCCGCGCGCGATGAGCTGCTGTGCGCCCAATCCTGGCAGCGAAAGCGCCGAGATGAGCAGCACTTTTCCCGTCCACACCGAATCGGCGGCGGAAAATTGGCCGCCTTTGACCGTTCCCAGCAAAAGCGGAATCGCCACAATCCACAACCCGACAACCGCGACACACAGCAGTTTCAGCGTGCGCCGCAGAAGGGCGCCCAGTTGACGCCCGACCTGCGCCGTTTCGCCCCGCGCCGCGAGCGCCGAGAGCGTGGGAAAAATGGCGATGGCGCTGCCCGACGCGAGCAGTTCGAGCGGCAAAATCATCAGCCGCGAGGCGTTGGAAATGGTGGTGGCGCCGCCGCCCGCTTCGCCCGCCGCCAGAATCGTGGGCAGCGAAAGACTCAAAATGCGCCCCGACGCCAGACCGAAAAACACCGGCACGAGGGCCGCCACCACCCGTTTGACGCCCTCATCGCGCACATCCCACAGGGGCGCGACCGAAAGCCCCGCCCGCAGCGCGGCGGGAATTTGCACCAGAATCGAGCCGACAACGGCGCCGCCCAGCGCCCCCCACGCCTGCGAGACCACGCCGTAGCCCATTTTGTGCCCGATGTAGCCGGCGATGATGATGCCGACATTGAAAAACACCGGTTGCAGCGCGGGCCACCAGAACAGGCGCAGCGAATTGAAGGTGCCGGTAAAAACGCCGCCCACGATGAAAAAAAACTGCGCGGCCAGCAAAATGCGTAAATTGTCGAAATAAAGCGCGCCGTCCACGTTATCGGGCACTAAAAAACGCAAAAGCGGCGTCCAGGTCAGCGCGACGAGGGCGAGCGTGCCCGCTCCCACCGCGACCATGAGCAGCGTGAGCAGAGCGCGAAAGGTGCGCCGCGCCTCGTCGTGCTGCCCCCGCGCCAGAAAACCCGAAAACGTGGGCACAAAGCCCGTCGCGAGGGCGCCGCCCGCGATCACAATCGAAATCACTTCGGGAACGGCGAAGGCGGCGTTGAACGCTTCGGCCTGCGCTCCGGTGCCGTAAAGCGCTGAAGTCAGCACGTTGCGCCCGAATCCCGCGAGGCGCGACAGAAAAATCAGGCCCGCCAGAATCGCCGAGGCTTTGCCGAGCGAAATTTCGTTGACGTGGAGAGGTTTCGACATAATGGGAGGGCGCAACCTAACTTAACCCGCCGCGCCGCGCGCGTGCAAAGTAGCCGGATGGCGGACGAAGCATTAACATTTAATCAATTCTTAATTTCCACATGAACAATTCTCCCGATCCCGTCGAAATCAGCCGCGACCCCGAATTTCAAAATCTGGCGCGCCGCAAGAATTCGCTGTCTTTGCTGCTTTCGCTACTCATGTTCGGCGTCTATTTCGGCTTTATCGCGCTGCTGGCCTACATGCCCGACGTCCTGCGTGCCCGCGCGGGTGCCGCGACGCTGGGCATTCCCATTGGCATCGGCGTGATCGTTTTCGCCTGGATTTTGACCGGCATTTACGTCAAATGGGCCAACGGCGCCTACGACGCGATGGTGGCGCGGGTCCGAGGCAGCCGCCAATAACTTTTAAGTGGGAGTCCGTTGACCGGTTCCCTCTCCACTTGTGGGGAGGGTTAGGGAGGGGTGAGCGGTGCAAGTGAGCGCCCGATGAAGGAACAGCGAATCTTCCGGTTGAACCCCTCCCTAACCCTCCCCACAAGTGGAGAGG
>JAUJNG010000015.1 GCA_030448265.1 Abditibacterium sp.
TTTCTTTTTCCAATTCTCTGTGCCTCTCTGTGTCTTCTCTGTGTCCTCTGTGGCTAATGATTATTGACCGCTACGCTGGCGGTAGCGTTTGGCCTGTTCGGGATCGACGCGCTTCATGCGGTCGAGGATGTTTTTGGAATCGGGGCGCTTGACCGAAGGCTTGCTCGGCCCGCTTTCGTCGCCGCCTGGGCGCGGCATCGGGTCGGAGGGCAGTTGACGGCGGCCCGTGTCGTCGGCTTGAATGATCGTCATATGAGGGACTCCTTGGTTTGAAAACTCGAATAATCGCGCCCTGGGGAACGATACGCCTTTCAGACGCGACGCTCCGGACGCGGTTGCTTGTCACGCAGGGCAAATTTGGGGCGAAACCTGCACGCTTTCAAACTCGCTTTACAAACCCGACCCGCTCAGCGAAAGCGATGAACTCCTTTGCGGTCGAAGGCACCGGCTCGCTGGCCTTGAACTTGTGGTTGTAGCTTTCGACGATTTTCTGGCGAATCGCTTGATCGCTCATGGTTTTCATCGCCATTTTGACGAAAAACGGCGCTCGTGAGGCCGCTTCCTCGCGAAACTTGCGGAAGAGATCGTCTTCCGAAGCGCCTTCGAGGACTTCGTCGATGTGAATGGGAGCCTGATTGATGGTGACGCGAATTTTCATGGCATTAAAACAGGGCCTTGGCCAGCACAAGCGTTGCCGTCACGCCCAGCACCAAAATCAGCGCCAGAAGCGGAACGAGACAGCCGCACGGCAAAATGATACAACCGAATTTCGTCTTCATGTTGCGCCGCTCATGCAGTTTGATGGCCACGAGACCGGCAAGGGCCGCAATAAATCGCTGAGGGCGAAATGCGTGGCGCCTAAATTGCCGTTGACCCGCGCCGCTCACGGAGCCAAAACAACATGAAACAACGTCAATTAGGGCCGAATGGCCCCCTGGTGGGAGCGATTGGACTGGGCGGAATGCCGCTTTCGGTGAAAGCCGACCGGCCCAGCGAGGCCGATGCGGTGCGGCTTTTGACGCGCGCCGCCGAACTGGGCATGACCCTGTGGGACACGGCGAATGCCTATTGCCTCAATGACAGCGAAACCGGTCACAACGAGCGGCTTTTCGCCGCCGCTTTTCACGCTTTGCCCCCTGATTTGAAATCGAAGGTGGTTCTGGCGACCAAAGGAGGCCACATCCGGCCCGAAGGCAAGTGGGTAACCGACGGCAGGCCGGAGCATCTGCGCGCGGCGCTCGATGCGAGTTTGAAGGCGCTCAACCTGGAAACGATTCCGCTGTATCAGTTCCACCGGCCCGATCCCAACGTTCCCTTTGGCGATTCGGTGGGTGTGCTGCGCGAAGCGCTCGACGCCGGAAAGATCCAGTTCGCGGGGCTGAGCAACGTCAGCGTGGCGCAAATCGACGAGGCGCTGCAAATCGTGCCGGTTGTCAGCGTGCAAAACCAGTTCAGCCCGACGCATCGGGCGCCCGAAAACGACGGCGTTCTGGAGCATTGCCGCAAGCTGGGCCTGGCGTTTTTGCCGTGGAGTCCGCTCGGCGGCATGGGCGGCGCCAAAGGCATCGGCGCTAAGGGCGCCCTGACCCAGATCGCGGAGGAGTTGGCCATCAGCCCGCAGCGCGTGGTTTTGGCCTGGCATCTCGCCAAATACGAGCGCTCGCTGCCGATTCCTGGCGCCAGCCGTCTCGAAAGCGTGGAAGATAGCGCCCAAGGCAGCGACATCGAGCTTTCCGGCGAACAGGTCGCGCGTTTGGATGCTTCATTTGCGGAGTAGTTCTCGCCTTCAACGCTGGATGATGGCTTGTGTTCCAGGAGGCTGAAGCCTCGGCAACCAAACCAAGGCCACCTGCGTGACCTATGGATGAGGTGTAGCCTGCGAAGGCAGGCTTGGTTTGGTTGCCGAGGCATCAGCCTCCTGGAACATCCTCGAACACAAGCTGTCTGGCTGTTCTGCCCTTGGAAAACAAGTCACACATTGCACGGCGTGCCGTGTCCGTTGGAAAGACTTACCGTTCGCCGAGCGGACACGGCACGCCGTGTCCCTACGAAAAACTCCAATCGGATTGGCTCAAAGGCGACGCGGCGCGCACGGGTGTTGGACAAACCCTACTCGTGGCGAAGCGCAGCGAGGGGATCGAGGCGAGCGGCGCGATGGGCCGGATAAAGGCCGGCCACGATTCCAATCACAAAGGCAAACACCAGAGCCTGCACCGCCAGCATCGGCGTGATGAGGAACAATTGTTCGGGCAAAGGAATGTCACGCTGTCGCGCCATCCAGTGCGCGAATCGGTCGAGGCCCTGCCCCAAAATCCAGCTCGAAACCACCCCGACAACGCCGCCAAACAGCCCGATGAGGCCGGCTTCGAGCATAAACATCTGGCGAATGTCGCCGCGCGAGGCGCCCATCGCTTTGAGAGTGCCGATTTCGCGCGTTCGCTCGTAGATGGACATAATCATGGTGTTGGCGATGCCGATGAACGCCACAAAGAGCGCCACGCTGCTCATCAGGCCCAGCATCGCGGTGATGGCGGCGAAGATGCGATTAGCGACATCCAGAATGGCATCAATCGACTGCACGGTGAGCTTTTCTTTGCGAAGCCGCGTCACCAGCGCCTTGGCCCCCGTCACGTCGGCGGCGCGCAGCGTCACCGAGTCGTAGCCTTCGTTTTTCAGCAGAGCCGCGTCGTTGAACCACCAGCTTTTCATCGCCAGGCGGTCGGGAGTCGAAACTTCAACACCCCTGCCGCCTCCTGAAGAAATGCCGGAAATTTTGAGATCGTAACTCTGCCTCTGACCGCGCGGCGCCAGCAAAACCACCTGAACGGTTTGCCCCAGCAGCGACGCAAACCGGCGCGGGGGAATTTTCAGGGCGCGCACCGTTCCACGACTGAGCACGATGTGGCCGCGCCCTGGGGGCAGGTCGAGGCTGCCGAACAGAGCGACCGGCGGCTCGGAAAACGGGCCGCGACGCGGCGTGCTGTTGCTGCCGATGCGAACGCGCACGGTCTTGCCGCGCCATTTCACGCCGCTAATCATGCTGGAAGGAATTTCGATTTCGGGACTGACCTGGACGACCTCGGGCCACGCCTTCCAGCGTTTCACGTCGGCGGGCGTGATGATATTGACCCGTCCGCCTGGATCGAAGGGGTTGAAGCCACCCTCGCCCTCGGGACGCACCGTGACGCGATCCAGACCAATTTTCTCGAACTGCTGCTTCACCTGCTGCTGCACGCCCTGGACGAGAGATACCATCGTCACCAGCGTCGTGATGCCCACCACGACTCCAATGGAGGTGAGAGCGGTTCGCACTTTGCGGCGGCCCAGATTCGACCACGCCAGCGATGTTTTATCCCGCAGTGTCATGATGATTTGAGAGCGTCCCGCGCCCGCTCGCCGCTTTCGATGCGCTCGATGCGCCCGTCCAGCATATGGATGATGCGGTCGGCGTAGGAGGCCACGCGCGCGTCGTGAGTCACCAGAACCAGTGTGACACCTTGCGCGGCCACCGCCTGGCGCAATAAATCGAGGATGCCCTGGCCGGTGTTCGAGTCGAGATTACCGGTCGGTTCATCGGCCAAAAGCAGCATCGGCCCGTTGGCCAGGGCGCGCGCCACCGCCACGCGCTGCATCTCGCCGCCCGAAAGTTCGCTGGGTTTATGATGCGCGCGCGCCGCCAGACCCACCGACTCCAACAGGGCGAGGGCGCGCGGGCGCCGCTCCCTGGGTTTGACTCCCGCCAAAATGAGCGGCATTTCGACATTTTCGACCGCGCTTCGCATCGCCAGCAGGTTAAACGACTGAAACACAAATCCCACCTGCTCGCGCCGGTAACGCACCAGCTGGGCTTCGCCCGCGCCGCCAAGTTCCAAATCGGCGACCTGAATCGTGCCGCTTTCGGGTCGATCCAGCCCGCCCAGAAGGTTGAGCAGCGTTGACTTGCCCGATCCCGAAGGCCCGACCAGCGCGACGAATTCGCCCCGCCCCACATCCAGGTCAACGCCATCTAACGCCACCACCGGTTGTTGACCCACCTGGTAACGCCGAGACAGCGCGCGCGTCCGAATCAGGGCATCGTTTTCCACAGCAAAAGATTTTATCCATATTGTCGCGAGCAAAGAGCGCGGCACACCCGAACACCCCACTGACGCGTGGCTGCCTGGCTGAATTTCGCTTATGATGATTCAAATGTTAGACTTAGCTAAAATTCCTCTCCGCGTAATGCTAAAAATTTCTTTATGACACTCAGCGAAGCGAACCAAGATTATCTTAAAGCGATCTACAAACTGCGCGCGCACGGCACGGTCACAACTCAGGCGCTCGCCGAGCGCCTCAAGGTCGCGCCACCATCGGCGACGGCGATGATTAAAAAGCTCGCCGCGCTCCAACTGGTGACGCACACGCCTTACTACGGCGTGCAGCTCACGCCGACGGGCGAAAAGATCGCGCTCGAAATCATTCGCCATCATCGTCTGGTCGAAACCTACCTGACCGAAGTGCTGGGATTGGGCTGGGATCAAGCCCACATCGAGGCGGAGCGCTGGGAACACATTCTGAGCGAAGAAGTCGAGGCGCGCATGGACGCCGCGCTCGGCAGCCCCACGCGCGACCCGCACGGCGCGGCGATTCCCACTTTAGATGGTGAAATTGCCGTCGATAGTTGGACGCGGCTTTCCGATGCCTCTGGCGGCGAAAACCTCATCGTGCGCCGCGTGAGCGACGAAGACACCGAACTTCTGGGGCATCTGCGCGAAATCGGGCTGGTTCCTGGCGCCCGCGTCGCGGTGCGGCGCGCGGTCGGCGCCGAAGGCACTTTACATCTCGAAATCGAAGGAACAGCGCAGGTGTTTGGAATCGCTCCAGCGCGCTTCGTTTATGTCGAAACCCTCAGCGACCCTTGACACTGAGGCCAAATGAGATTAGGCTTCCTCTAAGTTTAGCCTTAGCTAAAAATAAATTTAGAGGATTAAAATGAGAAATTATGTGAGCCTGACGTTGCTCATCGGATTGAGTTGCGGAGCGAGTGGCGCGGCCTGGGCGCAAGAAAAAGAAAGCGAGCCGCTCATCACCGACCGGCCCGATTTCACCGAAAGTCCGCAAACCGTGCCGAGGGGACAGGTGCAGGTCGAAGGCGGCGTCACCGTCGAGCGAAGCGGCGATGAGCGGCAAAGGACGTTCGGCGAAACCCTGGTGCGCGTCGCAGCGGGGCGGGGGGCGGAAGTGCGGATCGGCGTGCCGTCCTATATAACGGCGCGCGATGGCGGACGCACATCGGGGCTGGACGATGCGTTTTTGGGCGCGAAGTTCGTTTTGTCGTCGCACCCGAAGCGGCCCCTGGCGCTGCTTGTCGGCACCACGCTTCCCACCGGCTCGCGCCGCGTCGCCGAGCGCCGTTATCAGCCCGAAGCGGTGTTATCCACCGCGTTCGATCTGTCCGAGAAAGTGGGGCTGGGCATCAACCTGGGAGCGGCGCGGCCCACGGAAGAGGGCGCGCGCTTCACCCAGTTTTTCGGCAGCGCCGCGCTGGGCTTTGAATTGACAGACAAACTGGGCGCGTTCGCCGAAGTTTTCGCGTTCAACCGCTCCAGTCCCGACGGGCGCGGCCAGAGATACGTCGATGGCGGGTTCACCTATGGCCTGACTCCCGACTTGCAACTCGACGCGCGCGTGGGCTTTGGTTTGGGCAATCGCGTGGGCGGGCCGGATTATTTTTATGGCCTCGGCGCCGCGCAACGGTTTTAGAGCCTATTCAAACAGGCAAAAGAGGCGGGACTTACGTCCTCTTCCAATCGGGGCAGTCGGGGATTGGAAGAGGACGTAAGTCCCGCCTTCTAAGCTGGGAGCGCGAGCATTCTTGCTCGCTATTTTTGGTGCGAGCAGGCTCAACCTCTGGATAGCTCTCTGGATAGTGGAGATTCTCGAATGCAATTTTTTAAAATTCTAACGCCCGCGCTGTTTCTGGCGCTTTTTGTGGGCGGCTGTAAAGTGCAGAGCGAAGGTGAAGCGGCGGGCCGCACCTACACGGGGAACAAGCCGATAGAAATTGTCACGACGGTGGGCATGGTCGCCGACATCGTGCAAAACGTGGGCGGCGAGCGCGTCAAAACGACGGCGCTGATGGGTGCGGGCGTCGATCCACATCTTTATAAGGCCACGCCTGGCGACATCGACAAACTTTCGAACGCCGATATGGTGTTTTATAGCGGTTTGCATCTCGAAGGCAAAATGGCCGACATTCTGGAAAAGATGAACGGCCAAAAACCCAGCGTCGCCGTCGCAGAGGGCATCCCCGAAGACCAGCTTTTGCGCTCCGACAGCACCACGCAGTATCACGACCCGCACCTGTGGTTCGATGTCAAAAAATGGATGGCGGCGACCGAAACCGCGCGCGATGCCCTGGTCAAATTCGACCCGCCCAACGCCGAATTATATCGCTCAAACACGACCGCCTATCTCGAAAAACTGCGCCAGTTGGACGCTTACGCCAAGGCCGAACTCGCCAAAGTGCCCAAAGAACGCCGCGTTCTGGTGACGGCGCACGACGCTTTCAATTATTTTGGCAAGGCCTACGGAATCGAAGTGATGGGTTTGCAGGGGCTTTCGACGGCTTCGGAAGTCTCGCTGCGCGATGTGCAGCGCATCGTGGACGTGCTGTCGAAGCGCAAAATCAAGGCGGTTTTCGTGGAGTCGAGCGTGCCCAAACGTTCGATTGAAGCCGTGGTGCAGGGCAGTCGCGCCAAGGGCCACAACGTTCGCATCGGCGGCGAACTCTTTTCCGACGCCATGGGGCGCGCCGGAACGCCCGAAGGCACCTACATCGGCATGGTGCGCCACAACGTCGATACCATCGTCAAGGCTCTCAAATGAATAAAAGCGACATGAAGTCGCAGCCAACGAAATTGTCGGCCTTCGCCGACAGCGTAACCGTTAATTTTGTCGGCGAAGGCCGACAATTTCGTTGGCTGCGACTTCATGTCGCTCAAACGCTACTCAATCCAATGACCCCCAACTCTCCCCCGCCCGCCCTCGAAGTTCACGATCTCACCGTCGCTTACCAGCGCCGTCCGGTTTTGTGGGATGTCGATTTCGCGCTTCCCGCTGGCAATCTGGTGGCGATTGTCGGCCCCAACGGTGCCGGAAAAAGCACGCTTCTCAAAGCCGTCATGGGGTTGCTTCCCGCCGCGTCGGGTTGGGCCAAAATTCACGGCGAACCGGTAGAAAAGCAGCGTCGCCTCATCGGTTATGTGCCGCAGCGCGAAAGCGTGGACTGGGATTTTCCCACCGACGCGCTCGATGTGGTCATGATGGGCACCTATGGCCGTCTGGGCTGGGGGCGCCGCCCTGGCGCGGCGCAGCGCGAACTGGCGCTCAAATGTCTCGATCAAGTCGGTATGGAGTCCCTTCGCCAACCGCCAGATTTCGCAGCTTTCGGGCGGTCAGCAGCAGCGCGTTTTTCTGGCGCGCGCCCTGGTGCAGCAGGCGCAAATCTATTTCATGGACGAACCCTTCGCCGGAGTCGATGCCGCAACCGAAACCGCGATTGTCGAACTTTTGCGCGAACTCAAAGCGCAGGGCAAAACCGTGATCGTGGTGCATCACGACCTCGAAACCGTGAAAGAGTATTTCGACTGGGTGGTGATGCTTAATATGCGCGTCATCGCGCACGGGCCGGCGGGGGAAACTTTCACCTCCACCAATCTGCAAAAAGCCTACGGCGGGCGCTTGACGCTGCTTTCGGCGGTCGCCGACGAAATCATGAGCGATGGCGGACGCCGCGCGCAGTTTGAAAGGGCGAAGAAATGAGGAGGGATGAGGGAAGTGGGGAGGAGTGCGTGGAACCTGCCCTTTCATCACGCGACAAATCCTCCCTCCTCCCTCCTCCCTCCTCCTCCTCCCTCCTCCCTCCTCCGTCCTCCTCCTCCTCCCATGCTCTTCTCCCTCGACTTCTCCGACGCCAATTTACGCTGGGTTTGCTCGGCTCGATGCTGCTGGGCATCGCGGCGGCGACGCTCGGTTCGTTCGCGTTTTTGCGCGGGCGCTCGCTGATGGGCGATGCACTCGCTCACGCCGCGTTGCCTGGCGTGTGCTGCGCGTTTCTGGTCGCCGAAGCGGGCCGTTCGCTGGGGTGGTTCGACATCGGCTCCAAAAGCCTGCCGCTTTTGCTGCTGGGCGCGGGACTTTCGGGCGTTTTGGCGGCCTGGTGCATCGCGGCGGTGGCGCGGCACTCGCGCATCAAGGAAGACACCGCGCAGGCAATCATTCTGTCGGTTTTTTCGGCGCGGGCGTGGTTTTGCTGACGCGCATTCAACACTCCGGCGCGGGCAATCAAAGCGGTCTGGACAAGTTTCTCTTTGGCCAGGCGGCTTCGATGGTCGGCTCGGATTTGATTACGATGTCCGGCGTCGCAGCCATTTTGTGCGCCCTGACTTTCACGTTTTACAAAGAACTCAAAATGCTCTGCTTCGACGTCGGTTTCGGGCACGGGCTGGGCTTTCCGATGGCGCGTCTCGACGGTTTTTTGCTGGCGATGATCGTGGCGTCGGTTGTGATCGGTTTGCAGGCGGTAGGCGTGGTTTTGATTTCGGCAATGCTCATCATTCCGCCCGCCGCCGCGCGCTTTTGACGGAACGGTTGCATCGCATGGTGCCGCTCGCGGCGCTTCTGGGCGGGCTTTCCGGCGCATTGGGCGCGCTATTCTCGGCTCTGGCGCCGCGCATGCCGACCGGCCCACTCATCGTCCTCGCGGCGACGGCGTTTTTCGTGTTTTCGCTGCTTTTCGCGCCTCGGCGCGGCGTCTTAGCGCGCTTGTGGCTGCTGCTTTCAACCCGCGCCCTGGTGCGCCGCGAAAACGCGCTCCGCGATGTTTTCGAGGCCACCGAAGCCGCCCTGCCGCCTCATTCAATGGCGACCAAACTGCCATCGAACGCTTCCCCTGGCATCAGCGAAGATGAACTGCTCGTCGGGCGCCGCAGCGATGCCGCCACCCTGCGCGCCACGCTCTCGCAGTTGCAGAAAAAGGGCTTGCTTCAGATGCAAACGGGCCGTTGGCGCCTCACCGAGGCGGGACTTCGCGCATCTTATGAAATCGTGCGCCGCCACCGGTTGTGGAAGATGTTTTTGATGTATGAAACCAGCCTGGGCGCCCAGACCGTTGACCGCGACGCCGATGCCGTCGAGCATTTTCTGACTCCTGCGGCGGTTTCGCAGTTGGAATCGCTGCTGCGCGAACACGATTTGGAGCCGCGACTGAAACCGGTTTCGTAGGGGCGTAGCGTGCTACGCCCAAAAACGAACACGCTGTCGAGGGCGTAGCACGCTACGCCCCTACGTTCTCTCACCCCAATGCAACTCTCCGCTCCTCTCTGGATTATCACTATCGGCGCGCTCGTCGCGGCATCGTGCAGCCTCGTGGGCTGCTTTCTGATTTTGCGCCGCATGGCGATGCTCGGCGACGCGATTTCGCACGCGGTTTTGCCTGGCATTGCGCTCGCGTTTTTGTTTACCGGCTCGCGCAATTCGTTCGTGATGCTGCTTGGCGCCGGCATTCTGGGCATGGTCACCGCGTTTCTGGTGCAGCTTCACCAAAAACGGCGGGGTGCGAAACGACGCCGCTATCGGCGTCACTTTCACCTCGCTTTTTGCGGTCGGCGTGGTGCTGATTTCGCTTTACGCCTCCAATGTCGATTTAGACCTCGACTGCGTGCTTTACGGCGTCATCGAATACACGCCGCTTTATCGCCTCGTCCTCGCCGGACGCGATTTCGGCCCGCAGGCGTTCTGGCAGATGGCGGCGGTCTTTGCGCTTGTCGTCGCCACGGTGACGCTGCTGTTTAAAGAACTCAAAATCGCCGCCTTCGACCCCGAAATGGCCACTGCCGTCGGCATCAACGCCACGCTGTTGCACTACATCCTCATGGGATTGGTTTCGGTCACGACGGTGGGCGCTTTCGAACCGGTCGGCGCGATTCTGGTGGTGGCGATGCTCGTCGTGCCGCCCGCGACGGCTTATCTGCTCACCGACGATCTCAAAAGGATGCTCTTCATCGCGGTCACAAGCGGCGTTTTGTCTTCGATCCTGGGCTATTTTCTGGCGCAAAGGCTCGACGCTTCGACGGCGGGCGCCATGACCATTATCGCGGGCGCGCAGTTCGCGCTCGCGCTGGGCTTTTCGCCGCGTCACGGCATCGTGCCCAAACGGATGGCGCAAAGCGCTTGTCGCGCGAAGTCGGGCGCGAAGACGTGTTGCAGGTGCTGTTTCGTCACGGCGAAGGCAATGGGAATGGCAAACCGCTCGATGCCGTCGGCGTCGCGGCCCTCGCGCGCATCGAAATCGGCGCCGCTTCGCAGTCGCTGCAAGGCTTGCGGCGCGCGGGTCTGGTCGAAGGTCAAAATGGCGGTTTCGCGCTTTCGCCGCAGGGCCAAAAAGCGGCGGGCGAATTGGTGCATCGTCACCGCGTTTACGAAAGCTATCTGGGCGAGTTGGGCTATCCCGACGACCATCTCCACGACGCCGCCGACCGCACCGAGCATTATCTTTCGCCCAGTCTCGTCGAAGTCGTGGACGAGGCCGCAGGCAATCCGCAAATCGATCCGCACGGCAAAACGATTCCCCACGACTGAGCGGCCAAAACCGGCGTGACATCCCCTGGCCATGAGGTCAAACTCACCGTCGCGCGCCGTCAATCGCGCGTCACCATTCGGGGGAGAACATCATGCGCGACAAATGGCGCCAGCTTCTCAATTTAGTTTTCAGCCTCACCACCATCGGCACGACCGTCATCGCCTTCGCCCCGCCTGGCGGCGAGGGTTTCGACCTGAGCGAGGAAGGCTCCGACACGCCGCTTGTGCCCGCCGGTTACGCTTTCATCATCTGGAGCTTCATCTATGCGTCGGCGCTCGCTTATTCGGTGTGGCAGGCGCTTCCCGCCCAGCGCGAAAGCGCTTTGCTGCGCCGCATCGGATGGCTCACGGCTTCGGCCTACATCGCCACGACGGCCTGGCTGCTCATGGCGCGTTTCAGGGTGCCGTGGGGGACGGTGGCGTGCATTGTGTGGATTCTGGCGTCGCTGGGAATGGCCTGGAAGCGCATCGTGCGCCATCCCGATGCGCTTTCCCAGGCCGAAAAGCTGCTGGTCGAAATTCCCGTCGGCGTTTTTGCCGGCTGGGTTTCGGTTGCCACTTTTGCCAACCTCTCGACCGAACTCAAAACGGCGGGCCTGGGCGATGCCGGTCTGTCCGAAAACAACTGGGCCATCGTGTTTCTGCTTCTCGCGGGCGGTCTGGGAGCGGGCGCCACGCGCGCGAGCGGCGCCAAACGAAGCTACGGACTCACGTTGATCTGGGCGCTGGCTGCGATTGTGGTCGCCAATCTCTCGCCCCAGCGCAACGCGGCGGTCGCGGGCACGGCGGCGGCGATGACTTTTTTGGTGGCGCTCGCTCTGGGGCGTGCTTGGGGTTCTGAAGCGGCGCGGTAGAACGATCAAGCTCACCCGCCACTGAAAGCCGGAGCGTAGTGGAGCGAGGAACGAGCGAAGGGAACGAAGCTGTAGGCGGTCGGGTGCAGCGCCTTGTTGTGTTGCTTGTTTGACAGTTTCAGACGCGAGGCCGCTTTTACACACGATGCGCTATGGCTTTCTCACCCAGTTCTGTATGGCTGAAAGCAATACGCCAGCCATTACGCTGATATTTCTTCAACTGCTCGACGAGTGCCTCTTTAACGACATCGCCGAAACTCAACTGATGCTCCAAACGGTCTGCAACTTTATAAAACACAAACAGCACCACGCTGCCAGCAGGAACGACAGGCATAGGAATACCTTCAGTTTCTGTTGGCTTTTCAACGCGCTGCGGCTCAAAGATGACCTCGTGCGCTTGGTCTTTGTCCGCGCAATCAAAAATAGTATCCAGAATAGTATCCAGCGAAAGTTTCATCGGTTCTTCTGCTGACTTCTTAAACGGGTTCAATTTAAACATGGTTTTCTCCTCTCTGTCGTTGATGATATTATACCCAAAGTAACAATTTCTTAAACATTGCGCGCCGCAACACAACAAATCCGCACACCGCCATTTCAGCAAGACTGCGATCCAAAACCTTCAGCTATCGAGTCGCCGCACAACCCCTGCGACATCGCTTCATAACGCGCGCGGTCGAGCGGCAACTCAACCGCGCCGCCGCACCGACCCGCAAGCGCGATGGCATTAGCCAGTTCGAGCGAGCGCAAACCGTCTTCGCCTGTTGCCAGCATTGCGGAAGCGTCGCCGCTTCGCACCGCGCGGGCGAAGGCGCGCACGATTTCGCGGTAGCTTTGCGGGTCGTTGGACACGGCGGCGGCGGTTTCGACCTCGCGCCACCACCCGCCCAGCGACTCGAACATCCAGGGCGCGCTGGGGAGATGCTCCGACATTGGTTTGGGCACTTCAAAATGGCGCAGGCGGTCGTTTTCCCACACCAGAGCGCCCCTGTCGCCGGAAATTTCGAGGCGTTCGCCGCCCAGCGTGTCCGCCGTCGAGATAGTGAACCACCCCGCTTTGCCGCCGCCGTAATCCAGAATCGCGATGGCGGTGTTTTCGGTTTCGATTTGATGGAGCCGCGTGAGCGTCAGCGCCTGCACTCGCGCGGGCATCCCGCCCAGCCACACCAGCTGGTCGAGCGCGTGGGCCGCCTGCATCAAAATGCCGCCGCCTTCGCCGCGCCAGGTGCCGCGCCAGGGCGCCGAATCGTAGTAGGATTGGGGCCGGTAAAGCGTGACGGAAAGCGAAACGCGAACCAATGCGCCCAACTCGCCGCGCGCGATCATCTCTTGCATGGCGCGGCGCGACGGCTCGGTGCGCTGCTGAAAAACCGTGCCCAGCATCACGCCGTGAGCGCGGCAGGCTTCGATCATCGCATCCGCCGCCGCGACCGACGCGGCGAGCGGTTTTTCGCTCAAAACATGGATGCCGCGCGTCGCCGCCGCGCGCGTCATTTCGGCGTGGAGCGGGTGCGGCGTGGCGATAATCACCGCTTCAATGTCGCTTCGCGCCAGCAACTGCTGATAATCCGCCTCAGCCTCGCAGCCTGTTGCGCGCGCGACCGAAGCGGCGCGCCCAGAGTCGATATCAGCGACGGCCACGAGGCGCGTTTCGGGCATTTCGGCCAAAAACCCCGCGTGAGAGGCGCCCATCCCGCCCACACCGATAACGCCGAATCGAACCGGTGGGGCGCTCATCGCCGCTCCACCTCCCGCGCTGGGGCAGCAACTTTCCTCCCTCCTCCCTCCTCCCTCCTCCCCCCTGCCCCGCGCGCGGGAATCTCGACGCGGGCGCGGCTGGGGCCGATTCTCACTTCATCGAAATAGACGCTGTTGGTGGGCGTGATGCGGTCGGAGCGATAAAGCCCGATTTTGAGATAGTGCGAGGCGCCATTCCACATATTCGGCCCGCTCGCGCGCCCCTTTTCGCTCGCAATCAACGGCCTGCCATCGAGAAACGGTTCGAGAAAGCCGTCGCTACCCTGCGACCAGCGAATGTGAAACCTCAAATCGTGCCACTGGCCCTTGACGATGGGAGCGCGCGCCACGATTTTCTGCGCTTCGCCTTTGCCATAGGTGCCATACCAGACTTCGATGGCACTCGCGCCACCTTTCGAGGTGTAATAGACCGCAATCGAGGGCGAGCGGCCAGGGAAGTTGGCCCAGGTTTCACCTTTGGTTTTGTCGGGCTGGTCGTGCCACTGGCCGATGCACTGCCACAGTTTGGGCGCCCACTCCACATCGACGAAATCGCGCGGCACGAGAAAACTCCACGCATACCACACTTCGCGTCCGGCTTTGTCGCCGTGGTCGCGGAAAATCTCGGCGCGGTTGCCGTTGCTGACGCGCTCGCCGGCGCGCACCGTGAATTTGGCGGCATAGCGGCCCCTTCGCACCGGATCGGTGACGATTTGAATCGAATCGGCGCGCGCGGCTTCGCTGCCTTCCCACTGCGAGATGTCGCCGGTCTCGAAATCGCCGGTGAACGACGCGGCGGGGCGCGCGCTTTGGTCGCTCTGCGCGCCGCAAGCCATTGCGACGGTCAAAGCGAAACAGAGCAGGAAATACGAAGAAATTTTCATGGTTTTCAATCGGGGTCGGCCTGCACGGTGAAAGCCGAATAGAAGCCCGACGTGCCGACAACGGTCAATTTTTCCAGCCTTTGGGCTTTGGCATGGCCGTCGCAATACAGCACGGGTGTGGTTTGGAGATGGCGCTCGACCAGTTGAAATCTGCTGGGAAAATAGCGGGGCGAACCTTCGACGATGGGAGGATTGACAGGCAGGCCATCGCTGCCATTGCCTGCCCAACTGATGTTGTAGCGGCCCATGCCATCGGCCGCATAAATCGTGGTGGCCGGAGATTCCCACGCCGCCACGGAAGAATTGTTGAAAGGACTGGTCGAGACGCCACTGCTCGTCACCTTGAAGTAACTGCTATTGCCCGCGTAGCTGCCCCAGTTTCTGCCGGTGCGGAATTTGTAGACATCGAAGGTGCTGGTGCCGATAGTGAGGGGCAAAACATGGCTGGGACAGTTGAAGAGCTGTTCGCTCTTCACATAAGGATAGATGGCATCCATCCATTTATAACTCGTGGTGGCATTGGAGGCGTTGGGGTTGCCATACCAAATCTTGGAGTTTCGTTCGTCGTAATCCTGAAGATATTGCAGCAGTCCCAGCCCAATTTGCTTTAAATTGCTGACGCAGGAAGTGCGCCGCGCGCTTTCTCTGGCGCGGCCAAAAACGGGAAACAATATCGCGGCGAGAATCCCGATTATCGCCACGACAACCAGAAGTTCGATAAGTGTGAAGCCGCGACGAGGCACGGCGCGGCTCCAGAGGCTCGACAGGGTTGCGGTGCGCTGTCGTTTCCTCATATCGCGAGCGCCTCCTGCGCGAGTTGTTTGGGGGTCAGCGTGGCCCCGTGCGCGAATGCTGCGTCGAAAACCGCGTCGCCCAGGGCGACGCGCGCCTGATCCGAGATGGGCGAGTCGGTCTCGCCCATCGCGCCCAGCAAACGCGCGGCGCGCTCCATTTGACACAAAGCCGCCGCCAGCCGCGCGAAACCGCCCAGCAGTTCGCGCGGAGGAGAATCGGCGCCGAAAGCGAGCAACTCGCGCAAAACCACGCGCGCCCGCTCCCAGTCGCCTTCCTCCAGTGCGATGTCGCTCAGGGAACTCAATGTCGCGCGCACATCGGTTCGACTGCCCAGACGACGCGAGATGTCCAGACTTTGCTCCAGCCGCTCGCGCGCCAGTTCGAAATGGCCTTCGTCCGCCGCCATGCGGCCCAGAAAGGCCATTGTCCAGGCCGTTCCGCTCTGGTGGCCCAGTTCGCGGAAAATGGCGAGGCTTTCTTCGAGCAGCGCGCGCGACGGCGCGGGGTCGTCGCGGCGGTATTGCGCCATGCTCAGTTGATAAAGCGCGGTGGCGATGCCCTCGGTGTCCTCGGTTTCCCTGAACAACTCCAGGCTTTGCGCGAAGTAGTCGCGCGAAGCCGCCTCATCGCCGCTTCGTTTGGCGACGGTGCCCAGAAAATACAGCGACCACGACATTGATGCGGCGTTATCCATTTCACGGTGAATGGCCAGACTTTGCTCGTGCAGCGCGCGGGCCTGCGCGAAATCGCCGTTTTCGAGCGCCACGTTCGCCAAAAGGCCCAGGGCGCGCGCCTGCGACCATCGGCTGCCCACTTTTTGGCTCAAGTCGAGAAGCTGCCGCCCGATCTCTGCGGCGCGTTTGGTGTCGGCCTGAAGCGCGGCCAGATCGCCGGCGAACATCATTCCCGAAAGGCGCATCTCGTCGGGCGCATCGGGACTGGCTTTGAGGGCGCGCTCCAGAGCCTCGCGCCGCTCCGTCCACAAATCGCCCATCCACACCCGACGCAGCGCAAAAGCCATCCGCAGCGCACCGTGAGACGGCACTTCGGGCCTCGGCTGCTCGCCGGCGTGCTCCAAAAACCAGTTGAGGGCGGCGCGCAGATTGAGATGTTCGCGCTCGCGCCACTCGCGCCACAGCGCCTGCGACGCCTCGGCGGACGGTAAACCTGGCGGCGCGGGCGGCGCATCGGGGTCTTTGAGCAAAAGCGCGAGAGCGGCTTCGGTCAGGCCCAGATAGTAAGCCGCGTGGCGCGCTTGCAAGGCTTCGAGTTCGCCGCTCTGCTCCAGTTTTTCGCGCCCGTATTGGCGCAGGGTTTCCAGCGCGCAAAACCACATCGAGCCGTCGCTCTGGGGCGCGTGGCGCAGCAAACTGTTGTCGCAGAGCCGTTCCAGAGCGTCCCTGACTTCCAACCCCAGTTCGTCGGCGATAACAGCGCGCGCGGCTTCGGGCGAGCAGCCGCCTTCGAAAACCATCAAACGGCGAAACAGCGCCTGCTGGGCGGGCGCGAGCAGGTCGTAGCTCCAATCGATGGCCGCGCGCAGCGTCTGGTGGCGCAGTGGCGCGTCCTGCGGGCCGCTTCCTGGCAGGGGAAACTGGTTTTCGAGGTGGGAACGAAGCGCGCTGGGCGAAAGAATTTTGGCGCGCGCCGCCGCCAGTTCAATGGCGAGGGGCAAACCGTCGAGACGCGCGCAAATCAGTGCCACATCACGCGCGTTTTCGGCGCAAAGCACGAAATCGGGCCGCGCCTGCGCCGCGCGCTCCACGAAAAGCGCGACCGCCGCGCTCTGCGCCAGTTCGCGCACCTGCGCCTCCGAAGGCAGCGGCGAAAGCGCACTCAGCGCGGGCACATCGAGCGGCGGAACCATCACTTCGCGCTCGCCGCGCAAACGCAGCGCGGCGCGGCTGGTGGCGAGAATTTTCAGGCCCTCGCACGCTTCCAGCAGGCCCGACAACTTGGGCGCGGCCCCCAAAACGCGCTCGAAGTTGTCTACCAGCAGCAGCAGATGTTTGGAACGCAAAAAATCGCTCAAACTGCCCCCGATGTCGTGGCCTGGCTGTTCGCGCACCCCCAGCGTCGCCGCAATCGCGGGCACGACGCGCTCGGCACCATCGAGCGAGGCCAGGGACACGAACCAGACGCCATCCTGATAATCGCCCACCACTTCAGCGGCCACTTGCAGCGCGAGGCGGGTTTTGCCCGCGCCCGCCGCGCCGGTGAGCGTGATGAGTCGCGTCGCGCCCTGTCCCAGCAGTTCGCGGACGCGCGCCAGTTCGGTTTCGCGGCCCACGAACGAAGTCGTCGCGGCGGGCAAATTGTGACGCCGCACCGGAAGCGGGCCGCTTTCGGGAGCCAGAGAAACCGGTTCGGGCCGGTGGCGCAGGGGCAGATGAATCGAAAACGTCGAGCCGACGCCCATCTCGCTCTTCACTTCAATGCGGCCCTGATGTCTTTGCACCACGCCGCCCACGATGCGCGTGCCCAGCCCCGTGCCGCCGGCTTTGGTCGAAACCGCCTGATCGGTGAAAAGCCGCGCGCGCACGTGTTCGGGCACGCCGCGTCCGGTATCTTCGACTTCGAGCAAAAGGGTGTCTTCGCCGTTCTGCGGAGCGCGCGTGCGAATCGTGACGCTGCCGCCCGAAGGCGTTTCGGGGATAGCGTTGTTGACCAGATTATAAAGCGCGTTGTAAATCTGTTTGCGGTCGAATTCGGCGCGCGGCAGGTCGCGGTCTAATTCGAAGTGAAGATGGACGTTGGTGCGCTCGGCGAGCATGAAAAGCGGACGCGCCACCTCGCCCACCACCTCGTTGAGATCGGCTTCCTCGAACACCGGCGCGGCCAGTTCGCCTTTGACGGCATCGGCGATTTCGCGCGTGCGCGCCGTCACCTGGTCGCAGGCGTCGTGCGCGGCCTTCAAAATCCAGCCGTAGTCGCCCTGCACCAGTTCCATGCTGCGCGCGATGTCGCTTTGCACGGCGCGGCCCCGCGACTGCTCGCGCACCGTTTCCAGGGTTTCGAAAAGATGATCGAGAAGCGGTTCCAGCGTCCACAGCCCCGACTGGATGGGCGTGAGCATATTTTTGATGTCGTGCGAAATATCGCCGATGATGGAGACGATTTCGGCGCGGTGCGCCTGTCCGGTGAGGCGCGCCGTTTCGAGCGCCGAGGCTACTGCCGCGCCCAGCACCTGCACGATTTCCCCATCGCCCTCGTCGAACTCGCCCTCGTCACCGCTTCGCACCAATTGCATCACGCCCACCGCGTCGCCCGCCGCGCGCTTGAGCGGCACCGTAATCATGGCGTCGTCGCTCGAAGCGTGTTCAGAGGGCAGCAGATGAAAACCTTCCACCTGCGCGGCGTGCCGCGTGACTTCGGGGGCGCCGGTTCGCAAAACCTGTCCGGCCACGCCCTGAGAGGCGGGCATTTTCGCTCCGGTGAGACTTTGGGCCGACGGCCCCAGAACATATCGAAAAAGCAGGGTGTCGTCGGGCGCGTCGTAAAGCAGAATCGCGCCGGCGCGGGCACGCAGCGTTTCGAGCGCGACATCCAGAGCCTGACCGATGAGCTTTTCGCCGTCCTGAAGCGCCAGCGCCTGACTGACGCGCCGCAATGCCCTGATTTGCCGCTCGCGGCGAATCAGGGCTTCTTGCAGCCGGTCGGCCCGCTCCAAGGCGTCCCGCAGGAGGCACTGCAACTCGTCACTCGATCCGTTCATGGTGGCCTACCAATTCATGCGCTTTCTGACCATCGTATTATACGGAACAATTCAAGAAAAGAGATTATGAAAATTTATAAAGGACTCGTTAAATTTCGACTTTGTAGCTCAAGCCCAGTTCATCGCCGCACTGCCCGCGAATGCCCCAACTGGCGCGCGGCGTCTCGAAGAGCGTGATTTCCACATCGTGCGGCGCGAAGCCAGCGCCGTTCAAGTGGTCGAACAGAGCGCGAATGAGTTGCTTTTTAGTTTCGACGCTTCGGCCTTCGAACAGCGAGATTTCGAGAATGAGATAATTGTCGCTCCTGTCGGCAGGGAAGAAAAATTCGTCGCGTTCGAGCGCGAAAAAACGATGGAAGCGTTTTTCGAGCGGCATGGCGAGGCTTTCCACGACGGCGGCGTGAATCGCGTCGGAAATCTCGCGCTGGTGGCCGCCGAGCGCGCTTTTGAGTCCGTAAATTTTGATTTGCGCCATCGTTTTCACCCCTTTTTGCGCGCCACGAACCGCAGTCTTCGATAATCGGCGAACCATTGCCCGTCGCGAAATAAAATCGGACGCAGCCGCTTCTCGGCCTCCTCCAAAACCGCTTCGCGCCTCTTGGTTTGGAGCGAATCGAGATAAGCGCCGCGAAATTGAACCAGCCAGTTGCGCGCGCCGCGCGGCCCGTCGAGCGGCGTGGGACGGTCGAAAAGCGTCGCAAAATTCACTTCAAAACCGCCGTTTTCGAGCAAAGCCGCGTATTCGCCGACCGAGGGAAAATAATTGAAGTCTTCGAAAGGCGGCAGATGAAGCGACTGCGCCGCATCGCGCAGCGCGGTTTCGAGCGCCGCGACGTTGCCCTGGCCGCCCATTTCCGCGACGAAACGCCCGCCAGGTTTCAAATGATGCGCGACGCGCTCAATCGCCAGTTCCGACTCGTGAATCCAGTGCAGCGCGGCGTTGGAAAATACGGCATCAAAACGTTCGGGGAAATCGAAATCGCGCGCGTCGGCGAGGCGAAAATCGAGATGGGGAAACTCGCGCCGCGCGGTTTTGAGCATCGCGGGCGAAGCATCGAAACCGACGACTTTCGCGCCGCGTGCCGCGATTTGCGCCGTGAGATGGCCAGTTCCACAACCTAAATCGAGAATCAGTTCGCCCGCCTGGGGCTGGAGAAGTTCGACCACGCCCGCGCCCATTTGCCAGACGTAATCGTGAGTTTCATCGTAAGATTTCGCGTTCCAGTCGTTCATTTTTCCTCCAGTTCGTCCATACCACGCCGCCCAGCGCAATGGTGCCGCCAAGCAGGGAAATCGTAGCGGGCCATTCGCGCAGAAAAATCCAGCCGAGCGTGATGGAAATCGCCGGCACTAGATACAAGAAGCTCATCAAGCGCGCGACAGGGAGTTTGGAGAGCGCATACGACCACAAAACGTAGCCAATCGCGCCAGGAAACACGCCCAGAAATAACACGTTGAGCTGGGCCGAGAGGGGCGCGGCGCGCATTTCGGTGAGGAGGCCGTTGCCGAAGGGCAGCAACGCCAGAGTGCCGCACCAGATTGCCGCCGTCGTCAAATCGAGGGCGTGATAGCGCGTCACCATGCGTTTTTGCAGCAGTCCATAAGCCGCCGAAAACAGCGCGGCCAGAGTGACCAGAATCGCGCCCGACGAGAAGCCCAGGCCGCCTTTTTCGCCCAGCGCGATGAGAAAAACGCCGCCCAGACTGACCCAGATTCCCGCCCACGCCGCGCGCGGCACCCGTTCGCCCAGAAACAGCACGGCGCCAATCGTGGTGAAAATGGGAATCGTCGAGGCAATCAGCGCGGCGGCGCCGCCGGTGATGTCGGTTTCTCCGGCGCCCAGCGCGAGGTTGTAAATGGTGAAGCCGCACAGTCCCATCACGAAAATAAGCGGCCAATCGCGCGCGGCGATTTGGGGGCGGCGCCACAGCCAGAGGGGCAGCAAAACCAGAGAAGCCACCAGATAACGCGCGAGGGCGACGTGCGCGGGCGACAAATGCGCGACGGCGGCGCGAATCGAGATGAACGCGCACGCCCAGGAAAACGTGCCGATGGCGACGGCGAGAGGAAGTTTCAACTGGGAAAAGGGCATGGAGGAAGCGAAGGGAGTTTGACGGCTTTTTGCGACCCTGCCTTGAGTGGCTCCCGTCGCTTCGCTCCGGCCCTCACCCGCCTTCGCGGAGCTCAGGCACCCTCTCCCGCAAGCGGGAGAAGGATTTTCTCATCTCACCGGCATTTCTGCGAACTGTCAAAGTGGCAGTTGAACTGCTAATCCAGTTGCCAGGGCCAAATGAGGCGCGGCGCAACCAGGGCCTGCCCCTCATCGAGACTGCGCGCCAAGTCGCGTGCCAGAATTTCCATCGAGCGCGGCGTGTTGGGCCACTCCCACAAACTCTCGCGCCAATCGTGGGGAATGGCTTCGACGCCCAGTCGCGCGCCCAAAATGCCACCCAGAATCGCCGCCGTGGTGTCGGTGTCGCCGCCGCAGGCGATGATTTCTTCGATCCCACCCCGAAAATCGTCGCGGTTTCTCAAAAAGCACTGGATTACGACCGGAACGGTGTGAAAAATATAGCCGCTTACGCCGTTGTGCAGCCCCATTTCGGCGCAGAAATCCGCCGTATTTTGCCCCCGCCAGGCCGCATTGACCGCTTTTTTGAGTAGCCCCAAACATTCGAGCGCCTCCGAAGAATCATCGCTCCATTCGGCAAATTCGCGCACCAGACGACGCCCGTCGCCCTGCGTTTGCGAACTCGCCGCGAGTGCAATCGCTAACGAACCCCAGAACGCTTTGGGATCGGTGTGGGTGAGGCGCGTCGAGATTTCGAGATAATGGCGCAGTTGCGGCACGACATCGCCCAGAGCGGCGCCCAGAAGCGGCGCGCGCATCGCGGGGCCGTTGCCCGCCGAATAAACGCCGCTTTTCGAGATGAAAAACAGCGACTTCACGCCCGCTTTGAGCGTAGCGAGGCCGATTCCTGGCGGCAAGGCCAGCATCCAGCGCCGCAGTTCGCTGGAAAGCAGGCGCCCGAACTTTTGCGAATCGCCGCTCGATTCCATCAGAGCGCGCGCCGTGAAAAGCGCGTGTTCGGTGTCGTCGGAGATCATGCCGCGCGAGGGCAAAAACTGCATCGCCTCAATGTGCCCATAAAGCGCGCGCTGGCGCGAGGGCGACAACCTCTCGACCGGCAGCCCCAGCGCGTCGCCGACCGCGCCGCCGAGCAGACAGCCGTGAAGAGTTTCGAAACGAGTCATGGAAATCAGCGACTAAAGTCGCCGCAAAGGAAGGCGAAACCTGCCTTCGCAGGTTGAGGCATCAGTCCGCGCAGGCGGACTTCGCTTCCCTTTGCGGCGACTTTAGTCGCTGCAAAAATGCCAAACTACCTGCGACCCCTTCAGTTTCCATGACACCACTTCCTCCCGCCTATTTCGGCCTCGAACCCGCCGCCGTGTGGCAGCATTTCGGCGCCCTCAACCACATTCCCCGACCTTCGGGCCGCGAAGACGCCGCGCGTGCCTACGTGCAGAACCTGGCGCAAAACCACGGCGCGACGTGGCAGACCGACGCGCGCGGCAACCTCGTCGTGCGCGTCGCGGCGCGCGGAGCGCGTCCCGATGCGCCCATCGTGGTCATGCAAAGCCATCTCGACATGGTGTGCCAGAAACGTCCCGACGTCACGCACGATTTCAACCTCGACCCGATCCTGCCGCGCCGCGATGGCGACAAAATTTTCGCTTCAGGCACCACGCTGGGCGCCGACAACGGCATCGGCGCCGCGATAATGCTGGCGATTTTGACCAACCCGCCGGCGCGTCACGGGCCTCTCGAACTGCTTTTTACGGTCGAAGAAGAAACCGGACTGCTTGGCGCCGCGCATCTTGATGGCGAACTGGTGCGCGGACGCTTGCTGGTCAATCTCGATTCGGAAGAGGGTAATGAAATTACCGTCGGCTGCGCGGGCGGCGCGACTACGAACCTGTTTTTGCCCGTCGAGCGCGAAAAAGTGGCCACCGGTTTTCCAATTATTTCCATTGCCATCACGGGGCTGGCGGGCGGGCATTCCGGCATTCAAATCGGCGAGAATCTGGGCAACGCGATTAAAATTCTGGGCCAGATCCTGGATGCGGGGAGCGAAGACTGTCCCGATTTGCGCCTGATTTCGCTCGATGGCGGCACGGCGCACAACGCCATTCCGCGCGATGCCAACGCGGTGGTTTGCGTTCCGCCGGAGCAAATTGGGGCTTTCGACGCCGCTTTCGCGCGCATTTCGGGCGAAATCGAGGCGAAATGGCGCGCTTTTGAACCCGATTTGCGCCTGGAATGCGAAGAAGTCGGCGTCCCAGGGTCTCTATTTCCGCTTTCGGCGCGCCATACGGCCCAAGTAGCGGGTTTAGTGCGCGATTTGCCGCACGGCGTGGCGAAAATGAGCGCGCGATTCGAGGGCAAAGTGCAGACTTCCTCCAATCTCGCCGAAGTTCACGGCGAACTCGACAGCGAAGAAATCACCTTTTCGGTTTCCAACCGCTCCTTCGTGGCGGACGAACTCCACGAGATGCAGCAGAAAGTGGCCGATCTGGGCCGCGCGACGGGTGCGCGAATCGAAGCGCGCGACGGCTACCCTGGCTGGGAGCCGCGCGGCGATTCGCCACTGCTCCACACTGCGATGCGCGCTTTCGAGAGCGTGATGGGGAAAGCGCCTCACATCGAAGTGGTTCACGCCGGACTCGAATGCGGTCTGCTGTGCGAAAAACTGCCCGATCTGGACGCGGTTTCGTTTGGCCCGCTCATTCGCGGCGCCCACACGCCCGAAGAGTGGGTTTCGATCCCCAGCACGGCAGAAAATTTCGCCGTTCTCAACGCGCTTCTGAAGCGATTGGGGTGAGGGTGTAAGAGTAGACCTCTTTTATAAGTCGTCAAAAGTGGGACGATTCATCATCTTGAGCCTGCGAAGAATCTGGCCTAACTGCCATGACAGTCTCACGCCAGATCCTTCACAGGCTCAGGATGACGGAATCTGAAGCTATAAACCACTTTTGCAAGAGGTCTAATGAAACGGGAGAATGAAAAACGCCACGCCCACTCTTGCGAGCGGGCGTGGCGTTTGGAAAAGAAAGATAAGTTTTAGCGTCCCCACCAGCCGTTAGGGTTGCTCGAGGGAACGTGAACCACTTCTTTTTTGCCGCTCGATTCCAAAAAGGCGGGCGTGTTCGCCCAAACGCCCTGAGTAGCAAGCTGGCGGTAATCGTTAGCGGAGAGCGGTTGCCCGCCTCGCGGGCCTTGATAGGCTCGAAATGCCTCGGCGGTGGCGCTGTCGGTGAAAACGACGACCTGCATTCTGGTCCAGCGACCGTTGCGCGCGAGTTGGTCGCGCACGAATTTGGC
The DNA here is from genome assembly GCA_030448265.1 of Abditibacterium sp. Taxonomy (GTDB): domain Bacteria; phylum Armatimonadota; class Abditibacteriia; order Abditibacteriales; family Abditibacteriaceae; genus Abditibacterium. The sequence continues at coordinate 23,986 of JAUJNG010000015.1, forward strand.
GGAGCTGGCCGCCTGCCCCGATTTATTGGGCGGCACCAAAATCCCCACCGTTCCGGTCTCAAATTTCGGATTGGGAGAGGTGACTGTCGAAAAAATCACCGGCACCGGCGCTACAGCAGCCGCAGAGGAATCGCTGGGTGCAACCGACAGCGGGGGCGGGGGCGCTACCGGAGGCGGAGGGGGCGCTTCCGGATCGGCAGGCGCCTCGGTTCCAGTGTCGGCAGTGACGGTGCCGGCAGTAGAACTCATGCCGCCGTTAATCAGAAAACCGACCACGGCACCGATGAGCAGAAAAGCGACCAAGCCGATGAGTTTCGGATCGACGGCTTTTTTGCTCGGCGCTTCCCCGACATCGGGCACACCAACGGGGCCCTGGCCCAGCGAGGTTTTGCCAGCGAAACCGGTCGCGCCGGCAAGACCAGCACCGGCCATAGCGGGACCGCCCGAAAGCGGCGTGTAGCACGCCCAACACATGACGGCTTCCGCCGGATTATCTTCGCCGCATTTGGGACATTTTTTTGAAGCCACGAATCTCCTTTGATCGAAGTGGTAGAAATAGAAAAGCTAACTTCATTTTACCCATCTTGGCCCAAACGTAAACACAAAACTCCCGCAGAAAGAAAATAAAAGCCGGTTTTGACCAAAAAAAGAGATTGTGCCGGCGCGCAAGAGCGAGTTGACGGGGAATTGGTTTCGCCGCACCTCGTTTTCGCCGCCGCGATACCGGTTCATCGACTCCGACCGTCCTCTACGCGAACTGAACGGCCTGGGAGCAGATGCTGGGAGCAGATGAGCGCTGGTTAAAACGAGGGATCAGAATTTTGGCCCTGCGTCGTCAACTGACGACTTTGACTGCCATCACCCGAAGTGGAAGGCGAAACGAAAATTTGGACGCCGCTGTCCGTGCTGGAGGTTGTGATCGACGCCGCGAAAGCGATCACATCGCTGGTTTTGCTCCACGAGGGGTTATTGGGAAAGCCCGACCCACCACTGGGGCCATTGGTGACGGCGCCTGAAGCGAGATCGACTATAAAAATACCCACAGTTCTCCGAAAAATGACCGTATACACGATTTTGTTGCCCGCAGCGTTGAAACTGGGGCTACGGATAGAGTTAGAGAGAGCTGTGGTAGTCGACAGCGCCGTAATGCCGCGCGTGTTCACATCAATAATCTGCAGAGTCCCGCCCCCGCCCAAGTCGGGGTCGGTGTCGTATCCGTAGGCGATGCGGCGGTTGTCGGGCGCCCATTCCGGATCGCGCACCCCAACACCGGAAAAGTTGGTAATTTGACGCTGGTTGGCGCCGTTGGCGTCCATGAGCCAGAGGTTTTCATTGCCGCCGCGCGACGAAACCCAAACGATGGTGCGTCCATCGGGCGAAAAAGCGGGCGCGGTGTCGCGGGGAGCAGAATCACCCGAATCGTTGGTGAGGCGCTGCACGCCGCTTCCGTCGCGGTTCATGACGTAGATTTCCGTGTTGCCGTCGCGATTCGATTCCCAGACGATGCGACTGCCATCCTGGGGCTGGCTGGGCCTCGAATCGTCGCTGGGGTGGTTGGTAAGACGGTTTTGGGCGCTTCCGTCGGCGTTCATGCGGTAGATTTCGGAATTGCCGTCGCGGTTCGAAACGAATACGATGGGATTGCCCCCCATCGGGCCAGGCCCCATCGTAGGAACGGGTGTTGGAGCAGGCGTCCCCGTTGGGCCAGGGGTTCCGGTTGGATTGGGTGTTCCCGTTGGGCTGGGGGTTGCTGTCGGACTTGGACTGGGGCCGCCATTAGAACCGCCGCCGCAACCGGCGCAGCACACTGCGAGCAAAATGCCGCTCGTGAAAGCGTTGCTGAGAGAAAAGAAGGAATGATTCAGCATGGCCCCCATTATAACATCTCAAAACGGAGCCTTTTTTAAGATTATGGCCTTCAGCGCACGTCGTTTTCGCCGATGCGATGCAGCTTCATCAGGTTAGTCGAGCCGCACAGCGCGACCGGCGCGCCCAGAATCACGATCACTTTGTCGCCCACGTTCGCCACGCCGCGCTGGATGAGTTCGACATCGGCTTTTTCGATCATTTCGTCGGTCGATTGCGAGGGCGCTATCACTTCGGCGCGCACGCCCCACGACAGATTGAGCTGGCGCACCACGAAATCATGAGGCGTGAAAGCGATCACCGGCGCCGGAGGCCGGAATTTGGCCATTTTGCGCGCCGTGCCGCCCATTTCGGTGAAACAGGCGATGGCTTTGACCTTCAAATGTCCCGCCGCGTAGGACGCGGCGTGACAAATCGCCGAAGCGAAATCGTCGTCGTTGAAATCAAAAAGGTGCGGCCCGCCCAAGCCGTCTTCGCACGAAGTCTCGATTTTGTGGACGATGCGGCTCATGGTTTTGACCGACTCGATGGGGTGCGCGCCCGACGCGGTTTCGCCCGACAGCATCACCGCATCCGTCCCGTCCAAAATCGCATTCGCCACATCTGAGGCTTCGGCGCGCGTGGGACGCGGGTTGGCGGTCATGCTTTCCAGCATTTGGGTCGCGGTGATGACGATTTTGCCCAGCGTGTTGGCGCGCTTGATGATGTGTTTTTGCAGCATCGGCACGTCTTCGGTGGGCATTTCGACGCCCAGATCGCCGCGCGCCACCATCACGCCGTCCGACGCCGCGATGATTTCGTCCAGATTATCCATCGCCTCGGGTTTTTCGAGCTTGGAGATGATTTTGATGTTCGACATCGAGCCTTCGACGATTTGGCGAAGCTCCATCACGTCCTCGACGCGGCGCACGAACGAAAGCGCGACGTAATCCAGCTTGTTGGAAATCGCCCATTCGACATCGTGCTTATCCTTGCTCGACAGCGCGGGCGCCGAAACGTGCACGCCTGGCAAATTGATGCCCTTGTTGGTCTTAAGAATCCCGCCATCGACGACCACGCACTTCACATCGGTTTCGGTTGTCGATTCAACGCGCAGCGACAGGTTGCCGTCGTCCAGCAAAATCGCATCGCCGCGACGGCAATCGCGCGGCAGAGCGCCGTAAGTCGTGGAAACTTCGTTTTCATCGCCCGCGACGGGCCGCGTCGTCAAAATAAAGGGTTTTCCCTCGATCAGTTCAACCGCGCCCACCGCGAGTCCGCCAGTGCGAATTTTGGGGCCTTGCAAATCCTGCAAAACCGCGAGCGGATTGCCCAGTTCGTGCGCCACGTCGCGCAGGGTTTGAATGTGATCGGCGTGTGCAAGCGGCCCGCCGTGCGAAAAGTTGAAGCGGGCCACGTCCATGCCCGACAGCAAAAGCGCGCGCATGACGGCGGGACTTTGCGAAGCGGGGCCAATGGTGGCGATGATTTTGGCGCGACGTTCGAGATTCATGGTTTTAGAAGCGAGAAACGAGAGGCGGGAGGCGAGAAAGTTTTAGCTGGAATTTCTCGCCTCTCGCCTCTCGTTTCTCGCCTCTCAGCTTACCGCACGAACTGTTCGTTGAGCGACAAATTGGCGGGCATGGCCTGCACTTGATAATCGCCGGCGTTGAAGTAGCGCTGGTCGCTGTCGCGCGCGGTGTAGGAACCCAGCAGGCGGCGAATGCCATCCAGTTTGCGGCGCGTGCCTTTGGGCTTGAAATACTCATCGACGCTCAGCAGCCAGGGCGAAACCGCGACGGTGTTTTGCAGTCGTTGGGGCGGCGCAACGCGGGTCTGGTCGTTGACGAAAGCCGAAATGACGGCGTTGAGCTGCGCGCCCAGTCCGACATAGCGAAAAACCGAATTTTGAGCGCGCGGGCCGGAATTGGTGCCGTCGAGAAGCGCGAAGAGCGCGCGCGGATCCATTTCAGCGATAATGCGGCGCATCTCGGCAAAGGAGTAGGATTTTCCGCCCACAACGCGGGTTTTAGCGGTGTCCAAATCCTTGATTTGAACAGGCGATTTAACCGGATAGGCATCGGCGATGGCTTTAATGAAAAGCGCGTTGTAAGCGTTGATCCAAAACATCAGTTCCGGCGTGCGGTCGAGAGTTTCGGTCGCTTTGGGATTGTTCTTATCGGCGGGAAGTTTCCAGGCCGGAAAGCGGTTCAAATCGGCAATCGCGACGGCGCGCACAAAGGTTTCGAGGTCGTTGTTGCCCTTGAGTTTGGCGTAGAACACCGCGCCTTCTTTGTCGACATTGGCGCGCAGCACTTTGTCGAGCAGTTCATAGGGAAAAGCGACGCCCTGCCCCAGAGCGCGAATTTCGGCTTCGGAAAGCGAGGCGGCGGGACGAGACGCGACGGGCGCAATGACTTGAGCGCGCGCCGTCGAAAGAGCGGTAGGGAGCAAAACGGCGCTCGAAAGCAGCACGGAAGCGGTGAGTGACAGCGATTTTTTCATATTGGATCCAAAGGGGGACGGGCGAGGCAGACGGGCGAAACCCTGTGAGGTTCAGCGTGCGCCCCAAGAAATCATAGCCACAAAAGACACAGAAAGAGAGGATTGGAGACCCAAAATGTCACTTTTTCCGGCCCACTCCTGTGTTTTTGTGTCTTTTGTGGCCAATATCTTCAACGCCGGTCGCGCATCGCGGCGATTTCGCTCATAATGCGATTTCCAATCGCCTCCAAAGTTTCGCGGTCGGCTTTGCGCGCGTATTCCGCCTCAAAGTAAAGCGGCTCGCCGAACTCGATGCGCGCTTTGACGAGGCGAAACCCGCCTCGTCGCGGCGAAAACGCCTTTTCGGTTCCCGAAATGTAAACCGGCACGACCGGCGCCTGGTTGGAGTGTGCCAGCATCGCCAATCCCGCTTCGGCGGGACCGAGTTCGCCGGTGCGCGTGCGCGTGCCTTCAGGGAAAATCAGCAGAGGATGGCCCTGCGACAGCACAGTTTTGGCGGTTTTGAATGCCGCCCTGTCCGCCGCCCCGCGCCTGACTGGAAAACTGCCCATTTGCTCAATCGCCCAGCCGATGATGCCCTTGAACAGCTCGGCTTTGGCCATGATAAACGGCCATCTCCCGCATGAAACGCCCACAAGCGGCGGATCGAGCAAAGATTGATGATTGGGGGCCAGAATCACCGGCCCCGTCGCGGGAATATTTTCGCGCCCCACGACTTCCCAGCCGCCCAATCGCAGATAAATTTTAAAAACCGCGCTCATAAACGGAAAAACCCAGGTGTGGCGCGGAAATTTGGGTTTCGCTTTGGTTGGCGGAGTTTCGGCGCTCATGACATTCTTTCCCGCGCCAGTTCCACGATGCGCGCTGCGACTTGCTGGGGCGTTAAATCATCGGTTGCGACGTGAACCGCGTCGGGCGCGGCTTTGAGCGGCGAGGTGGTGCGGTTGAAATCGCGCTCGTCGCGCTCCACGATGTCGCGCGTGGCGGCTTCCAGGTCGCCGTTTTGCCCACCTTTTTCCCACTGCTGAAGGCGGCGATGAGCGCGCGCCGGCGTGGTGGCGGTGAGGAAGATTTTCAATTGCGCGTCGGGGAAAACCACGGTTTGAATGTCGCGGCCTTCCAGAACCGCGCCGCCAAATTCGCTTTGCGCTTCCAGACCGAGGACGCGCTGGCGCTCGACGATATGGTGGCGCACTTCGGGCAAAGTCGCCACTTTCGAGGCCAGAGCACCGACTTCGGGCGTGCGAATGATGGCGGAATAATCGCGGCCATCGCACCACACCTGCGCGCCGCCCGCGCCAAAGCGAATCGGCGCCGACTCCGCGAGATGAGCGATTTGAGGCGCATCGTCGCGGGCGTTCCAGCCCAGTTCGTGGGCGCGCAAAGCGACGGCGCGATACATGGCGCCGGTATCGACATAAGCGAAACCCAGTTCTGCGGCGACCAGTTTGGCCGTCGTGCCTTTGCCCGCTCCGGCGGGGCCGTCGATGGCGATAATCATAACTTTGGGCGGTTTGCGAGCGCCAAGGTGCCGTTTTGGGCGCGGCAAGTGTCGCCGCGCGCCGCGCGCCACGTCAAGCGGTGGGGTTTGCCAGCGCAAGATATGGAAGTTTTAAAGCGGCAGCGCCCACTTTTGTAGCGTCCACTCAGAGGCTTGAGATGGCCAGGTCTCGTAAATCCAGTGAATTAGCCGTAAAATCTTAAGCCTGGCGAGGTATAGGGATACTTAACAACGTATGCACATAGCGGTGCTCTGTATGCAATTTTCATTAACGCGGCGTGGGGGCTTCGCGAAGAGATGCGGCTTCACGCTGATCGAGATGCTGGTTGTTATATCTATCATAGCGATTCTGGGGGCTATTTTATTTCCGGTGTTCGCGCGGTCGCGGGAGAACGCGCGGCGCTCGACATGCCAGAGCAACCTGAAGCAGATCGGGCTGAGCCTCCTGCAATACACTCAGGACTACGATGACAAGCTCGTGCGCGCCTGGTATGGCGTGGGCAACGGGGGCAGCAACCCGACCAACAGGTATAAGTGGATGGACGCCATCTTCCCCTATGTGAAGAGCGAGCAGGTCTTCAACTGCCCCAGCCATTCCTTCACCGCTCCAGCCGGCGCCTACAAGTTCCGCAACGGAACCAATTACGGCTCCTACGCCATCAACGCTTCCTACTGGGGCGACTCCGACGTGGAACAGTCGCCTGCGGGTGAGGTCAACACCAGCCTGGCCGCCCTCCAGGACGCTGCGGGCACCATCTGGATCGGCGACAGCAGCGCCCACTTCGAATTCGCGTGGGAGAACAAGGACGACCAGCCAGATGTCGCCACCGACCCATCGGGCCTGCGCTATCTGGATTACCTGGTCGAGCGCCATCTGAACACCATCCCCCTTCTCTACTGCGATGGTCACGTTAAGTCGGTCAAGCTCGATACCCTCATCAGGAAGAACGCCGCCGGTGTTTACCCCGTCTTCACCATCCAGGACGACAACTTCTGAGGCTGCTTCGCTTTGCACAGCGCCCGCCCCAACTTCCCTCGATAGGCGCTCTCATCCCCCTCACGCCCCAGGCTCTGATTGCATGGGCCTCAATTCATATTACGATCCACTGGAGAGCGCCGCTTCGATGGCCTGCTGCGGGTCAAGCCGCGTCCCAGAGGCGCGCTGGAACTCGAACTCTTGGTCGCCAAGAGCGGCGCGGGCGGCACTTTCCTGCCTTTCTAAGATGTCGCGCCAATCGTCGCGATAAGGTTCCCCGCGCAACGCGTCCGACGCGCCCAGAGTTCGCGCGACGAGGGGCCAGTTGCCTTCCAGCCCGTGCAGCCATGATAGGATGTGCAGCGTGGGCAGGAAGCCTCCTCCAGCCGTGTTTTCTTTAAGGACAGCGTAACTATCACGCAGCAGTTCGCGCCCGCGCGAGAGGTCGCCCTGATGCAGCGCCGCCCATGCCGCGTCATGGCGATACCAGGCCAGCACGATGGAGCGGTCACCGCTCTTTTCGGCGCGCTGCACGACTTCCTCGAAGAGGGGGCGAGCCTCCGCGATGCGCCCGCTGGCCGCCAAAAGTTGAGCGTATTTGTAAAGGCCAAAAATAAGGCCGCTTTCGTCGCGCGCAACGCGCTTCACGGCCAGACTTTTCTCCATGACATCCCACGCCTCGTCGAAACGGCCCACCCTGGCCAGAATTTCGGCTTGCAGGATCAGGGAGTCGTTGAGTTCAAGCTCGCAGCGTTCGATTTCGTTCGATTCACGCGCCTGGCTCTGGGCCTGCTCCAGGCACGAACGGCGCAGCTCCACGATGGACTCGCTCAGTTCCAGCGCCGCCTCGGGGCGACCGGCGCGCATCTCATCCCACATGCGCTGATCGAGCGCGATGGCTTGAAACTCCACTAATTGAGCCTCACGCGCCAGACTTTCGAGCTGCTCGATACGCGGGCCGCAGCGCGCCCAGTCGGCTCGGTGGCGATCCGTCTGAATCAGACGGTGCAGCGCGCGGCAGCGAGTGTTCACATTCGCGGCGGGCGCGGCGCGCAGCGAGGCTTCCAGGCGCTCGTAGTTCTCGGTTGTGCCCGCGATGCGGTTCCACAACAACGCGGCCTTGGTGGCCAGCCGCAGGGCGTCTTCGGGCCGCGCCCCGATGCTCCAGTTCCAGGCGGCGCGCCAGTTGTCGGCCTCGGCCTCGAAGAGCCAGAGCGCGTGGCTGAGATCGAGGCTCATTTCGGTGTCGCGCTCCTGCGTCTGCTTGAAGCACCATTCCAGGTGCCGTTCGCGCAGCGCCTCGGCCTCGCCCGCCGCCTCCAACTCTTCGAGGGCGAACTCGCGGATCGTTTCCAGCATTGCAAAGCGCGCCTGCCCGTCCAACTCGTCGCGGCGCACCAGCAGACTCTGATTCAGCAGCGAGGCAATGCCTTCGAAGACATCAAGCGGAGCCTGGGAATCTCCAAGCGGCACGGCGCAGACCTGCTCGGCGCTCTCGAACCCGAAGCCGCCGCGAAAAACGCCCAGACGGTGAAACAGGCGCTTCTCGTTGTCGCCGAGCAGGTCGTGGCTCCACGCGATGGCGGCGCGCAGGGTCTGCTGGCGGGCCGCCGTGTCGCGCGCGCCGCCCACGAGAAACGACAGGCTCTTTTCCAGTCGCGCCATCATCGTCACGGGCGACAAAAGTTTGACCCGCGCGGCCGCCAGTTCGATAGCCAGGGGTAGCCCGTCGAGCCGCGCGCAGATTTCGGCGATGGCGGGCGCGTTCGCCTCGTTGATCGAAAACTCCGGCTTGACCGCCCGCGCCCGCTCGATGAAGAGCGCCACCGACGCATATTGCGAGAGCACCGTCACATCCGGCAGCGGCCTGCGCTGGGGCAGGGCCAGGGGCGCGACGGGAAACTGCTGCTCGCCGCCCAGATGCAGCGGCACACGGCTGGTGGCTAAAATCTGCAATTGAGGACAAAGCGCCAGCCAGCGCGCCACAATGGCGGCGCCCTCCACCAGGTGCTCGAAGTTGTCCAGCACCAGCAACATTTTGCGCGTCTTGAGATGCGCCACCACCCGTTCCTGCACGTTTTGCGAGCCGTCGTCGCGCAGACCCAGCTCGCGCGCGAGGGCGCCGGCAATGGCGTCTTGCACCGCGTGGGGCGACAAAGCGGCATCGGACGGCGGAACCGGCGCGAGCGGCACGAAAAAGACGCCATCTTCCCACATCCCCAGCGTGAGGGCAGCGATTTCTAGAGCCAGACGGGTTTTGCCGGTTCCGCCCGTTCCCAGCAGTGTCGTCAGGCGCGACCCAGACTGCAAAAGGGCGCGCACCGCTTCAATTTCCGTCTCGCGCCCCAGAATCGGCGACAGGTGCGCCGGCAAGTTGTGGGAGCGGTTGTCAAGCGTGCGCAGCGGTGGAAATTCATGCGGCAAGTCGTGGATGCACAGCTCGAAGATGTGTTCGGGGCGCGGCAAATCTTTCAGGCGATGCTCGCCCCTATCACGCAGCTCAAAACTCGGTGACAGGTCGTCCACGAGCGTGGCGGCGGCGCCCGACAGCAGAACCTGCCCGCCGTTCCCTGCGCTCATCAGCCGCGCGCCGCGATGCACGTCAATGCCGACATAGCCTTCGTCAGTGGGCGCCGGTTCGCCGCAGTGCAGGCCCATACGCACGCGCAGCGGATGGCCCAGGGGCCAGGGGAAGGAGTGAATCTCGCGCTGCGCCTGCACAATCGCAGCAATGGCGCCCTTGGTGCTGCGAAAAACGGCGAAAAACGCGTCGCCCTGCGTATCGACCTCAACTCCTCCATGAGCAGCGAACGCGGTGCGCAAAATGCGGCGGTGCGCTTCGAGCTGCGCGGGGTAAGCCTCGCCCAATGCATGCAGCAGCGCCGTCGAGCCTTCGATGTCGGTGAACAGCAGCGCCAACATGCCGGTTGGCAAATCGGGCTGCGCGCCTGCGTTCGGGAATTGCTCGCTCATGCCGTAAGTATCGAGATAATGCTCGTTTCGAGCAAAGTTTGACCGTGTTCGATGCTTTAAGAGCGTATTAGAGAGGAAATCGAACTTTGAGATTCTGGGAGCGGGGGGCGGCAAGAGCGCACCCCCCACCCCGCAACGCACGGGGCGGCCCCCCCACCTAGGTAACAGTATGGGAGGTGCTATGTGGGGGGGTGGGTGGGTGGCACCCACACCCCCACGGGGGGCGGGTGTTGTATTGATCGAGACGCAGAGCGAGGGGGGCAGCGCGCCGAGCATCCTTGCTCGCACCAGGCAGCGAGCAAGGATGCTCGCGCTCCGACCTCTTTGGAAGCTGTTTGGGAAGTGCTCGTAGGGGCGTAGCGTGCTACGCCCAAAACCCTGAGCGCGCGTCATTTGAAGGCTTCTCCAACGCCCTGGGCGTAGCACGCTACGCCCCTACGGGCACTTCCGAATCAACTTCTTAGAGAGGATAGGAGTCCCACCTCGACCCAATTTTCAACGGCGTAACTCCTCTATTTCTCTGCGCCTTTGCGTCTCTGCGGTGAAATTTTCTAATGCAATTGCCCTGAGAGGCGAGCCACCGGCGCGGACGAATTGATGCCGGTTTTTTCCTGGAAAAATCAAAGGGGAAGGCGAATCGAAAAGGTCGTGCCGCGTTCCGTGTCGCTCTTCACCGCGATTGTGCCCTTATGACGGCTGATCAAACCGGCCACGATGCGGGTGCCAAGCCCCGTGCCGCCGGCCTTGGTCGAAATGGTTTGATCGGTGAACAGGCGGGATTTAATGTGATCGGGAATGCCGCGCCCCGTATCCTCCACTTCGAGCAGCAGCGTGTCTTCCCCAGGCTGTGGGGCTCGCGTGCGAATCGTGACCGAACCTCCTGCGGGCGTTTCGGGAATGGCGTTGTTGGTCAGGTTATACAGCGCAATGTAAATCTGCCTGAGATCGAAGTGTGCGAACGGCATCTGGGAATCCAGGTCGAGATGCAGTTGAACGCCGGAGGCTTCAGCCATGGGGCGCAAAGCAAGCGCGACCGAATGCACCGTGTCGTTGATGTTGGCTTCCTCAAAGAAAGGGGGAGTGACTTCGCCTTTGACGGCATCGGCAATTTCCCTGGTGCGCGCGTGCAGCTTGTCCGCCGAATCCAGAGCGCTCTCCAATATCCAGCCATAGTTGTCGCGCGCTGTCGAAGACATTTCCTGGATCGCCTCTGGCCATGAAACCCGTTGCGGTGTGGATGCGCCGGCTTTATCGAATGCTTCGAACATTCCATCCAGCATGGGCGAGAGAGTCATCAGGCCGCACTGAATCGGCGTCAGCATATTTTTAATGTCGTGAGATATATCGCCTAAAAGATTCACTATCTCGGCTTTTTTGGCTTTCTGAGTCAACCGCGCGGTTTCGATAGAAGCGGCAGCCTGAGCGCTGAGCACTTCGAGCACCTTGAGATCTCGCTCCTCGAATCGATGGCGTGAGTTGAGAATCTGCATCACGCCCAGAGGTTGTCCGCCCAGGCGTTTGAGGGGCACCGTCAGCATGGATTCGGTGTGGTAACCCGTGATTTGGTCTACCTCGCGGTTGAAATTGGGGTTTTCGCGGGCCCGATGGGTCAGTTCGGCTTTGGCAGTGGCGAAGACATGGCCACTGATACCGCGTGACGCTGGATAACCATACCCAATGAGGTGATGGGCCTGTGGATAGGTGACATGACGAAATACCAGAGTGTCGCTTGGCACATCATGCAGTTGGATCGAACCCGCATCGGCCTGAAGCACTTCAATGGCGACGGCCAAGGTTTCGCGCAGCATATCGTCCACCAGAGAATGGGAAAAAAGCGCCTCGGTGACGCGATGAATGGCATGCAGCTGCCGCTCTCGGAGCTTCAATTCCGCCTGCAAATCAGCCTGCGGCCCCAGGAGATCTTGGTCGCGTGGCTCTCCATCCATGCGCTCGTTCATTTTGGCGAATCCTGCTGTTGTTTTTCGCTCGTAGTATTCCGCATTTTCCGCACCACGGCGGCGCGGCGCGTGACGCCAGGGGTATTCGGGCCAGAGGAATCTTCCGTTCTCTGGCGGCGGCGTCTCCTGGTGCCAATCTCCTGACCTGAGATGTGATCCAGCCCCTGGCCGATTCAATGGGATGGAAGTCAGGCGAGTAAACTCGCGCGCTGACGGTGAAGCTATGAAGATGCCTTTGGATGAGGCCGCCGACTCATTTTTCAACGCGCTGCCCCTTTTCCGCAACTTGACGCCCCCGCAGCTTGTGCAGGCGCGCGCCGTGCTGCACGCTCAAAGCGTGCGCGCCAATCACACCCTCACAACCGAAGAACAGCCAGGCGAAATCGTTTACATCATCGCTCAAGGCTCGGTCAAAATCTGCGCACAGAGCGACGAGGCGGACATCGTGATCGGCTTGCGCGGCCCTGGCGAGATCATCGGCGAGATGAGCGTCTTGGACGGCGTGGGCCGCTCGGCGACGGTTATTGCGCAGGAACCCAGCCTGCTCTTCTGGGTCAGCCGCGCCGACTTTTGGAACGTTTTGTGGGAAATGCCGCCCATCCCCTACAACCTCGCCTGTCTGCTCGCCCAGCGCGTGCGCCTTCTGACCTCGCAGGTGCAGGCGATGGCCACACTCGATGTGCAGGGCCGTCTCGCGCGCCAACTCGTCACTCTCGCCGACGAATACGGTCGGCCCTGCATCCCTTCGCACCCCTCCGATGCGGTGATGATCCCCTTTCAACTCAAGCAGGCCGAACTCGCCGGCATGATCGGCGCGACTCGCGAGCAGGTCAATAAACTCCTCGCGGCGTGGATCCGGCGCGGCCTGGTGTCGCGCGACAGCGCGCGCCTGGTGATTTGCCGGCGCGACGCACTGCGCAAGTTCTACAACGCCGCATAGTCTCGCCTGGCTGTCCAACGCCTATCTGGCACATTAGTCCGATAGTGAGCGCCGAGGTGTGAAGAAATTCACTGTGGGTTGTGACGTTTCTTACATCAAGAACAAAACGCCAGAGTTAAAATCCAAAGCACCTCAACACAAAGCGACGTTCCCTACGGCGGCAGATGTTCTCTGCGGAACTGCTGACCGAAGCGGCGCCGCTCAATTTATAGCTCTTCATCCCTGGTAGGAAATGGCGGTCAATGATGGAAGTGGGAGTTTGACTCCCACGCCTTAATGGGCGTGGGAGTCGAGCAGTCGCTTCGCACATTACCCGTATCACTGGCTACTGCCAATGTTGTCATTCCAGAGGCCAGGGGCCACTTTAGGCCCGTCATGGTGGTTTTTCGACAAGGGGAGAATATGCAAATGCACAAATTCGGCAAGCCGTTGCGGGGGGTGGCTCAGTTGGGATTGTTGCCTTCTCTTGGGGGCACCGCGCCCGTTTGCGGGGCAGAGCGAACCGAAACCCGTTTTTTAAACCGTCCAGGGAGCCTGACCGTGAATGAATTGAAACGAAACATCGCGCAGGTTTGGGGGTTCGCTCAATTTTTGCCGGTTTCGGCGCGCGCCGGACGGCGACGGCTTTCCCCTCAGCAACAGCTTGGATTTCTCAGGGAAATCAACGTCCTTGCCAACCCTCGTTTTGGCGTTGATCGCACCATCGGCTCGATTCTGGAACGGCTGCGGGTGCTCTACGGAGCGCAGAGTTGCCTTCTCGTCACCTTCGATGCCAGCGATGAGCGCCATTACTGGCGGCGCGCCGATGGCCTCGATCCCGAAAGCGCGAGCCACCGGCGTGTTCTCGCTGAAGAATTAGCGTCCCTCTTTCTGGCCGAGGCCTCAACTCATGCGATGATTCGTCGCTCGCGCGGCCTCTTCTCCCCCTCGCCGTTTTGTTCGATTTACGACGTTCAAACCAACCGCAAAATCGCTTCCAGGGCGGGGCGGGATGAAAAATTGAACGGGTTTTTGGAGGACGATGCCTTTATTTCCGTGCCTTTGCCGCTCTACACCCACGAATCGGGACGGATATTTTTGACTTCCCGCTCGCGCGGTTTCGACGCGAGCGACATCGACTTCCTTTCGCAGGTGATGGGGCATCTGGTTCCGCTTCTCAAAAACATCGAATTGGTAGATCGCCTCGCCTGCGACGCGGCGGAGGAAGAGCGCCGCCGCATCGCGCGCGATATTCACGACAGCATTATTCAGCCTTACATCGGCCTCCAGATGGGCATTGAGGCGCTGCGCCGCAAAACCGCAGTGGGAGAAAGCGATTTGATGCCCGACATCGAACGCCTGAACCATTTGTGTCGGGCCGGAACTCTGGAACTGCGCGCTTATGTGCGCCAGCTCAAGGATTCGCGCGAGCGTGAAGGCAGTTTGCTGCCGGCGGTGCGGCGTTTCGTGGCCAAATTCACCACGGCGACCGGAATCGAGGTGCAGGTCAAGGCCAATTCCGACATTCGCATCCACGACCGTCTGGCGGCGGAAATCTTTCAAATGGTGGCCGAGGGCCTGAGCAACATTCACCGCCACACCTTTTCGCAGCAGGCGACGATACATCTGGGAATGCATGATCCCTGTTTCGTGGTTCGCATCGAGAACCTGGCCCCCGCCGAGGCAAAATCCCACGGCGAGGCGGCCCAAAAATCCCCGACTTTTCTTCCCGTTTCACTTTCCGAGCGGGCGCGGGCGCTGGGCGGAAGCGTCGGGGTCGAAGCCCGTGAAGACGGCAGCGCAGTCGTGACCATCCAAATCCCGCTTTGAGCCGCGCTTCGACCATTCCAAGCTGCATTCCAACTTGCTTTTAAGACACGATATGTCCTCAATTTCCACCTCTCCCATTCGGCTTTTCGTGATTGACGACCACATGATCGTGCGCGCGGGGCTGGTGATGCTGATGGCCAATCACCCTCGGTTTGAAGTTGTGGGCGAGGCAGGCAACAAAAGCGAAGCGCTGGAAGCTCAAATTGCCTGCGATGTCATTCTTTTAGACCTCGACATCGGCGGAGAAAGCGGACTGGAGTTGATTCCGCCTTTGCAATCGCTCCATCCGCAGGCGAAAATTTTGATTCTGACCGGAATGCGCGACCCAGAAATCCCGCGCCAGGCGATGGCGCTGGGCGCGATGGGCATCGTGCTCAAAGACCACGCTTCCGAGGTTCTTCTCAAAGCCATCGAGTGCGTGAACAGGGGCGAAATCTGGATGGATCGCTCCATGACGGCGACCGTTATCAGCGAACTGCGGCGGGGCGGGAACGAGAAAAGCGACCCTGAAGCCGCCAAAATCGCCCTGCTGACCGCCCGCGAACGGGAAGTGATTGCGCTCATCGGCGAAGGCCTGAAAAACAAAGACATCGCCAAGCGCCTCTTTCTCAGCGAAACCACGGTGCGCCACCATCTCACCTCGATTTTCGGCAAATTGGAAGTCGCCGACCGTCTGGAACTGGTCATCTACGCTTATCGCCACCTTCTCATCGAGTCGAAGCTCCGAACATAGACCTCTACCGGCACCGCAAAAGCACATTTGTGCCCCCATAACTGGCGGATGAGGCCCCACAAAAAGGGCGGATTCGACGGCACGCGAAGTGGCGAAACACGCCAAAATTGATTTCATTCGCAGCCGGTTGGCGGCGTTTTTCCAAAGCCATGTCCGAAACCGCCTCCCAACTTCTTTGCATCCGCGTTCTTTTAGTCGACGATTATGAATTGGTGCGCCAGGGACTGCGCCTGATCATCAACCAGCACCCTCTCCTCCAGGTCGTGGGTGAAGCGCGAGACGGAATGGAGGCGCTTGAACTCGCCTCGCAGCGACAGCCCGACATCATTTTGCTCGACATTGAGCTGGGCCTGGACAATGGGCTGGACTTTCTGCCCCGCCTCCTGGAAGTGAGCGGGGCCAAGGTGATCGTGTTCACCGGCGCGCCCGACAAACAGACCCATCACGAGGCTTTCGCGCTGGGAGCCAGTGCCGTCGTGGTCAAGGGCGACTCCAACGACGCGCTGCTCTCCTGCATTCTGCGCGTTTACGAGGGCCAAACGCCGCAACCCGAACCCGAACGCGAGAAAATCGCCCTGCTCACGCCCCAGGAACGCGACATCATCGCTTTGCTGAGCGGTGGCGTCAAGCGCCCGCAGGTTTGCGAACAACTGGGCCTGGAGGGTGCCGCAGTGAAAAACGCTCTGGCTTCGGCCCAAAACAAACTGGGGGTGGCCAATGAGGTTGAACTGGTGGTTTACGCTTACCGGCACGGTCTCGCCCACGTTCATGGCAGTTAAAGCGCTTCTCAGTTGAATTGATTTCTGGGTCTCGCAGGGACATGGCCTGCCACGCAATGTGTGACTTGTTCTGGGATAGGAGCGCTTGTCATTCCGAGGGAGCCTCAGCGACCGAGGAATCAGCCGCAGTTTCGACCGACTTTGGCCCAAAGGGGTGGAGACTGAGACCGATTCCTCGTCGTGCCTCCTCGCAATGACGAGATCTCACGTTCAACAAAAAGTCACACATATAAGTGGCAGCCCATTGTCCTTGGAAGGCGTAAGAATGGGCCGAAGGACATGGCCTGCCATATCCCTACCCACCTCTCACTTCGTCCCAAAACCGCAATAGCTTACGCCTCCATTGAGGCGCCAACGCCGCTTGAAGCGAGTTGCAGGGCTTGTTCTACCGGCATGGCGCGGCCCTGCGACCAGGCCGACTCAAAACCCGCTTTGCCCAGGGCTTCACGCGCGAGGTTCGCGTGGCGCTCGTAGAGGGCGTGATAACTGGGGGCCAGAGGGCAGTGGATGGCTTCTCGCAGACTTTGCGCCGCGCCCATCAGTTGGGCTGCCTGTTCGGGACATCCCTGGGCGGCGGCCAGAAGGCCGCACGATTCCAACGCGAAGGCCAAACCCCAGCCATGAGCGAGGGCTTGCAGTCGGGCGAACATTTCTCGCAAGCGCTGGCGGGCGCCGGAAAAATCTCTGGTTTCGCGCGCCGTATGGCTGAGTCCCCACAGCGTGTAAACCATTCCCAAATCGTTGCCACTGCGCTGCGCGCGGGCCAGACATTCATGGAAAAGCGCCTGGGCGCGATTCCACTCGCTGCTCAGAAAGGCGGCATCGCCCAGGAAAAACAGCGCCATGATAGTGCCGTTGTCGTCGTCCATCTCGCGCGCGAGGGCGAGACTTTCTTCGAGCAGGTGCTGCGCCCGCGCGACATCGGACTGGATGACGGCGTGGCTCAAGTGCAAAAGCGCCGCGCCAGTGCCGGTGCGGTCGCCCAGGCGACGCAGCAGAACCAGACTTTCTTCGATCAACGCCTCCGCTCGATGGAAGTCACCCTGATAGGTGGTGACAAGGCCACTGTAAAGCAAAGCCGTGGCGACACTGCGCTCATCACCCAGGGCGCGTCCCGCTGCCAGAGCCCCCTGCAAAAGCGCTGACGCGGCGGCGAAGTCGCCTTGTAAAAACGCCACCTTGCCGGCTCCCGTCAAAGCGCGCACGCGGAGCGCATCGGGAGCGCCCTGATTGCGATTCAGGGCCTCGTCCAGCCAGTTTCGTCCTTCGGCGAGATGACCGCGCATCTCCCAGAAGTGCCAGAGCGCACCGGCCAGCCGCAGCGCCGTTGGCGGCTCGGCCTGAAGCGACCATTTCAGCGCCGCGCGCAAGTTGTCCTGTTCCTCAGCGAGTTGGCGCAGCCAATCGGCCTGCGCCGCGCCGCTCAGTTGAGCTTCGGCCTTTTCGGCCAACGAGAGAAAGTATCGCGCGTGCCGGCCTCGCCACAACTCCAATTCGCCCTCGGCCTCCAACCGCTCCACGCCAAACTCGCGGATCGTTTCCAGCATGGAAAAGCGGGGCTCTCCATCCTGCTCGGTGTGCCGTAAAAGGCTCTTCTCCACCAGAGAAAACAAGCCATCGCCGACATCGCTGTCGGGCGAGTTGTCCAGGGCCTGCGCCGCTTCCAGCGTGCAGCCGCCCACGAAAACGGCGAGATGCCGGAACAGGGTTCGTTCGCTTTGGGGCAACAGATCGTAGCTCCAGGCGATGCACTCGCGCAGGGTTTGGTGGCGTTGCGGTAGATCGCGCGCCCCGCCAGTCAACAGTTTGAAGCGGTTGTCCAGGCGCGCCACAATGGCCCCTAGCGAGAGGAGCCGAATGCGCGGTGCAGCCAGTTGGATGGCCAGGGGCAAACCGTCCAGGCGCGTGCAAATCGCCGCAACCGGCGCGGCACTGCCCTCATCGAAGCGAAAAGACGGCAACACCGCTTGTGCCCCCTGGAGGAAGAGTTCGACCGCCGCCACCTGCGACAGTGCCTCCACAGGCGGCAAATCATCGAGATCGGGCACCGCAAGCGGCGGCACCGGCAGTTCATATTCGCCGCGCAGACGCAGCCTCATGCGGCTGGTCGCCAGCACCTTGAGTTTGCGGCACGCCGCCAGAAGTTCCGCCACGACGGGCGCCGCCGCGACAACCTGCTCGAAGTTGTCCAGAACGAGGAGCATCTGCTTTTCTTTGAGATGATGCTTCAGACTATCCAGCAACGGCTGGCCGGCAACTTCACTCACTTCCAGGGTGTGGGCGATGGCCGCGACCACGAGAGCGGGATCGCTCACCGCCGCCAATTCGACAAAAAAAGCTCCGTCCTCGAAGTCGCTCAGCGCATCGGAGGCGACCTGCAAGCTCAAGCGCGTTTTGCCCGTCCCGCCGATGCCGGTGAAGGTGACCAGACGCACCTCAGGTCGGCTCAGTAGCGCCTGTGCGAAGGCGGTTTCCTGGCCGCGCCCGATGAGTGCCGAAACGAGCGCAGGCAGGTTATGGGGACGCAAATCAATGGTCTTGAGCGGTGGGAAATCGGCGGGCAGACCCGCCATCACCAGTTGATAAATGGACTGCGGGCGCGCGATGTCCCTGAGCCGGTGCCGCCCCAGGCTTCGCCACCCCGCGTCGGGGGGCAGCTCGTTTTCGGTGAGATGGTGCGTCGTTTCCGAGACCAGCACCTGTAGGCCGTGTCCGGCGGCCATCAAACGCGCGCCATGATGCACGTCCACGCCCACATAGCCGCCAGGGATGCGCGTCGGGCATCCCGTGTGCAGCCCCATTCGCACCCGCACCGCCCCGTGTTCAGGCCAGGGGTGCTCGTGCAGGGCACGCTGCGCGGCGGCGGCAGCCGCCCTGGGCAAAAGCGACGAAAAACGAATCGCCCTGCGCATCGACCTCCTGCCCGCCGTGGGCCTTGAAAGCGGCGCGCAGCAAGCGGCGATGCTGGGCCAGAACCTCGGCATAACGGTCGCCCAGGTGATAGACGAGCCGCGTCGAGCCTTCGATATCGGTGAAAAGCAGACTGACTGTGCCCTCAGGAAGTTCGGCCATGGTCGATGATTAGTATTTCACGCATTGGTGGATAACCATCGAAATTAACACGTCACGAAGCCGCGCGCAAGCGCGCCAGAGTTCGCTCGACTGAAGTCGGCGCTGACCCAGAGGGTGCCCCGCCTGCGGCTGACTTTCGGCCTGCGCCGAAACCAGGCAGCGTGGTTCCCGCGCAGGCGGGAAGTTAGCACCGAAGGTGCCCATAGCGCCGACTTCAGTCGAGCGAACATAGCCCGTGCGTAAGTCCTAAATTTTTTGGCTTTTGTATCTGCCGCTCTACAGACGGCTCCAGGTCACCACGATTTGCGCGTTGTAATGTCCGCCAGGGTCGCTCAGGCCATTGCGAAGTGCCACCAGACGAATTTTAAAGCCTTTTTTGACCGAGTTTGGCGCCGTTTCCGAGGAAAGCGCGTAGCGGTCGAAAACAACCGTCCCCATGGGATCGCCGAGTTTGTAAAGCGGCAGCGCACCGTAGGGAGTGAAATCGTTGGGAGAGAAAAACGTCACGCCGCCCAATTGTCCTTTGCCCTGGGCGCTGGTTTGAACCCAGGTCGGCAGTTCGCCGACACCATTGTGCAGGCCGGATTCACTGGCGTAAGTCACCCTCATCGGCACATTGGCATGAACTTCCATGCCGGCCTCATCGGTGCTGATGAATTGCCCTGAGAAACCAGGCCCGCCCAAATCGCCGCAATCGATGGTGAGGTCGCTGGTATCGAGGTTGATAAATTCCTGGGTCGAAGCCGACGCGACGATATTGGCAGACGACGGCGCGGCGCTCGCCACTATCGCAGCGAACAAAAAGAAGCTCAGCGCCCAGGTTTGAACGGTTGTTTTCATCGGGATTCTCCAACTTTTAGAGCTACCGTTGGGGTGGTTTTTTCTCCGTGGCGGGAAACGCAAACGGCGCGGGTGTCTGACCGGAACGCAGGTTCAAAACGTCCTGGCGCAAAACGGGCGAGCCGATGCCATCGAGCGGGACGTTGTCGCTCAGGATGCGCGGGGTGATGATGATAATGGTTTCGGTGCGATTCTGGCGCGAACTTGTGCCGCGAAAGGCTCTGCCCAGAACGGGAATATCGCCCAGAAGCGGGATTTTGGTGCGCGCCTGGGAGGTGAACTCGTTGATCAGGCCGCCGATGACGATGCTTTGGCCGTCGCGCACTCGCAGGTTGGTGGCGGCGCGGCGGAAAGTGATTTCGGGCAGGCCGTTGGGCCCGCGCCCCGTGACGTCGCGCACTTCGGGCTCCAGCCGCGTCACGACCTCGCGCTCGCCTTCCAGCACGCGCGGGGTGATGCGCAGGAAAATTCCCGAACGAATCACTTCCAGGGTGTTGTTGGGAAACGCCGACGAGCCGGTGTTGATCGAAAAATAGCTTTCGCGCCCGACCTCAATTTCGGCGGTCTGGCCTTCGGCAGTGGCGAGGCGCGGATTGGCCCGCAGGCGCGCGACACCGCGCTGCACCAGGGCGGTGAGGCGAATGATGTCGTCGGTGGCGACCGACGAAAAGGTGACGTTCTGGCTTTCGGGCGCCGTGTTGATGGCGACGTTGCGATTGCCAAAAAGCCGATCCACGAAGTTGACGCTTAAATCTTTGAGCGCCTCCTCGGAGATTTCCAGAACGGCGGCCTCGATAACGACCTGAGTGCGAGGCTGGTCAAGTCGCGCGATGGCGGCCTTAATCGGCTCGATGAGAAGCGGCGGGGCGGTGATGGAGATTCGCATCGGCTCCGCCGGCGCCGCGATTCCCGAAGCGGGCGTCGTCACCTGCGGCGAACGGTTCAAACCGATGCGGCGCGGCGCGGCAAAGGGCGAAGAGGTCGATGCCCCCGAAGCGGAACTCGGTGGAACGGGAACCGCGCCCTCGGCGCTGAGATAGCGGCCATAGGGCAGGGCCAGCAGATCCAGCACAGCTTCGGGCCGCACATGGCGCAGTTCCACCAACTCGAAGCGGCTCAGCAGGTAAAAATTCGGGTTGTCGGGCACAGGCGCCCCGACCAGATAATAACCGTCCAATGCGGCGAAGGCGTAGCCGCCCGACTGCAAAATGATGGCGAGCGCGCGTTCCAAGGGCACGCCCTTCAAATCGGCGGTGACGATGCCCTGAACCGTGTTGTCGGCCACGATGGTGACGCCGGTTTGGGCGCTGATGTCGGCCAGGGCCTGTTTGAGTTCGGTATCGGCGAAAACGTTGGTGACCAGCGGCTCGCCCTTCTCATTGCGCGCGACGGCGGGTTCGACGGCGGTTGGGGCGGCGACCGGCGCATTACTCGCGGCGGGTTGCGGCGGCGCGGCGACCGGCGCTGGTTCGGAAGTCGCGGGCGCGGCGGGAGCCTGGGCCAGAAGAGGGCGCGAAGATAAACGGGGAGAAGTTTTCGACGCCGAGGCGCGGGTGTCGCGCTGGGGGCGCGTCCGGTGCTGGGGATGAAGCCGCTCGCGCCGCTTGACGCCAAACGGAACGGGTTGCGGCGGGGTCAGTGCCTGGGTGGGCACGCCCGATGCCGACAAAAACAGACACCCCAGGCCCAGCATCAAAGGCAAGCGACCATGTGAGCGCGGCGCAAAGCAGCGCGAAGTTCCTGGAGGTAAAAGTAAGTTTCTCGTCGGCATGAGTTGCAAAGGTCTGCCCCCAACCTTGTAAAAAGTCGTTTTTCAGGCAGGCGTTCTCGGTTCCTTTGTTGGTATGGAGTGGTGTTGCAGGTTGAGTGTTTGCTACCACAGCTTGATAATGTCGGAGGCCACCAGTAAATGGCCCCCACCAAAGGCGATTTGCAGGGTGACGACCTGCTGGCTCGCGGAAGGCCCCAGAATAGCAACGATTTTCGACCTGTCGAAGAAGAGATGGACGCATCTTGGCCCTATCCTCGGGTCGCTTTCCCACTTGCCGGCGAGGGCAATCGGCTGGCCGTTGATCTTGACGGAAGCGTAGTCCAGTTTCGAGGTGCGAGCGAGTTCGGGAACGGTGAGAATAACCTGCACGGGGGAAACGTTTGCCGCCGTCAACGACATCTTCGCCGAAAGCGGATTGACCGCTTGCGGCGCGACTCTCATCTGCGTGCCCACACTCATCTGGGCAATCGAACCGCTCACCGTGGCGTGCATCTGCAGCGGAGAAGGCCAGAAGCCGAGTTGAACCGAAGGAGCGCCGTCCAACTGCACGATGATTCGCGTCGCACCCGAAGTCGAGGCAGTGGCGGGAGTTGCCGTGTTTTGCGCCGAGGCAACTCCCGTGGTGCAGATAACGCTTGTCGGCAGCCAGAGAAAGAGCGGTAGCTTAAGAATTCGAGGTTTCACAGTTTTCCCCCACTTTTCCGTTGCTGTGGCGAAGGGACGAAATTCAGCAACGGCTCACGTCGCGCCATCACCCTCACCGTCTCGCAGCCGCTTTCGAGACCGGTCGCGCTGTTTTGGCGGCAGCCGGTCGAGCCGGTTTTCCGGCAGCTTTTCCTTTGGGGGTCTGGCCGGTTTTGCCCTGGCCGTTGCGGCTGCCACCGGTGCGGCTGCCACCGGCCTTCTCTACGCGGGGCGCAGCGAGATTCAGTTTGAATTCCAGCGCCGCTTCCTCGGCGGCATTGGCACGGCCTCCGGCGAGTTTGGTCGGATTCAACTTCAAACGGCCCAGATATTGGCCCGCGTCGATGGTTTTGGGCAACAGAAAATCCAGGCGCCGCATCTTGCCAGGCAGCACCACGACGTTGGTTTCGCCCCCTATATTCAAACTTTCGGCCTTGGACGGCTCCAGTTTTCCGGCCTCGGTTCCGCCGGCGATGCCCTGCGTCAGTTCGACGTTGCTCGCACTGAAAGCCGCCGGTCGCGCGCCTGGGTTGGTCACGGCGAGCGATAAAACGGGGCCATCGGGCGTGCTGGTGAGCGCGGCACTTTGCAAACTCACTTTGGCTTCGTCCTTGTTGCCCGCGCTCCGCAGCAGCACGACCGAGCGGCCCGTGGAAGTGAGATCGACTTTGGGACTCGCCGAGGCGAAATCGAATTCCAGCAAAGCCCACTGGTCGCTCGCATCGGGCGGAGCCATGAGGCGCACCACGAGGGTGCGAGTCTGCTCGGCGCCAAGTCGGAAAGAGGGCGGAGACAGCGTGAGCCACGAAGTGGGAGCCGCCGCATCCTGAAGGATAATGGGCGTGCCGTCGGCGTCGATGGTGCTGGCCGAAGCGCGCGCCGTGACCGTGATGGGGAATTTCTCCAGATTGACGACCGTGACGCGCTCGGTTCGCACCGCGCCGGCGAGGGCGGAAGAAATCATCACGCGCGGCTCGACATAGGCTTGCAAACCGGTGCGCGCCACGCTTCCCAGCTCGATTTCGCCCTTCGCGGGGTCGCCCCCGACGCGCGGCAAAAGTCCCATCGGCATGGAGTAGCCCAGCTTGTCGGTGTAGGCGAGGTTGAGCCGCGCCTGATATTTGGCTTCGGGCAGCGTCGAGTTGATCAAAATCGGAAACGAAACCGCAGCACCTGGCAAAATGAGCTGGCCGTTGTTGCCTGTATCGCCCACGCGATAGCGGCCCACCAGTGCGCCGGTTTGCGAAGTGACGACGATATCGCCCTTGACGCGCACCATGCTGTTGCCGCTATTTTCGACCGTGGGCACCAAAGCCCATTTGCCGCGCAGTTCTTCGGCTTGAGCGGGGCTGGAAGCGGGAATCACCTTTTCGGCGGGCGCCAGCTCGGCTTTTTTCACTTCGGCAGCCGGTTTTTCGGTGCCGCCAATCACAACATGAATCGGCAGCAGGGTTTGCACGCTCACTTTGCCGCCCGTCATGCCTGGCGGCAGCACCGGTTCGGGCAGCTTGACCAGAATCGCCGCGTGGTAGGAACCTGCCGCATCGCCAGGAATGGCAATGTTCACCGGCAAAGTGCGGGTCTGGCGCGCTCCGACGGCGATGGTCGTGCTGGGCACGCTCAGCCAGGGCGCGCACGAATGGGGCAGCGTGCCCGCGTCGCGCAGATCGGCGCCTCCGGTTGGCAATTGCAGCAAATCGACGATTTGCACATCCAGAACCTGCGGGCGCGGCGACGAATTGATAAAGGAGAAAGTGACAGTCTGGCGCGAACCGACTTTGGCTTTCACAGTGTGGTTGAGGGGCGTCAGCATCAGGCCCGACGATTGCGCCTGGACGCCGGACGCCAGAAAACACACTCCAAAAAGCGCGGCAAACGCCGCCAGAATTCTCCGTATCATTTGAGCTTGCATGATTGGTTTCCGATTTTAAACGTCTCGTGACAACAAATGAAGAGGTTGTCTGGGGGCTGCCTGCCCCTACTTTCATCTCGTCCATTCAATAACTCTCTCACAGGCTATAAAAGAGTGGGGCTACAGGCAAAGCGACTGGCAAGGATTGCCTCGTCAGTCGCTTTAGCCACCTTGAGATGAACGACCTGAACCTGGGAGTCAGTTCAAGTCGGCCCAGGTAATGCTCGTGCTGCCGGTGACATACTGGCCTGTGTGGTCAGTGAGACCTTTACGCTCAGCGCGAGCGTTGACACTGATTCCATTCCCCTTACCATTGGCAAAAATGTAGGTGGACGAAATCGTTTTAATGCGATTTTGGCTGGCATTTGTATAACCCTGATCGGCGTAAGCCACATTGCTACTCGCCACGCGCGTGCCATCACCCTTGCGGACGTCATTACCTTTCACTCCAATGCGAAATTCGGTTGGCATAAGGGTATCTTGGTGAATGCCCTCACTGCTGCTCCCGAACCGCGTGCCATTGACAATCGTGACCGAAATGTGCGTGTTGGAATCAAAGGTGATTTCAGCATTGTGTTTAGTGTCGCCCGTGTTCACAACGCTTTCCCACTTACCCTCATGGGTGGGGCCGCCAAAGGTGTCCATATTGATAATGTTGCGCGTGTCGACGAACTGGACGTATTTGACGATGCTGCCCGCAGCACGGAGGGTGGTGGGGGCGGCAGATGTGTTGGTGTTTACAACCAACGGATCGGCGTGGGAAACGCCGGAGAAGGCGACTGCGGCAGCCACCAGGAATTTTTTGAGGTTTTTCATATTTTTCACCTGTTGGTTTTAAAAGAGAAGGGGAAGAAGGAAGCCTCCTTCTTCCCCTTGTCGCACGCGCAGTTCCTGAAGCAGCAACCGTCATGCGTCTCTTTGAGGCAGCCTCAGTCCAGGTCGGCCCAGGTCAGGGTGGCATTGGTTGAGTAGGTGCCGAAGAGGTCGTCCAAACCTTTGCGATCGGCCTCGATGTTCAAGCGGACGCCGCTGCCAGGGCCATGACCGAAGGTGAAGGTGCTGGAGCCGTCCTTCAGGGTCGGCGCCAAGTCTGCGAAACCCTTGGAGGTGTCAACAGCTGTGGTGCCTGCCTTGACATCGCTACCTTTAACTCCAACGATGAACCTCGTGACCAAGCTGTCCGCTTTACCGGACTTGCTTGCGGTTGCCATATCCCCGCCGTTTACGACGGTCAACTGGATGTGGGTATTGGCAGCGAAGCTGATGACCGCAGGTGCGGAGCTTTTCGCAACGTCCGTAGAGGTAGGAGCGCCCAGGTCCACCGCAACGGCACGAGTCTCGTCTTTAGGGTCCGTGAACTGGACGTATTTGACGATGGTGCCCGAAGCACTGAGGGTGGCGGGGGCGGCAGGTGTGCCGCTGTTTACAACCAAGGCGTCGGCGTGGGAAACGCCGGAGAGGGCGACGGCGGCAGCCGCGGCAACGAAGAGGGTCTTGAGGTTTTTCATGATGTGGTTTTCCTTGAATCGAACTGGAGATGAACTGTGCGGCTGAGAGAATTTTTTAGCTCGGCTTTCCGTCAACACCAACGCGCGCTTGTCGGCGTCTCTGGGAAAAGCTGATGCTTGCAACAACCGCTTACATAAGAAATTATCCGCCGCCCGCACCCCGACCCGCGTCCGCTAATGCGCCCGTTTTCGAGGGCACAAAGGGACAATCTTTTGGCGCCCTCCGGCCCCACAAAACGCCCACGACAGGGGGCACATTTGTGCCGTGAGAAGTGGGGCCAGGAACGAACAACTGAAGCCCAGCTTCACGCGAGGGCAGTTTTCGACGCGATGCAGATCAGGGAGCGAGACGAGCGCCGCACCCCAGCCGCATTGCCCTGCGCTGGCTTTTTGCGAAATTTTTCTCTAAGCGGGCCCGTTTTGGAGTTGCACATTGAGGGGAGCAGAAACGTCAGGGCCATTCAGTTCTCGCGCCCTACGCAGAGGCGCAAAGAAAAGCGAGGTTTGGGAGCCAAGGCAGGGCTTCTCCTCTTTTTTTCTCTGCGCCTCTGCGTAGGGCGGTGAATCAATTTCTGATGCGATGGCCCTGGTAGAAACGTTCTCCGGTTTGACTTGAGGCGTTTGGCGGTTTAAAATCTCTGGAACGTCTTTCCCGTGTTTTCCGCCTGGCGTTCCTCGCAGCGGCGCACCAGGGACGCTGCGAAAATCGTCTTGCAACACCTTCCCCGCCCCTTTCCCCGCAATTTGGACAATCTGGGCCGGAAAATTACCATTCCGCACTGCGCGAGATAAAACCAGGGTTTTGATCTCGGCGTGCGTTTCAATTCATCTGGAGAACACATTTTTTATGATTATCGGCGGCAAACGAGAAGCGCGGCGCGCTTACGGCCTGGACGAACTCGCTCTGGCGCCAGGAACGGTCAACATCGACCCCGACGACATCCAAATCGGCCTCCAAATCGGCGATTTAAACTTTCAAATCCCCTTTCTGGCCTCCGCGATGGACGGCGCCGTCGATGTGCGCGTCGCATGTGAACTGTCGCGCCTGGGCGCGCTGGGCGTCATGAACGGCGAAGGTTTGCAAACCCGCTACGAAGACGCCAACGCCGCCATTGCCGAGATCATCGCCGAACCGGTCGAAACCGTGGTGCCGCTCATTCAAAAGATGTATCGCGAGCCGGTCAAGCCGGAACTCATTGCCAGACGAGTCGAAGAAATCAAAGCGGGCGGCGGCAAAGCGGTGCTTTCTTTCACGCCAGTCGGCTCTCAAAACGCCTGCGTTGCCATCGAAGCGGGCGCCGACGCGATTGTGATCGCCACGACGGTGACAACACTCGAATTTCGCTCCTCCAAGCACACCTCGATTGATTTGCCGAAGTTTTGCCGCGAAGCGGGCGTTCCGGTGATTGTGGGCAACGCAGTGACGTATGAGGGCGTAAAGCAGTTGATGGAAGCGGGCGCGGCGTGCGTTTTGATTGGCGTTGGCCCTGGCGCGGCCTGCACCACGCGCCGCGTGTTGGGTTTGGGCGTGCCCCAGGCGACGGCGGTCACGGATTCGGCGCAGGCGCGCGACGATTATTTCGAGAAATCAGGCCGTTATGTCCCGATTATCGCCGATGGCGGCCTTCGCACCGGCGGCGACGTGTGCAAAGCGATTGCGTGCGGCGCTGACGGCGTGATGATGGGCCAGCCGATTGCGTCTTCCTTTGAAGCGCCAGGCAAGGGCCATCACTGGGGCATGGCGACGAGTTCGGCGAATCTGCCGCGCGGCACGCGGGTCAAAGTCGGGCAGAAAGCGAGTCTGGAACAGATTCTTTTCGGCCCCGCGACCACCGACAACGGCACTTTGAACTTCGTGGGCGCTTTGAAGTTGGGCATGGGAAGCTGCGGCGCGGCGACGATGAGGGAGATGCAGAGTGTGGAAATAATGATCGCGCCCACGCTTCCGACGGAGGGGAAACGCGATCAATTCGCGCAGAAAGTGGGTCAGGGGGCGTAGCTTTGGCAGGAGGACATCATGACAGTTGTATTGGAATTGCCAGTTGAAATTGAAGAGAAATTCAAAAATGCGGCGCGCAGACAAGGCCTTAGCGTGGAACAATTTCTCATTGGTGCGGGGGAGTTCGCGGCCCAGCAGGAAGAATCTCTGCCTGAGTCTGGGGTGCGTCCGAAACTGATCAGCGAGCAGATTCACGAAGACCGGCGCGAAGATCTGAAACGCGAGGAAGAAAGGTTTGAAAGGCACTTTGGAAGCGGAAAGAACCAATGATTGTTTTCGATTCCGGTGCGCTCATCGCCATTGTCGATTTCGAGCCAGGAGCGTTGTTTGCGCGCCGGCTTTTGCGGAAGCATCGAGGCGCCTGTTTCATCCACGCCGTCAACCTGTTGGAAGTCTATTACGGATTTCTGCGCGTCAAAGGCGTCGCGCACGCCGACAAAACCCTGGATTTCATCGAAAGACACGGTGTTGAAGTGCGCGCTGACAGCGACCGTGCCTTTCTACAGGATGCCGGTTTTTTGAAAGTCAGTCACCAAACGTCGCTGGCCGATACGTTCGGAGTCGCTTTAGCGCGGCGTTTGGGCTGCCAATTCGCTTCCACCGACCATCACGAACTCGACGCCGTTCACGCGGCGGGCGTTTGTGATGTGATTTTCATTCGCTAAACATCATGGATAAAGCTCAATTCTGGCAACTCATCGAACAAAGCAAAAATAAAGCTGGCGACTGCGAAAAACAAGCGGCCAAATTACAAAAATTGCTTTCCAAACTGAGCGCGGAAGAAATCGTGGAATTCAGCCGTATTTTTGATGAGTTTTCGCGTTTGGCCTACAGTTGGGACTTATGGGGCGCGGCTTACCTTATTAATGGCGGCGCCTCCGACGACGGTTTTCAATACTTTCGATGGTGGCTCATCGCTCAGGGCCAGGAATACTTTGAAGCGGCCATCGAAAATCCCGAACGTGCGGGCGACAATGCCGAACCGGAAGAAGCGGAGTGCGAAGCCATTTCTTATTGTATAGCTGAGGCATATCAAGAGAAAACAGGGCAAGACTTTCCGCGAACCTACTCCGAATCTGTTCCCCAACCAACCGGACAACCTTGGGAAGAGGACGACTTAGACCATCGTTTTCCCGCGCTGTGCGAAAAATTTGGTTAAACCTTATTTCCATTTGATGCAAGCAATCTCCAACGAAACCATTATCGTCCTCGATTTCGGGGCGCAATACGCCCAGCTTATCGCGCGCAAGGTGCGCGCGTGCCACGTCTATTGCGAAATCATGCCGCACGACGCGCCGCTCGAAGCGATTCTGGCGCTCAATCCCAAAGGCGTGATTTTTTCGGGCGGGCCGTCGTCGGTTTACGAAGTCGAGGCGCCGCAGTGCGCCGACGGGCTTTTTCATTCCGGCATCCCGATTCTGGGCATTTGCTACGGCCATCAGGTCATGGCGCATATGCTGGGCGGGCGCGTCACGCCCGCCGACAAGCGCGAATTCGGCAAAACCGAACTCGTCATCGCCGACGACGCGCCGCTCTACGACGGCCTCAACCGCAAACTTTTGTGCTGGATGAGTCATGGCGATTTGGTGCTGGAGCCGCCGCCTGGCTTTGTTTCGACCGCCAAAACCGTTTCCACGCCCGTCGCTTCGATGGCGAATGTCGAGGCGAAACTTTATGGTGTGCAATTTCATCCCGAAGTGACGCACACGCCCTGGGGCGTGGAAATCATCCGCAATTTCCTCTACGGGCCTTGCGAGTGTTCCGGCAACTGGACGATGGAGAATTTCATCGAAACCGAGTCGGCGCGCATTCGGGAAATCGTGGGCGACAAGCGCGTTTTGTGCGCGCTTTCGGGCGGCGTCGATTCGGCGGTCGCGGCGGTGCTTTTGCACCATGCGATTGGGCCGCAACTGACGTGTTTGTTCGTCAATCACGGCTTTTTGCGGAAAAACGAGGCCGAACAAGTCGTGGAAGCCTTCACCACTCAATACGAGGACATTCAGTTCGAATATGTCGATGCCTCGGCGCGCTTTATTAAAATGATGGAGGGCGTGACACTT
The DNA here is from genome assembly GCA_030448265.1 of Abditibacterium sp. Lineage (GTDB taxonomy): Bacteria > Armatimonadota > Abditibacteriia > Abditibacteriales > Abditibacteriaceae > Abditibacterium. The sequence goes on from JAUJNG010000015.1 coordinate 53,851, forward strand.
CCCGAAGAAAAGCGCGTCAAAATCGGCAACGAGTTCGTGGCGACCTTCGAGCGCGAAATGGAGCGCGTTGGGCATCACGATTTTCTGGCGCAGGGCACGCTTTATCCCGATGTCATCGAATCGGGGAGCGGCAAAGCGGCTAAAATCAAAACGCATCACAATGTCGGCGGCCTGCCCGAAGACATGGAATTCAAGCTCATCGAGCCGTTTCGCACCCTTTTCAAAGACGAAGTGCGCGCGTTGGGCGAAGAGTTGGGCCTTCCCGCCGAAATGGTGTGGCGCCAGCCGTTTCCTGGCCCAGGATTGGCGATCCGCATCATCGGCGAAGTGACGCACGAACGGTTGGAAGTTTTGCGCGAGGCGGACGCGATTTTGATCGAGGAAATCAAAAAAGCGGGTCTTTACCGCGTGATCTGGCAGTGTTTCGCCGCCCTTCTGCCGACGGTAAACTCGGTCGGTGTCATGGGCGATCAGCGCACCTACGCCCATCCCGTGGTGGTGCGCGCCGTGACGAGCGAAGACGGCATGACATCGGATTGGGCGCGCATTCCCTACGAAGTGCTGGAAAAGATTTCGAACCGCATCGTCAACGAAGTTTCGGGCGTGAATCGCGTGGTTTATGATGTGACCAGCAAACCGCCGGCGACGATTGAATGGGAGTAGATATGTGGGAAAAGCCTTCCAATTTCGAGGAACTACGCGAGGTTTATCTGGAAACCAAACATCGCACCAACTCCGTCATCGAAGGAGTCAAAGCAATTATGAAAGTCTCACCAATGTCGATAGCCGAAGCTAAAAATGTGATGTGCTGGATAGAAGATGGGTGCGATATTGTCGAGTCTCAGGGTCGCTTATTTGGTTTGCAAAACGACGACGATTGAATGGGAGTGAATGGACGCGGTAGGAGTCTGACCCCCTCTCCCTTCGGGAGAGGGACGGGGTGAGGGAAAAACTCGCAGTTTCCTCAACTTACTCATAAATCTTTGAAACCCCCACTTTCTCCCTCACCCCGTCCCTCTCCCGAAGGGAGAGGGGGGTCAAACTGATTTTTCGTCCATCTCACCGCTATGCACCGTGCTTCCACACTCAAAGCCCGCCAACTGCGCCGCGTTTCCACGCCCTACGAGCGCGTTTTGTGGAAACTGCTGCGCGACCGGCAACTGGATGAGTTCAAATTCCGGCGCCAGCATCCCATCGGGCGTTATGTCGCCGATTTCGCCTGTGTTGGGGCGATGCTTGTGGTGGAATTGGACGGTCGCATTCACGACGAACAGCAAGAATACGATGCCGTGCGCGACCAGTTTTTGCAGGACAACGGCTGGAGAGTGCTGCGCTTTTCCAACCGTGATCTAATGAGCCATCCTGAAGGCGTCTGGCTTGCCATTGAAGCGCACCTCACCGCGCCCATCGGGAACGAAAATTGATAACACCGCCCCTAAACAACCCCAAGGAGAACCTCATGGCCACCGCCCACGAAGATGATGTCGTTCACGCCTTTCGACAGGCGCTCGAAGAAGAACTGCGCCGCGTGCAGCAAGGCGCACATCACGAACCGTTGCTCCTTGACGGGGCCACGCCGGAAGAGAATTTCGAGCGCCTGGTTCACAGCCACGAGCGTTTGCAAAGCGAAGTCGCCCTGCTCCGCACCGTGATTTTGAAACTGGTGTCGCAGCCCGTCGATTTTGAAACCTCCTGAGCCTCTTCTCAGACTTTCCATGTCCACCGCCAATTCCCAGCCGTTTCGTCCCCACCACCTCGATTCCGAGGTGCGCCCTTCCGAGGCCGATGTCGAGTCGATTTTGCTCGCGCCCGAACAAATCCAGGCGCGCGTCGCCGAACTGGGCGCCCAGATTTCGCGCGATTACGAGGGAAAAGACCCTATTTTCATCTCGGTTCTGGTGGGCGCCTTCATGTTCACCGGCGATTTGCTGCGCCATGTCACCGTGCCCTGCTCGCTCGATTTCATGGCGATTTCGAGCTACGGCAAGGACACGCGCTCGTCGGGCGTGGTGCGCGTCATGAAAGACCTCGATCAAAGCATTGAAAGCCGCCACGTCGTGATTCTGGAAGACATCATCGACACCGGTCTCACGCTCAATTACCTGCTCGACAACATCAGCAACCGCAACGCCGCCTCGGTTCGCGTCGCGTCTCTGCTCGATAAACCCAGCCGCCGCCTGACCGATGTGAAGGTCGATTACGTCGGTTTTGAAGTGCCCGACGAGTTCGTCATCGGCTACGGCCTCGATTTCGCGCAGCGCTACCGCAACTTCCCCTATGTCGGCGTGCTGCGGCCCGAAGTTTACGGCGGCAAATAAATTGCTAAACCTCTCGCGTCGCCGTTCGTTATAGCCCTGCCCCACCCACGCTGGAACGCGAAAAACACTCGCTTCCAAGATATTTCCATCCAAACCTTCTCGTTTCCGATTTTTTCTCCGCGAAAGTCGCTTTTTCAAGCTGTTTTTCCCTCAAATCGTCCGCGCTGTTGCTCTACAACACCCTTTCAATCGCGACTCGATTTCCCCAATTTCAGGTGAGTTATTTTTTCAACGCGCAGTGCCGCGTCTGGAGTTTGTATGAGTTCTGAAGAAACCCGCGAAACCCCCGTTTCCCCCGCTGCGGCGCCTGCCGAAAAGCCCAAAGTCGTGCGCCGTCGCCGCACCGTGAAAAGTGAGGCTGACGCGCAGCAGCCCACGCTTCTGGCCGATGTCGCCGCGTCCGATAGCGCCGCGTCCGATGGCGCCGCGTCCGATGGCGCCGCCAAACCCAAACGCGCGCCGCGCCGCGCCGCCGCGCCAGTTGAAACCGCGCGCGTCGAAGCGACGCCGGTCGTCGTTGCACCCGTTGTCGTGGCGTCGGTCGAAACCATGCGCGTCCCAACTGTGCCGGTTGTCGTGGCGCCCTCGCATCCGGCGCCCGAAATCGAGCGCGCCGCGCCGGTTTCGGTCGCGCCGCCGCTCGAAACGCCCGCGCCGCCTCAAAATGGCGAAACAATGCGCCGCGACTTCGCGCCGCGCGACCACCCGCGAGACAACGGCCCCAGAGACAACGGCCCCAGAGACAACGGTTTCCGCGAGGGCGAACCCAGGGACAACGCGCCGCGCTTCGACGGTCGTTTCGACAATCGCGGCGAGCGATTCGCGCGCGACGGCGGCCCACAAAACGGCGATGGCGGCGCTCCCAATCCCGAAAATCGCGCTCACGATGGCGAGCAGCAAGGCGGCGACGGCCAAAACTTTGGCGGCGAGCGGCCCTTCGACGGTGACCGCTTCGATAATCGTCCGCGCTTTCGCGGACGCAATCAGATGCGCCGCGAACGCGCTCTCAACAATCGCAACGGTCGTTTCGGCGGGCCAAACGGCGGCGATAGTGGCGGCTACAACCAACAACAGCAACAGCGTCGCCGCGAAGTCGAGATTCTGGGCCTGCAAAACATGGAGATGCCTGAACTTTTGGGCGTGGCAGCGGAGTTCAACATCGAAGCCCCGCCCGAAGACAAAGACGCGCTGATTTACGCTATTCTTGAAGCGCAGGCCTATTCGCAAAACGCGATTTTGAAGCGGGGCACGCTCGAAATTCTCAGCGACGGCAAAGGTTTCTTGCGCTGCGAGGGCTATCTGCCCGCCGATGGCGACGTTTACGTTTCGCAGTCGCAAATCAAGCGCTTCAACCTCAAAACCGGCGATTTGGTGCTGGGAACGGTGCGAACGCCCAAGGAAATGGAGCGTTTTCACGGACTTTTACGGGTCGAATCCATCAACGGGCTGTCGCCCGAAGTGATGAAGACGCGCAAGGATTTCGAGAAGCTGACGCCGATTTTCCCAACCGAAAAGTTCGTCCTCGAAACCGAGCCGACCAACATCACGGCGCGCATTATCGACCTGATTTCGCCCATCGGCAAAGGTTCGCGTGGCCTGATCGTCGCGCCGCCCAAAGCCGGCAAAACGACGCTCATCAAAAACATCGCCAATTCGATTGCCAAAAATCATCCCGATGTCAAATTGATTGTGCTTTTGATTGACGAGCGGCCCGAAGAAGTGACCGATATTTCGCGCTCCACAACTGCCGAAGTCGTCGCTTCGACCTTCGATGAAATGCCCGACAATCATATGCGTGTCGCCGACATCGTGATGGAAAAGGCCAAGCGCTTAGTCGAAATGAAGCAGGATGTCGTGATTTTGATGGATTCGATTACCCGACTTTCGCGCGCGAGCAACCTGGTGGTTTCGCCATCGGGCCGCACGCTTTCCGGCGGTTTGGATCCGGCGGCGATGTATCGGCCCAAGCGGATGTTCGGCGCGGCGCGCAACATCGAAGAAGGTGGCAGCCTCACCATTCTGGCGACGGCGCTGGTTGATACCGGCAGCCGCATGGATGAGATGATTTTCGAGGAGTTCAAGGGCACCGGCAACCTCGATTTGGTCTTAGATCGCAACCTATTCGACCAGCGCATCTTTCCGGCAATCGACATCAACCGCAGCGGCACGCGCCGCGACGATTTGCTGCTCGGCAAGGAAGATCTGGCGACGATTTTCCATCTGCGCCGCACTTTAGCGCAACTCGACAACGACAAAGCGGTGACGCTGTTGATCGACCGCTTGAAAAACACCAAATCGAACGACGATTTCATGCAAGTCGTGGCGAAATCGGCGCGCAACGCGGGCGGCGGCGCGGGTTGAGAATGGGAAACGAAAAGGCGGCAAAATCATTGATTTTGCCGCCTTTTGTTCATTCAATAGTTGTAATTCTACATCGCGCGATTGCCGAGTCAGCGAATCGCGTCACTCGTTGGTGCCGACGGCCCGATCCCAAATGATGAGGTCGTGAAACGAAAACTCGGCGCAAGCGCGCGACTGCAAATGCAGCCACAAGTGTTCGCGCTTGCCGACCTGCCCGAAAACATAGAGCAACCCGCCTGGCACGAGCAACCGCATCGCCTCGCGCAGCCAACGCAGAGACCAATCGAGATACGCCGCTTCGTCGGGCCACTGATTGTCCCACGCTTCTTGGAGAAGCACCCGAAAATACGGCGGATCGGCGACGATGAGATGAACCGGCGCGGCGGGCAGTTGCGGCATGAAGTCGAGGCAGCCGGCGGTGTGGGTAGTGTTGAGTTGCATACTCATCGCTGCCTGGAATTTTGACGAGATTGCTCAATCACCGTTTGTAAGCCCTCGCTCATTTCACCCCGCTGCTGGATTTGGTGGCGACGATATCGGCTAAACCGACGTTATTTTTATCGCCGCGCGTCCAGGCGGCGACGCCGCTTTCAAAATCATCGACGGGCAGCGTGACCGCGCTTCCCAGCGCGGTTTGAGTGTGCGCCGCGCCCGAAAAGGTCGTCGCCAAGAGCAGGGCGAGGCCGAAAAAGCGAAAATTTCGCAAGGGGAACTCCTTGAATTTGGCACCAAGGCCAGGCTTGAGCCGAAAAAATTATACCGAAACCACCTGTGCCCCAAGGAATGAACTGCGACTCACCAGGTTTTCGCACCACGACGAATGGGACAGTTGCAGTTGAGAATCTTGGTTAAGATCGTATCCAAAGAGGCGGGGCTGACGCCTCTTCCAATCAGGATTTTGAAGATAGGAAGAGGGCGTCAGTCCCTTGAAAAAATTGGCGCGCAAATTCAACTGCGTAATTCTCAACCAGATGAAAGAGAAAAACGGCGTCTCTTGACCCCATTGCCGTTTGTCCTCCTGACTGCACAGTTGGTGTTTTATATCCCAGAACTAAGACAAGAAGATACAATTACTATAATTTAATGACTGTAATTAGTATTTATCGTGAGGGGGGGTGTCAAGGCCGAGACCAGGCGGCTAAGATAGTGTCAAGTCGATTGAATTACAGTTATTTCGCCCCAGGGTCGAGTCGTTTTTGCCATGCCACACTTCCGCTTCAAAGCCGTTGCACCCCTGGGAGCCATCCTGCTCCTGGGCCTGGCACCCCTGGCGCACGCCCAGGACGAGGAGGCACCTGAAGGCGGCACGCCCGCAGCCAAAGCCACGCCTAACCTGGCGATTCGCCGCGAGTTTCTCCACTCTTTCCGCTCCGCCATCGCTCGCAACCCCGATGCGGCTGCGAGCCTGCTCGAAGAGTATTTAAAGCAGCAGCAGGGACGGCGCGACTCACGCCTGCTCATCGACATTGCCACCGAAGCGGCCCTCATGCTCTACCGTCACGACCGCGCCAACCCCGAACGCGCTTTGGAAGCCCTTGATGGGGTGGTGCGGCGGTTTCCTGCCACGCGCTTTCGCTTTTTCGCAGTCAAGACTCAGGCCGAGATCCTCCGCACTTCGGGCAAACCGGAAGAAGGCATCACCCTGCTGCGCGAGGCGTGGCCTCAGGTCAAGATCGACATTCTCGATCCGGTGATGACTGGAGTGATAGGTGAGTCGGTGCGGACGCTGCGCGCTCTGCAAAAACCGGATGAAGCGGTGACGCTGCTGCACGAAGCGCTGGCGACGGCGCCGCCTCTGGCCAACTGGATGAGCTACTACACGATGATGATCGAGACGCTCCACGATGCCAAACGCGAGGGCGAAGCGATGGCGTGGGCCGCGCTGTTTTTCCGCGTTTCTCCGTTTCAAGAAGCCGACCTGCAGCGTGCGACGGTTCAGGTGACGAACGGCTGGCTCAAAGCAGGCGAGGTGGACAAGCCCACCGCGTTTGCTCTGGCGCAGTCTCAGCCGGAAGCGCCCAATCCACTGCAGGAAGTGCCCACGCCCGCGCTGCCCGATGCGGTGCGGTTGGCGTTGGCGGCGCGGGTGAAGCAGGAAAAGGCGGCGACACCGGCGCGCATCTCGATGCAGATCGTGTTGGGCCAGACGCGCGAGGCGATGCTGGATGCACGCGAACTGCTGTTGAAGAACCCCAAGTCTGCCGCGTCGGTGCGCGAGGTGGCGCGCGTCTTCAAGGCCACCGATGGCGATGTGGCGCGCGCCAATGCCGCTCTGCTCTTCTACCGTGATGGAGAGGGCGCAGACCCGCTCAAGACGTTCTTTGCCGAAGTGTCCGATGTTCCCGCCGCGACACCGTAGTAATTGTTGAATCTCCTGCTCCCATGTCGATGCTTTGCTTCTCCCCAATTCCTGTGGGGCCACTCTCTTCCTCCTTTGTGCGGTGGAACCTGCGTCTGCGGGTGTGGCTGCCGGCAGCGATGGCGGGCGTGGTGCTGTGCGGGGCGGGTTCATTGGGCCAGGCCCAGCCCAGGGAAAAGGCGCGAGTGCCGCAGGCGGAGGCGCCCCTGATGCCGGTGCTGGGTGTGGGGGAGGAACCAGCAGTGGAGGTCAAGACTTCTGCGGCGCGTTCGGCGCGGCTGCTGCCCTGGGTGGAGATGCTGGGCAGTGGCGACAAGACGGCGGCGCAGGTGTGGGAGAGTGGGAAGTTCAGCGTGGAAGATGTGCTCTTCGCGTTGGAGCATCTCATCACCTCCAACGGCGTTGTCGTGGGGCGCAAAGGCAGTCCCCTGGTGAAGCAGCAGGGTGAAACCGCTCGTGCGGCGCTGGCGGGGTTGCTGGCGGAGCATGGCGGAGAACGGCTGAAGGAGTGGGAAGAGAAGCCGGAGAGTTTGGCGGTTCGGGTGCGGTTGTGGCTGGGAGAGCATTACGGGAAGCAGGGCGATGAGCGGGCGGTGCCGCTTTTGGAAAGCGTTTTAGCCTACGGGCAAAAGCAGGCACAGGCGATGCCGGAAAAGAAACTCAAGAACGCGCCTGCGACTTATTTTGCAGCCGCCGAGAGGTTGGCTTGGTTTTATCGAGACAAAGGCAAGCCGGAAGAGGCGGCTAAAGCGTGGCTGCGGGTGCCGGAACTACTCAATGAGAGCGACTGGTGGGTGGGCGATGCACAGGTTGAAGCGGCATGGGTCTATACGCGAGTAGATGAGAACAAGGCAGAACAGTCCTATAGAAAAGCTGCACAACACAATTTTCCATGGGCGAAGCAAGCGGCTTTATGGGGTTTAGCCCGTCTGCTTATCAAGCAGGACAGGCATGAAGAAGCGCACAAATTTCTCGCCTCTCAACTCCAGGGTGAGGCCATTCCGCAAAAACAAGTTATCGTGTCATGCCTATTGGGAAGTTCTTACTACCGAAGTGGCGATTTTCGGTCAGCGCAGGAGTGGAGCAAAAAGGCATTGGCACAGTATGCCGCTCTCTCCGAGGTGAAGCCAAGAATGGGTTTGGATGCCGCAGTTTCTGAATCGTCGGAGCGGTTGTGGTGGAGCGAGCATTGGAAAGTAAGTCCGTTTGTTTGTTGGCCACCGCAACTCAACATTTCGGCTCAAGAGAAATCAACGGTTAACATCCGTGCATTTCGTGACCTTCAGGTCAACTTATCTGTTGACGATCCGCGAATCCGGGCGGCGTTTAAAGATGGTTGGCAGAGCGCCGAAAACGGTCTCTGTTTCGACCGGCAAGTTACCATCGAACTGTTGCCAATTGGTGTTCAAGACCGTTTTAGCGGAACGCTTACAGTAACAAGTCCACAATTTCCTGGCCTCGAACAAAAAGTGAGGTTGCATATCAACCAAGCATCCTCTTTGAATAATGGAGGTGATCGGTAACTTTATGAATAGTGGACTGGTCAGAAAGAAATTGCGCTTACATCATGTCGTCACAACATCGGCTTTCATAATTTTTGTCTGTGGAACATTCTTTCCTCATACAATTAATTTATTAATCCGGCACCGAGGGTTACCGTTAGCGGTTGAGCGAATTGTGCAACTTGGCGATGTGCCACAAGGCAAGACGACAACGCGTCGTCTGTCACTATTCAATCCACATTTGACAACTGTCAATCTTCAATCTGTGAGTAGCACATGTGGTTGCACAACGGTCGATGCCTCAGCCAGGGCCATTGGGCCTCTGAGAAGCAGCACCATCACAGTCTCAGTGACGCCCTCGAGCAAAGGCAACGGCAGCGAGAGCATTGAACTTTCAACAGATCGTGGCAATCAACAGGTTTCTGTAGATTATAACGCGACCTGAAATAAACACGGCTTTACACAAGCCCTAAAGGAATCCAGATGAATATATGGGAACGCCGCCTTATTGGCACTTCTTTCTTTCTTTCAGCGTTATTTTTGTTCGTTACACTTGGGAGCCAAGCAGTAATTGCAGGAGATTGCATGAGCAATCCATGCCATCTTGTTACGAAATGTCGCTCAGAGATTGTTACAGGTGCTACAACCTACCCTAAATGCTGTAAGGGAACGACAAGGGGAAATTATATGCATGATTGCTCCTTGGATCTTTATCGCTACTACGTTGAAGGCACTATAGGTGGGGGTGGGACGACTGGGAATACCGCAATGCGTTCTAATTGTAACACCTTGGCTGGAGTTTGCGACGTTCTTTTTGGTTGCACAATTAGCACGCCGAGGGAGAAATGCTGAGTAACATTAACTCCTAACGGCCAGTCAGAACTGCATTCGACAATATTTGTCTTGCAAGGAGATTTAAATGAAAAAACCAATCCGCCCCATATTCTGGGCTTTGTCAACCTTCATGTTGGCATCAACCTTCTGCATCTACAGAGTTAACAGTCAAGACGCGTCTCCGTCTCAGGCGCAAGGTTCTTTGCCGCCAGAAACGCCCGAACAACGTGAGCGCCGCGAGAAGTTTCAAGCTGCCTGGAAGCAAGATAAGGAGCAAAACTACAAGGCGAAGCTGAACAACGGCAGCAAGCGCGGGGGGCTTAGGCCAGAAGAACTGCCAGAAAAAGTGAGGGCCGAAGCCGAAGCTGCTGTTCAGCAGTATCGAGAGAAGATATATCCCAACCTCAAAAAATACATTGCTGCCCATAATGGTCAGTTGCCTGAGGCGGCATCCGCTCTTCCTGAGTTCGAGCCTTTCATGCAGGACACCCAATATAAGGGCGTCGGCCCAAAGATGTATGGCCGAGGAAGTTGGGCTATAGGGATAGGTTTCCGAATGGATGGCACTGTGGTTAGTCGTGACGTCTACTCCGGTGAACCGTCCGATAAACCTCATGACATTTGGGCAAGTTATAAAAAATTTGCCGACTATCCTTCCAGAGGTAAAGGTTTCCTCATCAACGGTTGGGATGATGGTCGTGTAACGTTTGATCCTGTAGAAACGAATTTCTACGGAGAACGCACTCTATTTGGTCAGAAACGTCCTGGTGCTGCTGTTCCTGGGGAAGCTGGTATTCCCCCAGAATGGAAGCAAGGACTGCAAGTTTGGTTCAAGAAGCAGGACAAAGATATTCAGCGAGATCAAGCGGCCAAACAAGGCGCAACAAAGCCAAATGAGTCGAAGGCAGGGGCGCAAATCGGTGCCGAAGCTCAAGGTTAGAACCAGACTCCGTAATCGCTGCTATCGTTGGGCTTGGATTCGCAGCGTTGATTGTGAGGCAGTTTTTCCGTTCACCTCTCGAATCACGACCAAAAAGCGGGGCACTCCAACTGAGTGCCCCGCTTTTGCCGTCTTTTCAGCGCGGCGAAAGCAACCGCGTGGGGCGCAAAGCGTCGCTTTGTTCGCCTCATTGCTATAATTTCGGGTGTTCCTCATCTCATTTTCTCCACAGGAAGGAGTGGCCATGCCACAAACCCAAGTGCAGTCTCCCCCCATTGATTCCGTTCAAGCCGCGCCCATCACAATGCCCGCCCACGAAGGCGCGGGCGAAGTCATCATCCAGACGCGCGATCTCAACAAAACTTACCGCGCCGCTTTTGCGCGCACCGGCAAAACCGCGTTGCAGAGCCTCACCATTGATGTCAAGCGCGGCGAAATTTTCGGACTCGTTGGCCCCAACGGATCGGGAAAAACCACCACGCTCAAGCTTTTGCTCGGCTTGATTAAGCCGTCGGGCGGAACCGTCGAGATTTTCGGGCGCGGGCCGCGCGACGTCGCAGTCAAGCAGCGCATCGGCTTTTTGCCTGACGGCCCTTACTTCTACGATCACCTCAACTCCTACGAAGTCCTCGATTTCTACGGCAAACTCTTCGGCTTTTCCAAAGAAATGCGCCGCACCAAATCGGAAGAGATTCTCGACATGGTGGGTCTTAATAAAGCCGACCGCAATCGCGTGATTCGCACCTATTCCAAGGGCATGATGCAGCGCGTCGGCCTCGCCCAGGCGCTTCTCAACGACCCCGAACTGCTTTTTTTGGACGAACCCACGACCGGCCTCGACCCCATCGGCGCGCGCCAGATGAAAGACGCGATTCTGGCGGTGCGCGATAGCGGCAAAACCGTGCTTTTGTGCTCGCATCTGCTCGCCGACGTGCAGGCGATTTGCGACCGCGTGGCGATTCTTAGCGAAGGCCAACTGGTGAAATTCGGGACGGTTCCCGAACTGGTCGGTCCCAGCCAGCACTTCGATATTTTCGCCGAGGGCTTCGCCGACGGCACATTGGAGCGCGCGGCGCAAATGCAAATTCCCTTCGAGCGCGAAGACGGCCACATTAAATTCCAGGCCGATTCGTCGGAAGGGTTGCAAAAGGTTTTGAGCTTCATTTCCGATTCCAAAGCGCGCACCCTCGATGTCAAAGGCTATTCCGAAACCCTCGAAGACGTCTTCGTGCGCAGCGTCAAAAGCGACGGACGGTGAACGACAAGGCTAAAGGATGAAGGCTAAAGGCTAAATCAAGCAGGGCTACGAGAACTGGAAGTGATTTAGCCTTTAGTCTTCATCCTTTAGCCTTCAATCTCATGGCTGCTAATCCTCCCCTTCAATCTCAAAACGTCCTTTCGTCGCGACTGGGCAACGAAAGCGTGCAAATTCCCGCCGCGTGGCGCGCCAAACAGTTCATCGCACTGGGCCTGGTGGCGCTTCTGGCGATCTGGTATGCCCTGGTGGGCTGGCGTTCGCCGCGCGGCGATTCCGGCGCCGCCGACAACTTTTCCCTCTTCGATTTGCTCGGTTTCGCGCTGGTGGGTGTTCTGATCTGGCTTTCGACGCCCGCCGCGTGGACAATCGCCACCACGACATTTCAGGAAGCGATTCGACGCAAATGGATGTCGTATCTGCTCGGCTTCGCGATTGTAATGCTGGGCGTTTCAACGTTTTTCACCTGGATGAAGGCTGGCGAAGAACAAAAATTTCTGCGCGACTACGGCCTCGGCTTCACCGTGATAATGACGCTCATTGCGGCGATTTTTCTGGGCGTGGCGCTCATTCCGCCCGAAATCGAGCGGCGCACCATTTTCACGATCCTTTCCAAGCCCGTCACGCGCGGCGAGTTTCTGATCGGCAAGTATCTCGGCCTCATGCTCACACTTCTCATGAATCTCGCGGTGATGAGCCTCATCTTTTTACTCGCCTACTCCTGGTTCGTGATTTCGCGCGAAGGGGCGGGTAAAGCGTGGCTCGCCGATGGCGTGGGCGTGAGCCATCAGGGATTGGGTTTTGACCTTCTCAATCTGGGCAAAGCGATGTGGCTGCATCTGGGGGCGCTGTCGATAATGGCGGCGCTGGCCATCATGCTTTCGCAGTTTTTGAGCGGCATCACCGCCATTATCGCCGCCTTTCTGGTTTATTTTCTGGGCCAGTCGGCGTCGTATTGGGAGCGATTGGCGGGCGGCGGGGGCGCGGCGAGCGAAGCCGTCAAACCCGCGCTCTCTCCGGCGATTCGCGGCGTGGTGGACTCGGTTTATTTCGTCCTGCCGCGCCTCGACCGCTTCGACGTGCGCGAGCGCCTCGTCAACGATTTGCCCATCGGACTCAACTACATCGCCAAAGCGGGCGCGTCGGGCGCGATTTACACCGCCGTTTTGCTCTGCGTCGCTTATTTCGCGTTCAGCGACCGCGAGTTTTAGAGGAATTTCATCAATGGAACTCAAAAAATGGGGCGTCTTAGGCCTCGCCGGAGCTTTGCTCATCTCTTACAACCTCGGACAGTCGGGGCTGGTCGCGCTGCGCAGCAACGGCGCCGAATATCCTGGCACCGCCAAGCGCGAGGCGTATGGCCCGTCGCTGGTGTGGCTCGACCGCCTGGCGCGCGGTTCGGAAGACCAGAATCGCGTCAAGCTCGATTTTTCCGTCATGTCGTCGCTGATGGTGGCCGGACTGGCTTCGGGCTTCAAATCGCAGGTCGCCAACCTGCTGTGGATGAAATCCGACGAATACTGGCATCAGGGCCTTTTCACACGACAGGTGCCGCTCATGGAAGCGGTCGTGACGCTCGACCCGCAGTTCCTCGACGCCTGGTCAACGGCGGGCTGGCACTGGGCTTATAACATCTACGCTGACATTCCCACCAACCCCGACTACAAAAAGAAGGGCGAAGGTGCGATTCGCGCGGCGCAGCAGAACGCGACCGACACCGGCGAAGATTATCTCAAGCGCGGCGCCAATTTGAACCCCGACACCTATCGTTTGTGGTTCGAGTGGGGCTGGACGCGCGCCGAAAAAGCCGGCAAATACGACGAGGAAACCCTCGAAAAATACAAAATCGCGCGCACCAAGTCCGACGCCCGCGAAGTCGAGCAGACCCAGGCCAACGGCAAAACCGTCAAAGTGCAGGGCCTGGACGTGATGGGACGCACCATCGGCCATCTTTACGAGCGCATTCCCCAGTTCGACAAAGCCCTCGATTATTACGCGAACGAACTGATGAAAACGACGCCGGAGCAGCGCGCCCAGCTCGACGCGGCGGGCGCCTACTGGCGGCGCTACGGCTCGAATTACGCCGCCATCGTCAATCTCTACACCGGCGGCGACGCGACCACCAAAACGCAAATTCGAAAGCTGATCCCCGACATCGAAAAAATGGTGGCGGCCCACGCCGCGCGCCAGGAAATCGCGGGGCAGCCTGGCAAAGACCAGCCGGTGGGCGCCTACATTTCTATTACGGCGCGCTACATGCCCGCCTGGAAACTGATGGAAGCGGGCAACATTGAAGGCGCCATTGCCGACATGGTGGGCGTGATGAACGCCAACCCGAAATATACGCTGCAAGGTTTGCCGGTGACGGCGCAAGTCCTCGAACTGCGCGGCGACGCGCCCGCCGCCATCGAAGCGCAGCTTAAAGCCGAACGCGACTTCGAACAGCAGTCGTCGCAGGATTTGGGCTTGCATTTTCTGGCCACGCTCTACGAAAGAGCGGCGGCTCAGGCTCAGAAAGCGGGCGACCAGAAGAAGTTCATGGCTTACAATCGCCTCGCCTACGAAACCTGGTATCGCTCGCGCGAACGCGACGCGCTCGACTTCTACGCGCTGCGTAACACGCGCAACTACGAAGACAAATACGGTTTCAAAGCGCCCGCGCACATCAAGAAAGCTATCAAAGACTCGCGCAAAGGCGGCGTGCCCAACGCCGCGCCGCCGGTTCCGCCCAACGTGAGCGGCTACTACAGATAAGAAATCACCGCAAAGTCGCAAAGAATTTTTATTTGAATTCTTTGCGACTTTGCGTCTTTGCGGTGAATTTTTTATTTCATCAAGTTCGCCGCCTCGCGTTCGGCGTCGCGGGCGCGTTCGATCTGGCGCGCGACTTCGCCGATTTGAGCGCGGTCGCCCGCGCCCAGCGCCTCGCCCAGATTCGACGGCGCCAGTAAAATCGCTTCATCGAGGGCCTCGGCGCTCGCGCGTAGCGCGGCGGCGGCCCGCTTGATTTCGGGGTCGTTGAGGCGATTGGCGGCGCCATCGAGCCATAACGCTCCCTCGCGGCGTCGCACTGCCCATTCGCGCGCCGCCTCTCCCAAGAAGGAGAGCAAGGCCCGCGCGCGCGCCGCATCGCTGCGATTTTGAAGCGGCGCCGAAGCGACTGAGGGAATCGCGGTTGGAACCGGCGTCGGCGTGGCGGCGGGCGCGTAGGGCGATTCGGGTTCGCTGGAGTCGGCGGGAAGCGGCGTGGGCGTGGGAAAGGGCGTTGGGGTGGGAAGCGGCGTTGGAATGAGACGAGGTTCGACCCGCACCCGCGCGATTTTCTTCAGTTCGCCCGCCAGCAGCGACAAACTTTCAACATTGAGAGAAACCGTTCCCTGGCGCGGGCGCAGCAGCAGCGCGGAGGCGCGTTGGAGCGCGCGCCGGTCGGCGTTTTTGGCCGAAAGCTGGGGCAGCTGCCACACGAACGAAGGCGGCGTCAGAAGCGCAGGCGCCGGTGTCTGACCTGGAAGCGGCGTGGGAAGCGGCGTCGGCGTCAGGCTGGGACTGGGACGCGCTTTGGCGCCCGCCGGCAGGACGGAAATCATGGTGTAAGGCGACCCGAAGCTCGACGGGGCCTTCCACATCGCCGCGAAACTTTTGGCGGCGAGGGTATCGAAGCGCGCGCCGCGACTGAGCAGCATCACTTCGCCTCGATCCGAATCGTAGCCCACCGCCAAAGCCCAGGTGCCCTTGCCCTTTTCCTCGAAATAGACCAGGGGCGCGTGTTCGGCGTCGATTTCGTCTGATAAATCTCTTAGCGCTTCGGCCTCTTTGCCGCCGTGTTTGACGGTCAGCAGCAGTCCGGCGTTGGCGAGGACGTTTTCAAAGGCATCGAAGGGCGCCTTGACGATGCGCGACGGGTTTTTCGGATCGAATCCGGCGTAAAAGGGCATCAGACTCCAGCCGCGCAGCATGGCGTCGTCGGCTTCGATGCCGTGCGCCGCCAAAATCGGGCGCAGCGCCGCCCACAGCGAACCGGTCGCGCCCCCATCGTCGGGCAGGGGCCGCCGCGTTTCGATGAACACCCGCCGCGCCGGACGCCGCCCTTTGGTATCGGAAAAGACCGACAGTCCCAATCGCACGCGGGCGTCGTTGGCCCAGGTCGAACTGGGATAGCGCGCGATGGTGGCATCGTAGGCGCGCGTGGCCCATTCAGCGTTTTTGAAAAGCGTTTCGTAGGCGACGCCGAGATGAAATTGCGCTTCGGCGGCGCGGTCGGTGAGGTTGGGCCACTGGCGCAAAACCAGTTGCAACAGGGTTTGCGCGGTCTCCCCATCGCGCTCATCGAGGGCGAGACGGCCCAACTTCAGCGTCG
This sequence comes from Abditibacterium sp., assembly GCA_030448265.1. Classification (GTDB taxonomy): domain Bacteria; phylum Armatimonadota; class Abditibacteriia; order Abditibacteriales; family Abditibacteriaceae; genus Abditibacterium. The sequence goes on from JAUJNG010000015.1 coordinate 69,777, forward strand.
CGGTGGCGGCGGCGTCACTGCGAGAACCGGATTTTTGCAGCAACAGGTTGTAGAAGCCTTTGGCGGCGGCGCGGTCGCCGAGGTTTTCGGCGGCGACCCGTCCGGCATCGAGAAGCGCTTCCGTCGCGAGCTGATCCGACGGATAGGCCTTCGCCAGCCGCGCGTAAGCGGCGACGGCGCTTCGCAGCGCGGCTTTGTCACCGTTTTGCCTCCCCTGCTCGGCCAGCAAATCGCCTTGACGCAGCAGGGCGCGCGCCGCGAAAAACGATTCGGGATGGGTATCGGAGATGAGGGCGTAGTGACGCAGCGCGAGCGGAATCTGTCCGGCGCTTTCGAGTCGCTGGGCACGCGCGAAGAGGCTCTGCGCCGGATCGGGCGCCCAGATGACGCGCAAAAAGAGCAGAAAAGCGACGGTGGCGGCGGCGCCAGCCAGTCCGTTGAGAAAATGACGAGGCATAAAGACACCCTTAGTTTGCGTGAATTGCTCCGGTCTCAAGTCGGCGCGGCATTGCCTGCGCGCTCGGCTCTGTGGAAAAGTGAATTGAGGCACTTCTTCTTCTCAAGCGCTTTGTTGTGTCGTCCCATAAAACTTAGCTGCGAGTCATTCTTAAAGCCAACGGGAGCATAACTGCCTGCATTTCACTCGCTATCTACCCCCTGAAAATTAAATATCCAAAATGGTTCTACGCCAATTCCATTTGTGCAACAAAAGGCCAGCCGTCCTCATCCCAGCCCAGTTTTTCGACTCGCAGCCGCGACGCGTCCCCATTTTCGGCATCGTAGGCGTGGTAGATGAGCCAATCGGTGCCGTTTTGGTCGTGAAAAACCGAGTTGTGGCCAGGGCCGCGCCAGCGCGCATCGCTCTGGCGCACAACCGTGCCGCCGCCCTCCAGCAGCGCTGTGCCGTCGCGGTCGAGATAGGGGCCGGTGATGTCGCGCGCGCGTCCCACGCGGATGTTGTAAGTCGAATCGACGCCGCAACAGCAGAAATCGAAGGAGACGAACAGGACGTAAAACTCGCCGCGCCGCACGATGAAAGGCGCTTCGACCGAGCCTTGAATTTCCGGCGTGTGCGGGCGCCGCGCGAGCGAATAAAGTGTGGTGTCCTCGTCCGAAAGTTGGCCGGTGAGTTCGTCCAGGCGGCGCAGTTTGATGCCGTCCCAAAACGAGCCAAGCGCCATCCACCCGTGCCCCTGCACGTCGAAAAGCACGTTGGGGTCGATGGCGTTCCAACTGTCCTCGCGGTGAGATTGAATTACCACGCCCTCGTCGCGCCAATGGTAAGCGGGATGCTGGCAGTCGAGCGTCGCGTTGGTCGCCAGTCCGATGGCGGAGCGGTTGGAGCCGAAAGTGGAGACGGAGTAGTAGAGATGCCACCGGTCACCGAAAAACGCGATGTCCGGCGCCCAGAAAAAACCCCTGTTGCCAGGGATGAGCTGCTCGGCCCACGTCAGTGGCTTGGACAGGACGCTTTCACGCGCTCCCCAGTGTTGAAAATTGGACGAGTGCCGCACGCTCACGCCGTGACCGGTGGAGAAGAGGTAAAAAGCATCGCCTTCGCGCACGATGACGGCATCGTGGGCACGGGGGGCTTCGCCATCGAAGTCGATGATGGGTTGCTGGGGATTCATGGCGTTGGACGGAGTGACCTGACCAGTTCAGGTGCAAGTTACGCCAAGCGCGCCTCCAAACCCTCCAACTCGCCGCGCAGTTCGAAGGGCAGATGTTCGCCGAAGAGCGCGTAATGCGCGCGAATTGAGGCCGCTTCAGCTTGCCACGCTTCGTTATCGACTTCCATCAGCGTCGTCAGCGCGCCGTCCGACAGTTCCAGGCCGCTCAAATCGAGTTCATTGGGCGCCGGAACCGTTCCGATCGGGGTTTCGAGGCCCGCGTGCTGCCCGTCGCAGCGCTCGAAGATCCATTTCAAGACCCGCGCGTTGTCGCCGAAGCCTGGCCACAGAAACTTTCCGTCTTCCCCTTTGCGAAACCAGTTGACGGCGAAGATTTTGGGCAATTTATCGGGCGTGGTGGAAGAGGGAATGTCGAGCCAGTGCGCGAGGTAGTCGCCCATGTGATAGCCGCAAAAAGGCAGCATCGCCATCGGATCGCGGCGAATCTGGCCGACCTGCCCGCTCGCCGCCGCCGTCGTTTCGGAGGCAATCGTGGAGCCGATAAAAGTGCCGTGCTGCCAGTCGCGCGCTTCATAAACCAGTGGAACGGTGCCAGGACGGCGCCCGCCGAACAAAATCGCGCTAATCGGGACGCCACGCGGGTCGTCGTAGGCGGGGTCAATCGAGGGACACTGGGCGGCGCGCGCCGTGAAGCGCGCGTTGGGATGCGCGGCGGGCGTCTCCATTTCCGGCGTCCAGTCGTTGCCGCGCCAGTCGGTGAGATGGGGTGGTTTTTCCTTCGTCATGCCTTCCCACCACACATCGCCATCGGGCGTTTGCGCGACGTTAGTGAACAAAACGTCGCGTTTGAGGGTGTCCATCGCGTTGGGATTGGTGGCGTAGCTCGTTCCTGGCGCGACGCCGAAAAAACCGAATTCGGGATTGACGGCATACATTCGTCCGTCGGCCTTAACGCGCAGCCAGGCAATGTCGTCGCCCACGCACTCGACTTTCCAGCCCCGCAAACTGGGCGTCATCATGGCGAGGTTGGTTTTGCCGCACGCGCTGGGAAAAGCCGCCGCGACGTATTTCTTTTCGCCGTGCGGGTTGGTGAGTCCCAGAATCAGCATATGCTCGGCCATCCAGCCTTCGTCGCGCGCCATCACGCTCGCCACGCGCAAGGCGAAACACTTTTTGGCCAGCAGGGCGTTGCCGCCGTAGCCACTTCCAAAGCTCCAGATCTGCCGCGAATCGGGGAAATGTGCGATATAGCGACCATCGGGGTTGCAGGGCCAGGGCACATCCTCGGCGTCTTCACTCAGGGGCATTCCCAACGAGTGAACGCAGCGCACGAAACTGTCGCTTTCGCCCAGAGGCCGCAGAACGGCGTCGCCGCAGCGCGTGGTGAGTCGCATCGAAAGCGCGACGTAGGCCGAATCAGTGATTTCAACGCCGATGCGGGCGATGCGCGAATCGAGCGGGCCAAGGCAAAACGGAATCACATACATGGTGCGGCCTTCCATGCAGCCATCGAATAGTGCCAGAAGCTCGGCTTTCATGGCTTTTGGCTCGCGCCAGTTGTTGGTGGGGCCGGCATCGACGGGGCGTTTGGAGCAGATGAACGTGCGGTCTTCGACGCGCGCCACATCGCGTGGGTCGCTGCGCGCCAGAAACGAGTTGGGGCGCAGTTCGGGATTCAAGGGCGCGAGCGTGCCGCTTTCGACTAACTTCTGGGCGAGAAATTGATACTCCTCGTCGCTGCCGTCGCACCAGTGCACGCTTTCGGGGCGGCAGAGCGCGACTTTGCCGGCGACCCAGTCGAAAAGCGCCTCGTTTTGCGACAGTTGGAGCGGAAAAGGAATGGTCATGGGAAAAAGTGTCTCAGATTTGTGTCCAGTCGAAGACCCTGAGGCGCGGTTGCGGAACCAAGTTTGCTGAGAGGCGCGGCAACTTCTTCAAGGAAGCAACACTATGAAAAACCATCTCACACTGTGGGCGCTTGGCGGCGCTCTTCTCGGCACCGGCCTGGTGGCCGCGAGCGACGCTCAGGCGCAAAGCTCAACGAACCAGACCACAACCACACGCACCCAGACCATGACGATGCAGTCCGGCAAAATGATGGCGATGCCCAATACGGCGCCGCTCAAGGCCGCGATGACGGCGAATTTCGACCGCATCTTCATGATTCACGCCGCGCAGACCAACATGGCCGAAGTCATGATGGGCGGGCTGGCGCTGCGCCGTTCCAGCAACGCCGGCGTTCGCATGATCGCGAGCACCACGATGCGCGATCATGGCAAAGCTCAGCGCGATCTGGCGGCGATTTTCCGCGCCAAAGGTGCGCCGATGCCCGCCAATCCTGGCCCGATTCACACGGCGGTTTACGAAAAGCTGAGCCGTCTGCGCGGCAGGGCTTTCGACCAGGCTTACATGGCGGTTCAGGTGGGCGCGCACGAGAACAGTGTGACGCTGTTCTCACACGAAACCGAAATTGGCCGCGACGCGACCGTGAAAGCGCACGCGCAAAACAAACTGCCTGGCATTCTGGGCCACACCGCGATGATTTACGATGTCGCTCGCCGCGTTGGCGCTCCTGGCGTGAATTTGCGCCCGCCCGCCGTGGTGCAGGCCGCGATGCAGTCGATGATGAGAATGGGACGGATGTAATTGCCCGAAAAGAAAAAGGGCCGCGAAACCTGGTTTTGCGGCTCTTTTTTGTGTCTCAATCGCTGCGGAGAGATTGACCGGTTCCCTCTCCGCTTGCGGGGAGGGTTAGGGAGGGGTGGGCGGTGCAAGTGAGCGCCCGATTCAGGAGCAGTCACTCTTTCGGCTCACCCCACCCTAACCCTCCCCGCAAGCGGAGAGGGAACCGGTCATCAAACTCGCACTTCCCCGCTTGCCTCCCACGCTTCTTCCGCCAGCTTTTTCATCACCAGACTCTGCTCCCACCGGTCAGAAAACTCGCGGCCATCGGGAAGCGTGATGGCGTAGCGCGGCGGGCCGAGTTCGCTCGAAAACGGCAGGATGTCGCCGTTTTGCGCCCTGCGTCGCCAGGACTTAAAAATTTCCGTCCAGATTTGCTTGAAAAAACCGGCGGGGGTGCCCTGCCCGCCGCTTCCGTCGCCGACATCGACCTGCACCGCTTCACCGTTGGAAACCCTGCCGTGAACGTGAGTAACGCGCTCGATGATGGGGCGCATTCGCTCGATGGCGCCCTCGCCTTCCCAGCCGTAAAACTCGCCGCCGACCACGAAATGTGAAAAATCGGCAGTGATGGCGATGTCGGGCACCGCTTCGATGAGTTCCAAAGTTTGCCGAATGGTTTCCGTGAAGTTGTTGCGGTGCGTTTCCACGAAATAACACAGCCCGTTGTCCGCCGCAATTTGGGCGCCCTCGCGCACGATTTGGGTGACTTCGGCGAGGGAATGATAAGCGCTCGCGGGCTGGCACAACACCCACTGCGCGCCCAGAGCGGCGGCGTGTTCGACGGTCTCGCGCGTTTCCTCAACGCTGGTGGGGCGATGGCCCAGCGCCAACTTTAAACCGCATTTTTGCACGACGGGGGGCACGGTTCGGCACAGTTCTTCGGTGCGAAGCCAGCATTCGATGTGTTCGAAACCCGCCTCCGCGACGCGCGCCATTTTTTCTTCGAGCGTCCATTCGACCGAAGCGTTCATCGGCAGTTTTTGGAGATTCCACAGTGTGTGGCCCACGCGAAGGCGCGGCGGTGTCTGGGAATTGTCGTTGAGATGGGAAAAAGGCGCCATAATTTCTCCTAAAATTTGCCCTGACGGTGCATCTTTCGCAGTTCGAACACCATCTCGAAAGTGCGAAGCAGGGTTTTCAGATCGAGTTTCGACTCGCCGTGCGCCCGCTCTTCGAAGACAATCGGCACTTCCTCGAACCCCAGGTTTTGCAGCCGCGCTTTGTAAAGCATTTCCGAAACGATGGACGGCCCCACCGAAACTAATTTTTCCACTTCGATGGCTTCGAGCGCGCGGCGACTCCAGCAGCGAAAACCTGACGACGGATCGCGCACCGGCACGCCGAGCATAAAACGCAAAAAATGGCCGACCAGAGCGGTGAGAAACTCGCGCGAGGCGGGGCGTCCGGTTTCGCCCCCGCCAGGCACGCCGCGCGACCCCAGAACCACATCGTGGCGGCGCGCTGCATCGAGAATCGCGGGCAAATAGCGCGGATGATGAGAGAAATCGGCGTCCATTTCAACCGCCCATTTCGCGCCGCGTTGCAGGGCATAAACGAAACCGTCGCGCCCGCTTCTACCGCGCCCTTTGTCTTCGGTGCGAGTCAGAAGATGAATCTGGGCATCATTCGCGGCCAACTTCTCCACAATGGCGCTGGTGCCGTCGGGCGAATTATCGTCCACGACCAAAACCTGCGCGGCGGGCACGCGGCGCCGAATTTCGCCGAGCAGTTCGCCGATGTTTTCGGCCTCGTTGTAGGTGGGAATGGTGATCCAGACGTGCATGAGGAGGGAGGAGGGAGGAGGGAGGAGGGAGGAGGGAGGAGGGAGGAGGGAGGAGGGAGGAGGGAGGATTGGTCGAGCGATGCCAGGGCAGGTTCCACGTTTCACTCCCCCCCCCCCCCCCCCCCCCCCCCCTGATCTGCCGCACAAGCGCGCCGAAAACGTCCTCGAAGCGCAGGTCGTCGAGGCAAATTTCGCCGATGGGACATTTTTTGAGATAGCATGGCGCGCATTCGACATTCGCCACGATTTTCTCGCCGCGCCCGTAAAGCTCGATTTCCTGCGCGCACGTCGAGCCAAACAGCGCCACAACCGGCACCTCGCGCGCGATGGCGACGTGCATTCCGGTGGTGTCGCCGGTCACGACCGCATCGCAGCCATCGACCAGAGCCACGAACTGCGAGAGGGAATTGTTGGTTCCCGAATCGATGACGGCATCGGCGGCGCGGGCGGCGATTTCGGCGTTGCGCTCGCGCTCCTGCGGGCCGCCGAGCAGCACCACCTGAGCGCCCAGTTCGCTCTGCGCGCGTCGCGCCAGGGCCGCCCATTTTTCGACGCGCCACGCTTTGCCCGCGAAACCCGTCCCCGCGCCGGTATTGAGTCCGACAATCGGGCCTTTTGTCACGCCGTGAAGCGCATAAAACGATTTCGCCCAGTTTTCGGCCTCGGTTTCGAGTTCCAAAATATACGGTTCGCGACCGTAGGGAAAGCCGACCGCCTCGAACACGATGTGCTGATAGGCTTTGTCGTTTTCGTGGAATTTGAGGTGATCTGAGGTGCCCATCCGCAGCGCGAATTCGGCTTCGGGATTGAGAATCGAGAGGGTGCCGAGCGGCGTGAGGCCAAAACCGCGTTTTTCTTTGGCTTTGCTGAGCATCGCCAGCGAGGTCGCGGCCTCGACTTTATCGAGGCAGAGCATCAAATCGAATTCTTCGACCTGCAAACGCGCGAGCGTCTCGAAACTGGGCGCCCAGATGCGGTCGATGAACGGATTGGCCTTGAGAAGCGGCGCCGAAATCGGCTCGACGATCCAGGTGACGTGCGACTGCGGATAACGGGCTTTGAGGGCGCGAAGAATCGGCGTGGTTCGCAGCACGTCGCCGGTCGCGCCGAGTTTGATGATGAGGATGCGCGTGCCGAACGGCTCGAAGTGCTGGCAGCCGCCCTCGCATTTGAAGCGACACGGCTTTTCGCCGTTGAAATGGCGGCAGTCGTTGCGGTAGCCGGAAAAATGGGTGGGAAGCGCGTCGGGCATCGCAAAACAAGATGACACAACGCGGGCTTCTCGGAAAGCGCAAGGCCCCGTTTCACACAAAGAACACGAAGATCACACAAAGAAGCACAAAGGTTTTTATTGAATTTCTTTGTGCTTCTTTGTGTGATCTTCGTGTTCTTTGTGTGAAATAGTCACCGGCAAGATTTCAAAACCAGCGCCGCGTTTTTGGAGCCAAACCCCAGGCAGTTGCACAGCGCGATTTCGACATTGGCCGCGCGCGCAGTGTTGGGAACGTAATCCAAGTCGCATTCCGGCGCCGCGTTTTCCAGATTGATGGTGGGCGCGATAATGCCTTCGCGCAGCGCCGCCAGCGCCGCCGCGACGCCCGCCGCGCCGCTTGCGCCCTGCGCGTGGCCGATTTGCGATTTGGTGGCGCTCATCGGAATTTGAAAAGCATGATCTCCCAGCGCCATTTTGACGGCGGCGGTTTCGAGCGGGTCGTTGAGCGCCGTCGCGGTGCCGTGCAAATTGACGTAATCAACGGCTTCGGGCGAGGTTTGCGCGTCATCGAGCGCCATTTTCATAGCGCGCGCGCCTTCGTCGGGTTCGCTCAAAGCGACGCGGTGATAGGCTTCGCACGTCGTGCCGTAACCCGCGATTTCGGCCCAGATTGTGGCGCCGCGCGCCAGGGCGCGCTCTTCGCTTTCGAGCGTGAAAATCCACGCCCCTTCGCCCAGAACGAAGCCGTCGCGCGCCGCATCGAAGGGCCGCGAGGCGCGCTGCGGCGCCTCGTTGTAAATGGTGGGAACGGCGCGCATCAGGGCGAAAGCGGCCAAAGTTCCTGGCGTGATGGGCGCATCGGCGCCGCCGCACAACAGGGTTTGCGCGCGGCCACTGCGAATTGCATCGAGCGCGTAGCCAAAGGCGTCGGAGGCCGAAGTGCAGCCGTCGGAGATGGTGTGGGAGCGCCCGCGCAGACCGAATTCGATGGAAATTTCGCTCGAAACCATGCCGGCAATCGCCGAGGAAATCGCGTAGGGCGAAATCGGGCCTTCGTTGGCGCCAAACCAGCGCGCGAAATTGGCTTCGGCGTAGGAAAAACCGCCACCGCCCGATCCCAGAATCACGCCGATGTCGCGTTTTTCCTCCGGCGAAAGATCGACCAGACCCGCGCTCTGCAGGGCCTGCGATGCGGCGCACAGGGCGAGGGGCACCACGCGCGCCACCCGCGCGAGTTCTTTAGGCTCCATCCAGTCGCGCGGCTCGAAATCGGGCACTTCGGCGGCGACGCGGCACGCCAAAGCGCCCTTGGGCGCGCCCTGCGCGAGCGGATAAGGGCAGTCGGGATCGAACAAAGCGATGCGCCGCGTTGCCGAGGCGCCGCTTCGCAGGCCCTCGACCCACTTGTTCCACCCGATTCCAAACGGCGAAGCCACGCCCACGCCGGTGATGACGACTTTTCTCATAGCAGTGGAGACTTGACCATTTGAGGGGAGAATCGTTCCCGCGCAAAGGTTGTGGGAGTTTTGAGGTTTGGGTTTTCCGTCGCTTCGCTCCGGCCCTCACCCACCGCTTCGCGGCACCCTCTCCCGCAAGCGGGAGAAGGACAACGCGCGCGGCTTCAACAAAGCAGTGAAAACACGAAAGTAGCAGTTTCTCCTTCTCCCGCTTGCGGGAGAGGGTGCCGCGAAGCGGCGGGTGAGGGCCGGAGCGAAGCGACGGAAAAACGGCACCTCCCTTGCTTCCGCCCCAACCTAAATATGAGTTCCCGCCCCTCCAAACTGACCAGAAATACCCCCACCATCATCCTCGACCCCGAAGAGTCGGCCCGCGCCGCCGGACTGCGCTACGTTTCCGACGACGGCCCAGGCATCCGGCGCAAAAAGGCCGGCAAAGGCTTTTCCTATCTCGGTCTCAACGGCCAACCGATTCGAGACAAAGCCATCATCGAACGCATTCACTCGCTCGCCATCCCGCCCGCTTACCAGAACGTGTGGATTTGCCCCGACCCGCGCGGCCACATTCAGGCGACGGGATTCGATGAACGTGGGCGCAAGCAATATCGCTATCATCCCAAATGGCGAGAAGTGCGCGACGAAACCAAATTCGCGCGCACCATCGCTTTCGCGCGCGCCCTGCCCAAAATCCGCGAGAAAACCGCGCAGGATTTGGCCAAAAAAGGCTTTCCGCGCGAAAAAGTGCTCGCCGCCATCGTGCAGCTGCTCGAAAAAACCGCGATTCGCGTCGGCAACGAGGAATACGCGCGCCAGAACAAAAGCTACGGCCTCACCACGATGCGAAACCAGCACGCTCAGGTCGAAGGCGGCACCGTTCATTTTCACTTTCGCGGCAAAAGCGGCAAATGGCACGATATCGATTTGCAAGATCGTAAACTCGCCGCAATCATCAAAAAAATGAGCGATTTACCAGGTCAGTCGCTGTTTCAATACCGCGACGACGAGGGCAACCTGCATCACGTCGAATCGGCGGATGTCAACGCTTATCTCAAGGAAATCGCCGGCGAGGAGTTCACCGCCAAAGATTTTCGCACCTGGGCCGGAACCGTTGCGGCGTCGCTCGCGCTGGCGGAGTTCGAGAAATTCGACAACGAAAGGGCGGCCAAATCCAATATCGTGACGGCGATTAAAAGCGTGTCGGAAAAATTGGGAAATACGCCTGCCGTGTGCCGCAAGTCTTACATTCATCCCGCCGTCATCGAAAGTTATATGGATGGCTCCATGCTCGAATCGCTCAAGCAAAAGGCTGAAGAAGCGCTGGAGGAAGAAATGGCGAGTCTGCGCCCCGAAGAAGCGGCGGTGCTGGGACTTTTGCAGCAGAAACTGGCGCAAAAAACCGCTTAAAACTTGACCCTGGAGGGCGAATCCGGTATTCTTTTCCCTTGCCCTCCAAACGGGCAGTCGGGCTCATAGCTCAGTTGGTTAGAGCGCTACACTGATAATGTAGAGGTCCCTGGTTCGAGTCCAGGTGGGCCCAATTTTCAATTTGACCCTGGATGTGAAATGAACGATTTCACGCTCAGTTACAGAGTTACAGTTGAGATTGGAAGTGCGTTTCGATTGTCCCTGAAGGAAATTCTCACGGAAAAGGAAACGCGAAATACGACCAATCCCTTCCCCATTGGAATCAGAGCGCCTCAGGGCTTTGTTCGCTCGCTTTTTCGTTTCCGAAACGGCTGTAAAGCCAGGAAATGAAGATCAGGGAAACTCCCAGACCGCCCAGCGACAAAACGCGCGAAGGCCCGTTCAAAAACCCCAGATCGAAGAGAAAAACTTTGATAACGGTGGCGCAAAGCAATCCCAGGGCCGCTAAACGCAGCGATTGGTCGCGCCGGTGAATGCCGCCCAGCAGGAGCAGCGCCCCGAAAAGTGACCACACCGAAGAAACCAGCATTTGCGCCCAGCGCGGCCAGTTGGCGCCCAGAGTCGTCCGCAAAAAGCGGCTCAGTTCGTAACTTTCCTGGGTCAGCACCCAGAGCAACAAACCCAACGCCACAAAGCGAAAAACCACGGGCAGAGTTCGTTCCCATTCGCTGATTTCGTCCTGGTTTCGACGCAGGGAAATGGAGGCGAAATTCAAGCCCGCCAGAGCAATCGCAAAGGCTCCAAAGCGCCAGTTGAACAGGGGCAGGCCGACCGAGGTGGAAGTCAGCGCGTTGCATCCAAGCGCCAGCAACGCGCAGCTTCCGGCGAAAAGCGCCAGCGCGCGCAGCGATTCCTGGCGCCAGCGCAGGCCCAAAAACAACCCCAGCGTCGCGGCCACAATCCACTCGATGGAGAGCGCGAAAATCGCCGCCGTCTGCCACCCCGAACCCAGCGCGGCGCGCGCGTGGTAAAAGCCGGAAAACAGTTCGAGCGACGCTGCGATGAGGAGAAAGATCGCCGTTCCCACCGTCCAGGCATTGGCGCCCTGAATTTCAAAGCTCGAAAGCGTCTCATTTTGGCTCTTCAAAATGCGGTCCAGCATCGCCAACACCCCGCCCACCAGGACAAAGGCGACGGCGCGTTCATTCCAGAGTGGCGTCTGCCCCAAATCGGGCGAGAAAAGAGCGGTTGCAACCGTCCCAAGTCCCGCCAGGGCTGCGATAGTGAGCGCTGTCGCGCGCACCGTTTCCCAGCGCCATTTCAGGCCCAGCACGAACGCGGCGAGGGCGTAAAAGCCCAGCGCGCCCGCGATGGCGAAATAAGCGGTTGGCGCCCAGTTGTGCGAGGCTGGAGCGTGATGCAGCGCGAAAAAGCGGTAAATTTCCTGCCCGATGAGCAACGCGCCGCCCGCGACGCTGAAAACGGTGTAAAAATCTTCCAATTCATCTGCATCGGCGGCGTCCAAACTGCGCCAGCGCGCGTTCCAGGCGACCCAACCCGAAACAAAAACGGACACCGCGAGGGGCAAAGCGGCGGCGCTGAACAGTCCCGAACTCGCAGTTGGCGACGCCGATAAATCGCGCAAAAGGGGAATTGAGGTCAAAAACCACACGCTTTGACCGGCGCGGCGCAACAACGCGCTGTTCAATCGCCCGCTCAAAAAGAGCAAAATCGCCGCTTCGACGACCCAGCCGATGGTGAGCGCCCCCTGGCGAAACTGCAACGGAACCGCGACCGTCACGCCCAAAAGCGCCAGCCCGCCGGCGCTGTAGCGCAGCGCGACGTTGCGCGGCGCCAGACGAGTGACAGCGACATTGAGGGCGCCGAAAAATCCGGCGAGCGCGAGAGGAAACGCGCTCGGAAACGAGCCGAAGATGGGTCGGAGCAGCGCGTAACCCGCGAGGGCGTATAGCGAACTCGCCGCGAAAAGCAGCAGCAAATCTTCGGGAGCGGTTTCCTCGCCGTGAAACAGGCTGTAAAAGCAGGACGCGCCCAGAAAGAGCAGGAAGTAGAGGGTGAGAAAGAAAAACAGCGTCCCGCGCATCGCGTCGAGATCCGCGCCCAGCGCCCAGCCACCGACCAACAGCAGGGTGCCGGAAAAGCTGAACCAGACTAGGCCGCGCCACCGTTTCCAAAGCGAGACCCCCAGAATGCCCGTGTTGAGCAGGGCGAGGTAAGACAGAAACGGCACCGCCTGCGACGAACCGCCGCCCGATTGCAGCAAAACCGGCGTTAAGAAGCCGCCCAGCGTGCTAAGGACACTGAGACTGAGCGCGTCGTAGCGCACGGCCAGAAAAACGCCCAGCGCGGTGAGAAGCGCCATGCCGCAAAAGCTCTGGCCGTGCGACAAAACCGAAAAATACTGGCCGCCCGCCCACAAACTGAGGTAGCAAATCGCCAGTCCCGCGCCCGAAATGCCCTCGCTGAAATAGCGCTGCGTGCGCGTTCTCAAATAACCGCTCGCACCCAGAAGGGCGAAGCCGCTTCCTAACCCCATCATCACTTTGGCCCAGGGCGGCGCCGGCGGCAGAGAAGCCCAGGTGTATGCCAGAAAAGACGCCATCGCCAAAAACAGGCACAACGAACCAACCCACAACGCCCATTTGCCGCCGATGAGGTTCTCCCACTCGCCCAGCGAAAATGATGGACTTTGCGAGGGCGCCCCCTGAGATTCGGGCACATCCGCCAGTGGCGCGGCAGGAGTGGCTCGCCACGATTCTTGGACTTTGACAACGGGCGTAACCAGCACTTCAACCTCCCGCGCAGCCGGAATGGGCGCTGGAATGGTCGGAGGCGAAACGATGGAAACTTTCGTTGGCTGCGGCGCGAAGGAAGCCACTTTCTCTGCCGCATCGAAATGCAAATGTTTTTCGATTCGCTCCACGCGCTGATCCAATTTCTGCATTTTTTCCTGCAAAGCGAAGAGCGAGGAAGAGGAACTCTGTGGCGACAATGATTCGTTCATTTTCAATCTCCAAATTCAAATTTCTCAATTAACACTGTTAAGTAGTTGCGGCGCCACATTTTGGAAGCGGGAAAAGCCGTCACGCTTTCAAGCCGTTGATAAGAGTCGAAAGCAAGGGAGAAACCACATTTTCGGCGTGCTGCGGCGCCATGAGCGGACTCAGCGCGAGCGAAACCAGGCCATGCACACTCGCCCACAGGGCGTCAGCGAGCAGAACGGGGTCGCCCTTGCGAAATGAGCCGTCTTTGATGCCTTTTTGCAGCGCCGCCACCAGAAGCTCCTGCGCCACGACGCGATGATGCAACGGCTGCGCGGCGGCTTCGAGATCGGCGGGCGCCGTTCCACTCCCCAGCAGGCGCGGCATTAAATAATCGGTGTTGGGCTGCATGAACATCAAGCGATAAAGCGGCGGGTTTTCCAGTCCAAAAGCGATATAGGCCCGCCCCAGCGCTTCCAATTGCGCGGGCGCATCTGAGGCTCCGTTTACGGCGTCCTCAATGGTCTGGTCGAAACTTCTGAAGCCATCCTCGACTGTGGAAAGCAGGAGCGCTTCCTTGTTTTGGAAGTAAAGATAGATGGTGGTGGGCGAATAGCCAATGCGTTCGGCGACGCGCCGCAGCGAGAAATTCTCCGGCCCGTGCGCGGTGAACTCCTCGCCCGCCGCGCGCAGAATCTGCTCGCGCAGTTCGCGTTTCCGGCCCTCGCGCCGCTCCAGACTCGCCGCCCTGGTGCGCGCCGCCTGCGTGGGTGGTTTGGAATCCATCATCTTGACTCAAATCTTACTTAACGCCGTTAATTTATGCAAGTGAAGTTGGTTTCGGGCCACGAAATAATTTTTGCCGAAATTTTATAACTGCTATTGACAGCGCGAAATGGCGGCTCTATAATCTCATTCTTGTGTTTGGCGAGGCGTAGCTCAGTTTGGTAGAGCACGTTCCCTGTCCGCTTTTTCGCCCGTTCCGCGGGCCGCAGGAAAAGGGTTATCGATTATTACTCGCGTTGTCACAGGTTCGAATCCTGTCACCGCGCCAGACACATCGTGGGCCGAAGTTTTTGGGTTATCAACTGCAAATTGACTCAACTCCCAAAAGCACACCTTGCCCGCACACTTTCTCGAGAAGGAGGTCATATGCCAAATTGCAATATCCGAAGTAAATCTTCTTTCGCGGGCCATTTCAGGAGCCAGGCGTGGTTTATGACCGCTCCTTGTCTCGAACTTAGCCCCTCCCTTGTTTGACACCCGAACGGCGTAGCTCAGTTGGCAGAGCAGAGGAGGCCGCAAGGCCATTTTCCTGTTCGATCCTTGCCCAGATTGGGCCGAAGCATCAGGATTATCGTTAATCCCCGTGTCGCGGGTTCGATTCCCGCCGCCGTTCCTTTCGTCGCAGTTGTCTTCCAACCGCAAAATTTCCTTCGCGGGTTTCCCGTTTCGATGCCTTGCCTCTCTGGGCCGGTGACGCGGGTTATCGCTCTTCCTCCGGCTGCGAATTGTGGTTTTGAGGCGACTGCGCCGAAAAACGGCGGGCCGCTGTGTCTGGGTTCTCGGTTACCACGTTCGATTCGTGCCGCTTTTTCTCGAAAAAGCGTGTCCCAGACCACCTCTTGCCCGCCGTCTTTTTCCTCCGAAAACTTCCCCGTTTTCGCTTCGACCTTCCCCTTTTTTGATGCAACACCCGAACGGTGTGGCGTAATCGGTAACGCGCTCGATTGAGCAATAGCTCGTTTCCCTTCCCAAACCTTGCCCAGTGTGGGCCGAAGGCGAAAGGTTATCGGGATCGAGAGATTGGGAGTTCGAATCTCCCCACCGTTCCTATCCCCGAGCCGTGCCTGTGATTTTCGCGGGCGCAAATCTTCGCTCGGCGGGATGTGATTTGAGTTATGACGAAGCATTTGACCTCATTTCTGGCGCGCACCAACGGTGCGACGCCCCAATCGCTGCCCATTGCCGGCAGCGCCCAGGTCGCCAACAGCGCGGGCGGTTACTCGTTCGCGGTTGACGACTGGACGCGACTGCGTCGTTTTCTGGTTCTGGGCAGCGAAGGCGGCTCCTACTACGCGACTGAAGCGGCCCTGACTGCGGATGGTGCGGGCGCGACGCTGCGCTGCATCGCGCTCGACGGCTGCCGTGTGGTGCGAGAGATCGTCGAAATCTCGCAGGCCGGACGCGCGCCCAAAAACGACGCGGCCTTGTTCGCGCTCGCTTTGTGCGCCTCGAAGGGCGACGACCCGACGCGCCGTGAAGCGCTCGCCGCCTTACCCAAAGTGGCGCGCACCGGAACGCATCTGTTCCATTTCGCGGCTTTTGCCGACGCCCAGCGCGGCTGGGGACGCGGCCTTCGCAGCGCGATTGCGAATTGGTATGGCGCGCAGGACGCCAAAAATTTGGCGTATGGCGCCATCAAATACCAGTCGCGCGACGGCTGGAGCCACCGCGATTTGCTTCGTCTCTCGCATCCCACGCCCAAAACCCAGGCGCAGGGCATCATCTACCACTGGATGACGCAGGGCTGGCCTGGGGTTGGAACCGAGCCGCATCCGGTTGCCGA
This sequence comes from Abditibacterium sp., assembly GCA_030448265.1. GTDB lineage: Bacteria > Armatimonadota > Abditibacteriia > Abditibacteriales > Abditibacteriaceae > Abditibacterium. Next base: position 85,482 of record JAUJNG010000015.1, read on the forward strand.
AGTCGCGCAAATCTGGGCTTTCGAGCGCATCAAGCGCGCGGGGGATGAAATGGAAGTGGCGAGCCTGATCCGCGAATATCGTCTGCCGCGCGAAGCGGTTCCGACGCCGTTTTTGACTTCGCCTCTCGTCTGGGAGGCGCTGTTCGAAGAGATGCCGATGATGGCGCTGATTCGCAACCTGGCGACGCTGACGCGAATCGGTTTGCTGTCGCCCCTGTCGCAGACGGCCCAAAAGGTCGTCGCGCAACTGGGCGATGCCGACCGTTTGCGCCGTGCCCGCGTTCACCCGATTGCGATTCTGGCGGCGCTTCGCACCTACGCCAACGGGCGCGGAGCGCGCGGCAAGGGCGTCTGGGAGCCGGTTTCGGCGGTGGTAGATGCGCTCGATGCCGCGTTTTACACGGCATTCGGCAACCTCTCGCCTTCCAAAATGCGGCATTTGCTGGCGCTCGATGTTTCCGGCTCGATGAGCTGGGGCGAAATCGCCGGCGTGCCTGGCCTGACACCGCGCGAAGCGTCGGCGGCGATGGCTCTGGTCACGGGCGCGGTCGAGGAAAACGTCGAATACACAGCGTTTTCCGACAAGCTGGTGCCGGTGCAAATCGGGCATCGCGTGCGTTTGGATTCGGTGTTGAAGCAGCTCGCTTCGATTCCGATGGGCGGCACCGACTGCGCCCTGCCGATGCTGTGGGCCTTGAAAAAGAAGGTGATGGTCGATGTTTTCGTGGTCTACACCGACTCGGAAACCTGGTTCGGCAAGATCCACCCCGTCGAGGCTCTGGCGCGCTATCGTCAGGAAACCGGCATCGCGGCGAAGTTGATCGTGGTGGGGATGCTGTCCAACAAGTTCAGCATCGCCGACCCCAACGATGGCGGTATGCTCGATGTGGTCGGTTTCGACATCGCCGCGCCGCAACTGATGAGCGATTTCGCGGCGGGAACGCTGTGAAATCGAGAGGCAGCGACTAAAGTCGCCGCAAAGGAAGGCGAAGTCCGCCTGCGCGGACGAATGCATTAACCTGCGAAGGCAGGTTTCGCCTTCCTTTGCGGCGACTTTAGTCGCTGCCCATTCCCTGGTTTTTGAAGGAGAACACAATGGAACGAAAATTAGCCAGCATTCAGCGCGTCCTCAACATCGAGCCGATTGCCAACGCCGATGCCATTGAACTGACGCGCATCAACGGGTGGCAGTGCGTCGTCAAAAAGCGAGAGTTCTGCGTCGGCGATCTGGGCGTGTTTCTGGAAATCGATTCCATCCGCCCGACATCGAAACCTTCCGTTTTCTGTGGGCGCGCAAGCCCAGAGAAGGCGAAATCGCGCCGGAAACCGTCGAACGCCCCAGCAACTTTCGTTTGCGAACCATGAAACTGCGCGGCGTGCTGTCGCAGGGGCTTTTATTACCGCTCGACGGCTTCGCTTTGGGAAAAGTGGGCGAAGGCGACGACGTGACGGCGCTTTTGGGCGTGGAAAAATACGAGCCGCCGATTCCGCTCGACATGGGCGATTTTCGCGCGCACTTTCCGGCGTTTTTGCCCAAAACCGACGAGATGCGCGTGCAAAGCGTGCCCAACGTGCTGGAAGAACTGCGCGGTTTGCCTTATGTCGCCACGCTGAAATACGACGGCAGTTCGGCGACGTTTTGCATCGACCCGCGCGACGGCGAGTTTCACGCCTGCAGCCGCAATTTGTCGATTAAGGACGGCGAGAATTTTTACTGGCGTGTCGCGCGCAAATATGATTTGGAAGCGACCCTGCGCCGCCATCCTCATCTGGGGATTCAGGGCGAAGTGTGCGGCCCTGGCATCCAGAAAAACCGGCTGCAACTGAAGGACATCACGCTTTTCGTCTTCAACGTCTATGATTTTCGCGCCGCGCGTTATCTCGACTTTGACGAAGCCCGTAACTGGGCCGAGGAAAACGGGCTAACTCCCGTTGAGATTATGGAAAGCGGCGAATCGTTCGCGCATTCGCAGGAGTCGCTTCTCGCGCTCGCCGAAGGCAAATACGCGGGCACGAGCCACGAGCGCGAAGGCATCGTGATTCGCCCGCGCCGCGAAATGAACAGCGTGGCGCTGGCGGGCCGGCTTTCGTTTAAGGCGATTTCCAACCGCTTTTTGCTGAAGGAGGGGGACTGAAGGCGGGTTTTTCCTGCATATGAGAGGGAAGAGTGCGGGGGATACACCTAAAATTGCATTGGGTTGCCCCCGAATTTTTATTTTATGACCTTATCAACAGTGGAAGTTTGATGCTAATAAATTCACACGAATGCCTACGCCGAGTCCGCGCAGGCGGACTTCGCGTCGTTGTTGCGGTGAATTTATTCGCTGCCTCGCTGGAGAGGTTCGCTCAAAAACACCGCATCATCGAAATGTAGAAGTCCCTGGTTCGAGTCCAGGTGGGCCCAGTTTTCAACTTGACCTTGGGCGTGAAATGAACGGTTGCACGCTCACTGACAGCGTGGCAGTTGATTTTGGAAGTGCATTTCGATTGTCCCCTTGGCGATAGAGCAGCTGAGGCTGTTTGCTATGGAGTGCGAAAGGTGACTTGATACCCCATCCATTGTTGCTGAATCAGGGTGCTCTGTGCCTCTTTCTCCCAGGAGTCGATGGGTGCTACGACGATCTCCGCTTCATCGAGACCAGGACGGCCAGCAGCTACCCAGCGGGCTGCCACCTCTTCGATGTGCGCGACTACGGAATCGTCGCCATAAACATGGAAACAAGAGTTTGGAACTTCGACTTCTCTGTCGCTGTTCCAGGTTGTATCGAGCAGCGCGAAACTGCCCCTTGAGGTCACGAAACAATACGGATGGATGTAATTCGACGCGGATGCGATATGAAACCTGGCCAGAGGTTCGCCGGTGAGGGCAGCATATTCCAGAAATCTGTTGTCCCACTCTCCGGACAAAGACGGCACCGCTACTTCGCGAGGCGGCGTTGCCAGCATCGCTTGCACCGCATCGAGATCCAGCGCCAGACCACTGCGGACGTGAACCGTAAGAGGGCCACTGTCCAACCGGCTTATGGGGCCACTGAACTCGCCTCGCAACGGCATGAAACCGCAGCGCAGCACACTGCGGCTCGCCAGGATGTCGCTGGAGTCATCGATCTTCTCGTAAGCGACCGAAAATTGCGCCGTATTAAACCATTGTGGAACAACAAGCCGTCCACCTTGACGGAGCTGGCGCACCAGATGAGGACTTAAGTCGGGCATTTGCGCCGTGGCCATAATGCCATCATAGGGTGCGCGTGGTTCGAAGCCCAGGCCGCCTTCGCCGCAGATGACCTCAACGTTGTCTACACCCAGCCTTGCCAGGTTGCTGCGCGCAAATTCGGCCGTTTCGCAGTCGAGGTCGATGGTGGTCACAAAACCCTGGGAGCCAACGAGGTGGCCCATCAGCGCGGCGTTCCACCCCGTGCCGGAACCGATCTCCAAAACGTTGTCGCCAATGCCCAGACCGGCCTGGTTCAGCATGGCGGCAACAACGCCAGGCTGGGAGCAGGAACTGAGCGACTCCCCTTCCTGCCTGGTCATGATGGCTTGATTGACATAGACCTCTTCCAAAGGACGGCCTGGCAGGAAATTGTGCCGAGGCACGGCTCGGAAAGCCATCCCCAGGGCGCTGTCCGCACCCACATTCGCCAGACCTTGCAATTGACCAAGCAGCCGTTCCTGCAAGGCTTCGACAAAAGATGCGATGCTGAAGCAGTTGCCGTCGATGTCAAGAGCCAGCAAGTTCCAGCAGCCTGTTGACGCCTCCTGCCAGGGTTCTTTCAGAATTCGACCGCCCGCCCGCCTGATTTGCTCCGCGCACCGGCGAAGATCGCTCCCTTCATCGACTTCAACTTCGAACTGGGAAATGTGACCGTCTCCGCGAACCTCACGAAGATTGCCGGCAGCAAAATCCGGCGCTGGGGGAACGATATGCAGCTCACTCTGCCCAATCTGGACGCCAAATACCGTTTGTTTTGGGGAGTCGAGCGGCGGTAAACCCAGCGCCTGATAGAAATCGAGGAGACGCTGCGGATGAAAGGTTTGGAGGAACACGCGCTGAATGCGTCTGTAACGGATGGGGAAATCGTTCATTGAAACGGGGACAGAACTGCGGAAATTCAAGTCGTTGCACCCAGTTTAGCAATGGCGCGACGAGTGTCATATCGTGCACAACGGCTGCATTTGCCGCTTTAACTAAAACTGCACACTCCAGCCGAAAACCGAACCATCGGCGCGAAATCCCAGGTCATGAAGGCTGCGGTCTTCATCGAAAACAACCTTTTCGCCGCGCATTATAAACCCAGTTTCAGGTTTCAGACTCCAGGCGCCATCCCGAGGCGGAAAGCTCACCGACTCGCATTTGCGATTCGTGGGGTAGAACGGAGGCGATGGCGCGCCGGTCAGGACGGGGTTTGAGGTTGTCGGGAGAGGGCGCGTGGGGAAAGCGTCCGAATTCGGTGGTTTGAATCATCGGCGTGGCTGGCGTCTCTACGCTTGCGTTTCTGCAAAACACAACAACTGTAGCAAAACCAGGCGCGATGAAAAACGGGGATAGAGTCAAGCATCCATTCCCTGATCTGAACACGCAGGGGCCATCGTGAGACACTCTGCCTCGTGCTTTCTTTTTCAATTGCACCCGCCAGAGTCGGGGACGCCGCCGAAATCCTGGCACTGCAAAGGCAAAACCACGTTTCCAACCTCCCCGCGCACACTTTGGCCAACGGTTTCGTGACAACGCAGCTCTCCCCCGACACTCTGGCCCACATGTGCGCCGAGCAGGGAGTTTGGACGGCGCGCGATTCCTCTGGCGTCCTGGCGGCCTACGCCTGCGCCAACGCCTGGGGATTCTACGGTGAAGGCCCCTTCCACAGCGCGGCGCTGGCGCTTTTTCCGCTTGAACTGGACGGGCGCCTGGCAAGGGCCGACAACTCGTTTCAATACGGTCCGGTTTGCGTGGGGGAGTCGTTTCGCGGCCAGGGAGTGCTGTGGAGGCTGATCGAAACCATCAAGGCGCATTACGCCCCGCAGTTCGAGTTCGGCGTCACCTTCATCGACGCGCGCAACGCGCGTTCGCTGGCGGCGCATGAGCGCAAATTGGGCTTTTGCCGCCTCGCAGATTTGCCCTTCGAGAGCGTAACCTATCATGTCCTCGCTTTTCCGAGCCGGTGAACCTCTTCACCTGTGAAGTCTCAGCAGCGCCCCCGCACCACTTTCTGCGCCTGGCGCCACATCATATCTGGGAGGCAGCCACGGGAGCTTTTCGCCATGTTCTGGTTCAAATTTTTGCACTTTTTTTGGGTGTCAAAGCCCGATTTGCCCCGAAATTAAAACCTGAGGGCACGAAACAGCTCGCCTGAGCAAAAACCCTGAGCAAACCCCGCGCTCCAGCAACGGAAGTCGCGCAACAATCGAGAGACAAACCGTGCCCTTGAAGCACAACACATAGCCGGACTCAAAACCTTAAGCTATCCTTCATGTTAAGAGCAAAGACGTTAAAATTGCTGAATTCTGAGGAGGCACACGATGGCTTGGAAAGATTACACAGATTCTCATGTCGCAATCGCTGTTGGGGCAACCGCGATGGTTTGCTCGTCGCGGATGCGGAAACTGCTGCGGCGCGGCGCGGTTCACGGCGTGGCGGGCGCGTTAATGGCCGGTGATGCGGTGGCGTCGTTCGCGCGCGGCGTCGGGCGCGGCGCTCAACAAGCCGCCGCTTCCGCTCCCCCTGTAATGGAAGCGGACACTGATGGCGCGGATGCGCCTGTGGCCCATGATGGTGTCGCCGATGTTCCATCGCAAGTGGACGTGAAGGCCAATGGCGAAGCGGACGCTTCCAGCACCCAAGCGCACCTTGAACACCCCGCTCATCTCGTGGAGGCAAATGCTGATGAATGATTCAACCCAGCCTCATGACGAAGCCCCACAGCCGTCGATGGAGAAAGCGGCGGCTCAGCAGGCGGCGACCCAGCGCGCTGAGGAAATGGTGGATCGCGCGGGCGAGCGCGTTGGCTATTTCGCTTCGATGGCGACTCAGCGCGTTCGCGTTGCGGCGGCCCGCGCCCGCGAAGAAGTTGAGGATATGTGGGCCGAAGCGCAGAGCGTCCGTCGCGGCAAAGGGTCTTGAGCCGTGCGGGATGCTGCCCACACCTGGGCCTTTTGCATCCCAATGACGCGATTAGTTATTTTCGTGTGACCAGATAAGCGGCGAGGGCTTTCAACTCGGCGGCAGAGAGATGGTCGAAGGGCGGCATATCGGAATTCGGCTTCATTTTTTGCGGGTTCTTCAAGTGTTCGATTTGCCATTGGATGTCGGCATGACGCTGCGCTTCATGGGTTAAATCCGGCCCCGACGTGCCGCCCTTGCCTTCCATGCGGTGGCACGACTGGCAGGGAAGTTCCTTGAACAACCTGGCTCCGGCGATGACGAGGCGCGGCTCGACATTGGGAATTTTGACTCCTGAGTTTTTTGCGGCGGGCGCGGCTGCCGGATTCACCGGAACATAATTCGAAGCCGAAGCGGGTTCGGAACCGCCGCCGAAGACCATTCGACCGCCCAGGAAGCCGGTGTATCCCACTGTCGCGGCGGTGACTGCGGCCAGTCGACCGCCCAGGAAGCCGGTGTATCCCACTGTCGCGGCGGTGACTGCGGCCAGGAGAATGGAGGCGGTCAAAGCGTGTTTGGGGAGCCGGTCGCGCGACTTGATGCGCCAGGCCAGCAGCACAATGGCGAGGCCGGAGGTGGCGAAAGCGGCCAGACGATGCTGGTAGAAAATCGCCGGCGCCTGGGCGTTTTCTCTGGTCAGGAAGATGTCGTTGCCGGTGAACCATCCGGTCAGCAGCGACGGCACCGCCATGACAACTGCCCCAACCAGCAGCCAGAAACTCACGGTGTGCCATTCCGGTTTGCGAAAAACGATGGCGCCGATTTCAAAAAGCGGGACACTCAGCAAAAAAGCCAACGGCATGTGGGTGAAGGCGCCGTGTAGCTCGACCCAAGAAAGTGATGGCATAGTTGGCTCTGGCCGGTTCGTCGTGAGGTGTTGATCGAAACCACCTCACGACGAGCCGCCATTTCTTCATTCGTCAGGCTGCCCAATCAATGAAAACGGTGCAGCTTGACGTTTTTGGCGCCGAGCGCCTGAGCGAGGTCATAAAACGCCTGGTTCGCGATTTTATGGTAGTTCGCATCGGCGTTGCCGCCGAACTTCTTGTCGATGTTGTCCATGACCTGCTCGTGAATTTCGTGGGTGACCGCCTTGTCGAGCATCACTTCGATGTCGAAGGCACCCTCTTTATTCACTCCGGCCTTGACCAGGGTTGCCGCCAGCTGCTTGCCCTTGAGGTTGCCCTTGGGCAGCTTAACTCCGGCTTTGGTGGCGATCCGCAATGCGTCTTTCACGACGAAGTCGCCGACTTGCAGAAACAAAGCGACTCTCTCTTTGCCGTATTGCTTGGTGAGCTTGGCAACTTCGGCCTGCACCAGCTTGGCGCCGACCATCGAAGTCAACGCTCTGGCTGTGGAATAGTTGGCCGCGCCGCCGCCGGACTCCACCAGCGATGCGGTAACGGTCAGCGCCGGTTTGCCCCGATAGGCATGAGGACTGTAGCGGCCATGGGCGCCAGCCGGAATCGCTGCGGCAGCCGCCAGGGTTACCAGTGCCGCCGTAGCGACGAGGGTGCGTGTAACTTTTGTTGTGCGTGTGATTTTCATTTTTCCTGTTCCTTGTGAGTTGCCTCAAATTGGTGGGGACTTTTGCCTGAAAGTGGGAGCTTCCCCTGCGGCTTGCCACAATTGACTCGCTGCCTTGCGGTTCAGCGAATTGGGGTTTGAAAAACTTTGTTTTGCTTCTGGTTGCTTCACCTCCTTCGGATTATGCCTACGCCGCCGCTTCTCTGGCCCGCGCGGGCGGCCCGAAGCCAAAGAACGCCGCCACCAGAGCCGACCCCGCATGAAGCCACACGTCGTGGTCATGGATGGGAACCAGGCCAAACAGGGTGTTGGTCGCCGGAAATAAGCCCAGAACCGTTAGCACGCCGTAGAAGATGGCGACGCCGCGCGCGTAGAGCAAAGCTCCCGAAACGCTGCGCGAGCCGAGAAGACCTAACACTCCAATCAACAGGTGAACGATGTTGTGCAGCACGTTGACCGTGAACAGGCCCAGGAGCCTGCCATGAAACGCCTCCACCATTAGCGGCGGCGCATGATGAGGCGGCTGCGTCACGCCAGGCACGAAGCCCAGAACTCCTCCGAGCAGAAACAGGGCGCCGTAAATCAGCGCGAATTTGCGAAGCATTGAATTTAACCCTCCTGAATTTTTCCCAGACCAGGGCGGCGACCTGCGCCGCAGCCGTTTCATCTCCATTCTAAAGCAACTTCAGGAATAAGTCAAGTAATTTATTGACTTATTTTGTTTTTGGGTTCAGGCATCGTATAATGGAAGTTGGAGAGGTGGAAAAATGAGGGCACCGAGTTGGAACGAGCGTTTTTTGGCGGGCACGCGCGGGCGCATCGTGATCTTGTTGCGCCGTGCCAGTCGCACCGTCAACCAACTGGCGGAGTCGCTCGAACTCACCGACAACGCGGTGCGGGCGCACCTCGCCACGCTGGAACGAGATGGCCTGGTTCAGCAAAGCGGCTTGCAGCGCGGGTCGCGCAAGCCGCATCAGGCTTATGATCTAACGCCAGAGGCCGAGCAGCTTTTTCCCAAAGCCTACGGGCCGATACTGGGGCAACTTCTGGATGTGCTGAGCGAACGTCTGCTCCCCGCCGAGGTGGAGGAAATGCTGCGCGAAGTCGGGCATCGCCTGGCGGCAGGCCAATCTTCCGCTGAAGGCGATTTGGAGACTCGTGTCCACAAGGCGATAGAGTTGCTTGGGGCATTGGGCGGACTGGCGGAGCGGGAAGAGCGCGACGGCAAACTCTTAATTCAAGGTTATAGCTGCCCTCTGGCGGCTGCGGTTCAGGGTCACCCCGAAATGTGCCGCATGGCCGAGACGCTGCTGACCGAAGTGATCGGCGTGCCGGTCGAAGAACGCTGTCGGCGCGGTGAATCGCCGCAGTGTTGTTTTGAAGTCAAGGCCGATATAGCCTCTTTGGGCTGAGAACGGCGAAGAATGATTAGACTGCACGCTTCGAATGATTCTACTCCGCCTTTTCGACCGATGAAAGAAGCCTCTCCCCTGAACACCAGATGTCCGCGCGACGGCTGCCAAGGCGCGCCGGTCGAGCGCGTCACCTTGCAGCATCATCTGCGCCCCGAACTGCGCGACTCGCTGGGCAAGGGGCCTTTTCATTTCTGCGAGAGCGCGAATTGCTCGGTCGTCTACTTCGATGCGGCGGGCGGTGCGGTCTATGAAGCGGGCGATGTGCTGTTGCCGGTGAGTCACAAGGCGCAGGGCGTCGGCGTGCCACTGTGCTACTGCTTCGGCGTGATGGACGACGCGGTGCGGCGCCAAGTCCTTGATGGCGGGATTTCGACCGCGCCACAACACGTCAAAGCGCGCATGGAAGCCGTTGGCTGCGCGTGCAACACCACCAATCCCGCCGGACGCTGCTGCCTGGGCGTCATCGGGCGGCGCATCCAGGGTTATCAGCAGGAGCGCCAGGTTTCACGCGGTAAATCTCTGCACGACGGGTAGAAAAAGGAAACAGCCCCCATTGATATGAGTTCAGTTGCCCTGGCGCCCCCGCGCCTTCTTCATGCCATGCCAGGCCGGATGCGCGTGCATCTGCCAGGCTGGGTGGGCCACGATTCGCGCGCCATTGAAACGCAGCTCCGCGCGCTCGAAAACGTGGAGGGTGCGCAGGCCAACCCGCTCACCAAAAACATCCTGATTCGCTTCGACGCGGCGGCCACCGACGCCAAAGCCCTTCTCGCCGCCGTGACCGCGACGCTGCAAAGCTTGTTGCAAAACGCGACCGGCGCCTCGGAAGTCGGCTCCGCTGAGGCTGCATCCCAAGCCGAGCGCATTCCAGCGCCGCCGCGTCCCGCCGCGCTGCGCGAAGGACAAGGGACAAATGAGGACACCACGCGAGCGCGTATCGCGGTGCCAGGTCTGGATCGCGACCCGAATTTGGCACGGCGCGTTGTGGAGCGGTTGCAGAACCGGCCCGAAGTGGTGCGCGCCAGCGCCAGCCCGCTCACCGGTCGCGTTTTGGTGGAGTGGAACCGCCACAAGGTTCGGCTCGAAGACCTAATTGACGAAATCTTCGACCTCGGCCTGCCCGATGTGCCTGGTGAAACGCTTCCAGCCCATCCCCTCGACACCGCGCCTCTGGTGCAAAGCGCGACGCGCACCGTGGGCGCCTCGCTGGGACTGGGACTGCTGGGCGCACGGCGGCTGCTCGGCCTCCGCAAGCCGCCCGTCACTTCCCTTCTTCCCGTCGAAGCCGCCGGTCTGCTCGGCATAATGCAAAGCTTCCCCGCCGTGCGGGACGGACTGCGCGACTGGCTCGGCCCGCACGCCGCCGATGTGCTCTTTAGCGCCGCCGGAATCATCAGCCTGACTCTGGCGGGCAGTCCGCTCGGCCTGATCATCGGTGGCGCGGAAGCGCTGCGCCTCTTCACCGAAACGCGGGCGCGACAGGCGGCGTTTCGCCGCTACGAAGAACGGCTGGACAACGCGTCTTCGGCGCAGCCTGGCGCCGTCATCCGTCTCGATACCGGCGAAACCACACCTCTGGGCGCTACCGTCTTGGAAGGCTTCGGGACGGCGACCGGACGCGATGGACTGCCTCATGCAGTCGAGCCAGGCCACTTTCTCACCGCCGGATCGCGGCTGCACGGCGGCCCCTTCGTGCTGGAACTGCACGCCGCCGCGCCGTTCCTGCCCGCGCCGCGTCCGACGCCGCTCGTCGATTTGCCTCAAGACCGCTACCTCAATGGCGTGGGGGTGCTTTCTCTCGCCTGCGCCGCTCTGACCGCGATATTCACCCGCTCATTCGCGCGCACTTTTGAAGCGCTGCTGTTGGTCAACCCGCGTCCGGCTGTCATTGGCGCCGATGCCGCTGACAAAGCCGCCTCGGCCCGCGTGCTGCGCTGCGGCGTGACCGTTGTCGGCACGCGACCAGAGCGCGTGGTGCGACTGCCTGGCGTGTTGCTGCTCGACAGCCCGCGCCTGCTGACCCAGGATCTCGAAGTCGCCGCCGCCCTGCCATTGGGCGACCATGACCGCGCGGCGATTCTCTCCCAGGCCGCCGCAATTTCCGCGGCGGCGGGCGCGCCCTGGGGAGGCGCCTTCCCCACAGCAGGCATCGTCGCGGCCAGCGAGGGAAATTTCGACGGCCAGACCGCTTCCGCCGCGATGGATGGCGTGCGCTACACGCTGGGGCCGGTCGAGGACGCCGGCAGCGTGCCGCAAGCCGCCCGACTGCGCGAGGACGGCGACTATCTGCTGCTGCTGCGCGAGGGGGAAGAACCGTTGGCCGTCGTCGCGCTGCGGCCCCGTCTGGCGGATGGTGTCGAAGAGCTGGTCGCGGCCTGCGCGCGTCACGGCGTCGAAATCGGGCTGCTGGAGCGCGGCGATGCGCTCGCGGCGCGCGCCATCGCGTGCCGCGCCAAACTCAATTTGCTGCCCCTAGAGGCCGGTGACGACGCGGTGGCGACGATTCGAGCGCGTCAGGAGCAGGGAGCGCCCGTCGCCTTTGTCGCCGACAACGCGCGCGCGGCGGCAGCTTTCGCGGCCTGCGATCTCGCCATCGGCTTCACCAGGGGCCACAGCCGTTTGCCCGCCCGCGCCGATTTGCTGGCTCCCGATCTGGGCGCGGTTTGCGCCATCATCGAGACCGGCGCGGCGCGCCAGGCCGCCGTGCGCGATTCGGTCGCGCTTTCGATGCTCGCCAACGTCGCGGGCGCCCTGTGGGGACTGCGCGGCGGGCCTGGCATCCGCAGCGCTTCGCTCGCGGTCAACATCGCCGCGCTGGGCACTCTGGCGGCGGGCGCGCTGCGGCTGCGCGGCGGGCGGGCGGCTTCGGTTTTGTCGCACATCGTTGACCCGCATCCCGAACGCTGGGGGCGGCGCGACACCGCGAGCGTGCTGCGCGCCCTGGACACAACGGAAGAAGGATTAAGCGGCGGCGAAGCGGCCAAACGGCGGCGCGCCGCGACCCCAGCGACACCGCGCGATGGGTTGTGGAGCACGATTTTCGAGCAGCTTCGTTCGCCTCTGACCTTGATTCTGGCGGCGGGAGCGGCGCTATCGTTTTCGCTGGGTTCGACGGCGGACGCGGCCATGATTGGCGCCATGCTCGTCGCCAACGCCGGAGCCGGTGCCTGGCAGGAGCAGCAGGCCGGAGAAGCCGTCGCAGCGTTGCAGCGCATGGGCGCGGCGACGGCGCGCGTGCTGCGCGACGGCCAGACCGTGACGGTTTCGGCCCATGAAATCGTGCCTGGCGATGTGCTGCTGCTGGCGCCAGGAGGCCGCGTCGTGGCCGATGCGCGCCTGCTGGAAGCCAACGGTCTCGAAGTGGATGAAGCCGCGCTGACCGGAGAATCGCTGCCGGTCGCCAAAGCCCCCGACGCGCCCCATGATGCCGCGCGCATGGTTTTGGAAGGCAGCAATATCAGCGTGGGAACAGGGCGCGCCGTCGTCGTGGCAGTGGGGCGCGACACGCGCATGGGCGCCATCGCCGCCGCTCTGTCTCTCGATGAGGCGCAGGGGCAAGGGCCGCTCACGGCGCGGCTCAACGAGTTGCTGGGGCAGTTTTTGCCCATCGCGGCGGCGGGAGGGGTCATCGTGGCGGCTTCCGGCCTGCTGCGCCGCCAGCCCCTAGTGCCGCAGTTGGCCATTGGCGCCAGCATCGCCATCGCCGCCGTGCCCGAAGGTCTGCCGCTTCTCGCCAGGGTCGGCGAGGCCGGAGTCGCGCGCCGTCTGGCCGGTCGCCGCGCCCTGGTGCGTCGCCTGTCGGCGGTCGAAGCGCTGGGGCAGGTGGACATCGCCTGCACCGACAAAACCGGAACCCTCACCGAAGGCCGCTTGAGGCTGCGCCTGGTGGCCGACATCGAGCGCGAAAGCGGTTTGTCCGATTTGCTCGAACCAAGCGCGGCGACGGCGGACTTGCGCCATATACTGCTCACCGCTGCTCTGGCCGGCCCGCACCCCGACGCATCCGATGCCGCCGCCGACCTCACCGATGTCGTGGTCACCGAAGCGGGCCAGCGCGCCGGTCTGGACGAGCCAATGCGCGCCCAGCGCGAAGCGGAGTCGCCTTTCGACGCGGCGCGCTCCTTCCACGCCACCATCGTGGGCGGGCGTTTGTGCGTCGAGGGCGCGGCGGAAGCCCTGGTTCCGCGCTGCGACCGCGTGCGACGTAACGGCGAGGAAGTGCTTCTCGATGAAGCGGGACAAGAGGAGTTGCTCGCCCGCGCCCGCCATCTCGCCGAGCGCGGTTTGCGTGTTCTGATGGTGGCCGAGGGCGTGCCCGATACTGGCGCCGATGACCCGCAGCGCCTGGTCGCTCTGGGCTTTCTGGGCATCAGCGATCCGTTGCGCCAGGGTGTGCCCGAAGCCGTGCGCCGCTGCCACGACGCCGGCGTGCGCGTGATGATGATCACCGGCGACCATCCCGCGACGGCGCGAGCCATCGCGCGCGACGCCGGACTGCCCTGCGACGACGACCAGGTGCTCACCGGCGCCGAAATCGCCGCACTGCCCGACCGCGAATTAGACCAGCGTCTGGAACGCGCCACCGTCATCGCGCGCGCGACGCCCCTCGATAAGCTGCGCATCGTGGAAAGTCTGCAGCGACGCGGCCACATCGTCGCCATGACCGGCGACGGCGTGAACGATGCGCCCGCACTGCGCCTCGCCAATGTCGGCGTGGCGATGGGGCGCGGCGGAACCGAAGTCGCGCGCCAGACCGCCGACGTGGTGCTCACCGACGACAATTTCTCGACCCTTGTCGAAGCCCTTGTCGAGGGTCGCAGCTTCTGGCGCAACATTCGGCGCGCTCTGGGCCTGCTGCTCGGCGGCAACCTGGGCGAACTGGGCCTGGAAGCCGGAGCCGCCGTGCTGGGACTGGCTTCGCCGCTCACCACGCGCCAGATTCTGACGGTCAACCTCATCACCGACGTGCTGCCCGCCCTGGCCGTCGCGCTCCAGCAGCCCGCGCACCGCGAACTGGCCGCCCTCTCGCGCGAAGGCGCAGGGGCGCTCGAAGCGCCCCTGCGCCGCGAGGTAATGCGACGCGGAACGGCGACCGCGCTGCCCTCGCTGGGCGCTTATCTGTTCGCCCTGCGCCTGGGGAGCCTGCCGCAGGCGCGCACCGTTGCCTTTGCCAGCATCGTCGCCACCCAACTCGCCCAGACTCTGGATGTTGGCCGCGCCGAAGACGGCCTGAGCCGCTCCGTGATGGGAGCGGTGGCGGGTTCCGCCGCGATGCTGACCGCCGCGCTAACGCTGCCCCCGCTGCGCCTTTTCCTCGGCCTGGCCATGCCGACGCCGCTGGGCTGGTCATTAGTGGCAGCCGGAACCGGTGCGGCTTTGCTCAGTGGTCGCTCGCGAGCTTCCGGTTCTCAGCCGAAAGAGGAACCGCCTGCGCCGTCTGAGAGGGTGTAAACCCTTCTGAGAAAAGCTGCGAACATGCCGCGCGCATCGAACAAATCCCTTCCATGGGGGTAATGGTGCCCCGCGCTCCCAGAAGATGCACTCCCACTGAGACGCGCTTTAGTCATCCTGAGGAGCCAGATCCTTTTTCACTGCGCTCAGAACCGCAGGCTCCTCAGAATGACGTTTTCGCGCGTAATTCACCACAAGCCTGCCTTTCTCTACACCCTCTGAGAAGTCTTTCGTGTGATGAACCTCCTCCCGTTCGTCTTTTTCCCTTATCGCTTCACCGCCGTTGTGGTATGAGCGTTGGGCGATGATTTTGGGCCTCCATCCCTGGGCGTGATGATCCGGCATCTCCACTTCGAAAGGGTCAATGACGTGGTGCCCAGCATCACACTGGCAAGCACTTGTCGCTCCAGAAGGTCTTCCCCTTTTCCAAACTCTCGGCCCACAGAGTTGAACAGGATCACGATCATCTAACGCCAACGCACCCCTGCTGACGCGAGAACTCCGCCGCCAGCAGAGCCTGCGCCGCTTCGACGGGCAGGGGTCTGGCGAAGAAGTAGCCCTGGCCATACTCGC
This sequence comes from Abditibacterium sp., assembly GCA_030448265.1. Lineage (GTDB taxonomy): Bacteria > Armatimonadota > Abditibacteriia > Abditibacteriales > Abditibacteriaceae > Abditibacterium. The sequence goes on from JAUJNG010000015.1 coordinate 100,605, forward strand.
AGCCCATCGCTTTGAGCTGGGCGGCCTGCTCCGCGGTTTCCACGCCTTCGGCAACGACATCCATCTTCAGGTGGTGCGCCAGCGTCACGATGGTCTGCACGATTTCGCCGTGTTCTTCCGGCTGGCCCAGGCGGTTGATGAAGGAGCGGTCGATTTTGAGCGTATCGAGGGGAAAGCGGTGCAGGTAGGAGAGCGAGGAGTAGCCCGTCCCGAAATCGTCCATGCTGATCTGGGTTTGCAATTCTCGCAGCTGGTGCAGTTTTCCGGTCACCGTTTCGGGATCCTGCATGATGGCGCTTTCGGTGATCTCCAGCTTCAGGCTGTGCGGCGCGATGCCGGTTCGCTCCAAAGACTGCGCGATCTGCTCGACCAGGCCCGCCTGGGAGAAGTGTTTAGTCGAAAGGTTGACGCTGATGGTGAGGGGCGTCTCGCGCGGATAGAGTTGCTGCCACTGGCGCATTTGCAGGCACGCGGCCAGCAGCACGCCGCGGTCGATGGGCACGATGAGGCCGTTTTCCTCGGCCACCGGAATGAACTCCCCAGGCGGCACCAGGCCGCGCTCCGGCGACTGCCAGCGCGCCAGCGCCTCGAAGCCGGCGATGCGCCCATCTTCCAGGGCGATGATGGGCTGATAATGCACCACGAACTCGTGGCGCTCGATGGCGCGCCGCAGTTCGTTCTCCAATTGCAGACGCGCCACGACTTTGGTGTGCATCGCCGTGTCGAACATCTCATAGCGCGCCCTGCCCTGCTCCTTGGCGCGATAAAGCGCGGTATCGGCGTCGCGCAGCAGATGGGAGGGCTCCTCATAGTGAGTCGTGCTCAGGGCGATGCCGATGCTGGCGCTGGCGCGCACTTCCTGCCCGCTTTGTTCGACGAGATGGAAGGGCGCCCCCAGGTCGCGTTGAATGCGCTCGGCCACGCGAATGGCGTCGCCCGCTTCGTGGATGCCGTCCAGCAAAATGGAGAACTCGTCGCCGCCCAGCCGCGCGATGGTGTCGTTGGCGCGCAGACACTCCTGTAAACGCTGCGCCACGCCCACCAGCAGGCGGTCTCCGGCGAGATGGCCCAGGCTGTCGTTGACCATCTTGAAAGAGTCGAGGTCGAGAAACAGGACGGCGAAAACGTAGTTCGAGTGGCGAGTGGCACGGGCCAGAGCGCGCTCCAGATGAGTCATGAACAGGGCGCGGTTGGGCAGGTCGGTGAGGGTGTCGTAAAAGGCGTTGTGCACCAGTTGCTCTTCGACCTGCTTGCGCTCGTGGATGTCGTTCTGCGAACCGGCCATGCGCGTGGCACGGCCCGCCGCGTCGCGCACCGCCAGGCCGCGCCCGCTCATCCAGCGATAAGTGCCGTCCTTGCAAAGCAGCCGATACTGACTCTCAAAATGGGGCGCGCCCCCGCCCCGATGCAGTTCGATCTGCTCCTCGACACCCTGGCGGTCGTCGGGATGGATGCGCTCCAGCCACGCGGCGGGCCGCTTGGAGCGCGAGGGCGCATCCGACTCGTTTTCGCCATAGCCGAGCATCGCGTCCCAGCGCGGCGAGAGATAAATCTCGCCCGTTTCCAGATGCCAGTCCCACAAGCCGCCATTGGAGCCGCGCGCGGCGAGGGCGTAGCGCTCTTCGCTCTGGCGCAGCGCTTTTTCGGTGTGCTGGCGCTCGGCGATGGCGTCTTGCAGGGCGCGGTTGGCGAGGGAGAGACGAGCGTTTTTTTCGCGGCTGGCGCGCTCCCATGCTTCGACTTCGCCAATGACGCGGCGGTATTGACGCAGCGCAAAGTAGGCCATCAGTGTCGCTACCAGCGCGATGAGGATGACGGTGTTGGCCTGGAGCTGCCAGAAGGTGATATCGAATGAGGTGATCTGCTTGACCGCTTCGAGTGCGATGACCCCGACCATCACCACCAGCGTAGTCAGCATGACCCGCAAAATTACGATATTGGTGCGCTGCGAGCCTTTGGGCTCACTGCTTTCCAGTTGTCCGTCTCCTGCTTCTGAAGCATTTATCATTGTTCCCCGTGAAAATTGTGAACTGGTTGCGCTGCGATAACAGCGAGTTGCGCTAAGCCGGCTTCGCATCGACTCAACAAAAGGCCCGACAATTGGATAGTTCAACGTTATCGCCCAATGGAGCAGGCAAAAAAGCATGGTTGGGGAATACCCGCCGAGCGAAAGCGCGCAGACTTCTGGCGTCGCTTGCTGCATTAATGAAGACCCGCCCCACCTCGACGCCCTGCTTTTGCCGGTCAAAGGGGGCTGTTTAGTCCATAGACCTCTTGCAAAAGTGATTCACAGCCCCAGATTCCGTCATCCTGAGCCTGCGAAGGATCTGGCCTGACAGTCTCGAAAGCATCAGGCCAGATCCTTCGCAGGCTCAGGATGACGAACACTCCTACTTTTGACGACTTTTGCAAGAGGTCTAATGGAAAATCCCCTGTTGCTACCCAGTAGCGCGTTGTCATTCCGAGGAGGAACGACGAGGAATCAGTAACAGCTTGGATTCACTGGGGCCGAAAATTGATTAAAACCGCCACTGATTCCTCCCAGTGTTGCGGGTTTGAGGAAGGAACAAGAGCCGAAAACCACGAAGCGCAAGTTTGCCCCCTCTCCCGCAGGGAGAAGGGGTCGAGCAGTCATTTCTCAACAAACCCGCAACACTGGTTACTAAACAGCCTCTTAGCCAGCCTCCATTTCCGCGACGCGCACCACCAGATTAGAGCCGTAGGGATAGCCGGTGCAACCGAGCGCGCCGATTCCGGCTTCGAGGTTTTGCGTCCAGCTCAAGGTTTCGCCGCTATCGAGCCAGCGCGCGCCGCGAATCGGGATTTGCAAACGGTTGAGCGCACGCGGCCCGTTGCCGCCGCCTGCCGTCGCGACGTGCGCGCTGCCGCCGCGCGAAAGATCATGGGCGAAATAAAACAACCTTTGGCCGTTTTGCAAGACGAAATCGCGGCCCTGACATTGAATATCCGTCGGTTTCGCCTCGTAAATCGCCGCGCCGTGCAGCTCGACCCACTGCCCCACGCGGCGCAGCGTCGCGGTTTCGTATTCGGGAATGGCTCCGGTTGCGGTTGGGCCAACGTTGAGCAGATAATTCGCGCCCACTTTGCGGCACGCCGCCAGATTTTGAATGACATCGGCGGGCGAGAGGTAGTCGAAATCGCGCCCGCCCAGTCCCCAGTGCGAGTTCATGGTCTGGCACATCTCGCCCGCGACGTATTTGGGCCATCCGGCGCGATTGGGCCGCGACGGTAAATCCTGTTCAAAAGTGGTGGAGTCGATTTCGGGATGCCCCACCACGCCGCCATTTTCCAAACCGGTGTTGTTGATAATCATCGCTTCCGGCTGATATTTACGAATGGTGGCATAAAGCCGGTCTTCCTTCCAATCGGTTTTGCGTGACCAATTGCCGTCGAAACACAAACCGCCAATCTCGCCGTAGTTGCGACACAAAACCTCGACCGAAGCGTTGAGATATTCGAGATACTCCTCAAAACGCTCGTCGGAGCAGGTTTTCGATCCCCAGCGCCAATCGAGTGTGGTGTGATAGAAAAACGGCACGATGCCTTCGTCGCGGCAGCCCTGGACGAATTCCGCGACCAGATCGCGCGCGGCGGGCGAGCGGGGCGCGTCGAAATCGCTGAGGCCGCGCGTGTCGAAGAGCGAAAAGCCGTCGTGATGGCGCGTGGTGAGCGTGATGTATTTCATGCCCGCCTCGCGCGCCAGACGAGCGATGGCGCGGGCATCGAAATCGGCGGCGGAAAAGGTATCTTTGAGGCGGGCGTAGTCTTCAACGGCGATGTTTTCCGAATTCTGCACCCATTCGCCGCGTCCAAGCTGCGAATAGAGGCCGCAGTGAATGAACATCCCAAAGGCGAGGTTTTCGAAGCGCGCGATGCGCGGGGCGGGTTGAGGAAGGGATTGAGTGGCGGTCAATTGGGTTCTCCTGGTTGGATTGTTTCCGGCGAATCTGGCTTTTCGGGCGCCAATTGAATCAATCTCGCAGAAGGCGTCATTTCCGTTACGCGACTTGCGATGATGAGATTGGCGGTGCCGGTGGGTATAATAGGTTTACCGTGTGCCTGACAACACGCTCGGTTTGTCCTGATGAGTAAAATCAATAAACCACGAAAGTAAACTTCTCCAATGAACCTGCAAATTTCCGTCGGCTGCGTGCCGCTCACCTGGGGCAAATGGAAGCGCGAGGCGCCCGCCGAGTGGCCCGAAGAGCGCATTTTGCGCGAAGTGGCGCAGGCGGGTTTCGAGGGCGTTTCGTCCGGCCCGCGCGAGGGGAAATCGGCTCTCGAAGTCGCCGATTTCCTGGGCGAACTTGGTCTCAAACCCGCGCCAGGCTATCTGGGAGGCGAGTTTTGGAAGCCGGAGTCGCTCCAGGCGGGACTGGAACGCGCGCGCCGTCAAGCCGAGTTCGCGCAGCAGGTCGGCGTCGGCGAACTTTTTGTGGCGCCCACCGGCGGCGATTACCGCTCGCGCGCCAGTGGCCAGACTCGCCGCCAACTCGCCGGTCGCGTTGGCCCCGACGACGGCTTGACCAATGAAGAATACGCGACGCTCGCTCAAACCTTGAATCAAATCGGACGGGCGACGCTCGAATTTGGCGTGCGTTTGTGCCTGCACAACCACGTCGGTCAGGTGATCGAAACGCGCGAAGAAGTGGATCGGCTGATGCCAATGCTCGGTGCGGACACGGTATTTCTTGGCCCCGACACCGGCCATCTGGCGTGGGCGGGAGCCGATGTGACCCAGTTTTTCCGCGATTACGCGCCCCGCATCAAATCGGTGCATCTCAAGGAAATCAATCCCGAAGTGCACCGTCGCGGAGTGGAGATCGGTTGGGATTACCCGACTTTCGCCCAGAACGGCATCTTCGCCGAGTTGGGCGAAGGCGCGACCGATTTTCCGCGCCTTTTCGAGCTATTGAACGAGGTCAATTTTCGGGGTTGGGTGCTTTCGGAAACCGATGTCACGCAAAAAACCAGCGCGCTCGAAAGCGCGACATTATCTCGTCATTACTTACGCAGCCTCGGAATTTAAGCGCTGTGACGCAGATCTGACGCGCCGTCCACCCTAAAGTAATCATGCGGCCCGCGACGCGCAGAGTATCGACTTTGGTCGGCACAATGGCGCGATAGGGATGCCGCAAAAACCGCCGTTTTGGGACGAACAGCCATCCCAGGGCAAATCCTGAGAGCCGAAACGACCGATTTCACTCGTTTTCATCCCTTGTCTCCATTCACCATCCGAAAATGGCGCATTCCCGCCGCGTTCTTTTCGAGCGTCAAACCCCATTCGCCTCCCATCAGCGCCGCGCCGCTCCAATTCTGCGTTTCACCCGTGTAAGGGTCGCGCAATTGGTAATTTTGGGCCGCGTCGAGGCCGCGCAAACGCACTTTTCGCGATTCGTCCGGCCCGTTCATGCGAAACACCATCACAAAGCCTTCGCCGCTTTGGGGATCGAGATATTGCCAGCCGTCCCAGTCGTCGAGCGTGCGCGGCTGCGGCCACAGCGCATAAAAGTCCTGGTTCAAGAGGTGGCGCACCTCTTTATAAACCGCGATGTGCTTTTTGGCGCGCTCCAATCCTTCGGCGCTCCAGCTTGCGAAATCCTGCGAAAAGCGCAGGATGCCGCCAAAACGACTCTGGATGTAGGTGTCGGGAAACTCGTGGTTTTTCCAGGTGCAGGTGTGGATGACGCGGTGCGTCGGCATCACGGCGTTGGCGCCGGTGATCTGGCCAGAAAAACGGCATTTTGTCGTCGGACGAGCGCCCCGTATCGCCGGAATCGATTTTGACCGAGGTGAAGAGCGAACCCATGATGCGCCGCTTGTCGTGCTGAAACGCAAAGGGCGGAAAAACGAAGTGGGTGGTGCCGCCGCCCAGCGTGTGCAAATCGGTGTCGCCGCAAATGCTGCAATCGAGCGCAATGTCGAAGGAACGCAACTCTTTGAGGCTCCGAATCGGCGCGGGGCCGACGTTTTCCACTTCGCCGCCCCACACGACGGCGTTGTGGCGAGGATAAAGGCTGTAAGTGACCGTAAGCTGCAACCCGTCGGCGCTGGTGATCACCACGCGCCGCGAAGTGCCCTCGGCCTCGTCGCTTTTGACTGTTATTTCTCGCATCGCCTGCGGATTTTTGCGGCCTTCGAACGCGAGCGAAACGGCCGCGCCAGGAAGCAGCGCGTCTGCCATGCGTCCTGGCAGGGCGGGAAAACCGTCGCTGATTTTCCAGGTGTGAGCAAATTCCAGAGGCGGCTGCGCGCGCCGCATATGCACGCCTTCGGTGGCGGCGGGCTGGGAACGGCGGAGAATCGGGGTGTTTTGCATAGGAAAAATGTGGCCTGTCAAATAGGGGAGTTCGTTGCGGGCGTCCAAGCCGAAAACGCCACAACGTCGCGTCTTTTTCGCTCTCGGAAATCGAAATTCATTTCAATCGCGGCTCAATTGCAGCAGGAGCGCATCCAAACGCGGCACTCGCGCCCACAGCGCGCGGCCCGCGACTTTGACTTCGCCCTCGCCCCACAAAATTTGCGCGCTCTCAAACGCGCCGAAGCGCGCCGCGAAGCAGAAATCGCCGCGAATTTCTTCATTCGCAGCGTTGACCAGCCACAGAAAAGTCCCCGTTTCGCCCCTGTGCAGGCGCGCGCCTAAGCGCGAATCGGGAGACGTGATGTGCGGTTCTTTGCCCGCCCAGGCCAGGAGCGAAGCGAAAAAATCTCTCGTGGGCGCATCGCATCGCGCTTGATAGCCCAGACCTGGCGAGGTGCCCAATAAACGGGTGCGCCCGCGTCCGAAAGCATGGTCAACGGCGGCGATTTCGCCGTTTTCGAACCAGCCGACCGGTTGGCCGGTGGTGACGCGAAAAGTCTGTTCATAGCCGCCGCGCGCGACTTGCGGGTGGTTTTTGAAACGCAGGATCGAGTTTTCGTGCTGCACCAGTTCGGGCAGCCATTCGACGCGGTTTTGCACCGCCCCAAACAACCTATCCAATCCCAGATTGGGCTGAATGGTTCCGGCGCGGCCCGCGTCGCCCCAGTAGCCAGGCAAACTTTCGCAAATGAGATGGCCGCCCTGCTCCACCCAACTTTTCAATCGTGTCGCGGTGTTTCGAGTGAGCATCCAGGGCGTGGGCAGATAGAGCAGGTCGTAATCGTTGATTTGCTCGACGGCGACATAATCGGCCTGAATGTTGGAAGCGAGAAACGCTCGATAAGCGCCTAAAACCGCGCCTTCGTAAAGCGCGCTGTCGCCGCGCAAAAACGTGGAGTGAATTTGGGCTTCGGGCACCACCAGGAGGCCAATTTCGCCGCGAATCGGGCGCGCCTGCCACAACGGTTGCTGCTGCGGAGCGTTGGCCCATTTCGCAATAACAGCCGCCATTTCCGAACGCTCAGTTGGCGCGCCGTCCATTGCGTAGTAGGCGTAGGCGTCGAAAAGCGGGCCATCGAGCAAAGGGCGCCAGCGCGAGGAAAACAGGCCCGTCGCACCGGCGGCGAGCGCGGTGAGGTCGGCGAGGCGCAAATCTTCGCCGGAGGGAAGACGGCCATTGTCGCGGGCGCGGGTGTCGCGCGCTCCCCAGCTTGGGCCGGCGGCGCGTTCGGCGGCCCAGAACGGTTTGCCCCCGCCGCCACTGCGCGCCATGTCGGCGTGGCTCCAGCGCATCCACTGGCCGCTTTCGCGCTCGTAATAAGCGCAGCCGCCGGTGTAGCCGTAGCCGTCCACCATCGACGCCGCGCGCCAGGGATCGTCGGCGCCGCTCGCCAGACGATTGAGCGCGCGATGATTCACGCCATGCGCCGACACGAAATGGTTTGGATCGAGGCGCCGCACCAAATCGACCCGCCACTTCATCAAGCGATGCGCGTTTTCCAGGCGAAACTGCGCCCAGTCGAAGCATTCGGGATAGGGCTGCTTCTGCCGAGGCGCCGTCACGTCGTCCCAACTCGCGTAGGAATAGCGCAGCCACGCTCTGGCGAGGGTTGGCAAATCGCCGTATTTGAGGCGCAGCCAGGCGCGAAACCGCTCTTGCGTCGCGTCGCAAAAACACTCGCTCATCGCCGAAGACCCCAAATTGCACTCGTTCCAGATGTCGTAACCGCCCAGCGAGGGATGATCTTTGTAGCGGTTCACCAGTTGAGTGAGCCAGTTTTCGGCGAGTTGCAGCGCGTCCTCGTTGTCGAGGCACAGCCCAGGAAAACCGCCGGTTGCGCTGCTATTTCGCATCTCGCTGCCGACTTTTGTCCCATCGGAGCGTTGATAGCGCGCGTGAGCCATTTGACGAAAGGCCCATTCCGGCGCCGAGTGCGTCACTTCGGCGATGATAGCCCCAATGCCGTATTTCTCGCCCAATTCCATTTGCCGGTCGTAGTCGTCCCAATCAAATTCGCCAGGCGCGATTTCGGTCGCGCCCCACAGGAACCAGTGGCGAAAGGTGTTCATGCCGTCACGCGCGGCCTGGGCGTAATCGCGCTCCCAATCCTCTCGCGGCGGGTTCGATTTGCGAAAGTAGACCGCGCCATAAGCGACAGCGGGCAGGTTCCAATGGGTTTGGGGAGGATTTTGAGACATGGGGCAAGGTTTCAATCGGCAGGGGCGAGGCCCAGGCGCTCGAACTGTTCGAGCGGCGCTTCGCACTCGCGCATCAGGCGCGCGATGTGTTCGAGCATGATTTTTTCAATCGCCGCGTCGCAGAGCGGGTTTTGCTGCTGCGGGTCGATTCGGGTGTCGTAAAGCGCGGTCTGCTGGGTTTCCGGCCAATACCAGGCGGCTTTTGCGCTGCCACTCGCGTTGGGCAAAGGCATCGCGCTGTCGATTTTCATCAACTGGCAGCCTTTGGTGAACCCAAACGGTGGGGCGATTTCGATGCTTTGCAGTTCGTGAACGCCGAACATATGCCGCATATGCGTGGGCATGAGCGTGTAGTGATATTGCCTGACACCGGCGTTCTGGGTGGGCCGCATATAAACGTGGCGGCCATCGGTGACATTGATTGGCCCGCCGTAGATGCCGAAAATCGCCGCCTCGCGCACCGGCGCATCGCGCGCTATCGTGTCGCGCAGGTTGTGGCCCAGCATATCGGAAGTGGGCTGGAGGCCGAAAAAATCGAGCAAAGTCGGCCCGATGTCGAGCGAAGGCTGCACCAGACTTTGGCGCCGCTCGTTCCGAACGCCGCAGCGCGGATCCCACACGAAAAATGGGGTGTGGGCGATTTCCTCGAACATCGGCATCCGCATTTTGGCCCAGAATTCGTGTTCGCCGAGCAGAAAACCGTGATCCGTCCCCACGATGAGCATGGTGTCGCCCCACAGGTTTTTTTCGTCCATCGCATCGAGAACGCGGCCCAGATAGGCATCGCACATCGAAAGCAGCGCGGCGTATTCGAAGCGCAGATGTTCGACTTCTTCGCCCGATTGCGTCACGCGGTCGTAGGGCGGCCAGTCGAAATGGGGGCCGTAGTAGGCGTGGGGATAAAGGTCTTTGTATTTCTGGGGTGCGAAAAACGGCTCGTGCGGGTCGAAGGTCTCGATTTGCAAAAACCAATTGTCTTCCTTCGCGTTGCGCTCGATGAATTCCAGTCCTGCCGCGAAAGTTTTGGCCTGCGGAAACTGCGATTCGTCTTGAATATGGGCGCGATTCACCCAGTCCTGGCGCCAGGCGTTGCCAAGGTGCGGCGGAATTGCGGGGTCTTTGACCTGGCCGATCCAGGCGTCGCCTTCCTGCCCACGCAGAAATTCGAAGCTGCTGTAGCGCGGGTGGTAGGTGCAGCCGCCGTCTTCCCAGTAGTGCTGGTGGTCGGTTGCCAGGTGGCTGTAGATGCCCGCTTTTTTGAGAATTTCCGGCACGGAATCATCGAAAGGTTCGAGCGGCCCCCAACTGCGGTGCAGAAAGTTGGGCCGCGAAGTGTGCAAATCGCGGCGCGCGGGCATACAGGGCATGGAGCAAACGTAGGATTTGTCGAAAGTGACAGTGCGTTGCGCCAGACGCGCAAAGTTGGGCGCGTGCGTCCACTCACAGCCGTAGGGCGGGAGCAGGTGCCGGTTGAGGCTGTCGAACATCACGAAAATGGCTTTCATAAAATTTGGTGGGCGGGATAAAAAAGCGAGGGTGACGCTTTTCGCGGCACTTTTCGCAGAAATTTTTCGTTTCCTGTTTGAAATTCTAAGTTCAAGGGTATAATAAATCTATCAGGTTTACCGTGTGCCTAAATCCAGGGCGCGGGGCGAAAGGACGAGAAACCCAACATGAAAACCACGATTCGAGATGTCGCGCGCGAAGTGTCCCTGTCGCACACCACGGTTTCGCGGGTGCTCAACGGGCGCGAGGACATCGCTATTCCCGACATCACGCGGCGGCGCGTCGAGGAAGCGGCGCGGGCGCTGGGCTATCGGGTCAATCCCGCCGCGCGGGCTTTGGCGACGGGACGAACTGGGGTGGTTTCGCTGTGGGCGAGCGGGGTTTATCGCGCGTTTTGGGCCGATGTCATCGTGCAGGTCGAGGGTCAGGCGCGCCGCGCGGCCTACGAACTGATTATCAACGACCTGAGCGCGCGCGTCGGGCGGCCCGCCGACGATGATCCCAGCGTGTGGCCCATCGATGGCATTTTGGCTCTGGGCTGTCCGGCGGAAGTGGCCGCTTATCTCGCCTTGCCCGCGTCGCAGCGCCAGCCGTTGGTGAGCATGGGCGTCTATCACAACGAAAAAACCGATTTCGTGGGTTTGGAACTGGGCGGCGCCACGCGCCAGGCGTTGCGGCATTTGTTGAGTGTGGGCTGCCGTCGCATCGCCTATGTGGGGCCGTTGAACTTGAATGCCGATGACCCGCGCCGCGTGGCCTATGAGGAAGAAATGCGCGAGAGCGAAAAGGCGCCCCAAATGATGGGCGTGCCAGGAGGATCGCATCGCGGCACGCGCGCCGCCGCGCGCCGCCTCATCATCGACTACCACAAAACGCACGGCTTGCCCGACGGCCTGTTTTGCCACAACGACGAGATCGCCATCGGCGCTTATCGCGGGTTGTGCGATCTGGGCGTGCGCGTGCCCGATGATGTCGCCATCGTGGGCTGTGATGGAATCGAGGACACCGAATATCTCGAAACCCCGCTTTCAACCATCGCCCTGCCCCTCGAAGCGATGTGCGAACAAGCCTGGCGCCTGTTGTCGCGACGCTGGGCCAAACCGGAGGCGTCGGTCGAGGGCGTTCATCTGCCAGCTCAGTTTGTGCCGCGCGCCTCGTCGCTGCGCGCCCCAGCTTAACTTCTGATGACTTCCACTTTTACTCCCCCAGTCGTTCGGGCACATTTTTAGGCACACGGTTGCCTCAATTTTTGGAGAATTTTATGACACACTTCGTTTCGCGCTTACACACGCGCACCGCCAAGCCTCAGGGCTTCACGCTCATCGAGCTGTTGGTCGTTATAGCCATAATAGCTATTCTCGCGGCCATTCTTTTTCCCGTCTTTGGGCGCGCGAGAGAAAACGCGCGCCGCTCCAGCTGCCTGAGCAATATCAAGCAGATTTCACTGGGCATCCTTCAATACACCCAGGATTACGACGAGACGTTTCCCATGTTGAACGTGCAAAATGTAACTGGCACTGCCGGCCCTCCCTACAGCCGAGCGCGCGGCTGGGCCGACGCCATTTATCCTTACACCAAAAGTGTGCAGGTCTATCAATGCCCCAGCGAAACGCAGCCTGGAACCGACAATGCCAATGCCGGCCTGGGTTCAGCGGCCCAGTTCACCGACTACGCTTATAACGCGCTCATTGGAAGTCCAGGCAACGGCGGCACTGTTTTCGGCGCTCCGGCAAAGAAGCTGTCGGCATTGTCGGCCCCAGTGCTGACTGTGATGGTCAACGACAGTGTTGGCGCCGGCGCTGGTAACAACGCAGGTGTTGGCTGTGGCTTCAACGTGGCCTACACCAACGCGGCGCTGTGCGGCCCCAATGGCATGGGGACGCTTGCCGTTATACCTGACAAGCAAACCACAAGCGCGACCGAATCCATTACCCAGGCACGACATCTCGAAGGACACAACTTCGGCTTTGCCGACGGCCACGCCAAGTGGTTCAAAGGTCAGACTGGCGCGGGCGCAATGACAAAAGTTGGCCCCACCGGCCCCAGTGCCAATACCTATGTGCTTCAAATCCGCAGCACGCGCGTCTGGACTGCCAAACACGGCACCAAGTTCGGCGATGCCACGTTCGCTATCAATGAAGAAGGCACGCAGCAGTAGCGCAGCGCAAGCTTCGGCGCGAGGCATTCCGATTCAGGAAAGCTTCGCGTGATGCCTTCGAACGAAGGCATCCTTGCAACAAGCAGTTTGCGCGCGCTTTTGGATGATCCCAAACTGCCTTTCCAAAATGCCGCCTACTCGCAGCTTCAGCGCGACAGGCTCAACGGAGCGCCGAAATTCATGGGCCGCAGTGTGCGAACCGCGCGCTACCGCTATACCGAGTGGGACGAGGGGCCGCGAGGGCGTCGAACTCTACGATGATGCGAGCGCCCCGCTCGAAACCCGCAATCTGGCACTCGATCCAACTCATACGCCCGTCATCGCCGAAATGAAAGGGCGAATTACGCCAGAATCGTAACTTCCATCGCGTCCAAGCGTTGGAGAAAAAACCATGAAACCCTTCAAAACTGCTTCCCTGCTCGCTTTGGCCGTCGGCCTGGGGCCGCTTTTGGCCTCTGCTTCGGGCGCTCAGGCCCAAAACGCCGCGCCGCGCGACCCGATGCGCGCCGATGCGGCGGCGCAAATCGACGTGCCGGTTCAAACCGGCACCGCGCCCGTGCCGCCGTCCGACGCGCCGATGAGCGTGCCGCTCAAAACCACTAACTATCCCGTTCCCGAAGGCGCGATTTTCGTGGCGCCGAATGGAAAAGCAGCGAATGACGGCAAAACCCCCGACGCCCCCACAACGGTGCAGCGCGCGGTTGAAACTGCGCCGGTGGGCGCGACGATTGTGTTTCGCGGCGGCATTTATCGCGGCGTGGACAACGTTCGCATCGCCAAAAAATTGACGTTGCAGGCTTACCCGAACGAAAAACCCTGGCTGTGGGGCAGCATCCCCGTCCAAGGTTTCACGCGCGACGACAACGCGGCGCGCGTTCCGGTGTGGCGCCACGACGCCTGGCCGCATTCGTTTCCCTTCACCTGGGGCAGGGAGTATCTCGATCCGGCCTATCCAATGGCGGGTCTGCTCGACATGGTGTGGGTGGGCGACAAATATCTGTCGCAGGTCGGCGCGCTCGATCAGATGGGGCCAGGGCAGTTTTTCGTCGATGCCCAAAACAAACGACTTTATCTGGGCGACGACCCAACGGGAAAGACCGTGGAAGCGACGGCGCACCGGCGCGCGTTCACGCTGCAAACCGTCGATAAAACCGCACTCGCCGCCGCCCCACCTCACATTCAGGCGCGCGCCGCGACTTTTGACACCAATAGCGACCCATCGGGCACGCAGATTCGCGGTCTGGGTTTCGCGCGCTACGCCGATTTCGCGGGCCAGATGAGCGCGCCTGGACTGGTCATTGAGGACTGCACTTTCGCCTGGAACGGGCAGCTTGGGCTTTCGCTGAGCATGCACGTCGATCAAATCAGGGGGGTGCCGCCGCGCGGCATGATCGTGCGCGGCAACACCTTTATGTGCAATGGGCGCACCGGTTTTCACGCCTCGCATATTTTCGGCGCGACGGTGGAAAACAACACCTTCGCCTACAACAACGTCGAGCGCTTTCGCGCCGCGTGGGATGCGGCGGGCCTCAAAATCGTTTACACGCCGAATTTGATCCTGCGCCGCAACCTCGCCGAGCGCAATTACGCGACGGGCTTGTGGCTTGATATTTCAGTCGATAACGCTGTTGTCACGCACAATCTGGTGCGCCACAATCAGGGCATCGGCATCTTTTTCGAGATTTCGCGCGGCGCCATCATCGCTTACAACATCGCGCACGACAACGGCGCCGGCATTCAGATCTCCAACGCCAGTCGCGCGCGGGTGTGGAACAACACCCTGGTCAACAACAACACCGCGTTTTTCGTGCAGCAGTGGAAGCGCCTCAACACCGACCCCTGGACAATTGCGGGCATCAGGCCAGGCGCGCAATACCTCACGCGCGACAACGAATTCGTCAACAACCTCGTCGCCATCATCGGCAAAAAGGTGACGTGGCCCCTGGTGGTCATTTCGGGCGACGGCGGGGGTTCGAGCGACAAAATGTCGCGCATGGAAGGCAACCGCTATTTCGTCGGCCCAGGCGCCGATGTTCCCGCTTTTGCGCGCTGGGCCGCCGAAGGCACGCCCGAAGGCCCCATTTTGACGCTCGCCGATTTTCAACGCGAAACCGGCCTCGACGTGGGCGCCATCGACCAAAGCCCCGCGATTTTCGTTGACGCGGCCAACGGCGATTTTCGTCTCGCTGGCGGCACCCTCGCCGAAGAGGGCGCGGCGCTGCCGCTCGAACTGACGCAGGTCAGCAAAGCGGAGGATGCGCTGCCAACTCCTAATCCCGAATTGGCCGGAGCGCGCTGGTTTCCCGCTTCGGTGGGTGCTGGGATTGGCGCCAACTGAATCTGGGGAGGCGGGTTGAACCCCTGCCTAACCCTGCAACCCGCCACTCAACCCTGCATCGACCATTCCCTGAAACCCGATGAACCGTTTTTTACCCCAAATCAGTCTCCTCTTCGCGCTTCAGGCCGTTTTTTGCCCCATCGTGAACGCTCAGCAACAAACGAGTTTTTATGTCGCGCCCAACGGCAGCGACGCCAACGCGGGCAGCCAAACCGCGCCGTTCGCTACGGCTCAACGCGCCCGCGACGCAATTCGCGCCCTGAAACAGCGCGGCTTGCAACGGCCCGTCACAGTTTTTTTGCGCGGCGGCACCTACTCACTGGCCGAGCCGCTTGTTTTCACGCCGCAGGATTCCGGCACCCCGTCGGCGCCCGTCACCTACGCCGCGTCTGCGGGCGAGACGCCCATTTTGAGCGGCGGAACGCGCCTTTCGGGTTGGAAACGGAGTGGCAAGCTGTGGACGACGACCGTGCCAGGCGTGCGCGAGGGCACGAGGCCGGTTTTCACGCAGCTATGGGCCGGTGGCGAGCGGCGTTTTCGCGCCCGCACGCCCAACCGCGTCGAAAATTCCGATGTGAGCTTTTTTCGCGTCGCCGACCCGCTTTATTCCGGCCCGCAACAACTTCCTGAACCGATCAAAAAGTTTCAATACGCGGCGGGCGACATCGATCCCAACTGGGATTCGCGCGGCGCCGAAGTGGTGTTTTTGCAGTTCTGGCAGGATTCCCACGCGCCGGTGAAGGGCATCGATGGCGCAACACGCACGATTGCGCTGGAAAAGGGCACCCGCTTCAAAACCGGCGGGCCTGGCGAGGCGGGCGCGCGCTATTTCGTGGAGAATTTCCGCGCCGCCCTCGATGCGCCTGGCGAATGGTATCTCGACGCGCAGAGCGGCGAATTGAGTTATTTTCCCCTGCCAGGCGAAACGCCCGAAAACACTGTTCTCATCGCACCGCGTTTGCAAACGACGGTGCGTTTCGATGGCGAACCGCAAGCCGGTCGGCCCGTTAGCCATCTGAGTTTTCGCGGCGTGCAATTTTCCCACTCCGATTTCCAAATTCCGGCGGAGTGGAGCGACCCCAAACAGGCCGCGCAGCGCGTTCCGGCGATGGTTTCGGGACGCGGCGTGCAAAACGTCGCTTTTGAGAACTGCGTGTTTCGCAACTTCGGCGCTTACGGTTTGGAACTGCTGCAAGGCTCGACCGGCAACCGCATTTCGCGCTGCCAGTTCATCGATGGCGCGGCGGGTGGAATTCAACTCAACGGCGGCGAACTCGCGGCGCCCGTAGAGCTCCGCACCGGCAATAACGTCATCGAAGACTGCGAAATCGCGGGCATCGGACAGATTTTTCCGTCCGCCGTCGGCATCTTTTCGCGCCATTCGTTTGGCAACCGCATCGCCCACAACTATCTGCACGATTTGCCTTATTCGGGCATTTCGGTGGGCCTCAGCTTCAACTATGTGCCCACGGTGAGCCGCGATAACGTGGTCGAGTGGAATCGCATTCACGACGTGGTGCGCCTGCTCGATGATGGCGGCGCGATTTACACCCAGGGCCAGATGCCAGGAACCGTTATCCGCCACAATCTGATTCACGACGTGGGCCACCACAAACTCGGCATCGGCATTTATCTCGACGGCTCGACTTCCAATGTTTTGGTGGAAAACAATCTCGTCTATAACTGCACGAATTTTCCGTTTCACCAGTCGCGGGCCGGACGCGGCAAGCCCAAAAACAACCTGCTTCGCAACAACATTTTCGCGCTGGGGGGTGAAAGCATCGTCCGTCTCAGCGACACCGAAGAGAATTTTTCCGCTTTCCACCTCGAACGCAGCATTTTGCTGTCGGATGGCAGCCCGATTTACGGCAGCGGCCACAACAGCCGCGTGGCCAATCCGGCTTTTACCACCGATTCGAATTTAATTTGGGACATCGGCGGCCCGCTCGTGATTGCCCGCGACAGCGAGCGTCCCTGGATGCAAAACCCGCAGGAACGTTTTGGGCAAACTTTGACGCTCGAAGCGTGGCGCGCCAAGGGACTGGACAGGGCTTCAGTTATCGCCGACCCGCTTTTCGCCGATCCAAAAAAGGGCGATTTCTCGCTGCGGGCCGGTTCTCCGGCGCTTATGTTGGGTTTCGTGCCCTTCGATTTGCGCGAAGCGGGAATTCGGCCTTCTGATGGAAAGTCGAACCCTGCAAGCCGCCACGCAATTCTGCATCAACCACTTGCCCGAACCCGATGAACCGTTTTTCATCCCAAATCAAGCTGCTCTTCGCGCTCCAGGCCATTTTTTGCTCCGTCGTGAACGCACAACAGAAAACGCCTCCAGGTGTGACTTTTTATGTCGCGCCCAACGGCAGCGACGCCAATGCAGGCAGCGAAAGCGCCCCGTTTGCGACGCCGCAGCGCGCCCGCGACGCGATTCGCGCCGTGAAACAGCGCGGCTTGGGGCGTCCGGTCACGGTTTATCTGCGCGGCGGCACCTATTTTCTGCGCGAACCGCTCGTCTTCGCGCCCCAGGATTCGGGAACTCCCGACGCGCCCATCACTTACGCGGCTTATGCGGGCGAAATTCCGGTTTTAAGCGGCGGCACGCGGATTCGCAGTTGGAAACAAAGCGGCAAATTGTGGACGGCGCGCGTTCCAGCCGGCGAAAATGGCGCGCTCCGCACTTTCGATCAGTTGTGGAGCGCAAACGAGGGCAAAAACGAGCGGCGCCCCCGCGCCAGAACGCCCAACAACGGCAATTTTCGGGTCGCCGGTTCCGAGGGCAAAAGCGGCCCGACGGTGCGCCACACCCTGCCACTGCTGCGCGAATTTCGCTTCGCGCGCGGCGATCTCAAAAGCAGCTGGGTGCAATCGGGCGATGCCGAAGCGGTGGTTTTGCATTTCTGGGTCGAAACGCGGCTGCCGATTGAAGAAATCGATGAAACCACTCAAACGGTGCGTTTTGCGCGCGGCAGCAAACTGCGCCTGACCGACGACAACTCGCAAAACGGGGCGCGTTATTATGTGGAGGGCTTTCGAGAAGCGCTCGATGCGCCAGGCGAATGGTTTCACGACCGCGCGCGCGGCGAAATCGCCTATTTTCCCAAAAGGGGCGAAGAACGGCGCAACTGGGAGATGATCGCGCCGCGCTTGGAGTCACTGGTGCGCTTCGAGGGGCGACCTGGGGCAGAGTGGGTCGAGAATTTGACGCTGCGCGGCCTGACACTCAGTCACAACGCCTGGCAGTTGCCGCGCGACGCTGTCATTCCCAAATCTCAGGCCGCCGCTTATATTCCAGGCGCTGTGGTGGCGGTTGGAGCCAGGCGCTGCCGCCTCGAAAACGTGCGTCTGGCGCATTTTGGCTCCTATGGCATTGAGCTTGGCGCGGGCTGCACCGACAACGTGATCGCGCGCTGCCAGATCGAAGATGGCGGCGCGGGCGGCATCATTATCGACGGCGGCGATGCCCAGAGTCCCGAACTACTGCGGACGGGGCGAAACACCGTCGAAGACAACGAAATTCACCATCTGGGCGCGGTTTATCCCAGCGCCGTCGGCGTTTTGCTGATGCACACCGCAGGCAACCGCATCGCGCACAACCACATTCATCACCTCTTTTATTCGGGCGTGTCGGTCGGCTGGGTCTGGGGCTACAAACCCAGCGTGGCGCGCGACAATCTCATCGAATGGAATCACATTCACGATATCGGGCAGGGACTTTTATCCGATATGGGCGGCATTTATCTGCTGGGGATTTCGCCCCGCACGCGGGTGGCGAACAACCATATCCACGACATCCAATCCCACGGTTATGGCGGCTGGGGCATTTACACCGACGAAGGCAGCAGCGAAATCACCGTCGAAAACAACCTCGTTTACCGCACCAAAAGCAACCCGTTCAACCAGCATTTCGGGCGTGCCAACGTAGTTCGCAACAACATTTTCGCGCTGGGCGGCGATTACGTGGTCAGTCAGGGCCGCGACGATCCGCCCTCTTTCGCCAGTGATTTCAATCTGTTGTGGGACTTGGGCGGCGAACTCGTGGCGGCGGGCAACCCGCGCGGCGCCAAAGCCGTGCTTTCGATAGAGCAGTGGCGCGCGCTGGGGCAGGACAAAAACTCGCTGGTCGCCGATCCAGGATTTGTGAACGCCGCGAACGGCGACTTCACGTTTAAAGCGGCTTCGCCCGCGCTCCGGCTCGGCTTCGTGCCCTTCGCCTGGCGCGAGGCCGGAGTGCGGCGCGGCGTGGTGACGGGGCCGGCGAGGTCGTCGCAGGCGGGGACGAAAAGGAAGGAGATCCGATGAATCGACGCAGTTTTTTGCGCGGCGTGACCGCGAGCGGCGCGCTGTTGGCCGGTGCCAATTTAGCGGGCATCGAGCGCGCTTTCGCGCAGCAAAATCCACCCAAAACCGGCAAACGGCCCAACATCATCTTCATTTTGGCCGATGACTGGGGCTGGGGCGATCTGGGCGTTCATGGCAACGCCGTCATCAAAACGCCCAACCTCGACCGCATGGCGCGCGCGGGAACGAGTTTTAGCAACGCTTATGTCGCCAGTCCGGTCTGTTCGCCTGCGCGGGCGGCTTTTATGACCGGACGCTATCCGGCCCGACTTCGCATTCACGGCCACTTTTCGTCCAACGACAAGCCCGAAATCAACGCCAGGCGCGCCATGCCCAACTGGTTGGATCCCACGGTGCCAACTGTGTCGCGCTTGTTGCAAGGCGGGGGCTATGCGACAGCGCACTTTGGCAAGTGGCATCTCGGCGGCGGCCCAGGCGCGCCCTTGCCCGCAGCTTACGGCTTCGATGCCCACCGCACCTTCAATTCCAATGACGAAGGCACGGCGGGCGCGATGCGGTCAGGCCCAACGGCGGCAACGCAAATCGTTGACGCAACCATTGCTTTTGCCAGGCAGCAGCAAGCGGCGGGCAAGCCGTTTTATGTCAACGCCTGGCTCCACGACACGCACACGCCGATTCGACCTACGCCCCAGCAGTTGGCGGCTTACCCGAATCTGCCGGAAAATTCGCCGCTCCGCATTTACAACGCGACGGCCACCGACTCCGATTTCCACATCGGGCGTTTGCTCGATTTTTTGGATCAAAGCGGTTTGTCGCAAAACACTCTGGTGGTATTTTCCAGTGATAACGGGCCGGAAGATCAGGCCATCAACCAAACCAGCGTGGGCAGCGCGGGGCCGTTTCGCGGGCGCAAACGCTCGATTTATGAAGGCGGCATTCGCGTGCCGTTCATCGTGCAGATGCCTGGAACCGTGCCCGCCAATCGCGTCGATAACCAAACCGTGATCTGCGGCGTCGATTGGCTGCCCTCGATGTGCGCCTTCACCGGAGCGCCGCTTCCCGCCACGGTTGCGACGTTTTTGGATGGTCAGGATGTCTCGCCCGCCTGGAAAGGGCGCGCTCAAACCGTGCGCCGGCCTTTGTTTTGGGAGTGGCGCTTTAAGATTTTCGGCGCGCCGTTTCACAAAAGCCCGCAACTCGCCATGCGCGAGGGCGATTGGAAACTGTTGATGAATCCCGACCGCTCGCGCATCGAACTCTTTAATTTGAAAAATGATCGGGGCGAAACCGACAACCTCGCCGACCGCCATCCCGCCGTTGTCGCCGCGTTGTCGCCCAAACTTCTCGCCTGGCACGCGCAACTGCCGCCTGGCCCGCTCGATGCCGAAGCCGGTCGCAACGATACTCCCTGACCTGGAACCAAAAGAGTTGCGGCGCGGCTGGCTTCGGCTCCCAGGGAAAGCTAAGGGGCTGTTGAGTCAATGGCGCTTTCTCTCCGAAGTGCCAGAAAATACGTCAAACTCATGAGTTAGGAGAAAACATGCAAAATCGACACGCTGTGCGGCGCCAAAACGAGCGTCGCCGCGCCGTTTTGCACTTCGAAATCGCGCAGGATGCCGTTTTGCGTGGCCGTGCTTTGGAAGAGCTGCGCCCTGCGGCCCCGAATGCCGTCCAACCGCAGGGTTTTGAGGTTTGTCGTCGGGTTGATGAGCAACCGGCATTTTGACGGCTGGCGGCGCTGTCGTCGCGCTTGGGGACGGTGCGTTTTGCGCGGAGCAGGCGCAGGGCAAAGCGGCCAGAAATGCGATGATCAGGCCGTGCGAAAATGCGAAAGGCAGTCGGCAGGGGAATTTTGGTTTCATAACTCATATAGCGGTTCCGATTAGCATTGTCCGTAGGGCAATGACTTGTCATTGCCGTCCCAACACCCTGTGCTTCGACCTCGCCAATCTCCAGGGTTGGGCGTCCGGTTATCGAGCGGCAATGACAAGTCATTGTCCTACCGGACAACCCCAACCGGAACTGCTATATCTTCATGTGATCTTGCCTCATGTTTGATAAAAGTATCGCTCACGGAGACGCCGCGCACCGGCGCACCAGCAGTTTTGCCAGTCGCCACGATTTATCGTGGCCTACCAAATAGCCGCACTTCGCGCGCTTGTTCTAAACTGGCGCATCCTATGTCTCAACAAGAACTCAACGTCGAATCCCGCCAGACCGGTGGAAAAGTCGCCGCGCGCCAACTGCGCCGCGCCGGAAAACTGCCCGCCGTGCTCTACGGTCACGGCGAAACGCCCGTCCATCTCAGCGTGGGCGCCAAAGAATTTTCCGATTTGCTCTCCCATCACGGCTCTCATTCGCTTTTGGTTTTAAAAGGCGCTTCAACCGAAACCGCCATCATCAAAACCATCGCGCGCCATCCGGTGAAGGGCATTCCCGCCACCATCGACTTCCAGCGCGTCTCGCGCAACGAGCGCATCAGCGCCAAAGTGCCGATTCTGGTGGTCAACGAGCCGCTCGATGTCAAGTCCGGCGACGGTTTGCTGGTTCAATCTCTTCACGAAATCGAAATCTCCGCCCTGCCCGCCGAAATGCCGGAACACATTACCGTCGATATTTCGCATCTGGTTTTGAACGGCCCCGCCGTCCACATCAATGAAATCGAAGTTCCCGCCGGCATTACGGTGTTGACATCGGGCGAGGAAGCCATCGCCGCCGTCAATCCGCCCAAAAAGGTCGATCTGGACGCCCCGATGGACGAGGTTGACGCCGCTATTGAAGCCGAAGGCCAGGCCAAAGCCGAAGAAGCCGCCGCTTCCAACAACGAAAACGCGACCGTGGCCGAAGAAGTCACCGCGCAGGCCGCGCAGAACGTGGATGCCGAACACGGCGCCTCTTCCAAAAGCGGCGGCGAGGGCTTGAAGAAGGAAACCCACACCGGTAATAAGAGCGAGTGAGCCAGCAGAGGAGCGGAGGAGCAGAGGAGCGGAGGAGATGGGGAAGCGAGAGCGAAGAAAACACCGTTTTCGCTCCCACGAACCAATCTCCTCCGCTCCTCTGCTCCCCCGCTCCTCCGCTCGAAACTCCTCCGCTCCGTTATGTTCCTCATCGTCGGTCTGGGCAATCCTGGCGCGCAATACGCCAAAACGCGGCACAACGCGGGCTGGTTTGTGATTGATGAACTGTGCAAACGCCACAACATTGAACTGGCGAAGAAAAACGCCGATTATAAAGTGGGACTGGGGTTTGTCGGCGAGCACAAAATCGCGCTGGTCAAGCCGCAGACTTTCATGAATTTGTCGGGACGCGCGGTTGCGTCGCTCAAGCATTATCACCGCGTCGAGTTGGAACAAATTCTGGTGGTTTCCGACGATTTGAACCTTGCCCTGGGCAAACTTCGCCTGCGCGCGGGCGGCTCTGATGGCGGGCACAATGGCCTGAAATCCATCGCGCAGATGCTGGGTTCGAAAGAATATCCGCGTCTGCGTTTTGGAGTGGGCGAACCGCCGCGCGAGGAGCGCGTCTCTTCGGGGACTGCGGGTTTCGTGCTGCGTCCTTTTAGCGCGGATGAATGGCCGCTTGTCGAAGAAACCACGCGCCGCGCCGCCGATGCCATCGAATGGTGGCTCCAAAATGATTTGGAAGGCGCCATGAGCCGCTTCAACGGTTAAATCGAAGACAAATCAAGGAACAACCATGAGAAAACTCCATCTCCTCGCCCTGCTCTGCGCCCCCATTCTGCTTTCAGGTGTTCAGGCGGCACCGGCCAAAAAGAAGGTTGCAAGGAAAACCGCCGCGAAAGTGCGCTGGCAGCCATCGTATGCGGCGGCGCTCGCCCAGGCCAAAAAAACCGGCAAACCGATCTTCGTCGATTTTTACACGACGTGGTGCGGCCCCTGCAAATATCTCGATGACGTGACCTACAAAGACCCCAAATTCGTCGCCGAATCGCGCAACTGGGTCATGGTCAAAGTGAACGCCGAAAAGAACAACGCCAGCGTCCAACTCGCGGAAAAATTCCGCGTCGAGGGCTTCCCGACCATGGTTTTCCTGCGCTCCAACGGCAAGGAAGCGGGGCGCACCGTCGGTGGCCTACCGGCTGGCGTGCTGGTGCCGCAAATGAAGAAAGCCGCCAGAAAAGCTGGCGGTGGCCGGTCGGTTTAGAAATCTATGCCGGTTCAAGTGAAAATCTGCGGCACCACATCGCCGCGCGACGCCCGCCTCTCCCATGAGGCGGGCGCCGATTTTTTGGGCGTGATTCTCCATCACCCGCGCTCGCCGCGCCATATCTCGCTCCAAATGGCGCGCGAAATTAAGGCCGCGACTTCCACCCCGCTCGTGGCGGTCAGCGTCAACCAGCCCTTCGAGGTTTTACTCGAAATCGTCGAAATTTTGCGGCCCCACGCGCTGCAACTGCACGGCGACGAATCGCCCCAACTGGTCGAGCAACTCAGCGCGCGCGGTTTGCGGGTCTGGAAAGCGATTTCCGGCGACAAAAACGCGCTTTTTTCGCAGGCGGACGCGTTTCGAGACGCCGGAGCGCAGGCCATCCTGGTGGATGCGCGCGAAGAGTCGCCGCAAGGCGTCATCTATGGCGGAACCGGAAAAAGCGCCGATTGGAACGCGGCTCGTCACCTGGTGGAAAGCGGATTTCGCGTGATTCTGGCGGGCGGATTGACGCCGGATAATATCGCGCGGGCCATCGAGACGGTGCGGCCCTGGGGCGTCGATGTGATTTCAGGCGTTGAAGCGGAAAAGGGCATCAAAAATGAGGCAAAAGTGCTTGAATTCGTGGCGCGCGCCAAGGTTATTGACAGGCATTAAGCGATTTGAGAAAATTGGGGAAGCTCTGCTCGTTTTGAACCGTTGAAACGGGGATTTCTTTTTGCTCTGCTTGTGCCCAAGATTGGGCGAGGCAGAGTTTTCGATGTTTTACAATGATTGAAACTTTTAGCTTGAGCGAGGCGCTCCAGGAACTGGCGGAAAAGATGGACGAATCTCGTCCGGACATTTTGCAGCAATGGCGCGCGCGCGTGGATGGCGACCCGCAAATTTCGGCCACTTCCTCGATGACGCGCAGCCAGTTCTACAATCATATTCCCCACATTCTCGAAATTTTCGGCCAGGAATTGTGCGCGCCGTCCCCAAATCCAAACGCCGCCTCTCTCGATGAGCGTCAATCCGATCTGGCGGAGCAGCACTCCCAGCATCGCTGGCAGCAGGGTTACAATTTGCGTTCGCTGGTGCGCGAGTGGGGACATCTCAACTTCTGCATGGTGGAGTGGTTCGATTCCCAGGCGGCGCCGGCGTCCGCGCTCGCTCAGGCCCGTCTTTTGTGGGCCGAACTGGTCAATCATCAGCTTTCGGTGGGGGCCGTCGAACACGAAGCGCTGCTTCAAATGGAGGCGGGCGCGCGTTTGCAAAATGTGCAAGACGCGCTTGAAATGGTGCATCAGATGGAAGAAGCGCGCGCCGAAATGCTGCGCCAGGTTTCGCACGATTTGCGCGGCGGGCTCAGCGTGGTCACGACCGCATCGTCGTTGTTGCGCAACGAGTCCATCGGCGAAGACGCCCGCGAACAGGTGATGGCCATTTTACAGAGCGGCGTGCGCTCGGTCAGCGAGATGCTTTCCGATTTGCTGGATATGTCGCGCCTCGAAGCCGGACAGGAAAAGCGCGTCGTGGCTCATTTCGACGCCGGACAACTGCTGCTCGAATTGTGTCGCAGTTCACAGGTTTTGGCCGCGTCCAAAGGTTTATGGCTGCGCCCCGACGGGCCGCAATCGCTCACCGTCGAGGGCGACAGCACCAAAGTGCGCCGCATCGCTCAGAATTTGCTGCTCAACGCGCTCAAATACACCCACGAGGGCGGCGTCACGGTCTCGTGGGGCGAAGCGGGCGATGTGCAGTGGGGTTTTTCCATCAGCGACACCGGCCCTGGCCTTGCGGTCTCAAGCGCGTCGCCCATCGCCCATGAAATTGCTGAAGCCACCCAACGCGCGCAGGAAGTCGAGGCCCAGCCGGCCGCCGAGTGGGAAACCAACTCACCGGCCGCGACTGCGGAGCCGAGAAGCGATGCGATGAAAACGGCGCCGAACGCTTCCCCTCTGTCTCACCCGTTAGCGGGCGCGGGCGAAGGCATTGGCCTCTCCATCGTTAAGCGCTTGTGCGATCTGCTGCACGGCACTCTCGAACTCGAAAGTCCGCAAGGGCAAGGCTCCACATTTCGCGTGGTTTTGCCGCGCCGCTATCCCTCGGTGTAGAGAACGCGAAGCGTCAGCGAGTGAAGCCTGACTGCGACTCGAAATGTACAAGCGTTGAGGCACCCGAGGTAGACAGCCGCACTCGCGGTCGGGTGGGGTTGTCTACGGTGGTGACACCCACTTCGCGCCCCCGTGCACGTGGAGAGTGCGGCCCCAGGGCCGCCAAACGTGCAGGCTTTGCAGGGCAGCAGCAAACGGCAATTTCGCGCGCGAAGTCGCCCAGTTCGCGGCGCGCGATGGCTTCGATGCCCGCCGCCTCTCCGTTCATATTGAAGGGCGAAAAGCCCTGCTGGCGCGCCGCGCTGTCCAGATGGGCGCGCACGCGGCTTTGATAGCCCCAGTCGTCCACCAGGCGCTCGAAAACGAAGTCGCGGTTGAGTTCGCGCGCCGCATCGCGATTTCGATTGCGCCAGAGCGCCGCGCACTGCGCCAGAACCGTTCCCGTCGTGTTTCCCGCCGTGTTCCAGCCGCCAAACGCCGCCAATTGCCCCAGAACGCCGCGCTTTTCGAGCTGCGAGAGCAAAAGGTCGTCGGCGCCGTTGGGAAACGCGACATCGCACAGCGCCACCAGTTTTCCCTGCTTGATTTGAGATTCGATGGCGTCGCAAAACGCGCTCACCTGCGGCCCGCGCGCGAGTTTGGCGGCGTCCGACTCCTCCCTTTGCGACCCGCCGAGCGGCGCGTTGACGAAGAGTTCCACATCGGCCTCATCGCCCGCGATTTGGCCGCCCATCGCCGCGATGTGCGAGTGCAATGCGTCTTCGTAGGGCACGTCCTCGAAAGCCGCGATGCTGCGCTTGCGCGCGTCATCCGACCAGTGAATCCCAAAACGAATTCCCGTGTTCCACGCCTGCGCCAGAAGCGTGAGCGCCGCTTCGTCGGCGCCAGGATGAAGCGTGAAACGCTCACACACGCCCAGTTCCCGCGCGCGCGCCATGAGTTCGTCCTGTTCGCGGCGATGCAGGCCGAACTGGGTGCAGTCCTCCTGAGTCACCAGCAAAAAATCGAAGGTTTGCGCGGCCAGCGCCTCGATCATCTTCAAATTGACGGCGTGATTGCGCCTTCGCGCGCCCAGGTATTCGTCCAGAATCGCGGGCGGAATCTGCGCGGTCACTTCGCGTAGTTCGGCTTGCTTTTCCGGCGCGGGAAAACGCGCCGCCTCATCAACCAGACGCGCGTAGCGCGCCACATTGGAATAGTGCGGCATGGCAGCGTCCGAATCCAGGGTGATGGCCAGACGCATCAGGATGTTGAAAGCATAAACCGGCGTCTGGGGCCGCGAGCGACGCCAGTTGGCAAGGGTTTCCAGATGCGAAAGCGCGGTTTCGAGGCTGGTCGCGGTCGTGCGCGAGGCGACGAGGCCGCCATACGCCAGCATATCGACCGACACGATGAGCGCCTCGACTGCGGGCAGGTTTTCGAGCCAGTTTTGCAGTGGCGCAGCCTCGGCGGGCGTGTTGAAATGGCCCAGCATTTCGCGCGGCGGATGAGACAACAAATCGCCGCCAATCGCCGCGATTTCGGCGGCAAAACGGGTGTTGCAGGGGCGGTCATCGAGCGGTAAAAGTGCGATCATGAGAGGGGCAATAGGAGGGAGGAGGGAGGAGAGAGGAGGGAGCAAAATTAACCTCCCCCACTCCCTCCTCCCTCCTCCCTCCTGCGTGGTTTGAGGTGGACTTCGTTGAGCAAAGTGCGTGCGGCTTCGTGTTTGGGATTGAGCGTGAGTTCGCGGCGCAGCGCGAGTGTGGCGTCGTCGAGGCGTTCCTGCTTGAGATAGGCGACGGCCAAATTGTAATTGGCATCGGCCCAGTTGGGGCGGTCGCGCACCAACTTTTCCAGCGTTTCGATGGAGTCATCAATGCGGCCCAGCGCATCGTAAGTCGCCGCCAGATTGAGCAGGGCGATGGTGTTTTGCGGATCGAAAGCGAGAACGTATTTCAGGTGGCCGAGCGCTTCTTCGGGACGCTGCGCCAGAAAAAGCGCCGCGCCCAGATTGAGGCGCCCTTCGAGGCGCGACGGCTCCAGTTCGTGCGCTTCGCTGAGCGAGGCAATCGCTTTCAAATACTGCTTGCGCCTCAGGTAGCGACTGCCCGCTTTCCACAGCAGTTCGGCACGGGCCGAACTGCTGGGCGCCTCGGAAACCGGAATTTCGGCTTTGGACGCGCCCTCGTCGTCAGTTTTTTTCGCAAACGGCCACATAAGATGGTCACAGTGTAAATCAGAGGCGGAAGCTGGGAGAAAATGCGAAATCTTCATCTCGGTTTGCATCACGGCCTCTTGGTTACGGCGTCGCGGAAATCGGCACCTGGGTCATGCTTCCTACGGTGACGCCGCCGTTGCCGCGACTGGTTTTCAGCGCGCCCGCCGTCGAGCGCACGCCTGCCAGCAAGCCAGGCACTCGGTCGGGCGCGAGCGCATCCTGGGCCAGAGCGCGCTCTAAAACCGGCCACCAGCCGCGCTGGTCGAGATGCACGGCATCGAAAATCATCACGCCCTGCGTGGCCTGTTTACAGACCGCGATGGCGCGCGCGAAATCGTCGGGTTTGTTGTTGTAATTTTCCAGATAAAGCGCGCCGTGAACCCAGGCCACATCATTGACGACCGCATTAGAAAGCGCGGCGGCGCTTTCGACGGTCGCCTGCGGGTCGAAACCCTGGGCGAGCGCATCGGCGCGCGTCGCGACCGGATAGTAGCAGCCTGGCGAAATCCAATCGAGTTCCTGGGCATAACCGGTGCGAAAATATTCGGGCGTCATCCACTCGTAGCCGGCGTTGAAATCGTTGGCGGCCCAGTTGACGCCGACGCCATAATAATCGGAATACCACGACCCAACATAAACCCCGACCTGAACCCCGCGCCGCGCCGCGCGCACTTCGCGCGCCGCATCGCGCGTGAAACCTTGAATTGTGGCGGCGCGAAATTCCAGCCACTGTTGATAAAGCGGCCCCTGAATGACGGGCGCGAAGGGATCGTCGGCGTAGGACAGCACATCGGCGGGCCAGTTTTCGACGCGTTTGCCCAGCGTTTTTTCGAATTCGGCGCGCGCCAGATCGGAAAAATCGGTGCCGAGGCCGGAAAATCTCATGCGGTCGAAAACCACGCCGTCCACCGCATAATTTCCCGCGATTTCGCGCGCGATGCTGGTGGCATAGGCGCGCACTTCGGGGTTGTGCGGCGAAACGAACAACCCGACTTTTTCCCACGGTGCATCGGCCATTTTCTGAAGCGACGGCACGGCGCTGAACTTCACACCCTCGCCAACGCGCAGATTGGCCGCGATCCACGCTCCCGCCGCGCCCGCGCCGGTGAGAACGCGCGCTCCTTTGGGCATCGGCAGCGCCGCGATCATCGGAGCGGCGCCCACGACGAGGATTTTGCCACCTTCATCGACCAGAGCCGAAGTGCCGTCGGGTTTAAACGAGGTTTTGGCGGCGTTGGGCGGCAGGTTGGGATTGGGTTTGGCTGCTGGATCGGGCGCCAGAAAAACCGACAACTGACCCAATGGCGCGACTTCGTTCGGCACCGAGGGAAACGCCATTTTCTCGCCGTTCTGGGCCTGCACTGCGCGCAGCGCGTTGTAAGAGACGCTTTGCCACTGCGGGCGCGCATAGCCAGGGCCGCTTTTGAACAGTTTATGGCCGTCGGAAAAGGTGTTCATCATGGCGAACACGCTGATGCCATGACGTTTGGCGACTTCGATGGTCGTGGCGAGACGGTCGAAGTTGGGGTCGTATTTTTTGCCTTTCCACTCCGTCAGATAAGGCGCGATTTTCGATTTGTAAAGCACTTCGCCGCCCAGAGGTTTGACATCGAAAAGCAGCGTATTGATATGCGCCCTTTTGGCGCGCAAGATGAGGGCTTCGATGCCCTGGCGCGTGGCGGTGGTGTCGATGTTGGCGGTGGCATCGACGCACAAAACGTGTCCGGCCAAGCCCGCCTGATGCGTCACGGCGTTGGCGACGCCGCGCAAACTCTCTGCTTCGAGCACGATGGGCATGTCGTTAATCGAGGTCGGGTTTTGCAAAAGGGGACGATCTATGGGCGCAGCAGTCTGCGCCATTCGAGACGAACTTTGCGCGCTGGCCAGAGCGGGCACGAGCAAAAGCGAAGCGATTGCAAAAGAATAAAGTTGGGGCATACGAAGGGATTAAAACGGCACAATTCACGAAAAATCAACACGTTGCGCCTGGGGCGCAACGTGTTGATTTCAACATTGAAAGGTTTAGTTACTCGTTAGCAGGGTTCCAGGCGCCATACAAATTTTGCGCAGGAGAGGTAATTCTGGCTTCAGCAAGGAGAACACTGCTTTTAAGCCATTTCGCGTGTCCATCAGCAAAAGCAACGTTCACTCCATTAAAGTGGCGTCCATTGTTGCAATCGGCATTGCCAGGGGAACTGGTGGGGCAACCGGTAACGCCAAGACTTCCTGTGCCAGGCAAGTAAAACCCAAAAGCAGGATTGACCACGTTCGGGCGCCCGATGATAAAAGCTCCAGAATCAACCAGCAAGTAGGCCTTAGAAGGCGCTGCAATCCCCGATAACTTCGCAGGTAACAGAACGCCATTACTACTGGGCAGACGAGTATCGAGAGGGTTTAAGAGTGCTGCAGTGGTTGGAGTCGGCATAATATAAGAGTTAGCACCATAATTGTAATTCTGAGGCGTGCCTGCCCAGCTAATTGATGGGCAGCGAAATACTTGCTCACTTTTATGATAAGCATATAAAGTCTGCGGCCAAAACCACTGGTTTGCCGCCCAAAACACACCGTTGGGAGGCGTTTGTCCCCCCATTTGATCCAAACGTCCCCTTGGATATGTCTCATCATAATCCTGGACATATTGCATGGCAGCCAAGCCCATCTGTTTCATGTTGCTGAGGCAACTGCTGCGGCGCGCGTTTTCGCGGGCCCGACCAAACACGGGGAACAGGATCGCGGCGAGAATCGCTATGATGGCTATAACAACGAGCAATTCGATGAGGGTAAAACCTCGGCGCTGATTCATTTTCGACATAAAACCTCTTGAAAACCACTGGATTTGAACTCGCCGCTCGCTCCGAGCGGCGAATTCATAATATGTGTTGCAATTATAACTGAGAGCGCCGTAGAGCGCCAATCGCGCCAAGATCACATTTTCATATTAGTGATTTTGGCGAAACACAGAATGGAAACGGCGGGGAAACAGCACGTTAATATAGGCGCTTTCTAAAGCGAGAAACGCCGGAGGCTGGCTACGGTCACACGGCTCACTACCCCGCTCTCGGTTCGTGACGAGACGACGAGAAGTTCGCTACCGTTCCCCTTCCGTGACATCAGGCAAAACGACCTCGCGCCATTTCCCTGCCGTTTCCTTTCACAATGGCACGCGCTGCGTTTTGAAGAAGCTGTTTTGGAAGTGCCCGTAGGGGCGTAGCGTGCTACGCCCAAGGCGTTGGAGAAGCCTTCAAATGACGCGCGCAGGGTTTTGGGCGTAGCACGCTACGCCCCTACGGGCACTTCCAAAACAGCTTCTAAGGAGTTGGGGAGGAATTACGTATTGAGACCGTTACACACCCCGCTTGGTGAGGAGGCTCAATAATCGTCTTCGTCGTCCATTTCTTCAGCGTCGGGGCCGTCGGAGAAGGGGTCGAGTTCCTGGCCGCGAAACACGGTGACCAGAAAATCCTCGCGCGCGAAACGCGGCAGATGCGACGACACCACATCCTGATCGATGAGATCGACCAGATCGGCCTGCTGTTCGCTGGTGAGGTCGCGTTCGATGAGCAAGGTGGCG
This sequence comes from Abditibacterium sp., assembly GCA_030448265.1. GTDB lineage: Bacteria > Armatimonadota > Abditibacteriia > Abditibacteriales > Abditibacteriaceae > Abditibacterium. The sequence continues at coordinate 131,518 of JAUJNG010000015.1, forward strand.
TGAATCAAATCCCAGCCGTAGTGCAAATCGACCTGGCCCAAACGCACTTCGTCCTGCCAGATGATGTAAACCTCGCTCGATTCGGTGCGAACCACGCGCACCAAACGCGCGCTGAGCGCCGGTTCTTCGCCGTCACCTTTTTCGGGCACGATGTCTTCGTTGTCCATAGCAGTTCTTCCCCCCATCGCAGTCACACGCGCCCCATTTTAGCCCCATCGCGGCGGGGAAACAACCGCTAAACGATTTAAACTGCCATTTCCATGACCCAACACCCTGCCAGTCCGCCCCGCCTCGACACCCCAAATTTCGAAGCGCGTGCGGCGCGGTTGATTCTGCTGGTTTTTCTGGCCGCGATTTGTTTGCCCTACGCGTTCGTGGCGCTCGTGGTGCCTCCCAATCTGGTGTGGAGCGGCCTGATTTTCCATGTCGATGACCAAAACGTGCATCTCATGTGGGCGCGCCAGGCGCAGGACGGCGCGTTTTTCATGCGGAATCTGTTCACCACCGAGTCGCTCATTTCCGGCGAGCGCCCGCTCTTTTTCAACCTGCTGCCCTGGGTGATGGGAATTGCGGCGCGCGTCACCGGCCTCGAAGTGGTGTGGTTTTACCACATCATTCGCGTCGCGGCGGCGGGCCTCGGATTGTGGCAGTTTCACCTGCTGGCGCGCACCGTGACGCGCGATGAAGCCCGCTACAGCCGCGCGCGGGTTCTGGCGCTGTGCCTGGTCGCCTTCACGACGGGCGCCGGATTTTTGAAAACTCTGGCGCCGCAGTTGGTGAATTATTACGACTTCATCGACCGGCCCGAAGGCCCCTTCCCGATGATGCCGGAAGCCTTTTTCGCGCTTTCGGCGCTGATTTTCCCGCTCAACGCGGTTTCGATGGCCCTTCTGGCGTTGATTATCCGCCTGGTTCTCGAAAAACGCGGCGCGGGCGCGATTTTCTTCTCCGCCCTCATTTTGGCCAACGTCCACACCTACGACGCCCTGCCGCTTCTGGGCATGATGGCGATCTGGGCCGCGTGGTCGCTGCGCGGCGGCGACAAAGCCAGCGCCAAAATGGGCGCGGCGGCGATTTTGGGCGCGATGCTGCCGGTTTTGTATCAATATTTCGTGTTTCGCGGCAGCGAAGAGTTTCGCATCAAAGCGCTCACCCACACCCCGCCGCCGCCGTTCATTCATCTCGTGGTTTCGTTTTTGCCGCTGCTTATTTTCATGGCGTTTTCGCGCCCCGCATCGCGCGATTTACCCGCCACGCGCCTGTTGTGGGTGTGGATTGTCACCGTTTTCGCGCTGATTTACGTGCCGCCGACGATTTTTCCTTTCGCGCGCAAAATGATCGAGGGCGTTCATCTGCCGATGTGCCTTCTGGCCGGTCTGGGCCTGAGCGCCCTTCTGGGCGATCTGCCCGCGCCGCGCACGCGCCGTTTGGTGGCGAGCGCGATTCTGCTGCTGCTCATGCTCTCGCCGTTAAACGTTTTGCGCTGGATCGGCGAGAGCGCCATTGAAAACAACGCTTCGCGCTGGCAATATTTCGTGGCGCCGCTTTCCATCACGCAGGGCGAAGCGGGCGCGCTGCGCGCCCTCGACGCGCAACAGGGCCAGGGCGCGGTGCTGAGCCTGCCTTTTCTGGGCACTTATGTGCCGCGCACGACCGGAAAGGTGACCTACTTCGGCCACTGGGCCGAAACACTGCACTTCGGCGACAAACTGAGGCGTGTCGCTAATTTTTATCAGGGCCGCATGTCCCCCGCCCAGGCGCGTGAGTTTTTGGTGCGAAACCGCATTCGCTGGGTTGTCGAAGGCCCTTTCGAGCGCAATTTTGCGGACGGAGCTTCAACACCAAGCCAACTGGGGCTGCGACCCATTTTTCGCGGCGGCGACGCCGAAACGGGAATGACGACGGTTTATGAGGTGTCGTGACTATTGCTTGTTGTCATTCCTCGTCTTTCTTGAATAGGCAGTGGTTCGTTGTTGGGTGACGCGCTGTAGCAACCCATGTAGTTGCCCTCCTGCCAGTCTCAATCAAGGGCAACCACATGGGTTGCCCCTATAGTTCATCTCCTCGCGTTGAACCACCACCCTTGAATGCAAGGAGTGCAATTGCAGCAGCGTTCGACAGTTCCGCCCATTCTCGTGTCAGTATAAAATCTTCAATGTATGGCAAATGTGTATCTGGTAAGGAATCACAAACATCGTCGAAGACTTGATTAAACTTTTTCATTGCCGCCAGTTCAGAAGACGAGAATGCGGAACGGAATTCTTCATCATCTCTTAGTTCTTTATTATAGTAATCATCTCCCCATATACAGAAAATCTCGGCAGATACATTAGCGATAGGAACTTGGCGCTGATACTCTAACTGTTCCTCTGATGAAGAAAACAAATGCAAATGCTCTATGATATTTTTCCTGAATGTTTGTTGAAGATTTGTTAGTTGCATACCGTTCACCATAACGCAAGGAATCAAGCCGCGTGTGTAAACAGAACTCGTATTTATATCCCGCTACACGGAAAGATTGGACAGTGTTAATCACACTCCCACCAAAGCCATCGCCGCGAATTTCCTTTCGCACCAACGCAGCGCTTCGGGCAGAAACTGCGGGTTCATGCCGTGCAGATGCGGGTCGCAGCCTGGCGCGATGCCGCGATATTGCAACCGATGGGAACAGTGCATTCCCACGCCTTCCAAACCTTCGCCCAGCGCGCTGGGCTCGGTCACGATGCGGTCGTGGCGCCGAACTCCCGTCGCGTCGGCGAAAGTGAAGGCCTGGAAAAAGTAGTCGCTGCGCCGTTTGATGTCGGTGGGATGGCGATTGAGACGCGCCAATCGCGCGCTCCAGGGCGCTATCGAAAGGCTGCCGATGTCGCCCGACGGCAGCCAGGGCGCGGGGCCGAGATGTGGACTGCACAAACACAGCGCGCCAGAGGCATTGAAGCCGTCGGCGATCATGGCGCGCGACACGATGCCGCCCATGCTGTAGCCCACCAAAAGCGTGTTGTGGGGAATCGCGCCGCCTTTTCGCAATCCGATGGCGATTTCGCGCGCGCTCTGGCCGAAAGTTTTCCAGTGCGTGTCGTAGGTGACGCGCCAGAATCGCACGTTCTCGCCGCCAGGCAGCGCGCGCAGGGCGTTTTCCAGACCCAGAAGCGGGCTGTAAAGCGAGTGCCAGCCGTGCAAAAGCGCGCAGTGGAGCGGGCGCGGTGGGTCGATGGTTTCGAGATGAACCCGCTTGACGCGAAATAAATCGCGGTTGGTGGCCCAGTCGCGCGCGATGGGGGAATAATGCATGGCTGTCTGTTTCAGGGCGGATTTGACGCCGGTTACTCTTCTGGCGAATCTCTCAGTTCGGGCGCGTCGCGCCACAACCGCTCGGCGACGAAACCAAACAATTCCTCGGCGCGGCGCGAATCCCAAAAACCATAGACGTCGAAATCCCAGTCGCTTTCCAGCAACGGTTCCAATTGTGGATAATGGCGCCGAATCAGTTCGCGGCGGTCGTCGGTTGCCAGAAGGTCGCGCGCCACGATGATGGCGACGTGATGGCCCGTTTCAACGTTTTCCAGCGCCAGTCGAAAGGCGCGCGCGACATCGCGCACTTCGATGTAATGCCACAAATCGCGCGAAGGCCACTCGGCGGCGCGCTCGATGTGGCGGCGCAGCCAGCGCGCGTTTTTATCGGCGAAATTGACCACCATGTTGATACGCAGACACGTCGTGGCCATCTCGCTGCGCCGCGTGTAGGTGGCGGCGGTGAGTTCGTTGAACTGTTTGGAGAGCGCATAAAGGTCTTGCGGCTCAATGGGATGCGCTTCGTCGATGGGAAAATAGCGAAAATTGAACGGTTTTTTGGCGAAGGGCGCGCCGTAAATCGCGCACGACGACGCCAGAACCACGCGCCCGATGCCGTGCGCCTCGGCTGCCGCCAGCAAATACTGCGTGCCCACGACGTTGGGTGGGAAAATTTCGAGTTCCCTGCCGCCGGTAGGATTGGGAATCGCGGCGAGATGCGCGATGGCCTCGCAGCCTTCGACGGCGCGCAAAAGCGCCATGCGGTCGGTCAAATCGGCGTAAACGGCTTCGACGCGACCTTTGAGATCGAGCGGCGGCGCGGTGCGGTCGAGAACGCGCACCTGATGGCCGCACTCCAAAAGTTCGCGCGCCACGGCGGAGCCGACACCGCCGGCAGCGCCGGTAACAAGAATTTTCATAGGATTGAGAGCGTGTTAAACCAACCACAGAGGCACAGAGACACGGAGATTTTCAAGAGGCTATCCAAGTAGGCAAGGGAGGCGGGACTTACGTCCTCTTCCAATCGGTGAGGGCAAAGGATTGGAAGAGGACATAAGTCCCGCCTATTCGGATACGCTTTAAGTAAAAGCCAGTCCCTTCTGGCTTTGCTCTGGTTTCTCTCCGTGTCTCTGTGTCTCTGTGGTTGCTTTTCTGACACGCGGGGACGAGTGCCAGGACGAAACAGCAGCTAAAATATAGCGCGCATCTCCACTATCAGGAGCAGGATTTTTATGGCTTTCACGTTGCAACTGGGGCAAAACGCACCCGATTTTATGCTTCCCAGCGTCGATGGGCGCTCTTATTCTCTCGCCGAATTTGCCGATTCGCCAATTTTGGTCATCGTTTTTTCCTGCGTGCACTGCCCCTACGTCGTGGGCAGCGAAGAGCGCATGATGCAGTTTCACGCCGATTATCGCGAGCGCGGCGTGGCGTTTGTGGCCATCAATTCCAACGCCGAATCGACTTACCCCGACGACTCTTTTGAAGGAATGCAGGCGCGCGCCGCCGAGCGGGGCTTTCAATTTCCGTTTTTGCACGATGGAAGCCAGCAGGTCGCGCTCGCCTACGGCGCGCTGCGAACGCCGCATTATTTTGTGTTCGACGCCGAGCGAAAGCTGCGCTACACGGGCCGCATGGACGACAACCCGCGAAATCCTGGCCAGGAAACCACACGCGAACTGCGCGATGCGGTCGAAGCGCTTGTGGAAGGGCGCGAAATCGAAACCCCGATGACGAACCCCATCGGCTGCAACGTGAAATGGGCCGGAAAAGACGCGCACTGGATGCCCGCCGACGCCTGCGACCTAGTGCGATAGGAACCAACGCGAAAACCTTCCAAATCATCGTTTAGAACGTATTCGAAGGGACAATTGAGGCGGGATTTACTTCCTCTTCCAATCGGCGGCAGTCCTCGATTGGAAGAGGACGTAAGTCCCGCCTCTTGAATACGCTCTTCGTGTCTATTCGCCACCTTGGGAGCGAACTCAACTCCGTGAAAACAGCAGCGCCGTCGCACCCAGAACCAGACCCACCGCATAAATTACTAAAACGGTTTTGACCGGCGATAACCCCTTCGACAGCAAACGGTGATGAATATGGCCCCTATCCGCGACCCAGGGCGCTTTTCCGGCCAGAGTTCGCCGAAAAATCGCCCACACCGTATCTAAAATCGGAATTCCCAGCACCAGAAGCGGCAGCGCGAGCGTGGTGGCCGCCGCCGTTTTGGCCGCCGCCGCCAGAGCAATCGTCGCCAGCCAGAAACCGAGCAAAAGCGCGCCCGCATCGCCCAGAAAAATCTTGGCGGGATGAAAATTGAAACGCAGAAACCCGATGCAGGCGCCGCACAGCGCCGCGCACGCGCACGCCGCCCAGGGCGCTTTGTCGAGTTCGATGAGGCTCAGGGTGCCCGCCGCAATCGCGCCCACGCCCGCCGCCAGGCCGTCCACGCCGTCGATGAAATTGAGGCCGTTGGTCAGTCCCAAAACCCACAGCATCGTCAAAAGCAGCGAAATTTCGTCCGACAACGCCTGAGTGCCCGCCGTGAACGGCAAAGTCGTCACTTTGACGCCGCTTCGCCACAAGAAATAGACGATGATCACCTGCCCGCCGAATTTCTGCCAGGCGCGCAGTTCGAAGCGGTCATCGAGCATTCCCAGCAGCAGCATCGCGCCGCCGCAGAGGAAAAAAGTGGTCGAGAGGTGCAGGGTTTCGACGGTCTGCTGAATCGCGGCGGGATTGGACGAAGGCGCCAGCAGCCGCAAATCCTGCGGCGTGGGCTGGCGCCACACCAGAGCCGCCGCCACGACGCCCAGAAACAGCGCCAGTCCGCCCCACTGCGCGATTTCGCCCGCATGGAGGCGCCGCGCGTCGGGTTTGGCGACCGCGCCCGCGCGCAGCGCCAACTGCCGCACGATGGGTGTGCAAAGGAGCGTCACCAGCAAAGCGGCGAGAAAAGCGGCGAGGGGCGAACCCTTTAAAGATTCGAGCATGGACGAAAAGAGGCACAGGGAATTTTAGGATTCCTCATGCCTCTGGGGAAGTGGAGAACGCGAAGCGTCAGCGAGTGAGGCATAACTGCCACTTCCAAGTCACAGTCAGGCCTCACTCGCTGACGCTTCGCGTTCTCCACTGTGCGCCAGACGATTCCGCTCCCACTCTTCCAACCTGCTCATCGGCTCGCCCTTGACGTGCATCCGTTCTTCGGGCACGCCGAAATTGATTTTCGTCAATTCGGCGAGTCGTTCCAGATCGGCAGGCGTTAAATCCGGCAAGTCGGGCGCGGCGGCGAATTCGCGCAGTTGCTCGGCGTTGTAGATGTTGGGCAGCACCGACGCGACGAGCGGCTCGCTCAAAATAAATTTGATCGCCTGCTGGCCCAAATTTGCGCCGTTTTCGGTCAAGAAATCGAGAGTTTCCAGTTTTTTGATGCCATTAAGCAGCCAACTGCGCGGGCGGTGGCGGCGATGGTCGTTGGGCGGAAAAACGGTGTCGGGCGTGTAATGGCCTTCGAGCATTCCCGACGAATGCGGCACGCGCACCAGCAGCCCGACTTCCCGTTCGCGCGCGGCGGGGAAAAACTCGTTGCCAGGCCACTGTTCGAGCAGATTGTAGATGATTTGCAGCGCCGCGATGGGCCGGTGCTTGAGATAGCCGTTGCCCTCAGTAATCCAGCCGTTGGCGGGGCCGAGCGCCACGCCCGCATGACGAATTTTGCCTTCGGATTTCAGTTCTTCGAGAATTTCCCAGATTTCGTCTTCAAAAACGCCCCCCATGCGCGCGTTGTGAATCTGCCAGAGCGGAATCTGCTCGACGTCCAGACGCTGCAAGCTTTGCTCGCAGGCGAAGCGCACGAATTCGCGGTCGAAACGATGGGGCAGTTCCTGCTGGCCGCGCCGTTCTTCGGCGCTGGTGTTGTAGATGTCGTAGCCGAATTTGGTGGCGTAGATGACATCCTGGGGATTGGGGCCGAAAGCGTCGCGCAACAGGGTTTCGCCGCGTCCGTTGGCGTAGGTGTCGGCGGTGTCGAAAAAGGTGATGCCGGCATCGCGCGCCTGGCGCAGCAGGGCGATGGCTTCTTCATCGGTGTGCGTGCCCCACCAGTCGGTGGCGACCGTCCAGACGCCGAAGCCGACTTCGGAAATCGTTAAATCAGTGTTGGGAAGGGTGCGAAATTTCATGATTCTGCTCTGGGGACATAGCACTTAAAGAGTGGGGAGCTCCAATTTCAAAAGCGACATGAAGTCGCAGCCAACGAAATTGTCGGTCTTCACCGACAACGTGGCAGTTGAAATGTCAGCGAAGGCTGACAATTTCGTTGGCTGCGACTTCATGTCGCTTTGGTGCATTAAGTCGTGATCGCTATACCTTCCATTTCAACAAAAAACGGGAAGGCGAATGGCCGGAAATTGAGAAATAGAATTTTATTTCCCGCTCTCCAGCGATTCGCCTTCCCGTTTTGGAATCTCGGCTCTCGCCTTATTTGGGCATTGAGGCGCCGATTTTCGTCATCTTGGTGCCGCATTCGGGGCACAGGCCCTGAACGGCGGGCTTGCCGTTTTTCATTTCGATCTGTTTGGGATCTTTCATGTCACGCTTGGTTTTGCATTTCACGCAGTAGGCTTCCATTGGTTTGTCTCCTGACAGGTTGAATTTTTACGACAAAAGTTACAACGAGAACAACACCCCTATTTTACAACTCCGCGCTCTCGAAAAACTCGATAATTTCGCCATCCGGCCCCAAAATAAAGGCAATTTTGGTTTTTAGCCCCATTTTCTCGAAGGTTTCCGGCGAAAACGCCTCATTTCGAATCGTCGCGCCCGCCCCACGCGCGGTTTCGACGGCGGCGGCGCAGTCCTCGGCGCGCAGACACAAATGCAACAGATTCGCCTCGCCCTCGAAGTTCGGGGTGGTTTCGCGCTCGAAAACTTCGAGATAGTTGCCGTCGCCGACATCAAGCAGCGCCGCGCGTTTAGGCGCCTCGCCCCACTCGATTTTGAGTTGGAAACCCAAACCGTCGCAGTAAAAGCGCAGCGATTTTTCCCAGTCGGAAACCCGAATCGCGATGTGATGAAAGCCGCAGCCGCTAATTTTTTGGTTCATTTGAAGTTGGTGGCTGAGGAACTTCGGACAGCAGTTCCCATTCGTTGAGATGAACGTAGTTATCGCCGCCGATGCGCTTGATGGTGAGGGTGAGTTCGCTCACCGCGACGTCTTGTGAAAAGACGATTTCACTGGCCTGGCCATCGCCGGCGTCCGTCCACGGCACGATCTCGCGTTTGGTCGGGGTTTGAGCGTCGGCATCGGACGGCGAAACCAGGCCCTCGACTTTCCAGCGCCCGACATGATGCGAGATAATCACGCGCATCGCCCGAACCGAAATCGCACCGTCGAACTGAATGGTTGTTTGCTGCGGGTTGACCTGTTCCGAGCGCAAAAGCGTGCTGGTGTTGCCGTCGAAGATGTCTTTGATTTGGCCAGTATCAGATTTCGAACTGATAACAGTGACCTGATCGTCGCGAAGCAGTTGCGCCATCGGAACCGGCCTCAAATGCAGCAACGGAAGCGGCACAGTCGCTTCCTGCGCGGGTAGAATCGCCGCCGTGAGGAAGAAAAAACAGAAAACAGAAATGGCGAAACGCAAAAACATTGGTAAAAACGCGACGAATTCAGTCCTGATGCGCCACGCCCTGCGCGACGCTTTCACTTGGAATCGACTCGCCCACGTTGTCCTCGTTGTGCTGGGTTTCGAGGCGAATTGGTGCTTCCTTGGCTTTTTTCTGGCGGTCGTAGTCGTGATAGATGTTTTGCGCCGCTTCGGTGGCGCGGCCCTGCTCGACTTTGTGGCCCAGGTCGGCCAGAATGTCTTCCATCGCGCTCAGAAGCAGCAGCACGTTGGAGCGATTGGCCGAATAGCCCATGACGCCCACGCGCCAGATCTGGCCTTTGACGGGGCCAAGCCCCGCGCCGATTTCGATGTTGTAGTCCTTCAAAAGCCGCGTCCGCACCATCTGGTCGTCGATGCCCTGCGGCACTTTCACCGAATTGATTTGCCACAAACGAAAGCCTTCCTGCGCGAAGGGATCGAGTCCCAGCGTTTGCAGGCCCGCCATCACCGCTTTGGAGTGCATTTCGTGGCGCGCGTGACGGTTTTCGAGACCCTCAATCAGCGTCATGCGAAGCGCCTCGTGGAGGCCAAAAAGCGCATTCGACGGCGCGGTGTAATGGTAGGCACGCCCGCCACTGCCCTGATCGCCCCAGTAGGTTTCCACCAGCGACATATCCAGATACCAGCTTTGCACCGGCACTTTGCGAGCGCGAATCGTGTCCATCGCGCGCGGGGTGAAGGTGATGGGCGACAGTCCTGGCGGCGCTCCGATGCACTTTTGGGTGCCGGAAAACACCACGTCGATGTCCCATTCGTCGGTGAGGAGCGGGCAGCCCGCCAGACTCGTCACCGCGTCGGCCACGACGAGCGCGCCGTGTTCGTGAGCGATGCGCGCGATTTCGTCAATGGGCTGCAAAATGCCGGTCGAGGTTTCGGCGTGAACCACCATCACGACTTTGGGCCGATTCATGCCCTTCAAAGCGGTTTCGACTTCTTCGGGCGTAAACGCCGTGCCCCAGGGCCGCTCGACAATGGTGAGAACCGCGCCCATGCGCTCGGCCATTTGCCTCATGCGATTGGAAAAATAGCCGAAAACCAGCGCCAGAACCTGGTCGCCAGGCTCGATGAGGTTGCACAGCGCCGCTTCCATGCCCGCCGTTCCGGTTCCAGGAATGGCGCCGGTGATGGGATTCTCGGTTTTAAAGACCCGCCGCAGCATGGTGCCAACGTTGGACATAATACCCAGAAATTCGGGGTCGAGATGCCCCAGGGTATTGGCGCCCATGGCGCGCAGCGCTTCGGGATAAGAGGCCGAGGGGCCGGCGCCCATCAGGACGCGGGGCGGGATTTTGATTTCGGGAATCGAGGCGATGTCGAAAACCTGGGTTTGGCTGGGGAGAGAATGACCGTTGGATGAATGGCCGTTGCTCCCCGAATGGGGAGGCGGTGAAGAGGATTGGGACATGAAATTTCCTGACAACTGGATGGAGAAGCGCGCAAAAGTATAGCAGGGCAGTTTTTTCGGGCATTACGCGCTCGACTGAAGTCGGCGCTGTCCGGCGCTGCGCGCCAAAGCCGACCTGCGTCAAAACATCCTGTCTGTTGTTCCCGCGCAGGCGCGGGTGCCCGCTTGCGGGCGGATTGGCGCGCAACGCCGGACAGCGCCGACTTCAGTCGAGCGCACTTTCTACCGCTTTTGAAGCCAGTCTTCCAGACGCGCGCCCCAACTGGAGAGTATCGGGTCGTCGGGCGCCAGACCAACGCCGTGACGCCCGTTTTCGTAGATGTGCAGTTCGGCGGGCACCCCATTTTGTCGCAGCGCGGTGTAAAAAAACAAGGCGTTCTCAACCGCAACAGCGCTGTCGTCGCCGGTGTGAAACAGAAACGTCGGCGGCGTTGATTTGGAAACTCGAAGGTGCGCGCTCAAAGCTTTTAATAAATTTTCGTCGGGATTTTCGTCCAGCAAATTTTTGCGCGAGCCGGTGTTGACGAAAGGTTCTTCAAGGGTAATCACCGGATAGGCCAGAACCGCGAAATCGAGCGCTATATTTGGCTCCGTCGCGGTAATCGCGGCGAGATGTCCGCCCGCCGAGAAGCCCCAGATTCCCAATTTTCCCACTCGGTTGTGCGCCCGAATCGCCGCCACCGCTTCGAGGGCGTCGTTTTGCGGCCTGGGGTAAATCGGCGCCGGATTCTGGGCGCCCGCGATGGTGTATTCGAGCATCCAGGCATCGTAGCCGCGCGCGTTGAGCCAGGCGCCAATGTCGGCGCCCTCATGACCAACGGCCAGATGCCCGTGGCCGCCGCCAGGCACTATCAAAATGCCGGTTGGGGCGGGCTTTTCCAGAAGAAAGGGCGTGAGTTTCGCGCCCGATGGGAGGATTTGAGGAGTCATGATTTATAGAGAGTTCGCTCGACTGAAGTCGGCGCTGACCCAGAGGGTGCCCCGCCTTCGGCTAACTTTCGGCCTGCGCCGAAAAAGAACCATTGATGGGTTTTCCCCGCGCAGGCGGGAAGTTAGCACGAAGTGCGGGGCACCCTCTGGGTCAGCGCCGACTTCAGTCGAGCGAACGGTTGACGCAGTGGAAAATTTGGTCGATGCGGGACTTACGTTCTCTTCCAATCGATGCCAGTTAGAGATTGGAAGAGGACATAAGTCCCGCCCCTTACTTCTTTGGATAGCCTCTTCTGCGATGGGAAAAGTCAAGGCAGAATATCAAGTTTTGCGAGAAGGTTTTTCCCTGTGCCAATCGCCCTGCGCGTTGAAAGCGCGTTTTTCGATTTCGGCGCACAGGCGCGAACGCTGCGCCACCATTGTGAGGAAAAAAGACGGTGAAACCTTTTTTCCCCGCGCCGCAATCCAGATGGAGCCGTCGCGAGTATCTCCAAAATTTTCGATGTCTTTCCACGCCACGCTGCGGTTCAGAAAGGGGCCGCGCCATTCCAGAGCGTCGCGCGTGAGGCGCAAGCGCGCGAGGCGCAGCCACCACTGCCAGCCCAACGAGAGCAAGATCACCACAATTCCCGTGATGGTAATGAAAATTTCGTCGCGTGGCGGCGTTTGCGGGTCGGCCAGGCGCATCAAAAATGGCATACAGACAAGCGTCAATCCTGCGGGGAAAAAAATCTGGCTGAACGTCCGAACGCCCACATTATCAAAGCTGAAAACGAGGCTGCCATCGGGCGCGCTCTGGCCTGGATGAATGGCCATTGCTTCTTCGTCCTGCGCCTGGAGAATCGGGGCGCCGCTAAAACCTTCGATGATGCGGCATAAAGCTCGGAAACCGCCGATGAAACTGGGAATTTCAAGCGTGCCACCGGCGGTTTGCAACTGTAAAAAACGAGTTTTGCCGCGTCGAATCCAATTGACAGCTTCGATTTGCGACCACGACGCTTCGATGCGGGTCGCGCCGTTGAAAACGATTCCCTGCGGCGCCACATCCACACTCTGGCCGCGAAAAGGCCGCGCCTGTTTCGCTTCGGTGAAGAGGAAAAACCAGATCAAAAAGGGCAGAACGGGGAGCAGCAGAATCGGCGCGACGTAAGAGAGAAACCACACGCTGGGTGGCAAAGCATCGCGCGGCGGCAAGCGAAACAGAAGCAGAGCGGCCACCAACCCCAGCGAGGCCAGCAACACGCCAAACGCGATGATCGAACCCCTGCCGATGCCAGGCTGCCAGAATTCGAAACGGCGCGGCCATTCGTCGCTGGGTCGCTCGCCTTTGATAGCCCACTCGCGCACCGGCGCATTCGCCGCCCACTGCGCGATGCGTTCGGCAATGGCTTTTCCATCGCCTTCCAGACCAAAAGTGAAATTTCCCTGCGCCGTTTCGACGCTGTGAGTCGAGCCATTTTCACTTTTGGTCGCCCGCCTGTAAAAATCGCGGATTTCTTCCCATTTCGCCACTCGCCAGACGCCGCGCCAGTCGCGCCAGCGCATCCCGTCTTCATGCGCTTCGACTCGCGTTCTCACGCTGTAAATCGTGCCGAAAAGCGCGGCGCCCGTCCAGGAAAGGTATGTAATGAAGCCAAATAAATGCCCCCAACTTTTATTCGGCTCAAAGAAGAGAGCGCCCAGTGTGAAGACACCAACCGCCAGAAGAAACAGCGACGCGCCCAGCATCGCCGTTGGCTTCCACATCAACCGAGGGTCTCGCTTCATCATTAGATTCTGGGCCAGGTCTCGGGCCGATTCCAGAAATCATCGTCGCGCCCGCCGTAATAATCGCTCAAAACGGCGTCCATCACTTCCATTGTCCGCAGCGCAGTTTCGCCGTTCGAAAGCGCGCTGCCCTGCCCGTTCAGTTCATCGACAACGGTTTGCACCAGGCCCTGATGAACGTGCGGCGGCAGTTTTCCATCGAAAGTTTGCAGCCCGCGCGCCGATTCGAGGCGCACATCGTCGCTGCCAAAACACGACAGCGAGATTTTGCCCTCCGTCCCGAAAATTTCGATGCGGTCGGCGCGCGAAAACGAGGCGAAATTCCAACTCGCCGTCGCGGGCGCGCCCGCCGCCGCGAAAGACATCGAAACCGCGTCTTCGACCTTCAATTGCGGCGACGCCACATTTTTAGCGATTCCCGCCACATTTTCGAGCGGGCCGAAGAGAAAGTCGAAAACTTCGAGCAGATGCGAGCCGAGATCGTAAAACAGGCCCGCGCCCGCTTTCTCGGCATCCACGCGCCAGGGCAGATTTTCACCTGAAACATCGTTCCAGCGCGGCGCCAGATAACGATACGAAACGCTCGTCAAACTCCCGATTTCGCCGTTTTCCAGCAAACGCCGCGTGGTTTGGAATCGCTCCAGCCCGCGCCGGTAAAACGCGACATAAAGCGGCACATTGGCTTCCTGAAACGCCCCCAGCATGGCGCGGCTTTCCGCCGCGCTGCGCGCCATCGGTTTCTCGACGTAGCACGGTTTTCTCGCCGCGCACACTTGCAGGGCGTATTCGAGGTGAGTTTCGGGCGGAGTCGCGATATAAACCGCGTCCACTTCGGGATGTTCGATAATTTCGCGCGCGTTGCCGGTCGAAAACGACACGCCATGACGCGCGGCGAAATCGGCGGCTTTGGCGGCGTCGCGGCGCATCACGGCCACAAGGGCCGAGTTGCTGGCTTTTTGCAGCGCGGGGCCGCTTTTGACTTCGCAGACATCGCCGCAGCCGATAATACCCCATCGTATGGTTTTCATAATGCCGTTTTCGACTGCGCAGACATCGCCGCAGCCGATAATCCCCCACCTATTGTTTTACATATTGCGGGATTAACCCCAGAGACACGGAGACACAGAGAGAAGGTGAGGTTTTACCTTCTCTCTGTGTCTCCGTGTCTCTGTGGTTAATTATTTTTGATTGGTTCTCTGTCGATGCAGCGCCAAGAGGCCGCAGATGGTTTTGGAATCGCGGATTTCGCCCGAGTCGATGAGCGGCAAAAGTTCTTCGAGCGGTTTGATGACGAGTTCGATGGTTTCGTCTTCTTCGGGCTCGGCGCCCACCAGTTCGAGATCTTCGCCCAGGAAGCCCCAGAGCATCTCGCTGGAATAACCAGGCGCCAGATAACATTGAAAAAGCGGCGTCAGCTTACCGGCCTGGTAGCCGATTTCCTCAATGAGTTCGCGCCGCGCGCACTCTTCGGGCTTTTCTCCGGCTTCGAGTCCGCCTGCGACCAGTTCCCACAAGGTTTCCTGCGCGGCGGTGCGCCACTGCCGGATCATGGCGATCTGGCCGTCGGGCATGACCGGCAACACGCAGACCGCGCCGCTATGCTCTAAAATTTCGCGTTTGGCCTCGCGTCCTGAGGGAAGTTCGATGGTATCGAGGCGCAAACGCACTACTTTGCCGTCGTAAATGCGCTGCGAGGAGATGGTTTTTTCGCCGTGGGTCATAAAATTCCTTTTCGCCAACTCATTTTAAACGGAAACTTGAGGTTAGCCACCCAAAGGTTGACCAATCGAAACCGAAAAAGGAGAAAATATGAAAATCAGGTTCTATTTCGCAACGATGCTGTTTCTGGCGCTGGGCGCCCCGCTTCTCACGGGATGCGGCGGCTCGTCAAACGGCTCTTCCAATGTGCCCCTGCCGGTTCAGCCGCCGCCCGCGTCCGCCGATCAGCTCGCGGTCGTGGCGCGCTCCACCCAGACGCAGTGGCGTGTCGGGACGCCGGTGGCGCTGGAAATCGAAGTCAAAAACGTTTCGGATCGGGCCGCCGCGCTGCAATTTTCCTCGGGGCAGCGTTTCGACTTTGCGGCGACGCGCGAGGGAGAAACACAGCCTGTCTGGAGATGGTCGATGGACAAAGTTTTCACCCAAATATTTGGCTCGCAAACTCTGAGCGCGGGCCAGTCGCTGAAGTTTTCGGCGACCTGGGAAGACCCCACGCCAGGCCGCTATCGCATCGTGGGAACCATCACCGCCAACGGCGGCATCGACGCGGCGCCGTTCACCATCGAAGTTTTGCCGTGAGCGCAGTTGACCGGTTCCCTCCCCGCAAGCGGAGAGGGAACCGGTCAACGTCCATCTCACAGCCTCGCGTGCCTTGGCGCTTTGTCTTCAGTAGTCACATCAACCTCATTTATATTTATGCGCTGGCTTCTTGGTTGTTGCGCCATTTTTCTGCTTTTGTGGTGGAGCGTGGGCCACTTTCGCGCGCGCGGCGCGGCGCCCTGGACGCGCCTGGAAAACGGCCTCGAAACTCGCCTGGTGAGTTGGCGCGGCGTCAAAGTGCGCGCTTTTCGCGGCGCGCCATCGCGCGTGGAAGTAATGAGCGGCGCGACTCTCGATGCGCGCGACTGGCTCCGCAAAACAGGCGCGCGCGTGGCCATCAACGGCGGTTATTTCGACGCACACGGCGAACCGCTCGGCCTGCGCGTCCATCAGGGCCGCAAAACTTCGTCGCTGCGCCGCGTCGATTGGGGTGTTTTCTCTATTGAGGCGGGACGCGCGCGTATTCGCCACACCCGCGATTTTTCCTCCCGAACCCGTCCCCAAGAAGCGATTCAGTGCGGCCCGCGCCTGGTCGTGAACGGCCAAACGACCGATTTGAAACCGCAGTGGGATCGGCGCACCGGCATCGGCATCGACACGCGCGGGCGCGTCGTGCTAGCCATTTCCGACGGGCCGCTATCGCTGGCGGACTGGGCGAATGTTTTCGCTTCGAGCGCGGGATTGGAATGCCGCGACGCGCTCAATCTCGATGGCGGCGGCTCGACGCAAATCGCCTACTCGACGCCCAGTTTCAAGGGCAAACTGCTCGGCTCCTGGCCGGTTCCCGATGCCATCGTGATGCGATGAGCGACTCCCTTTTGCGGCGCATCGGCGCGTTCAGCGACGTTCACGGCGACGCCGTGGCGCTTCAGGTCGCGCTGGAATGGTTCCAAAATCAAAATCTGGACGCGATTCTGTGTTGCGGCGACATCGTGGACGGCCCAGGCGATGCCAACCGGTGTTGCAACTTGCTGCGAATGGCCCACATTCCCACCGTGCGAGGCAATCACGATAGATGGCTTCTGCGCGGCTGGCTCCGCGATTTGCCTGACGCTTCGCGCGTCGAAGAAATAAGTCCTGTCAATCGTGGCTGGCTGGAAAATTTGCCCGCGACGCTTCGCTATCAAACCGTGCGGGGCGCGCTTTTACTCTGTCACGGCCTGGGCGAAAACGAAATGGCGTGCGTCAGGAGCGATGATTATGGCTATGCGCTCGAAGCCAATCTCGAACTGCAAAATCTGATCAACCGGCGCCAATTTTCGCTGGTTTTGAACGGCCATACTCACCAAATCATGGCGCGAAACTTTGGTGGATTGACAATTCTCAATCCTGGCCCTTTGAACCGCGCTCATGGCGGATGGGGCGCCGTTTTCGATTTCGAAGCGGGTCTGGCGTCTTGGAAGCAAGTTTCGGATGGCGAAATCTGTTCACAACAGATGCAACGGTTTTGAAAGGTCGCGGCAAGGGAAATTCCCCAATTCTGTGCGGCGCGCGATTTGCCAAAACCGTTTTTCCGAGGAGATAAATTTATGGACACTTTACGCGACGATTACAACGACAACACACGGCCCAACACGGTTCCCGCCGAGGCCACCGAAGGCCATCACGACAGTGACGGCACCATGGGCGAAGTCGCCGGAACCGGAAGCGGCGCGCTTTCGGGCGGCATCGTGGGCGGCGCCATCGGCGGCCCGATTGGTGCCGTCATCGGCGCTGTTGCGGGCGGCGTTCTGGGCAGCGCTGCGGGCGCTGCGGCGCACAAAATCGGCGACGATCACGACGATGTCAACGTTTCCACCGACCGTGACGGTGCCACGACCCGCAACGTCGGTGCCGGTGCCGGCGCCGCTTCGGGCGCGGTTCTGGGCAGCGCGGCAGGGCCGGTTGGAACCGTGGCCGGAGCGGTCGCGGGCGGAATGCTGGGCGCGGCTGGCGGAGACGCCGCCAAACACGTCGGCGAACAGGGCGGAGCGGGCGTCACCGGCGTCGCCACTCCAGGCGATGTGCATCCCAGCCTGGTCGAAACGCCTGGCAACAACGTTCCTGGCGTGCAGACCGGCGGAACCGCCATTGACGGCACGCCCGACACACGTGGCATTTCCGAAAAGACCGGCGACACGCTCACCGGCAACAACTACGACGACAAAACCGGCAAGCCGATTGTCTAAACCGCCTGGCCAAAACAAAAGCCCGCAGCAGAAATGCTGCGGGCTTTTGTTCGTTGTGGAATCGCATGGTTTAAGCCCGCGCGACACGCCGTATTCTTACAAACCTTTTATCGAACGCGAGGCTTCGAGACTAAGAGCGAATCGCGATGGGTTTAACCCCTCCCCGACCCTCCCCATCAGTGGAGAGGGAGTCAAACTGCGGCTTGCTCCGTTTTTCTGTGACTTGGTAGTAAAACCTGCAAAATCGAGTTTGACCCCCTCTCCACTGGTGGGGAGGGTTGGGGAGGGGTTAAACCCATCGCAATTCGCTCTATGCCGTCGCTGTCGCGTGGTCGGTTTCCTCGATGCGGGTTGCTTTTTTGAAAGCGCGGCGCAATTTTTCATCCGTCACGGGCACCGAAACGCGATTGGCGCCGTTGAAGGTGACGACCGGAATCTGTTCGTGCAACCTCTCGGCGATGGCTGGATCGTCGTCGATGTTGATGTTTTCGACCCAGAAATCGTAGTCGCCGTGCATGGTTTTGAGAAGTTTGGCGGCGTCGCTGCACAGGTGGCAGTCGGGGCGGCCATAGAGCCGCACGTGGAGCGGCTGGCCTGGTTCAAACGGTGTGGGGTTGGATTCGGGCATAGAAATCACCTGAAATTCGCTTTACTTTTTGATTTTGACGCTTTTAATGGCATCGTTGGCGCGCAGCTTGAGTGCGGCGTCGGCGCCGCCCACGACTTTGCCGAACACGGTGTAGCCCTCATCGAGAAAATGCACCGGCCCCTGCGTGATGTAGAACTGGCTGCCCGCCGAATCGGGATCTTGCGAGCGCGCCGCCGCAATGGAGAGTTTGTCGTGCTTGAGGCTGTTGAATTCGCGCGGAATTTCATATCCTGGGCCGCCTCGACCCGCAAATTCGGCTGTCGAGGGCGATTTGGTGAGCGGGTCGCCGCCCTGGATGATGAAACCGGTGCCGTCGCCCAGCAAATCGGCGTGGCGATGAAACTTGGTGCCGTCGAAAAAGCCTTTGCCCGCCAGATAAAGAAACGAGCGCACATGAAGCGGCGCGGCTTTGGCGTCGAGTTCGAGCGTAATCGGGCCGCGCGTGGTGTCGAGCACGACGCGGGTTTTGTCAGCGATTTTGGTGTTGAGGGGGGGCGGCGCAAGCGCGACTTTTTTCATCGCGGCGGCGTATTCCGCGCCCTGTGCGGCGTTCTCTTCGTCGCTTTTGACGCGGTAAGCCCGCGCCGGAGTTTTGGCGCTTGCCGCAACAGGAGGCGCGGCGACGGGAGCGGCGGAAGCATCACCCGTGGGCGCCGCCGTTTGTTCGGGAGCGGCGGGTGTGCGGCATCCGGCCAGAAAAAGACAAAAAAGCGGCAGGGTGGAAAAATGTTTGAGAGACATGGGAAGAAAGATTTTTCCGCGATTTAAGACGCGACGGGTTCGTCGGGAAGGGCCGGAGCCGTCACCGCAGAAGTGGCCTGCGGCGCGCCATCGAGATCGCCGCGCCGGTAGCGTTCGTTGCCGTAGCAGTCGCGGCAGGTGACATTTTTGAGCATGAACGGCATGGTTCGCATCGCCTTGCCGCACTGAGCGCATTTGGCGCCCGAAGCGGTGCCCAGATTTTCGGTGACGAGCGGCTGCGTCGAGGGGGAATTGAAATCGCGGAAGAGAGCCATAAAAAACCTGTCCTTGAGGTGCCCAAAGTATAGTCAACTCAGCGAAGGCAGCGACTCCTACGCCGCAAAGGAAACGAAACCTGCCTTCGCAGGTTGCAGTCCGCGAAGGCGGACTTCGCCCACCTTTGCGGCGAATTTATTCGCTGCCCTCAACGCCCACCACAACGCTGAATTCGCCCTTGAGTTCGCCGCGACGGGCCAAAACTTCCGCCATTTCGCTCGCCGAACCGCGCAGAATTTCCTCGAATTGCTTGGTGAGTTCGCGGCACACCACGACGGGCGCATCGGGCGCGACTTCTGCCAAAAACCGCAGCGTCTTGGCGACGCGAAACGGCGATTCGTAAAACACCAGCGTTTCCCCGCGCGACAATGCCTCGGTAAAACTTTTGCGAATTTTGCCAGGTTTGCGCGGCAAAAAACCCAGAAACGAGAATTTCTGGGCATCGAAACCCGAAATCGAGAGCGCCGCCACGAGCGCGCACGGCCCAGGAATCGGCGAAATCGCGATGCCACGCGCGGCGGCGGCGCGCACCAGGGCGGGGCCAGGATCGGAAACGCCAGGCGTTCCGGCGTCGGTGACCAGCGCCAGATCGTCGCCGGCGACGAGTTTTTCGACCATCGCCTCGATTTTGGCGGGCGACGAGTGTTCGTTGATCGAAGTAAACGAAGTCTCGATTTCAAAGCGCGAGAGCAGTTTCTGAGTGTGACGCGTGTCTTCAGCGCAAATCAGCGCGGCGTCGCGCAGGGTTTGCAGCAGGCGCGGCGAGACATCATCGAGGTGGCCGAGCGGCGTGGCGCACACGAAAAGCGTTCCTGGGGTGGTTTGGGGCACGGGCGACAGTTTGAGCGAAATTTCAGCTTTAAAGCGACATGAAGTCGCCCCCCACACAGGATTGACGTTGCGGACAACTTGAACTAACAGATGGTCTGGCGCGGCAACATATTGTGGGTCGGAGTCTAATGGGAGTTGTAAAACGAAAAAGGTTCCTGTGAGTAAGAGGGACCGTGTGT
>JAUJNG010000016.1 GCA_030448265.1 Abditibacterium sp.
GGCCCCTGCCCCCCAGAAATGCGCGCCCGCCTTGCCCCACCAAAAAACCCCCCAGCTCGGCTGTTCCACCCCCACACACCCCCCTGTTTGGTTTATTAATTTCCCCCTTTTAAATATTACCCGTGGGGTCATGACCCGCATCTACAATCCTTCCCTGGGGCTTCGACCGGCGAGCAAACCCCCGCCCCAGATCAAACCGCCTTAATGTCCGCCGGTGAAGACGACGCGCATCACTTCTTCGACCGTGGTGTGGCCGTCCTTGCACTTCTGGAAACCGTCTTCTTGAAGCGTTCGCATTCCGTTGGAGCGCGCCGCGTCCTTGAGTTCGTTGACCGGCGCGCGACGCACGATGAGTTCTTGAATTTCCTCGTTGACGCGCATCAGTTCGTAAAGACCGGTGCGGCCTTTGAAGCCGGTTTGCTTGCAAACCTCGCAGCCCCTGCCATGCCAAAACTTCTGTTCGGGGTTGCGAAGCGGGTCGAAACCGAAACGCATCAAAATTTCGCGCGGCGGGTTGTATTCTTCCTTGCAGTTTTTGCAGATGGTGCGCGCCAGACGCTGCGCGAGCGCGCCGGTAAGCGAGGCCGAAATCAAAAACGGTTCCACGCCCATATCGCCCAGACGAGTCGCAGTGGATGGCGCGTCGTTGGTGTGGATGGTCGAAAGCACAAAGTGACCGGTGAGCGAAGCCTGAACCGCGATTTCGGCGGTTTCCAGGTCTCGAATTTCGCCCACCATGATGATGTCGGGGTCTTGGCGCAAAAAGGCGCGCAGCGCGGTGGCGAAAGTCAGGCCCGCTTTGCGATTGACCTGAACCTGCGTGAGTCCTGGCAACTGGTATTCCACCGGATCTTCGACGGTGGAAACGTTCTTTTCGATGGTGGAAACCACGTTGAGAAGGGAATAAAGCGTGGTGGTTTTACCCGAACCGGTCGGGCCGCACACGTAAAGCATGCCGTTGGGCTGCGTGGCGATGTCGAGCAGTTCCGCCTGGTGGTCGGGATAAAGCCCGATTTTATCCATGCCAAGCATGACCGACGATTTATCCAGAACGCGCATCACGACTTTTTCGCCCCACACCGTCGGGCAGGTGTTGACGCGCATATCGTATTCCTTGCCCTGCATGGTGAGCTTGATGCGTCCGTCCTGGGGAATGCGGCGTTCGGCGATGTTCATTTCGGACATGATTTTGATGCGCGAAATAAGCGGAGCCAGCACATATTGGGGGATTTTCATCTGCTCGTGCAGCACGCCGTCGATGCGGTAGCGAATGCGAACGCCTTTTTGCTGCGGCTCGACGTGGATGTCGGAGGCGCCGTCTTTGAGAGCGTAAAGCAAAACGGTGTTGACGATACGAATGATGGGCGCTTCTTCGGCCAGAGTTTGGTCACCGGCGACCGACTCGGCGCCCAGCACAGTTCCCAATTTGGCGGCGTCTTCTTCCGAAACAACTTCAACTTTTTTCTTCTTTTTGGCGTTCGGATTTTCGATTTGCTCGACGGGCGCGAGGCCGCCAAGCATTCCCGCGACGTCTTCGTCGTATTTTTCCCACACTTCGGGCGCGGTGGCGGCGGTGTCGAGGTCAACAACTGTTTCTGCCCCTCCGCTTCCATTGCCGTTAGCGTGGCCGTTGGCGCCATTGCCGTTGAGAGCCATGCCGCCCACGGGTTTGCCGTTTTTGAACGCTTCCAGTTGAGACGGCGCCGCCATCACGGCGCGAATCTCCATCTTGGTGCGCATTTTGAGGTCGTCGACGGTATGGAAATTCTTGGGATCGTCCATGGCGACGACGAGGGTGTTGCCGTCGATCATGAGGGGCGTGACGCGCAGACGGGTCTGCAAATCGTCGGGCACCAGGGCCTTGGCCTCTTCGGAAGGCGCACTTTTGACCAAATCGACAAAAGGAACCCCCGCGATTTCGGCTTTAGCCTGGGTGATGTCCACGTCGGAAATGCCCATCGTGAGCAAAACTTCGTCGACCGACGAACCAGGAGCCGACTTCATGCGGCCCATGATGTCGGCACCCTGTTCGCGGGTGATTTTGCCCTTTTCAAATAAAACGTGGGGCACGCTCTTGCGGTTAGCGCCCGCAGAGGGCTGAGGAGTAGAAAGCGCCATGAAAACCTCGTGTGAATTGTTCCTTCTCGCGTTTCAAGCGCCCTGGGCGCGTTGAAACTGCGGACAGCGATTAATTTTACTCGAAACGCAGAGCGTGTTGGTGTCAATGGGCGCCGAAAATTGAAAAAATCGGGCCAACCGACGGGTTGAGGAGAAAGCAGGAAGACGCGAAGTGGCAAGAAAGCGTTCCTCTTCTCGCTCCGTGCGTGTCAACAGGGTGAAACCTTGACCCCTCTGCAACTGTCCGTGATTGTAGTTTTCCGTCCGATTTTTCCCTTTAAAATACGATGCGCCGTCTTCTCCCTTCCTTATATGTTTTGCTTTGTGCGGCTTCGGCTCACGCGGCGCCGCAGTTTCTCGATGACGAGGCCGAACCCGCCTGCGACGTCTCGTTTTCACTCCAAAAAGGCGCGGCGGGCCGTTTTTCGCTGCACTTCGACTCTCAGGACGCTCAAAATGCCTACGTTTTGGACGCCACAGCCACCGCCGCGACGTTTTCGCTTGTGAAAAATGGCCAGAAGCGCACCCTGGCGAGCGCACCGGTAGGTTGGAAGGCGCAAAACGCCGTCATTTTGCAGCGCCGGCCCTGGATGATGCGCCTTCTGGTCAACAATCGCGTGGCGCTCACCGCGTTCGATTCGACCTGGAATTCGGGGAAAATCGGCGCCGAGATGACGGGCTGGAGTTGGAAAGACCCGCGCGTGCAGCCGGTGGAGGCGATTCGCTTCGACGACGATTTCACCCGCGCCGGAAGCGAAGGCGACAACAGTTGGAAAGTGGCGGGCGGCAAATGGACGCTGAGCGCGTCGTCGTCGCAGATTAGCGCCGCCAACGCCACCATGAGTTCCAATCCCTTCGCCTACGAAGCCAGCGCGCCGGTGGGAACGGCTCTCTCTACGACGGGGCGCCGTTTCTGGGACTCCTACGATGCGCGCGTCGCGGCGCGTCCCGCCGGAAAAGGCGCCATCGGCATTGCGGCCTACGTTCAAGACCCCAAAAATTATCTCGCCTTCGTGTGGAGCGGGGGTGAAGGCGCCCAGGCGCGGCGTTTGATTCGGGTGCAAAACGGCGTTACCACGACTTTGGCGAGCGCATCGGGCGCGTTTTTGCCGCGCCAGTGGTATGAAATCGGGCTGCGGACTTCGCCAGGCTCCATCGAAGCCCTTCTCGACGGCGTGCCGATTCTGCGCGCCAGAGATGATTCTTTTGGTCAGGGCGGCATCGGACTTCTGGCCCAGAACCTTGGGGCGGCGGCTTTCGATGACGTGCGCGTGCGCTCCTACGATTTTTACCGCCAGAATCTCAGCGCCTCCAACGGCGCCTGGAAAACAAGCGGCGAATTTCGCCTCACCGGACGCACCGACGGCGACTCTTACCGCCTCATCGCGCCGCTCAAAAGTGCGCCGAGCGGCGCTTTCGGTTTGGTGGCGGGGTTTCGAGACCCCAAAAACTACGCGCTTTTTCGCGCCGCCGCCGCGCAGTCGAACGCCCCGTTTCGCGGGCGTGAGCAACTGGTGCGCTACACCGATGGAAAACCGCAGATTTTGAGCGACCGGCCTCTTTCGCTTGATTTAAAACGCGCGCCGCGTCTCACGCTCAGCGCTCAGGGCGGCACGCTGCAAATTTCCACGAGCGATGGCATCATCGCGCAGGCGGCGCAGTCGGGCCTGACGCGCGGTCAGACCGGCGTGTGGCATCCGGCGTCGTGGGGCGAGGAAACCGTGCTTTATTTTCCGCCCGCGCCCGATGCGCCCAAAGTCGCCGCCAAAATGGAAGACGATGCCTACATGGTCGGCTGGGCCTCGGCGACGGGCGAATGGCCCCCCACGGCGGGAGATAAGGGGCTGGAATTTTGGAACACCGGCGAATTTTTCGGCGATGCCGCGCTCGGAATCCCTTGGCGCGCCGATTACAAAGGTTCGATGGAAGTGGCGCTGCGCGCCGAAAAAGGGAAATTCGATTCCGGCTACCTCCTGCGCGGCGAATCGAGCGACGACAAAAAAAGCGTGAAATGGACGCTGCTGCGCGACGGCAAAACGCTTTCCAGCGCTCAGGTGCCCCTGGTGATTTCTTCCAGGGAGGAAAACCCAGGCGCCGCTTTCAAAGTCGCTTTGCAGGGCGCGAGTGTGCTGTTGGTGGCCGGTGACCAGCCGGTCTTGAGTTTTCTCGATGCCAGTCCGCCATCGGGACGGCGCCTCGCGGTGCGTTCGCAGGGCTTTCGAGTGCGCGCCGACCGTTTGCGCGCCCAGAGCACCAACCGCGACGATTACACCTTCACCGGCGCGCCGACCGATTTTTACGCTCCCCAGGGCCATTGGAGCATTTTTTCGCGCTGGCCCTGCTACGGCGACTGGTCGTTTTTCGGCGGCGAGGGTTTGAGTCCGGTTTTGTGGAGCAAGCGGAGCTACGGCGGCGATGTCGTGGCCGAAATGTATGCCCATCCCCAGATGCTCCTGCCCAAAAGCCCTGGCTACGCGCACCCTGGCGACCTCAACATTACCCTCGCGGGTGATGGCAAAAATCCTTCTTCGGGCTACTCGTTCGTGGTGGCGGGCTGGGACAACACGCGCTCCAGAGTTTTGCGCGGGTCGCAGGTTCTGGCCGAAAACCGAAGTGAAAAAGCCTATTTTCAAAACGCCAGCACTCATAATGCCCAGTGGCACCGCAAATGGTTTTACATTCGCGTCGAAGCGCGCGCGGCCCGCAAAGACGGCAAGGATGGCGTGCAGCTCACCCTCAATATCGATGACGAACCGATTGTGAGCGCTTTCGATCCCACTCCGCTTTCGAGCTGGAAAAGCGGCGGGCGCGTGGCGTTCTGGACGGTCGATTCGACCCTGATGATTGCGCGCGCCAAGATCGAAGCCGAAAAAATGGGCCTCAAATCGCTTCCGAGTGGGCTTCTCGATGCCACGCCGCTGGTGGCCTCGGCCCAGGCTACGGCGCCGCAGCCGACCCCCGTTCTGGTGGGCGACACGGCTTCGGCCCTGGTGAATCGCGACAATGCGGGCTGGAAAATTACCAATCCGGCTTCGGGCGGCGCCTTTGAAGTGAGCCTGAGCGCCGCGCCGCTCACCGCGACGCCGCAAACCCGTCTTGAAATCGACGCCGACATTCCAGCGAACGTCAAAATCGACGCTTACTGTATCATCGACGGCGCGCGCTACACCATCGAGATGACCGGCGACCAGAGGCCCGACGCGATGGCGCCCACGCTGGGCCAGATGACGCGCACCGGTTCCAAATGGAGTTTCGATCTGGGCGCGGCGCTCGAAAAACGCTTCGCGGGCCAGAAAAGCTGGAAAATCGACGGGCTTTCGCTGGGCGCGCGTCACGGCGACGCGTATCGCTGGCTCGGCTTCGACGGCAACGCGCTCGGAGCCAGCTACCGGCTTTTGGGTTGGAAAGTGGGCGAATCGAAGACTCAACCCCTTCTTTCTGCCAAATAAAGAACGCGAAGCGTCAGCGAGTGAGGCTTGACTGCAACTTCAACTTATCGGAAATGCCTCACTCGCTGACGCTTCGCGTTCTCCAGAAAAACGAAACACCAAAGGCACGGAGACATTAAAATCTCCGTGTCTTTGGCGTTTTTATGGACTCCTCTCCCGCCCAGAAATTCCAGGCGCAGCAGCAGGCGGCGCGCCTGTCGCTGGGCGCCAATGTGTTTCTGGTGATAATCAAGGTGGGAGCGGGCTGGCAGTCGGGTTCGCTGTCGGTGTTGGCCGAAGGCGTTCAATCGCTTCTTGACATCCTGGCCTCGGCGCTGATTCTGTTCACCGTGCGCGCCGCCGCCGCGCCGCCCGACCTCGCCCATCCCTACGGACACGGCAAGTTTGAAAATCTGACGGCTCTGGCGCAGATGACGCTCGTTCTGGGTTCGATTGGCGGCATCTGGTGGGCGGCGTGGCATCGGTTTCAAAATCCGCTGATGCCCCGCGTCGATGCCGGAATCGCGGCGCTTGTGGTGGCCATCGCGGTGAATTTATGGGTTTCGGGGCGGGTTTTTCGCGCCGCCGCCGACACCGATTCCCCCGCACTGCGCGCCGAAGGCGTGCATCTACGCGGCGATTTGTGGGCCTGCGTGGGCGTTTTGGCGGGCCTGGTAGCGACGTGGTGGTTCGGCGAAGCGCGCCTCGACCCGCTTTTCGCCGCCGTGATGACGCTGTTTGCGCTGTTTTCGGCGCTTCATCTCATCCGCGACACGCTGCGGCCCCTGCTCGATGGCAGTTTGCCCCGCGAGGAGGAGCGCCAGATTCGTGCCGTTCTGGAAGCCGACGCGCGCATTCTGGGCTTTCACAAACTTCGCACCCGTCAGGCGGGCAGCGCGCGCCTCGCCGATGTGCATATTTTGCTCGACGATCATCTGAGTTTTCGAGAAGCGCACCGTCTGGGCGAAGAAGTCGAGGACGAAATTCGCCGCGTTTTGCCCAATCTCGATGTCATGGTTCACACCGAGCCATTCGAGGAAGAAATGCAGCACCAGCGCGAAAAACACGACAGCGCGCAGCACCAGAAAAATCAGGAGCGCAAACGGCGCGAAGCGGGCGGGTGAAGAGTTTGTTGCTGTTTCACCTCCACAAATGTATCAAGGCCGCGTTAGCTTGGTTTCTGTCCCAAAATCTGGCCATCCCCAGCTCTGCAATTTCGTAGATAATCGAGGCTGACTCGCGCCCAGGCGGCTTCTTTTGCGATGGTTTTTTGCAGATTTTCCTGCGGCGGCGTCCACAGTTCGAGAATTGCGCTCTGGCATCGGCCCAGACTCGCCAGGTGGTTCCACAGGTCGGGCACATTGAGCTGGCCCTGACCGGCGGGGCGCCCTGTGACGGTGAAACCCATCATGTGCGGCAGGCGCTCCACGGCGAAATCCTTGATATGCAGATTCACCGTCAGCGGCGCGAGAACGCCGCACACTTCGCCCCAGCCTTCGCCCGCGCCCAGCGAATTGGCGGTGTCCAGACACACACCGATGCCCTCGTCGGCAGCCGCGTCGATGATCTCGCGCAGCGTTTGCGCTTTGAAGCGGTCGTGGTTTTCGATGCCGAGGGTGACCTCGCGCAGAAGCGGCGCCGCCTGGCGTAAAACCGTCACAATTTCGGGCGGGGTGGGATGATAATCGACGTCATCGACCACAAAACGCAGGATTTTGGCGTTGAGGCGGCGCGCCAGGTCGAGGTGCGCGGCTAAATTCTCACCGGTGAGGCGGCGTCCGCCGATTTCCAGCTCGATGCCTTCCCGACTCGCCCTTTCCGCCAGTTTTTCGATGCGCGGCGCGGAAAAGGAAATGAGCGGCACGTTATCGCCGATTTGCAGCAGAGAAACGCCCAGCTCGTGCGCTTTGTCGAGCAGGCCATTCTCGTCCAGCGGCTGCGACGGTTCGTGATCGCGCACGCCCACCGCCCAGCCGAAGGTGTAAGAGCTGATACCCAATTTCATAAAGAAACTCCTTGCATTTCCACAACCGCCACCGCGAACGGCGGCAGCGAAAAGCTAAAATCGCCATCTGGATTGGCCCCAAGAGTTTGTTCTTCCAAAGCGACTTCGCCGCGCAGGAACTGGCGGCGTGCCGCCGTTTCATCGAAAATCCGCAGCGTGGCCGACGAAGTGGGAGCCGCGAAGCGAACGGAGTGGGTTTGGGGCGTGTAATTGGCGATTATCGCTTTCTGGCGGCCCGCAGCAAAGCGCAGCAACAGGCCATCGGCGCGCAGTGGCGCGCTGCTTTGCCAGGGCACGATTTGCGCGGCGCCCGCGCCCAGAGCTTCGCGCAGCACGAAATAAGTCGGAAAACGCGCGCCAATCGCGCTGTAGAACTGCGTTTCGTGGCGCGGCGCGATCCGGCCCTGCAACACGCCGCGCAGACCCGCGACCTGGTAAAACGTCAGGCTGTCGGCACCGGCCTGCGCGAGATACTTGAGACTGCCCAGCGTCCACGCCGCGCCCAAAAGCGACATCTGGCGCGCATCGACATCCCAGGGCAGTTCATCGGACGGCTCAGGCGGCGCGACTCCGGTGGCATCGGGGTTGTTGCGCCGTTTGAGGGTCACCGGCGCGACGTGCAAAGCGCGCTTTCCAGCCAGAACTCGCGCGCTGTGCACGACCTCGGCCTGGGCGACGAGATTTTCCACCAGCGAGCGGTTGTCGGCGGCATGAACCTGCGGATTCACCGAAAAGCTGAGGAAATCGCACTCCGCCTGGGGCCGCTGGCGATTCAATTCGGTGAAAAAGGCGTCGGTGCCGACGCCCAGCGCCACGCGGGGCAGCGCGGCGCGCAGGCGAGGCGCGAGCTCATCGAAGAGGAGATCGGGAGTGACTTTGAAATCGCGGTGCAGCAGCAGCAGGGCCGAAATTGGAATCTGCTCCTGGCGCAGCGTTTCGAGCAGCGCTTCCACTTCGGCTTGCGCTTCACCCCCGCAAAAAACGGCCAGTTGCAGCGGCACATCGAAAAGCGCTGCCTCCGCGCCCGCCGCCGCAAGTTGAGTTTTCCAGTCGGGCTGATAAAGCCGCACTTCGCCGCGCAAATGCGCCAGACGCAGCGCGCGCACGGCGGCCACGTCTGGCGCGGAGTAGACCTGCGAAAGCTCGCGCCCCCTGACCTGCGTCGAACACCCCAGACCAACCGGCGGCAGGGCGCGCGGCGGCGCATCGACCAGCGTAAATCTCACGCTTGCTTCTGGTTCGGGGCGAACGGCTGTGCGCTGCGACGCGATTGCCACGCGTAGCGTCACGCTTTGCTCGAAGCGTTGGCGGGGCTGCACCGCCATTGGAAAGGGGCGCTCTAAGGGCGTGCAGTAGGTTTTAAAAGAAGCGTCCGTCCAGTTGCGCTGGTCTTCGGTCTCGAAAACATCGCCTTCGAGTTCCAGGCGCGCCGCGCAGCCGGTGGCGGGCTGCCAGTGCATCGCGCCCACGTTTTTGAAGGGCTGGTGAGGTTCGATGAGGCGTGGAAATGCCGTCTCGCGGCGCTCTCCATCGGGGCTGAGGATTTCACAGCGCTTTCCCGCGCACTCGGTTATCGGGTGCAGCACGCAAAAGCCGATGCGATTGGCTGCAAACGCGCGCTTGGCTTCGCCGCGCATCGAAAAACCGATTTGTCCGTTTTCGTCGCCGCTGAGATGGTAACTGGCTTCAAACTCGATTTCCCCCGCCTGGTAAAGGCAGTCATAGCTGATTTCGAAGCAGTTGGGACGCGCCGCGATGCGCTCGTTGAGGATGCGCCCCCCAATCGTCAGCCAGTTGGCATCGCGCACCGCCGCGTAAATCATGCGAACGATTTCGACATCGCGCCAACGGATGTCGCGCAGCGCTCCGGCCTCGTAAAACAGTTTGAGATCACCCGCGCGCAGTTCCGTCACGGCGGGCGGGGCGCAGTCGTCGCCGTAGAAGACGACTTCGCGCGGCCAATCGAAGGGAGACATGATTTTAGGACGCGGTGATGTCTTTGACCTGCTCTTTGATGTCGTCCATTTCGAAGATGTGCTGCCAGTTCTCCTGAAAAATGATGGAGCGGGCGCGGGCGCTGATTTTGTAGGCGGCATCCGAGAAAGTGCCGTTGACTTCGCCGAACAAAACCGCAATTTGAATTCGCAGATGACCGAGCAGAAAATCGCGCGCGGCTTCGGGCGGCACGCCTTTTTCGACGGCGCGCTCGTAGCCTTCCTTGATGACTTCGATGCAGGTCTGCGCCAGGGTTTCCACCAGCGCAGGCTCCAAAATCGCCATCTGTTCGAGGGTGATGCGGTGGGTGCGGTCAATCGGCGCATACATCGCCTGCGCGATGGCGACTCCGGTTTCATAATCGGCCTCGCTGCCCTTCATCAGGGCGCACACGATGGATTGTTTGGCCGAAACGCCGCCGTAGAAATCGCGCGTGGCTTCGGGGCTGGCTTCCCAGTTGAAAACCGAAGGGTGGCAGGGATGCGCGATGAAACAGGAGATGTCGTCGCGCGTGGCGACCTGGCCATCGAGCGGCGCGGCGGGGTCGAGCGTGATGAGCAGGGCGCGGGGCTTCATCTGCGCCACCACTTCTTGCGAGACTTTGCCGATGGCGACATCGGGCACCGCCAAAATCACCGCATCGGCCTCGGCGACCGAGGCCGAGGGCGAAACGGCCACGCCGCGCTCGCGCAGCCGTTCGATTCCGGCGGGCGAGACTTCGAGATAATGCATCTGAAAGGGCGAATTTTTGAGGTTGTCGGTGATGCGGCAGCCCATTTTGCCGCCGGCGCCGACGAGGGCGAGAGTTTTCATAATTTTTTGGGTTAAAATTGCACGACGCGATTTTCCCACGCCGAATCGTAGGCGGCAAAGACCAGTTCGACGGTTTTGAGATTGTCGTCTCCACCCGTTTCGGCGCTGTTGCGGCCTTGCAGCGCGCCCAGGAGGTTGGCGTTGCAGGCCACGATGCTCGAATGCACCACATCGTAAGCGGGGTCGGCCCAGGCAAAGCGCGGCGGCGGACAGCGGGTTGCATGGGTGCCCTGCGCCGTGGTGACGCGAATCCAGTAATCGGTCGTGAGTTCGACACTGCCGCGCTCGCCCTCGACCAAGGCGAAGGTCTGCGGGAACCGCTCGGCTTCGGTGCGGCTGGCGTAACTCATGTCGCAAATCACCGTGGCGTCGCCCATTTTCATCATCACCGTCGCCACGTCTTCGCCGCGAATGTCGGGGTGGATGCGCCGCGTCTGGCAGAAAAGCGAACTCGCTTCCCCGAAGAGAAAACGCGCCGTGTCGAGAACATGGCTGCCGATGTCGGTGACGATGAACTGCTCCAGTTCCTTGAGAAACGGCTGGTTGTCGAAGACGGGAAAACTGGTCACGAAACTGAGCCGCGCGCGGAACACCTCGCCGATTTCGCCGCTTTGCAGCACGGCGTGAAGCTGGCGCAGCGGCGTTTGCCAGCGCCAGTTTTCATGGACGAAAAACGGCGTTTTGGCCTCGCGGCAGAGCGCGACCATCGCCTGCGCCTGCGCCAGAGTCGGCGCCATCGGCTTCTGGCAAATCACCGGCAAACGGTGCGCGGCGGCCAGCTCGACGAAGCGTTGGTGAGTGTCCACATCGGTGATAATATCGACGAAATCGAGCTGTTGCGACGCGAACAGCGCTTCGGCATCGTCATAAACCGCCGCAACGCCAAACTCCTGGGCCAGCGCTTCGGCTTTGGCGCGGGTGCGGTTATAAAGCGCGACGCACTCGACGCCTTCCAGTTCGCGCCACGCCGCAAGCTGAAAGCGCGCCCAGAAACCGGTGCCTAAAATGGCAAAGCGCAGCGGTTTTTCGCGATTTTTCATGAGGAAATTAAGGAGTCAAGACAAGGGCATTCGCCATTGTGAGAAGGTTTAAAAAAGTTGAAGAGTGCCGCAGATGCCAATTTTTCGTGACTGATTAATCATCCGAGAACCAGTCGCAGCTCCATTTCGACGGGAAAACGCAGTCCCAGCGAAAGCCGCGCGCAATTGCGCGGATTGGACGAGGGAATCGGCGAAGCGGGCAGAATCGACATCCGGTGCTGCGCGAGCGGCAGACCCTCGATTCGCACCTGATGTTTTTCGTCGCGCAGCACCAGAGGCAGGCCGCCGCGCAGCGTGATGGCCTTTCCCGCCACCGCCTGCTGCTTCTGGTCGCCTTCCTCGATCCAGATATTGGGGCGAACCCAGAAGTTGAGCGCAGCCGCCAACGATTCTCCCGTCTGACTGTGCATTTTTAAGCCGATTTCGTGGCCCTGCCACTTCACATCGCAGCGAAAATCCCAGTTCCAGTGCATATGGACTTTCGGGCTGCCAGGGCGAAACTGCAGCGTATGCGTCCAGCCGTCGAGGTGGCCGGCGAGTTGATAATTTCCCTTGCCCAGCGCCTGCAATTTATCGGGCTGCACGCTGCTCATGCCCGCGCCGCTCAGGTGCAGGCTTTGAATGACCACGGCGCCGTGATGGAGATGAAACCAGTCGTCGGAGCGTTTGGGGCCGCCCCAGCCATCGCGCACCGTGTCGAAAAAGTGGCCGCCCGCATCCGCCGCGAGTGTGAGAGCGGTGGCGTCCTCGCGCACTCGCGCGATCTGGGTGTGAGCGAAAAAGCGCTCGTAGTGGGCCGGAAGCGGACGGGGCGCCGGAAGCGGCGCTTGGAAGCGGTCGAGGTCGAACAAAAGCGGCATCAATTCGCTCGTCGCCGAGTTTTTCGGGTTCCACACCATCTGGGCGAGCGCTGTGAAGCGCCCGTCGCCCGTCATCTGCGCGACGCGGCGCGCCAGGCCGTAACTCGTGGGCCGCGCTCGAAACGCGGCGCGATCCTGACGGTGGCTGAAACTGGCGTCCACGTAGCCGTCGGGCTGCATGAAGTAAAGCGTCCAATTCAAACTGCGCTTGACGATTTCGAGCAGTTCGGGCCGATTTAGGCAGTCGGCCATCACCAAAATGCCTTGATTGGCGACGCTGTTATAGTTGGGGCTGCGCTCCTCGAACCAGCAGCCATCGGGGTCGCAGTCGATGCCGTCGGCCAGATAACCCTCGATTTTGGCGAGATAGCGCACGTCCGGCCACAGCGAATTGACCGCCGCCAGAGGCGCGCAGGCCGCCGCCCAGCGGTGATTGGCGGTGAAGGCGCTGCCGTTCAAAATCGCTTCGGCGCTCCGCAGCAGATATGGCTTCAATTCGGCCAGAAAATCGGCCAGGGATGCATCGGGAAGCCGCTCCAGACGCTTATAACCTTCGACCAGAGCCGGCACCGGAAAACCGGCTTCGTTGGGCGAATAGCCACCACCCAGATCGAGCCGCCCGTCGGGATGCTGGCGGCGCGTCAAAAACTGCATGGCGCGCCGCATCGCGGCGTCGAGCGCGGGGACATCGGCCTCCAACGCGGGTGCCCAGCAACGCGCCGCCATCAGGCGCGCCAGCGTATAAGCGGTGTGGCGCCCGTCATGCCAGCCGTGGCCGTGTTCGTCGAAAGCGCCGTCATCAGCTGAGCCGTCGCGCACCTGGCGCGGCAGAGTTTGGTGGAGCCACTGCTTCCAGGCGGCGACAACGGCGCGCCTTTCTGCGGCGGCATCGGCGGGGTCGAAAACGGTGTCGTTTAGGGTGTTCATAAGGAGAGTTTTACACCGAATCTCAGCGCGCTCTCGCTGGCGCCGGAACCAACTCGACGACGGTGGGATGATCGCCCACCGCCAAGGTGACGCGGTTTGGGCTGTCGTCTGCTTCGAAAGCGGAACCAACGAGCGGCCTGTAAATTCGCGCCCGTGCGAAATTGCCGCGAACGCGCAGCGTCAGGGCGCGATCCGGCACTTCGCGGCTGCTTTCGACTTCGCGCCACACGATCAGTGCGAAAACGCCGTTTTGTTTTTGCAGCAGGACTTGTCGCACGTCGGATAAATCGCCCTCCGACTCGTAATCCAGCGCGCGCGGCGCCACCGGCGCCCTCGTTTCCGCTTCTTTGACCAGCGCGATGAGGTTTTTCAGCGCCCCAAACGACGGTTTAGGCGAAAGGTCGCGGTGAAGCAGGCCGAATTTAACGGCCTCCTGAATCGTGCCGTCGGCGAGCGTGAAGCCGTAGCTGGTGCGGCAGCCCGCGTTCCAGGTGACGAGATAATTTCTCAGCGTATAGCGCGCCTGAGCCGCTTCGCTCGCCTGATCGTGCGATTCTTTGCCGGTGTTGAAGCCGGTTTCGGTGATGACGTAGGGCCGCGTGGGCGTGATGGGCCGCAAATAGGTGGAAATTTCGTCCTGATGCGTCGGGTGATCGGGATAGGGCGTGAAATACTTGTGGTAATTGCCGAAATCGACCAATTTTTCCACATCGACGCCGTTTTTGGCCGCCGACTCGGCCCAGCGATGCGCCGGCCCAGGGTTGTTCCACGGCCCGCCCGATAAAGACGCATTGGCGATGGGCAGATGCGCCGTTATGGGGTCGCTTCGCAGCGTGGCGTGCAAATCCTGCATGAAAAGCGTGACGCCGCGCGGCCAGCCTTCGCCCAGCACGGTGTCGGAGCCGTGCGCGATGCCGTGTCCGCGATAGTTGAAATGCTCCGGCCCGCGATCCACTTCGTTTGGCCCCTCCACCATCAAGAGCGACGGCAAAACGAACTTCACATCGTCCAGAATCCCCGCCATTGTCTTATCCGGATCGTCGGTGTCGAAGCGTTCTCTGACCAGAGCGCAGCTTTTGATGCCCAGCGTTTGATACAAATCGAGAATACGCCGCCGCGTTTCAGCGCGCGTGTCCGACGGGTGCAGCGTCAGGCGAACCGTGTAAATCCCCAACTCGCCCAATTTGGCTTTGTGGGCGTTATAAGTGGCCAGGGGCAGCGCATTTCCCTTGTGGAAGTTGAGGCCGATGCTCTGGTAAAACTCGTGCGCGCTCCGCGCGAGTTGCGGCTTTTTGGGTTCTCGAAGCGGCTTCAAAGCGCTCGCCGGAACGACCTGCGACGCCGACCCCTCCACGCGCCAGCACAACTGAAGGCGCGCGGGCGTGGGCTGTCCCTGCGCGGTTTTGGCATATTCGAGCCGAATCGGATAGGAAACGCCCGCCTGGAGCGGCACCACCGCTTCGTGGCGCCTGTCCCAGCGCGCGTTGGTTTTCCACTTGGCATTGTAATCTTTTTGCGCCCAACTATCGAGCAGCAAATTGCCGTTGACCCACAGGCGCCAGACGTGCGTGCCGCGCACTTCAAAAGTGTAAAGCCCCGTCGCGCGCGGCGTGACGCTTCCCGTCCAGCGCGCGGAAAATTCGTCCTCCCCAGCTCCTGGAAGCGGTGCCTGGGTGTTCCAATTGAAATCCACATTGGCATCGGTGCGAGTTGCGGTGGGGGAATTGAAATTGGAATCGTTGAAATACTCGGCTTTGAGGCCGTTTTGAAGCGGAGCGGCCAGAGCGGGCGCCGCCGTCATCACACTCAAAGCCGTCAGCGCGGCCAGCATTTTTTTCATATCGGTTGTCCGTAACAGCGAGACGGCGGGAAAAACTTTCAAACTGGCTCTCAAAACAGCGAAAAATCGCGCGTCGCGTCGTCGAGCACCAAAACCCAGTCGCGCGCCTCTTGGCGCGCGGGCGGCGTGAACTGGTGGGCCTGCGAAGTGGGAAATTCGCCGATTTTCTCGGTTTTTCCACTGCGCGGGTCGAACCAGGAGGCGCTCGCACACTGGCCGGCGATTTTGCCCAGATCAACCGTCACGGCGGCGCCGTCGGGAATGTAAATCAGCGCGTAACCGCCGTTTTGGTCGCGTGTGGCGGCGATGTAATGCGCGGCGTCGCTTTGTTGGCTCAAAATCAGGGTTTGATCGGGAATGCGCGTCAGAAAAGGCCGCGATTCGATCAGGGCGCGCAGATGCCCCATTTGCGCGGCGCCTGGGGCGTGGAGCGCCTCGCGCCAGGTCGAAATCGGGCCGTTGACGCCCTCGCCGTGCTGCGGCGCGTGCATCTGCCAGATGGAGTGATCGCCGTAAGTGTGCCCAAAAGCGCCGGAAAACACGTCCCAGTATGCGAATTTGCGAATCTCGTAAGCGTCGGAGTAGCCGTTCTTAGCGGCATTGAAGCCGATGGGATGGTCTTCGTAAAGCGGTTCGCCATCGAGCACCGGCTTGGTCGGCGCCCGATGATATTCGCGTTCGATGCGATTCCACACCTGGGTGTTGGCGCCGTGGCCGTTCTGCTGCATATTGAAATCGAGCCACGGCGCGTCGTGAAACCACTCGGCGGAGGTGCGCTGGCCGTTGGGGTGAAAGGTTTTGAGGTGCGCGCCGCCGTCGCCCTGAGTTAAGCCCTGCGCCATCGCCGCAGTGATGGCGCGATGCGTCTCGTTTTCGATGGGCCGGTCGCCGCCCACAATCCAGATCATCGCATGGTCGCGGTAGCGGCGGCCCAGCCATTCGCCATAAACCCGCGCGTTTTCCGGCGTGAAGATTTCCGGCCCCACGCCCCATTTGCGGTTCCACTTGTCGCCCCAGGTCGGCAGCATCCCCATCCACAAACCCAGTTCGCCCGCGCGCTCCACGATCCAATCGACGTGGGCAAAATAGGCTTCGTTGGGCCTGGTGGGGTCGTCGTTGTGGAGCGGGCAGTCGCCGTAGGGGTTGGGCGTGTGCAAACCGTCCAACTCCGCCAGAACGACGGCCTGAATCACGGTGAACCCTTTGGCGGCGCGGTCGCGCAGATAATGGTCGGCTTCTTCGCGGTTGAGGCGATGGAACAGCTCCCACGCCGTATCGGCGAGATAGAAAAACGGCGCGCCGTCTTCATAGCTCAAAAATCGCCGGTTTTCGCTGATTTGAAGGCGCTGTGGGGTGGTCATGGCGTGATTTCGACGATGAGGGGATGGTCGGGAACGCTCAAGGTCACGCTGGTGGTTTTGGCCGTGCTGCTCGTGGCGCTTGTGCCATTGACGGGGAGATAAGTCTTGATCGCGGCGGCGGGCGAGGCCAGCGTGAGCGTCACCGCTTTGGGCGCCACGGTCAACTCTTTGCCGGTGCGCGTGGTGCGGCCCGCGCCAGTGTCCCAGTTGGCGGCGTTTTGGTAAAGCACGAGGTAAAACCTGCCATCGGCCTTTTGCAGCAGTGTGCGGCTGATGCCCGAAGTGTCGCCATTCAGCGCGTAATCAAGTTGGCCAGGTGCGAAGCCCGTGGTCGGTTCGGTCAAAACCGAGATCAGGTTCTTGAGCGCAAAAAAAGCGGGTGTTGGAGTGGCTTTGGGCGTGCCGTCGGCGTTGTTGCCGTCGTGCTTGATGAGGCCCCAGCCGGCGTCGTGGTGATTGTTGGGCTTGTCGTCGATGAGTTGGTAGTAATAGGCGCGCACCACGCCGCGATTGAAGAACTCGAAGAAAGAGCGCGTCACGTATTTCGCCTTGATGTGAAAAGGCACGCTGATGTGATAGCGGGCTTCGACATCCCGCCAGCCGAACTCGGTCACCATGATCGGCTTGTCCGATCCGACCACCCCGCGCATCGCCGGAATGTGGATGCTGTCGAGTTTGGCGCCAGGCAGCCAGGCCGCGAAATCGTTGGGATAAGTGTGCATATTGCCCATGTCGGCGGGCACGCGCCCGACTTTGGCGTAGCCGGTGGGGTTGGCCAGCGTAAAAGTCAGCACGGTGATGTCGCGCGTGGCGGCATCGGCCTTAAGCGCGGCGTAGATGTCGTTTTGATAGTCGGTCAGCGCGCCGGTTTGCCAGGTCTTCCCGTTGTAGTTGATGGGCCAGATGTCGGGTTCGTTGGGGCCTTCCACCAGGGAAATGGCGCCAGGAGAAAACTGTTTGAGGATGCCGACGATGTTGTCCGCCGAAATTTTGTCGCGCGGTGTGGCCCCAAACGTAGATTTGATGCCCAGAGCGGCCAGTTCGTTGGTTTTTTCGATGACGTGAGGGATGTTGGCGATGCCGCGCACATGGCGCACGCCCAGTTCGAGCAAGCGCGGCTTGACCAGCCCTTTGTAGTCGCCATAAGCGGTGTTGGTGTAGGGCAAATGGATGTTCATGCCGATGCTGTCAATGAAATCATCGGCGCCCCTGGCCTGCTCGACGGCGGCGTGTGCCGTGCCGGTGATGGCGGCCAGCAAAAGCGCGCCCAGAGCGGCCCTGATCGAAATTTGGCTCATCATGTTGTTCGTTTTTGGAGA
Organism: Abditibacterium sp.; assembly: GCA_030448265.1. Taxonomy (GTDB): domain Bacteria; phylum Armatimonadota; class Abditibacteriia; order Abditibacteriales; family Abditibacteriaceae; genus Abditibacterium. The sequence continues at coordinate 17,707 of JAUJNG010000016.1, forward strand.
TTTAACCTTGGTTTTACATCCTGCGGTGCGGGGTGTCCGATGGGAAGAGGGCGCAAGCCCCGCTACTTCACCAAGAGCGGGGCTGGTGCCCTCTTCCAGTCCCAGTTTTCGGCGCGGTGGGAACTTTACGGCTTGACTTGCAATTGATCCCAGGCCGGAGGCGCCATGTGCGCGGTGTAAGGCACGCCGCGAACGGCACAGGGAGAGGTCGAGCCGCCCGTGCAGCGTGAAGCGTCGCTAAAGGGCGCTTCGCCATCGGCAAAGACGCCGTAAATCGAGCCCCATTTGATGCGGCTGGGAGCTGAGCTTTTGGCGTGGCCATCGGCATAAAGCAGGTTGATCTGGCCGTTGTGTTTGCCTTCCTGCACTTGAAAACGGTAGTTGCGATTGGAGTCGGCAGCAGGCCCAGGCGCGGACACAGTAGGATACATCCGGCCCAGACTGAAGCCGTCGAGCCAGGCGCCTTCTTTGGTTCCTGGATCGGTTCCGCCGTTGCTTTCGAAGACGCTGATGGTTTCGGTGGGCCTTTGAAACGAGGCCAGCGAGACCGACACTACACGACCGGCAGTGGGAGGCGCCGCGCCGGTGCAGCCACCGGTGATGCAAGTGTCCTTGAGAAACCCGATGTAATTGAAGCCGTAGTTGAGATAGCCGCTCGCTTTGGGATTGTCGCCGCCGCGATCTTTGGAAGGGCAGCGCCACACCTGGGTGCTTTTGATATACGGATCCAAGAGCCAGGCCGAAGTGCCCCACCATTCGGCGCCCTTGCTCGCATCGACGTTGAAATTTGCGTCGCGGTAAAGTTGATTGCTGAAGTGCTGGTTGGGCAGCATCTCGTCATAATCCTGCGAATACATGATCAGACCGGTGCCGATCTGCTTCAAATTCGACAGGCACGACGATTTGCGCGCATTTTCGCGCGCTCGTCCGAAAACGGGGAACAGAATCGCCGCGAGGATTGCAATAATGGCAATAACAACCAAAAGTTCGATGAGGGTGAAAGCGCCGTTGCGCTTCAGGGTGGGTTCGGGGGCCGTGGTGCGGCGAGTCGCTTGCATCATAATGAAGGGTCTCCTGGGCCGGAGTTCCGGCAGTAAATAAGTGAGTGGCGAACGGTGTCGCCGCGAAAGGTCAATTTCAACGAGGGAGCGAAGAGTTGCCGGCTATGTCGCCGGAGAGAACCACAAGTTCCGGCTCGATCACGCGGCGCTGAGGCGCCAGTGGCAGTTGGTTGTGGGCGCGCTGCAACAAAAGTTCGACCAGAGCGGTGCCCATGCGCGGGTTGAGCTTGTCGATGGTGGCCGCAGGAACAGCCGATTCCCATTGGCGCGCGGTGGAGTCGCTCCAGTAGTTGTCGTAGCCGACGATTAATACATCCTCTCCTGGTTTGCGCCCACACAAACGGCAGGCGGCGGCCAGAGCGAAGGTGTCGCTGTCGGAACTGGCCATGAGGGCATCCACCGGCGTTTTCCCAGAGAAGTAGGGCTTTAAAGCCTCGCTTAAGTGGCGCACGCTCTCTTCGAACTCCTGGCGTCCGATAAATTCCACATCGAGAAGCGTGGTGGTGAGCGGCGTCAGGGATTCTAATCCCGCCTCTCGCACAGCGCGCTCGTAACCGGCACGGCGGCGCGCAAACCAGTATCCCAGCGGCGGTGAGGGCCACACCAGAAGCGGGCGACAGCGTCCCGCTTCCAGGAGCCAGCGAGCCAGTTGGTAAGCCCCGCTTTCATGATCCGAATTGACGCGATCATAAAGGCTGTCGTGCTGATCGCCATACAGCACGACGGGCAATCCGGCGTGTTGCAGCGCCTGCGCCCATTGGAGGGCTTGATCCGTCCACTCTTTGACATCGGTGAAGATGACTCCGCAGGGCCGCTCGGCGATAAGGCGGTAGATATCCCTGTCCGCCAGCCGTTGGGGCTGCAGGGCGACGGCGTGCATTCCAGTCTGACGCGCGGCATGCAGGACACCGTGAGCGATGTATTCCGACCAGCCGCTCTGCCGGTGCCCGACCCAGGGCTGATCCGACGCCGTGGTGACCACTGCGATGGCGTTTTCCAGCAACCCGCCGCGTGCCTTGGTGTCCTGCACGATGCGCGCGCGCCCGTTTTGCGAACGCAGCACCCCTTCGGCATCGAGCATTTCCAATGCGCGCCGCACCGTGTTGCGCGTAACCCCCAGGTTTTGAGCCAACTCGCGCTCAGCAGGCAAGGGCTGACCTGGCATGATGACGCCCTCGCTGATCCACTCCTTGACAGAGCGAACCACGCGAGCGCGCGGCATCTCCTTGAAACCCTTGCCTGCGGAAGCTTCCAGGGTGGAAACGGGGGTGGAATCGTTCATAAGGGTCTGCTGAGGCCCCATCCGGCGATTTCTGGCCCCTCAGGAGGAGGGATACCAAAAGGGAACCAAAGGGATGCCATTAATATACCCAGTTCCGCAGATTTTCAAACATTTTCTTGAAAATTTTTCTGAGTGGCCGCAAATCTCACGTCAAGTGGACATTTTGCGTGATTTAAGACAGGTCATTCTGAAGGGAGCCTCAGCGACCGAAGACTCTCGCGTAGCAGTGAATTGAGATTCTTTAGTCGCTGAGGCTCCCTTCAGAATGACGAAACTGCGGGTGTAGCCTCTATGTCGTGAGCGCTATGACGCAGACAAACGAAGCTCCTTCCGCTTTAACGGGGGGAATTCCAATCTGACAAGATGTATCACTTAAGGTCACAAGGGCCGATATCGGTCACACATTTAGACTTCGATTAAGGCGTTTGAAGCATGGCGCGCTTGAAATCGCTTCCCAGTTCGACGCTGGAAAGTTTCACTTCGAATTCGCCAACCGCATAAGGCCCGACCGCATAAGGCGGGAAAAACCAGCGCAAACCACCCTTTTCCGCGACGAAATTCTTCAGCAATGAGGTGGGAAGGCTCTTCACCGTGCCGTCCACGACAAAAATCGCTTCTTTTTCGGCGCCTTTGGTGGCGCGCAGCTTACCGAGGAGCATTTTTTCGACGCGGGCGCGATAAGGCGATCCGGCGCGAAAGAAATCGCCCAAATTCAATTCTCTGGGCCGTGTTTCGCCCCCCAAGAGGCCGTAATTTTTGGTGTCGGTGCCGTAGTTGCCGTGCACGCCGCCGGTGAACGTATAACCCATCACGGCGACGGAAATCAGTCGTTTGGGAGCATAAAAATGCAGCGAGGGCGTGTGGCCAAAACCATAAGCGGAGATTTTGGCCTCGCGCATCTCTTTGGCATCGGCGCGCGCCTGTTGGATGAGTTCGGCCATGCCCCTTTGCGCTTCGGTTCGCAGTTTCCAGTTCGCCAAGCGCGTCACGGGCGTCGAAACCAGAAAACGGGGATATGTGGCATCGGCTTCGTAGCCGGTGCCGCGCCGCTCGATTTTGACGAGCCGCGCCACACCGCGAAAGGAAAGCGGGGAAGTCGCGGCGGGCTTTTCGCTTTGAGCGTGCGCCAGGTGAGGCGCAGAACCGGCCAAAGCCAGAATGCAGAGCAGGGAAAAAGAGCGAATTTTCATGGTGAGGAGGGTCGCGGCACTTCCGCGATGGTGGTGAACGAGCCGGTGACTAAAATGGTGTCGCCCGCGTCCGCCAAAGTTTGCGCGCGCTCGACGGCGGCGGCAACCGGCGTGATTTCTTCGACGTGAGCGCAAAACTGGCGCGCGATGGGCGCGATTTGCGTTGTGGAAGCGGCGCGCGGCGAGCTGGACTGCGTGACGATGACGATTTTAGCCAGGGGCGCCAGAATCTGCGTCATTTGGGTGAAATCTTTGTCGGCGAGAATGCCGAGAACGAGAATGAGATTTTCAGAGTGAATCTGCTGCCGCTTCAGTTCGGCAGCGACGTTCTGCGTTCCATCTGGGTTGTTGGCACCGTCGATGATAACTTGCGGCGATTGGGCGATCTCTTCAAAACGGCCTGGCACTCCGAACATTATGTTAGGTGGCAGCTCAGGGATTGACCATCGCATACGCATTTTAAATTGATGCGCCACGCGCATAGCAAAGGCCCGATTCTGTTGTTGAAAAGTGGGCATTTTCAGGTTGGATTTGATGAGATCGGCCCCAATCGTTTCGCAGTGGGCGCGAAAAACTTCCAAGACACTCTCGTTGGTTTCGCCCGTTATAAAAGGCCGCCCCGCACGCGCGATACACACTTTATCCGCCGCGATTTCCTCCAGCGTATCGCCCAATCTGTCCATGTGATCGAGCGCAACGTGCGTCACAACGGAAACCAGAGGCTCGGTGACATTCGTAGCGTCCCATTTTCCGCCCAGACCGACTTCGACCACCGCCGCATCGACCTTTTGCCGCGCGAAGTGCCACAGGCCCAGAAACGTCATCACTTCAAATTCCGTCGGCTGTCCCAGACTTTGCGCGACGCCTTCAATATGCGGCAGGGCATCGTTCAAAAGCGCGTCTAAATCGGCGTCGCTGATGGCGCCTTCGAAAAGTCCCTCGCCTGGCAGGATGCGAATGCGCTCGTTCCAATTATAAAGATGCGGCGAAGTGTAAAGCCCGATGCGGCGCCCGCTTTGGGATAGGAGGCGCGCGGTGAATTCGCAGGTCGAGCCTTTGCCGTTGGTGCCGCCGACTAAAATGACGGGGTAGGCGAGATGCGGATTTCCGGCGCTCTGGAACAGCGCGCGGATGCGTTCCAGACCTGGCTGGATGCCGAATCGCTGCAAATTTTGGAGATAAGTGGCGAGTTGTGTCATGGGCGGACAAGAACAAGAAGAGAAAAGCACCCTTTTTCACTCCGAAAAGCGGCGCAAAAATGGGGTTGAAAAGTTGGCTTTATGATAACATTAAGCCTACGCCCCTGTCCTTTGCCGCTCGATAGCTGTTTATTTTTGAACAGCCTGGGCTTAATTTTCTTTTTTCGAGGTTTCGCTGAATGCGTTGGCTCCGTCGTTCCCTTCCCCTTTTTCTCTCGCTCTTTGTCGCTGCCGTTTGCACCGCGACACCATGTTTCGCCCAAAACCCCGATGTCGCCGCGCGTTTGCGCGCCGACATTTCGGCTTTGACGGCCTTTCCCTCGCGCGTTCCTGGCACGCCAGGCAACGCGGCGGCGGCGACGCTGGTTGAAAACCGCTTCAAGCAGCTCGGTCTGACCAATGTGCGCTCCGACCAGACTTTCGTGACCGCGCCCGTCACCCAGAGCGCCTCGCTTTCCCTGGGCGGACGGCAGCTGCCGATTCTGCCGCTCTATCCCAACCACGTCGTCGCCTCCACCACGCCGGTGGCGGGGCTTACAGGGCCAATCGTTTATGCAGGGCAGGGCAGGCCGTCCGATTTCAACGGGCAGCTCGTCGAAGGCTCGATTGTGGCGCTCGATTTCAATTCGGGCATGGCCTGGATCACCGCCGCCGACCTGGGCGCCAAGGCCATCATCTTTCTCGAACCGGAGATCACGGGGCGCGGTCAGGCCGAGCGCAAATTCACCTATCTGCCGGTCGAAATGCCGCGCTATTATGTGCGCGGCGCCGCCGCCGACGCGGTTCGCGCTTCGAGTGGACAAAGCGCGACGGTGAAATCGCATGTGGTCTGGAAGCAGGTGCCGGTTCGCAACGTGCTGGGCTTCCTGCCAGGGAAAAATCCGCCCGCCAAGGACAAACCCAACACCATCATCGTCTCGGCCTACTACGATTCGATGTCGGTCGTGCCCGATCTCGCGCCTGGCGCCGAGGCGGCGGGCAGCATGGCGGCGATGCTCGAAATGGCGCGCCGTTTCAAGGCCAATCCGCCCGCGCACAACGTGCTGTTCGTGGCCAACGGCGCGCATCATATGGCCCTCGCAGGGGTGCGGAATTTCATCGCTGATCACGTCATCGATGCCACCGGCAAAGCCGACGACACCAAAAAAGAGGAAATGCAGTCGTATCGCGCCTTTATTGGCCTCGATCTCACTTCCAACACCCAGACTGTCGGTATGTTCGCCAAATCGTGGTTTTACAACCAGATGACGGTGGGCAGCGAAAACATTCTTCTCAACCAGTTTTCCAACCTCGCCAAATCGGTGGGCCGCTACGCGCAGGAAGAGGCCGACAAACGGGGCACGCCCATCGAAGAAGCGTTTGTCGATGGCATCACGGGCCGCGAGGGGCGCACCTGGCGCTCCTATCTGCCCGCCCAAATCGCGCTCGATTCCGAGGCCGCGACCATGGCCGCGCTGCCTGGCCTGTCGTTTGTGACCGCCAACGACGCGCGCCTCTTGCAGGACACGCCCTTCGACACCGTGGCCGCGATGAACCTGCCCAACCTCGCTTTGCAGGTCGAATCGCTGGAAGGTTTGCTGCGCCGCACCCTCTCGGATGTGGCCGCAGGCGACGACAAAAAAGAGCCGCTTTTGCCCGAAGCCTCGGCACTCTCGAAAAACTTCGGTTATCTGGTCGGGCGCGGCATTTACCGTGATGTGAGAAACGCCAGCAGCTTTTTGCCCGACAGTCCGCTTCCCGACGAGCAAATCGGCGTGGCCGGAACGCAGGCGCTGGGCGCGGTAGTCTCGGATCGGGCCGCCAGCTCGACCCTGGAAAATAAAAGCTATGCCGGTGTGCGCGGCGTGATGATCGAGCGCGCGCAGTATTCGCTGGGGAAAAAAGGCACCAATCCGGTCGCGCAGTTCATTTTTGTCGGCCCGCGAGTGGGCGATCCCAAGGGCGGCGGCACGCCGCAATACGAATTTGAAGCGTTTTCGGTCAATCGAAACGGGCACGTCATCTTCGCGCCCGACCGTGGCTCGGAGCGCCAGCGTTTTTCGCCGATGTTCAACAAGCCCACGGCGACTTTGGACTGGAAAGATGAGAAACTGCGCCAGCGCAACGTGACCGCTTCCTTGATTTGCTTTGAAGCGCGCGCCGTCACCATTTACGATACGCTCGACCAGCGTTATTTCTCGATTTTAAAGGAAATGTCGGTTCTGGACGCCAAAACCGACGCCAATCCGGTCGAGTTCTCCTTTTTGCGGCCCAATGCCGGAGTGGGCGTGGCCGAACTCGAACCCGTCGCGGTGATTTTCGGCAAGCCCGACGAGCGTTTCAAACTCATCATGGCGGCAGGTCTGCTCGGTAAGCGGCTGGTTTTGCTGCGCACCGCGACTGCCGAGATGCAAAAACAGCCCATCTCTTACGAAGGCGCCGGTTTCGTGATCGGTAACGGCACAGAAGCGAACCGCATTCCTTATGTGGCCTATCAGACCGCGCGCGATTTGTGGGTTCTCGACCAGCAGCGCATTCAGCTTTTGCGCGGTTTTGGCATCAACAACGAGCGCGTCGATATTCTGCACGGCGCGGCGGGCTGCCCGCCCAACAACAAAGGCGGCTTTGCCTGCCCGACCGAAGCCGTCGCGCTTCCCACTGGAGGCTCGCTCCAACTGGCGGCGAATGCTCTGGACGCCAGGCAATACGACACCTTCTACCGCGAGGCCAGACGCGCTTTCGGTCTGGAATCGCGCGCTTATCCGGACGTGGAAGCCACCGCCCAGGACGTTCTCAAGGGCATCATCTTCTACCTCGCTCTGCTCCTACCGTTCGCTTATTTCATGGAGCGAATGCTGTTTGGTTTTCCCGACGTTCGCAAGCAGATCGTTGGCACTTCGATTGTCTTTCTGGCGGTTTTTGCTTCGATCCGTTTCGTCCATCCCGCCTTTGAACTGGCGCTCACGCCGTTTATCATCCTGCTGGCGTTCATTATTTTGGCGCTCACGGTTGTGGTTACGGCCTTTTTGCAGTCGAAATTCGAGGCCGAACTCAAGCGCATGAAGCAGGGCGTGCATTACGCCGACATGGGGCGTCTTTCCGCCCTGGGCGCCGCGCTGGGCCTTGGCATCGCCAATATGCGGCGCCGCCCGACGCGCACCGCTCTGACCTGCGTCACGCTGATTCTGCTCACTTTCACGGTTTTGTCGTTCACCTCGGTGACGGCCAACATCGCCAACTTCGCGCGGCCTTACGGCGACGGGCGCGAGCCGGCCTATCAGGGCTTTTTGGTGCGCCAGCCCGACTGGTCGGCGATGTCCGAAGTCGCGGTGGCTTCGCTTCGCAACGAAATCACGGCTCGCAAACTGGGCGAACCGGCGCTGCGCGCCTGGTATCTCTCGCGCGACCAGGGCGAGCCGCTTCAACTGCGCGTCAACAACGCGGCGCAGCCCAACAACTTTTATTACGCGCCCGCTCTGGTGGGCATGACGCCGCGCGAAGCGGAAATCGGCTCGCCCGTCGCGGGGACGATTTTGCCAGGCGGACGCTGGTTCCAGGAAGGTGACACCGACGTGGCGATTTTGCCGCGCGACGTGTTGCTCACCGAAGCGCAGCGCGCGGCGGAACGGCCCGCCGACCAGCAGGCGGCGGCAACTCCAACGCCCGCCGGCAAGGACGGCGAGGCGAGCGCGCCGCAAGGCCCGCCGTTGGGCTTGACTCTCGAAAACGCGGTCGGCGCGACGGTGCAGGTGGCCGGCAAGCCGCTCAAAGTCATCGGGATTTTCGATGACCGCAAATGGTATGGCCGCCAGGGCAGCGAAAACCTGCGCGACATCGACAACGAGGAGTTCACTCCCGTTGATTACAGCAACGACACCACGCGCCAGAGCCAGCAGTCGAACACCAACGCCGCCGCGCAGGGCGACGAAGTGCAGGTGCAGCGCTACGAACATATGCAGGCCAACGCCCTGCTGCTCATTCCCTACCAGACGGCGCTCAACATGGGCGCCACCACGCGCTCGGTCGCGGTGGGAATTTCCAATCCCAGGGAAGCCCAGGACGAACTCAATGACCTGATGCAGCGTGCCGCGCTCGGCATTTTCGGCGCCACGCCCGATGCCGACAACGACGGCAAGCTGACGGCGCGGCTCTATTCTTCGGTGGAAGCCACTTCCTACGAAGGCTTCGCGTCGCTGGCGATTCCCATCATCATCGCGGCGCTGATTATCGCCAACACCATGCTGGGTTCGGTTTACGAGCGCACGCGGGAAATTGGCATCTACTCCTCGATTGGTCTGGCGCCGATTCACATCGCCACGCTCTTCATCGCCGAAGCCATCGTTTACGCGGTGCTGGGTTCGATTTCAGGTTATTTGATCGCTCAGATCACCGCGAAAATCATCACCGCGACGAATTTGCTGCCAGGCATCACGCTCAACTATTCGTCGTCGTCGGCGGTTATCGCCACGCTCATCGTGATGCTCACGGTGCTCTTGTCCACGCTTTATCCGGCGTATGCCGCATCCAAAATCGCCAATCCCGAAGGCGAGAAAAAAGACCTCGGCGAACCGGTCGGCGATCTGTGGCGTTTGCAGTTCCCCTTCACCGTGTCCGGCGTGCAATCGTTGGGCATGGCGCAGTTCCTCTGCGATTACTTCGAAACCCACACCGACACCTCGGTGGGCAAATTCTACACGGACAAGGTCTATTTCACCGCTTTGCCCCTGGAGGAAGCCGTCGCAGTGCTCAATGAGGGCGTGATTGTGCCCGAAGTTGGGCCTGAAGCGGTCAATGGGAGCAACGGCGTCAATGGAACAGCTAACGGCTCGTCCAACGGCGCAACGCTTCACAAAACGCCGATTCAAAAGCTGCCCGACATCGCCGAAACCGCTCCTCTGGCTGGCACCGGCGAGGCGGGCGCCGCGCCCGCGCCCAAGGGCGGCCTCATCGAACTGGAAGAGATCGCCGCCGACGCGCACAGCGAGGTTTATCGGCTTTCGATGCGAACCTGGCTCGCTCCGTTCGACATGGGCGTTTCGCAGGACACCGACATCATTTTGCTGCCTTCCGCCGAACCAGGCCTTTATGAGTTGCAGTTGCGTTTGGAGCGTCGCAGCGGCGAAATCGCGGCCTGGAAGCGCGTCAACCGCGAGTTCATGACCGAGCTTCGCAAACAGCTTCTGGTGTGGCGCACCATTAAGCCCGAAGTGCAGCAAGAATACATTTTGCGCGGTCGCGCCCATGTCACCGGACAGCGCGTGCCCACCGAAGAACCAGGCGCCGTCGTCGTTTAATTAGAAGCGAGAAACGAGAGGCGAGAGGCGAGAATAAGCGCCCTCCCTTCTCGTCTCTCGCCTCTCGTTTCTAACCTCTTAAAAGTCATGGCACTATTTCCCCAAACCTCCGAGGAAAAGCAGGAACGGCCCACCGGCCCATTGAACATTTCGCCCGCAGCCGAAGATCCGGCGGGTGATGTCGCCGAGGGCGAAGAAGAAGAGTTTTACGACGGTTTTTCGTGGAAAACCGTCATTGGCGCTCTTTTCATCGGCTTCATCATGATGCCAGGTTCGATTTACCTGGGTCTGATCGCGGGACAGGGCATGGGGCCAGCCGCCGAATGGGTCACGATTATCCTTTTCATGGAAGTCGCGCGGCGCTCCTACCAGACCCTTCGTAAGCAGGAAATTTATCTGCTTTATTACGTCGGCGCCGCTCTGACCACACAGGTCGCCGGAATCGCCATCGCTGGCGGGCCGTTCGCGTCGCTGATCTGGAACTCCTACGTTGCTAACACGCCCATCGCGCGTTCGCTGGGCATCACCGAGGGACTGAAAAACGCGCCCTGGGCTGCCATCACCGGCGACTCGCCTGGTTTGATCGGGCGTAGTTTTTTCAGCGCCGACTGGCTGCCCGCCATCGGGCTGCTGCTGTTTCAGGCCACGTTTTGGCGCATGAAAGCCTGGGGACTGGGCTATGTGCTGTTTCGCATCACGTCTGACGTGGAGCGTTTGCCGTTTCCCCTCGCGCCCATTGCTGCCGAAGGCGCGACGGCTCTGGCCGAATCATCTTCGCAAAAAGAAGGCTGGCGCTGGCGCATTTTCTCCATTGGCGCCATGATTGGCGTGGGCTGGGGCGCGATCTATATTTTGCTGCCCGCCGTCACCGGTCTTATCTTCGCGCAGCCCATCACCATCATTTCGGTGCCGTTCATCGACTACACCAGCAATACGCAGAAAATCCTGCCCGCCGCGCTCACCGGCCTTGGAACCGATCTGGGCGGCGTGCTGATCGGGTTTGTATTGCCCCTTCCGGTTGTGGTTGGAACCTTTATCGCGGCAATCGGCTGTTTTATCGTGGCGAACCCGCTCCTCTATAACGCCGGCATTTTGCGGAATTGGGTGTCGGGCACCGATATGCTGCAATCGCAGCTCGTCAACTCCATGGACTTCTGGCTGTCCTTTGGCATCGGCACTTCGGTGATCGTGGCCATTATCGGTATCGTCGGAGTCATCCGCGCGCTCCTCAAGGGGCGCAGCCAGAAAAAAGAGGGCGTGGCCTCTCCGCAATTCTCCGTCCCCAAAGGACGCGGCGACTTTCCTATTTCACTCTCGCTCGCCGTCTGGGCGGTTGGCACCATCGCTTACGTCGTCATGTGCCACTACTTGGTGCCAGCGTTTCCTCTGTGGATTTTGATTTTCTTTGGTTTCGTCTGGACGCCGATTTTCTCCTATATCAACGCGCGCATGGCGGGTTTGGCGGGCACCCACGTTTCGATTCCCTACGTCCGCGAAGCCTCCTTCATGATGGCGGGTTATCGTGGCGTTGACATCTGGTTCGCTCCCATTCCCCTGGCCGACCATGGCGGCATGGCGACACATTTCCGCACCGTTGAATTGACCAAAACCAAGTTCACCTCGATCCTCAAAGTCGAATTGTTGATGCTGCCCATCATGCTGGGCTGTTCGCTCTTGTTTTGGAGCTTTATCTGGAAACTCTCGCCCATTCCGGCGGCCAGTTATCCTTTCGCTGCCAAGTTCTGGCCGGTGCATGCCCAATCTCAGGCGCTCTGGTTTACCGCCAATCGCGAAGGCGAAAACAACTTCCTCTTGCAGTCGATTCGCCCCAGCTATATCGGCATCGGCGCCGGTTTCGCGGTGCTGTCCTACATCGCCGTGATAGCCGGAGGTTTGCCGGTCTTGTTTTTCTACGGCCTGGTCAACGGCACGCATACGCTTCCGGCCTATGCGATTCCGCAGTTCATCGGCGCCATGCTGGGCCGCTACTACTTCCAGAACCGCTACGGCAAGGAAAACTGGCGCGCCTACACGCCGGTTCTGGTCGCGGGCTACTACTGCGGCATGGGACTGATCGGCATGGCGGCTGTCGCGCTCGCGCTGCTTTCCAAAAGCGTGTCGCGCTTGCCGTTTTAAGCGAAGTAGAAAACTAAAAAACGCCCGACTTTGATAGTCGGGCGTTTTTTATTGAAGCGAACTTGTCACAAAGAGCGGCAATTTACAATCTAAAGATACAGATTGCCGCGTGCGGCGGCATAATAAACTGTTGGGCCGTCGCGAAAATCTTCACTGCGCGCAAGAGAATGGAAACGCCTATAAACCAATACCAATCAAATTAGTGAATCCAATCGAGTTCGACGAGACCCGCAAATTAGCTGCTTTGATGAACTCTTTTCATCAAAATTCCCTGCCCTTTGTATACCTGCGTCCATGTTCTCTTACGGTTGTTCGTATCCTGCTCGGTATATGTTCCCTTTAAAGGTTCTAACAGTAGTTCTGCTCCGTGCCTCTGCGGAGTAACACGGTCAGATAGTTTTGCCGTTGAATTAGAACTACGGACAGGCCGGTTGATAAAATAAATGTTGTCTATTTTGTATTGCACGACGGCAGCGCCTCGTAGCATAGTGTATGAACAGGAAACGGAGCGCCTTGAACCCTGATGACTACGAATCTCAACACCACATCCTCCGTTTTTGAATGAAACAACGGTCATCAGTCTGGTGCCGTCTCTTCTAATCCCCTCGTATTTCCAAACGCCCTCATATGGGAATTTTTTATCTTTAAACAACAACGGCATTAAAATCGTGGCGAGTAAAACTCCGCCGAGCATTAATAAACTCGTGGCGATACGAACACGCTTCGGTGCGTCATGCTCTGGCATTGTCTTATTCCGATACTCACCACACATTTTACAGCAACCAGCTAAATCAGCAGCGTGAGTCTCAAACATCGGGCTAACAAGGTGCTGCACCCGCCCTCCTACAGCTTATGCTCGCTCCTCGGTCGCTCCCTTTCAGCGGCGGGTGAGATTGGTCGTTAGTCCCTACAATTCTAACAACCTCTCCGGCTTCGGCGTTCCGGTCAAAACTTCCGCACCATTCTCGGTGATGAGCAGCATATCTTCGATGCGAACGCCGCCGAAATTGGGCAGATAAATTCCTGGTTCGCAGGTCACGATCATGCCCGCCGCCAATTTTCCTTTGCCGAGTTTGGAAAGGCGCGGAGCTTCGTGGATGTCGATGCCCACGCCGTGCCCCAGGCCGTGCCCGAAGTTCTTTTTGTAGCCCGCGTCATTGATCATCTCGCGCGCGATGGCATCGGCGGCCACGCAGCCCAAACCTGGTTTCATCGCTTCCAGCGCCGCGACCTGCGCGCGCCAGGTCACTTCGTAAATCTCTTTTTGCTGCGAATCGGCGCGGCCCAGACACACGGTTCGCGTCATGTCGGAGCAGTAATTGTCGAAGCGCGCGCCCATGTCGATGGTCACCATGTCGCCGTGTTCGAGAACTTTGTCCGACGCGACGCCGTGCGGCAAAGCGCCGCGCGCGCCCGAGGCGACGATGGTTTCAAAACTCAAACCTGATGCGCCGCGACTTTTGACGCCGTTTTCGATGGCGGCGGCGACTTCGCGCTCGGTTAAGCCTGGACGCATTATTTGCAGAGCTTCGGCGAAAGCCTCGTCGGCGATTTGCACGGCGCGGCGCAAAATCGCCATTTCGTTGGCGTCTTTGTGGAGCCGCAGCGATTCCACGGCGCGCGTGGTGGGCACGGTTCGGGCGGTTTTGAGGAGTTTTTGCATCTCCTGCCACGCCGCGACCGAAACGTGTTCGGCTTCAAACCCGACCCGCGAAAGGCGCTCTTTGGCGACGATTTTAGTCGCATCGCGCCACAATCCACGCTCGGCGATGACGATTTCAGCGTGCGCCCCGACCTGATTTTGCGCCTGCGATTTGTAACGAAAATCGGTGATGAAATGCGCCGCGTCGCGCGTGAGCAAGAGCAGGCCCGACGAGCCGCTAAAACCGCTCAAATAACCGACGTTGGTGAGATGAGAAACCGCCAGAGCGTCGCATTTGAGTTTGGGAAGCCGCGCGCGCAGAGTTTGAAGACGAAAAGCGTAATTCATGGGAGGAATACGGGAGACGGAATAAGAGAAACGCGCTTAGCTCTCCCGTATTCCGTCTCCCGTCTACTTCAATGCCAGTTCAGTCGCCGCGCGCAGGCCCAGTTCGTAGCTCAAGATGCCCAGTCCGGCGATGGTTCCAACGCACACTTCGGCGATCACCGAGGTGTGGCGCCAAATTTCGGCGCGGGCGTGGACATTCGAGATATGAACCTCAATGACGGGCCGCGCGATGGCGGCGATGGCGTCGCGCAGGGCGTAGGAATAGTGGGTGAAAGCGCCCGCGTTCAAAATGACGGCGCCCGCGTCGGTGCCGTGCAGCGCGTCGATGAGCGCGCCCTCGTGGTTCGATTGCAGGGTTTCGACTTCGATGCCCAGTTCCTCGCCCAGCGTTTGCAGGCGGTCGTTGATGCTATCGAGCGAGATCGAGCCGTAAATGGCGGGTTCGCGCACGCCCAGCAGGTTGAGATTGGGGCCGTGTAAGACCAGAATTTTCATTTCAATTGAGTTTGTAGCTCCACAAGCTGCGCGGCGACGGTTTCGAGATCGGCGTTGGCGTCGAGGTCGATGGCCTGGCCCGAAGCGCGCAAAATCGCCTCGTTTCCGGCCTGCCTCTGGCGCGCGCGTTCGCCATCGCCAACAGCCAGTTCGACCAGCCGTTTGGCCCGCGCTTTCTGACCGGTTTTCACGAGCTGAGGCGCCAGAAGCACCGTCGCGCGCGCGAAATCGAGGTTAACCCAATCGGCGAGCGCGGGGTAGCGGCCATAAGGCGCGTTTCGCAGCGCGAGGATGAACTCCAAATCGTCGTAAGCCGCGCCGTTTTTGGTTTCCAGGCGCCACAGCGCGCGTTCAAGGCGCAGGCGCGTGCCCAATGGGTCGTTTTCGACGGCGCGCGCGTAAAGTTTCTCCACCTCGGCGGGCGATTGTCCGGCGCGGTCGCTCGCGCGGGCGAGATTGGCCCAGTTCGCGGCGCGCGTGGGCTGTAGCGCGATGGCAGTTTGAAACGCGGCGCGTCCATCGCCGCCGCTCCTTTCCCGCCAATAGCCCAGATTCGACCACGCGCGCGCCGAAGTCGGATCGAGCGCAGTCGCTTCCTCCGCCCTTTGCGCCGCGACCGTTGGCGCTCCTCTGCTTCCAAACTCGTCGGCGAGTTGGTTCGCATCTTCGCCCGCCGCCGCTTTCTGGGTTTGATAGCCGCCCAGCGCCAGAAGCAGCGTCGCGCCGAGCCAGAACGGGTTCAAGCGCGACGCGAAATTTTCCTCTCGCGGCGCGGAATCATTCAACGAAACCAGAACGGCGAGCGCGACGCTCAGAAAAATGAGAATGGAAGTGGTTTGAAATCCCGAATCGACGTTGCCATGCAACAGCAGGGCGACGACGGCGCCGCAACACCCCGCCACGAGCGGCCAATCCGCCGTTTTGGTGCGATGCAGCCCTTTTTTAAGCGCGACGGCAACGGCGCCGAGCAGCAACAACAGTGCGGGAATCCCGCTTTCCGCCGCGATTTGCAGCCACGATTGGTGCGCGCTGCGCGTATAGCCGGCCTGGGCGAAACGCGCAAAAACGTGAGGAAACGAGGCGGGGCCGTGTCCCAGAAGCGGTTTCGCCCCCGCCATGTCAAGCGTCGAACGCCACAGGAAAACGCGAAACATCGTCGAGTTGTCCTCCGCGCCGCGCGCCTGCTGCAAGCGCGGCACGATGGTTTTCGCCGCCAAAAACGCAAAAAGCAGTGCCAGAGCGAGGGCCGAAATTCCCACGGCGGCGCGATTGCGGCGCGCAAAAGTTCCAATTTCGGCCCATTTCGCGCGCCCGATCACCAGTGAAGTGCATAACAGCGCGACTAAAGCCGCCAGAAAACCGCCCTTGCTTGCAGTGACCAGAAGCCCCGCGCCGCAAATCAAAAACGGCGCGCAAGACCCCACGACGAGAAGCGAATTGTTCACTTTTCGGCGCACCAAAATCGGAAGAATCGCCGCGACGGGCAAAGTCATGGCGAGGGCGTTGGCGAAGAGATTGGGGTTGTAAAACGGCCCGAACTGGCGCGAATTGCGAGTCTGAACGAAATCGAGCAGCGCCGGAAGGCAAACCCACGCCATGCCGACGGCCCAGGCGCCCAGAATCCACAGCGCGCGCTGCGGTGTCCACAGCGCGCGCACCGCAAAAAAAACCGCCAGAGCGCCGCCGATGCGCGCCACTTCCAGCCACGAATCGTGGCGATAAGAACTGGTGGCAACCGAGATGAGATTCCAGCCCAGAAACGCCAACAAAAGCCACGCGGTCGCTTCGAAACGCGCTCTGGCATGGGGCGAAAGCGCCAGGCAAAGCGCCCCGACCGCGCCCAGCAGCAGAAAGAGCGCCTGGGGCCAGAAATCGTAGGTCGAAGGCCAAAATCCCGATAAAGAGGCGGGGCCAAACCCCAAAAGCGCCAGCAGAGCGCCGAAAGCGAGCAGGGTAGGAAGAGAATCGAAGCCCCAGAGGTCGCCCCTCCGCGCGGCGAGTTCGGGTGCGGGACGCGAGGAAATCACGAGGACAAGTTTAGCGAGTTGAAGGCGTCGGCTTTTGGATGAAAGCAAGGGAATTTACGCGACACGACAGACGGGTGTTATTTTCCAATCCAGAGCTAACTGGATTGTGAGAAGGCACAGCCACAACGTAACATTATTGTTGTAGTATTATGTGCAACTTGATTGCATATGCCATACTCCAAGTAAATAGGCTATGAACGAAACCAAAAAATATAAAAATTCTTGGCTCAACTGGTTGGGATTGATCACGTTTGCCCTTTTTCTGGCTTTTGCGTGGTTCTTTGCTGCGGCTTGGCAATTTGTCATCCCCGCCTACATTCCTCTGTATGCTTACCTGCTCTATGCGTTACTCTGTTCATTAGTGTTCTTACCCTTCCTACTTGCCGGAAGGTTTCGCCGCACCAAAGTCACTTTTCAGGTCGTTTTCGTGATAACCGTCGTTCTGCTTTGGTTCTTCCCTATGAGTTCTCGACAGCCTTTTTTAAGGGACTTGAGTTCTGTCCGTCCAGGTATGACTGTCGCACAGGTGAACGCTATCATGGGGAAATATATGAAAGGAACGGGTTGGCCTCCTAATCCCTTCGATTCGGGCGCGTCTTCCCCAAATACTCTCACGGTATTGCCCCATGGTTCGACACACCAAACCAAAACCAACAATAAAGGCGAAATGGAGATAGCAGACGCTATCACTTACAGGCACAGCGACGAAGCTGAATATAATTCGGATTGGGGCGTGGTATCATTCAAGAATGGCCGCGTAGTCAAAACGGAGTTTATGCCGGATTGAAACTCTTTAACAAAGGGACAACGAAGTGCTGCATCCGGCCAGTTGCAGCTTGGCTCATCATTGCTCAGGGGCTATAAAAATCGCTATTTCCCCGACAACTTCCGCCCAAGCTGCGAATCCCCCGCCGCCAACGTATAATCACCTCATGCCCGCGCCCTTTTTCCGTTTTTTGGCGTGCCTCTCGACGCTTTTCGCCCTCTCATTCCCGCTTCTCGCGCAGGAGGCGACGCCCTCCAACGCGCCCCTGCAAATGGCGCTGTCCTCGCCGTTCGCCTTCACCCAGAAACCGCTCATGCTGATGGTGCGGCGCGGGCGCTGGTTTCCGATCGCGGTGACGCTTTCCAATACCGGCGATCCGGTCGCGGGCACGGTGCGCCTCAAGCTGCGCGCCAACGGCGATTTCGAAAACGCGCCCAACGAGTTTTACTGCCCCGTCGATCTGCCCACCAACGCGCGCAAAGTCATCTGGCTTTACGGGCGCCTCGAACGGCCCAACGTCGCGGCGGTGGAAATCTCGTTTAGCGGGCGCGGGTTCAAGACCCAGACGCAGCGCGTGCCGGTTCGAGAACCCGAAGAAGGCCAGCGCGTGGTTTTGACGGTTTCCGATGGCGATAGCGGGCTGTCCGACACGCTCAAAAGCCTGCGCGGGAGCGGTTTGTCGCTTACGGGCGCGGCGCAGCCGACCGGATTCAATCCCAACAACTCGCAGGGGCCGCTTCGCCCCGTCGAAACCACGCGCGCCGGTGTGCCCGACCGCTGGTTCGGCCTCGAATGCGCTGACCTCGTGGTTCTGGGCGATTTCGCGCACACCGCGCTGTTGCCGCCGCAAATCGAAGCGCTGCGCGGTTTCGTGCTCGGCGGCGGAAACCTGCTGGCGCTGGGCGGCTCCAACGCGGCGCGCCTGGCGACTTCGCCGCTCGCCGATTTGTGGCCGGCGCAGATCGGCAACTCCACTTCGGCGGGTGCGGGGGAAGTCGCGGGCATCGTGCAACGCTACGTCCCATCGCCGCAGAACGGCGCCGACCGGCTGGGCGGCTCTCCCGTCGTGGCGGCGCGCGGCCCGCTCAAAACCGACGCGCAACTACGCGCCGGAACTCCCGCCGCGCCGCTTTTTTCAAGCCTCGACCGAGGCGCGGGACGAGTTTTGCTGCTCGGATTCGACCCCTCGCAGCCGCCTTTCAACGGCTGGAGCGGTCAGAACGCGCTGTGGAAAGACGTTTTTGGCGCCGGTGTGTTGCTGAAACGGCTCGACAGCGTGGACAGCCAGACTTTTTATGATGGGCCGAATTACTATGGAGGCCGTTACATGGGCGGTGGCCCCATAAACCGCAATTACCCTCCGCAGGAAGTGACCGCGACGCCGACGGGCCAGCTTCTCGACGGTCTGGCGCGGGCCTCGCAGCAGCGCAAGATGCCGCCGGTCTCGCAAATCGCCTGGTTTCTGGCGCTCTATGTTTTCGTTCTGGTGCCGCTCAATTACACGATTTTACGCTTCACCGACCGCCGCGAACTGGCCTGGATCACCATTCCGATTATCGTGGTCGCGTTTTCCGGTTTCGCTTACGCGGCGGCGCTCTCGATTCGCGGCAACGCCATCCTGACGCGACAGGTTGACGTGGTGCAGGGCAGCCTGGGGTCGCCAGCCGCACGCACCGATTCGCTGTTGTGGCTGTTTTCGCCCAAGCGCACCACCTACGACATTTCTTCGGAGATTCCCACCTCCGCCGTGGCCGATTACGCCAACGAGGCGGGCGGAAAACAGGGCGCGTTTTCGATTTTGCAGCCCGCCGACGCTTCGGGATTCAAAGTCGAGGACGCCAACGTGTGGATGTGGACGGATCGGGCGTTTGCGGCGCAAAGTCTGGTGCCCCTGGGCAAAGGTCTGAGCTGGAACGGCGACCGCATTCAAAACGGCTCGCCGCTCGAACTGCGCGGCGCGGTGTGGGTGCAAGACCGCGATGTGCGCGCGATAGGGACGGTGGCCAGCGGCGCGACGGTGGCGATTCCCGCCGCCGCGAGTGAAAAGGCCGTCGAGGTCGATTTGCCCGCCGCCATTATTCGCGCTTCGGATTTGAAAGCGGTTTTCGATGAAAAAACTGTGGACAACGGCATCGCGCAAAACGTGCTGAGCATGGCGCTGGGCGGGGGTCAAAACGCGGGCACGTTTCTGGTCGCGTGGGCAACTGAACCGGCGGCGCCGCTTTCGATTGGCACCGGCGGCGCGCGCGAAAATCACCTCACGTTGATGATTTTTCGCGCCGCGCCGCCTTCCAATTCGCGTCTGGCGGCCCGCGAGGCGGTGCTGTCACGCGTTAATTTCGAACCGATGGCGGCGCCTCAGGGCCGCCCTCCGCGCGGCGCTATGACGGGCGGAGGCACGGCGTTCTACGAAGGACAGCTTCCTGATGCCAAAACGTGGACTTTACAGGTGCGTGGCGTAGGGGCTGCGCCAGCCGTTATGCCACGCGGCTTTTCATCTCTCTGGATGAAATTCGAAGCGTGGAACACGGCTCGGAACCGTTGGGAAGTCCTCACTGGCACGGTGCGCCGTGATGGATCGCCGCACGACGGCTGGAATTTTTCGGCGCGCGTTCCGAGCGAATTCGCGCGCCAGCCCGACCGGATGTTGAAAGTTCGCGTTGTTCTGGCGAACGGGCGCGTGCGGGTTTCGAGTGTGCGAGTCAGCAGCGACTAAAGTCGCCGCAAAGGAAGGCGAAACCTGCCTTCGCAGGTTGGGGCTTCAGTCCGCGCAGGCGGACTTCGCTTTTCTTTGCGGCGACTTTAGTCGCTGCATTTGGGCCGTCAATTCGCACTGAGAGGCGGCTCGAAAAGGAACTCCAAATATGAATTATCGACGATTGGGACGCGCGGGCGTCAAAGTTTCGGAAGTGAGCCTCGGCTCATGGCTCACCTACGGCAACGCGACCGAAAACGATACGGCGCAGCAATGCATCGAAAAGGCCTACGATCTGGGCATCAATTTCTTCGATACGGCCAACGTTTACGCGCGCGGCGAATCGGAAAAGGTGGTGGGCGCCTCGCTCCGACCCTACCGGCGCGATTCCTATGTCCTGGCCACCAAAGTCTTTTTTCCGATGGGCGACGGCCCCAACGACCGAGGACTTTCGCGCAAACACATCATGGAACAGGCGCATTTGTCGCTCCAGCGATTGGGGACGGATTACATCGACCTTTACCAGTGCCACCGCTACGACGACACCGTGCCGCTCGATGAAACCTTGCGCGCTCTGGATGACCTGGTGAGCCAGGGCAAAGTGCTTTATGTGGGTGTGTCGCAGTGGAGCGCCAAAAACATCGCCGACGCACTCGAACTGAGCGACCGTTGGGGCTTCGACCGCATCGTGAGCAACCAGCCGGTTTACAACGCGCTCAACCGCGATCTGGAAAAAGAAGTCATGCCGCTTTGCGAAAAAGAGGGCATCGGACAGGTGGTCTATTCGCCGCTCGCGCAGGGCGTTTTGACCGGCAAATACCAGCCGAATCAGGCGCCGCCCGCCAATTCGCGCGCCGCCGATCCCAAGCAAAACCAGTTTCTCAATCCCGAAAAACTCGACGCGGCGCAGTTGGAGCGCGTGCAGAATTTGAAGCCGCTCGCCGAAAAAGTGGGACTTTCCCTGCCGCAACTGGCGCTCGCGTGGTGTTTGCGAAAGGAAAACGTGTCGAGCGTGATTATCGGCGCCAGCCGGCCCTCGCAGGTCGAAGATAACGTCAACGGTTCGGGCGCCGAGGTCTCGCCCGAAACCTGGCAAGAAATGGACGCGATTCTGGGAGTTTAGAGTCTCAGTTCTCGCGCAGAGACGCCAAGAGGCAGAGAAAATTAGAAAATTAGAAAATTGAGGGAGAGTCGTCCTCAGATCTCTGCGTCTTGGCGTCTCTGCGCGAAACCTGATTGCGCGCATGGCACCGTTTCTGCATTTGTTGGCAGCGACGTCCGGCCCCTGGCCGCAACAATATCAACTCGAACGGAGAAAATTCATCATGGCTTACGATCCTGAAGCACGCCGCCAAAGCAACTCGGCGCTCACCATTGGCTTAATCGCCCTTTTGCTCTTGGGCGGCGCCACGCTCGCCTATTTTGCGATGCGCCCCGCCGAAACACCCGCAACGACTGTCATCAATAACCCCGATCCTGGGCCAGCCAGGGAAACCATCGTGAACAACACGGTCGCCGTGCCGGTTCCGGTTCCCGATACCAGCCCCGACACCGTCATCGTTCAGCCCGCGCCCAGCACCAACACCACAACGCGCGTCGAACGCAACACCACGACGGTGCGCGACCGTGTCGCGACGCCTCCGGCGTCGTCCACGACAACCTCGCCAGGAGGCGGCACCACCTCACGCGCTCCCTCGGCCAGTTCCGACACCAACGTCACGGTTAACGTGCCGCCCGCGAGCGGTTCTGGCACGGCTGGGGCGTCCGGTAGCGCAGGTGCCACTGGCGGTTCTTCGGCTGCTGGTGGTTCTGGCGCTACTGGTGGTGCCACCGGCGGTGCGGCTGGCGCCACAGGTGGAGCCGGTGCCGGTGGCAGCCCTCCTGCCGCTGGATATTAAATTTCTGTCGATAAAACAAACGCCCCGCGAATTTCGCGGGGCGTTTGTGGTTTGGACGGAGAGAGAGGGATTCGAACCCTCGGAGAGTTGCCCCTCGACGGTTTTCAAGACCGTTGCATTCAACCGCTCTGCCATCTCTCCAGATTTGATTTTAACGGTTTTGTAGGGACACGGCGTGCCGTGTCCGTTGGCGTGCGCCGCGCCAGTGCAACGAGCGGACACGGCACGCCGTCTCCCTACAGCAATCCGTCAATCGCTCCCCGTATGCCCGAAACCGCCGCTTCCGCGTTCGGTTTCCGATAACTGCGCCACGATTTCAATCTGCGCCCGTTCGACGCGCGCAATCACCATTTGCGCGATGCGGTCGCCGCGATGAACATAAAACGGTTTGTGGCCCAGATTGGTGAGAATGATCTGCACTTCGCCGCGAAAATCGTGGTCAATCGTGCCAGGCGAATTCAGCAGCGTGATGCCATGCTTGGCGGCCAGACCGGAACGCGGGCGCAACTGCGCTTCGAATCCGGCGGGAATTTCCATCGAAAAACCGGTCGGAATCAGCGCGGTTTCGCTCGGTTGAAGAGTGCGGTCTTGCGCCGCGCGCACGTCCATTCCGGCGGCGCCTGGCGTTTGATACGACGGCATTTCGAGGTCTTGACCGCCCGATTCGCGCTTGAATTTGATGGAAAGTGGGGGCGAATCGTTCATTTGACCTTGGCCCGCGAGTCGCCGAAGCTGCCCGCCAGGGCCTGCGAAAGCGCGTCCTGTTCTTCGTCGGAAAGCGGCTGTTCGGCTTGCCCCGCGACGACCATTTTGCCGAAAGTGCGCGAACTGGAACGCCCGAAAATCGCCGTGATGACCACGCCGTAGTCGTTGCCGTCGAGAAGCGCCAGCGAAAACGACTGTTGGCCGGTCACATCGGGAAAAGCGTCGTAGCGCACCAGGGCGAAACGCTGCAAGGAGGCGCGCAACTGATCGGTTAGAATCCGCATCTGGGTGTCGGAATTGTCGCAGTGCTGCACGCTTTTTTCGGCGACTTCCATGCTGCGCCTCAAAAGACCTTCCATGTCCTCGTTGTTCGGCCCCTGAAAAAACTGGCGCACCATGCGCGTCTGGCGCTCCAGACGCTTGTTGAGAAGCGCCACCCACACGAAGAGCGCGAGGTTGAGGCCGAGCGCGGCGACGCACAACGGCGCGAGATAGGGCTGCAATTGATCCATCAATGGCCTTATTTGGCGCGCGGCTTGAGCGCCCCCGAACGCGCCGTTTCGCGCACCGAAACCGAGGCGCGATTACTTTTCGCGCGCGCCGCACGGTTCTCGTCCCAGCGATGCCACGCCACCAGAACCATCGAAGCGTTGAAAATCGAGGAATACAAACCCGACGCGATGCCAATCAGCATGGCGAGCGTGAAATTGTAAATGCTTTCGCCGCCGAACATGAGCAGCACGAACAGCATGATGAGAACCGTCAAACCGGTATTGATGGAGCGGCTCATCGTTTCGAGCAGCGAATCGTTGACGACTTTTTCAAACGGTTCTTTGCGCCGGTTACGCAGATTTTCGCGCAGACGGTCGAAAATAACCACCGAGTCGTTGATGGAGTAACCCACGACCGTCAAAAGCGCCGCGATGAAGGCGCCATCGATTTCGATGCGCGGGTCGATGCGTCCAATTAAAGCGAAAATGCCCAGCAAAACCAGCACGTCGTGAACCAGCGCCACGATGCCCGCGACCGCGAAGCGCGTGCCGTCGCCGGCGAAGTTGTAGCGAATGTAAATCCACAGCGCAATCGCCAGAACGCCGAAAACGACGCCTTTAATGGCGTTGGCGCGCAGTTCGTCGCCGATCACGGCGCCGACCTGCTGGCGGCCTTCGGGCGCGATACTCCCAACGCCAAACGCTTTGGCGACGGCCTTGTTGACGACCTCCGCCTGGGCGTTGGCCTCGGAATTGGTGAGCGCGGAGGTGTTGACCACCAAATCCTGCCCGCCCGCGATTTGGCTCCGCGTGCCGTTGAGTTTGGCGGCTTCCAGGCCGGAATTGACTTTGGCCAGAAGCGCCGCTTCCTGTCCGGCGGCGGGGCGCGCGGCGGCGGGAATGCGGTAGGTGAACTGCGAACCGCCCTCGAAGTCGATGCCCAGATTCAAACCGAACGCGGCCCACGAAATCAGGCCGACGGCCAGCACCGCCAGCGAGATGCCGAACCACAGCCTTATTTTGCCGACGAGATCGATATTTTTACGTCTAAAATCCATTTCAATTTCCTTTAGCCACAGAGAACACAGAGGACACACAAAGGGACACAGAGATTTTTTAAATTTCTCTGTGCCACTCTGTGACTTCTCTGTGTCCTCTGTGGCTAATTATTTAACTTCTCTGCGCCACAACGGCTTCGGCGGGCGGGAGTTTGCCCGCGAACATATTGCGGTTGCGCTCGCCCACGCCCGCCACGCTCCACATCAGCAGGCGTGTCACCGAAATCGCCGAGAACAGCGACAGCACAACGCCGATGCCCAGGGTGAGCGCGAAGCCTTTGACGGGGCCGGTGCCCAGATAAAACAACACCGTCGCGGCGAGGAGCGTGGTAACGTGCGAATCCAAAATTGCCGTCCACGCCCGCGAAAACGCCGCGCGCAGCGCCGCCGCGAATGTCGGTTGGATCGCCATTTCTTCTTTGAGTCGCTCGAAAACCAGGATGTTGGTGTCGAGCGACATCGCCAGAGCCAGCAAAAAGCCCGCGATGCCTGGCAGCGTGAGCGTGCCGCCGACCAGGACGAAAAGCGCGAGGTTGACGATGCAATAAACCGCCAGAGCGACGTTGGCCAGAATTCCGGCGAGGCGATAAAAGGCCACCATGAAAATCGCCACGAAAATCAGGCCGATAAAGCCGGCGCGCAGCGATTTGACCAGCGAATCCTGGCCCAGAGTCGCCGAAACGGTGCGATTTTCCACCACGTCAATCGGCGCCGGAAGCGCGCCGGAGTTGAGCAGCAGCGCCAGTCCGCGCGCTTCTTCGACGGTGGCGAAACCGCCGGAAATCTGGCCGCGCCCGCCGGTGATGGGACTTTGCACCGTCGGAGCGGAAATCGCGGTTTCATCGAGGAAAATCGGGATGAAGCGCGTCGTGCCCTGCGCGAGTTGTGCGGCGGCCTGCGTCGTCACCTGCGCGAAACGGCGCGCACCTTCGCCTTTGAGTTCGAAGAAAACCGCCGGTTGTCCGCCTTCGGCGAAACCCGCTGTCGTGCTGGGCTTGACA
Source organism: Abditibacterium sp. (assembly GCA_030448265.1). Taxonomy (GTDB): domain Bacteria; phylum Armatimonadota; class Abditibacteriia; order Abditibacteriales; family Abditibacteriaceae; genus Abditibacterium. The sequence continues at coordinate 42,974 of JAUJNG010000016.1, forward strand.
TCGCCGCCCGACACGATGAGTTCCGAGCGCTGTCGCGCCGTCGCCGAATCGACGAGATTGCCCTGCGCGTCGGTAAACAGGGTGTTGTTGGGATCGCTCGGATCCTGGCGCGGCTGCAAATCGAGCGGCAGAAGCCGAATTTCCATTTGCGCCGTCGTGCCGATGACTTCGACCGCTTTTTGCGGGTCGTTGACGCCAGGAAGCTGCACAATCACGCGGTCAGGCGGCTGTTTTTGAATCAACGGTTCGCTCACGCCGAGTTTGTCAACGCGCGAGCGAATGATTTCCACCGTCGTGTCGAGCAGGCGGTCGCCGTAGTTGTCGGCGTAGCCCAACTGTTCGGCGGTCTCCTGTTCGGCCTGATAAAACTGCGGCGGTCGCGTCGGTTGAAACGTCGCGCCCTGGACGGTTTTAAGCGCGGCGTCGATGGCTTTGGTTTGCAACTCGAACTGGTCGCGGTCTTTGGCCTGCGTGCGAATCTGCACTTGATTGGCGGCGCCTGCGTTGAAGGAAACATCGGCGCCGCGAAGGCCTGCGGCGGCGTCGGTTTGCGCCAGAGCCGCGCGAACGCGGCTCAGAAACTCATCGCGGCCCGCTTGGGTGGTAGGAACGCCCGACGCGGTGTAGGTGAAAAGCGCGCGGCGCACCTGCAAAACCAGGTTGACGCCGCCCTGCAAATCGAGGCCGAGTTTCACGGCGGGCCTGGGCACGCCGTTTTCCATTGCGACCGGATAAATCGCGGTCTGGCCCCACGCCACAAGCGGCTCGACCGGCAGATTTTCGATATTTTGCGCGAAATCGGGCGCCAGTTTCACGCCTTTGAATTTCGAACTGAGCGCCGCGACAATTTGATTGGCGCGTTCGCGCGCATCAGCCTGGGTTGCGGCCTGGGCTTGCACCGTCGCGGTTTTCCCGTCGGGACCGACGGTTAAAGCACCAGGCAAAGTCTGGTCTTTGAACGCGGCGACGAACGCGGCATCGGCAACATCGGCGGCGCGCTGGGCGGGGCCGGCGAGTTCCTGGAAGGGTTGAGGAGCGACGAGGGGAACGAGAAAGGGCTGAGGTTCGGGCCGAGTTCCCATCGGCAAAAATATGACGGCGAGGCTGAGAAGCAGCAGCGCCGCCAATCCCAGATATTGAATTGGACGACTTTTCATCTAATAAATCCTGTGAAGGCGCCGTGAGATTATAACCCCAAGTTTTGCACGCTCGCAAACGCGCCCCCGACGCACAAAGACGCCACCGCGCCCAGCAAAAGGTAAAGCCGCGACGGGCCTTCGCGCAGGGCGAACCAGTAGGGCACGATCACGATTTTGTGGCGCTGCGACCCGACGCAATCCCAAAACAAATGCGAGCCGGTGCCGAGGCAAAACCCCAGCACGACGGGGCCAAACCAGGGCACAAGAGCCAGATGAGGCCATTTCCAGACGGCGCCGAGCAGGGAAAGTGGCACAAAAGCCGAGTGGGTGAGCCAGTTGCGATGCGACGCGGGCCCAAGCAGCAAAACGTCCCAATCGGGCAGGGGATAGTGAAGAAACTTCAACGCGCCTTTTTTGGCGTAGCGTTCCGGCACGAAAAAAAGCGCCGAAGACGAAAGAATCAAAGGAAGGAGGAAAGCGATTTGGAGCAGGTAATAGGTCGGATCGGCGCGGGCGAAAACGCCGAACGCGACGGCAAAAGCCATCGCCGCCGCGAAATGCCACAGGCCGGAGAAAAGATACGACACGAAGCTAAATCTACCGTAGGGGACAAGGTGGCATGTTGAATTTGGGTGCGAGTAGAGAACGCGAAACAACCGTTCGCTCGACTGAAGTCGGCGCTGACCCAGAGGGTGCCCCTCACCTGCGGTGCTAACTTCCCGCCTGCGCGGGAAAACAACCGAGAGGATTTTTCGGCGCAGGCCGAAAGTCAGCGAGCTTGCTCGCCCATAGCGCCGACCTCAGTCGAGCGAACTTTCCAATGAGACAAGCCATACACACGAAAATGGAGCGATCCCCCAAGAGAATCGCTCCATTTTCACGGCTAAAAACCAAATTTACATCAAGCCGCTTTGTCCGCCGTTGCGCTGCAAAACATCGCGCACGCCGCTGTCGTTGAGGCCGGTGGTATCGACGACCACGAGAACGCCGCCGCTTTCCACTGCCGATCCGTAGTGAGCCGCTTCGCGCTCGTCGTAGCCCGCGCGGGCCAGAGCCGAAGCCACAAGACCGGTGGTTCCGCCCACGACCGCACCGGCGACCGCGCCGCCGCCAACCGCGCCCAGAGCGGTGGTAAGAAGAGTTCCCGCCGTGATGAAAGGCCCGATGCCAGGAATCAGCGCCGCGCCGATGCCGAAGAGAGCGCCAACGCCCATTCCGGCCATCGTGCCTTTGGCGACATCGCCGCCCGCGTCATCGCCGCCGGTTCCGGCAGCGCCCGCGCCCGAAGTGTCCTGGCGCGAGATGATCGACATCTGGGCTTCGCCGACGCCCATGCTGCGAAGTTCGGAGACGGCGCGTTCGGCCTGCATCCGGTCGTGAAAAACCGCCGTGACGCGGTTGGTGCTGCCTGTCGAAGTGGTGTTCATCATAATGTGGTGTTCCTCGTGAAGAATTGGCCTGCTCCGCTTCCAAGCCGGAGAGACGGCGCGTTTATGCAGCAAACGCGGTGCCTCGAAGTTCCCAGTCGCCTCAGGGAATTCCCCTTTGACTCAGCCCGTTACCTGGGCTTTGGACCCGAAGCGGGTTGCACAACCGGCGTGATTTCCACGGCGCAGTGGGCACCGGAAAACTCGAAAACGAGCTGTCCGCGCGCATCGGCAACGGCGATTTTTTCGATTGTGAGGTAGCGGTTTTTCCCTGTCGCTTTGGCGTAATTGACGATGCGGGCGCGGTGGCGCGTGCCTGGCGCGGCGAGGTAGCCCGACGGCGAAGAAAAAAGTGTCAGGCGCACCGGCGAGGGCGCAGCGATGGTAGCAGCCCACTCGCCCTCGTCGGGGAGAATGGCCTCCGCATTGGGCCACACGCTGATTTTGAGGCGCTGCGCGCTTTCTTCGTTGATCTGAGCGGCCAGAGACCCGCCCTCCAGATTTTGCAGCGCGATGGGCCGCATCGAAAGCGCGCGCATTTCGCCAGGCCGCAGCACGGCGTAAAGCGCGATGGGACGGGCGCGCGTTTGCGTCTCGCTGGCGCCTTCGATGGGCGCACCTCGCCCGCCCGCAAGCGCCGAGTTGGTTCGGGGCGTGAAATGAACCAGTCCGCCGCTCCACAGCCAGTCGCCCGCGCCCGCCGTTTGAAGCACGCTTATCTGCGGATCGCTGCCTGGCGCGTTGTGGTTGGACAGTGTGACGCTCGTGCTCCGATTGACGATTTCGGGGAAAAGGGTTTGCCCCAGAGCCGCCGTCGTGGGCAGGGGCACGAGAGATGTCGCGGTCGGCAGCAGCACTGCCGCGTCGCGCCGCATCGCATCGCCCAGAAAGGTATCGAATCCGGCGTGGCCAGGGCGCCACAGCGTCCACAACTGAAAAGGCGCGAAAAGCGCGTAGCCGCGCCCCACGCTGTTGACGGTGAGCGACGCGCTCAAAGTGCGGTTGGTGGCGCCAAATTTCTGGCGCGGCCCCGTCGCCAGAACCGTAGCCTGAGACGGCGCCAAAGAAAGCCCGACGGGGCCGGCGAACGCCACGCTCTCGGGCCCATCGCCCGCCGTGAGCGCCGCGCCAGGGCGCACGTTGATGACACTGCTCCAGGCCGGAAAAATCGGATGGGGCGCGACGCCGGCAAGATTGAACGAAATCGAGCGCATCGTAAGAGTGCCAGCAATGCCAAACAGCTCCGCCAGAGGCGGCGGCAGGGCATTGACTTCGCCGCCGTTTTGCATCGCGCCCACGCCCAGATCGGCGATCAAAACGCCGCCGGTGGAAACGTAATTGGTCAGTTGCGCCGTCGTTTCCGCGCCCGCCGAAAGCAGTTGCGGCGCGACAAGGGTGCGGTAGCGCTCCAGGGGCGCGTCGTTCAAATCGTCGGGCGAGATGTAATCGATGCCGCCAAACGCCGTTCCCCAGCGCAGCATCTGCACCAGAGTCGAGGGTTCGCCGCGCACCAGATTCTCGCCGAAACCGTAAAGGCCGCGCGGAAAACGCTGCGGCGGCGTGCCAAAGGGCAGCGTCGCGCCGTCGGCGAGCGGGGTGAGCAAAATCGCCGAAGTGTTGATGGGCGCTTCGCCCCAGATTTGAGCGTAGGCGGGCTGCGAAAATTTGGTGATTTCTTCGGAAATTGCGGCGGAAAGCCCAGGAACGGCGCGCAAACCCTGCCACGAATCGAAACCCACGCCGCGCGCGCCGTGCGCGCAGGCCTGCGCGATCCAGCGCCGCGTCAAATCGGGCAGCGCCGAGGCGGGCAGATCGGCGCTCACGCGCGGCGACAAAACCGGCAAAACCCCAAATTTGCCGCCGCGCCGCGCGATGTCGATGGCCTGCGGGTTGTGGGTCACGATGTCGTTTTCCCCTGCATCGGGCGCTAAATCCGGCACCGCGACATCAATTCCCGCCGGAAGACTCAACAGTTGGGCGTAATCGGGCGTGCGGCCCGAAAATACCAGATGGGTTTTGTCCTCGCCGCGCAGCGCGCCCACCCAGGTCGTGACGAGGGCGCGATAAGCGTCCCATTTGTAGTGCGCCAGCGCCAGCGCCGCCGGATGAAACGCCCAGCCTTCCTCGGTCTGGCGGCGCACCACGACTCTGTTTTGCCATTCTTCTTCGGTGAGCGGAGCCTCGCCGCGCCAATTGGCGATGAGCTGGTTGACATCGGAAATCGAAATATCATCCAGCGACTCGAATCGCGCCTTCCACTGGCGATTGACCACGCCCACATCGGCGTAATTTTGACTTATCCAACCTTGAAAACCGGCGTCATCGAAAAAAGGGAGGGCGCGCGGGTCGTCGGGCAGCATCCAGCCGATGAGATTGGGCGTGTCGCGCAGCGAAGCCACCGCGCCCTGAAGCCATGCCGTCCACAGCGAGACGTAGGCGCCGGAGTTGGCGGACAGGCGAAACGGCGTTTCCAGCCCCGACGGCGCGGCGGGCAGGGCGTAGATGACTTTGAGGCCGCGCCGCGCCGCTTCCTCGGCAAAAGCGCGCTGGGGCGCCAGGGCGGACGCCGAAATCTCGCCGTTTGGCGAGGCTCGCCACAACAGCCGCACGACGACGACGTTCAAACCCTGCGCTTTGTAAGCGTCGAGTTCCCCCGCGCGCGTGATGCCGTCGGCCCAGAAAAGAGGGGGGAGGGGGGAGGAGGGAGGCGAGAGAGGCGCTTCCTGAGATTTGGCCGCGCCCGTGAAAAGGCACAGCAGAACCGCAATGAGGGCGAAACTGTGACGGAGTGAGGTTCGCCTCTCGCCTCTCGCCTCTCGCTTCTCCCCTCTAAAAATTAAAGCCATTTGACGAGCCATATTGATAAGACGTAAAGCAAACAGGGCGGAACCGCGCACAGCGCGAGCGTGACCGGATCCCAGGTTGGCGTGAGAACCGCCGCCACGATGAAAATCACCACGACAGCGTGGCGCCAGTATTGAATGAGAACATTGCGCGATAGAAGCCCGATTTTATGGAAGAAAATGATGAAAATCGGCACCTGGAACATCACGCCGAACACCAGAAGCATCTTCGCCATGAGAACGATGCTGGTGTAATAGTCCCAGTTGGCCGCCACCCCCACCGGCTGAAAAGCAATGAAAAATTCGAAGAAAAGCGGCGCAACCGCGTAAGCCAGACCAGCGCCCAGAAAAAATAAAGCCGAGGAAAACGGCACCAGAACCATCGAATAGCGCCGCTCCGAGTGGGTGAGCGCCGGTTCGATAAATCGCCACACCTGCCAGAACAGAAGCGGCGCGGTCAGAATCAGCGCCGAAACCAGCGAAAACTGCACCGTAATCGAGAAAAAACCGGTTGGATCGATGGCCTGCAAAGTGCCTTTGCCCTTGATGACCTGCTGGATGGGCTGCGAAAACCATTTTTGCAACGGCTCCGAATATTTCCAGGTGAAGGCCATTCCCACCACTAAAATCAGCGCGCAATACAGCAATCGCTGGCGCAGTTCGCCCAGATGCTGCATCAGCCCCAGTTCGACATCTTTGGGCGTATCGGGCCGCAGCGAAGGCGAAAGAGGCGCGGCGCCGTCATCGGTATCGAGGCCGAGCGGCGGCTCGTAGGAATCTTCGATGGCGGGCGCGTCGGCGACGCTCATTTCGACGGGGTTTAGGTCGGGCAGATTGGTTTCGTCACCGAATTCGGATGAAAACGGGCCGCGCGCCGCGCGCTGGCCTTCGGGCGGCTCGATGCGCGGTGCGATGGGGAAATCGGGTTCGGGTTGTCCGTTGGACGAAATATCGGACATGGCAAAGAGATTTTAGCGTTTTCGAGAGGATTGGCGCGGTTTTTCCGTCGCTGCGCGACGGGAAATCTCACAAAAGCCGCAACTGTCGCGCGGGCCGCTTCTCCAGAGTCTTCAGCAAAGTTTTCATCGCGGCGGGCATCGGCAGCGCGCGCGCCGCCTCGAACGAACACCATTTGACCATTTCCCCCGCGATTTGAGTCGAAACGCTCGCTTCCAAACAGGAAAGCGTAATGGCATAGCGCGTCACGCCGTGTTTGAGGCACGCCACTTCCTCGCCGCCTTCGATGGCAAAACCAAGTTCACCACCCAATCGCGTCAGAGCCTGCGCCGCCGTTTCACCCTCGATTCGGGTCGTGCGCGGCAGTTCCCACATCCCGCGCCACCAGATTTTTTGGTCTTCGGGCCGCTTGCGCAGCAAAACTTCGCCATCTGCGTTTTGGGCGAAGGCGCAGACATCGAAAAGCGGCGTCGGCGCCGCTTTGGAAGCGACGAAGGGCAGTTCGTTTTGCCGATTTTGCGCCCGCGCGCCGCACCATTTCTCGACCGGACACAGCTCGCACTGCGGGTTTTTCGGCGTGCAAACCAGCGCCCCAAGTTCCATCATTGCCGGATTGATCTCGCGCGGTGAAACGGCTTCGACTTCTACAATTTGCGTCGCGCCCTCCCATAACTTGGATTGATTTTTTGCGGTTTTTAAATCGCCTTCGACCGCCAAAACGCGGCTCAAAACGCGCGCGACGTTGGCATCGACAATCGGTTTGCGCTGCTTCAGAGCAATCGAAGCGACCGCGCCCGCCGTGTAGCGGCCCACGCCAGGGAGCGCCAAAATTTCGTTGAAATCGCGCGGAAACTGGCCGCCGTGTTCTTCTATCACGCTTTTGGCGGCGCCGTGCAGGTTGCGGGCGCGCGAGTAATAACCAAGTCCCGCCCAGTGCGCCAGAACATCTTCTTCCGGCGCCTTCGCCAGCGATTCGACGGTCGGAAAACGCGCGATGAAACGCTTGAAAAACGGTGTCACGGCGGCGACGGTGGTTTGCTGGAGCATGATTTCCGACACCAGAACGCGATACGGATCGGAAAAATTTTCCTCGCGGCGCCAGGGCAAATCGCGCTGCGAACTGCGAAACCAATTGGAAAGCGAAACGGCAAAATCGGCGGCGCGAAAGGGAACAAATTCGGGGCGGGGAAACGGCACTGAGGGGAGTTTAACTTTTGGGCCTTGCCCGCTACGCGGCCCTCACCCGCCCTCCTGGGGTCGGGCACCCACGCCCAGAGGGCACCCGCGCAAGCGGGAGAAGGTTTCGCAGTTGTAATTCCTACTTTCGCGGTTCATCAAAGTGCCGGATGAAAACTGCGAAACCTTCTCCGCTTGCGCGGGTGCCCTCTGGGCGTGGGTGCCCGACCCCAGGAAGGGCGGGAGAGGGCCGGAGCGCAGCGACGGGAAACGATGGCCAAAACACGGCATGAGTCGTTCAAACTCAGGAGCCAATCAATGAATTTTCCCACGCCCGCACCCACTTCCGACCCGCTTTTTCTCCAGGAACAACGCCGTTTCCGGCGTCTCGAAGTTTCACTTCCGGTCTGGATTACCACCCGCGAGGCGTTCGACGCGAATCAGGATGTCTGGGAACTGGGCACCACGCGCGATCTGTCGCTGGGCGGCGCCAAAGTTTCGATTCCCTTCGGCGAAGAACCCCAGTGGCAGCAGGCGGCGCGCGAGGGCGAAAGTTTCATCATCAAAATCGAGACGCGCGGCAAAATGGGCGAACCGATTCCCTGTTTCGTCCGCAGCGCAACCCGCGACATGGGCGCCGATTTCGTGGTTCTGGGCGTGCAGTTCGCCCCCGATTCCGCGACCCAGGCGCGCGGCGCGGCGCTCAACGCTGGCATGGCCACTCTGCGCGCGCGCCGTTCTGGCAACTGGTCGCGCTGACTGCGGCGGTCGCGGCGGTGTTGGCAGTGGGCGTGGTGACTTCGCTGCGCAATGAAGTCGCGGCCAAGGAGATGCAAATTTCCAAACTTGAGGGCCAGTTCAAAGATTTATCGCGTCCGCGTTTGGTTGCGACCAAATCGCAGGGCATCGACTCCGCGTTTCAGCGCGAACAGGTGCAGGCCAGCCTCTCGGAACTGGCGCAAAACATGGCGCGCCTCAACGATCCGAGCAACATGGAAGACGCCATTAAAGCCCGCGAAGCCGCCGCCACCAAACTGGGCCTCAGCCTCAAACCCGCTTCGAGCGCGGCGCGCGTGCAACTCGCCGTCGCTTTCCCTTACGGTTACAACTGGCCGCTCGTTTTAAACGATCTCGAAACGGTTCTGGGGCGCAAAGTGCCGCAAATCGTGGTTTTCCGCGACTTCTCGCAGCCGTTTCCCGATCTCGACGCCCGCGAAGCCTGCGCGCGCGGCAAAACCCTGCAAATCACCTGGGAACCCTGGCATTTCTCCAATCCCAAAGCCGTGAAGCTGGAAGATGTCGCGGCGGGGAAATACGACGCCTACATCGACGCCTACGCCGCCGCGCGCGCGCGTTCGGCGGCGAAATCTGGATGCGCTTCGCCCACGAAATGAACGGCAACTGGTATCCCTGGAGCATTTCCAACACCGGCCAAAGCCCCAAAACCTGGATCGCCGCGCACCGGCGCATCCACGACCGTTTTCGCCGCGCCGGAGCCTCCAACGTGCGCTGGATCTGGTGCATCAACGCCGAAAGCGTGCCCGCCACCGACTGGAACGACCCCTTCAAAACCTATCCTGGCGATAATTATGTCGATGCGGTGGCCATCGACGGCTATAATTTCGGCGATACGCTCGCGCATTCGCGCTGGCAGAGTTTCGAGGAGATTTTCGCGCGGCCCTACGCGCGCGCCGTCGAAAAATTCCCCAACAAGCCGATTTTCATCGCCGAAACCGGCTGTGCCTCGACCGGCGGCGACAAATCGAAGTGGCTGCGCGAAATGGACATCGCGCTGCGCGGCAAATTTTCCCGCGTCGAAAGCGTGACGTGGTTCGAAGCCGCCAAAGAAGCCGACTGGCGCATGGTATCCTCGCAGCCTTCGGCGGACGCCGCGAAAAAGTGTGGGCGACGCCGTATTATCGAAGAGGCGAAAATTAAGTGGGAAATTCGCAAAATTAGGACTTACGCACGGGCTGTGTTCGCTCGACTGAAGTCGGCGCTATGGGCGGCTCCGCCGCTAACTTTCGGCCTGCGCCGAAAAATCCTCTGGGTTGTTTTCCCGCGCAGGCGGGAAGTTAGCACCGCAGGTGAGGGGCACCCTCTGGGTCAGCGCCGACTTCAGTCGAGCGAACACAGCCCGTGCGTAAGTCTAAAAATGAGAGGAGGAATCGAAATAAAACTTTGGAAAATCGCCTTGGGCGTTTCGCTGGCTGGCGGATTGGGCGTTGCACCGGCCTTCGCACAACCTAACGAAACGCCAACGACGGTCGTCAACCCGCCCGCTCTCCCGCCCGTTCAATTGCCGCCAGCACTGCGCGCACCGCGTCCTGTTGCGCCCAAAGAGCAAATCGAGTTCGATTTACGCGAATTTTTCGCCGCGCTCAACGCATTGAAGGACGAAGGCATTGTCCATAACGGGCGCATCGGCGCGCATATTTCGGGTGGGCGCATCGGATTTTTCGGCGCGCAGGAATGGACGCGTTATTTCGTTGCGGAGCGTGGCAAAGTTCAATATCGCCTTGGCCAAATCGAGTTTGAAACTCTGGAAAATGACGTGGCGCGCGTCAAAATTTCCTACGCCTTGCTCACTCCAAATAACGTTCGGCGCGCGGATGGGCAGCCCGACGGGCCGGAAATCCAAAGCAAAGACCAAGTGGAAACTCTCGACTTGAAACGCGAAATCGTGCCCTGGGACGAAAGCCAAAAATGGCGCATCGTGCCGCCCAGTTTCGAGAACGTGACACCCTACCAAACGCTCTCGCTGGCGCACATCGCTTATTTCGGCTCGCAGCGCGCGGGCACACTGGCACAGTTGCGCTCTGAAATCTCGGTTTCTCGACTCAAGCAAGCCGGACTGGGCGTGTTGCAGTTCGTGCAGGATTACGATGGGCATTTCCGCTTTGAAAATGAGTTTTGGCGCGAAGCCGTCAAACCTTACGTCGCCAGAGACGCGCTTTTTCTCATCCCTGGCACGCAAACGCCCTACACCTTCAACGACAATCTCAGCGACAAAACCCTCAACGCCATCAACGAACCGGCTCGAACCGTGCTGTTCTACGAGGGCAGCGACCAAAAACCGGCTTTTCGCTACGGTGGTAAAGCCGCCATTTGTTTCGTCGATGGCCATGTTGGGCTGGTTACGCCCGAAGACGCCGAAACTCTGATCTGGAAGCCGTGATTTAAACTGCATCGCTGTTCATGCGAATCGCTTCCCATCACACGTTTTACTCCTGCGCCGCGCACGACGACGTTCTGGCGCAGTGGGAGCGCGTCGCGGACGAGGGCGGATGCCTCGAACTCGATCTATCGCGCGCCAACTTTTTCGACCCTTACGGCATCGTCGCCCTGGTTTTGTTTCTCAACCATCTGCCCGATCACGCGCTGCCGGTGAAGTTGAAATTGGAAGGTTTTCCGCATTTCAAAGGCGCCGCGCCGCCCGAACGCGGGCCGGTGCCCTATCTGACGCGCATGGGTTTCTGGGAAGAAGTCGGCCCCAAACTCGATTTGTGCGACGGGCCGCCGCCGGTTCGCCCGCAGTGGAGCGAAGATAAAAACGTCCTGATTGACGTGACGATTTTGCATTCGCGCGACGCGGTTCACGTCATGCTCCGCAAAAGCGGCGAGATTTTGCAAAGCCTGGGCTTTTCCCCGATTGGGCGCGGCCACGTCATGGAAGTGCTGTCGGAGTTGTCGTCCAACGTGCTCGATCACGCGCAAAGCGAGTTCGGCGGCGTGGTTTCGACCCAGACGTATCGCAGTCGCCAGAGCGGAATGCGCTATCTCGTGATGTCGATTGGCGATGCGGGCGTGGGCGTTCGCAAAAGTCTGGCGAACAACGGCAATCTGGCCGACCGTTTGGAATCCGACGCGCAGGCGCTGGGCGTCGCGGTGCAGATGGGCGCGTCGCGTTTCGCGTCGGGCGGGCGCGGCGGCGGCCTGCCGCGCGTGTTGGAAATCGCGCGCCGCTACGATGGCCGCGTCGCGTTTCGCTCAGGAACCGGCGCGCTGGCGTATCGCGGGCACGACGACCAGAAACGGCTGTTCGACACGGTTTCCAAAGTGGGGACGCAGTTGCGGATTATGCTGCCGGAGAATCGACTGGTTCAAGCGGAGGAGCGGAGGAGCAGAGGAGCAGAGGAGTAGGGAAAACGAAACAGCAAAATGGCTTCGTCGGCCCTTACTCCTCCGCTCCTCTGCTCCTCCGCTCCTCCGCTTTCCAGACCCCGCGCCACGCCAGAACGCCCGCTTCCAGCGCCTGCGCCATTTTTTCCTGTCCCGCCGCCGACGCGATGAACTGCGCGTCCTTTTTCTGGTTGATGAAGCACATTTCGATGAGCGCGGTCGGCACGCGCGCGAAAATCGAGCCGGTCAAAACCCCGCCCTGACGGCCGCCGACACCTGTCGCGGCGTCGGTTTTAATCGGGTTCGATTTCAAATTGGGCCGCAAAATCGGCTTCATCGCGTTGTTCATCACCATTGCGGCACTTCGACTCCAAATCTGCACGTTTTTGGGCGGGCCGGTGACGCCATATTTGGTGCCGGCGCGGTCGGGATAATACCAGGTGTAGCCGCTTCCGCTCCCTACATCGCAGTGGAGGCGAATCATGAGAGCCGCGCCCGCGCGATTGGCGATTTCGGCGCGCTGGCGGTTAGTGACGAGCTGATTGAGGCTCGATTTCGTCATCACGGTTTGAATGCCGAGCCGCTTCAAACGCGCTTCGAGGCGCTTGGCGACCTGCCAGTTGAGCACGTTTTCGACTAAACCATTGGCCGAAGCCCCGCGCGCCGTTTCCGAAGGATGCCCAGGGTCGATGCAAATCACGAAATCGCGACCTTGCGCGAAAGAAGATCCGCTCGAAAGCACCAGAGCGGCAAGAAGAAGCCAAATTTTCATGGAAAACCAAGTGTTACAGCCCCAGCCGCTCTGGGTGGGCGAAAACGAAGTTGGAACGCGCCTCGACGCATTTTTGGCCGCGAAATTCGCCGTTTCTCGTTCGCGCGCCCACAAAATTCTCGAAGGCGTGACCGTGAATGGCAAAGGGGTCAAACCGTCCTACGCGCTGCGATTAGGCGACAAAATCGTTGGCGCGGTTTTGCCCCCTGAAGCCGATGCGCCCTTTCCCATCGCGTCCGAACCAACTTCGCCCCTGCCGCCGATTTTGTTCGAGGACGACGATATTTTAGTCATCAACAAACCGCGCGGCCTCACCGTTCACGCCGGCGCGGGCGATACCGGCGAAACCCTTGTCGAGCGCCTGCAAAGTCACGGGCGGGTTTTGTCGAACGTGGGGCCGAGCGAGCGCGCCGGAATCGTGCATCGGCTGGACAAAGACACGTCGGGCGCGATGATCGTGTGCAAAACCGACGCGGCGCACTGGAAACTGGCCGCCGATTTCGAGGCGCGCCGCATCCAAAAAACCTACGAAGCGATTTGCTGCGGAATTCCGCCCGCCAAAGGCCGCATCGAAGCCGCGATAGCGCGCAGCCTCACCAACCGCAAAAAAATGACGATTTCGCCGTCAGGCCGATTTGCCGTGACGGAATACGAAGTCGTGAAAAGCTGGGCGCGCTTCGCCCAGGTCAAAATCAACCTTTTGACGGGCCGCACCCACCAGATTCGCGCCCATTTTACCTACATTCACCATCCCATCGCGGGCGACGCGGTTTACGGCGGCTACTATCGCGCCCTCGAAAACTCGCCCAGCGAGGAGGTGCGCGCCGCGTTTGAGAATTTGCACGGCCAGGCGCTCCACGCCGCGAGAATCGAGTTCGAGCATCCAATTTCGGGCGCGAAAATGAGTTTTGAAGCGCCGCCCCCGCCCGAAATCGCGGCGATTATCGTGGCGCTTGACGCGGCGCGAGAATGAGGTGGTGCTTACAAGTAAGCGTCGTGATTCACCGAAGCATCTTCTACATCCCCGACAACTGGATGTAGGCCCAACTCGAACATACCGTCATTTTCCAGATAGGAATTTAAAACTCTGGGAATGTGACGCGACAAATTTTCACTCGCGCTTTTGATATGTGGGAGCAATTCCGACGCTGCCAATTCCGAGTCGATTGGAAAGTGAAGGTTGTAGGAATCTGAAGCATTGAGAGCGATATGTTCGATTCTTTGCCACCAATGAGTTTTGGGGAAATCGAGGCAGGGTGTTCGCGGCGGTAAATCTCTGAATTCCACTCCAACATTGATGTAAAAAAGCCAGGGATCTTTTTCGTCACTTGAGTTCCACGCGCTGCCCTGGAAATTAAAACGCTCAACGTAATCTCCCAGGTCGCGTGAGAAGGTGTGACGCACCTTCTTAAATCCCAATGGCTTGAGATGGTGGCGGTGAAATTCGCTGAAGAAATCTTCAACCCATCGTTTCATATCCCTCATCTTATCTCACCATTCAGGTGGGCAAAAGCGGAGGAGAAACACAGTCGCATCATGTAGAGTCAGCTGCCCTCGCTAAACTGGGCGCGCTATGCTTTCCCCGCACCATTTCTGGCCGCCGCGCAATTTCGGCGCGCTCGACGCCCAACTCGCCGCCTTTGAAACCGCGCAATTCGTGGTTTTGCCCGTCCCCTACGACTCGACGACCACCTGGCGCGGCGGCACGCGCGAAGGGCCAATTTCCATCATCGACGCCTCAATGAACATGGAGCTTTTCGACCGCGAACTGGGACGCGAAATCGCCGAAGTCGGCATTCACACCACCGATGACATCGAACCGGTGATGAGCGGGCCGGAAATGATGGCGAATCGCATCGAAAGCGTCGTTGGCGAGGTTCTCGACGCCGGAAAAGTGCCCGTCATGCTGGGCGGCGAACATTCTTTGACTCTGGGCGCCGTGCGCGCTCTCAGTTCGAGAAGCGAGCGAATTTCGATTTTGCAAATCGACGCCCACACCGATTTGCGCGACGAATACGCTGAGACCCGTTTTGGTCACGGCTGCGTGATGCGGCGCGCTTCGGAAATCGAAAACGTCGCCAAAATCGTTCAAGTCGGCCTGCGCTCGACTTCGCAGGACGAATGGGAAAACGTGCCGCCCAACGTGGTGCAGTTCTGGGCCGAAGATATTCTGGATGACTTTTCGAGCGTCATTCCGCGCATTTTAGAGGAATTGGAAGGCGAGGTTTATCTGACCTTCGATGTCGATGGCTGCGATCCGAGTTGGATGCCCGATACCGGCACGCCCGAACCTGGCGGGCTGTCGTTCTACCAAGTCTGCGACCTTTTTCGCGCGGTTTGCACCCAAAAAACGGTGCGCGCCTTCGACTGCGTGGAACTCATCGGCGGGCATCCGGCGAGCGCGTTTGCTGTCGCGCGCCTGCTTTATAAGGCGATAGGATATGTGAGCGAAAAATCGTCAAACTAAAGGAAGTGGAGGCTTCAACTATGTCTGCTGTTTTGACCCGCCCCGAAACCCGCACCGCGCGCGTGGATGACGACGGACGCTTTTTGTGGACGCGCGAAGCGTTTCTGGAAGCGCTCGCGCGCGGCGATTTTGGGGTTGACAACAAAATCGAACTGCTCAAAGGCGAGGTTTATTTCAAAATGACGATGCAGCTACCGCACTTTCGTGCGCTCTACAATGTGCTTCACGCGTTGCAACCCATTTTCGAGCCAAACCATTTCGTCATTATGCAAATGCCTCTGGCCCTCAACGAAGACGATTATCCCGAACCCGATCTCGCGGTTTTGGATGAAGACCCGTCGCAAGTTACCAGCCTGCCGGAAACCGCGCTTTTGGTCGTGGAAGTGTCCGACACAACGCTGCACAAAGATCGCACCGCCAAAGCCGCGATTTACGCCCAAGCGGGCATCGAAGATTACTGGATTTTGAATTTGAACGACCGCGTTCTCGAACTCTATCGCCAGCCCGCGCCGATGCAAAGTGAGCCGTTTGGATTCGGCTATCGCTCCATCACGCGCTACAGCGAAACCGATGCGGTCGCGCCTCTCTCGGCGCCGCAAAATCCGATTTCCGTCGCCGCTTTGCTGCCCTGATTTTTGGGCGTTGCGCTACCTTTATCATGCTGCTTGAACTGGGCATCGGCGACGCTTACGGCAACTTGTTCGACGCGTTTCGCACCCAGAAAACCGTGCGAAATCGACTGCGTGGCACTGATCGGCGGACATACCGTCGCGCGCTTGCTTTCTAAAGCGATGGAGTCTTAGCTAAACATGAAGATGCCACCGCCTCAGTCCATTGATGGAGCGCAAGTTATCGCTTATGTGACAGTAAATATCGAACATCGTCACACCGGAAATACAAAGCACCACCGACATGGACTACTGCCACCTTCTCCCGCGTTAGCGATTTGCCAGTATGAGAATGAAGGTTCATTCTATCTATTTGGATGCGATGAAAAGTGGAAGTGCGTGAGCGATACGTATCACGACACACTCGAAGATGCATTTCACCAGGCAGAATGGGAATATGAAGGTATCTCATCGGCCTGGAGCTGGATGGAGTGAGTTGACAAAACCGCCTCAGTGCCCGAATTGCAACTCCCAACGGCCCAATCTGCCCCGACTGGCGCGGCGCGGCGCTTTATAATCTCCTTATCCATGTGATTTTCGCCAGCCGTCGGGACTCTGGCCGGTTTCGCTTTTGAAGGCGCGATAAAAGCTCGAAACATCTTCAAACCCGCATTCGAAAGCGATTGCTAAAACGGTTCGATTCGAGTTTTGAAGCAGCAGTTTCGCGTGCTGGACGCGAAGCCGGCGCAGATGAGAAAGCCACGAGGTGCCCGCGACTTCGCGGAACAGCGCGGTGAAGCGGCGGCGCGACAAGCCGAGTTTGAGCGCGGCGGAATCGATGGTTTCGGCGCGGTAAAAGCTGCGTTCGAGTTCCTGCAAATACGAATAGAGCCGCGTTTTGGAAGAGAGAACCGAAGTTTCGGGCGCCGGAATTGGCGAGTTTTGCGCGCGCAGCAGGGAAACCAGCAGTTGCTGGGCGAGGCCGCTCATCATCGCCTCGAAACCGGCTTTTTGCAGCGTTTGTTCGAGCAGAAGTCGGCGCAGAATGTCGGGAAGTGCACTTTGGAGCGAATCGTGGCGCAGGCGGCGCGGTTTTTCGGCGAAATTCGCTAAATCGCCGCTCAGAAAATGCGGCGCGAGGTTGACGGCGTAAATCGAAAGCGGTGCCTCTTTAGAGTCCTCGACGCCATGAGCCGCGCCGATGGGAAGCAGCGCGACATCTGCGCGTTCGAGCGTGAAATCGCGGGTTTGGCAGTGCAAAGTGCCGCGCCCGCGCAGGACGTAGAGCAGTTGGAAAAAATCGTGGCGCGCCATTTCCATCTGGAAATCGCGGGCGTGATGGCTTTCCAAAACCGAAACGCCGTGAGAAGGAACCTTCGCTTCGATGGGGCGATGAGCGGCAGTTTCGATCATTGGGGTCGTTGGGTGGTTAGGTTGTTGGGTGGTTAATCAACAACCTAACCACCTCAGCACCCAACCACCAAAATTATGATTATCGCAGATTTAAACCAAATGCAGGGCCGCACCTTTCCGGCGCGGCGACTCACGCGCAACCTGGTGGGCGGCGCCTCGCCGATTCAGGCCGAAAACTTCGCCCTGGGCGTGGTGGTTCTCGAACCCAACGGCGGACAGGTGCCCTGGCACAATCAGGAACAGGAAGAGGTGTATTTTATCGCCGAAGGCGAGGGCGAAATCTGTCTGGGCGAAGAGCGGCAGAGCATCAAAAAGGGCCAGGCGGTTTCGATTCCAAGCGGCGTTTTTCACCAGCTCACCAACACCGGAAGCGAGCCGATGACGATGATTTATTGTTACGGCCCCGCCGGAGACGTGGCGCACTGGCGTCAGGAACTCGATGGCACGCTTCCCAAAGCGGGGATTGATGTTCCCGCTTTGCCCGACGGCGCGGCGCCGCAATGCACCGAGAAACCCAACAACCCAACCACCTAACTAACGCGATGTGCAAGTTAGTCGAGGAGTTTGGCGAACTGGAGAGGCTTGAAGCCGTGTTGATACGCCAGGAAGATACAAAGTGTGTGGCACAGGACGGCGCGCAGTAGTCGGCTGCTCAGGTGCCAGGTGTCGCGGGCGTGACACGCCTTGAGTTGCAAGCGCCCGCACCACTGGCTAATGACCGTCTCGATGCGGTAGCGCAAGCGGCTCAAGAGGGCGCTGCGCCTTTTGTCCTCTGCGGACGTCTTCTTCTTGGGCGGGGTGAGTAAGCGAGCATGAGGTGCCACTGTTTTAAGTTCTTCTTGCAAGGCTGGTGAGTGGTAGTTGCGGTCACCAATGACCACGCCTTCCACATCTTGCATCAGGTCAGGTGTTGCGGCCACATCGGCGACATGAGCGGGTGTTATCACCAAGCGCCGCACAACGCCTGGAAAGGAGACCTGCAAGTGCAAGCGGAAGCCGTAGAAGGTCTGGCGAGCGACATGATCAAAGCCGTAGCTGGCTTGAAGACCTGTAGCCTCTTGGCACTTAAAGCGGCGGCAGAAGGAGGCGCGGGCAAAGCGGCACACCGGCAAAGGCACGCTGTCGAGAAAGTGCAGATGGGCATGATGAGGCAATTGATTCACCAGATGTTGCCACACCTGTTCCTTGAGGCGCCACAAATTGGCGCTCTGGCGGGTGTAGGTGGTGCGATGCACCTGCGGCAGAACCGGAAACAGGGTATGGTGCTGGCGCCTGAACAGGTCGAAGGTGGCTGTGTCCTGTGCATGACCCAGAAACAAGCCCATCACCTCAATGGTGAGCACTTCGCTCTCGCTCAGGAGCGGGGTGGCCCGCTCTGGCGCAAGCGGCCTTGGGGCAGTTGGGGCAAAAGCTGTTTCACGGCATCGTCTACGGTGCAATACACCGCTATAATCATCTCGTCCAAGTTCATGGTGTCCTCCGGTTGGCACCAATTGGTTCACCATGTTCTTGGGCGTTTTACAACTTGCACTTCGCGTTAACTACCCAGCAACCCAAATCATCATGGCACAACACCGCGTAGGCATCATCATGAACGGCGTCACCGGACGCATGGGCACCAACCAGCACCTGATTCGCTCCATCCAGGCGATTCGGGAGCAGGGCGGCGTCAAAGTCGGCGACGACACCATCTTCCCCGATCCGATTTTGGTCGGTCGCAACCGCGCCAAACTCGAAAAACTCGCCGCGCGAACCGGCGTGGAGCGCGTTTCGACCGATTTAGACGAATGTCTGGCGAATCCCGACGACACCATCTATTTCGACGCGCAATTGACGCAGCTTCGCGCTCCCGCCGTTAAAAAAGCCATCGAAGCGGGCAAACACATCTACTGCGAAAAACCCACCGGCGTCACGACGGAAGAGGCGCTCGAACTGGTGCGATTGGCGGATGCCAAAGGCGTCAAGCACGGCGTGGTTCAGGACAAACTGTGGCTTCCTGGGCTGCTTCGCCTGCAACGCTTGATTGACGACGGCTTTTTTGGCCGCATTTTGAGCGTGCGCGGCGAGTTCGGCTACTGGGTGTTCACCGGATTTGACGGCGAGCCGCAGCGTCCGAGCTGGAACTATCGCAAAGAAGACGGCGGCGGCATGATGGTCGATATGCTCTGCCACTGGCGCTACGTCCTCGACAACCTGTTCGGAAATGTCAAAGCGGTTTCGAGTCTGGGCGCGATTCACATTGACAAGCGCATCGACGAAAACGGCCAGCCCTACAGTTGCACCGCCGACGACGCGGCCTACTCGACTTTTGAACTCGAAGGGTCGGACGGCAACCCCATCATCGCGCATTTCAATTCGAGCTGGGCGGTGCGCGTGCGCCGCGACGACCTTCTCACCATTCAGGTGGACGGCACCAAAGGCTCCGCCGTTGCGGGCCTGCGCGACTGCGTGATTCAGCCGCACGGCGGCACGCCGCGCCCGACCTGGAACCCCGATATCCCCAAAGCCTACGATTATTTCGACCAGTGGATGACCATGCCCGAAGGCCTGCCCTTCGATAACGCTTTCAAAGTGCAGTGGGAAATGTTTCTTCAGCACGTCGTCTTCGATAAGCCCTGGCGCTACGGCTTGATGGAAGGTGCCAAAGGCGTGCAACTCGCCGAAGCGGGGCTGCAATCGTGGGAAAAACGCGCCTGGGTGAATCTGGAGAATTTGGAAGTCTAAAGCGTTAATGGGACGCTAACTTCGTTCGCTAAGGCAGTCGCTACTTTTTCGCTATTTTCTTTTGAAAAAGTTGTGTCGGCGAAGCCGTAGCGTCCGATGGTAGCGAACGAAGTTAGCGTCCTATTCAAACGAAGAAAAAATCATGTCCAACACCTTCCTCCCCCGCGAAAAAACGCGCCAAACGCTGCAAAACGCCTTTGATTTCGCCGAAAATCAGGTTTCCAATCTCGTCAAAAAATACCCCGCCGATTACTACCCGATGTATACGGTGAAAGGCCAATTCGGCCTCGATCAAAAACGCTGGACGCACTGGTGCGACGGCTTTTATCCTGGCATGATGTTCATCTTCGCCGAACACCTTGACGACGATGAATGGCTCGAAAAGGCGATTGGGTTCTCGACGCCGCTCGAAGAGCGCCAATATGACCGCGCCGTTCACGACCTCGGATTTCTTTTCCTTTCCACCTATTCGCGCTGGCTCGATCTGGGCGGCCCCGAAGAGCGCATCCAGCCGGTTCTGATTCAAGCCGGAAAGACGATGGCGATGCGTTTCATGGAGCGCGGCCAGTATTTGCGCTCCTTCGTCGAACCGGCGAGTTTGTTCATCGACATTATGATGAACGTCGGGACACTCTTTCACGCCGGTCTCGAAGCCGAAGACCAGCACCTGCTCGACATCGCCAACCGCCACTGCGAAACCACGCGACGCACCCTCGTTCGCGGCGACGGCTCGACTTCGCACGAAGCGCTTTTCGACCTCGAAAGCGGGCAGTGTCTGCGCCAGTCCACGCATCAGGGCTATCGTGGCGATTCATGCTGGAGTCGCGGTCTGGCGTGGTCGCTTTACGGTTTCACGCGCTCCTATTTGCAGTCCGGCGTCGGGCAGTATCTCGAAACCGCGCAGCTCAACGCCGAATATTATCTCGCCAACACGCCGCCAAGCGGCATCACGCCCTGGGATTACGATGCGCCCGAAAGCGGGCCTTTGGCGAAAACTCAGGTCGATACTTCGGCGGCGGCGATTAGCGCGTCGGGCCTGCTCGATCTGGCCGACGCGACCTCCGACCCGACCAAAGCGCGCGCCTACCGCGATTTCGCTTTGAATTCGCTGCTTTCGCTTTCGGAACAATATCTGGGCGATAAAACGCGCGGTTTCGAGGGCATTTTGAACGGCGGCGTTTATCACATTCACAAGAACCTCGGCGTGCATGAAGCGGTGCTCTTTGGCGAGTATTTCTTTGTCGAAGCCTTGCAAAAAGCGCTCGATTTTCTTGAAGAGGAGGCGGCGGACGCGGTTTTGAAGGCGTATCCCGAAGATTCGCTGCCCGCCTCGGCGCGCAACTGGGCCGACGGCCCGACCGAAGAAGAAATGCCCGCGCCGATGGAGAAATAAGCGATATGAAATCGCAGCCAACGAAGTCGTCGGCCTTCGCCGACGTTTGAGCGGTAATTTTGTCGGCGAAGGCCGACATCTTCGTTGGCTGCGATTTCATATCGCTTCAATATCATGGCAACACCAATCTCTTTAGTCACCGGCGCCGGACGCGGCATCGGGCGCGGCATCGCGCTCGAACTGGCGCGTTTAGGCCATCACATCGTCATCAACTACGCCGGAAACAGTGCCGCCGCCGATGAATGCCTGGAAATGGTGCGCGCGGCGGGCGGCGATGGCATCACCGTTCAAGCCGACGTGTCTTCGAGCGATGACCGCCATCGATTGGTGCGCGAAACCGTCGAAAAATATGGCCGCATTGATTTGCTGGTCAACAACGCCGGAGTCGCGCCCAACGTGCGCGCCGATATTCTCGAAGCGGGCGAGGAATCGTTCGACCGGCTCATCGGTATCAACCTCAAAGGCCCCTATTTTCTCACCCAACTCGTGGCGAATCAGATGATTTCTCAGAATTGGAGAGAATTCGCGCCGCAAATCGTGACAATTTCTTCGATTTCGGCGTATACGGCGTCCACTAATCGCGGCGATTACTGCATCGCCAAAGCCGGTCTTGGAATGCTCACCGCGCTGTTCGCGGCGCGTCTGGCGGAATATGGCATCGGCGTCTACGAAATACGTCCTGGCGTGATCGCCACCGATATGACGGGCGGCGTCAAGGAAAAATACGACAAAATGATCGCCGAGGGCGCCTGGCCCATCAAACGCTGGGGCGAGCCGAGCGACATCGGACGCGCAGTTGCGGCGATTGCGCGCGGCGATTTTCCCTTTTCCACCGGCGAAGTTTTCAACGTGGACGGCGGTTTCCACTTACGCACGCTTTAATTGGTAAATAGGACGCTAACTTCGTCCGCTACCTTCGGACGCCATGCCTTCGGCCCTGCAACTTTTTTAGAAAAGAAGTCGCGGAAAAGTAGCGTCCAAAGGTAGCGAACGAAGTTAGCGTCCTATCAGCGAACTTCACTATGATTCCCAAACTCAACATTCTCCAACGCCTCACCTCGACCGGCCTCGTCGCCGTCGTGCGCGCCGAAAACGCGGAGCAGGCGATTCGCATTTCCGAAGCGACGCTCGCGGGCGGCTGCCCCGCCATTGAGGTGACTTTTACCGTCCCTGGCGCGCATAAAGTCATTGAAGCTCTCGCCGAGCGTTACAAACCCTCTGAACTCATTCTGGGCGCGGGAACGGTTCTCGACCCCGAAACCGCGCGCATTGCCATTCTCAGCGGCGCGACTTATGTGGTTTCGCCCTCGCTCAACCTCGAAACGGTGCGTTTGTGCAATCGCTACCAAGTGCCGATCATGCCAGGCGCGATGACGATTCGCGATGTGATCGAAGCGATGGAAGTGGGCGCCGACATCATCAAACTCTTTCCTGGCGAAGCGTTCGGGCCGAGTTTCATCAAAAGCATCAAAGGCCCGCTTCCCCAGGCGCCGCTCATGCCAACGGGCGGTGTCGATGTGAGCAACGTGGGCGAGTGGATCGAAGCGGGCGCGGTGGCGGTGGGCGCGGGTTCGAGCTTGATTGGCGGCGCCAAAAGCGGCGACTACGACAAAATCACGCGCACCGCGCGCGAATTCATCGAAAAAATCGCTGAGGCGAGAGCAAAATAAGCCACAGAGAACACAGAAGAGTCACAGAGAGACACAGAATTTTAAAAGATTTCTCTGTGTTCATCTGTGTCTTCTCTGTGTTCTCTGTGGCTAAAAGGAAACCATGAAAATTGTCACTTTCGGCGAGATAATGATGCGTCTGGCGACGCCCCAGCGTTTGCGGTTTTCGCAGGCTTCGCAACTCGAACTCACTTACGGCGGCGGCGAAGCCAACGTCGCAGTTTCGCTGTGCAACTACGGTCTGGACGCCGCGTTCGTCACCAAACTGCCCAAGAATCCCTTCGGCGAGGGCGCGATTCAAAATTTGCGCGGATTGGGCGTGGACACCTCGAAAATCGCGCGCGGCGGTGAGCGCATTGGGATTTATTTCCTCGAAACCGGCGCCAGTCAGCGCGCGAGTGTCGTGGTTTATGACCGCGCCGGAAGCGCAATTTCGGGCGTTAAAGCGGGCGAATTCGATTGGAATTCGATTTTTGACGGCGCGAGTTGGTTTCATTTCACCGGCATCACGCCCGCGCTCGGCCCCGATGTCGCCGCCGCGACTAAAGAAGCGGCCCGTGCCGCCAAAGAGATGGGACTGACGATTTCGTGCGATCTCAACTATCGCAAAAAATTGTGGACGCCCGCGCAGGCTCAGGCGACAATGAGCGAGATCATGGAGTTCGTGGACGTGGCGATTGGCAACGAGGAAGACGCCGAAAAAGTGTTCGGCATCAAAGCGCACGGCACCGATGTTTCGGGCGGGCAAATCGGGCATGCGGGTTACGAACAAGTGGCGCGGGAATTGGCGGGGAAATTTGGGTTTCAAACTGTGGCGATTACGCTGCGCGAAAGCTACTCGGCGGACAAAAACGGCTGGTCGGCGATGCTTTTACACGAAAATCTCGTTCTCAATTCCCGCAAATACGAATTGCAAATCGTGGACAGAGTGGGCGGCGGCGACTCTTTCGCGGGCGGCTTGATTTACGGTCTGGCGACGGGGAAATCGGGCCAGGACGCGCTCGAATTCGCGGTCGCGGCGTCGTGCCTTAAACATTCGATTGCGGGCGATTTCAACCTCGTTTCGGTTGGCGAAGTCGAGGCGCTGATGGGCGGCGACGGTTCGGGGCGCGTGCAGCGCTGAAGGTTTCAACACAAAGAACACCAAGGAAAAACACAAAGAACCACGAAGATTTTTATTTTCTTCGTGGTTCTTTGTGTTTTTCCTTGGTGTTCTTTGTGTTGAATTCGTCTATTCCGGTTTCAAAAGCCCGCCGACCACGCCGTTGAGATGCGCCACGAACGCGCGCAAGGCGGGGTTTTCCTCGCGGCCTTTGCGCCGCAAAAGTGCGATGGTGCGATGCGGGCGCGGGTTGGTGAGCGCGACGGCGTGCCAGCCGCTCGAATGGGCCTGTTCGTGTTGCAGTTGCAGCATGGGCGCGGGCAGAATCGCGGGCAAAGCGGCGGCAGTCGCGGCGCGCAAAACGGCTTCCGCCGAAGGGAATTCGGCCAAAACTTTCAGTTCGATACCGGCGCGGCCCGCGCCATCGTTCAAAAGCGCGCGTAGCGCCGACGCCTCCGACACGCAAAACACGCCCACGCCATCGAGTTCGGCCAATCGAGCGCGCCGCGCGTTCGACAAACGATGATTGGGCGGCGCCCACAGCACCAGATCTTCATCGAAAAGCGGCTCGGCCACGACGGACGCGGCGGGAAGCGCGCCAATGGCCAGATCGAGTTCAGCGCGCGCCACAGCCCATTGCAACTCCAGCGCGGGCAGCGTTTCGACACTGATTTGCATCCGCGATTCGCTCACCGCGCGCGCCACGACTTCGGGCAGCAAATAATCGCCCGTCGTTTCCAGCGCCCCAACGCGCAGCGATTCGCCTGGCACCGCCTCCGATTCGCCCAGCGCCATCACCGCCGCTTCCATTTCGTGCAGCGCGCGCTCGGCGTAGGGCCGGAATTTTTCGCCCGCGCCGGTTAATTGCACGCCGCCCGAACCTCGGTGAAACAAAGGCGCGCCGAGTTCTTCTTCCAATTGCTTGATTTGCTGGCTTAAAGTCGGCTGCGAAACCCACAGTTTTTGCGCCGCCTTGGTGAAATGCGCGGCGTCGGCGACGGCCAGAAAATAACGCAGGTGACGAAGTTCCATGTCTCAAATTATACGCGCGCCTTTGGCCGCGTCCGGCGCTGGGGCCATTGGTTTTTCCGATGCGCCCCATTGAAAGCCGCTCAATGGTTCCGATTGAGCGCGCCTCAATCGCTTTCATCGAAACAAACGCTTGGACGCGGCAGGTTCTCTGGCCTTAATCTCAATGCAGGAGGAAAAATTATGGCCTATGTCATTGCCGAGCCTTGTATCGGCGTCAAAGACAAAGCGTGTGTTGATGTTTGCCCGATGGACTGCATTCACGGCGGCGAAGACAACACGCAGATGTTCATCAATCCCAACGAATGCACGTCGTGTGGTGCCTGCGAAATCGAGTGCCCCGTTGCCGCGATTTACGATGAATACGAAGTGCCGGAGAAATGGCGCCATTACATCAAACTCAATGCGGCGCATTTCGATTGATATTGAGTTTCTCAATGGCGCTCATAGCGAATAAGTTTTGGACGAAACACGCCATTGGTCCTTAAATTGAAAGAGGAGTCGAAACAGCGACCCTGAAAAGGAGAAAATCATGGCTTATATCATTGCCGAACCGTGTATTGGAGTGAAAGACAAAGCGTGCGTCGAGGTGTGCCCCGTGGACTGCATTCACGGCGACGACGACAGCCCACAGATGTATATCAACCCCGACGAGTGCATCTCGTGTGGCGCCTGCGAGCCGGAATGTCCGGTCGAGGCGATTTACGACGATTCGGCGCTGCCCTCGGAATGGAAGAATTACATTCCCATCAACGCCGATTTCTTCAACAAATAAATCATTAACGCACCTCAAAAGCCCCGCGAAAACGTTTTCGCGGGGCTTTTAGTTTTGGCGGGAACATTTATTGAAACGGCAAGGTCGAGAGAAAACCATGAAATTCAATTGCATGCAAAATCTCAAAACTCGATGGTTGCTGTGCGCGCTTTTTCTGTGTGGCGGGAGTGCCATCGCTCAACCTGCGACGGCTAAAGCGGAGGCAAGGCAAAATTCCACCCTGCAACACGGTTTTTTCTCGCCTCACAGCTATCGCGTGCAAAGCGATCTCGACGCGGCGCTTTTGCTTACTCCCGAACAGAAAAAACAGATGCAAGTGGCTTACGCCGAAGTGATAACGCCGATTCTCGCCGAGCAGTCAAAGCACCGTAGGGAAGAAAGACAACGCGGCATCAAACCGACCGCCGAGGAGCGAAAACTCGCCATGATAAGCCTGGCGCAGGAAATAGTGCGAGGCATTCGTGAGGTGCGCGCGCGTTATGCGCTTCTTCTCACCCCAGTGCAAAAGGTGCTGGTTGCAAAGGTAGATGCCGCCGTCGAAGCAGTGGCGAAAGAAGTTGGCGCGCCTTACGACGTGAAACTTCGAAGCGCGCGAGGGGGCGAAAGGGATGTTTTGATACGGGAGCGCGATGAGAAAATCAAAACCGTGGCCGCGCCCCGCCTCAAGGCGATTTTAGAAGAAAAATGACTTACGCATTTGGGAGCAACTTCGCGCCGCCTCAGAGGTCTTAACCCGCCGATGACGACTTCCCGCCACTTTTCCACCGCCGCTTTTGGGCTTTTGACGACCCTGGGCGCCCTCGCCGCGCCGAGTTTCGCCGCGCCGACTGCGGTTTCGCCCACTTCCATCGGGTTTTCGGGCGCTTTGCCCGATTTCAAAGGCGTGAACGTCGAAACGCGCCACGTTTACGACTACACCTTCTCGACCGCGCCCACCGATTGGAAAATTGCATCGGGCGTGTGGGAGATGACCAACCGGTGGAGCTGTTCGCCTGGCTGGAGCTGGTTCGGCGGGCGCAGTGATGAAGTCGCGGCCATCTGGAACAAGCGCAAACTCTCCGGCGACCAGTCGGCGCAGGTTTATTTCGCCTTTAAAATGGGCATGTCGGGCGTGGCGTCGTGGCCCGAATATCCCGCCGATGCCGCCGTCACCATTTGCGGCGACGGCAAAAGTTTGGCGACCGGCTACACCTTTATCGCTGGCGCCGATGACAACACGCGCTCGATTTTGATGAAAAACGGGCAAATCGTGGCGAGTTCGAGCGCGCCCGAAGCGGTTTTGCCACGCCTCACCGACGGGCGGCCTGGCAACGAGGAGATGCACCGGCGCTGGTGGTTCGCGCGCGTCGATAAAGTCGGCGGCAAGATTTCCTGCTATCTCGACGACAAACTGGTGCTCTCTTACGACGATCCCGCTCCCCTTGCGGGCGGCCAGACCGCGCTGTGGACTTACAACAACGGCCTCATGCTGGCGCGCGTGCAGCTTTATTATCAGAACGAAATTCGGCCCGTTTATGTGAAAACGGCTCCCGCCGCGCCGGTGGCTGGCGACAAAGTGAAACTGGCGCGGCGCGAAATCGAAACGCGGTAAAATAGTTGAGGCAATTGCAGCAGGCCACCGTTTCCGAAACGGTGGCCTGTGGTGCGTTTTCGACACATCTCTGCGAGGCCCATTTCTGATTACAAAGCATCCATCGTGTCAAATTCCCGCCGTATCGGCGTTTTAGTTTCGGGCCAGTCCAGGGGCACGAATTTCCAGGCCATTTTAGATTCCATCGCTGGAGATAACCTCCACGCGCGAGTCGCGCTTTTAATTGCGACCTCGGAAAATCACGGCGCCGTCGCCCGCGCCCGTGACGCCCACATCAAAACCCTGATTCTGCCGCCCGATGGCCTCGAACGCGAAGAGTGGGATCACCGCGTCGCCGACGCGCTTTACGAAGAAGGCGTTTCGGTCGTGGTTCTCGCCGGCTATTTGCGCTACGTTACCCATGTTCTGCTCGAAGCCTTTCCGCGCCGCGTTTTGAACGTGCATCCTTCGCTGCTTCCGGCGTTTGGCGGGCAGGGGATGTTCGGGACGCGCGTGCATCGCGCGGTTCTGGAACACGGCTGCAAAGTGTCGGGCTGCACCGTTCATCTGGTCGATGAGCGCTACGACACCGGCCCGATTCTGGCGCAGGCGTGCGTGCCAGTGGATGACGACGACACGCCCGACAGCCTCGCTATGCGGGTGCAAAACGAGGAACACCGGCTTTATCCGCAGTGCATCGAGTGGGTTTTGCACGATCAAGTCCGCATCGAAGGCCGGCGGGTGCGGAAAAACAATTTATAGCCACAAAAGACACAAAAACCACAAAATTTGGGCTATCGAAGCTGCCTTTCTGTGTTTTTGTGTCTTTTGTGGCTATTCTTTTAAATGATGAAAAAACGCGCGCTTCTTTCGGTTTCCAACAAAAATTCCCTTGCTCCCTTCGCGGCGGGGCTGGTCGAACTCGGTTTTGAGATTCTTTCGACGGGCGGCACCGCGCGCAGTCTGCGCGAGGCTGGGCTGGCCGTGACTGATGTTTCAAGCGTCACCGGCTTTCCCGAAATGATGGACGGGCGCGTCAAAACTCTGCATCCCGCGATTCACGGCGGTCTGCTGGCGCGCCGCGACGTGGCAGAGCACATGGAAGCCATCGCATCGCAAAACATCGCGCCCATCGACCTGGTTTGCGTCAATTTGTATCCCTTTGAAGAAACCGTCGCCCGTCCCGATGTCACGCTCGCCGAAGCGGTGGAAAACATCGATATCGGCGGCCCTTCGATGGTGCGGAGCGCCGCCAAAAACTACCAGAGCGTCACGATTGTGGTCGATCCCGCCGATTACGACCTCGTTCTCGAAGAACTCAAAAACGGCGATACGACGCTCCAAACCCGCAAACAATTGGCGACCAAAGCCTTCGCGCACACCTCGGCCTACGACGCGGCGATTACCACTTATTTGAGCGGCCAGACCATGCCCGATTCGCTGCGCCTGCCCTACGAAAAAGCCTTCGACCTGCGCTACGGCGAAAATCCGCATCAAAAAGCGGCGTTTTATGTCGAAAGCCGCGCCGGAGAAGGTTCGCTGGCGCGCGCGCGGCAGTTGTCGGGTATCGCTTTGTCGTTCGTCAATTTGTTCGACCTGGACGGCGCCTGGAATCTGGTCTGCGAGTTCGATGAGAGCGCCGCGTGCATCGTCAAACACGCCAATCCGTGCGGTTGCGCGATTGCCCCAACGCTTGCGGAAGCCTTTGTCGCGGCGCGCGATGCCGATCCGGTTTCGCGATTTGGTGGCATCATCGCCTGCAATCGCGTCGTGGATGCCCAGACGGCGCGCGAAATCATTGTCAAAGGTTCGCTGTATCACGCCATCATCGCGCCAGGCTATGACGCGCAGGCGCTCGAACTGCTGCAAAACCGCGCGGGCTGGGGCGCCGACCTGCGGATTCTGGATGCCGGAACCACGCTTCCGCGCGAAGCCGATGTCGATTTCAAGCGCGTGTCGGGCGGACTTTTGGTGCAGGATTTGGATCGGGGCGAACTGGCAGCGTCGGATGTGAAAGTCGTGACGCAGCTCGCGCCCGAAGAGGCGCAAATGCGCGATTTACTCTTCGCCTGGAAGTGCGTCAAGCATCTCAAATCCAACGCGATTGCCGTTGCGAAAAATGGCTCGCTCCTCGGCGCGGGCGCGGGGCAGATGAACCGCGTCAACAGCGTGGAACTGGCGCTCAAGGGCGCGGGCGAAGGCGCGCGGGGCGCGGTTTTGGCCTCGGATGCGTTTTTTCCCTTCGACGACGGCCCCGCCGCCGCCGCCAGCGCGGGAATTGCGGCGATTATTCAGCCTGGCGGCTCCAACCGCGACGCCGACTCCATCGCATTGTGCGACCGCGAAGGCGTGGCGATGGTTTTTACCGGCGCGCGCCATTTCAAGCATTAAACTTGGCATACCAGACCAAAAAGCCTTCGTTTTTGGCTTCGCGGAAGTGTGATTTCTTGTTTTGAACAGAAAAAATAAAAAATAAAACAAGGGGTTTCCCTTTTTTTGGGGCGCCGAGGGTGCTATAGTGAATAGAACTGTGTTGTAAGCACCACCCCGTTTCGCTTGCTGTTGAAACGGAGTGACGACTTTCTTCATCGGGCGACTCATTAGAGTCGTCGTTACTAACTCACCATTTTGGGAGAAACGCAATGAATTTTTCGAGCAAACGCAGGAAAAACCTGCTCGGCGCCGGAGTTTTGGCCGCCGCCGCACTGACTTTTGGAGTCAGCCAGTTCGCCATCGGCTCCGACCACGGCGACACTGTTGAAGTTGTGCAGAAACCAGGCACCGATTTGACGGATTTGCACATCTTTCCAGGGGCCGACCCCAACAACGTCGTGCTCACTATGAGCGTGCGCCCCCTCATTCCCGCAGGGCAAGCCGCCAACTTTTCCTTTGATCAGGATGTGCTTTATCAGTTCAAGATCGACACTTCGGGCGACTTTGTGGAAGATTTGGTGATTCAAGCGCGCTTTGAAGGCACTGGCGCTTCGCAAAGGGTCTTCGTTTCCGGTCCGGTTCGCCCCTCGCGCACCGGCACCACTACAGTTTTCGAAGGTGGGAATAGGGCGACGGGCACCATCAATCAGCCTTTCACGGTTGACCTTGGATCGGCTGGCGCAAATGGCACTGGCACCACTTCTACTGGCACCACTTCCACCAACCCGAACAATGTTGCGGCTGCCAATCGCATGAGAGTTTTCGCCGGCGTGCGCTCCGATCCCTTTTTCCTCGACTTCGAGCAACTCGCCAACATTCTGCCCGACCGCGCTGTTCCGCTCGGTCTCAAGTCGCCTCCAGAAAACCCCAACGAGCCGATGGCTCCAGGATTCCGTCCTCCAGGCCAGGCCCAGGACTTCTTCGCCAACTTCAATCTGTTGGCATTCGTGGTCGAACTGCCCAAGGCCCGCTTGGGCACCGGAAAAATCGGCGTCTGGATGACCACCAGCGTTGCGCGCTAACAGCAGTAAATTAAAAAGGAAGTAACCCATGAAACATAT
Source organism: Abditibacterium sp. (assembly GCA_030448265.1). GTDB lineage: Bacteria > Armatimonadota > Abditibacteriia > Abditibacteriales > Abditibacteriaceae > Abditibacterium. The sequence continues at coordinate 73,655 of JAUJNG010000016.1, forward strand.
TTATAAATTGAGCGCGCTTGCCGGCGTCGCGGCGGTGGCCGGCATGGCTGGCTGCGGCGGCGGTAACGATCTCATTGGCGGCGGAACCAACGGCGGAACCAGCGGCCGCACCTTTGTCCAGCAGGATCGCCTGGCTCGTCCGGTTGTCAATGAAGTGCTGGCTACCTTTGCCAACGACCGCCACCGCATCAACAATCGCATCCCGCCGACGGAAGACCCGTCGCAGCTCGCCAACGATATCGAGAGCTTTCTGACCTTTCCGGCGGAGCGTTCGCGCCAGATCAAAGATGTCATCAAATCGGTTTTGGTGCCGGACGTGATGGTCGTTGATTTGTCGCAGGGCGGGCCGGCGTCTTACCTCGGTTCGGAAACCGGCGGCGCGACTGGCGGCAGGTTTGGCGGGCGGAAATTGCAGGACGACGTTGTCGATATTTCACTCGGCATCGTTTTCGGCAATACGATTTCCGCGCTGGGCCTGGCTCCCGACGATGGCAAGACGAAGCCCTCGTTCACCACCGACAACGTGGGCGCCGGTGCCAAGAACTACCGCAACGATTTCCCCTATTTGGGCGACCCCAAATAATTTCGAGACTGGGATTGGCAACGTGAAAATCAAGGCGTTTCGATTTTTACGTTGCAAGCCCTGGTTCTCTCACGTCGCACCCCCAATCGAGCGTCCGAAGCGTGAAAGACCCATTTTTCGCGCTTTGGACGTTCGATTTTTCATTTTGGCCGTCGAAACTCCGATTTGAAACCCGATATGAAGCCGCGCCGTTTTGTTCTGCCCCTGCTTTGCGCGAGCGTTGTCGTGGCGGGCCTTGGGTTTCAGATGTTGCGGACTCGCGCGGCGCAGCCGTCTCTTCCCGAAAAAACGGTTTCGGCAGCGCGCGCACCTTACAATCCCGATTTGGTGCATCAGACCGTCGAGTTCTATGCGTTGGAGGCCAGACGTGACCCGCAAAGCGCGCTTAATCGCGCGATGCTGGCGCGCTGGTATCTCGAAAGCTACCGCGAAAGCGGCGATGGCACCGACATCGACAAAGCCGAACGAGCCGCGCGCGCTTCTCTGAAACTTCGCACGCGCAACAACGGCGACGCCTTTTTGCAGTTGTCGCGCGCGCTGGTGGCGCAGCATCGTTTTCCTGAAGCGCTCGCCGCCGCGCGCCGCGCCGCCCAATACGACCGCATGGCCTTTCGGCAGAGTGCCAGCATTCAAATCGAGATGGGCGACTACCAGGCGGCGGAGCGCGACCTGTTGCGCGCGCCTGCCGAGGGCGAAGATCCGGCTTATCTGGAACTGCGCGCGCGTTTGATGGAAATCGGCGGCAACTCGGAGGGGGCGCTGAAGTTGTCGCAGCAGGCGGCGCGAAAAGCCGAGGCTAACCTCGATATGCCGCACCAGAGCGTGGCGTGGTTTCACGAGCGCGAGGGCCATCGTTATGCGATGATGGGGCGTTTGGATGAAGCGGAGAAGTCTTACCAGTCGGCACTACGCGTTTTTCCGCGCGATTACCGCAGCATGGCGGCGCTGGCGCGTCTTCACGCCAATCGCGGCGACTGGCGCGGCGCCATCGAGTGGGCGGGCAAAGCGGCGGCCATCGTTCCGGCGCCGGAAACTCTGGCGCTGCTCGGAGATGCTCACGCGGCGTTGGGCGAAAGCGTCAAAGCGGGGCAGCAGTTTCGGTTGGTGGAGCAAATTGGCCAGTTGGATCGCGCTCAGGGCGTGGTTTACGACCGCCAGCGCGCGCTTTTTTACGCCGATCACAATCGCAATTTGGATGAAGCGCTCACGTTGGCGCGCGGCGAACTGCGCTTTCGCCACGATATTTACACCCACGATACTCTGGCGTGGGTGCTTTATAAAAAGGGCCGGTTCTCCGAGGCCGCCGCCGCTTCGGAGCGGGCGCTGAAGTGGAAAACGCGCGACGCTTCGCTGTGGTATCACGCGGGCGCCATCGCGGCGGCGCAGGGCCGGAAAGGGCGCGCGCGCGAATACCTGCAACGGGCTTTAAGCATCAATCCCAGGTTTCATCCCACCGCGCCCGCTCATGCTCGCGCTCTTCTGGCTCGGCTGGAGACGGCGAAATCGGGATAAGCCCCATCGAATTTCATGAGAGTCACTTTTCGTTTTCCGTGGGTTTTGGGCCTCTTGTGCGCGCTGATGAGCTTATGGGCGCGCCCGACGCGGGCGCATCCGATGGGCAACTTTTCCATCAACCACTATGCGCGTTTCGAAGCGCGCGCCGGCGAACTGGCGCTGCGTTACATTCTCGACTTCGCCGAAATCCCCACCGCCGACCAAATGACGCGGCTCGACCGCGACGGCGACGGCAAAGTGACCGACCGCGAGAAAACCACTTTTCTTCAGACCGAAACCCCCGTTTTCGCCCAGAATCTGTCGCTGCAACTGGATGGGCGGCGCGTTCCTCTCCGTCCAAAAAACGCCAAACTGCAATTGCGTCCTGGCGCGGGCGGGCTGGAAACCATGCACGTCACGATGGAATTCGCCGTGCCTCTCACGGCCCGCGCCGCGCATCGCGTGGTTTATCGCGACGATAATTTCCCAGGGCGCGTCGGATGGATGGAAATCCTCGCGCTCGCCGGAACGGGCCGCGCCATTCGCGAGTCGAACGCCGCTACGGGCGACCGCAGCCGGCAATTGACGGTTTTTCCCACCGATCCCGACATCGTGCCGCCGCGCCAGCGAGAAGCCGCTTTTCAGGTGACCACGCCAGGCGGCGCGACGAATTCAGGGGCAACTCTCACCGCCGATTCGCCTGCGGCCCCAACTTCGGCAGAAGCGGCGGCGCCTGCTGCCAACGGTCAAACGCCGCAGAATCGCTTCACCCAGAGCATCGCCGAACGCGAACTGACGCCTGGACTGGTTCTGGCCGGCATTTTCGTCGCGTTTCTCTTCGGGGGCGTTCATGCTCTCTCGCCAGGGCATGGGAAAACGATGGTCGCGGCCTATCTGGTCGGTTCGCGCGGCACGCCGCGTCATGCCGTCTTGCTGGGTTTGGTCGTCACCATCACTCACACTTTCGGGGTTTTCGCGCTGGGGTTGGGGCTTCTGTTCGCTTCGCGCTACATTCTGCCGGAGCGCCTTTTTCCGGCCCTGAGCGCGGCGAGCGGCCTCATCATTTTCGGCGTCGGCCTGTGGCTCTTGATGAGTCGCTGGCAACTGCTGGGAATCGGTCACGGGCACTCGCACGGGCCGCACACCCACTCGCACGACGGTCACGAACATTCCCATGACCATGATGGGCACGATCACGATCATGAGCATCATCACGATCATGACCACGAACATGCTCACGCTCACGGCCTCGTTCACTCGCACGGCGGGCGCACTCATTCTCACGCGGTTCCCGAAGGGCCGGTGACGATGCGGACTCTGCTCGCGCTGGGAATTTCGGGCGGCATCGTGCCCTGTCCCGAAGCGCTCGTGGTGTTGCTGGCCGCCGTGAAACTGCATCGCATCGGCTATGGTATGGTCTTGATTGCGGCTTTCAGCATCGGATTGGCGGCGGCGCTCATTCTCATTGGCCTCACCGTTGTCGCGGCGCGTCAGAAACTGAACCGTTTCCAAAGTTTTGGCGAAGACGGCGTTCTCGCCCGCTATTTGCCGGTCGGCAGCGCCGCCGTCATCACCATTATTGGAGCCGCGCTGACGCTGCAAGCCGTCGGAACGCCTTAGAGCCTATGTAAAGAGGTGGTTTGCAGCGACTAAAGTCACCGCAACAACGACGCGAAGTCCGCCTGCGCGGACTGGATGCCCCCAACCTGCGAAGGCAGGTTTCGCGTCGTTGTTGCGGTGACTTTAGTCGCTGCTATCCGGATAGGCGGTGAGCGCCGGTTAAAAAGGAATTTCAATGACCTGGGAATTTATACTGCTTTTAGTTGGCGCTTGCGTATTGGGTTTGACCCATGCGTTTGAAGTCGATCATATGACGGCGGTTTCGACGTTCGTGGCTCAAAAACCCAAACCGCGCGAGGCCGCGCTCTTCGGCCTCAAGTGGGCGATTGGACACGGTTTCAGCCTGCTTTTAATCGGCAGCGTGCTGTATTTTTTGCGGCTTTCGGTGTCGGAAGGCGTGGCCAGTTCTCTCGAACGCTTGGTGGGCGTCGCCCTCTTCGTGCTGGGCGTGTGGACGCTGGCGCAACTGCGCGCCAGTTTTCTGGGCCACACCCACGCTCACAAGCACACGCCCGAAGAACTGGCGCAATTGGAGGGGGCGGAGGGACGGTCGCATACGCACGCCGACGGCACCACGCATTCGCACTCGCACGATTCGCTGTGGATGGGAATGCTGCACGGCGCCGCCGGAACCGCCGCTTTCGTGGGCCAGTCGGTGGTGGCGGTATCGCAAAGCTACTGGAAAGTTTTCGCTTTCACGGTGGGTTTCAGTTTCGGCGTGTTGCTGGCGATGGGCGCCTACGCCGCCGCGCTGGGCACGATTTTATCGTTCGGCGAAAAGCGCGCCACGACCATCACCTACGGCGTGCGCGCGCTCACCGGCTTGTGGGCGTGCGCGGTTGGGATCTACTGGGTCGTTAAATAACCGCAGTCGCTCCGGATTAAGAATTGGCCACAAAAGACACAAAAAACACAAAAGTTGGGCTACTGAGACTCCCCTTTTGTGTTTTTGTGTCTTTTGTGGCCATTAACTTTTCATTTCGGCGCGCGCCTTAATTCGCTCTGCGCGCCGTTTTAAAAACTTCCGCAAATGCGCTGCGACGGCGAGTTTGTCGGCTATCCTTCCTAAAACTCCCCACGGCGAGCGCCAGGTCAAAATATCGGTCATGCGGGTCTGGCCGTTCGGCAAAGTCTCGAACCGGTGATCATGGCGCAGTGAGACGAAAATGCCGCGCCTCATTTCGTCGGCGAAAGAATAGGGCGCGTCCATCTCGATGATTTTGGCACTGAGACGCTGGCGCACGCCGAGGTGACGGCCTTCGAACGTCACTTCGTCGCCCCGTTCAAAAAGGCCGCGAGATTTGCCCGCGACGATGCGTTCGGCGCTTTCGCGCGCGGTTTCGACGTGAAAAGCGGCGTCGCGCGCGAGGTCGAAGCAGGTTTGAATCGGCGCATTGATATCGATGTGAAGCGTGATTTGCGGCATGGGCTGGGACGTTTTTAACTGTTCGATGCGAGAAACATTCCCGTAATTTTCGCTTGTTACACTTGAAACAACTTCGTCGTTTTCCGCTTTTATGACCGACACCAAGCCTCTCGAATTCGCGCCGTTTGCGCCGTTCAAGCCGGTGGCGCCCGATTTTTCGCCGCCCTTTCACGCCTACGATCTCGACGCCGCCTTTTACGACGAAATGTTCAACGCCAGGGGCCTGCCGCGCGATAGTTATTTACGGCTTCACCAGCGCCTGCGCCAGATCGACCCCGACGAACTCGAAGGCTTTCAAAAGGCCGCCAACCTCTCGTTTTTGAATCAGGGCATCACCTTCACGGTTTACGGCAACGAGGGCGGAACCGAGCGCATTTTTCCCTACGATTTGCTGCCGCGCATCATCACCGGCACAGAATGGGAAACCATCGAAAAGGGCCTGATTCAGCGCATGACGGCGCTCAATCTGTTTCTCAAAGACCTCTACGGCGAGGCGCGCATCATCTCCGACCGCGCCATTCCGCGCGAACTGATTTACACCTGCAAACATTTTCGCCGCGAACTGCGCGGCGTGCGCCCGCCGCGCGACATCTGGGTTTCGATTGGCGGCACCGACCTCATCCGCCGTCCCGATGGCGTATTCACCGTTTTAGAAGACAATCTGCGCGTGCCGTCGGGCGTGAGCTATATGCTGACTTCGCGCCAGGTGATGAAACAGGTTCTGCCGAGTTTGTTCCGCGATTACAAGGTGCGGCCCGTTGACCACTACGGCCAGGTTTTGCTTTCGACGCTGCGCGCTCTGGCGCCGTCGCACCGGCCCGAACCCACGATTGTCGTTTTAACGCCAGGCATCTTCAATTCGGCCGCACCGGCCCGAACCCACGATTGTCGTTTTAACGCCAGGCATCTTCAATTCGGCCTATTTCGAACACACTTTTCTGGCGCGTCAGATGGGCATCGAACTGGTCGAAGGCCGCGATTTATTAGTTCACGACAACATCGTTTATATGCGAACCACGAGCGGTTTGCAGCGCGTCGATGTGATTTATCGCCGCGTGGACGACGATTTCATCGACCCGCTTTCCTTTCGCTCCGATTCCAGTCTGGGCGTGCCAGGACTTCTCAACGCCTATCGCGCCGGAAATGTCGGCTTGTGCAACGCGCTGGGAACCGGCGTGGCCGACGACAAAGCGATTTATGCCTATGTGCCGCAGATGATTCGCTATTATCTCGGTCAAGACCCGATTCTGCCCAACGTCGAGACCTTTTTGTGCGGCGACCCGCCGCAAATGCAGCACGTTTTGGAAAACATCGACCAATTCGTCATCAAAGCGGTGGGCGAAGCGGGAGGTTATGGAATGCTCATAGGCCCGCATTCGACCAAGGCCGAACAAGCCGATTTCGCCGCAAAAGTGAAGGCCGACCCGCGCAACTACATCGCGCAGCCCACGCTGTCGCTGTCGCGCGCGCCGTGCTTTATGGAGGGGCAGGTCGAGCCGCGCTGCGTCGATTTGCGGCCTTTCGTGCTGTTTGGCGAGCGGCCTACCATTGTGCCTGGAGGTCTGACGCGCGTGGCGTTTAAAAAAGGCAGTTTGGTCGTGAATTCGTCGCAGGGAGGCGGCAGCAAAGATACCTGGGTTTTGGATGATTGAAAGCGAAATAAATTCGCAGCCAACGAAAATGTCGGCCTTCGCCGACAGCACCGCAGTTTCTTTGTCGGCGAAGGCCGACATTTTCGTTGGCTGCGAATTTATTTCGCTTCTAAAACTATGTTTTCTCTGCCATTTTTCGAAAAATTAGAGTCGGCCCAAACCGTTTTGCTGGCTGGCGCGGGCGGCGGTTTCGATTTTTTCTGCGCCCTGCCGCTCTACGAAATGCTGCGGCGCGCGGGGAAAACGACTTATCTCGCCAATTTGTCGTTTTCCGACATCGACGGCGCGCGGGGGCGAATGCTGACGCCCTCCCTCCTGGAAGTGACGGCGGACACGTTGGGAAACGAGCGTTATTTTCCCGAACTGCATTTTTGTCGCTGGATGCGCGGGCGCGGCGAGGAAACTTCGGTTTACGCTTTTGAAGCGACGGGAGTGGCGCCAATGCAGGAAAGCTACGGTGTTTTGATCGAGCGTTTGAAGCCCGACGCCATTGTTCTGGTGGACGGCGGGACGGACAGCTTGATGCGCGGCGACGAATCGGGCGTGGGCACGCCGGTGGAAGATGTCGCTTCGATTCTGGCAGTCTCGGCGCAAAGCGTGCCGACCAAAATGCTGGCTTGCGTTGGTTTTGGAGTCGATGCGTTTCACGGCGTGTGTCACGCGCATTATCTCGAAGCGGTGTCCGAACTCATCGAGAAAGGCGCCTATCTGGGCTGCTGGAGTCTGATGCGTGAGATGCCGGAGGTCGAGTTTTATCGTCAGGCCGCCGAGTTCGTGTTTCGCAAAATGCCCCATCATCCCAGCATCGTTTCCACGTCGATTCTCTCGGCGCTGGAAGGGCATTTTGGGGATTATCACGCGACGAGTCGCACGCAAGGCTCGCAGCTTTTCGTGAATCCCCTGATGGCACTGGTGTGGTGTTTTGAACTCGATGCAGTGGCCCAGCGCATTTTGTATCCGCCCGAAATCTGGCAGACCCAGAGCGCCCACGACGTTCGCGTCGTCATCGAACGCTTCCGCTACGATATTCCCAAAAAACCTTACGCCGATCTGCCCATGTAAGGCGATTTTCTCTCCATTATGCTCTCACGAGTCGCCGATTCGCTCTACTGGATGAGCCGCTATCTCGAACGCGCCGAACACACGGCGCGCCTCGTTGATGTCAACCTCGATTTGCTGCTCGACAAAGGCCCCGTTTCGAGCGCGGAGCATCAGCGCCTGCTGCTGCAAAGCCTCGATATTCGTCTGGGCGAAGACGCGCCGCCGCTTGAAGACGCTTATGGCATCGCGCGACTGCTGACTTTCGATACGTCGAACTCGAATTCGATTATTTCGTGCATCGAAACCGCGCGCGAAAACGCGCGCCAGGTGCGCGAGGAGATTTCGAGCGAGATGTATGAACAGCTCAACCGGCTCTATCTCAAGGCGCGCTCGCCCGATGTGCGCGAAGAATGGATGGCACAGCCGTCGCAGTTTTTCGATGATGTCAAAGAAGGAGCGCATCTGTTTCAGGGCGTCACCGACGACACCATTTCGCACGGGCAGGCGTGGCAGTTCATTCGCGTCGGGCGCGCCCTGGAGCGCGCCGCCGCGACGGTGCGGCTGCTTCAGGCGCACTGCCCGAATTTAGGCGTCGAGGACGCGACGCGCGCCAGTTATCTGGAGTGGGTGGGACTGCTCAAAAGCTGCACCTGTTTCGAGGCGTATTGCAAGCAATACACAGCGGATATGCAGCCGCGCCGCATCATCGAATTTCTGCTTTTGGACGACGAAATGCCGCGCAGCGTGCGCTTTTGCACCGACATCATTGAAGACGCGCTCGAAGCCATCGGCGAAGACACCGGACGCCGCGCCAAAGACACACGGCTGCTTCGCGTCGCCGGAAAACTGCGCGCGCGGCTGGATTATGTCGGCGTGGACGATATTCTAAACGACGGTTTGCCGGCGTTTCTGGATGATGTCGCGGTTTTGAGCGCGCAGATTCACGGCGCGCTGTTTTCGACTTATATTCGCTATACGGTGGAAAGTAACGCCAACTGATTAAGGAATGGTTCACACAAAGAAACAAAGTTCACACAAAGGAACACAAAGGTTTCCCTTTAACATCTTTGTGTTTCTTTGTGTGAACTTTGTTTCTTTGTGTGAACTTTGTTTCTTTGTGTGAACCCTCGTGAGAAGCCCATGTTCTATTCCATTCGCCATTCCACTCGATTCCGCTACTCCGATTCCGTGCGCCAGAGCGTGATGGAAGTGATGATGCACCCGCGCTCCGAAGGCGGGCAGTCGGTGCGCCAGTTTGAAGTCACCACCGAGCCGCGCGCGCGCATTTTCGCGCGCCGCGATTTTCTGGGCAACATCGTCCACCATTTCGACATCCCCAGCGCCCACGACGCGCTCTCGGTTGTCGCCGAAGGCTTGGTGGAAGTCTCGGCGCCGCGCCTTTTGCCGCTTTCGGGCCACGTCAAGGATTGGGACGCGCTCGACGACACCGTGCGCGCCGGCGACTACTGGGATTTTCTGCATCCCTCGCATTTTTCGCGTCCTACGCCCGCTTTGAAGAAATTCGCGGCGGAAATCGAGTGGGAACGGCGCGACGACCCGATTTCGCTGGTGCAGCATCTCAACAAGACGATTTACGAAAGTTTCGCCTACGTCGCGCAGTTCACGCGCGCCGATTCGCCCATTGACGACGCGCTCGAAGCGCGTCAGGGCGTGTGCCAGGACATGACGCACATCATGATCGCCCTCCTGCGCGAAGTTCAAATTCCGGCGCGCTACGTTTCGGGCTATTTGCATCACCGCTCCGATACCTCGGACAGAAGCATCGCCGACGCGACGCACGCCTGGTGTGAGGCGCTGTTGCCTGGTTATTCGTGGGTGGGCCTCGATCCGACCAACAATCTGCTGGCGACCGAGCGCCACATTCGCACCGCCGTCGGCAGGGATTACGCCGACGTTCCGCCCACGCGCGGCAACTACATCAAAACGCGCGGCAAAGGCTCCAGTGAAATGAAAGTCGCGGTTCACGTTTCGCCCGCCGATGTGCCGCGCCCCGAAGAAATCGAGCCAGTGGGCAGCGCCGCCTGGATTTCTCTCCCCGATTCCGCCCTCAACATGAGCGACGACTGGGAAGAAATGGCGCAGCAACAGTAGCGGAGGAGCAGAGGAGCGAAGGAGCAGAGGAGAAGGGAAGTGAGAGCGAAAAAGACACCGTTTTCGCTCAGACAGCCCCTTCTCCTCCGCTCCTCTGCTCCTCCGCTGGAATTGGCCCGCGATTGGCAAACGCTCACCGCGCCATGTCCAAGTCCCTCAAAGTCGCCAAAAAAGGTGCGTCTTCGCTTTCCAAAATTGCTCTCTATCTCGGCGCGACGATGATGCTGTTGCGTCTGCTGCGCTCGCGCCACGCGATGGATTTTCGCGGGCGCGTCGTTGCCATCACCGGCGGCTCGCGCGGTCTGGGCCTCAATCTGGCGCGCCAACTGGCGGGCGAAGGCGCCAAACTGGGCCTCATTTCGCGCGACGAATCCGAATTGGCGCGCGCTAAGGAAATTCTCGAAGCGCTGGGCGCGCCGGTTTTCACTGTCGCGTGCGATTTGCGAAATCAAAATGAGGCGGAAGAAGCGGTTAATCAGGTCGCGGCTCATTTTGGGGCGCTCGATGTATTGATTAACAACGCGGGCATTATTTCGGTCGGGCCGCTCGAACACATGAATCAGGGCGATTTCGACGACGCCATGAAACTGCATCTCTGGGCGCCGCTCTGGTGCAGCCGCGCCGCGATTCCCCATCTCAAACGGGCGGGCGGCGGGCGCATCGTTAATATTGCCTCGTTTGGCGGGCAGGTCGCCATGCCGCACATGGCGCCTTATGCGGCCTCGAAATTCGCCCTCGTCGGCTTGTCGGACGCGCTGCGCCACGAGCTTCGCAAAGACGACATTCTGGTGACGACGGTGTGTCCTGGCATCATGCGAACCGGTTCGCATGTCATGGCAACATTTAAAGGTCATCAACAGGCCGAATATCGGATTTTTAAACTCATGGCGGCTTTGGGCGGTTACGACGCGCCCGCCGCCGCGAAACTCATTCTCGATGCCGCTAAATACGGCGACGGGCATCTCACTTTTCCGCTTCCGGTGCAGTGGATGACGTGGGCCTATCAACTCTTTCCCAACACGGCGGGCCTAATTTTGGGTTTGGCAACGCGCTTCATGCCTGGGCCAACCGACGATGCCGAGGGCGACGCGCTGTTGTCGGGGCACGATTTGGAAGCCGAAATGCCGCCTTCGATGCTCACCAGGCGCGCGGACAGAGCGGTCGTGCCCAACAACGAAATGAATGGGCACCCTATGGAAAAAGCGGATCGCAAGGGCGAGTAAAACCTCAGCGAAAACGCCAACCTGACTTTTATTCTTCCCCGTTTTGCGAGAGCGTCATCTGGAGTAAAGAGGGCGAGACGCGAAAAGAAAACTCATTCATCAGGCGTTCCACGTCGGGTTTTACCGTCGGCAGCAGTCCATGAGTTTTGGCTAATGTTAGAAGCCCAAAAGTTCCCAATACATCAAAGCCCAAACTTCGCGCGTGACGGCGCCCCAGCTTTTCATCCATTAAAACCAGCGAAGCCGCGATTTCCAAAGCCAGACTCAGCCCTTCGCTTTCGCCAGCATCCAGACGGGCAACCGTGACGGAAAATGGCATCGGTTGTGAACACGCGCGAACTTCTATCCAAGAGGGCAGATTGGGAATCGCCGGTTTGATTTCGACCTGCACCCTGGGTGGAATCACAATGGACTCGAACAACTCGCGCAACAACAAGAGGCGATCAATCTGCTTCAGTGCTATGAGCGGGCTTGAGTCGCTCACGATGACGCGGTTTGGTGGCAAACGATTCCACCACCTTCATTTCAGCCTCGAACTCTTCGGGCGTCATGTCGAAATAGGGAATGCCCAGCTCGCCCGAATAGCGAATGAATTCCACCTTGCTCATGCCGAGCCACTGCGCTGCTTTGCCGCTTGAAACCGCGCCGCGCCGGTAAAGTTCCAGCACGATCAATTCCTGAGCATTTTTCTCCGCCGCTTCGCCATTTTGCGGCAGCAGGGCGGCGATTTCATCGTTCAAAACCAAAGTGACGCTCATAATTTGGCCTCCTGGGAAGAGCATAAAACAAAACGACGGCCCGCGAAGGCCGCCGTTTCTGCTTCCAGACGTTCTATGCTTCCTTCAAAAACTGCGTCGCGCTTTCGGGCGAAACCGGATTGATGTAGAATCCCGTGCCCCATTCGAAGCCCGCGACCTGCGTGAGACGCGGCAAAATGTCGATATGCCAGCAGTAATCCTGCGCGATGGTCGTCCAGTTGGTGGGATCGTCGGCGCGCGGCGCGGTGATGGGCGAAGTCTGCATGATCATGTTGTAAGCCGGATGGCCCAGCGCGCGCTTGATGCGGCCCAGGGTGCGCGGCAAAACATCGGAGAGAGCGGCGATTTCTTCGGCACCCATCTGGGTAAAATCGTTTTGCTGCCGCTTGGGATAGATTTGCATCTCGAAGGGAAAACGCGACGCGTAAGGGCACAAAACCACGAAATGCGCGTTGTCTTCGACGATTCTCTGGCCCGATTGGAGTTCCTGGCGCACCAGATCGCCGAAAATGGAGCGGCGTTTGGCTTTGAAATGCTCGCGGGCGACTTCTAATTGGTCGCGCACCTGTTTGGGCACGACCGGCAGCGCGATGATTTGCGAGTGCGGATGGTTAATCGAAGCGCCCGCCGCCGTGCCATAGTTGCGAAAAGTGAGGATGTAGCGAAAACGCGGGTCTTCGCGCAACGCCTGGTTGCGCGCGATGTAGGCGGCCAGGATTTCGCTCATTTCATCGGGCGTGGCGTCGGCGATGTCCCAGTGGGCTTCGGGATGCTCGATGACGACTTCGTGAGCGCCCACCGCGTTCATCAAATCGAACATTCCCGCCGCCTGCGAATCGAGTTCGCCGCTTGGCGAAAGAGCCGGAAACTTGTTGGGCACCACGCGCACGCGCCAGCCGGTCGTGTCGGCGGGCGCTTTGGGGTCGCGGCCCATCTGCCACAGTTCGGGCGGAGTTTTGTCCTCGTTTCCTGGCGCGAACGGCGAAAAACCGTTGGGCGAAGGGAGCGGTTCGGGAGCGAAGTCGGAAGGGCGGCGGCCACGTTCGGTGGCGATGATGACCCACCGGTCGATGATGGGGTCTTTGCGTAACTGATGGGAAATTCGTTCTCACAAGAAGGTTCGCACCAAGGGCAAAAATACTTTTTTGAATTTTCTTGGTGCCTTTGGTGCGAACTTTGTATCTTTGTGAGAACTCAGCGTGCGGGTTCGGGTTCGGCTGCGGCGTCGGGCGGGATGAACTGGCCGGAGTCGTCCAGAACCTGACCATCCCTGTTACTGTTGTTTTCGGGCTGGTTGTTTTCGTCCAGAACCACGCCGCCATCACCTTCGAAACTGGGCGCCTCCTCCTCGTTGCGGCGAGCGGGCGCCTCCGCATCGGGCGCGCCCAGATCGGCGTTGGGGGCGTCAAAATCGGGGTTGTCCTGCGGACTTTCACGCCGTGCCGGATCGAAACCTAAATCGCCAGGCGCTGCGGGCGCTGCGCCCATAGTCAAATCGCGCTGGCGCGTGGGCTGGCGGCGATGCACGTCGCAAAACTGCGTCGGAGACCCGCCCGCCGCCGAAAACGCTTCGGTGTGCGTGTCAGGGCATTCTTTGGTCGCTAAATATCCGTTTACCTCGCAAATCCGCGCCCGCACGTATTGTTTGTATTGCTGCGCCAGAAAACGCTGCTGCGCCGTCGCGCGGGCGTCTTCGACCAGTTTTTCGACCGGCTTTTTGTTGCGCCAGATGTCGATGGCGGGCGCCATGAAATCGACGAAAACCGGAGCGCACCAGCCGCTTCCCGTGGCGCGCTTACTCAGAGGACGCGGACGGTCGTAGCCCATCCACACGCCGGTCACGAGGTCTTTGGAGGCACCCATGAACCAGACATCTTTGCGAGAACTGGTCGTGCCGGTTTTGCCGATGATTTCGATGCCGCGAATTTGCGCGGGACGGCCCGTGCCGCTGGTGACGACGTAGCGCAGCATATCCCACATATCGTTGGCCGCGCCTGGCGAAAGGACGCGCGCGGCGCGCACCGGCGTGGGCTGTTCGATGATGGTGTCGCCCGCGTAGTTATCGACGCGCGTGACGGGCGTGGCTTCGGCGCGAAGGCCCTTGGCGGCGAACACGCCGTAGGCCGAAACGTGTTCCAGAAGCGATAAATCGGAGGCGCCCAGCGCAAGCGACGGGTAGGGCGAGAGCGACGACTGAATGCCCATCAGATGCGCTTTTTGAACCACGTTTTGAATGCCCACTTTGAGCATGGTGCGCGTGGCGACGACGTTGTTCGACATTCCCAGCGCGCTCCGCAGCGTGATGGCGCCGCGATGGGCGTCGTCGTAGTTGCGAACTTTGTGCTGTTCATCTTTGCGATAGCGGCGTCCGCTCGGATCGCGGCGCCCTGGCGGACATTCCGCGTCGCCGCACAGATAAAGCGGCGTGTCGCGGATGATGGAGTTGGGCGAAAGCCCCGCTTCCATCGCGGCGGCGTAGATGTAGGGCTTCATCGTCGAACCAGGCTGGCGCTTGCCCTGCACGGCGCGATTCCATTCGCCGTTTTTGGCGGTATCGTAATAATTCTTGCCGCCCACAAGAGCCACGACGTGGCCCGTCTGAGGGTCGATGGAAACCAGCGCGCCCTGCAACTCGCTGCCATGCCGCGTCACGCCGCGCACCAGAGCGCGTTCGGCGATGTTTTGCAGTTTGGGATCGAGCGTGGTGTAGATTTTGAGGCCCGATTTGTTGAGATAGTCGGCTGACCAGCCATATTGCTTTTCGAGATAGCCGCGCACATACGACACGAAATAAGGCGCGCGCCAACGGTCGATTTCGCGTCTGCGGCGGATAAATTCCTTCTTGCCGCGCTCGATGTCGCGTTCGATGGATTTATCGGCGACGGCTTCCTGATACTGTGCGTAGGTGATGCGCTTGTTGAGCAGCATGGCGCGCAGCACCACGCGCTGGCGATCCTTGGCGTTTTCGAAGTGTTCGAAGGGGTTGAGACGCGACGGCCTTTGCGGCACTCCGGCCAGCATCGCGGCCTGGGAAATCGTCAAATCGCGCGCGCTCCTGCTGAAATACATCTGCGAAGCCGCCTCGCAGCCGTAGGCGAGATTGCCGTAGTAAATTTCGTTGAGGTAGGCTTCGAGAATCTCGTCTTTGGAAAGCCGCCGCTCCAACTGCAACGCCAGAAGCGCCGTGTTCAGGCGACGCGCCACCGTTTTGGTGCGCGTGAGGTAAACGTTGACGGCCAGCTGTTCGGTGATGGTGGAACCGCCCTGCTGAGCGCTGCCTTTTTTGTAGTTGGCCACAAACGCACCCGCGATGCGCTTGGCATCCATTCCAGGATGATGGTAGAAGCGCGCGTCTTCGATGGAAAGCGTGGCGTCGATGAGCCGGCCTGGTTCGGTGACGGTTTTGCCGCCCCGCGTGCGCTGCACTCTGAGGTCGCTGAGGGGAATCCATTTCCGCATTTCCCCGCGAAATTCGGCCAGAAGGCTGCCGTCGGCGGCGTAAACGCGCGTCGGCTCGGCTTTGTTGCGCGCCATCAGCAAATTGAGGTCGGGCACGACTTTATTGAGTTCGTCGTAAAGCCCTTTGCCGATGCTGAGGGCCGCGACCATCGCGCAGGAAATGGCGACGGCCAAAATCCAGAACACCCATTTGAGATACCACCAGAACGAGTGGCGAAATTTAAGCGGAGGCGCGCTCGAAGGCGCGTTATAAGGAGCGGCTGTAGCCATAAAAAATCCTGGGCAAACGACGCCCCAGTATAACAACGGCTCCAGTGCAGCCTTTTTCAAGAACTGTGACGGAGGAAGGAAAAGAAAGGCTAAAGGATGAAGGCTAAAGGCTAAATCGCTCGCAGTCCGGCTTGATTTAGCCTTTAGCCTTCATCCTTTCTTTTTCGCCTGTTTCTGCTTGCGTTTCCACACTTTGAACGCGCCAAACGCGATCAGCCCGCCCAAAATCAAGTAGGAAACCGGCCCCAAAACCTTATCCACTTTCTGAAACGATTCGCCCAGAAAGTAGCCCAGCGTGGTTAAAAACAAGATCCACACGAAGGAACCGGCGAAAGTGAGAAGCAGAAAAGGCGGCAGCGCCATTTGCGCGATGCCCGCTGGAATCGCGATCAGTGAGCGAACCCCTGGCACCATGCGACAGCCGAAAACTGCCAGCCAGCCATGTGTATCGAACCATTTTTTGGACTTGGTGATGTCTTCGCCCGAAAGCGTGAGCCAGGCGCCGTATTTGTCGGCCAACTCTTTGAGGCGCTTTTCGCCCAGCGTTTTTCCGGCGTAATAAAGCGGCAGCGAACCGAGCGTCGAACCCAGCGTGCCGACCAGAACCGCCAAAATGAAACTCATCTCGCCCTGTTTGGCGAGGTGGCCGGCGAAGGGCATGATGAGTTCCGAGGGAATGGGCGGAAAAACGTTTTCGATGAAAGTGAGGAACAGCAGGCCAGGATAGCTGCCCTTATCAATGATGCCGGAAATCCAATCGAACATGGCCGCGCGATTCTGCCATTTTTAAGCCACAATGGTGCGGCTCGGATTCGCACTCCAAACCGAAGAATGACAACGGCTGACTAAAAATTTCCGCCACAATGTTTGAAAACTCACCGACCTGGGTATACTGTTGTAGCGCTACAAATTGCAGGGCGACAAAGCGATGAATTCCACTTTTGAAAAAACGCGGTCCAGCGGCATCGTGACGATGCACGAAGTCGCGCGCGCGGCGGGTGTGGCTCCCATGACGGTTTCTTATGCGTTTTCGGGCAAGCGCAAAATCGCCGACAAAACGCGCGCCCACGTTTTGGAGACCGCTAAAACGCTGGGATTTGAACCCAATCCGCACGCGCAAAGGCTGGCCAACGGCCATTCACACGACACGATTGGGCTTTTCGTTTCCTATCTCGATTTGGGCGTGCAGGCCGAAAAACTGCGCGTGATTCAGGGCGCTCTGGTCGAAGCGGGCTACGAAGTGCCGATTTACACCGGTGGTTTCGCGTTTCAAAAGGCGGGCGCGGTCACGGCCTTGATGAATTCGCTGCGCCGCCAGAATCCGCGCGCCATCGTGTGCAACACCATCGAACTCACCTCGGAAACGCTCGACGAACTGCGCCGCTACAGCGAAAAGGGCGGTTTGGTCGTGACTTACGATTCGCCGCTCGATCTGGGCTGCGACCGCGTAGTTTTCGACCGCGAAAATTCGACGGGTAGCGCCACACGCCATCTGATCGATCTGGGGCATCGCCATCTCGCTTACTTTCATCACAACAAATGCCGGCCCGACGACCCACGATTTCTGGGTTTTTGCGCGGCTTTGAAACAAGCGGATTTGCAAGCGCGGCCCGACTGGAATTTCGGGGCGGGCTGCGCGCTCGATCCCGAAGTCGCGGGCGGCCAGTTCGCGGCGAAATTTCTCGCTCTTTCGCCCCGTGACCGGCCAACGGGTGTCGTGATTGTGAACGACCTGGCCGCGCTCACTTTCATCACCGCACTGGGGCGCGAAGGGATTCGCGTGCCGCAGGATGTTTCGGTGGTCGGCCACGACGACCGGCCTCTCGCGCGCCACGCCGCGCCGCCGCTTTCGAGTGCCGCCCATCCCGTCGAGGCCATTGGCGAAGCGGTTGTCGAGCTTCTTAAAGCGCGATTGGACGGTTTCGACGGAGCGCCGCAGGAAATCACCGTGCGCGGCGAACTGCGCGTGCGCGAATCGAGCGCCGCGCCGCCTCAATGAATCTTTAGTGGAGAAAAATTTATGTCCCTCTTTCCTTGCTCGCGCATCAGGCGCGGCTTCACCCTCATCGAACTTTTAGTCGTCGTGGCTATTATTGCAATTCTTGCGGCGATTCTCTTTCCTGTTTTTGGACGCGCGCGTGAAAACGCGCGGCGTTCGAGCTGCCAGTCGAACCTGAAACAGCTCGGTTTGGCGCTCACGCAATACGTTCAGGATTACGACGAGCGTTTTCCCTGGTCGAACCGCACCAACGCCGCCGATTATGGCGCCGGAACGCTTCGCAATCCTGGCCAACTGCTCGATTCCTACGTCAAAAACCGCCAGATTTGGCGTTGTCCCAGCGATACCGTCAACTCGGCGGCGGTCAACAACTCGTATTTCACGGTTTCTTACATCTACAACGACCATTATCTCAATAAATATCTGTCGAGCGGTTCTCGCACCCGCACCGGTTCGGCGACCGAGCCGCGCCACATCGCGGAAATTCGCAACGTGAGCGAAGTCATGTATTTCGCCGATTCGTGGGACGCCAACCCGCATTTTCTCTACAACCTCAAACACGATGCCGCTGGAGAAGCCTTTCGCAAAATCACCGGCAACCCCTTCACCACCGTCGAAAACGTGAAAAACGGTCATCTGGGAGGCGGCAATTTCCTTTATGTGGACGGTCACGTCAAATGGATGAATTCGGGCAAAATGGGCGAGGAAATGGTCAAAGGCGCCGCCGTGAAGACCAGCATTTTCGAGGAATTTTAAGTCCGCTCGACTGAAGTCGGCGCTATGGGCCTGACCCGCAAGCGGGTGCCCCCCAACTTTCGGCCTGCGCCGAAAAAAGCACTGCGTTGTTTTCCCGCGAAGGCGGGAAGTTAGCGCGCTGGCGCGCCCATAGCGCCGACTTCAGTCGAGCGCTCACTCGCTAATCCCATGATGATTTCTTTTCCCCGCTCGCGCGGTTTGGCCGTATTCGCCATTCTGCTCGCTTTCGCCAGCAACGCGCCAATCTGGGCGCAAAACGTCGCGGTTTTCGACCCGCAATCGCCGCCGTTTGCCGGACGCTTCAAGATCGAACCCGCCGAACTCGACGCGACTGCCAAAACTCTTTCCGACGCCGGTTTCACCGTTTCGCGCGTCTCCGCCGCGCAAATGGCCGACGCCGCGCAATTTTCAGCGCAGAAATTCGATGTTTTCGTGTCGCGCGGCGATGCCGTGCCACGTGCCGCAATTCCCAATCTCCAGGCGTTTTCGCAGGGCGGCGGCGTTTTGGTTGCGCTTGGCGGCCGCACGCCGTTCAATACCGCCATCGCCAAAAAAGCTAATGGCAACTGGACGTATTCGCCCGAAACACCGCAATTCGCCTGGGAAACGGGTGAAATTTCTCAGAACGTCGGTCTGCGCTACCTCTACAGACCTGGGCTGTTCGATAGCGGCACCAAACACACTGCCACCCCGCTCTGGAAACGTTATCTGCCCGCCGCCACCGATTTTTCCGGCAAATTGCCCTCAAGCTGGCTGGTGCCCTGGGAAGGCGGTGAGTTTTACCCGCTCCTTCGCTCACAGCGCGCCGATGGCGCCGACGTGACGCCGCAAATCTTCATCGCGCGCAAAGACGGTCGCAGCGCGGTGATTTCAACCTCGGATAAATGGACGAAAGGCGATGAAAATTGGAAATTCGGGCCGCAAACGACGGTCGCGCTCGTCAAAATCGCCACCGATTTAGGAAGCGGCGCCCTGAAATTATCGCCCGCCGCTAAAATCGAAATTCCCGCCGATTTAGCGCCGCCTCAACCGCTTCTGGGCCGCGAAGTCGTCGGGACGGGCGTTGATCCCGAAGGCGCCAAACCATTAGCGCGCTGGGGTCGCTTCGATGGTTCGGGCCGCGATCTCGACGCCAAAGGCGTGCTACCGCGCGTTTTGGAAGCGGGAAAAGCGGTCAGTCTGCCGCTTCCGAGTTTTCAGGGCGCGGCGTGGCTGCGCGTGCGCGGCGCGGTCGCCCATTCCGATGCGGGCCTCCGCATCGAAACGGGCGGCCAGACGCTGTGGAACGAACGCTTTTCCTACATCGAAGCGGGCGGCGCGGGCAACACCTTCGCGGCGGATTTGAGCGGCTTGCCGATGGAGTTCAACCGGCTGATTTTCGTGCCGCCAGGCGCGGCGCGGGCGCTGCAAATCGCCAATTCCGGCACGCAGCCGCTCTTTTTCGACGCCATTCAGCTCGAAACGCGCGCCGCTTCGCCGACCTGGATTGTGGGCATGGGCGCCGGTTTCAATCAGAGCCGCTTTCGCGGGCCGTTCAATCTGCCGCCCGAAGAAGGCAAAAAATGGACTTCGATGCGCGCCGGACTCTTCGCCGCGTCCGTCGGCGCGCCAGGCGATCCCAAACGCTGGGAGCAGCTCGACGAGCGCATGAAACGCTTTCTCGCCATGCCCACCAAACTCGAATTGATCCTCGAAGGCACGGCGGCGTGGAACGCGATTTCCCCCCAGCGCTACCAAGATTCGGGAGGCCGTTCGCACACCGTGCCCGCCGATCCGAAAAAATACGCCGAAATCGTCGAATACGTCATCAAAAATTACGGCGCGCGCATCGACAAATACGAGATCTGGAACGAAGCCAACTCGCAGCAGTTCTTTCGCGGCACGCCCGCCGAATACGTCGCGTTCTGGCGCGAAATCGTGCCCCTCATTCGCCGCCTCGACCCTGGAAAGCCGATTATCACGTCGGGCATGGCGGGCTGGAACGATGCCTTTGTCGCCGCCATGATTCAAAACGGCATTTTGGAAGAAGCCAATTTGTTCGCGTTTCATCCCTATTCGTCCAAAGCGCCGGCGTGGGACGTGCCTTTTGGCGACGCGCAGGGCCATCTCTACGCGCTGGGTCAAAATATCGAGATTTACAACAACGAAATGGGCTTCACCTACCAGCCAGGCGAATGGTTTGTCGGCCATTTCAACGAAACCACGCAGGCCGATCTCACCAACATCGCCCTCTCGCGTCTGCTGGCGAGCGGAACGGCCAAAGTCTCGATGTTTCACGCCGGCGGCGACGACCATTTGTATTCCTACATCGGCCCCAGTGGAACTCCGCGTCCCGCCTATCGCGTGCTGGAAGATTATTTCCCGCTCGGTCAAAACGGCGGGCGCCGCCTCGACGCTTCGATGAGCCGCGCCGATGGCGCGCCGCTCCAGGGCGTTTACCTCGCGGGCGCGACGCACGCCGATGGCTCGGTCACGCTCGTGGTGAATCCCAGCGAGGCGCGCGAACTGGCGGTGGCGCCCAATCCCAGCGAAAATTTCGACCAGAAGGGCAGTTGGAAGCCGTTTTTCGGCACCGCGACTTACCAAAACGGCACCGTGACGCTCACGCCCGCCGCCGACCAAACCTACGCGGGACTGAGCAGCCCAGAAATCGAAGTGGATTTGGACGCATTGGCGCGCGCCGAAGTCATGGCGGCGTCGATGGCGCAGCGCTGGGAACTGGGCGTGAAGCTGGCGGACGGAACGCAGAAAGTGGTGGTTTCGGCGCGCGAAGCGGGCACGACTTCCGTTAATTTAAAAACCGCGCTGGGCCTGAGCGGAAAACAGAAAATGACCTTCACACTGCGGACTTTCGGCGGCGCGGCCAGCTTCGATGCCCTGCGTTTCGTGGGGACTCAAAGCGCGGCCAACGCGATTCCCCTTATATTGCGCGTGCCGCTTTCGAGCGCCAAACCCCTGCACGGCGAGATGAAAAGCGGCGGCCAAACGGCGACGCTGCCGCTTAAAATCGAGTCGAGGGCGGGCGCGAATTGGGCGGAGTTGAAACTGGATTTGACGGCGCGCAGCGTGGTGACACTGCGGCCCTGAATCATGCGGATTTCATTTTGGAGCCACAGAGGACACAGAGGACACACAGAGAGGCACAGAGATTTTTAATTGAATTTCTTTGTGCCTCTCTGTGAATTTCTCTGTGTCATCTGTGGCTTAATTGTTCCACTGCTCCATAGCGCGCAACCGCGTCCAGAGCGTCTTCAAAAATCTCTTCCATTTCAGCGAAGGTCGAAACGCGGCACAAACGGTCGCGCAGACGCGCGCTTTCGGGCATTCGCTTCGTATACCACGCGGCGTGTTTACGCATTTCGTTCATCGCGGTGTGTTCGCCCTTGAGTTCGCACAGTTTGCGCGCGTGCCAGCGCGCGGTCTCGATTTTCTCTTCGCCCGCCGGTTCAATCGCATCGGCGCCGCTTTCGAGATACGAAACGATGTTGGCGAACAAAAACGGATTGCCCATCGCGGCGCGGCCAATCATCACGGCATCGCAGCCGGTTTCCTGGAACATTCGCGCGGCGTCGGGGCCGTTGTGAACGTCGCCGCAGCCAATCACCGGAATCGAAACCGCCGCTTTGACGCGCGCGATAACGCTCCAATCGGAGTGGCCGGTGAACGCCTGTTTCGCGGTGCGCGGGTGAACCGTGACGGCGACTGCGCCCACGTCCTGCGCGCGTTTGGCGACTTCGGGCGCCGTAATGTTTTGCGAATCCCAGCCGGCGCGCATTTTGACCGTGACCGGCACGCCATATTCTGCGGCGCCTTCGACGGTGGCTTTAATCACGTTTTCGGCTTGCTGAGGCGTTTTGAGCAGCAGACAACCGGCGCCGCACTTGGCGATTTTGGGGACGGAACAGCCCATGTTGATGTCGATGGCGTCGGGTTTGGTCGCGGCGATGATGGAAGCGGCCTGGCGCATTAAATTGGGATCGGCGCCGAAAATCTGCACGGCGACGGGGCGTTCCTCTTCGGAAAACCACGCCAGTTCGCGCGATTTGCGCTGCGCTTTTTCGCCGCCGAAGACCAGCGCCGCCGAGGAAACCAGCTCCGACCAGCTCATGCCCGCGCCGTAGCGGCGGCACAGACGGCGAAACGGCTCCGAGGTGATGCCCGCCATCGGCGCCAGCACGACGGGCGACTCGGCGACGATGGTGGAATAGGGCGTGGGAATTTGAAACGAACGCATGGAGTGGAGTTTATTAGCCACAGAGAACACAGATGGATTCGCAGATAAACACAGATTTCTTTCTCTAAAATAGACCTCTTGCAAAAGTAGCGAAAGCGGTTTGTAGGGTGCCGCGAGGCGCGTGTGGAAAGCGTCCCAGGGTCTCCACACGCGCCTCGCGGCACCCCTACAAAGCTACGAACATCCAAATCTCTGCACTTTTGCAAGAGGTTTATTTCGTAAAGTGGCCAATGCGGCCATTTATCTGTTGCAGTCACACCTGCCGATTTAAGTGGTGCGCTGTATCAATAACGGCACAATAAGCCGTCGGACTCGACCACCCTGTCATGGCTTTGGCAAGAGATTTCGCCGCTTGCCCTGAACGCTCAAAAGAGATGGCCTCACGGGAGACCGTCACTTTTTGGCGGGTTGCCTCGGCATCGCGCGGTTAAAGCGTGTCTTATGGCATTTGCATCTTTGGGAGCGCGAGCATCCTTCTCGCAGGCAATGGACGACCTGCGGGCCAGGATGCCCGCGCTCCCAGGGATGCACGCGCACTGAGACACGCTTCAGGGCCTGGTTTGAAGTGCGCGCGTCACGGCGATGCTGACCGGCAGCCAGATGAGACCCAGAACGACGCCGCCCAACACATCGCTGAAAAAATGCGCGCCCAGCACCACGCGGCTGTAGGCCATCAAAACCGTCGCCACCAGGGTGGCGGCGACCGCGCCCGCCGTCCACCACGCGCCTTTGCCCTGGCGCCATCCGACGAACGCCGTGAGGCCGCACAGCGCGAAAATCACCGCGACGTGGCCGCTCGGATAGGCCGAAGACCAGTGAGATTTGACCGCCCAATCGACATCGGGGCGCGCCACGTCGTAAAACTCTTTGGCTGCCAGAGCCACCAGAGCGGGCAGCGCCACCGCGCACAGGAAGCCAATGGCATCGTGGAGCCGGTTTTTGCGCCAGAAGATCCACGAGGTCAAAGCCATGAGAGGCCAGATCACAGGCGTCGATACGAGTTTCGACCAGCCCATCAAAAACAGGCCGGAAGCCGAATCGCGCGGCGTGGCACGGTGCCACGCCCCAAGCAAAAGCGGGTCGAGGCCGCGCAACGGGCCTTGCGTCGCCGCCCAGTAAACCGCGTGCAGCGCGGGCGCCGACACAACAACGCCGAAAATCAGCCAGGCGAGGGCGCGTTTCCAACCCGCGTTGTTCCAGCTTTCACGATGCATGAAGTTCGCTGTGGCTTTTGCTGCCAATATCTGCCCCGTCACGCGTTTGTAGCGCGCGCAGCGCCGCCGCGTGATGCTCCTCGACGGTGGCGATCTCGAAATCCAGACTCAGATTGGCGCGTGCCGCTTGCAGCATTTTCGCGGCGTGACGGCGCAGCGTGGTGCGGTCGTCCTCGCGCCTGAGATGCGGCGCCAGGCGCGCGATGATGTCGAGAAGATGCGCGCCCACTCCCGAATTGCTGCCCCCGTAATGACGAATCGGGTCGAAAGCCGCGTCCGCCGCCTGATCGAAGGTCAGGGCTTCGGTGACCACGCGCAAATGGCCCTCGTCGTCGTAGCGCAGACCAGAAGGGATTTCGCGTTTGGCTAAAAGCGCGAGGGCGCGGCCCTGACGGTCGAGGCACATCATCGCGGTGAAAGGGTCGTTGATGCCAGGACTGAGCGCGCGCACCGCGATTTCGGTGAGCTGGTTGATGGGAAACAGCGCGTCCTGGGCGTCGGTGCGCTGCACGCCAAAAGAAAACGCCTCGTTGACCGCTTTTTCCATCGCGGCATCGAAGCGCGCGGCGGGCCAGACCTTCGCCAGAGCATCGCCCTCAATCACCAGGGCGCCAGGGCGATGCGGCAGATGCAGCACGCAACCGTGCTGCACCGCGAGCTGCATCAGGCCGTCGCCGTCCACGTTTTGCACATAGCCGCCGCTTTGCGCCGCGACGGGGCGCGAATCGAGATCGAAATCGGGAATCTCCTTTTCGGCCTGTTTTTCATTGATGCCCGCCATTTGCTGCGGATCGCGGCCTACTTCGTCGGGAAAAAGGCGCTCGACGGCTTCATCGAACTCCCGTCCCACGTTGGCGATGACGTGCGAGGCTTGAATGCCCTGCGAGATGTGATGGATGAAATAAATCAGCGCGCTCACGCACAAAACCGTCAGGCCGATGGCGACCGTGACCGCCAGATGCGGCACGAAGCGGATTTCTTCGACGCCGCGCACCGAACGCAGCACCAGCAGACAATACATGAAGGTGCCGATAAAGGCGCCCAGCACCAACTGATTGCCTCTGTCGCGGATGAAATTTCGCAGCAGACGCGGCCCGAACTGCCCCGAAGCGAGGGTGAGCGCCGCGATGGTGATCGAAAAAGTCACGCCCGCGATGGACAACACCGAATTGGCGATGGCCGAGAGCATCGAGCGCGCGCCCTCGACGCCGCCGCTATAAAGATACGCCGTGCCGCGCACCGCATTACTTCTGTCCAGTTCCACCATGCCCAAAGCCAGAACGCTGGCGAAAAAGGTTATCAGCGACGGGATGAACCAGAAACTGGAGTGCAGATTGTCCCTGAGCGCGCCGATTTTGGCCTTCACGCGCCGCTCCCGTCGCGGCTGGAATGGTTGCGGCTTTCATCTTTTGAGGTGTTGGAAAATTCCTGAGACGATTCCCGCTCGCGCGCCACTTGTTCCACAGCCAGGCCGAGGCGCGCTGGCGGCGGCACTTCGTTCTGTCCGGCGGGCCAGCCTTCGCGCTGGCGCGAGCGGTCGCCATCGCTTGCCTCGGTCTGGTCGTGGAAGAGGATCTGTTGGGTCGGAAACGGCAGGTCGATGCCGTTTTGAGTCAGCGTGTTCTTGATGGCAAAAAGCACTGCGTCGCGCACCTGGAGTTCATCGGCGCGGCGCGGCGGCTTGACCCACCAGCGCGCGCGGATGTTGACGGTGCTGCCCGCCAGTTCAAAAACCAAAACGTCGGGCGCGGGTTCGCGCAGCACGTCGGGCACGCTTTTGATGGCTTCGAGAATCAGTGCGCGGGCGCGCTCCACGTCGTCGCCGTAGCCCACGCCGACATCGTAGTCGAAGCGCCGTTCGGCATACGCGGTGTTGACGATCACCGATTGGTTGAACAGATTGCCGTTGGGAATCACGATGCGCCGCCCGTCGTAGGTTTTGATGAAAGTGGCGCGGGTCTGGATGTCCTCGACGGTGCCCTCGAACTCGCCGACGCGGATTTGGTCGCCGATGCGAAACGGTTCGGTGAGCAAAATCAAAATGCCGGCCAAAAAGTTTTGCAGGATGTCTTTAAAGGCAAAACCAATCGCCACACTCGAAATGCCCAGCAGTTGGATGAGCTGGGCGGGCTGAAAGCCAGGCAGCGCGATGACGAGGGCGATGAGCAGCCCGATAAACACGATGAGGCCGTGAGCCAGACGGCCCATGACCAGGCCGAGGCTGAGGTGCTTGCGACGCTTTTCGGCGAAATGGCGCATGGTGGAGCGCACCAGGCGGCCCACTACAGAGAATAGCGCGAACACGATGAGCGCGATGACGATGTAGGGCAGTCGTTCGACGAAGCCCTGTCCCATGGCGCGCACCGATTGCAGCGCGTCAGACATATCCAATTTCATGAAATCGCGCTTTCGATGGAGGTGTCGTCGGAAGCCGCGTTGCGGCGCAGGGTCATCCAGACCAGTCCCAGCGCCAGCAGGGCCAGAGCTGCGGCGCGGAGCGGTTCGCGTTGCGCGAAGTCGAGCGAGTTGGAAACGATGCCGCGCGCTTCGTCCTTCATGCCCTGCGCTTGCTGGCGGGCTTTGCGCTCGGCGAAGCGAGCCAGGGCGGCTTTGAGTCGTGCTTTGAGAGAGTCGAGAATGGGTTGCATAGTGTGGGGGCGTTCAAAAACGATGCCCGCGCTGCGAGATAGACTCGCGGGCGCGAGGATCTCCATGATGAACCATCCCCACCCGCAAGGACGAACCCGATGAGCGCGATAAACCCCGAAGTGCATGAACTGGAAGCGCAGATCGAACGGCTGCGCGCGGAAAACGCGGCGCTGCAAAACGCCCTGAGCGTCGCCGAGCGCGAGCGCGACGAATGGCGCATCGTGGCCGAGCAGTGCGCGCCTCTGGGCGGCGAAATCGGAGACGCCGCCAAAACCGTGGAGAAACTTTAGTTGTCGCGCGAAGACGCAGAGGCGCAGAGAGGGTTTGGGAGGAGTGCATTAGACTTCTTGCAAAATCTCTCTGCGCCTCTGCGTCTCCGCGCGAAATTAAACATGAAAACCGCTTTCTCTCGATTTATCGGCCTTGCCGTCGCGCCTCTGGTTATAGGTTTGCTCGCCTCTTCTGTTTGTGCCCAGGTTCCGGCCCCTAAAATCGACGCTCGCACCGCTCAAAACATGGTGGAGCGCGTTCTCAAAGAAACCAGCGCGATTCGCGGCCTCCGCATCAAGCGCGCGGTGCCGAGCGGCGTGCAGTCGCGCGCCGGCATCGAGCAGATGGTCGAGAAACAGCTAAAAAAAAGCGTGTCGGCCAATGAACTGGCCGCGACGGACGTGTTTCTCAAGCAACTCGGACTGGCTCCGGCGAATTTCAATCTCAAAGCGTATTATGTGAAGATGCTGGGCGAGCAGATCGCGGGCTACTACGACACGCAGACCAAAAAATTCTACACCGCGCAAAGCGTTGATCCCCTGCAACTCGAAACCGTCATGGCGCACGAACTCACTCACGCGCTGCAAGATCAGCATTTCGACCTCAGCCGTCTGGAAAAGTGGCCGCGCCACGATTCGGATGCTCGCGTGGCGATGTCGGCTTTGGTCGAAGGCGATGCGACTCTCACCATGTCGCGCTATATGACGCGCAATCCGCTGCGCTTTTTGGGGGTTTTGGGTTCGGCGCTCAAACCGCAGCCTAAGGCCCAGGTTTTTGAGAGCGGGCCGCGCATTTTGCAGGAAAGCCTCACTTTTCCTTATTTGAAAGGCATGGTCTTCGCCTCGAATCTCTACAAAACCGGCGGCTGGCCGCAGGTTTCGCGCGCTTTCACGGAGATGCCGCAGTCGAGCGAACAAATTCTCCATTTCGAGAAATATCTCGCCCGCGAAGCGCCCCTCAAGGTGCCGCCGCGCGATTTGAGCCGCCAGTTGGGACGCGGCTGGACAGTGCTGGATCACGATGTCAACGGCGAAATGGGCCTGGCGCTGATTGTGGGCGAATATGTAAAGGAGCAGGGCGCCGCCGAGCGCGCTGCTGCCGGATGGGGCGGCGACCGCTACACGGTGTATCGCGGCCCCAAAGGTGCCGCTTTGGTGGTGCAGGACTGCCTGTGGGACAGCGAGGCGCAGGCGCGCGAATGGCGGGAGGCTTACGCGCGGCGCAGCACGAATCGTTTCGGTGCGCCGCCGCGACAGCGAGGAAAAGTGCAAGTCTGGAGCGCCGCGCGCAACGGCGTGTGGATGGAGCAGCGAGGCCGCCGCGTGCTGATTCTGGAAGGCACCGTGGGCACTTTCAACCCGAGGCCCATTCTGGCCGCGTTGTGGCGTTAGCGCGCGTTTAAAAAGTCTCAGGTTTGCCGAAACAGAATGACGGGGACTTTTAAACGCGCTCTTAGCGCTGGGCGCAGGTTGGTAGCCGAATTGCAGACCGATATTTCCATTCCAGAACGAGACCATCGCGAATATTGCGAATTCAATAGTCAACCCACTGGCTGCTATTTCGAATTTGACGCTGAGGCGCGGCTTTTATTGGAGCGACCTTTTAGTTGGTTGTTCGTCTGGTTAGTCCCAACAAAATTCGAGAGCACCACCCCATGTCAACGCCGTCTCCCCTTCTTGATTCCGTTTCCCAGACCGATTCCCCCGCCGCGCGGGAGGTCTTTTTCGACCTTTTCGACGGCCAGGCCTGCGATTGCGAACTCGAAAATGCCTCGCGTTTTTTGAGCGCGCAGTTGGAACACGCGGCGCGGCTCGACAGCGATCTGCCGCGCGAAATGGAAGGTCTTTACGCCTGGATGGAAGCCAACGGCGAGGAAGTGGGGCGCCGTTACAAGGCGTATCTCGAAGCGCGCAAAGCGGGCGGCGGACGGCGCTATTTTCCCACCAAATCGCACGCGCTCTATTTCATCAAATCCGTCGCGCCTACCAAAATGGTGGATGGCGCCTGGCTTTACGGCCTGCTGGATCACTGGCAAGACACGCGCTTCTCGGCGCTCATCAAAACTTATCTCGAAGAGTTGGGCGAAGGTCTGCCGACCAAAAACCACGTCGTTCTCTACCAGAAACTGCTCGCCGCGCAGGGCTGCGAACGCTGGGACGATTTAGGTGACGAAAATTACGTCCAGGGCGCGATTCAACTTGCTCTGGCCTACGGCGCCGAGCGTTTTTTGCCCGAAGTCATCGGCTTCAATCTGGGCTACGAACAGTTGCCGCTGCACCTGCTGATAACGGCGTATGAACTCAAAGAACTCGGCATCGACCCTTATTATTTCACGCTGCACATCACCGTCGATAACTCCGATAGCGGGCACGCCAAAAAAGCCGTCGATGCCATTTTCGATGCGGTTCCCAAACTCGGCGACGCCGACGAATTCTATCACCGCGTCTGCAACGGCTACAAACTCAATTTTCTGGGCGCCAATACCAATTCGGTGATCGAATCGTTCGACCTGGAGCGCGAGATGATCGCCATTTTCGCGCGCAAAAGCGTGGTGGGTCAGTTCGCCCACTCCGATTATCGCCTTGTCGCGGGCCGCACCGTCAACGAGTGGCTTTCTGACCCCAGCCAGACCGCCGATTTCATCGCGGCGATGGAAGCGGAAGGCTGGTTCAAGCGCCATCAAGACCCGCAAATCAGCCGCTTCTGGAAGCTGATTGAGGGCGAAAAAGCGAAGATGTTCGGCGTTTTCAGCGCCTACGAGCAGCAGGTGATCTACGATTGGATCGCCGGCGATGCCGTCGAGGAGTTCAGCGGCGCCGCGCGCGGGCCTCGCCTTTCGCTCGAAACCAAACAGCGTCTCTTGGAAGCGGCGGAAACTCAAGCCGCCAAACCGCCAGGCGACAACGATTTCGACGCCGAAGTTCGCATTCTGGAACGAAGCCTGACCTCAGCGGTGGATCAGCAAGATGCCATGTCCAAACTCATCGCAATGATGTCTCCGGCCCAGCATCACACCCCGCCAGGACTGATGGCGACGCGAATTTTTAACGATGTGTTGGGGTGAGAATTTGTTCGGATTTTGCAGCGAATGTTGACCTTTGAGAATCTAATCCGCAAGTTCGTAGTAGCGCCGCGAGGCGCGTTTGTTGTCACTCTGGCCCAAACGCGCCTCGCGGCGCTACTACGAACTTGCGGATTAGATTCTCAAACATCAAAATTCGCCGCAAAGGCAGGCGAAGTCCGCCTGCGCGGACTAATGCCCCAACCTGCGAAGGCAGGTTTCGCCTCCCTTTGCGGCGAATTTATTCGCTGACTCTGACTATCAACACCACCGCAGCGATGCGGTCAGCCTCGGCATAAGCGTCGCCTTCCAATTCCTCGCCAAAAACGTCGGGATCGACTTCTCGATACGACCACGCGCCCTCGAAACCGGCCAAACGCTCTTCCACGGCGGTTCGAAATGGATCGGTGCCGTCCATCATCGCGGCGCCGGTGTAAAGCAGCAAAGTTCCGCCCTTCGCCAGCCGTTTGAGCGCGGCCTCGACGATGGCGAGCGACAAACCGGCCCCCAGTGGTCCGCCGCCGTGCCGGTAGGCGCGCTCCGAGGCATCGACCAGATAAGGCGGATTGGCGACGAGGAGGTCGAAATCCCCTTCCACATCGTTCAATAAATCGCTGCGCCGCGCCGCGACGTTGGCGGCGCCCGCGAGCGCCGCGTTGATGCGCGTGAGGCGCAGCGCGGCGGGGTTGATATCAGTGGCCAGCACCTCGGCCTGGGGGTGCGCCAGAGCCGTCATTATCGCGCCAGGCCCCGCGCCGCAGCCGATGTCAACCGCGCGGCCAACGGCGGGCAAGCCGGACGCGAAGAGGTTTTGCAGCGCGGCGGCGTAGCGATAGGTGTCGGGGCCGAAAAATACGGCGTCGTCGTTGGTGGTTGGAAAAGCCGAGTGCCAGAACAACTGTCCGCCCAGACTCGACAAACGCAGCGAACTGCGCCAGCCCTCGCCATGAGGCACGGCGACTTCGGCCTGATTCATCAACTCCCAAATCGCCGGTGGCAGAATGTCGATTTGAAAAGGACGGCTCCAACCGAACACGCCCCCCAGATTGGTGGCCCATTCGTTTCCCTTGCGATTGTTAACCCGTTCGTGAGTCGCGGGAGTTACGGTCGTAAAACTGTAGGCGCCATCGCGCAGGGCGCAAGCGAGCCGGAAAAGCGCGCTGTCAACTTCGTTCAAATCAAAAGGGGGAGTTGTGGGCATAGGGAAGAGCGAGGGAGCGCGGGGGCAATATCGACACCGAACCTGCTTCCGCAGACGTCTTCATCCGTCCTCAAAAGCGAGCACAGGGGTCATCGTGTTATTTGTCAGGCGGCCCGAAACTGCCCCAGCCGAGCAGGAGAAACTCATCGGTTGCCATCCAGAAGCCAGGGACGATGCGTTTGGTCGCGCGAGAAACGGCCACAAATTCGCGCACCTTATCATGGTTGCCGGTTTCTCTCGCGGTTTGCTGATAGAGATAGCCTGCCCTCGTCAAATGGCTTTGCACCTGAGCGATGATGGCGTCAGGTGCGGCTTTTTGTTGAGAGTTGGGTGCAGAGCGCGGCCATATCAACACCTCCACGTTGTGCATGACTAAGTTGGGCGCCAACTGTGCCGCTCGCGCCTGGAGCTTGCGCGCGCTGTCCGCCACGACGGTTTCTTCGCGCATCAACTGAGCGCCAGGCGCCAGAGCAATCTTGGTCACTCCTGAAAACGCGACCGCCTCGCGGCGAAGCGGTTTTGTGCCGGCTACGCCTGGTGGTGTCGGTGCCCCGCGCTGCGTCCAACTCTGGATGGCCAGCACTCCTGTGATTCCAGCGCATAAAATGGCTCCTAAAAAGAAACCATCGCCGCGCGAAGGCCAACGCTTTTTAACTGTGATAGAAAAATTCGTAGTGGCTCAAGTGGAGAGTTTTGAGCGATTATAATCGTGAAGAAAGAGGGTGAGGACGACTTGGTGCATTTTGTCAATCTTGGAAAAGGAGAAGGTTTCTCGCACCAAGCGCCCCAGTCTCTGGCGCAGGGTGCAGTTAAAGCGTTCGACATGATTGGTGTTGGCTTTGGTTTCACTTTGGGTGAGTTGGTCTTGGGCGATGACTTTGGAATACGCCTCCCAAATGTCGGTAAAACAATGCGCCTTTTTGTAGGCGGCGGGAATGGCTTTCCACAACAAAAGGCAGGTTTTCTTGCCGCGATTGCCGATGGCAAAAGCCACGACTTGCCGCGTGCGCCGACACAGCGCCAGCCAAATCCAGCGTTTGTTTTTGCGCCGTTTGACAAAACTCCATATCTCGTCCAACTCTAACTCGTCGCCCTCTTGAAAGGCCTCCAAAGTCGTTTCTAACGCGGGCAAACTCACGAACTTTTTTTGAGCCATGACGAGACACTTTGACGCGACACGCCAAAGATGCGAGTCAGCCCTCGCAGGCTTGTGCGTTGCGAGTAGGCGCGCAGAATTTCTTCTTTTCGCGCCTCACTGTAGCCCTGGCCTTGAAAATTTTCCCGTAGGCTGCGCTTACAATCGCGGCACTGGAACCGCTGCTTGCCGTTGCGGGTTCTCCCGCTCTTGACTACTTTTTCGCTCCCACAATGGTAACACTGCATAAATTACAGTATCACCCTTTTGGGCCACTACCGTTATTTTAAATAAATGAGACCCCATCGTGTTACGTCCACAGGAGCGAAAAATCCCATGAAATCCCACCTCCCTTCCTTTTCCCCTGGAAAGCCGCTCGCAGCCTTGTTGCTGGGGATTGGCTTTCTCGCCTCGGGCACGCAGGCCCAGACCGCTTCACCCTCGGCGGCTTTCTCTTTGCTGCCTCTTGAATCGGCACAGCGCCTGGTCGATAACGAAAAATACAGCGAGGCTGTTACGCTTTTAACACCCTTGACGCTGGCCAATCCCGCCGATTACCGCACATCGTGGCTGCTGGGGCAGGCGCATTGGAACCGCGCGGCGGGGATGGAAGGAAATGGCGCCGTCGAAGCGCTCCAGGCGGCGCGCGCCAGTCTGGAGAACGCGCGCCGCACTGCGGGCGCCGATTTAGTTGCATCAGTGGCTATCGCGGCGCTGCAAAGCGAAGTGGAGCGCGCCCTTGACGACTGGAACGCCCTCAACACGCCGCGCGCCCTGTTGCCCATAGCCCTTCCGCCTCGAACGCGCGGCGCGCAAACCTCGCCCGCTCCGCCCGCGATGAGTTCCAACCTGCCGCTCCGCCTGCCCTCGCCGCCCACTCCGCCCACCACGCGCGACGCCGCGATTCTGGCCAAAGAAGCCAAAAACCGCAAATATCCAACGCACGCCGCCTACGACGAACTCGGAAAAACCTACGTCCAACTGGGCCTTTTCGACGACGCGGCGCGGAATTTTCGCACCAATGCCGAAATGTTCCGCCGCAAAGGCAACCATCAGGCCGCCATAGTCCACGACCAATATGCCGCGCGCTACGAATCGGATGTGCGTTTGTTTATCGACAGACCACTCAATGCCGCCGAGCGCAAGGCTTTCGATACCCGCGCGCCGCTCGAACCGCCGGTCGGCACCTATCTGGGCGCTTTTATCGACCGCGACGAGCGCCTCAAGGACGAATGGAAAAGCGAGTATTTCCAGACCCATCGCAAGCCCGAAGAGTTCGCCAAGTTAGTCGGCAAGCCGCACGCGACTTATTTCATGTATGCGCGCTACGGCAATCCTTTTCCGCGGATGTGGCTGGAGCAGGCCAAAGCCGCGAAGGTGATTCCCCATCTCGCCTGGGAGCCGCAGGGCGGGCTGGATGACGTGAAGGAAGACGAATATTTAATCAATTTCGCCAAAGAGTGCGGCAAGCTGAAATGGCCGATCTTTCTGCGCTACGCCAGCGAAATGAACGGCGCCTGGACGCCCTGGCACGGCAATCCGGCGCTTTATAAAGAGAAGTTCCGGCTCGTGCACCGCGTTTTCAAGCAACACGCGCCCAACGTCGCCACGATTTGGTGCGTCAACAGCGTGCCGGTTGAAACCGTCGAGGATTATTATCCTGGCGACGACGCTTGCGACTGGGTGGGTATCAACCTCTACTCCGTCCCGTTTTACAGCGAAAAAGCCGCCGAGCGGCCTGGCGATATGGATTCGCCCACCACGTTCATCGAGCCGATTTACCAGATGTTCAAAGACCGCAAGCCGATTGCGATCTGTGAATACGCTTCGAGCCAGCTCCATGTCGCCGAAAACACGCCGCGCACCGATTTCGCGGTCAATAAAATGGCGCTGCTCTACGGCAGCCTGCCGCGCCTCTTTCCGCGCATCAAAATGGTGTCGTGGTTCGATGTCAACAACCTCATCCACGCGCCCGAAAAACGCCGCATCAATAACTACAGCCTGACCGAAAACGGCATCGTTCTCAAGGCGTATCAAGCGCAGGTTGGAAGCGGCTATTTTCTGCCTGGCGGCACGGATTTGAACGTCGAAGCCAGCGCCAACCTCTCGCGCGCCGTGCCGCGCCCCGTCGCGGCGGGCCAAAACGTGCGCGATATCGCGCGCTTCAGCATTTGGGTCAAAACTCCGGTTCAGCGCCCCCTGGTGTTTCTCGAAATCGCGGGGCAAATCGTTTACGCGGGCAAGCAGCCAGGCGCCCACGTCATCGACGTGGACACCTCCACCTTTCCCGCCGGACGCCAGAGTGTCACGGTTTACGTTTACAGCGATGCGGGCCGTTTCATCGCCAAAGAAGCGACTTCGCTCACTTTTGGCCGCACACGCGGCGTCGAAAACCCGCCATTTCTAATGACCGGAACGGTGAAAGATTTTTACATCGACCGCGCCGGTTTGGTGAGCGCGATGCGTTTGCAGGGCGCGGGAAGCGAAGCCTGGATTCATTTTGCGCCCTCGCAGGCGCAGGGCTTGATGGACAATTTTCCGCTCAATGGCAAGTTCGCGGGCTGGGTCAGGGCCGACGAAACGCGAAGCGGCGGCCACTTCGTTTTGCTGGCGACGGGTGAGGCCAGGCCCACCGGTTTTGCAGCGCCCGCGTTGATCGGCGATGTGCAGCGTCTCGAAGCTGAGGCGCAAACGCAGGGCGAAGAGCAAACTTTGCGCGGCGCTCTTTCCGGCGTCGCAACCGATGCGGAAGGCCGCATTGTGGCGCTCGAAATTGACAATCAGCACTTCGTGCGCGTGCCTGCCGCGCTGCGAAATGTGCCCGCCACGCCCAACTCGCCGGCTTTGGCGCGCAATGGCGCAGTTCGCGTCGAAGTGCGCGCCGAAAAAGGCGGCGAGGGCGAGGTTTCGGCTTTCGCGGGGCGCTGGGTGGCCTCGGAAATCGAGATTGATGGCCGTCTGGCGAGCGTGGTGGGTTTGCCGCTCCTGACGCGGAAACAAGGACGCGAAATCTCTGGCGAAACCATCGGCGGAACCACCAGGGGAGCGACAAAACCGGCGGAAATGGAGATTTATCTCGGCCCCCTGCCCAGCGACAGCGCCACGGCGCGCACGCGAGGCGGCGGTTTAGCGCCCATCGTTCCCGATGCGGTGCGGCCCTGGTAATTGACCTTTCGGCGCGGCGCGGACTTCCTGTGGGGGTCTCGCCGCGCCTTTTCGCCAGGCCCGACGGCGCCGTTTCGGGCAGAATCGCGCCTCAACTCGCTCGCCCATTAAACTTTGTGTTTCTGTCAGTGTCAGAGTTGACAAAGAGGAAACCTACGATGAACCGACGTTTTTTCGCCATCGGCGCCCTGTTGTGCCTGGCAACTCCGCCCCTCCGCGCCCAAAATGCGGCTTCCAACTCCGTGAGAAGTGCCGCGCCGATGGCTTTGTCGCTGTCGGCCTATCTGCAAATGAGCGGCGACCAAATCGGGCGTTTCGACCGCCAATTCGACGCCTACGCCGCGCGCCGCTCCCAACAGGAAGCGACCCTGTTTCAGTTGCAGGGCCAGCTCGCGCAGGCCCAGGCGCCGACTGCCTTCGATGAGCGCAAAGCCGCTCGATTGCTGCGCGAGATAAGTCAAGCGAGGCAAAAGGTCGCCGCCGATTTGCTGTCGAGTCGCGCCAAAGCGCTCGAAATTTTGGGGCCGGTGCAGCGCTCGCAACTGCAATCGCTCCCCACCGACCCTCGTTTCGTGGTGCAAAACGACAGGTTTTACCAACTGCTGCTCCTGCCGGTCGAAAATCTCTGGCAAGATTCCGCCAACAATGGCAGAACTTGGACGCAGCAAACTCGAAACAGCCAGCCGAGCGGCCTCGCAGGACGCGGCAGCTACGGCGTTTATGGCGGTTACAGTTACGGTGGGCCTTCCTACGGCGTTTACGGCAGCTACGGCCAGGGCCCGATTGGGGTTCACGCGGGCGTTGGGCGCGGCGGCGTTTCGGTGGGCATTGGCATCGGCGGCATTTTCGGCGGCGGGCGCCGTTTTCGCTAAGCGCGTCTCCCAAGAGGGCCATTTGCAGCGACTAAAGTCACCGCAACAACGATGCGAAACCTGCCTTCGCAGGTTGGGGCGACCTCAGTCCGCGTAGGCGGACTTCGCGCTGTTGTTGCGGTGACTTTAGTCGTTGCAAATGGCCCTCTTGCGAGACGTGCTTAGTCGTCACAGGCCGGTTCTTTGGCGTTGCAAACGATGATTTCTTCCCTCTTCCATATCGGCTGTGCCGGATGGAGCATTCCCGCCGTGTTCAGCGCGCAATTTCCCTCTGGCGGCACTCATCTCGAACGCTATGCGAGTCGGTTTGGGGCTGTCGAAATCAATTCTTCTTTTTATCGTCCCCACCGTCCGCAAACCTACGCGAAATGGGCCGCGAGCGTGCCCGATAACTTTCGATTTGCGGTCAAAATCCCCAAGCTCATCACGCACGAACGCCGCTTGCGCGATGTCGAAGCGCCACTGCAACGCTTCCTCGACGAAAGCGGCGAACTGGGCGCCAAACTCGGCCCGCTTCTGACCCAGCTTCCGCCCAGCTTTTCGTTTGACGAAGCCCTCGCCGCCGACTTTTTCGCCCTGCTGCGCCAAAAAAGCGCCGCACCAGTTGTCTGCGAGCCAAGACACCGTTCCTGGTTCACGCCCCAGGCCGACGAACTTCTCGCTCAGTTTCAGGTCGCGCGCGTCGCGGCAGACCCCGCGCTGCTGCCGGTTGCTGCGATGCCAGGCGGGTGGAAGGGCTTGAGATACTACCGTCTCCACGGTTCGCCGCACATTTATTATTCGGCCTACTCGCCCGCGTTTCTGGGGGAATTGGCCGCTACGATCCAAAACGGCGCCTCTTCTTCGGTCTGGTGCATCTTCGACAACACGGCGGCAGGAGCGGCTGCGAACGACGCTTTGAGGCTCCTCGAACATCTGGCATAAGCTGGGGTGCATCTGCGGGGGCGGGGTGCGAAGAAACTATAAACCTCAACCAGAAGGGAGGCGCTTCCCGCCGTCGAAACCCAAATCCAAAAGTGAAGCTGTAGGCGGTCGGGCGCAGCGCCTTGTTAGCCCGCTGTTAGGACGTATTGCACCCCGTTGGCTTTGACGAACTGTTTGACCTTCTCAATCTCTTCTGGCTGTTCAAAAGCCGAAAAGGGCAACCAGTAGAACAGATTTTTTTGAAGATAAAACAAGAACCCGTCGTTTGTCTCAACGACCTTGATAAACAGTTTCCACTGTGACTCGGATGAAGCCAAGCCTTCACATTGACTTTTAATCTTCTCTTCGGAAATCTCCCACTCAACAAGCGCATTAGCATCGGGGCGCTTGTTGAACCCTCTACTCACCCACCATTTTGTAGCCGTCCGGCGCAGGAACAGCCAATAAATTGCGAAGACAACAAAGAGAAACGCTGACACTGCGGCTGATGATTTCAACCCATCCGCAACAAAAATAAAAATAGAAAGTGCGGCCAACAAAATAGAAAACATATTCACGGCCATGACAATGCTTGGCCGCAAGTTCGTTTGATAATGGTGCTGCATTGATCGAAGTAGTTCTTCCTGCGTCCAGCGATAGGCGGCTTTATACGTTTCCATGACGATAATGATACTATAGCAGTTCCGGTTGGGGCTGTCCGCAGGGCAATGACTTGTCATTGCCGTTGGAAAACCCTGCGTTTGGGCGTCGCCCCTTTCCTGGCCAAGCCGTCCGGTTATCGAGCGGCAATGACAAGTCATTGCCCTGCGGACAGCCCCAACCGGAACTGCTATAAATATGACACTTTGTTGAAGCTGCGCGCACCGGCAGAACGACTGAGCTCACCCGCCGCCGAAAGCCGGAGCGAAGCGAGGAACGAGCGAAGCAAAGCGCAGGCTGTAGATGGTAGGGTGCAGCGCCTTGTTCTGCCGGTGTTGGGACGCTTTCAATTCAAGCTGACGCGCCCTTTAGCAAAGTCAATGTTCAGCACTTGTCCACGCATAAAATCCAAGCCAAGCAAACCGTCTATGCTGGCACTTGGCGGAAGCGTATGGCCCAAAACCGAAAAATTGGTGCGCTCCTGCCCCAAAGCCTTGATGCGGCTCATGGCGAGACGAGGAACATACTCAACTCCACTGCCAGTCGTAACTTGCACTCGGTCTGGCGCTAAAGACGGGTCATACCCGATTGTGGTGAGCAACCCAACGTTGACCATTGTTCCGGTTGCGCCGGTATCGAGCGCAAGCCGAACAACGATGCTTCCTGAAGGGCCAAAGAGTTCAGTGTGGACGATGATGAGGCCACGATTGGCGTTAAATGGTGAACTCACAAGACAACTGCTGTATCTTCGGGAATCTCGCCTGTATAGAGAATGGCGCTTCGCTTGGGGCGCAAAGCGACGGCCTTGCGATAAACTTCATCCCTGTCTTTGCTGTGATGGAGAACCTTGCCCTTTATAACTTCTAAATCTTCGTTTGTTTCCGGCTCCTCCACCAAAACCCACTCAGAATCGAATTGATTCTCGATTTCTGCTAATGTCATTTCTTTTTCCACGATTGCACCTCCTGCATCGGATTTAGCTTATCACGGATGCAGCCAAGCCGCGTGCACCGGCACAACGACTGAGTTCACCCGCCGCTGAAAGGGAGCGAGGAACGAGCGGACTGTAAGCGGTCGGGTGCAACGCTTTGTTGTGCTGATGTTTGATACTAATCAGTCATGGCTTTGAGAGCGAAATCTTTCATAGTGTCAGTGCCGAAGTAACGCCCTCCGTTGTAGTAAATCCACCCCTGAACTTCGCGGTCTTTATATTTCACTACGTGCTTGGCACGACATTCTGGGCAGGAAACAACACTGCCGTCCTGAGCCTGCCCTCTCTTGGAGTTCCGTCGGTTTCCTCCGCCATACATTCCGCCTGTGCCACGCACTTTATACAACCAACCTTTTTGTTTACAAGCGAGGCAACAAAGCGGCAAGTATGCTTTTACATACCATTCGGCGGATTCATGATCGGGAAACGACCTTTTATACTTAAATCCATTCTTCTTATTGAGGAACAGGAGGAAACGACCGTTTTTCTCTCTTATTTCATAAAACATGGCGGTCTCACTTGCGCCAACGTGGAGAATTTATTCTCGCCTTGACCTTGGTAGATAAGAATCTACGACGTAGATCAGATTGTATCACACGCAATTCGGCTGCGCGCATCAGCACAACAATGTTATTCACCCGCAAATTTGTCGGGGAAACCACGTGTTTTGGACGTAAAACAGGGCAAAAAAACCGCAGATTTCTCTTTGCGGTATAATTTTACCTCATCATGGCTTTTTACCGCAATGATGGACATCGCGCGATGCAGCATAATGCAAAGTCGCTGGCGGAATTCCTGGAGGCTTGTCGCGCCTTTATGCAGGTCAGGCGGTTGAGCCTCAAAACTCAGGAAAGCTACCTCAAATATATCCGGCGTTACATCCAGTTTCACAAAGGAAAGCCCGAAGAGTTGGGCGAGGCCGAGGTCGAGCAGTTTTTGTCGCAACTGGCGAGCGAGGGGCGCGTTGCCGCTTCGACTCAAAATGTGGCATTCGCGGCCATCGTTTATCTTTACCGCGAAATACTGGGCATCGAGTTAGAAGGGATTTCGGCACTGCGCGCTGCGCGTCCCAGGCGCGTGCCGGATGTTTTGTCCAAAACCGAAGTGCAAAGGCTGCTCGACCACTTGTCGGGGACAAGCCAACTCATCGCTTCGCTGCTTTATGGCGCGGGATTGCGCCTGTTTGAAGGCCAGCGTCTGCGTATCAAAGATGTGGATTTCGAGGGTGGACTTCTCCTCGTTCGCGCTGGAAAAGGGGACAAAGACCGGCGCGCGATTTTGCCGCAAGTCCTCTACCGTCCGCTTTTCGATCACCTCAATGAGCTGAAAACCGGCTGGGAAAAGGCGCAGAGCGAGGTGCGCCTGCCGGTTTCGATGCCCGACGCGCTCGCCGGCAAATATCCCCTGGCGCCGTTTGAGTGGAGCTGGCAATATGTGTTTCCAGCCTCCAAACCGTCGCTCGACCCGCGCGACGGCCTTGAAAAGCGCCATCATTTCCTCGAAGATACTTTTCAACGCGCCATAAAACGCGGCGCGGCCAAAGCGGGGTTGAGCAAACGGGTTTCACCTCACACCCTGCGCCACTCCTTCGCCACCCATGTGCTCGAAGCGGGCTACGACCTTCGCACCGTGCAGGAGCTGCTGGGACACAAAGACATTCGCACCACGCAGGTTTATCTGCACGTCATGAATCGCGTTGGTCTGGGCGTCAAAAGCCCGCTCGACCCCTGAACAGTTCAGCGCACGGCGAGGGGAATCGAGGCTTCGAAGGGGCGTTCCTGCTGGAGTGCCCGCAGTTGCCCGCACGCCGCCGCGACATCGGCGCCGCGCTGCACACGCTGGGTCGTCGCCACGCCCGCTTCTTCCAGAATGGCGCGGAAACGGCGCAAATCTTCGGCTTTGGGCGCACCAAAGCCCATCCCTTCCAAA
This sequence comes from Abditibacterium sp., assembly GCA_030448265.1. Lineage (GTDB taxonomy): Bacteria > Armatimonadota > Abditibacteriia > Abditibacteriales > Abditibacteriaceae > Abditibacterium. The sequence continues at coordinate 114,332 of JAUJNG010000016.1, forward strand.
CTCGCGCCCGCGACAGCGTTCCAGGGAATCAAATTGACGTGGCAGGGCCAGCCTTTGCACAACCTCGCCAGTTTTTGGGCCATTTCGGGCGTGTCGTTGACGCCGCCCAGCACCACATATTCGAACGTCACGCGCCGCCCCGTCTCCGCAACGTAATTTTTAGCGGCTTTGATTAAATCGGCGACGCTCATTTTAGTCGAAGTGGGGATGAGACGATGGCGCAAGGCGTCGTCCGGCGCGTGGAGCGAGATGGCGAGGGTGAGCTGCAATTTTTCGGCAGCCAGTTTCTCGATGCCAGGCAGAATCCCGACGGTCGAAACCGTGATGTGGCGCATCGGAATGCCGATTTCATCGTGCATCAGATGCACGCTATTGAGGACGTTTTGAAAATTCAAAAGCGGTTCGCCCATGCCCATGAAAACGACGTGCGTGGGAGTTTGATTTCTCGATTCGTCCTGCGAGCGCGAAAGCAGAATTTGTGAAACGATTTCGGCGGGGATCAGATTGCGGCGAAAACCTCCTAATCCGGTCGCGCAAAACTGGCAGGCCATGGCGCAGCCGGCCTGACTTGAAACGCACACGCTGAGGCGGTCGGGGTAGGGCAGCCGCACGGTTTCGATGCGCTCGCCGTCGGCCATTTCGAGCAGCAGTTTGGTGGTGCCGTCGCCCGAAACCGAGCGCGCCACGACCGGCGGAAACGCGAGTTCGTGCTCCGCCGCCAGTTTTTGACGCAGAGGCGCGCCGAGGTTGGTCATTTGCTCGAACGAGGTGGCGCCTTTTTTATAAATCCAGTCGGAAATCTGGCGCCCTCGAAAGGCGGGCTCGCCCATCGAGCGCAGGGTGTTTTCAAGTTCGGAAGTGTTTTGGCCAAGGAGATTCATGGAGTTCGCTATGTTATAATTGCGCTGAGAAAATTGGGGTTCCCTTTTAGTGGCCCAGGTGTCTCACCGAAACTGCAATCATGCCCGCCAAACAACCGTTAGCCGTCGCAGCCTGGGGCGATCCCTTCGATGCCGCGACGTGGTCGGGAACTTCGGCGAACGTCATTGCCGCGCTGCAGCAACAGGGTGTTGAGATACTCGGCCTCAACTGCATCCAGACTGGGCTGAAATGGCGCCTGGAGCACAATCGGGATCGACTTGCGGGGCGCCATTACGGTTATTCGCTGCGTCGCAGGGCGCGCCGCAACTGCGTCCGGCTTGCCAGCACTTTGCCCGCGAACTGCGCGGGAATCGTGCATATCAGCAGCATCACCGTGCCGGCGGCGGGTTCCACACCAGGGATCAGAAACTTTTTGCTGTGCGATGCGATGAGTAATTTCTGGCACCAATGCTCCTCTGCCACCCCAACCAAAGCAACGGCGGCCTCCCAAAAGCAGGAGGAAGCCGACGAATGCGCCGCCGTTGCGGGAACGGATTGGTTTTTCCCGATTTCGCAGCACACTGCGGCCAATCTGCGCGATCACTTCAAGGTCAGCCCTGAAAAGATGACGGTGGTAGGAACCGGACGCGGCCAGATCGCGCCCCTGCAAGGATCCAAAGATTACAGTCGCAAAAACGTGTTGATGGTGGCCAAACAGCGCTTTGAAGACAAAGGCGGGCCACTGCTCATCGAAGCGACGAAAATCGCGCGCTGCAGCGACCCGCAGCTGCACCTGACTCTGGTTTCACCGCGCGACTACGAAACGTTTGTGCGCGGAGCCGAAGGCGTCACGCTTACCGGCAATGTGGAGTGGAGCGAGTTGCAGCGCCTTTTCGATGAAGCGTGTCTTTACGCCATGCCGGCTTTGTGCGAGCCGTGGGGATTGGTTTACGCCGAAGCACTGGCGACCAAAACGCCGATTCTGGGCCTCAACCGCGCTGCTCTGCCCGAACTCACGGAAAATGGAAGCCACGGTTTTCTGGTCGATGAAGCCACGCCCCAGGCTGTCGCCGCGACGCTGCTGCGAGCCATCAACGATCCCAACACGCTTCAAAAAATGGGAGAAAGCGGTCAAAAATACTGCCTCCAAAACTTTAACTGGGAACGCACCGCCGCTCTGATGGCGGGCGCCATTTTTTCCTGAATCACCTTTTAGCTCTTTTTTATCATGCCCAATCAATCCATCGTCGTCACCACCATCAACGCACCCAACGAAGCCATCCGCGACATCGCGCGCGAGGCTCCCGACTGGGATTTCATCGTCATCGGCGACACCAAAACGCCTTCGCCCTGGGAATTTTCCGGCACGCGCTACTTCGACGTGCCCGCGCAGCAGGCGCTCGATTCCCAGTTCGCGGCGCTTTGCCCGACGCGCCACTATGCGCGCAAAAACATCGGCTATCTCATCGCCATCCGCGACGGCGCGCAAATTCTGGCCGAAACCGACGACGACAACCTGCCTTACCCAGGCTGGCTCGCGAACGTTTCCAAAACCATCGCGGCGCGCCGCGTCGAGAAAAGCGGCTGGGAAAACGTTTACACCCACTTCTCGCGCGAGCGCATCTGGCCGCGCGGTTTTCCCCTCGAACTCATCAACGACAGCCTGCGCCAGATTTCGCTGCTGGAAGCGCCCGTCGAACACGAATGCGCCATCCAGCAATATCTGGCCAACGACAACCCCGATGTGGACGCCGTTTTCCGTCTCACCACCGACCGCGAAATCAAGTTCACGCCCAACCGCGTCGTGCTGGATGGTGGGACTTACTGCGCCTTCAACTCGCAAAACACCATCTGGTGGCCCGAAGCCTTTCCCCTGCTGTATTTGCCCTCGCACGTCTCGTTTCGCATGACCGACATCTGGCGCTCTTACGTGGCGCAGGTCTGTCTTTACGCGATGGGCGGCAAACTTGCGTTTTGCGAAGCCACGATGTATCAAATTCGCAACGAACACTCGCTGATCCGCGATTTCAAGGACGAAGTGCCTGGTTATCTCGACAATATGCGGATTATGGACATTCTGACGGGGCTTTCGCTGTCTTCAGAACCGGCCAAAGCGGGCGAGAATTTGCGCTTGTGCTACGAAAAACTGGTCGAAGCCGACATCGTTCCCGCAGATGAAATGCCGCTCATTGATGCCTGGCTGGGCGATTTGGCGCGAGCGTAGGGACGCTGCTTGCTGCGTCCTTGAGTGCCGGACGCAGCAAGCAGCGTCCCTACGGGATGCAGTTTGAGTGAGGCGCGCTTGGAATAAAAAAGGGCGATGACCGTTTGGTCATCGCCCTTTTTTATCGAATCTCAGACCTCTACGATTTATCGCGTTCGCTCGTCAAAATCGCGCCCGCGACGATAAGACCCACGCCGCACACCAGTTGCGCCCATGACGCGACCGACAGGCCGCTTTGCGCTTTCTGGGTGTCTTCGGAGGTTTCCGGCGCGCCCTCGGTCGCGCTTTCGATGGGCGAATAATCATCGACGGCATATTCGCCCAGCGCAAGCGATGCCACCGAAGAAACGCAGGCGCCCAGCATGAGGGCATCTTTAACCAGCGAAACGGTTTTAAAAGTTGAAGTTGGTTTGCGCGGCGCGCGGCGGCGCATGATGAAATGCGTCACGAGCGCGGTGAAGAGTCCGGCGGCGCCGTAGGGCTGAAAGCGCGCCCAGCCTTCATCGACCATTTTGCCGCGCTCTTCGGGGTCGTCCAGCACCTCGACGGCGGTGTTCATCGCCAGAATGCCGAACAAAGAGCCGCCGAACCACACGCCAAGTCCCAGATCGTAAAGCGCGCGCGTCACGGTGCCAGGTTTCCTTTCAACTTCGCGGTGCGGCAGATAACCCTTGAGTTTTTGAACGTCAGGCTTGATTTTTTTCATAATTTCCTCGAAATTCCTCCCAAAACGGCGCCCCAGCTTAGAGCAACCCCGATGCCGCACCGTTGGAATCGGTTTTCTGAATTCCCATTTCATCGCGTGCATTGGCACAGGGCGCGAAACTTTCCAGCAAAACGCCGTCGCGCATCCGAAATACGGTGTCGGCGTCTTCCAAAATCTCCAGATCGTGCGTCACAACCACGAGGGCGCCGTGCTGTTTTTGTGATTTGAGCACGTCCATCACCATGCGGCCCGTGATGTGATCGAGCGAAGCCGTTGGTTCATCGACCCACAGCCACTTCGGGCGATGCACCAGACCGCGCGCCATCGAAGCGCGCACCCGCTCGCCGCCCGAACATTCGTTGGGAAATTTGGGCGCCAGATCCGCGATTCCCAGACTATCGAGCAGTTCCAGAGCGCGTTTTTTGTCCTTTTCGACGGGATTTTCAATCGGCACCAACACGTTTTCCAAAACCGATAAATACGGCACCAGAAACGGCTGTTGAAAGATGAAACCAAAGGCGCGGCGCCGAAAATTGAGTTTCTGCGTCGCAGTCGCAGCGCTGTAAAGAAAATCGTCGAACCAAACCTCGCCCGAAGTCGCAGTTTTGAGGCCCGACATCAAATAAAGCAGCGACGATTTGCCGCTTCCCGACGGCCCCACGATGCCCGCGAAATCGCGCGCCCCAATTTGAAGCGACACTTCGCGCACCGCGTAAGTCGTGGAGCGCGGCGAAACGTAGGTGAGAGTCAGCCCCTCGGCGCGCATCCCCGAAGGCAGTTCGGGGCGCGAAATGGTGGCGTCGAGGCTCATCGGCGCTCCATGATTTCGATGGGATCGAGGCGGTAAAGCCGGAACAGCACCGTCGCCAGACTCGCCACGCCCACCAGGAGCGGCGTGGGAAGCGTGTAAAGCAGCGCGTCGCGGCCAATTTTGGCGAGCACCAGGCCGTTGGGAATCATATAAAAATGGTCGAGGGCTTTGAACATCAGCGCCGTGAGCGCCAGCCCCGCCAGCCACGAAAAAAGCACCAGAAAACCGGTTTCAGTCATCAGTCGCTTGGCCAGTCGTTCGCGGCGAAAACCCAGGGCCGAAAGCAAACCGAATTCGCCCAATCGCTGCTCGAAATAAATGTTGGCCAGAAATCCACTCAGCAAAGCGACGGCGCCAATCACCAGAGCATCGGCGAAGCTCAAAAAGCGATACAAAAACGCCAGACCTTTGCGAAGTTCACCCACCAGGCCGGTGAAGGTGAAAACGCGCAAATCGCGCACGTCGGCCTTGGTGAAGCCGTATCTCTGCGGTTTATCGGTGATGTCGCGCAGTTTTTGCGAGAGCGGGGCCAGCTTTTGCGGCGACTGGGGTAGAAAAATGTAAGTAGGGCGCTGCATCATTTCGTTGAGCGAAAGCTGCATATAAGCCTTGTCGGCGATGCCGATATTCTCGCCGTTCTCGAAGATGCCGACCAGAGTGAGCTCCTCCGGCAGGGGCGGCAGGCGGTCGTTTTCGGGCACTAATTTATCGCCGATTTTGAGATGATAGTTGTTGACCCAGGCGCGCGACATCGCGATTTCGGGTTCGTTGAGTCGCGGCAGACGGCCTCCTGGCGCCAGGGTGTTTTTGGTGGCCCGCGCGAAACTTTGCATATCTTTCTGATCCAGACCGTAAATCGGGACGGGCATGGGGCCAAAAACGGTTTTAACCGAAGTGAAATAAGGGACGGCCACCAGAACCTGCTTTTTTTCGGGGAATTTCAGGGCCCGCTCCAGCACCGGCGGCGGCACATCGCGCGTCCACTGCGGCGACAAAACCGAAAAATGCGACAGCGAGCCGTAGTGAACCCGAATCGAATCGTCCACCGAGTTGAGCAGCGTCACAATCGAGGCGATGAGAAACACCGAAATTAGTATCGCGCCGCCGACCGGCAAAACGCGCCACACGTTGCGCCGGTAGTAGGTGAGCGGCGAAAGCGGCGGCAGAGTCTGATATTGCGCGGTCTGGTGCCTGGGAGAAGCGCCGTTGGAGTGAGGATCGGGCGCGGTCGAGTGGGAATGGGGGGAGGAAGTCACAGGAAATTCTCAGGGAGCAGACGAGGATGAAAAATAAGAGTTTCGCGCGCGCGGTTATCTCTCTTTTGGAACCTTCAGTTTAGCGCGGCCTTTTGACCTCGACGCGCGAGTTGGGCGCGGCTTTCTTATCCTTAATTGACATCCTCATGGCCACTTCCCCCGCAATCCCCACCGCAACGAACTTCTCTCTGGAGCCGCTGGACGGCGCGCAGCGCGGCCTGCTCGACATTCTCGCTTCGGTGCGCCGTCCCGACGGCTACTGCATGACGATGGTCGATTACACACGGGCCGAAGCCTGGCGCCGCGAGCGGGTCGCTCAAACCGGCGTGCCCCTCACGCTCATCGACCTGACATTGCGCTCGATGGCGCTCACCGCCGTGCAAAACGAGCCGATGCGAAGTCTGGCGCACGGCTACAAAATCTATCGCACCAATTCCATCGACATCGGCTGTTCCATCGCCACCAACACCACGCTTTCGCCGGTCATCGTGTTTCGCGACGCCGACAAGCTAAGTCTCGAAGAATTGCACCAGCAGCGCGTCGCGGGCACCAAAGAAGCGATTGAAGAACAGGAAAAACGCCTCGCCGAACTCGAAAAAAAGACGCGCTTTCTGCCCGACGGCGTGCGCCGCCGCCTTATCGCGCGTTTCGTGAACAACCCGCACAACCGGCGCAAGCTGGGCGGCACGATTGCTCTGTCGGCCATCGAACTCGACGATATGGAATGGATGTGTCCCGCGCACATCGGCGGTGCGCTTCTCATCAGTCTGGGCGGGATTCGCGAGCGTCCCATGGTGGTCGAGGGCCAGGTCGTGCCGCGTTTGAGCGCTTATGTCACTTTTATGATCGACCAGCGCGTGATTCATCCGATGCGCGCGATGCGGGTGTTCCGGCGCTTTCGGCGTTTGCTGGAGAATCCCGAAAAACTGGGGTGAATTTTAAAAACCACAGAGACACGGAGACACAGAGAGTTTTATCAAAGAAATCTCAAAAACTCTCTGTGTCTCCGTGTCTCTGTGGTTTTTAAATCCTTGAAAACCGCTCCAATTCATCCGCCGCGTTTTCGCTGCCGTTTGGCAGTTCGCGCCATTGGTTCAACCGCCCTTTCATCTCATCGTCGCGCAGTAAAGTTTCGATTTCGCGCGCGATGTTGGCGGCCCGATAGTTTCTGGGCGCCAGAACGCGCGCCAGACCGAGTTTTTGCGCGCGGCGCGCGTTGTCGGGCTGGTCGTGCGAGTGTGGGCACAGCAGCATCGGAAGGCCGGCGCGAAGGCCGAGGGCCAGCGTGCCGATGCCGCCTTGATGCACTAAGGCCGCGCCGCGCGGCAAAATGGGGTCGAGCGGCGCGAACGGCGCTCTCAAATCCTCTTCGCCGCGTGAAAACGACGCGGCGCCCAGAAAAAGCGTGCGTTTGCCCAGTTGTTCGGCGGCGGCGAGGCTTTCGACCTGCCAACTCCATTCATCGCTAAACGAAGCCGCGACAACCAGCAGAGGCGCTTCGCCCTCGCTCAAAAAACTCTCGATTTCAGGCGAAAGCGCGGTTTCATCGTCCAAAAAGCAAAATCCAGTCATTTTGCGAACGCCATTCGGTTTAAAAGGCGCGAATTTTTCGTCCCACAAGCATAGTTGCAAGAGAGGCGAATGAGCGTCGCTCCACAGCGCGTTGTCGCCGCGCGACAGGCCCAGTTCAGCGCGAATTTGCTGGGTTTCTTTGAGATGCATTCCGAATTGGCGCCGCAAAAGTTCCCACAGAGCGCGATTGAGAGCCGGAAAATCGGCGGCGCGCGGCAGAGCGGGTAAAACGGCGTCGTTTTGGAGCAGTGCGAGCGGCGAAACCGCGCTTGAGGCCCATTTCAAACCGCGATTTCGCTCGATTTGCGCCACGATTGGCCCCGCGAGACTCGTGGTGTGAGTAATTAAAACGTCGGCGTCGCCAGTCGCGGCGCGCAGATCGGCGATGCTGTCGCGCAAAGCGGGCAGGAGCCAGTAGCGAAACAGCCACTGCGTGCCGTTGACGGGGTGCATCAGTTTCTGGGCGTCGCTGCCGGTGGGCGAATCGGGACGCACGGCGCGAAATTCGAGGCCGCGATTTTGGGTTTCCGCGCGATAACTTTCGCTCGACGCGATGATTGCGCGATGGCCGCGCGCCTTCAGTTCGCGCGCGATGGCCAGATAAGGATGAAGGTCGCCGCGCGCGGCGTGGGTGGAAAAGACAAAAGTTGACATGGTTTCCTTTCCCGCGCTTCGCGCGGCCCTCACCCGCCGCTTCGCGGCACCCTCTCCCGCAAGCGGGAGAAGGAGAGACTGCCACTTTTGGAAATTCACTGTTTGGTTGAAATAGCGCGCTTTCTCCTTCTCCCGCTTGCGGGAGAGGGTGCCGCGAAGCGGCGGGTGAGGGCCGACGCGAAGCGCGGGAAAAAGAAAATTCAAATTCGCGTTCGCGTCATCCACAGCCCGCCGTGAGGCCGCAGAGTGGGCGAGGGATCCATCACCAGTTTCTCGAACGGCGCCAGTTCGAGGCGAAAACGCGAGGCGATCACCGCGAGCGCGATCTGGCCTTCCATGAGGCCAAAGCCCTGTCCGATGCACAAACGCGGCCCGCCGCCAAAAGGGAAGTAAGCGAATTTGGGCCGTTTGGCGACTTGTTCGGGCGTGAAACGATCCGGCTTGAAAGCGTCGGGGTCGGGCCAGAATTCGGGATGGCGATGCGTCAAAAACGGCGGCACGATGAGGGTCGAGCGCGCTTTGACCTCGTATCCGCCAATGACATCGTCACCCAGAGTTTCGCGGCCAATGGCCCAGAACGGCGGGTAAAGCCGCAGCGATTCCTCGAAAACCTGGCGCGCGTAGGGCAAGCGTTCCAAATCGGCCTGCGCCGGTAAAGCGCCGTTGAGAGCGTTTTTAGCTTCATTTTCCAACTCTTCGCGTTTTTCGGGATGGCGCGCGAGCAGGGAAAAGCCCCAGGCGAGCGCGTCGGCGCTGGTTTCGTGGCCGGCAATGAGAAGCGTAATGACTTCATCGAACAACTGCTGGTCGCTCATGCCCTCGCCGGTGTCTTCGTCGCGCGCATCGACCAGCATTTGCAGCAAATCGTCGCCGCTTTCCTCGCCGGTGCGCCGCCGGTGGACAATTTCCAAAATCCATTTTTGCAGTTCGCCTTTGGCCCACAGAAAACGCCGGTTGTGCGGCGTGGGCACCTTTTCGGGAAGTGAAAGCGGGTTGGTGCGGTGCTCGACGTGCGCCATGCCGATGTTCATCAGTTCGTGGAAGCGGTGCGCCGCCGCGCCGCGCATTTGCGTCCCAAACAGGGCGCGCGCCGCGATTTGGAGGGTGAGGCGCATCATTTCGCCCGCCACATCGAAGGGTTCGGCGGTTTTTTCGCGTTCCCAACGCTCGCACAACGCGCCGACTTCTCCCGCCATTAAATCGGCCAGACGCGCGATGCGCGCGCGATGAAACGCGGGCTGGGCCAAACGGCGCTGGCGCAGCCACAAGTCGCCTTCCGAGGTCAAAAGCCCGTTTCCGGCGAAGGTGGCGAGGCGTTTGTAGAAAAATCCCTTGGAATAATTGCTCCAGTTGGCCTGCAAGATGTGTTCGACCATCGCCGGATGCACGCAGATGTGGAGATAATGCGGCCCGAACCAGTGCAGGCGCGTGATGTCGCCGTATTGCCGCCACAACCCCAAACACGCGCCAATGGGATCGCGCGCCGTGGGACGCAGACGGCGCAACAGGTAGTAATCAGGCGGGCCAGGCGCTTTTCGAGCGGAGGAGCGGAGGAGCGGAGGAGCGGAGGAGTCGGGTTGCATGACGGCGAAGTGAGTTGTTTTCAGTTTAAATGGCCCCATTCTCCTCTGCTCCTCTGCTCCTCCGCTGGCATGAATGTGGTAAACGAAACGCGGTCGTTGCAGTCTGGCGCCAATCCCGCTCTCAAGAATTTTTCATGTCACAGGCCCAAAATTTGATTCGCACGCTGGAAGACAATTCGCTCTCCATTCTTTCCGAGGCCATCGGCGATGTGCGCGCCCACGGCGGGCCGACGCTGGTCAACGTGAGCGACGACGATCTGCAAATCGCGCTTTACACGGTTCTGCTCAAAATCATCGACACCCTGCGCGAAAAAAGCGCCGCGCCCGCCGAAGTTAAAACCGATACCAAAACCATTTTCGTGGCCGCCATCCGCGACATGATGGATTATGTCGATGGCCAATCGACCTACACCGTGGGCCACACCCGCGCCGTCACCAAACACGTCGTCCAGATGGCCTCGCGCCTGGGACTCAGCGACCCCGAAATCGACGACCTCGAAACCGCCGCCTGGATTCACAACATCGGACTTATCAATCAGGCGCAAAAACTGGATGCTCTGCCGCGCACCCTCACTCAGGACGAACTCAAACAGGCGCGCAACCACACCGTGATGGGCGCGGAAATGATTCGCCCCATCCAGTTTTTGTCGCACCTGGTGCCCACAATTCGCTACCATCACGCCCGCTTCGACGGCAACAACAACCCCAGCGAACCCCACGGCGATATGCTGCCGCTCGGCGCGCGCCTGATTTGCCTCGCCGATGCTTACCAGGCCATGCTGGAGCCGCGCGCCTATCGCCCCGCGCTCACGCGCGACCAGGCGCTGCTCGAAATCGACAAAATGTCGGGAATGCAGTTTGATCCCGCTCTGGTGCCTTTCGCGCACGAATTGAGCTGAATCTTTGCGAAAAAGCGGGGCTTGGGCCCTCTTCCAATCGGGAAACCTGAGATTGGAAGAGGGCGCAAGCCCCGCTTCTTTGTTTGTGCCGCGCTAAACTTCGCTCATCCCGTCGTTTCACTTAAAGGAACCTTAATGTCCGCAACCCCCAACCTCTCCTCGCTGCAAAAAGAAGGCGAAATTTTCGCTCCCTCCGCCCACGCTCTGGAAAAAGCCATCGTCACCGATTTCGACGCTCTGCGCGAAGAAGCGAACGCCGCCCCACCCGCGTTCTGGGAAAAACAGGCGCGCGAGTTGGAATGGTTCGAGCCGTGGAACGAAGTCGTCAAATGGCAGCCCGCGCCGCCCAAAGTCGAATGGTTCGTGGGCGCCAAGTGCAATATCACGGTCAATGCGCTCGACCGCCACGTTCAAAATGGCAATCGCAACAAAGTCGCGTTTATCTGGGCCGCCGAAGAGGGCGAGGCGGTTTTCAAAGAGAAAAAAGTCACTTACGGCGAACTGCTGCGCCGCGTCAACCAGTGCGCCAACGCGCTCAAAGTGATGGGCGTGGGAAAGGGCGACCGCGTGACGATCTACATGGCGCTCACGCCCGCTCTCCCGATTGCGATGCTGGCGTGCGCGCGCATCGGCGCGATTCACTGCGTGGTTTACGGCGGATTTTCCGCGCCCGCTTTGCGCCAGCGTATTGAAGATAGCGGCTCCAAAGTCGTGATCTGCTCTGATATGGGCTACCGGCGCGGCAAGCGCATCGATTTGAAGGGCATCGTCGATGAAGCGACGCGCGGTTTGCACGAAGTCGAAAAAATCCTCGTTTTCCGGCGCGGACACACGCCCATCGAACTCCACGAACCGCGCGAACTCGACTGGAACGAAACTCTCGATGCCCAGTCGCCGCACTGCGAACCGGAAGTGTTGGACGCCGAACATCCGCTTTTCTACCTTTACACGAGCGGCACGACGGGCAAACCCAAAGGCATCGTCCACGTTCACGGCGGCTACGCCGTCGGCACCTCCTACACCCACAAAATCTGCTTCGATTTGCAGCCCGACGACATCTACCTTTGCACCGCCGATCCTGGCTGGATTACCGGCCACTCTTACGTCGTTTACGGCCCGCTCATCAACGGCGCGACGGTTTTGCTGGTCGAAGGCGCGCTTGATTTTCCCGATCCTGGCCGGTGGTGGAAAGTGGTCGAAAAATACGGCGTCAACATCTTTTATTCGACGCCCACCGCGATTCGCGCCCTGATGCGATTCGGCGAGGAGTGGCCCGCCAAATACGATTTATCGTCGCTGCGCGTGCTGGGCAGTGTTGGCGAGCCGATCAATCCCGAAGCGTGGCTGTGGTTTCACAAGAATGTCGGGCGCGGCAACTGTCCGATTGTCGATACCTGGTGGCAAACCGAAACCGGCCAGTTTCTGATTGCGACTGTGCCGAGTTATCCGGCCAAACCTGGCAGTCCTGGCAAAGCGCTGCCTGGAATTGTGGCCGATGTGGTTGACCGCGAGGGCAATCCGGTCGAAACCGGCAAAGGCGGCTTTTTGGTGATTAAAAGCCAGTGGCCGGCGATGATGCGAACCATTTCCGGCGATGTCGAGCGCTACAACGGCTACTGGGAACTGATTCCTGGCTACTACGCGGCGGGCGATGTCGCCACCAAGGACGAGGACGGTTATTTTCGCGTCATGGGAAGGGCTGACGATGTGATGAACGTGTCGGGCTATCGCATCGGCACGGCGGAAGTCGAGAGCGCGCTCGTTTCTCATCCGGCGGTGGCGGAAGCGGCGGTGATTGGCAAACCCGATCCGCTCAAGGGCGAAAGCATCAAAGCCTTCGTGATTCTGCGTGAAGGGGTCGAGGGTAGTGAAGAACTGATGAAAACGCTCACCAGCCATGTGCGCGTCGAACTTTCGCCGATTGCGATGCCAGCCGAGATCGATTTCGTGCCCTCTCTGCCCAAAACGCGGTCGGGGAAGATCATGCGGCGTGTTTTGAAGGCGCAGGAACTGGGCGTTGCGCCTGGCGATATTTCGACTTTGGAAGATTGAGACTTGGTGTTTGGCCCCTCCCCGTCCCTCCCCACCAGTGGAGAGGGGGTCAGACTCCGGCTTGCTCCGTTTTGCTGTAACTCCGAGTGAAAACCTGCAAATATGAGTTTGACCCCCTCTCCACTGGTGGGGAGGGACGGGGAGGGGCCAAACACACATTACAACCACTCATGCCCCTCTCCCCGAAAACTCTGCGTGCCCGCCAACTCCGCCGCCAGCAAACGCCCGCCGAGCGCGCGTTGTGGCTACTGCTGCGCGCTCATCAATTGGACGGCTTCCATTTTCGCCGCCAGCACCCCATCGACCGTTTCATCGCCGATTTCGCCTGTCCCAACGCCAAACTCGTCATCGAACTCGACGGCGCCTCACACGATGACCGCCTCGAACAGGACGCCGCGCGCGACGAACATCTGCGCCAATTCGGTTGGACGACGCTGCGCTTCTCCAACCGCGAATTGACCCAGAATCCCGAAGGCGTCTGGCTCGAAATTCAGCGCCATTTACCATTAGAAAACGTCCGTGAACCCATTCCCACACTTTAATTTCATGTTTCAAAATCACCAACCAATCGCCCTGGGCTGCATGGGCATGAGCGGCGTTCGCAACAGCCAAGACATCACGCCCGCCGTTCAAAAACGCGCCATCGAAGCCTTTGAAGCCGCGCTCGTCGCGGGCATCACGCTGTTCGACCACGCCGACATCTACGGCGCCGGAACCTGCGAGGAAGTCTTCAAAGGCTGCCTCCAAGCCCATCCCGAAGCGCGCGCGGGCATCCAGATCTGGAGCAAAGGCGGCATCCGTAGCGGCCACTTCAACCTCACCAGCGATTATCTGCGCGGTGCGCTCGAAGGTTCGCTGCGGCGTCTGGGTGTGGAATATCTCGATTTGTATCAACTGCACCGCCCCGACCCGCTCGCGCATCCCGCCGATACCGCCCAATTTCTCAACGAAGCAATGCAAAGCGGGAAAATCAAAGCCGTCGGGGTTTCCAACTACTTCCCCGAACAAACCCGCGCCCTGCAAAAATATCTCGACGCGCCCATTGTTTCCAACCAGTTCGAAATCAACGCGCTGCGCCTGGTGCCGTTTTACGAAGGCTGGACGATGCCGAAATACGGCGGCTATTCCGGCGATGTCGGCGTGGTGGGCGACGGGCTTCTCGATTTTTGCATCGCGGAAAACATCACGCCGCTCGCTTATGCGCCGCTTGCCAAATCGGTGTTGTCAAAGGCTGATTCCCCTGATGGCCGCGAAAAAGACGTGCAGGACGTTGTGGGCGAACTCGCCAAAAAATACGAGGCCACACGCGGCCAGATCGCCCTCGCGTGGCTGCGAACGCATCCGTCGGGCATCATTCCGGTGGTGGGCAGCAACAATCCGACGCACATTTTCGAAGCGGCGCAGAAATCCGATTTGCGCCTGACTCACGAAGAATGGTATCGCGTTTTCGCGGCGAGCTGGGGGCGCAATATGCCGTGATTCGAGCGCAGGAGCAGGGGAGTAGGGGCAATGGAAGCCTGTTCAAAAGATGCCTAAACACGTTCACATTATTGCGATCGAAAGTTCGATGGAAGCGCAGGCGATGCGAAGCGTGGCGGAATGCTTCGAGGCGCTGGTGAGCGTGACGTGGACGGGCAATTCGGCTCAAATCGTCGATTTCTTGTCGCAGACTCCGGCGCACGAGTTGATTTTGATTTGCGGACACGGCGACGAGCGCGGCGTTTTGCTGCCCGAACTGGCCGAGGAAGTGAGGGCGCGTTTTCCATTCAACGACCTGATTTCGCCCCACGATTTCGCCGGTTTCGCGCGTTTAGGGGGCAACGTCGTTTTAAGTTCGTGCTGCGCGACGGGAACCCCCGAGATGGCGCGAGCTTTTCTGAAAAACGGCGCTCGCTTTTTCATCGGGCCAGACGATTATCCCGATGGAGATATGGCGCTGTTGTTCGAGATCATGTTCGTTTCGCACTTTTTGAAACACGGCGATGTAAGGGCGGCGCTGGACGAGGCGCACCGATGTGTTCCAGAAAGTGAGATGTTTCGCCTTTTTGAAGGCTCGGCTTGAAGGCGCTTTTAAATCGGCGTTTCCGTGTTCACTTAAGCGAGATTTGTGAAGATTCTTTCAAATTTTCTGGTCAATCTTCGTGCGTGCCTGATGTTGAAACGAAAAAACTATGGCTTTTGAAGAACTTCAAGTCCCCGAAAAAGACGGCGTATGGCTTTGCGCGCGCCACAAAACCGTCGAGACGCGCTTGCGCTGCGGACGCTGCGAGAAGCCGATTTGCCCCAAATGCACGGTTTACGGGCCGACCGGCGCGCGCTGCCGTGACTGCCTGTCCAATCGCGGTTCGCATCTCTACCAAATCGCGCCGCGTCAGGCGGCGCTCGCGTTTGGCGCTTCGGTTGTGCTTGGCGTGCTGGGCGCGGTGCTCACGCGGGCGGTGGGCGTGTTCTGGTTTTGGGTGCTGCTTTACGCGCCCGCCATCGGGCCGCTCTGGGGCCGCGCGATTGTCAAAATTAGCGGCGGCAAGCGCGGCTCCAAGCTGGCGCTCATCGTTTCGGCGGGAATCCTGGTCGGCGCTCTGGCGGCGGCGCTGGCGATGACGTGGTTTTCCTATTCGCGCGCGATGGGCGCAATGGAGCCAGCTTTGGCCAATTTGCCGCCCGAAGTCGCGGCCAAAGCGCGTCAAAACATGGGCAAAGTCCCGCTCAGCGCCCCCTTTTTACTGATGATGGCGCTCGGCAACCTACCGCTCTGGGCCTTTATCGTGATAGCCATTGTGGGCGTGTGGTGGTGGCTGAAATAAAGGCTAAAGGATGAAGGCTAAAGGCTAAATCAAGCCGTAACTGGAAGTGATTTAGCCTTTAGCCTTCATCCTTTAGCCTTCCCCAAAATGTTTCCCCTCAAAACCCTGCCCAACGCGCGTCGCACGCCCTATTTGACGCGCTTTCTGGTGCTGTTGTGCGTTCTCGCTTTTGGCGTGCAGTGGATTTTGTGGACGGCGCGCGGCGTCGATCTGGCGCAAATTTACGGCGTGGTGCCGCGCTGTTCGCTGCTTCCCAGCGCGTGCGGAATTTCGCTGCGAGGCGGCGCGCAGGATTGGTGGCTTCCGTTTCTGGTTTCTCTGTTTCTGCACGGCGGCTTATTGCATCTCGCCTTCAATATGCTCTTTTTGAGCGCGTTTGGCGGCGGCTTGGAAGACAAAATTGGGCGCCTGCGCTTTCTCCTGGTTTATTTCGGCGGCGGAATCGCGGCGAGCGCGGCGCACATCCTGTTTCATCCGCTTTCGATGGCGCCCACCATTGGCGCGTCGGGCGCCATCGCCGCCGTTCTGGGCGCCTACTTAGTGGCGCTGCCCAAAGCGTGGGTATTGACTTATTTCCCGCCGATTTTCTTTTTTCCGGTTCCGGCGCCGTTGTTTCTTCTCATCTGGAGCGCGGGGCAGATTACCAGCGCGTTTGGCAACTGGGTGTCGCCCACGGCGCAGGGCAGCGACATCGCGTGGATGGCGCATCTCGGCGGTTTCGCGGCGGGCGCGTTCTACGGCTGGCGTTTGCGGGGGCGTTCCAAAACGCGGCGCGCTGAAAAAGTGTGAGGACGCGACTCTGACCGGTTCCCTCTCCGCTTGCGGGGAGGGTTAGGGAGGGGTGGGCCGAAAGAGTAGCTGCTCCTGAATCGGGCGCTCACTTGCACCGCTCACCCCTCCCTAACCCTCCCCGCAAGCGGAGAGGGAACCGGTCAACAGTTCGCTCTAAACTTCCAACGCCGCGTCATTTGTGAGAAAATGAGCCCCGCGCCCGACATTTCGCGGGCGCATTTCGACGTTTTTTTGCCTGATGAAGCGAATTTCCTTTTGCGCGTTGCTCCTCGCCGCGCCCCTCGTTGTTTTTCTTCCCGCCACGCGCGCTCAAAACGCTCCGGCTCCTTTTAAACCGGCTCCATTGCTCTCGCCTTCGCAGGTAACGCTGCGCGTTTTGCCCAACGGCGTGCGCGGGCTGGTCAAAGCGGGCAGCAACTCCGATCTGGTCAACATCCAGGTCTGGGTGCGCGCCGGCAGCCGTTTCGAAGGCGAGCGCGAAAGCGGCGCCGCGCATTTGGTCGAAATTCTGGCGCTGCGCGGCTCCAAAAACTATCCGTCGGGCGCGCGCGGCGACGACGATAGCGGCGCGCGCGGCGCCCTGCGCGCGCTGGGCGGCGACGGCGGCGCGCTCACTTCGCGCGATTCGACCTTTTATTCGGCCACCGTCGCCGCGCCCTACGCGCCCCAGGCGATGAAAATTCTCGCCGACGCGGTTTTGCGTCCCGATTTATCGGCCCGCGCCGTCGAAGACGCCAAGTCGCAGGCCTCCGACGACATCGCGCGCCGCGCTTTCGATCCGGTGTCGTCGGCCTCCGATCTGGCCTACGCTGCCGCGTTTTCCCGCCATCCCTATCGCCGCGCCGCCATAGGCAGCGATGCCGCCGTCGCCAATCTGAGCCTAACCGCCGTGAAAAATTATTTCACTAAGAATTACGTCGGCGCCAATATCAGCGTCGTGGTGGCGGGCCAGATTGCGCCCGCTACGGCGCACAAACTCATCGCGGCCAACTTCGGCGCGGCGAGCGCGGCCAAACCCGTCGCCCCCAAATTCGCGCCCGAAGCGCCCCTCAAACGCGACACCATCGCGCGCCGCCGTCCCGTTTCGCGCGAGATCATCGACCTGGCGTGGCGTTCGGCCCCCATCACCAACCCCGATGATGTGGTCGCGCTCGATGCGCTGCTGGCGCTGTGGCGCGAAGGACTCGACGCCAATTTGCGCCGCATTTTGCTGCGCGACGGCGAAGGTGGCCCGCTCACGCCGCTCGTTGAGTCCTACGATGTCGATTTTCTGACCCAGCGCGACGCCGGACTTTTCATTATTTCCCTCGTCGATCCCGCCGACCGCGAAGCCGCCGTTGGGGCCGTTTTGGCCGAAATCCGCCGCGTGCGCGAGCAGGGCGTTTCGCCCGCCGAACTGGAGCGCGCCAAATCGCAACTGCGCGCTCAATACATCGAACAGGGCGAGACTCTTTCGGGGCAGGCCGGATCGCTCGGTTTCTACGAAATGATTGCGACGCATCGCTTCGCGCTGGAATATCTCGACCGCACCGCGAAACTTTCCGCCGCCGATTTGCAGCGCGCGGCGCGCAAATATCTTTCGCCCGAAACTTTTGTGCGCGCCGAAATTCTGCCCCTGCCGCGCCCTCGCCCCAACGAAGGGCAAAGCGGGCCGGTCATTACCGCGCAATGGAACACCCAACTCGACACGGCGGAGGCCGCTCGATGAAAAAACTTCTTCTTCTGGGCGCGCTCGTGCCCGCCGCGAGCGCCTGCGCCGCTTCCCCCGCCAAAAAAGCGCCCGCCAAAACAACGGCAACGCGCACGACCGCGCCTGCTGTCGCGGTTGTGCCCACCACGCTGCAAAAGCTGCCCAACGGCGTCACTTTTGTGGCGCGGCCCGATAAATGGGCGCCGCGCGTGGCGATTTCGCTCGTGATTGGCGTGAGCGCCGCCGACGAAACGACCGAAACCGCCGGTTGGCGTCGCCTGCTGGTCAACGCCATGCTGCGCGGCGCCCCCCAGGGCTTTGCAACTGAGGGAGCAAGCGGTATTGAGGCCGCCGAATCGCTCGCGCGAGCGGCGGAAAAAGCTGGTGGCTCGCTCGGTGCGACCGTGGGCGATGATTTCGTGGAAATTTTCGTGACTGGCGATTCGCGAAGCGCGCCGCAACTGCTTGATCTGGCGCTCGCGTTCTGGAAAAATCCCCGCCTTTCCGACGACGACATCAAGGCGGCGCGCGAGCGAACCCTGTCGCAACTCGACGCCGACGATCTCGACACCGCTTCCAAAACCCAGGCCGCGCTGCGCGGCCAGCTTTTCCGCGACGCGCGCGGCGAGCTTTCCGCCTACGGCTTGCCCGAACTGGGCACCGAAGCGTCGCTGGCGAACCTCTCCGACCAAAGGCTGCGCGAACTGCACGCCACCCGACTGGCAGGCGCGCGCCTCACCGTCGCCGCGACCGGCGATTTCGACGCGAATGCGCTGCGCGAACGGCTCGCGGCGCTGCCCTCCAGCACACGCGGTGAAGCGGCAGCGCCGTCGTTCGTGCCGCCGAGAAGCAGCTCGCCCGCGCTTGTGGTGCGCGAACTGCCGATTCCGGCGGCGTGGATTTTCGTCTCCTATCCGCTCGTGGGCAACACCCATCCCGATGCGCCCGCGCTGCGCGTTCTGGCCTCGGCGCTGGGCGATTCGAGGCAGGCGCGTCTGCCCGCGCGTTTGCTCAAAAACCAGCCGATGGGAGCGTCACCGGCGGCGATTTCAGTCGCGGCGCAGTTCATTCCGCGCCGCTACGCCGGAGAGTTGACGGTTTTCGCCCAGACCAGCCCGCAAAGCGTCGAGCGCGTCAAAAACGCGCTTCTGGACGAAATTCGCAAACTGCGCGACACCCCGATTCCCGCCGCCGAACTGCAAGCCGCCAAAACCTACGCGCGCGGCAGTTGGAGCGTCGAGCGCCAGAATCTGCGCGAACGCGCCTTTCAAACCGCCCTCGCGCCGGCGCTGGGGGGCCCGCTCGATGCCACCTGGCCCACGCGCATCCAGGCTGTCACCAGCGCCGACGTGCAGCGTGTGGCGAAAAAGTATCTCGGCGCCTACGCCGTCGCCCTGGTTATGCCAGGAGAGTGAGAGGCGAGGGAGACGGAATACGGGATACGGGAGAGCTAAGCGCGTCTCGCATCTTCCGTCTCCCCTATTCCGTCTCCCGTATTCCGCAAAATGAACGATCTTCCCTCTTACTCCGGCGGTTTCACGGTGGTGGGCGGCGTGCGCGAGACGCCGCTCGAAAGCCTGCGCGAAATCTGGCGTTACCGGCCTCTGATTGGCGAACTGGTGCGGCGCGACCTCAAAGTGCGCTACAAAAACCGCGTCGGCGGCATTTTGTGGAGCCTCGCCGCGCCCTTGATGCAGGTCTTGACCATCCATTTGATGATCAAGTTTTTTTTGACGCAGGTCAACGGTTATTCGGGTTATTTAATGGCGGTGATGTTTCTCTGGCAGTTTTTCCAAAACTGCATTCTCGACGCCTCCAATTCGATGCTCAACAACGCGGCGCTGACGCGCAAAATCTATTTTCCGCGCGCCGTTTTGCCCATCGTCACTCTCCTCACCAATACCATCCATTTCGGCATTTCCTTTCTCTTTATCTTGGTTTATCTTTTCATCGTGCCGATTTCCGACCCGATTTATCCCAAAAATCTGCATCCTGAAGCGCTGTTGGTGATTCCGGTTCTGGCGGGCGTGGCGACTTTTTCGCTCGGTCTGGGTTATCTGCTGGCCTATTTGAACACGCTTTACGAAGACGTGCGCTTTTTGACCATCACCACGATGGGCCTGTTTTTCTACGCAGTGCCGATTTTGTATCCCATCGAACGGGTCGCGGCGCGGCCTGGAATCTACGAAATCTATATGCTCAACCCGATGGCGACGTGGCTGGTGGCGTTTCAGCGCGCGCTTTTGCCGCCCATCGCCGTCGAGGGCGCGCCGCCGGTAACGATGCCCTGGGCCTTTATGGGCATCGCCGCGCTTTTGAGTCTGGCGATTCTCGCTTTCGGGTTCATCATTTTCGAGCGCTCCAAATGGACGATGATGGAACGCTTGTAAAATCTTCGGCGGTGAAATGGAAGTTCGCTCGACTGAAGTCGGCGCTGACCCGCAAGCGGGTGCCCCGCCCTGCGGCCAACTTCCCGCCTGCGCGGGAACCAAACTGCGGTGTTTCGGCGCAGGCCGAAAGTTGGCGAACTTGTTCGCCCCATAGCGCCGACTTCAGTCGAGCGAACACTGCCCGTGCGTAGATCCAAACTTGTTTATTGCGCTGCCTGTCCCACTATGAACGCCATCGAAGTCGAAAACCTCACCAAAGAATTTCGCATTTACCACCGCGAGCGCAGCGTGAAATCGGCGATTTTGAAGGTTTTGGTGTGGCAGCTGCCGCGCCTGGAACGCTTCGTCACCCTCGAAAACGTCTCGTTTGCGATTCCCAGGGGCCAGACGGTGGGTGTGGTGGGCAAAAATGGGCAGGGCAAATCGACGCTGCTTTCGCTGCTGGCGCGCATTTATCGCCCCACGAGCGGGCGCATCACGGTGCGCGGTCGCATCGCGTCGCTGTTAGAGTTGGGCGCGGGTTTTCAGCCCGATTTCACCGGCTACGAAAACATCTATCTCAACGGCGTGATTTACGGTTTCACGCGCCGCGAACTCGATGAAAAATTAGAGTCCATCGCCGATTTCGCGGGCATCACCGATCATTTGACGCAGCAGATCAAGCATTATTCGTCGGGCATGAAAGCGCGGCTCGGTTTTTCGATTGCGGTTCACGTCGAGCCGGATATTTTGCTCATCGATGAAGTTTTGGCCGTCGGCGACGCCGAATTTCAGGAGCGCTGCTACGCCAAAATCGAAGAGTTCAAAGCGCGCGGCGTGACGATTTTCGTGGTCTCGCACGACGCCCGCGCCATCGCGCGCGTCTGCGACCGCGTGTTGTGGATTTCCAACCACAAACTCCACATGGACGGGCCGACGGACGCGGTTCTGGCCGCTTACGCAGCAGAGGAGCAGAGGAGCGGAGGAGCGGAGGAGTAGGGGACAACCAAGCGGCAAGACTGTTTCATCAGCCCCTTCTCCTCCGCTCCTCTGCTCCTCCGCTCCTCTGCTAATTATGGCGCTCCTCTTCACCTGCACCACCTTCCTGGCGTCGCTGCTGCTGTTTTCGGTGCAGCCGCTCGTGGCGCGGCTCATTTTGCCGTCGCTGGGCGGGTCGCCCGCCGTGTGGAACACCTCAATGGTGTTTTTTCAGGCCGTTTTGCTGGGGGGTTATCTCTACGCGCACGGTGTCGGAACGCGCCTCAACAGCGCGCGGCGCGGCGTGCTGGTTTTACACGGCCTGCTGCTGCTCTTGCCGCTCGCGTTTTTGCCGCTCGCTTTGCCGCGCGATGCCGCGCCGCCCGCGACGGCGCAGCCGATTTTATGGCTGCTCGGCCTGCTTTTGGGGTGCGTGGGCGCGCCGTTTTTCGTGCTGTCGAGTTCCAGCCCGCTTTTGCAGCGCCTTTTCGCACTCACCACGCACCGCGACGCGCGCGACCCTTATTTCCTCTACGCCGCTTCCAACGCGGGCAGTTTGATCGCGCTGTTGTCGTATCCGCTCTACTTCGAGCCGAATTTCGCGCTCAGCACGCAAACTCGCCTCTGGGCCGCGCTTTACGCGCTTTACATCGTGGGCATGGGCGCCTGTCTGCTGGTGGCGATGCGCGCGCCGCGCCGTGAGACACACGATGAGCCTCTCGAAAACCCCGCGCCGATTTCCACCCGCCGCCGCGTGCGCTGGGTGGTTCTGGCCCTCGTGCCGTCGAGTTTGATGCTCAGCGTCACGACTTATCTTTCCTCGGAAATCGCCGCGATTCCACTTTTGTGGATCGTGCCGCTCGCGCTTTATCTGCTCTCGTTTATGATGGTTTTCGCACGCCGCCCGCTCGTCCCGCCGACGATTTGGGCGCGCGCGCTGGCGATTTTGATTTTGCCACTCGTCATCGCGCTCGCCTCGCACGCCGGAGAACCGCTTGTTTTATTGGTGGCGCTTCATCTGGTCGTGTTTTTTCTGGCGGCGTTGGTGTGTCACGGCGAACTGGCGCGCGACCGGCCTCCCGCCGCGCAGCTCACCCAGTTTTACGGCTGGATGGCGCTGGGCGGCGTGGTCGGCGGCGCGCTCAACGCGCTGGTGGCGCCGGTGATTTTCTCCGATGTCGTGGAATATCCGCTTTCGCTCGTGGCGCTGTGTCTGCTCTTGCCGCGCGATTTATTGGTTGATGGCATCGAAAAAACGCGCGCCTTTCTCTTCAACTGGCGCGACGTGGCGCTGCCGCTCGGCGTGGGCGCGATTTGTCTGGCGCTGGTGATAGGACTGCAAAATGTGGGCGTCGAAAGCGGGCCGGCGGCAATTGGGCTGATGTTCGGGCTTCCCGCGATTGCGGCTTTCGCGTTTTCACGGCGCCCGCCGCGCTTCGCCCTCACCATTGCGGCGATTTTGTGGTGCGGGGGTTTTTACCGCGCGGGGCTGACGGCGGCCAATCTCAGCACCGAGCGCTCGTTTTTCGGCGTGCATCGCGTTTTGCTGACGCCCGATGGAAAATTCCGCTTGCTCACGCACGGCGCCACTACGCACGGCGTCGAGCGGGTGCCCGAACAATCCCAGACGCGCGCCGAACCGCTTTCCTATTATTCGCGGCGCGGGCCGGTCGGCGACATCTTTCGCGCCGCCAGCACGCCAAATCGCCCCTTGCGCGTGGCTGTTGTTGGGCTGGGCGGCGGAGCGGTCGCCGCCTACATCGAGCGCGGCCAAAGCTGGACGTTTTACGAAATCGACCCCATCGTCGCGCAAATCGCGCGCGATGGCGGGCTGTTTTCTTACTGGAACCAGGCGCCCGTCGCGCCCCAATTAGTTTTGGGCGACGCGCGTTTGCAACTCCAGACCGCGCCGCGCGGCGCCTACGATTTGATTTTGCTCGATGCCTATTCCAGCGACACCATTCCGGTTCATCTGCTCACGCGCGAGGCCCTGGCGCTTTATCTCGACAAACTGGCGCCCGACGGAATCATCGGCTGGCACATTTCCAATTCGTATTTCGATCTCGAACCCGTCGTCGGGAAATTGGCTCAGGACGCCGGACTCTTCGCCCTGACGCGCAAAGACGACAAAATCGGCGCGGCAACGCAGGCGCAGCATATCGCGCCCTCGCACTGGGCATCTCTGGCGCGCAGTGAACGCGATTTATCGGCTCTGCGAAACGCGCGCGAGTGGCGCAAAATGCGCGACGATGCGCCATTGTGGAGCGATGAAAAATCGAGTTTGTGGGCTTTGCTGGTGCGGAAATGGAGACCGTGAGTGAAGTCGAATTTGGGTGCAGCCTCTTGTTAGATAAGCGCTGAGTGAATTTGGAATGAGTGGTGCTACAGAGCGATAACCTGAGAAATAATCAATCTTGTGACGTAATCGGCTATGCCACAAGTAAGAAAGCTCCAAACCAAAGTCCCAAGGTATAGAAGCACAGTCGCTAATTCTTGCGCTGCGTCTGACTTTACTTTTTCAATCCGTTGATGCGCATAGTGGTATCTTTTCCAATCGTGTGTGAAAGAGTAATCTGTAGATCATGGTCAGCATCACCTTGTCGTGCCCTCACTGCGGGGAATCGAGTCGGGTTCGCCGTCATGGCCGCACCCAGCAGGGCAGCGAGCGCTTGTATTGCACCGTGTGCCGTCGGGCCTTCACACCTTCTCCCAAGTCGCGCTCTTTGAGCCAGGAAAAGGCGGAGATGATCGGGCGGGCGCTGTTGGAGAAGACGCCCCTGATCGGCATCTGCCGCACGTTTAAGGTCTCGCCCAACACTGTGTATAAGCTGCTCAAAAAAACGTAGAAGCCTTGCCTGCTTTAGACGAGACGCTTATGCCCCATAAGGGCCATGACGAGGTGATCCTTGATGAGTTGTGGAGCTTCGTGTGGGCCAAGCGCAATGCAGTGTGGATCTGGATCGTGCTGTCGCGGCGCAACTTGCAGGTGCTGGCCTTCTTTGTCGGCAGGCGTGACCTCCAGAGCGCCGAGATGGTGTGGAAGCAGGTGCCTCTGCCCTGGCGCGATGATCTGGTGTTCACCGATGGCTATCGCGTTTATCAGTCGCTTTTGCAAAAGGCGCCTCTTCAGCACGCTCGCTGCCTCAAGCGTGACCCTGAGACCTGGGGTGAGACTTCACCCGTCGAAGGCACCAACAACGCCTTGCGCCAGGGCGTGTCCTACCTCACTCGCAAATCTCTGGCGTTTGCGCGCTCGCTCCACTGGCTCCAGGCTCGACTCCACTGGTTCATCCATCACTGGAACCTCAGACAAGCCAAAAAATACGCCTAACACTCACTCGGAAAAGATACCCGCATAGTAACCCACTTCATGCAATCCATAAAAACTCCCTGAGGCAAAAACCAATGCCAAGATGAGAGCTGCAAGAATTCCGCTTGGATCTCGCGTTTCTATCCCGACGAATAGCGCACCGAAAAATGGTGCAGTGAAAGAAATAAGGTGCAATAAATGCCAGAGGGTCATCTCAAAGAAAAAGATCATCCACACTCATCGTCCAGCCAGGAACGGCGGGTTCGGCTTCGGCAACCTGCCCGCGCCGGTAAAGAGTTGGATTATCCGGCTCGGCGGCGCGATACACCTTAATAACATCCTCGGCCAGCAAATCGACATCCCACACCACGAGCGTGCCCGCCGCAAAGTAGTCGGCGCGTTTCTGGGCGATGGCGAGTTCGGCGGCGGGGCCGTAGTCGTTTTCGCTTCTCACTTCGACGGCGAAAATCGGTGCGCCCTGAAGCGGCCCCATCGAACCGGAGCGTTCGCGCAGAATAAAAGCGGCGTCGGGGCTAAACGATTTGCGGCGCGGCAAATTGACGCGAAAGGTGGCGTTGTCGGGGATGGCACGGCCATTTCCTTCACGCCGCGCGTAGTCGCGTAGCGAAACGAAAATTTCGCCACTGGCTAAAATTGGTTCTTCTCCTGTGGGCATAAAATGCACGATCTCCCCGTTGATAATCTCCGCTTTGCCGTCAATTTTCATCAACTGCTCGAAAAGCTGGTCGGTTGCCCTGTCTGCCGTTAAAGTCGCCATTTTCATCACCTCGAAAAAGTCAAAAGCGAGCGGAAAATTCCGCTCGCTTTTTATTTTACGCCTAAAATTTACCAGCCGCGCGACGCCATGCGGTCGGTTTCGGCCAGGGTTCGCACGTCGAGCGAATCCATCGCGTCGCCCAGTCCCTCGGAGATTTCCGCCAATTTTTGCGGGTTGTCGAAGTGCGTCACGGCATCGACAATCGCGCGGGCGCGGACTTCGGGGTCGCTCGATTTGAAAATGCCGCTTCCCACGAAAACCGCCTGCGCGCCGAGTTGCATCATCAAAGCGGCATCGGCGGGCGTCGCCACGCCGCCTGCCGAGAAGTTCGGCACGGGCAGCGTTCCCGTCCGCGCCACTTCGACCACCAGTTCATAAGGCGCGCCCAGGTTTTTGGCCGCCGTCATCAATTCTTCGCGCGGAATCGCCGTCAATCGTTTGATTTCGCCGTGAACCGCGCGCAGATGGCGCACGGCCTCGACCACGTTGCCGGTTCCGGCCTCGCCCTTGGTGCGGATCATCGCCGCGCCTTCGCCGATGCGCCGCAGCGCTTCGCCCAGGTCGCGGCAGCCGCACACGAAGGGCGCTTTGAAGGGATGTTTGTCGAGGTGAAACTCTTCGTCGGCGGGGGTGAGAACTTCGCTTTCGTCAATGAAATCGACGGGTATCGCTTCTAAAATCTGCGCTTCGGCGATGTGCCCGATGCGGCATTTCGCCATCACCGGAATCGTCACGGCGGCGCGAATTGCCTTGATCATTTTCGGGTCGCTCATGCGCGCCACGCCGCCGAATTTGCGAATATCGGAGGGCACGCGCTCCAGCGCCATCACCGCGCTGGCTCCGGCGGCTTCGGCAATGCGCGCCTGTTCGACGTTGGCCACATCCATAATCACGCCGCCCTTGAGCATCTCGGCGAGGCCGACTTTAAGGCGAAAGGTCGCTTTTTGTTCGTCTGGAGAGGTGTTGTGGGAATTTCCGTTGAGTTGGCTCATAATAAGATTCAGTGTAAGGGGAATCGAGGTTTCCAAATCGCCCAGCGACTAAAGTCGCAAAGGAAGGCGAAGTCCGCCTGCGCGGACTGATGCTTCAACCTGCGAAGGCAGGTTTGGCCTTCCTTTGCGGCGACTTTAGTCGCTGCTTTAATACCGCCGCGCGCGCCGACTTTCAAAGGCGGCGGCGAATGGCGGGCCGAGTATCGCCCAGAACAACAGCGCGAACGCGGTCAAGCGCGCCACGCCGCTTTTGACGAACGAAACGGTTTTGTCGCGGCCTATGGCTGGCAGTTGCGCCACGATACCGCTCGCTTTTTCGAGCGCCGACTGGCGCGCCTGCGGCGTCGTGGCGCTTTGCGCTTCACGTTGAAATTCGCTCAACTGCTCGCGCAAACGCCCTTCGCGCGCGGCGGAAAGGGTGTCCTGCGCGCGATCCGTCAAGGCTTCGGTCGCGCCGCCGGTGAGTTTGTCGCGCTCGCTCCAGACGGCGCCCATCGCGTCGTGCGCGAGGCCCTCGACGACCATCGAAGCATAAACTGGCGCCGCAATCGCGGTGACAGTCGCGCCCAGAAGCAGTCCCAGCAGCGCAGCGACAAGTCCTTTGCCGCGCGCCTGGCCCACCGCGACGCCCACAGCGCCCGCCAGGGCGAACGAGGCGACAACGGCCAGTCCCAACACCACAATGCCACTGAGCGGCGGGTTCCCCAAACCGAAACTGCGATGCAAAATCCACAAAAGCGGCAGGGAAATGAGAACCGCAAGCGTGCCCAGAAGCGATTGCCGCACGATGGCGGCTCCAAACGAAGTTTTCACGGTGGTTTTTGATTGAAAAAGCGTAATGGCTCAGAGTGAGGAGCAGGCTTGTAGTAGCGGCCGCCAGCCCCGTTTTAAACACAAAAAACACGTCAGAAACCGCCCATGGGGCGGCAACACAACCAGCCACGGATAAAACTAGACCCGCCCCCCCCAAACGCCCCCCAAACTCAAAATATAGGGCGAAAAAACAACACCCCCCAACAGGAAGCGCCCCCCCGCGGGGGGGGAGTCGAACCAGTGATAGT
>JAUJNG010000017.1:0-6025 GCA_030448265.1 Abditibacterium sp.
AAACCCGGCTGTCAGGTCTCACTCGCTGACGCTTCGCGTTCTCTACAATTTCGGTCGATTTGAGCAATTCAAAATTGTGGAGCATCATCGGGCAGTTCGAGTTTAGGGACGCCTTCGCCGTCGGCCAGAATGAGTTTGCCGCCTTCGTCGGACGCGGAAATCGCCGCCACCACATCGCCGCCCGACGCGCACACCGCGATTTGGCCGTGATCCTGGGCCACGCCAATCGAAACGCGCGGCGTTCCGGCGTCGCTCATGGCGGCCATTTGCCCGCCTTCGTCGCGCGCCATGAAAGCGAGACGCCGCGTGCCGTCGGCGCCGTAAAGCTCGAACAGCGCGCCGCGTTCGTCGCTCCACAGTGCGGCGCGAACCACGCCGCTTGCATCGCGGATGTCGAGGCAACGCAGCGACAGCGACTCGCGTTTTTCCAAGATTTCAAGGCGCTTTTGCAGCGCCGCGACCTGCGCGCGCAGAAGTTCGATTTCAGGATTCATGCGCCGCTCATTTTAACCCGCCTCGCGCGGCTAAACTGGGCGCCATGCGAATCACTTTTCTGGGACACGCCGCGTTTCTCCTTGAAACGGCGGGAAAACGCACCGTCACCGACCCCTATTCGAGCGAAATCGGCTACCGGCCCGTGGACGAGCGCGCTGATATCGTCACGCTTTCGCACCATAATCCCCGATGGCATTCGTGTCTGGACGACATCGAGGGCGAGTTTGAAGCGATTCACGGCCTCGAAATTCTCGAAAGCGGCGCGACGCGCGGCGAGATTTCATTCGGTTCGGTTTTGGTTTACGAACGGGAAAATGAAGGTGAAAACGCGATGATGTGGCTCGAAAGCGAGGGAATTCGCGTTCTCCACACCGGCGATTGCGGCGTTTTGCCCGACGATGCCACGCTGCGAAAATGCGGGCGCGTCGATGTTTTGCTGGCGCTCGCCGGAGGCGCGCCAACGCTTGCGCTCGATGATTTGATGATTCTGGTCGAAAAACTGGCGCCCAAAATCGTGATTCCGATGCATTTTGGCGTTCCAGAATTGCAAATGACGGCTCTGGGCGTCGAGGAACTCGAAAAACGCTGGGATGCCTCGCACATCGTGCGTGGGGGTTCGACGCTGGAGCTTTTCGCTCATTCGCTGCCGCAGCAAAGCGAGTTGCGCGTCTTGAGACCGGCGCGCTTAAAAAATTGAGGTGACGCGCTGGAACAACTGCGGAATGCGTTCGCCCAGACCCAGCGCATAAATCGTGGCGGCGGTCACCAGGGACGACACGATGCAGCCGCCCACGCCCTGCCAGATGGAATGGCGCCCGCGCTCGACGCGCGCCCACATCAGCGCGGGAATCATCCACACCAGCGTCCAGGCCGGAAGCGGAGGATGCAGAATAATCGCGCCCAGCACCGTCGCCGACAACACCGAAACGTGAACCGAAATTTTGGTGAAGGCGGTGATGAGAAAAATCACCAGGCCGTTGACCGCCAGCAGCAGACTCAGCCCCCACACCGAATTGTCGGCGAGCCCTTCGTAAAGCACATAAGCCGCCGCGAACCCGCCCGCGATGGCGACCACGAACGGCCCGCCGCGCTGCCCGCGTTCCATGACGTGAACGTCGGAGATGGTGCCGCGCTTCATGCCCGCCAGAACGTAGAGCACGGGCAGAAAAGTCGAAAAAAAGATCGAAATCGTCGCGCTCATCACGAACTGCCGCGATGACGTGGTGCGCGCGTATAGAATGCCCAGCGTGCCCACCGGCAAGACGATGTAGGGCGACAAAACCGCCGAAAAGAAAAACGCGATGCGATTGGCCAGCGTGGGGGGCTGGGGCACGGCGACCGGTGCCGCAGGCGCGACACTTTGCTCAAGGATTTCTAAGCTGGGAATGGGATCGGCGTCGGCGTCGGAAGCGGGCATAATGAAGAAGGCGCCGCTTGAAAATGACTTTTTCGCCGCAAAACGCGAAAGTCGAGGGAAGGCGCGGATGGGTCGCCAGTTTATAGGCAAGGCACCGCGCTGCAAAGCGCACCGCCACTTCGCCAAAACGGTGCATATATGCGGCGATTGAACTGCTCCCGCTTCGAGCTGTCCAGCGCCGCCAATTCCCGTGCAAGGGGGCGTCGGGGTTTAAAACGGTGTGCAGACTCCCTGGATATGCCATGAAAAAATTGATTCATTCCCCGCGCTCTGGGCCCCCGCGTTTTGGCGCGCAGGGCTTTACCCTGATTCAGCTTGTGCTGGTCATGGCCCTGCTGGGCGCTCTGGCCGCGCTGTTGTTCCCCGCTCTGGCCAAGGCTCGCGCGGGCGCCGACCGCCAGAAATGCGATGTCAAACTCAAATCCATCGCCCTGGCCCTGGATGCCTTCAGGCAGGAGCGCACACGTTATCCCGCCGCGCTGGGTGAACTGAAAAGCGATGGTTTTCTGTCCGATCCCGAAGCCCTGCGCTGTTCGCGCGATCCGCGCCAAGACGGCACCTACGGCGATTTTTATGTCATTCGCGCCCCTCTCGATGCCGGCGATTCGCCCACCGTGTGCTGCCCCTTCCACGAAGACACCGGACACGCCGGCAATCAGGCGCGGCTGGGACGTTTCACGACGCAGTTCGCCACCAGGCCCGCGACTTTGACGGGCGCCAACGCCGTGCAGGTGGTGCGGCCAGGAAACGAAAGTCCTCTCACCGGCTACGCTGGAATGGCGCTGCGCGGCGGCGATAAAATTGTCACCGACGCTTCGGGAACGGCGCTGATTACCTTCGCCGACACCTCGACGGCGCGCCTGAGCGGTGGCACCAGCGTCACGGTTTTGCAATCGTTTGTCGATGGGCACACTACGGTGCCGCTTTATACGCTGGTGCGCCAGGTCGCGGGCGAGGCGCTTTACACCATCAATCACGGCTCGCGTTTCGACGTTTCAACGCCCGCCGCCACCGCCGGAGCGCGCGGCACGCAGTTTCGCGTCACTGTCAACGGCGACCAGCTCGAAGATACCCAGCTTTTGGTCATTGAAGGCAAAGTCGTCTTCACTACACTTCAGAAAACGGTTGAGGCGCCCCTCAATCAATTGCTCTCCGGTGCCGATTTGAATGCTTTGCCTCGTTTGCTGCCGAACCTGCTGTCTCCGCTGTAGCACGAAGCACAATCGAAATCGGGATGAGGCCGCCTCATCTCGATTTCGCGTGCCAACTTCCCCAACAGTTCATGGGTCTGATTTCCTCGTTTTTGCTCCGTTTCAACTCTGGAATCTGGCCAGGCGTCGTCTGCGCGCTTCTGATCTGGCTCTGCGCCAGTCTGGGATGGACGCGAGGTCTGGAACGCAGCGCGCTCGATGCCCTGTTTCGCGCGCGGGGGCCGCGCGATGCCGACCCGCGCATCGTCATCGTGGCCGTCGATGAGGCCACAGTTGTGCGCGCCGGTGAGCGCGGCGGGGTAGGGTGGCCTCTGCCGCGCCGCTATTATGCGCGCGCCATCGAGCGGCTGCACCAAATGGGCGCCAAAACCGTCGCCTTCGATGTGCTGCTGGCCGAACCAGGGCCCAGTGCGAGCGAAGACCGCGAACTGGCGCGTCAATGCGGCGCGGCGGGCAATATCGCGCTGGCCTGCGCCTTTCAGGTCGCGCAGCGCCGCATCGAACTGGCTTCGGACATTGAAGCCGCGAAAATTCCGGCGCGTTTCGCCCTCGAAGATGAGCCGTCGCTGCGCGTGCGCGACGCGATCTGGGCGACAGCGCCGCTCCCCGCGCTTTCCTCGCGCGCGGCGACTCTGGGCCATCTCAACGTGTTTCCCGAACCATCCGGCCCGATGCGGCGCGTGCCGCATCTGCTGCGCTGGCGCGACCAGCTTTTTCCTTCGCTGTCGCTGAGCGCCGCCTCGCATTTTCTGGAACAAAAACCGGTGATCAATGGCCCCCAAGCCCAGATTTCGCTCGCCGGACGCCAGATTCCGCTCGACCGCGACGGCCTCACGCCTGTGAACTGGATTGGCGCGGGCGGCGCCTACCCGATGTTTAGTTTGAATCAACTGCTGGACGGAAACGTGCCGCCCGACGCGATTCGCGGGCGATTGGTCGTCCTCGGCGTGACGGCGCTGGGCGCGTTTGAAAACCGCAATACCCCGTTCTCCGGCGGCGTCCCCGCCGTCGATTTTCAGGCCAACGCGATGGATGACATCCTCTCCAATCGCATTTTGAAAAGCGCGGCGTCGCCCTGGCCCTTGCTGCTCTTGCTGGGGTTTCCCCTCGCCTGCGCCCTGGTGACGGCGCGGCGCGTCACGGTGGGAGTGTGGCTGGTGCCGTCCATGATGGGCATGGTGATCGCCGTCGCGGTATGGCTGCTTTCTCGCGATATTTATCTGCCCATCGCCGCGCCGCTCGCCGGTGGCGCTCTTTCGTTCGCGGCGACGGCGGCGGCGGGCTACAAACGCGAATGGGAATCGAACACACGCGCCGACGCTTCGGTTTCCTCCCTCGCGCGCGGCACGACCCTTCTGGGCGCGGCTCTGAGCGCTTCGGGACGCGACCGCGACCGCTTGCTGGACATCATCCGCGCTACGGCGCGCGAAACTCTGGGCGCGCGCGAAGTTTTTTTGGTCTTGAACGACGCGCCCACCCATCAGCCGCGCGTCGATTGGGCCGCCGCGCGCGCGAGAGACCTCGGCGCGGGCTGGATTTGGCCTCCCGCGAACTGCAAAAAGCGCGCGACACACCTCGATAAGGGTGAAATCGCAATTTTGAACGGTGAAACCCTCGTCGCCGCGCCCCTGCCGCGCGCCGAGGAGGAATCCGCCACTTCAGATGGCGCTTCGCCTCGCCAGTTTTACGGCGCTCTGGTCGGCATGGGGCGGCAGGGCGGCGGCAATTTCACACCGCGCGACGCCCAACTGCTCGAAACCCTGGCCGAAGGCGCTTCGCTGGCCCTCGAAAACTGGAATTACGCCGAAAGGTTGCGCGGTCGCATCGAAAGCGCCGATGCGGAACTGGCGGGCGCCTATCAAATGCTCTCGGAGCAAAGCACCAAACTTTTTGCCGCCGTCGAAAGCATCGAGGCCGCGCTCGTGGTATGCGATGCTCACGGCCTCGCTGTTTTCGTCAACGCCACAACAGAGCGCGTTTTGCGCGACGCGATGCCCGCTCTGGGCGATCCGGTCGCTGCATCACTGGCGGCGGGCGATTTGAACGAGCTGTCCGCCTGGTTCCAAGACCTGCACTGCCAGGGCACGCGCGCGGGCCAGGCACGACTCGAAACCGCGCGCGCCGGCGAGGTTCTTTCCGCGCAGTTCACGCCGCTCGTTTCCGAAGACGGCCATCTCATCGGCGCCCTGCTCGCGGTTGCCGATGTCACCGTCCAGCGCGAACTCGACCGCATGAAAACCGATTTCGTGGGCTACGTCGCCCACGAACTTCGCACGCCGCTCACCACGATTTTGGGCTACGCTTCGCTTCTGGATATGTCGGTGGGCCGCTTTTCGCCCGAACAGATGCGCGAAATGACGGGCACCATTTCGCGTCACTGCCGCCGCATGAACAGCTTGATTTCCGATTTGCTCGACATTTCGCGCCTCGAATCGGGCGCGCCTTTGCCCGTCCGCCTCGCGCCCTTCGACCTCGCGGTGCTGGGCGAACGCTTGATCGCGGAGCAAAAAACCTATCTCAACCCCACGCCGCCGCTCGAACTGGTGTTCGACTGCCCGCAGCGTCCCTTCGAAATCTGGGTCGATGCCGAGCGCATGGAGCAAGTCCTCATCAATTTGCTTTCCAACGCCGTCAAATACTCGGCCCAGGGCGGCACCATCACGCTCGCGCTGCGCCAGACTGCCGAAAGTGCCACGATTGAAGTCAGCGACGAGGGCATGGGAATGACCCAGGAACAACTCTCTCGCCTGTTCGGCAAGTTCTACCGCACCGACGAGGCGCGTTCGAGCGGCATCAAGGGCACCGGTCTGGGCCTCAATTTGGTGCGGCAGATCGTCGAAGCGCACGGCGGGAACATCGAAGTCACCTCGGCGCGCGACGCGGGCGGGCGCGGCTCGACTTT
>JAUJNG010000017.1:6125-20337 GCA_030448265.1 Abditibacterium sp.
CCTGTAACCTTAAACAGTTATGTCTCAACACAAAGGTTTCACCCTGTGGTTCACGGGGTTGTCGGGATCGGGAAAAAGCACGCTCACCGAGCGGCTCGAAAAAGAATTTCGCGGGCGCGGCTACCGCGTCGAGGTTTTGGACGGCGACGTGGTTCGCACCAATTTGAGCAAAGGTCTGTCGTTTTCCAAGGAAGACCGCGACATCAACGTGCGCCGCATCGGTTTCGTGTGCGATTTGCTGTCGCGCAACGGCGTCATCGCCATCAGCGCCGCGATCTCGCCCTATGAAAAAGTGCGCCAGCAGTGCCGTAAACTGGTTGAAAGCCACGGCGCGGCGTTTGTCGAGGTTTATACCAAATGTTCGCTCGATGAACTGGTGCGGCGCGACGTGAAAGGGCTTTACGCCAAAGCCCTGTCGGGCGAAATCCAGAATTTCACCGGCGTTTCCGACCCTTACGACGAACCCAAAAACCCCGACATCATCGTCGAAAGCGACCGCGAACCCGTCGAGGAATCAGTCGCCAAAATTCTGCGCTATTTGGAAGAAAAAGAGCTGATTGGCTGAATTATGGGCATCGACCTCCACGCGCACACCACCGCTTCCGACGGCTCGTTCACGCCGCGCGAACTGGTGCAGCACGCCACCGTTCGCGGACTTCGCGCCGTTGCCATCACAGATCACGACACTTTTGGCGGCCACGACGAAGCCCTCGCGGCGGGAAGGGAACTGGGCGTTGAAATCGTGCCAGGCATCGAACTTTCGGTCAAAGACGAGCGCGGCGACAAATCGCATCTGCTGGCTTACTATGTCAGGCGCGGCGCAGCATTGGAACAGCAGTTGGATTTTTTGCAGGCCGAGCGCAAGGCGCGCAACGTGGTCATCCTCGATAAATTGGCCTCGCTGGGCGTGCCGGTTTCGCCCGCGCGCGTCGAAGAAATCTCGCGCGGCGGCGTGATGGGACGCCCGCACATCGCCCAGGCGATGATGGAGCGCGGCTACGTCCAAACTGTGCAGGAAGCCTTCAACCGTTTTCTGGCCGATGGCAGCGCGGCGGCGGCTTCCAAAGAAGTTTTGCATCCCGCCGAGGCGATTGGGCTTATTCACGATGGCGGCGGCGTGGCGATCTGGGCGCATCCCACGCGACCGCCCTCCAAACGCGGCGCGGAGCCGGTCGATTTCGAGGAGTGGGAAGGGAAACTGCGGGTTTGGATGGACTGGGGGCTGGACGGGCTGGAAATTTACTATTCGCAATACACGTCCGCAGAAGCCAGTTGGACGGCGCAAATGGCGGGTAAATACGCTTTGCTGGGAACTGGCGGCAGCGATTTCCACGGCGCCAGCAAGCCGACAATCGAACTGGGTGTTACTCACACCGGCGAGCCGGTGCCCGATGAAGTTTTGGACGGGCTAAAGGCCAGAAGAAAAATTTAATGGCCACAAAAGACACAAAAGCACAAAAGGGGGAGTAGAGAACGCGAAGCGTGAGCGAGTGAGGCCTGACGGCTGCGTTCAATGAACAGGCGTTGAGCAAACGAGGCAGTCGGGCCTCACTCGCTCACGCTTCGCGTTCTCTGCTTCGACCAAACCCCTTTTGTGCTTTTTTGTGGCGATTGAAAATGGAAAAGAGTGCTCTGTAATTCGGAAGGTGTGTGGTAGAATAGCCCTGATTTGCTTTCCCCAAGGAATCGTGTATGAAACCTTCCCTCCTCTCCAATCCTCGATCTTTTTCGCTTTTGTCCCTTCTTTTTGTCGGCGCCATCGCCGTAACGCCGCTTCAAGCCCAAACCGCGCTGCCGCCCGCTCCGGTGGCGAGGGCCTCTTCCGGTCTTCTCTCCGGCTCTCCGGCGGCGCAGGCGGCGTTTCTGGTCGATGGGGCCTTCGATGTGGCGCGCGTGTCTCCTTCGGCGCGGCCCGTCGCAGTGCGCGGCGCGGCGGCGCTCCTGCCGCGTCTGCCGGTGGGAGACGGCGCCCTTTCACGCGAAGTGCTGACAATGCGCTGGCTCAATTTCGCCATGATGCCCAGCGTGCCGCGCAGTGTGCGCCAGAGCGCGATAGCCGCGTTTTTCGATGTCGCGGTCAAAGCCGATTTGCCCTGGGCCTCAGCCTGGGCGAATAAAATCCCCGACGCCGCCGCGCGCCGATTTGCCCTGGGCCTCAGCCTGGGCGAATAAAATCCCCGACGCCGCCGCGCGCGCCGGCGCGCTTCTGGCGGTTTCGCGCGCTCACGAACGCGCGCGCACGCCCAATAGCTGGGATCGCGCCGACCGCTACGCCGTTCTCGCCCAGCGCGCCGCGCGCCGCGAAACCGACCCGACGCAGCGCGCCCGCGCCCTGACTTACGTGGCTTATCGCATGACCGAACTGTCGCCCGCGCGCCAGGCGCAGGCACTGCGCGAGGCCTCCTCGCAGGTTCGCCTGGTTCGTTCGCCGAATGTGCGCGACAATCTGCTCGCCGACCTCACCGGCGCCGTGGCGCGCTACGACTTGGCGATGGGGCGCCGCATGGCGGGCGAGATTTCGAGCGAGGGCCTCAAAAACCTCGCCTCGGCGCGCGTCAATTTGACCGAAGTCTCGCAAACCACGCTCACCTCGCGTTCCAAAGAGCGCATCACCGCTCTGGCCGCCGCCGCCGCGCCCTACGACGCGCGCGCCCTGCCGGTTTTGCTGCAACTGCCAGGACAGCCCGAAGTTTTGAAAGCCGTCGGCGACACCCTGCCGCGCATTTATCCCAGCGCGCGGCCCGCCATCGAGACCTCGCAGCTCGAACGGATGTGGACATTCGCCCAGGCCGCGCCCGCCGGCCCCTACCGCGACCAGCTGCAAAGCCGTCTGGCGCGCCTCATGGTGCTCAAAGATTTGTGGCGGGGCCGCGACTGGGGCAAACAACTGTCGTGGCAGGGCGGACGCATTCAAGTCGGCGCCTTTTTGAACGATGTTCTGCAATCGCGCCGCTCCAATCTGGGCATCGGCGCCTTGCAGGACACCGCGCGATCCGATGTCGGCACCGCCTACGCTCAGGCGCTCACCCTTCCACCCGCCGCGCGCGCCGAAGCGCTTTTGCTCCTCGCGGGGCAGATTTTGGGTTGAAAAGATGGAATAGGTCTTCTTCCAATCGAAACTTTCGATTGGAAGAAGACGTAAGTCCCGCTTGAACTGAAAATGATTATTTATCTCCATTCGGCAATAGGGATAAAGGTGAGCCAATTGCAGGGCTTCTTTGTCGGTTGGCCTTCTCCACCGACACCGGAAACTCATCTTAAGCTGTTGCACCACAGTGACAAGATTGTTCTGGCTATAGATAAAGAAACCGACGCAGTTGTTGGTTTTATCACGGCTATTACTGATCACGTTCTGTCGGCTTATATTTCTTTTCTGGAAGTTTTGCCATGTTACCAACACCAGGGCATTGGCCGTGAGTTAACGCGCCGAATGATTGAGTGTCTTGACAATTTTTATATGGTCGATTTGCTCTGTGACCCAGAGATGCAACCTTTTTACGAAGCCGTTGGTATGCAGCGAAGCACTGGGATGCTCATTCGCAATCATCATAAACAGACGAGCATGAAGTAGCCACCAACAGAACAACAAGTCGCTTCATCCGGCCACCGACTTCTTGTCTCCCCACTGCTCATCTTCTCGGCGTCTTAGCGCGAGATTTCAACGGTTCAAATGGGCGCGGGCCGAAGCGCGGTCGCGCGCTTGTTCCCAAACCCAATCCTCATCGCGCGGCGCGGCTATTATCGCTTTAAATTGTGCGTCGGCCCCATCGCTATCGCCGCGCGAAAGCAAAAATTCGCCAAAGTAAAGCCGCGTCGTCGAGTTGTCGGCGATTTCGAGCGCGCGGCGGAAATGAATTTCCGCTTTTTCATCATTTCCACCCAAAACGCGCGGCGTGAGATGGAAAATCCGACCCAGAACGCGGTGCGAACCGGCGAAATGAAACGCTTCGTCCAACCCCAGCGCAGTTTGGAGCCGCCTTTTCGCGCCGCCTATCGCCAGAACCGTGGAAAGTTTTCCGCACAGCCGCACCTTTTCAATGCCGCACACCGCCATCCAGAAATGGCCTTCGACTCGTTTGGGTTCGAGCGAATAAGCCCATTTTGCGCTTTCATGACCATGCCGCAACGCGATTTTGGCGGCTTCGCTCCCGTCGTTTCCAAGCCTTTGCATCGCCCTGAAATGGTAGGCGCGCGCCAGTCGCCAGTGCGCCTCGAAACCGCGCATTTTTCGTAAATCTGCGAAAATGGCGTCCAAAGTTTCGCTCTGAAAGCGGAATTTCCATTTGCGGTCGATTTTCTCGAAACTCATCGCCATTTCCTCACCACCCCGAACGCCAGCCCCATCGCCGCGCCGCACAGCGCCATCAACAGCAGGCACAGCGCCGCGACATCCGCCGCCAATCCCGCGTGCAGGAGGTTGAAAATCGGCAGCGGCAGCGTGTCGCCGCCTGGCCCGTGAACCAGAACGGTGACGCTCAGTTCGCCCGCGCACAGCGCCCACACGACGGCGAAAGTCGCCGCCAGCGCGAGCGATAGAAGCGGAATTTCGGTCGAAAACAGGGCGCGAAGCGGCGAGGCGCCCAGGTTTTGCGCCGCGCTGCCCAAATCGGGATTCAAACGCGCGACCGGTGCCCACAAAAGCGCCAGCGCGAGCGGGAAAAAGCGCGCCGCGTGCCCGATGATGACCATGCCCAGACTCGAATCGTAGAGCGGCGCAAACAGCGCGCGATTCCACCACTCAATCAAGGCCACGCCGACGACGATGGGCGCCACCAGTCCTGGCAAAAGCGTCGCGGCGAGCGCGAAGGCGCGCCCTTTCGCGGGCCAGCGGCGCCACGAAATTAGCAGAAAAAGCGCGCCGAAGGTGAGAATCGCCGCCGAAAACGTCGCGCTGAGAAGGGTGTTGACGAGCGCGTCGTCGTTGGCGGCGATGGCGTTCCAGGTCGCGGCGGGCGATTCGAGCGAAGACACCAGTTCCCAGAGAATCCAGCCAGGCGACAGCCCCAAAATCAGCCCCGCCGCGCCCGCGCCAAACCATGAAAACTTCGAAATGAGCGTGGGCGAACCCTGCGTGTCGCCGCTAAAACTTCGTAGCGCGCGCAGGGAGGGAAGCAAAAACAACAGCGCCAGAAGCGGCACCGGCGCGCCCGAAAGCGCCGCGCGCGCCGCGCCTTCGCCTGGCGCCAAGACCTGCGGCGAATTGAGCGCGCGATACACGCTCATGCCAAACGACGGCTGTCCCAGCAAATCGGGCGCGCCCATTTCCCAGGCGCACAGCGCCGCGACAGCGCCCGCGCCGCCCGCAATCGCAGGCCAGATGCGCCGTCCCAGCACGCCAAACCAGGCGCGGCGGGCGCTCGAAACGAGTAGGGCAGCTTCTTCTTCACCGCGCGGCAGACTCGCAATCGCGGCGCCCGTGGCGAGCGCGACGAGCGGATAAAAACTCAGCGCGAGCGTCCAAACCGCGAAGGGAAGCGGGAAATCGACCACGCCGCGCGCCGAAACGAAGGGCGCCGCCACGATCACCGGCGGCACGCCGAGCGGCAGCGCGCAGCCAATCGCGGCCACAAAGCGCGCGATTTTCGGCCCGCGCGCGAGGCAAAATCCCACCGGAACGCCCAGAATCGTCGCCACAATTGCGGTTAGAATGCAGAGTTCGAGCGTGCCCACCCACACGGCGCGCGAGGCCGATGAAAACAGCGATTCGCGCCACAGCGATGGATTTTGGGTCGCCAATATTGCCGCGCGCGCGCCGAGTTGAATCAGAGGCGCCCACAGGAAAAACAGGAGCGCGCCAGTGGCGAAAAGCGAGGGAAAACGGCGAGGCACAGGAGAAATCTGTCTGACTCTCTGTGTGTTCTCTGTGTCCTCTGTGGCTAACGAAAAATTTGGTTGAGCGGCTCACGGATTTGGCGCCACGTCTGGGGCCATTTCGCGTAGTTGTCGCGCGGTGTGTTCATCAGAAACGAAAAATCAACGCCGCCGCTTTGCCAGTTCGATTTTTGGTTCAAACGGCGCAGCGAAAAAACTCCTGGCATCTGCTTCGTCAGAGCCGTTTCGTTTTGCGCCGAAACGATGGCATCAAAAAGTTTCTTCGCGTTTTCGGGGTGCGGCGCGTTTTTCAAGATGGACACGGCGCCAGGAACTAGAACGTTGTCCTTATCGGTTTGCATCAGGACAAGGCTTTTGCCCTGCCGTTGCAGAGCCAGATAATCGTCCGAATCGGTCACACCAAAGCGCAAAACGCCCTGCGCGGTCTGGCGCGCGACATCGCCGTTGCCAGGCAAAACTCGCACGTCACTGGTTTTTAAGGCGCGAAAATAATGGAGCGTTTTGGGCGTTCCCCAGCGTGAGGCGAGCGTTGTGGCCCAATCGCTCGCCGTGCCGAACTGCACGTTAGAAATACCGACCGGCTTCAGACTTCCACCCGTCAAATGCGCCACGGTCGCCACGTCGAAACTTTGGGGAGTCCGCGTCACTAAAACTCGCGCCCGCGTCCCCACGCCCGCCCAATCTTTGCCGCGAAACTGCGGCGGCAAATCGCGCGCGTTGAGTGAATCGTAGGGTTCGAGAAGTCCTTCCTCACTCATCAACAGCGTTTGCAGCAGCGCCGAACTCCAAAACACATCGGCGCGCCCGCGAGCGCGCTCGGCGCGAATCCGATTGGCCAGCCCCGCCGTTTTGGTGGCTTCGGTGTCGAATAAAGCGTCGATTTGCAGGCCGGTCTGAAGTTCCAACTGCTTGATCAACGGTTTGGCGTAAACCTCATCGACCGAAC
Source organism: Abditibacterium sp. (assembly GCA_030448265.1). Classification (GTDB taxonomy): domain Bacteria; phylum Armatimonadota; class Abditibacteriia; order Abditibacteriales; family Abditibacteriaceae; genus Abditibacterium. The sequence goes on from JAUJNG010000017.1 coordinate 12,904, forward strand.
AATACAACACCACGCGATTGTCGGTTTTGGTCTGGCAGGCCGAAAAGAAAACTACAGAGGCACAGAGACACAGAGAGAAAATGGAGAAAAAAAAGCTCTTTTTCATCTTTGTGCCTCTGCGTCTTTGCGACCAATCAACTTTTCTCGAAGCACTTGCGGCACGCGCACCGGACGCCAATTGGTGTTCAAAAACGCCAGCGTTTGCCGCGCACGCATCAAAACCGCGCCGTCAACGGGGCGCTTCAGTTCGAAATTCAAAATCATCGTCGCTCTTCCGATTTTCTCGACTTCAACGGCCATTTCCAGTTCGTCCTCGTGCTTGGCGAAGCCCAGATAATCGACTTCGACGCGCCGCACCACGCTTTGCACGCCGTGTTCCTGCCAGGTTTTTTCAACTGTCAAACCTGCGCCATGCAAAAGGGCGTAGCGGGCGCGTTCGATGTATTCGAGATAGCGCACGTTGGAAACCACGCCGCCGAAATCGGTTTCAAACGCGACGACCAGGATGGGCAGGGAAGTTTTCATTTTGATTGGCCACAAAAGACACAAGAATCACAAAAGGGGGCCGAGGCTTCCACCCTTTTGTGATTCTTGTGTCTTTTGTGGCTATTTTTGAATTGGTGAGCGATTTTCCGCCGCGCGCAGACGCGCAAAGGCGGCTTTTTGAGCCGCCGTGCCGCTCTGGTTCAAGCGTTTTTCGAGCGCGATGGTGTGCGCGGCCATCAGAAAACGCGAAAACATCGCTTCGCGCACACTCACTGCTTCCGCGCGGCCCTGCCACTCTTCGTAGGCGCGCGCCACGACTTCGACATCCCTGGGCTGCGTTTTGAGCCAGCGCAGTGCCCCGCGATGCGCGGCAGCGTAGCGCGACGAGCGGCGCGGCGTCTTGAGATCGGGAAAGCGCGTCCGCAGTCCCTTTTCGAGCGCGTCGAAGTGCAGGCCCAGATCGTTTTTCTCGTAGTCGATGGGCGCGTCCGCGAAGTTCTCCCGTTGCAATTGGCGGGCGAGCCGAGTCTGGGCGCTTTGCGCCTGCGCCAGACGAGTTTCACCCCCTAAATTCAGGATTTGCGACAGGCCGTTCAGCGTCGCCTTTTGCCAGGGCTTGGCCGCAGCCAGAATTTGCGAATAGGGCGTTTGAAGCGTGGCATCGCTGGTCGGGAAAATGGCGCGCAAAAACTGGTCGGAAGTGCAAAGCGGCACGTCGATGGATTTGTCATGGAGATTCGCCCAAGACAGCGCTTCGAGACCCGAAACCTGGCCGTTTTGGTCCCAATCGGCGCCCGTGATGCGGCGTCCGTCGCGCGAAATTCCTGACAGCGCGGCGAAAAAATGGGTGGTGAAATCCTGATAATTGCGCTCGTCCACTTCCGAGGTGCAGCCCGCCGCCTGACGCTCGCCCGTCGCCGCGAAAAAGCCGCAGAAATCGCGGTTGACAATCGGTTTGGCGGGGTCGCCGCCTTCGAACAGCACGTTGGCAAAACCGCCCGCGTGACATTGCACCATCACCAGAGTTAGCGGCGCTTTCGCGGGCCAATTTTTCAAGGCCGAAGCGAGTTCGCGCGTTGAAATCGTCTCGTCGCGCCACAGGGAGTAAGTCGTGTTTTGCGCGTCTTCGACGGTGCGAAGGCCCAGCAGACCCATTTTGCGGCCCGTCAAACCGTGCCCCGTGAAATAGAGCAGACCCTTTTCGCCCGCAGGGACGTTGCGCGCGAAAGTTTCGACGGCTTTGACGACATTGGATTTGGTGGCCGCGCCATCGAGACGCCGTAGGCGCGGCGCGCGAAAAACGACGCGATCTGCGGGCGAATCCTGGTTTAAAATCCACGCCAAAGCCAGTTCTTCGCGACGATTGGGGACGGGTTCGAGAGTGGAAATGGTGCGCGAAGTCTTGGAGCCGTCAGCGAAATAGATGCGCTGCGAGCGGGCGCGCGCGGTGAGCGATTCGAGATAGCGCGCGTTGGATTCGATGGCGTATTGGTTATAATCGGGCGTCGGCCCGCCGCTCACGATCAAAACCCGAATCGGCAACGACGCGGGTTTCGCGGTCGTTGGCGCGGGCTGCGACTGCGCGCACGACGCCAGAGCGAAACTCATCGCCAGGGTTGCTGGCCACAGAGGAAAAAATGGGGAAAATGTTTTCATGTTTTTGAGCCACAAAGAACACAGAGGATGCACAGAGTGGCACAGAGGATTTTTTTAGATTTCTCTGTGCCACTCTGTGTGTTCTCTGTGTCCTCTGTGGCTTATAAAGATGCCAATCGCCCTCGCAGTTTTTCGATTTGCGCCGCGAAATCTTCCAATCTCGCGCGATTTTCGGCGACGACTTCGGGCGGCGCTTTGGCGGTGAAATTGGCGTTCTGGAGTTTGGCGCTCACTTTTTCGCGTTCTTTTTGCGCGCTTTCAAGCTGCTTTTCGAGTTTCGCGCGTTCGGCTTCGACATCAATGAGGCCTTCGAGCGGCAAAATGACTTCGATTTCGCTCAGTTGCGTCGAAAGCGCGTTTTGAGGGCGAATCGCGTCGCTCGAAACGATGTGGGCGGCTTCGAGATTGGCGAGTTGAGTCAGGTAGGGCGCGCCGTCGCGCAGAACCGAGGCGGCGCGTTCGTTGAGTGCCACAAAAGTGACATTCAGTTTTTTGCCAGGCGGAATTTGGGCCTGAGCGCGCAGGTTGCGCGCGGTGCGAATCGCGTCTTGAATGAGCGCGAAATCGGCTTCGACTTGCTCGTGGATTTTACCCGCGATGGGCCAGGATATTGACGACACTGATACCGATTTCTCTTCTAAGGGGATTTGGAACGCGCCACCGCCTGCGGGGCCATCTGCAAGCATCCACGATGGTTTGATTTTGGGTAATTTCGACCAAATTTCCTCGGAAATAAAGGGCATGAACGGGTGCAAAAGCCGCAGCGAAGTTTCGAGAATGTGCGCCATGAACGCGGCGTGATTCTGGTCGCCCGCGCGCAGTTGCGGCTTGGAGACTTCTAGAAACCAGTCGCAAAAATCGCCCCAGATGAACGAATAAAGCGTCGAAGCCGCGTTTTCAAATTCGTAAGCGTTAAGGGCGCGCGTCACTTCGGAAATCGTGAAATTGAGGCGCGATTCAATCCAGCGCGACGCCAAATCATTGGCGTGAGCCGAGTCCAATTGGGTTGGATTGGCGCTCAAAACGAACCGGCTCGCATTCCAAATTTTGTTGGCGAAATTGCGCGCCGACTGCATTTGCGGGTAACGCTCGGTCGCTTTGCCGTCCTTTTCGCTCCATTCGAGCGGCAACGGCTTTCCCCGATTTTCGCGCATCCAACGGCGCACCGCGTCTTCGCCCATTTTCGCTTCGGCGGCGTCGATGAAGCGCACGTCCTGCGCGCCGGTGGCGAGTTGGAGCAAGCCGAATCGCGTCGCGTCGGCGCCGTAGATGGCGATGAGTTCCATCGGGTCGATGCCCGTGCCCAGACTTTTGCTCATCCGCAGGCCGAACACGTCCTGCACCGTCGGGTGGACGAAGACATCGTGAAAGGGAATTTCGCCGTGCCCGCGCTCGTTTTTGACGAAATCGAGGCTCGTTCCAATCATGCGCGACACCCACAAATTGAGAATATCGCGGCCCGTGATGAGAACTGAGGTCGGATACCACTGCGATTCCAACTCGTCCGGCCAGCCCAGCACCGCGAAGGGCCACAGCGCGCTGGAAAACCAGGTGTCGAGAACATCTTCGTCCTGCGTCCAGCCAACAATCGGCTCTAAAGAACACTTGACTTCGCCGTTTGGCCCATACCAGATCGGAATGCGATGGCCCCACCACAGTTGGCGCGAAATGCACCAGTCGCGGATGCCGTCGAGCCATTCCAGACTGGTATTGCCAAAGCGCGGCGGATGGTAGGTGACGCGATTCATGCGAATCGCATCGGCGACGGGCCGCGCGATGTCCTTCATCGCCACAAACCACTGTTCGGAGAGTAGCGGCTCGATAACCACGCTGGTGCGCGCGCAGTGCGGAACTGCGTGGGTGAGCGGCTCGATTTTTTCGACCAGTCCCAGAGCGCGCAAATCTTCGATGATTTTTCGGCGCGCGTCGAGTTTGTTCATGCCCGCGTAAGCGCCGCCCGCCGGCGTGATGTTGTCGTCGAAACCGATGACGGAAATCATTTCGAGGCCGTGCCGCGTGCCCATTTCGTAGTCGCTGGGATCGTGCGCGGGCGTGATTTTGACGGCGCCCGTCCCGAATTCCATCGCAACGCTCTCATCGAAAACAAGCGCAATGGCGCGGTTTTGCAACGGCAGAATCACGTTTTTGCCGCGCAAATGCGCGTAGCGCGCGTCGTCGGGATGAACCGCGACGGCGGTGTCGCCGAGCATGGTTTCGGGCCGCGTCGTGGCAACAGTCACAAATTCTGCCGAGTTCTCGACTGGATATTTGATGTAAGAGAGGCTGCCCGTCACTTCTTTGGTTTCGATTTCCAGATCCGAAACCGTCGTCTGCGCGCCGCTCGACCAGTTCACCAAACGATAACCGCGATAAATCAGCCCGCGCTCGAACCAGTCCTTGAACACGGTGAGAACCGCTTTGACGTAGCCGTCATCCATGGTGAAGCGCTCGCGCTCGAAGTCGTAGGAACAGCCCAGCGCCTTCATCTGGTCGATAATAGTCGCGCCGTATTGGTTTTTCCACCTGTAAACGCGCTCGATAAATGCTTCGCGGCCCAGATCGTGACGACTCAAATTTTCAGCCTCGCGCAGTTGCGCCTCGACTTTGATTTGCGTCGCGATTCCGGCGTGATCGGTTCCTGGCACGCACAGCGTCGGCTCACCTTTCATGCGGTGATAGCGAATGAGGCAGTCGTGAATCGAATGTTGCAGCGCGTGGCCGAGATGCAAAACGCCTGTCACGTTGGGCGGCGGAATGGTGATGACAAAGGGCCTTTCGCCGTCGCGGGGCGCTCGCGGCGCGCCGATGTGGTTTTCGAGCCAGAATGCGCTCCATTTGGCCTCGACGGGTTTAGGATCGAAGGCGGGCGCCATTTCTTGATTGGTTTCGGACATGGGAAGCGAAGAATGAGAGTTGCGGGCGGGAAGTTTAATCGCCATCTCTTAAACTGAGGTGCGATGTTGCGTTCCTCCCCTCGCCGCGCGCTTTCCAAGGGCGAAAAATGGCTTTTTGGCGTCGCATCGGCGGCCATTCTGGGATTGGTGGGCGTTGGCGCTCTGAGCGCGAGGCTCAATCAAAGCGCCGAAATCGTTTTTCCCACGCCGACCCCGCTTCCCAATCCCAACGGTTTCGACGTTTATCTCGCGGCGACCACGATGATTTCCTCCGCCAAACCCGCCGTTGATCCGGTCAACGACACCCGCGATTTGCGGCACGAAAATCCCCGTCTGGCGGCGCAAAACTATTCGCTGGCGCGCAGAAATGCGTGGCTTGCGAGCAATGCGGCGGGTTTCGCGCTGTTTCGACAGGCGACGACTCTGCCGTGCCGCAATCCGCATTATCAAGTGACGGCGGGCAGTGGCAACTACAGGGCTTTGCGCGAATTGGCGCGCAAGAAAATCATCGAAGCCAACACCCTCAAACTACGCGGAGATTGGAACGGCTCGGTCGTTTCCGCGCTTGATATTCTGCAGATGGGCAGCGATATGGGTAACGGCGCGTCGCTGATGGGAAAATTGACCGGTTCGGCCATTCTGGCCATAGGCCGAGACCCTTTGACTACTGGCGACGATCCCATTTCCAAACTCAGCGCGCCGCAGGCTCTCGCCGCCACAAAGCGCCTCGAAGCCGTTTTAAAACGCCGTTCGAGCTACGCCGATATCTTGGAAGACGATCGGTGGCATCTCCTCCAATGGTTCGACTGGATGCGTCAGCAAGAGGGCTGGCGACAATACGTGATGGGGAACAGTCCATCCTTCAACGAGAAATGGAAGGCTTACACGACTTCGCAAGGTGAGATTATCGCTGCCATCAACCGTGGTGCGGATGAGATTATCGCCGACGCAAAAAAGCCCTTCAACGCGCCCTTTTCTATTTCGCCGGTTCCCGATCCGTTCCTGCAAAACTTTGTTCACAAGCGCAGCTATCGCCCCGATGAGGGGCGCGAACTCGTGCCGTTGAATCTGTTGCTGCTTCGCCTTGCGCTCCAAACCTACAAAGCCCAGAACGGGCGTTTTCCGGCGACGTTAAATGCGCTTTCGCCACCCATTCTCGCCCAAATTCCCACCGATTATTACGCTGATGGCGCGCCGTTTCGCTACCGTGTAAAAAATGGCGCTTACCAACTGTGGAGCGTGGGGCCGGACGGCAAAGACGATGGCGGCACGCCCCTCCCGTGGCGCAACGGCAAAACCGGCCTCAATAGTTATGGGCGTTTCCCGCCGCTTCTCTATGGCGCGAAAAACGTTGGCGATTATGTGGCGGGACGCAACAGTTAGGCGGAAAAGCGATGAATGACGCACTTTGGGATCGCTTGCAAAACCTCGATTTGGACGGCGACGCCGCTTTGCCCTTTTCGGCGCGACTGGCGCGCGAAAACGGCTGGACAACCGAGTTTGCGCGCCGCGTGGTCGAGGAATACAAAAAATTCGTCTTTCTGGCGATGCGCGCCGGTCATCCGGTCTCGCCCTCCGAGGAAGTCGATCAGGCGTGGCACCTTCATCTCACCTACACGCGCTCCTACTGGGACGAAATGTGCGGCGCCATTCTGGGCGCGCCACTCCATCACGGCCCGACGCGCGGCGGGCGCGAGGAAGGCCAGAAATTCGAGAGTTGGTATCGCCAAACGCTCGAATCGTATCGCCAATTTTTCGGTGAAGAGCCGCCGCGCGACATCTGGCCGCCGAGTGAAATTCGCTTTGGTGAAGCGGCGCATTTTCGCCGCGTCAACCTCAAACGCGCCTGGCTGCTGCCCAAACCGCGTTTGAAGATGCCGCGCGTTGAGAATCAGATCAAACTCGTGCCGCTCGTTTTCGCATTGATCCTGGCGGGCTGCGCCGAAGTGCAAAACGCGGGGCCGAACGTCTTCGACTGGCACGGCGGGCCGTTTTTGGCGTTTTTCTGGAGTTTGAGCGCGCTGGGCTTGGCGTTTTCGGGGTGAATGAAAAATCAGAGTTTGCGCCCCCTCGACGCGGTTTTTCCGCCCCAGCCGCTCGATGCCTACGAAGTGGCGCGTTTGCGCGACCCCAAAAATCTGGCGACCGATGTAGCTCTGGCCGCGCTTTACGAGCGCGGCCTCATCGAAGTGAGCGCCAGAGGAACCCTGCGCGCCACGGGCGCGAGCGGGAATTTAGGGTCGTTCGAGCGCGCCGTTTTGAATCGGGTGGGACGGGAAAATTCGGTTCTGGATACGCGCCGCTTTCTGGCAACCGAAATCGCCGCCATCGACCAGAAACTGCGCGATCTGGGGCTTCTGGTGAGCCGCGAGACGGAAAAAACCGCCGACAACTGGCC
>JAUJNG010000017.1:20437-127508 GCA_030448265.1 Abditibacterium sp.
GGCGGCCTTTCCACTTCCGATCCAACGCGCCATGCGTCCGCCAGCGAGGAGCGGCGATAGCGGTGGTGGCGGAAGCGGTTGCAGTTCGTCGTCGGGCGGCGATGGCGGTGGGAGTGATGGGGGCGGCGGATGCGGCGGTTGCGGCGGCGGGGGAGATTAACCTACGAAACGGCCACAGGTTTGCCCTGAATGAGGGTTCGGGGCACGCGGTTTGGTCGTTTCGCGCACCGAAAAACCATTGCAACCGTTGACTTGCCCAGTGGTCTATGTTATATGGCATGGTTGCTGTGTCAAATGGGGCGAACTCTCGGTTCCCTCGACGCCGCGCCCCAGAACGCAATTTCCCAATTTATGAACCAGGCGACTCGCACCTTCACCCCATCTTCTCAAGGTTGGGGAGGGGGCGTTTTGTCGCTCGACAGGAGTTTTTAGATGAGCAAGCAATATCCCAGCGGCAATAACTCGCGCGGCGTCGAGGCCACTTCGTCGGCGCTGCCCGATGCGGTCGCCGCGTGGGTCAAGATGGCGCAAAAAACGCCGCTTTTGACCGCCAACGAAGAAAAAGAACTCGGTCGCCGCATCGCCAAGGGCGACGAGGCCGCCTACAAGCGCATGGTCGAGGCCAATCTGCGCCTCGTCATCACCATGGCGCTCAAGCAACTGCACCAGGGCCACAACCACTCGCTGACCCTGGCCGATCTGATTCAGGAAGGCAATTTCGGCCTGATGCGCGCCGCCCGCAAATTCGATCCGGCGCTGGGCTACCGTTTTTCGACCTACGCCTCGTTCTGGATTCGCCAGGCGATGAGCCGCGCCATCGCCGATCAAGCCAAAATGGTTCGCGTGCCCGCGCACATCGCCGAACTCACCAAAACCGCGTATCGCACGATTGCGACATTAGTTCAATCGCTGGGCCGCCAGCCCACTGTTGAAGAGTTGGCGACCAAACTTCAGGTCAACAAGGAAACCGCCGAGTTGGTGCTCAAAAACATGGCGGAAACCTTTTCGCTCGACGATGAGATCGGCGATAGCGGCGACGGCGAAGATTTCGTGGATATGCTGCGCGACGTGGACGCCATCGTGCCCGAAGACGCCGCCGAAACCGCGATCTTGCGCGAAGAAGTGCGCGCCGCTTTGGACGAACTCACCGAACGCGAACGCGAAGTCGTCAATATGCGCTACGGCCTGAGCGGTGGCCGCGCCCACACGCTGCAAGAGTTGGGCGCGCATTTCAAAGTGTCGCGCGAGCGGGTGCGCCAAATCGAAGGGCAGGCGCTGCGGAAATTGCGTAAAGGCGGATTGAGTGAAGCCGTCAATTGAGTTGAAATGAGAAAAAGCCTGCGACATTGAATGTCGCGGGCTTTTTCTTTTTCTGTTTTTATAGGCTACATAGCGAAATAAATTCGCAGCCAACGAAACTGTCGGCCTTCGCCGACAGAGTAAGCGCTACTTTTGTCGGCGAAGGCCGACAGTTTCGTTGGCTGCGAATTTATTTCGCTTTAAGAGGGAGCCACTATTTCTTTAGCTGCTATAATTATTCCGTATTTATCTTAAATCTGTGTTCGAGCATCTTTTTCAAAGCTTCATCAAGAACCCCGTAAATTTCTCCGTAGCGCACCGTCGTGACATGATTTCTGTCGAAGATCGCGCGATTTAGTTCCATTGCACCGGATAAACGAACGCCCAAATTTGTAATTTTTAAAATGGTGTCGCTATCACGGCGCAGTTCATCGTTTTTTGTTCTCAACCCGCAAAATATCAAACAATTAGCCACCGACTTGCCTTCTGCAATGCTCGTCGCCAGGTCAAGCGTCCACAATTCCAGTTCTTCGGGTGTTACCAACGAAACCTCTTGTAGTTTGGTTTGGGGCGGCTGGGGAGTTTCGGTTTGAGCCTGGCCCGTTTTAGCTGCGACGGCCAAGCCCGCCAGCGCGACGGTGCCGCCTGCGATGGCCTGGCGTCTGGTCAATCCCTTGGTCTGGTGTTCGCTCATCTTATCCACCTCGCTGATTCAAGATTATGACACACGCTGCGCCAACGAGAAAAGCCCGCTCTTTCGAGCGGGCTTTTGGGGAAGTCGATTTTAGCGTCCGGAGCCTTTGATGGCGTCTCCGGCGTTGTCGAGGGCGTTGCCGACGGCTTCTTTGGCGTTGCCGAGCGCTTTTTGAGCGTCGCCTTTGGCTTCCTGGCCTTTGCCTTCGGCTTCGAGGCTCTCGTTGTCGGTGACGGCACCGACCGCTTGTTTGGCTTTGCCGGCGATGTCGTTGCCGGTTCCGCGCGCTTTATCGTCGATATGACTCATGAGAATGTTCCTCCGTCGCAAAATAAAGCAAAGAAAGTGCCGATTTTTAGGGTCGTTTCAATTGTTGACGAATCCAGCGCGAGGCTGAAAACAGCATCGCGCCCAGATAATAAACCACCGCGCCCAGCGAGCCGCCGGTGCCAATGCCAAGCGGCGCGCCGATCCAGCCGAAAAGCAGCACGGATTGCGTCGTCACGACGAGGGCGCCCCCGCCCAGCGACGCCCAGAATAACAGATTGGAGGTGTGTTTGTGCATGCTCCCTTCTGACGATTCAGGCGCGGCGGCGTCGCCTGATTTTATCGCGCAGCCAGAGCCATTCGGGAATCTCGAACTGCGCCGCGCTCGCCACGAAAACAAACACCGCCACAGTTCCCGTCCACGCCATGAGAGCGAGATCGCCGATTTTGTCGTCGGGGAAAAAGCCGTGCGCCAGTTGGAGCGCCAGAATCCCCGCGAGTCCCATCAGGGCGCACGCCAGACCAGTGCGCAGCAGCGTGCTGCCAATTTTTTGAAGTCCGATGGGCGCACTGTAGGACGGTTTTTGAAGCCTGGCATCGAGAAAAAGCAAAATCGCCGCGAAATAAGCGGCGGCGCCAATCGTTGTGGCCAGAGCCAGGCCCGCCGCGCCGCGCCATTGCGCCATGAAGTAGCAAAGCGGAATTAAAAAGGCGACGGTGAGAACCGAACCAATAATGGTGGGCGTGCGGGTGTCGCTGAGGGCGTAAAAACCGCGCGCCAGAAAGCCCTGAGCGACCCAGGCGAACAGCCCGACGGTGAATAACGCGAACGAAAAGGCAGTTTCGTGAAGTTTCTGGGGGTCGTTGTAAAAGCCGTAGCCGTAGATGAGACGGGTGAGCGGGTGCGCCCACAAAATCAGCAGAACCGAGACGGGCAGCGTGACGAAGAGCAAACGGCGCAGTCCCAGCCGCAAAAATTCGGAAAAAGCGCGGTAATCGCCCGCCGCGCTTTCCGAGGCCAGATAGGGAAAGGCGGCGACGGCGGCGGCCTGTCCCAGCACGCCCTGCGCGGCGATCATCACACGGTGGGCGTTGTCGAGGTGTGTGAGCGCGTCGCCCGCCAGCGACGAGGCGAAATACATCACCACCTTTTGATCGATAACTGGAAGCGAAACGCCCAGCATAATCGGCAGCGCCAGAACGAAAAAACGTCGCACGGCGGGGTCGCCGAAGGCAAAACGAGGCGTGAAATTCGGCCTTTGAGACTGCGGCCCGCGCTGAAGCGCCAGATAGGGAAGCAGGAAATTGCCGACAAAAGCACCGAGCAAAATGCCCCACGCGAACCCGATTGGCCCCACAACATGAAGCAGGACTACGCCGACCAAAATGGCGACCAGATTGTTCAACGCGCTCGTCCAGCCCGTGGCGCCGAAGCGTTTGAAAGAGTTCAAAACCCCGACCAGAAGCCCGCCAAGATAAAAGAAAAGCTGCGCGGGCAGGATGATGCGCGTCATCGCAACGGCGAGTTCGAAGGTTTCTATCTTATCGGGCGCGGTCAGACCAGGGAGGAACATGGCGATGAGCGGGCCCGTCCATATCATCATCCCTGTCGTCAAAACGACCAGAATCAGGCCCATCACGCAGAGAAGCGTCGAGAAGAAGCGCCACGCTTCGGCTTCGCGGCCCTGGCTCCAGGAGCGGGTGAAAATCGGGATGAAGGTGAGCGAAATCGCGCCGCCCGCGACCAGATAATTGAGCAGATCGGGCAGCCAGAAAGCGGCGACGTAAGCGTTAGTTTCATAGCCTGGCAAGAGCGCGGAGATGATCTGGCGCTGCAGCAGTCCGGTGAAGCGCGCCAGAAAATAGAGCGCGCTTAGAATCAGCACCGCCTGCATCGGGCGCGTGGTTTGGACGGGTTCGGCGGCGGCTGGGGAAGCGGGCGGCGGCATGAGCGATATTTTATCGCGTTGGGGCGTGATCGGAAGCAAGCGAAGTGGCCGATGGCGAAAGTAGCGAAAGTGGCCGGATGCTTTAGCTTCCGGCCACTTTCGCCAAACACAAACGCCCCGCTCAAGGAGCGGGGCGTTTGTGTTGAGGAAAACTCAGCGCTGCGGCACGAGAACGCGGGTTTTTTCCGTCCCGCGAATCACGGTGATTTCCTTGGACGGCGGTTCGCTGCGGAAACTGCCTCCCATGCCGGTTCCGCCCAAAGGCCCCGTCGCAGGAATCTGATTGCTGGGACTCGGAGCCATAAAGACGGGGGGCGTGGTTTGCTGAATAGGGGCCTCGCGCGGGAAAGACCTCGGCACTTCCAAGACGGGAGGGCGAGCGCGATTGATGTTGCGGCCACCGCCGGTGTTGCCACCGCCGGTATTGCCACCGCCGGTATTGCCACCGCCCGAAGCAGTTGCGGTGGGTTCTCTGGGTGCGGTCGCGACGCGCGAAGGGTATTCGCGCGCGGCGGGCACAACTCCGGCATCGCCGTCGTTGGGATTGCGAATCGTGATGTGCAGGGTGCCCTGATCGTTGGCCGAAACCAGTCGCGCCGCAACATCGGGCGTCGCCGCCAGCATGATGCGCGTGCGTGCTGTGGCGGCGGCGGGTGCGCCAGGCGGCGGCGGAGGAGGCGGAGACGGTGGTGGCGCGGCGGGGGCGCCAGGCACGGGCGTGGGTGTGGCAGTCGGCGTCTCGATGGAGCGGTCAACGCCCAAAACCAAGAGGTTCTGGGCGACGGTGCGCGCCTCGGTGAAGGCGGTCGCGCCCACAATATATTGGCGCGGGCCTTTGTCGTAGGAGAGTTTGTGAGTGGCGATGACATCAACGCGGTCGCCGACATCGACCAGACCGGCGGCGGTCTGTTTGGGATCGACCCAGATCGCCACGCCGCGCAAACCGGTGGGAATGGGGATGTTAGCTTTAACGTCGCGGCGAATGCGCGGCGTGAACGAAGAAATCCGCACTGTTTCGCCCACGCCGATGGGTTCGTTGGTGAGCTGGCCCACCACGTCATCGACCGATTTGAGCGCGTCGGTGGGCGGGGCGCCGGAGGTGGTGAAATCCTGGCGCAGCATCGCGGGGGTAAGGACGGTGCGCGGCGGAATGTAGCGCGCCGCGACCAGGCGCGGCGCGGGCGTCGGCGTGGGAACGGCGGCGACGGGCGCGGGCGCCTGGGCGGAAGGCCCGCGCAGCATCCAGACGGTCGCGCCGATAGCCAGCAGCCCCAGCACGATGGCCGCCAGCAAAATGGGAGTGTTATTGCGTTGCATGAAGGAAAATGGCTCCTGAGACGTTATTGGGCGGCGGGAGCGGCGCCGAAGGAGGCCGCATTGTCAAAAGTGCGAAGTCCAGGATTGCCCAAAACCGCAGCGGCGTTGGTGTTCTCGCCGACGGCCACGCTGCCGGCGAAGGCGTCGGTGCCCGCCGGCAGAGTATTGGGTAGCACGCGCGGACGGACGAAAATCACCAGTTCGGTTTTGTTTTGGCGAAAATCTCTGGAGCGGAACAGCGAGCCGATAATGGGGATGCGCGAAAGCAGGGGCACACGGTTCTCGTTGGTGGTGTCGTCGGAAGTAATCAGCCCCGACAGCGCGACGGTTCCGTTGGGCGGCACCGTCACTTCGGTCACCGTCGAGCGGCGCCGGAAGCCAGGAATGGGCCCGCCGCCGCCAGGCGGCACGATGCCGGTCGAGAAATCGGGCTGCGAAACCTCCGTCCGGACGCGCAGCGTGACGTTGCCGTTGGTCAGCGCGTTGGGCACGATGTCGAGCAGAATTCCAAAATCCTTGAACACGATGGTGGTCGAGGTGCCCGCGCCGTTGGTGGTGCTTCCCGCCGGAATCGGCACCTGGCCGCCGACTTGAAACGTCGCGGTGCGGCCCGAAAGCACCGTTGTCGAAGGATTGGACAAAACGCGGCCCTTACCCTGAGCAATCAGAGCGTTGAGACGGACGCGAAACGGATCTAAAACGCGAAAGCCCTGCCCGCCGACGAAACCATTGCCTGCTGTCGCCACGCCCTGGTTGAAGGTGGGATCGATGGTGCGAACCGTGCCGCCAGGATTGGTGATGGTGCCGGTTGTGGGGTCGATGGTGGGCGGCGTGATGGTTTCGCCCACCAGGGAAACCGACCCGTATTGCACGCCGAGCTGCCTGGAATCGTTGGTGTTGAGTTCGACAATGGAAACATCGACGCTGCACTGCACCGGAATCGAGGTGCGGAGCAGATTATCGACTTGAGCCGCGAAACCGCGCGCCACCTGCTCGGCCAGAACCGCTTCGTTGGTATCGGCGACGATGCCTTCCAGAACCAGGCGCTTGGCCGTGCCGCGCACGATCACCCCAGGACGGCCAATGGCCGCCGCGATCTGCGAGGTGAGAGTTTGGTCGGCCGTGGCCGCCGCGCGAATTTGCAGGCGATTGAGAACCGCCAGACCGGTGCGATTGGCCGCCGCCAGCGCGATGCCCGCTTCCTCCGGCGACCCGACACTGCCTTCGAGGATCAACTGTCCGCCCGCCTCGCGCACCGTAAGCGGCGAGGCGACGGCCATTTGGCCAGGCGTATAAGTGCTGGGCTGCGCGGCGTCGGCGACAGCGCCCAGCGACTGGCGCACCTGTTCCACGCTGAGCGCCGGCAGTTTGATGAGGTTGACGACGTTTTTGGCGGCGGTGCGCGCGATGATCTCGGCTTCCTGCACCTGCTGCGGAGTTTCGACGGTGCCGGTCAAAACCGCCGTGTCGCCCGACATCCGCACGTTCACGCCTGGCAGGTTGATGAGGTCGCGCAGTCCCGCCGCCGTGCTGGCTTCGGGCGAGACCTGGGTGCCGCGAATCGTGAGTTGATTGATGACCCGCGTCGAGTAGATGCCGGCGATTTCTACTGCGCGGCGCGCTTCTTCGGCGCTGCCGACTTCGCCTTCGAGCACCAGAGCGTCGCGCAGGGCGCGCACGCCCACGCCAGGCAGTCCAATCGCCGCCGCGACATCAACGGGCCGCGAACCAGGCGTAGCCGTCACGCGCACCGTATATTGGCGAATTTTGCGGCCATCGACGATGACCAGACTGGTGATGCCAGGGCTTTTGCCGTTGAGCAGAACCGAGCGCGCATTGACGACCGCGACATCGGCGATGCCAGGATCGGCCACCGCGACGGTTTGCAGGTCTGTGGTAGTCAAAAGCACCACGAAAGTCGAAACCGCGACTTCGATTTGATTGGGCAGACGGTCGGAGTTGGTGACGGGCGCGCCAGGGTTGCGAACCGGCGGCGCCAGCGGATTTTGCGCCACACGTTTGGGAGTTTTCGCTTCCAGCTTATCGACTTTTACGGCAGCGTTTTGCATCCACACCGGCAACGGTTTGGAGAGCGGAGGCAGGGAGAGCGACGGCACGCGGATCACTTTCTTCATGCCCGTGAAGTTGGGCGAGATCGCGGCGGGCGCGAGCGGCGTGACGCGAATCGAGGCGCCGTTTTGCGCTGCGCCGTTTTGCACCCGCACATCGGGCGCGCTTTGCGACACCCGAATCATTTTGCCCCCGCCAGCCGAAGTGGAGGCAAAAATTGGAACAGATGAGGGCGTGCTTTGCGGCGTCGAGGCGGCGATTTTGGGGGCGCGCGCTGGATCGAAAGGCACCGTGATGGCGGCTCTGCGTGCCATGAGCGCCGAGCGCAGGGGTGCGGAGCGCGGCGCGGGAACGACGGCGATTTCCGAACGCGCTATCGGCGTCAGAAGCGTGTCACGGGAGGAAAAGGTGGAAGCCAGAGGATGGCTCCAAACTGCTTTCTCGGCGTGTGCGACGATGCGCGGCGAGGGCAGGGAAGTGCGAAGCGAGACGCGCGGCGACGGCACCGAAACGGGAGCGAGCGCCGCAGCGCGAAGGGGTGTCGAAGCGCGGGCAATTCGCGGCGATGACACAACGGCACGAACAGCGACAGAGGCGCGCACGGGCGCAAGGGCGCGATTCGGCGCAACGGCGCGAACGGGGACAGAGGCGCGAACGGGCACCAGAGCGCGAGTTGGTGTCGCAGCGCGAGCCGGCGGTGAAATCGCGTCCACCGTAACGCGGGGGAAAGCCAGAGCGTCACGCGATGATTCGAAAACCAGGCCCAGTGCCAGAACCGCGATCAAGGCGCGTCCCGAAGCCGTGACACGGCGCGGCGGAAGTGCGACGGGGAAATCTCGGCTCAAAAAGGCAGGGAGAGACTTCGAAGCCGAAGGTGCGCGTGATACGCCTAAGCCGTGCGGATTCCAAAATGATAAAGATGCGGCTGGTGGCGCGCCTTGCGGCGCGGAGTGATTCGAAAGGGAATGCTCCGCTTTAGTCATGCGTGTGCTCCTGGTTGAAAAATGGTGCGGTGAAGACGGCTGCCGCTCAAATAATGATGCGGTCAAAATCGGGGCTGCGTTTTGCACAAAATGGGCCATATGCAGAAGTTTGTCGCCAAAACCTGCACGACCTGACATTCCATTGTAACGCTAACGCCAATAAAAAAGCGACAGCCCCGCTTCGCAGCAGGTTCTTTTATGCCACGAGTGGGCGGGCGATTCACGCGATTTTTTCATCTCGGCAAAATAATGCCGCGCCGCAGAGCATCTTAAAACAACATAAACCGTTTGCGCGGCTTGCTGCTCTCCTCACTCACCGGCAGGCGAAACAGCACCTGCGCCAGTTGTTTCACCGTCGCGGCGATTTCGCTGTTGGGCTGCGTCAAGACGAATGGCGACCCCATATTGATGGCCTGCGACGCGACGGCGGGTTCGTTGGGCAAAACGGCGGCGATTTTGGTTTCGAGAGTGGCTTCAAAATCTTCGCGCGAAATCATATCGCTGGGATCGGAGCGGTTGATGACCACGCGCACGCGCGGCGCCAGATCTTCGGGCACCCAGTCGAGAAAAGTTTTGGTCGAGCGCATCGCCAGCAGATCCGACGACGAAGTGACCACCAGAACCACATCGAGAAGCGGCAAAACCGCGCCCGCTTCTTCCGCCGTCAAAATCGGGAAATCGACGAAAGTCACCGACTGCGCGCGGCGGCAGGTGTCGAAAAGCGCCGCCATGAAGTCTTCGGGAATGCCTTCGGGATGCTGCGAAGCGCTGCCGCTCCACTGCCAGTAGGAAACTCCGCCTTTGTGAGTCGTGGCGAACTGGCGCATCCAGTCGATGGCGTAGCCGCCTTCTTCGCGGCGGTCGTCGTTGCCGGCGAGGTCGAAAAGCCCCAATTTGGGCTGCAAATTGAGCAAAACCGAGCCGTCGCCCGATTCCAGAGCGATCAGGCCCGCCGTTTTGCCCGTCGCGCCCGCCACGACCGCCGCCATATTGACCGCGAGCGTCGATTTTCCCAGTCCGCCTTTGCCCGACACCACGCCCACCACCAGGCCGTGGGCGGCTTCGTGGGAAGCGGTGTCCTCGGCGCCGCGCTGCACCACGCGCAGGGTGCGATGTCCGGCTATGTTGAGAATGCTTTCGCGCAAAGCGGCGGCTTCGAGCGGTTTAATTAGGTATTCTTCGGCGCCGGTGAGCATGGCGCGGCGCAGATTTTCGGGCGAATTGTCCGCCGAAACCAGCACGACCGCCAGATTCTGCCGCACTCTTAGAGCCTGCGCGGCGATTTCAAAGACATCGGCGCCAGGAAAATCGGCGTCGAGCAGCAAAATATCCGGTTCGGTGGTGGGAAGCGCCAGAACGACGGCGTGAGGCTGCTCGACTTCGGGCATCACCTCGATGACGAATTCGGCGTTGGACGAATCCCAGCCTGCGGGCAGGGGCTGCGTCAGGCAGGCCGGTAGAATGCGAATGAGCGAACTTTCCATGGAAAAAAGCTACTTTCAAGACGTGCGCGTGCGCGTCAAATTGAGAACGCCGACGAGGGCGGGTGCCAGCAGAATGGGAATCAATTCAGAATAAAGCCGTGTTTCGGACAAAACCCCGACCACGCTCATCGACGCCATAAAAGGCCAGAAAACGCCGCTCGCGCGCCGCAAAAAGGGGGGCTGATAACGCCGCGTCGCCGCGCCAATCGCCCACATTCCAGCCAGAGCGATTATTGCGCTCCCCAGCGCCAAAGTCGGGGGCGCGGTGAAAAGCTGCGTCAGGGCGTTCCAGTTGGTGGCGAGGTGCAATTCGAGAGGTTTTCCGGCGTTGGAAGCGAAAATCCAGCTCATTATCCCGCGCACCGCGAGCCAGATTCCCATCTGACTCGCCACCAGAAGCGCGAAACGGCGGCGCGGCAACACATCCCACAGCGTGAGGACAAAAGCGAGCGTCAAAAACGCGCTGGTTTCGCGATTGAGCGTGGCGAGGGTGAAAACCGCCAGATAAAGCGCGAAGCGTCGCTGCGCCATCAAAAGCAGGCCGAGGGTGGCGAAAAACACCGCCGGAACGTCGTAGGGATAAAACCATTTGTGCGAGTAAAACGCGAAAAGCGGCAGCGCAATCGAGAGCGAAAGCCACGCAGCCGCGCGCGATGCGCTCCATTGCCGCAGATAAGCGGCGAAAACCGCAAAAAGCGCGACCGAAAAGCCCATCAGCAAAATCTGGTAGCAGCGCACGACATCGAAGGGCGTGAGCCGCGCGCCCCAATGGGCCAGAAAAGGCATCAAGATTCGCAGTTGATAGGGCCGGTTGCCCTCGAACTGCGCCAACAGGCGCGGGTCGGCCTCGTTCATTACGAAAGTGTGATTGAGATAATACGCGCTAAAAGCCAGAGCCAGCACGATGCCGCCAAACGTCGCCCACAACGTCTGGCGCAAGCCAAACGCGCGCGCATCGGGCGTCGCAAGCGGGGTGGAGGGCGAAAGGGAAACGTTCATGCGAAAGGAGGCGCGGGCAGAGGGATTTTGACTCTTAGTGTGTTGTGGAAGTGTTCGTAGGGGCGTAGCGTGCTACGCCCTGGACGTTTTAGATCCCTTGATTTGGTTGACTCCCAAGTTGCGGGCGTAGCACGCTACGCCCCTACGGGCACTTCCAAAACACACTCTAAAAACGTATTCCAATAGGCAATTATTTGCAGGACGTAAGTCCCGCCTCTTTGGATAGGCTCAAGAAACCGAGCGTCCCATCGCGCTCAGAAACGCTTTGACCACGCGCGGATCGAGCGCCGCGCCGCTATTCTCGGCCACGCTGTCCATCGCGCCGCCCACGACCGAAAGCGGTGCGCGGTCGGCGCGGCGCGCCGTCATCGCCGCGAAACGCGCCGCGACTGCCAAAATCCGCGAACCGAGCGGAATTTCGTCGCCGCTCAGCCCCGCCGGAGCGCCCGAACCGTCGTAATTTTCGCCCTGATGCCGCACCAGGAGGGCCACTTCTTCCAGTCCATCGACCGAAGCGATCCAATTGGCGCCCGCCACCGTCGAAGCGCGCACCTGCTCCAATTCTTCGTCGGAAAGCTGGGCTTTTTTCTCCAAAATCGCTTCGGGAATCGACAGCCGGCCCAGACCGCCCAAAAGCGCCGCGAACTCGATTTTCTGCGCTTCGGCTTCGTCGAGATCCATGGTGCGTGCCGTCAAACCGGCGTAATAAGCGACCGCTCCTGCATAACCCTCGCGTCCGGTTTCGCGGCCATCGACGGCGGCGGCCAGAGTTTCGGCGAACTGGCGAAACGAGCGGTTGAGCCGTTCGGCGCGCGTGGCCATCGACAAAATCGCGCCCGCCTGCAAGCCCGCCATCTCGAAAACCGCCTTCCAGTCGTCGGAAAGCTCGCCGTCCTCGGATTGAAGCCACAACAGCGCGATGCCCCGTTCATCGAGGGGCAGACACAGCGACGGCGCGGCGTTTTTCTCGCTCATTAGCCCCAGAGTGACGGCCAGATCGCGTTCCTGTCCCTCGCCCTGGACGATGAAAAACAGGGATTGGGGCCACGC
This sequence comes from Abditibacterium sp., assembly GCA_030448265.1. Taxonomy (GTDB): domain Bacteria; phylum Armatimonadota; class Abditibacteriia; order Abditibacteriales; family Abditibacteriaceae; genus Abditibacterium. Next base: position 32,550 of record JAUJNG010000017.1, read on the forward strand.
ATCGGGCGCAAAATCCACGTCGGCGGCCTCGAAATCGCCGTCGAAATCGCCCGCTCGGCCCCAGAAGTGGAGCCGATTTGCGGCGTCGGGGCAGGCCCACAGCGCAATCGCATCGGCCTCGCACAGTTCCAGCAGCGCGGCGGCGAGGCGCTGCGCGACCTCATCGGGCAATTCCTGGGGCGCGGGCGTGGCCTCGCTCATCCAGCGCAGAAGCCGCGCCGCGAGGGGCGAGGGAGGAGGAGCGGGTTCGTCCCGCCAACTGGAAACGTTCATAATGGAATGGGCAGCGACTGAAGTCGCCGCAAAGCGGGGCGAAACCTGCCTTCGCAGGTTAATGCATTAGTCCGCGAAGGCGGACTTCGCTCTTCTTTGCGGCGACTTCAGTCGCTGTTGCGGCTTTAAACACCTTCTAATCATGCCTCAAAATTCGTGGCGCGCGCGTTTGCGCGGCCTTTACGTGGTCACCGACGCCCACCTGGGCGGCGGACATCTTCCCATCGCGCGCGCCGCGTTGGGGGGCGGCGCCACTATTTTACAACTGCGCGACAAAACCACGCCGCCGCGCCCGCTTCTGCAAATCGCGCTCGAAATGCGCCGCCTGACCCGCGAGGCGAACGCCTTGTTAGTTATTAACGACCGCCTTGATCTCGCACTTTTATGCGAAGCCGACGGCGTTCATCTCGGCCCCGACGACTGGCCTCTCGAAGCGGCGCGTCGCGTTCTGGGGCCGCACCGTTTGGTGGGCGCCTCGACCGGAACACCCGAAGAAGCGCGCGCCGCCGAAAAAGAAGGCGCCGATTATCTCGGCGTCGGCGCCGTTTTCGCCACCGCGACCAAAAACGATGCGGGCGAAGCGATTGGACTCGGAGGACTGCGGGCGGTGCTGCGTGCAACGACCTTGCCCGCCGCCGCGATTGGGGGACTTGGCGCCGCCAACATCGGTGCCACAATTGAGGCGGGCGCGGCGATGGCGTGCGTGGTTTCGGCGGTCGCCGGAGCGGGGGACGAAGCGGCGATGGCGCGCGCGGCGCGCGAGTTGGTGGAGAAAATGCGCGCTGGTAATTGACCGGTTCCCTCCCCCGCAAGCGGGAGAGGGAACCGGTCATCAACCTATTACTCCCATGAACCTCTCGGAAATCGGCGAATTCGGCCTTATCGCGCACCTGCAAAAGGGTCTGGAAACGCGCGCGGGCGTTCAAATCGGCATCGGCGACGACGCGGCAGTGTTGGACTCGCTGCATCGCCCCATCGTGACGATGGATGCGCTCGTCGAAGGCGTTCATTTCCGGCGCGAGTGGACGAGTGCGCGCGCGTTGGGCCGCAAAGTGATGGCGGTGAATGTGTCCGATCTGGCGGCGAGCGGCGCGCGTCCGGTCGCCGCGTTTGTGTCACTCGCGCTGGGCGCGGATGAGACGGTGGAGTGGATCGAGGAACTTTACACCGGTTTTGAGGACGCGGCGCGCGAATGGGGATTCACCGTCGCGGGCGGCGATATGACCAGATCGCGCGGCGATTTGATGATTTCGATTGCGCTTGTCGGCGAGGTGTTGAGCCTCGCGCGCGGCCCAATTTTACGAACCGGCGCTCAAAACGGCGATGTTTTGGTAGTTTCGGGAACCCTGGGCGGTGCGGCGGCGGGATTGGCGCTGCTTCAAGCTCCCAATACCAACGTTTCGGTTTCAACGCGCCAAAAAATGCTCTTGCGCCATCACGAGCCGACGCCGCGCCTCTCTTTGATGCGTGCTTTGCTGGAAGTCGACGCTGATGCCGTGCATGGCGCGCTGGACTTGTCGGATGGACTCGCGGGCGATGCGGTTCACCTAGCGCGGCGTTCGAGCGTTTCGTTGCAAATTGAGACCGAATGGCTGCCGATTTCGGTGCAGTGCCGCGAGGTTGCCGCCGCTTTGAGCGCCGACGCGCTCGACTGGGCGCTTGCGGGCGGCGAGGATTACGAGCTTTTGCTGGCCCTGGCACCGGAAAAGGTCGAACTGCTGAGTTTGGAAGCCGAAAAACGCTGCGGTGTATCCTTGACCATTATCGGGAAATGCAGCGCGCCCGATGAAGCAGGGCCGCAGGTCAAGATTTTGGAAAATGGCGTGATGCGCCCCAGCGAGGGCGCCTGGACGCATTTTTGAACCCTCGGAGACTGGGCGCCAAACAGCAAAAAACCTGCATCGAATTTCCGATGCAGGTTTTTTTGAATGGGCGATAGAGGATTTGAACCTCTGACCCCTACCGTGTCAAGGTAGAAGTCACTCTTTCGAGCTGAACCCTTACAGCACAACGATTTCGGCGTTTTAGACAGCCTCATTCCAATGAAGGAATGTGCTGTTAATTTTGCCTTGTTTATTGGCCGGTGTAAAGGCTGCCGTTTCTGCTGCGAACTCAGGAAGATGTGGCGGGCACATACTGGTTGTGCTCGACTAAGAGTGTGTATAGAAAGTCCGAAAGCGCCCCCATTTCGTCATCCTGAGGAGCCTGCGACGAAGGATCTGGCGTTACGCTGCCGAGACTGTGACGCCAGATCCTTCGCCGCAGGCTCCTCAGGATGACGAAAAACGGGAGCTTTCACAAAGATCACAGACTTTTCAAACTGATTCTTACAAGGAACGCGACGGGTTGCTACGGACTTGCAGGCTGTCATTCCTCGTCGTGTGTTCTTGGTATAACAGCCTGTAAATCCGTAGCAGTTTGATTTAAGCCCGCGCCCCCAACTCTTCTTTTCTTCCTGTCTTCCCGTCTTCACTCCCCACTTTCTCCGCCGATTTCCCTCGCACTTTGGCCACCCACCCAATCAAATCATCGAAAAGCGAATACGCAACCGGCGTCGCCAGAAGCGTGAGCAACAGCGACAGCGTTTGCCCGCCGAAAATTACGGTTCCGATGGCGCGGTTGGTGCCGCTTCCCGTTCCGGTGGAAATTACGAGCGGAATCATGCCCGCTACGAACGCCAGAGTCGTCATCAAAATCGGGCGCAGACGGTCGCGGTTGGCCTGGATGATGGCGTCGGTGCGGTTCATCCCGCGCTCGCGGAGTTGGTTGGTGTGGTCAACCTGCAAAATCGCGTTTTTCTTCACCACGCCGAACAAGAGCAAAATGCCCAGCGCCGAATAGATGTTGAACGATTGGCCGAACAAAACCACCGACAACAGCGCGAAGGGAACCGTGAGCGGCAACGAAAGCAAAATCGTGATGGGATGCAGCCAACTCTCGAACTGCGCCGCCAGAATCAAATACATGAACACAATCGAAAGCCCCAGTGCCAGCAAAAACGCTTGCAGCGATTTGAGTTGCTCTTTGGAACTGCCCGACGGCTCGCCGGTGTAGCCCGCCGGAAGGTTCAATTTGTCGTAGGCGGCCTGCATTCGCGTAATGATGGCGCCCGAAGACGCGCCTGGCGCGGTGTTCGCCGAGACGATGATCTGGCGCTGGCGATTGAGACGCTGAATGCTGTTGGGGCCGGTGCCGCGCCGAAATGTCGTCACCTGATCTAAATTGACCGCGCCCAGTGTTGAAGAAGGCACCGTCCACAAACTGATGCCGTTGGGGTCTTGCCGATAATTCTGCGGCGCGCGAACGTGGACTTCGTATTGTTCGCCCTTTTCCAGATAAGTCGAAACCTGCTGGCCGCCCACCAGATAGCGCAGCGCGGTCGCCACGTCACCCACGTTCACGCCCAGATCGGCGGCGCGGTCGCGGTCGATGTCGGCGATGAATTCCGGCTGGCCCGCCGCGAAATTGGTGTCGGCATCGGCCACGCCTTTAATTTTTCGCACGTCTTCGAGCATCCGGTCGGCGGCTTCGCTCAAAGTAGGCAAATCCGGCCCCGACAGCACGAACTGCACGCCGCGCCCGCCTCCGCCGCCTCCGCCACCAAAGCCTGGGAGCGCGTTGGGCGGACTCACGCGCAAACGCAGGCCTTCCGCCGCGAGTTTGCGGCTCAAAGTGCGCCGCGCGCTCTGCATGGCGTCGTTTTGCGAGATGGTGCGCTCGTCGAGCGGTTTCATGCCCACGAAAACCTGGGCGCTGTTGTTGGAGCGCGAGCCGAAACCGTTAATCGACAGCAGGGTGTAGTCGGTTGTCGGCATTTTGAGCAGTTCGCGCTGAATTTTGCGCCCGATTTCGGTGGTTTGCTGGATGCTGGTGCCTTCGGGCGCCGTCGCGTTGATTTGATACTGCGATTCGTCGTCGTCGGGCAGAAAATTGAAGGGCGCCATGTTATACAGCGTCGGGACGGAGGCCAGCGAAAGGGCGCACGCCAGAACAACCGCCCAGCGATGGCCCATGCTCCACTTCAGCATTGCGGTATAAACGCGGTCAATGGGCGCGAACAACCTGCTGCCTTTAGAATCGTGTGCCTGTCCGTCCTTTGCGTCGCGTTTGAACCAGCGCGCCGCCAGCGAGGGCGCGAGCGTAAACGAAACCAGCAGCGAAACCAGAATCGCAAACGACATCGTGATGCCAAACGAGGCCAGAAGCCGCCCCGTCAGCCCTTCCATGAAAGCGACCGGCAAAAATACCGCGACCAGACTCAAAGTCGTCGCCAGAACCGCCAGACCGATCTCGCGCGTGCCCTCAATCGCCGCTTCATAGGCGCCGATGCCCTTCTCTTCCATGACGCGAAAAATGTTTTCGATGACGACAATGGTGTCGTCGATCACGATGCCGACCGCGAGCGTGAGCGCCAGCAGAGTGATGATGTTGAGAGTGTAGCCGAACGCCCACAGCAACCCGAACGTGGCGATGAGCGACGCGGGAATTGAAATCGCCGCGATCAAAGTGGCGCGCCAGTTGAGCAGGAAGACCAGCACCACCAGAATCGCGAGAATGGAGCCGACGATGAGATGTTCTTGGACCGAATGCACGGCGGCCTCGATATATTGCGACTGGTCGCGCACGACCTGCATTTTGGTGCCAGGCGGCGCGGTGGCGCGCGCGGTTTCGACGCGCGCTTTGATGGCATCAATGGTGGCGAGGGTATTGACGCCGGATTGTTTGCGAATGAAAAGCTGCACCGTCGGGTTGCCGTTGAGTTCGGCAACTCTGGTGACCGGCTCCACGCCGTCTTCGATGCGCGCCACATCGCGCAATCGCACGATGGCGCCGCCCTCGCTTTTCAGGCTGATTTTGCCGAAATCCTCGATGTTTTGAACTCGCCCCGCCGTGCGAAGCGTGAGCGTGCCGCTTTCGGCTTCGACCTGTCCGCCTGGCACTTCGACGTTGCTGCTTTGCACCGCGCGCGTCAAGTCGGTGACCGAAACGCCCGCCGCGCGCATTTGATAGGGATCGGGAATGATGTTGATCTGCCGCAACTGCCCGCCAGCGAGAAACACTTCGCCCACGCCGTCGGCGTTTTCGATTTGCGGAATAAGAGTTTTATCGGCGTATTCGGTGATGTCGCGGATGGGCGCGTCGCCCGAAATGGCGATGCTGATGATGGGCGCCGCATCGGGATCCTGGCGGCGCACCGTCGGCGCGTCGACTTCATCGGGCAAGCGATTTTGCACCTGTGACACTTTGTCGCGCACTTCCTGTGCGGCGACATCGGCATCTTTGCTCAAATCGAAGGCGACGGTGACATTCGATGAGCCTTCGCTTGAAGTCGAGCGCAGTTCGTCGATGCCGGCGATGGTGTTGACCGCGCCCTCGATAATTTCGGTGATTTCGATTTCGACGGCTTCGGGCGAAGCGCCAGGGTAGTCGGTGGAAACCGAAACGGTGGGATTTTCGACTTTGGGGAAGCGATCCACGCCCAATCGCGTGAAACCGAAAGTGCCGACCACGACGAGAACCAGAATGAGAACGGCGGCGAAAACGGGGCGCTTGACGCAAATTTCGGCGAGTTTTTGCATGAGGGAGAGAAAAGGAGCGACTGCGAAGCGTGTTGAGTGGTTCCCACGCCCAGAGGGCACCCGACTTGTGGGGAGCGTTAGGGAGGGGGCATCGGTGCAAGCGGCTATTTTCTTTGTTGAAAACAGCAACTCTTTCGGTTTGCCCCTCCTTAACGCTCCCCACAAGTCGGGTGCCCTCTGGGCGTGGGAACCGGTCAACGTCCATCTCGCATTTTGGAGCCGTGCGTTCTGACTTTGTGGTGCGAATTTCCCGTATAAACTGCCCGCGCGATGAAAACCTCCTATCAGTTTCCCGCCGAATTCGTGTGGGGCGTGGCTGCCGCGAGCGCGCAAATCGAAGGCGCCGCCTGGCAGGACGGCAAAGGCGAAAGCATCTGGGACAGATTTTCGCGCGTTCCTGGCGCCGTTTGGGGCGGCGATACGCTCGATGTCGCCTGCGACCATTATCACCGCTTTGAAAGCGACGCCGATTTGATGCGCGAATTGGGTTTCAAAAACTATCGCCTCAGCATTGCGTGGCCGCGCATCGTGCCCGATGGAACCGGCGCCGTCAACGAAAAAGGTCTCGATTTTTACGACCGCCTCATCGACGCCTTCATCGCGCGCGAAATTACGCCTTGGGTGACGCTCTTTCACTGGGATTTGCCGCAAAAGCTGGAAGACCAAAACGGCTGGCTCAATCGCGCGACCGTTGATGCGTTTTGCAACTACGCCGAAATCGTGACCAAACGGCTCGGCGACCGCGTGAAAGGCTGGTTCACGCTCAACGAGATGCCCTGTTTCATCGGTCTGGGCTACGAAACCGGCATCCACGCGCCAGGGCGCAAGGAAAACGCGAAATCGGTGAATCAGGGCTACCATCACGCGCTGCTGGCGCACGGTCACGCGGTTTCGATTGTGAAATCGAACGTTCCAAACGCGCGCGTTGGGCTGGTGGACAATCCGCCGACGCCGATTCCGGTGATCGAAACCGAAGGGCACATCGCGGCGGCGCGCCAAAATCACGAACGCGCTAACGGAGCGCGTCTGGGGCCGATTTTTCGCGGCGCCTATCCCGATTGGTGGCTCGAAAAAGTCGGCAGCGACGCGCCCGATGTGCAAGACGGCGATATGGAAATCATCGCGCAGCCAGGGGATTTCTTGGGTTTGAACCTCTACGCGGGCACTTTCCTGCGCGAAGGCGACGCGCAAAACGCGATTCCCTTTCCGCGCCAGTTTCCGCAGGGCGATTTATCTTGGATCAACGTCACGCCGCAAACGCTGTATTGGGCGATTCGCTTCGCGCGCGAAAATTTCGGGGTGGAGACCAGCTACATCACCGAAAACGGCTCCGCTTTCGACGACGCAGTGACGCCGGATGGCGAAGTTCTCGACCTCGACCGACGCGAATATCTGCGGAATTATTTGCTATCAGTTCATCGCGCGGTTGATGAAGGTTTCGATGTGCGCGGTTACTTCGGTTGGAGCGTGATGGACAATTTCGAGTGGGCCGAAGGCTACGCCAAACGCTTCGGTCTGGTTCATGTCGATTACGCGACGCAAAAACGCACGCCGAAGCTGAGCGCGCAGTGGTTTTCGGCGGTGTGCCGCGAAAATCGCGTGGTTTAATTTCGCACAAAGAAACAAAGATCACACAAAGAACACAAAGGATTTTTCTTCCATTCCTTTGTGTTCTTTGTGTGATCTTTGTGTTCTTTGTGTGAACCCGAACTTATTTCGCTTTGAGAACCAGCGCGTTGGAAACCGTCACTTCGCGCTGGCGCATCGGGTTGACCGGATCGTAGCCCGATGGCGAATTGATCAGTTCGCCATTCACCACCAATTGCGTCGAAGAGCCGCCATCGAGATTGAGGGCTTCGACGGCGCCCAGTTCTCGAAAAAGCTGCGCGGTTTCGGGAATGGTGAGGCCGGCGGAGGCGACCTGACGGCCATCGGCGACCAGAAACAGCCAGTTGCGACCTTTGTCCAGGCCAATCGCGGTGCGCGGGCCGCGCGCGACCACATCGGGGCGAAATCCTTCGGCGACTTCGGTGGTTTTGACGAGCGAGTTTTCGATTAGGCGCGGGCCAGCGCCCAGAATCTGGGGGAATTTGTCGAAACTGGCGGGCTGCGGAAGGACTTTCCAATTCGCGCTTTGAACCTGGGACAGGGTTTCGATGGCCTGGCCGCGCGCTAAAACCAAAAATCCATCGGCGGGAATCTCGATTTCGTCGGGCAACTCGTTTTGGGCGCGCAAAATTCGCTGGCCGTTCGAGAACTCGGCGCTAACATCGCCCGTTTTGCGTTTGTATTTGGCGCCGAAGCGCGGCGTCAACACGCAAAACCCATCGACGAGCGGCGAATGCGTGCCCGAAAGTGCGAAACCGTTGAGCGCCGCGTTTTCGATTCGTTTTTCGCTGTTTGCGAAGGTCAAAGTGAGTTGGCAGCTCCCCACGAGCGGTCCGATTCGCGCGTCAGTTTCGCTCCATCCGAGCGCGGTGCGGCTTTTCCAGGGCAAACGATGCCATTCACCACCAACTTTCACCGCGCCGACCGCCGCGCCGCCGTAAGCGAAAAATCCGCCGTTGATGGCGACCGTTGCCCCGCTTTGCGCCGCTAAATTTCGCACGCTGCGTTTCTCGATGACATCGCGCGCGTTGGCGACTTCAAGGCCCAGTTTCCACTGCGCTTTGTCGGCTTTGACGAGCCAGTAGCGAAGCGGGCCGTTGGACGTAGTCGTTGCAACCGACAGCAAAGAGATTCCAGGTGAAATTTCTTTCCATTCGCGGCTCTGCTGCGCCCGCGAACGTGACAGCAATACGCCGCTACCGAGGAAAAGCAGGGTGGCGGCAATCGAAAGCATCCAGAACGAGCGGCGGCGACCGGTGAAACGCATAATGAAATTTCCGTGAGGCGATAAAATCTACTGGAAGCAGCGAATGAATTCGCCGCAAGGAAACGAAGTCCGCCTGCGCGGACTGGGGCATTAACCTGCGAAGGCAGGTTTCGTTTTCTTGCGGCGAATTCATTCGCTGCGCTGCAAATTTTACCGTCCGGAACCGCGCCCAATGGCGCGCGGGCGGCGTTTTTGCGTCAAGGAACGTCGCTCGCTATGAATCCGCCGCTTCCTCCCGCCATCACGCCGCCCGTTTCGCCGACAGATCTGCAAGAGCCGTCACAACCCTCCGTCGCGCGCTGGCGCTGGTGGATTTTTTTGCTGCTCATCGGCTCGGCTCCGCTTCTGGCGTCGCTTTCTGGGGCGGGACGCGCCGCCGACGAAGCGCCGCAATTGCCCAAATCCATTCCTGGACTGCTGCTGTTTTGCGCGCTGCAACTGGCCGTTTTCGGCGTGTTATGGGGCGTAGCGTGGGCGTTTTCGCGCGCCGGCAAAGACGAGCTGTTTTTGCGCTGGCGCGGCGGCTGGAAGCCCGTCGCGTGGGGCGCGCTTTACTCGTTGGCCCTGCGTCTGGGCATTTTGGTTATCGCCCTCGTGGTGTTCGTCTGGGTCGCCATCGGTTTGGTCGCGCTGGGTTACGAGATGGAGCAGATCAAGGCACTGATCGAGAAAAACCAGCCCGATGTCTCCAAAATTTCCCAGCCCTTTTTGCAGCAGACAGACCCGCTCTATCGTTTTCTGCTCGTCACCCTCGTTTCGTTCGTGGTGGCGGGCCTGTGCGAGGAACTGTGGCGTGGCGCGACTCTGGCCGGAATGCTTCATCTCGTGCCCGAAAATTGGAGTCAGGGGCGCAAAACTGGCGTCGCGCTGGGCGTTTCGAGCGTGATTTTCGGTCTGGGACACGTTTACCAGGGGCCGATGGGCGTGGCGGTGACGGGAATTCTGGGCATCGGATTGGGTGCCATCATTTTGCGGCATCGCAGCATCTGGCCCGCCGTCATCGCGCACGGTTTTTTCAACGCGGCGACGTTTGTGACACTGATGCTGATTAAGAAATGACAAAAAACCCGACGAATTCGCTTCGTCGGGTTTTTTGCTGCGCGAGTTGCTTAAGCTACCGCTTCGGCCTGAACCGTTTCGGTCTGCGCGGTTTCGGCAGACGGCGCGGCGGGCGCGGCTTCGGGCGCCGGATTGCCGACTTTGACCTTCAAATCGACCGTAATATCGCGGTGCAGCTTGAGCGGCACGGTGTAAAAGCCTTCGGCGCGAATCGGTTCGGCGATGAGCACGTTGCGGCGGTCGATTTCGACATCGAACTGCGACTTCAAACGCTCGGCGATGTCGGCGTTGCCGAACGAACCGTAAAGACGGCCACCGGCGCCCACGTTCGCGTCGGCGAATTCGAGAACCTTGTCGCCGATTTTGTCGGCCTCGGCCTGCGCCGCGACGCGCAGTTTGGCTTGGCGGCGCTCGTCGTGGCGCTTCAGGTTGTCCAGGTTGGCCATCGAGCTTTTCGTCGCGGCCATCGCTAAGGAGCGCGGCATCAGGTAGTTGCGGGCGAAGCCGTCGGCAACTTCGACCACGTCAAGAGCGTGGCCCAATTTTTCAACATCTTGCGTCAAAATAACTTTCATTTGCGTTCACAATTCCCAAAAAACGTCCAATTTCCATTTCGCCCTTAGATTTTCGCAGACGGCGGGCGGGGGGAGGAGGAAAGTGGGGAGGTTTTGGTTTTCCTCCCCACTTCCCTCCTCCCCCCTCCCTCCTGAATTACCGCGTAATTCGCACGCCAACCGCGTTCGTGCCGTCGCCGCGCAGGTTTTCACGCCCGACGATGATTTGCAAATTTTTGGTGGCCTGCACGCCGCCGTAGAAGTTGTAGGAGCGGTTGTTCGGATCCCAGAGGTTGCCTTCGAGCGAATAACGGCCCCGCCGCAGTTCAACGCCCGCGCCCAGTTTGGAGCGATATAAACCGTAGCGCACTGCCGCGTTTTGGCCGAAAAACTGGCCGCTTTGCAGCGTGAGATCGTTACCCTCGCCGATGCCCGCGATTCCCATTCGAAACGGGCCGCCGAAAAGCTCGCCGTTGAAAGTGGCATCGCCAAAGTTTCGGCCCGAAACATCGCTGGCGCCGTTCAAATTCGGCGTGTCGAGGAAACGGCGGTAGGTGAAATCAATGCCGGTCGGGAAATTGGAGGGCGCTCCGATTTCGTTGGCGGCGCCATTTCCGCTTGTGCCGGTTTTGGGTTTTCTGCCGCCCAGAAGTCCGTTGATGCGTTGCGCGGCGGCGCTGGTGGCTTCCAGAGTGGTGTTGAGATTGGCGGCGGCTTCTTTGACGTTGGCCTGCAACTGGGCGTCGCCCACGATGTTGTTCAGCCCCGCCGAGACGTTTTCGAGGTTTTTGGCCGTCGCGCTCAGGCTGGCGAGCGCGCCGCCGATTTGCTCGCGGTTTTTGTCGTCGGCGATGGCGGTTCTGACCACGACGGCAGTATCGCGCAGCGCCTCGGTGCTTTCGCGCAGTGCCGAAAGCGTGCGTTTCAAATCGTCCTGTGTGCCCTGGTCTTCGCTGAGGCGCCGCAAGCCGCCCGTCGCAACTTCGACGTTTTCCGCCGCACGGCGCAGCGATTGAAACGCGAGTTGGGTGTTTTCCCTGAAACCGCCCTGTTTCAAGGCGAAATCGAGGGTTTCGGTGACGCCCGCGACGTTGTTGGCCGCGCGATCCAGACTGCCCAGCAACAGGGTCAAGCGCCTGCGATTGTCGCCCAGCGTGCCGCGCAGGTCGCGCACCAGACCGGCGGTTTCGCCGGTAATGCCGCCGAACTGACGCGAGGTGATTTCGATGTTGCGCGCCGCGATCTGCCCGCTTTGCGAGGCGGCGGCCAGATTGGCGACCGCGCGGTTTAAATCGCGCTGCGCGGCGGGGTCGGCCAGACCCACGCGAACGCCGCCAGGCCCGAAGCTCTGGCTCGCGCTGTTGGTGAGGCGCGCCACGCCGTCGAGGGCGCGCGCCAGTTTGATCTGATTCTGGTAGTTCAAAACGCCTTTGTTGACGCGGTCGAGGGTGACGTTGAGATTTTCTAAAGTGGCGCGAAAATCTTTGGCGACATCGGCGGCGACATCGGTGACGGCGGTAATGCCGCCGCCCGCTTTGCCAGGGATAATTTCCGTTTCGTCGTTCGGCTCATAGGTCGCGGCGGTGGGGGTAAAGGGGCCGCGAATATCGAAGTAATTCTCGCCCACGATGCCCGCGCTTTGCACGCTGTATTGGTAGTTCTTGAGCAATTTGAAAGGCGGCTTGCCCTTGCGAACCGCGAGGGTCAGAACCGGCTGCTGAGTTTGCGGATCGAAATCGACTTCCTGCACCTGACCGATTTTTACGCCCTGCAAGCGCACGTCGTTGCCCTGCGCGATTTGCGCCGCGCCGTTGAGCTTGACGTAATACAAATCGGCGCCCAGCCCCACGCCGCGCAGCCAGAAATAACCGAAAATAATCACGAAAAGTCCGGTCAAAAACACGACGCCGACTTTCACTTCATTGGAATAACGCATGAGGAAGAATACGGGAGACGGAATACGGGAGACGGAAGTTGGGGAGTCGCGCTTAGCTCTTCCGTCTTCCGTCTTCCGTATTCCGTCTACCTCACTAAAATCGGCCCGTCAGAGCGGCCTTCGAGAAATTGACGCAGCACGGGCACATCCAGTTTCTCGACTTCGCGCGGCGCGCCGTCGGCGACCATCTGGCCTTCGTGGAGCATCATCACGCGGTCGGCGATGCGCCAGATCGAATGCACGTTGTGCGAAACGACCACATTGGTGGTTTTCTTTTCGTCGCGCATTTGCAAAATCAGCTCGTCGATAACGCGCGTCATGACCGGATCGAGGCCACTGTCGGGTTCATCGTAAAGCACGATTTTGGGATTGGAAGCCAGCGCCCGTGCCATCGCCACGCGCTTTTTCATGCCACCGGAGAGTTCCGAAGGCCGCTTGTTTTCCAGCCCGCTCAGGCCCAGCTCGCCCAGAAGATTCGCCACGATGCTATCGATTTCGGCGCGCGGACGACGCTGGCGGTCGAGCGCGAAACCAATGTTCTGCCCCACCGAAAGCGAATCGAAAAGCGCCGAATATTGAAAAACGAAGCCCATTTCGCGGCGGATTTTGTTGAGTTCCGGTTCGCGCAGCGCCGTGATGTCGCGTCCGAAAATCAGCACTTCGCCCGATTCGGGGCGAATCAGTCCGGCCATGAGGCGCAAGAGCGTGGTTTTCCCCGACCCCGACGTGCCCATGATGCAGTTGATGGTGCCAGGCTCGATGGCGAGCGAAACATCGTCCAGAATCGCGCGGCGCTCGCCATCGGGCAGCGCAATCGAATAATGGATGTGGCGCAGTTCAATGATCGGTTCGCTGGACATCGCAAAAACGGCGCGAGAAGCCGCCGCTCACATTTTACCGCGTTTGCGCGCTCGACCTATTGGCGCAGCGAAGTCAGGTCTTGCGTGATAAGCGAGATGAAAAAATCGGTGATGTAAATCGCCATCGAGCCGAAAACCACCGCCGAAGTCGTGGCGCGCCCCACTCCCTGTGCGCCGTTAGAGGTCGTGAGTCCCTGACGGCAGCCAATAAGTGCGATAAGCAAACCGAAGGGAATGGTTTTGATGAGTCCCTGTAATTGGTCGCCGATGGTCACAATGTCTTGAAACGAGCGCCAGAACAGCGTCGGCGAAATGCCGCCTAAATTGGCCGTCACACTGGCGCCGTAAAGCCCCGCGACGTTGGCAATTGAGGCGACGATGGGCATCATGATCATGGTCGCCAGAATGCGCGGCACCACGAGATATTGCACCGGCGAAGTCGCCATCGTCTTGAGCGCATCGACCTGTTCGGTGACGGTCATCGAGCCAAGTTCCGCCGCCATCGCCGAGCCGGAACGCGCCGCGACCACGATTCCGGTGATAACGGGCGCAATTTCGAGCGCCAGACTTTTGCCGACCAAGCCGCCCGCGAGCGCCGCCTGGCCGAACTGGAGCAGCTGAACCGAAGAATAAAGCGCCAGCACCGCGCCGGAAAAGCCGACGGTGATAATGGCGACCATGAGCGAGCCGACGCCGACTTCGCCCATCTGCCGGATGGTGGCGCGCACCGAGATGCGACCGCGCACCACGAACCACAGGCCTTCGAGAAACAGGCTCACGAGCTGGCCGAAAAACAGAAAAAAGTCGCTGAGAGGCCCGAAAAGGGGCGAAATGGGGGAGCGGCGCGGCGCCATGCCCTTCTTTTTAACCAATTTTCGCACCTCGCGCGTAAACTTGCCCCTATGAACGCCGAAATTTCCGCCCCGCCCTCTCCAAACGCCGCAAAAACGCATTTCGCCTGGCCGCATCTCGTTCTGGCCCTTCTGGGCATCGCGGTTTCGATTTACGCGGTGTGGGCGCATGGCCAAGTCGAACGTGGGCTTTCGACGGGCTGCGGCATTTCGGACTCGATCACCTGCGACGCGGTTTTAGGCTCCAAGTGGGGCAAATTTTTCGGGATTCCGCTCGGCTATTTCGGATTGATTTTCTGGGCGATTGTCGGCGTCACCGCGATTTCGAGCGCTGGAGCGAATTTGAAAAACGCCGCGCTGCAACGGCTGGGCGTGGCAGCAGTCGGGCTGATTTTTTCGATTGGCCTGTTTTACATTTCGCATTTCATCATCGAAAAAACCTGCCCGATTTGCCTTGCGACGCACACGCTTTCGCTGATCAATTTCGTTTTCGCGGTCGTGGGATGGCGCCGTGCCGCGCAGAGTGGCTGCTCCTCCATCGGGCGCTCACTTGCACCGTTGCCCCCTCCCTAACCCTCCCCCGCAAGCGCGGGTGCCCTCTGGGCGTGGGAACCGGTCATTCATCTCCACGCCACTTTCATCCGCCCAACAGCAGTTTTCCCACCGCCGCGCCAACTTCGCTCGACAGCGCATCTTTCGACGGCAAATCGTGCAGGCTCCAGCGCACCGTGTGCGTCCATTTCGAGCCATTCACGAAGTTGTGAAGCGGGCCGAGCAGTTCCAATTCGTAATAATAGGTTTTCGGGTCGCCGTTGACGTAAAACTCGACCGGAAAACCGGCACCGTCGGCACCGTCAGGATATTGGCCTTTGGGCAGCGCGCTTTTTTGCACGAAGGCCATGCCGTCGCGCACCGAGGCCAGAGCCGAAACCGGAGAGTCCAAACCGATTTTCGAGCCGCCGCCCGCGCTGGCGGGCACGATTCGTAGTAAATTGGGCGCGACCGCTTCGGTTCGATGCGACTCGCTCCATTTTCCGATTTTGTAATAGCCGTTTTTGTAGGGGCTTTGCGGGTTCATGGGCAGGAAAACCGCGTCGCCTGGCGCGGTCTGCGTGATGCTCCAAATTGAGGCGCGCACCATGCCGCCCTTTTCCTTCCTGGCGGTCTGCTCGATGACGAATTGGCCCTTGTCATCGAAATACAGGGTGCGAATAAAGCGAATGCCGGTCGGCGAAAGCGGCGAGGTCATTTGCAGCTTACCGCCCGATATTACCTCGACGGCGTGCGGTTGCCCATCGTGAGCGGGGTCGGGCGGCCAGCCGTCGGTGCCGTGAAATGTCTTCCACCAACTTTGCGGCGCCAGCCAGTTTTTATCGCCGCCGTAATTTTGCCAGCCACTGCCACTGCTCTGCGAACTCGCGGAATTCCACAACAGATTCGGCCCGCCGACTTTGCCAAAGCTCATAATGCGCCCGATTTGGGGGACGATGATCGCTTCGGTTTTGCCGTCGGTGAGTTTGTAGGCGGGGCGGTTGAAATAGGTCATGGTGGAAATCGCGGGCAGGCATTGGCCGTTTTCACACAGCACCATTTGCGAATGCGCGACAGGCGCGGCGCTCACCAGCGAAAGCGCGGCGAAAAGCGCGGCGGGGCGCAAACGGGTTCCAAAAGCAGAAATGGGACGTATCATAGCGAAATTAAGAGAAGTTGTGCAGGTCGAGTCGGCGGGGCTTGCGCCCAGTGCAAAGATCAGGCGGGGATATAAAATCCCCGCCTGCTCTACGTTTCTCGCAAGTAAGACACCCGAAGCCCTGTTGTGGTGCCATCGGACGCGCGCCGCCAAGAAAAAGCGAAAAAATGGCGCCGACTCCCAAAATTTCGATGGTTTTCGCCCCTTCTGGAGCAATTTTTCAACGGCGACCATTTCAGTGAAAACGCCGCCCGATTTTGGCGCCGATTTTCTTCACCAAAGGCCGATTTTTATGGCATAAGAGTCAGTTTCACGCTTCGCGCTGGGTGAAGAACTCGATTTCGATTCTCCAAAATCCGATTTAACAAAATTTTCGCATCGTGAAGCTTTAAGGGTTAAAGTTGCACAAAACGGCGAAAAAAAGTTTGGCACTCGCCTTAAAGTGCGGTATATTTGACGGCAAGTGACGCGAAAGGACGCCAAGTGACGCCAAAGGACGGATTTTTGAAAATGGCTTTTACAGTGATTTCAACTTCTCCTCCAACCGCGAAATTTTGCTCTCTTCTGTCGCCCAGAGACATCACCTGATGTTCGGAACCCTCAATGGCCCGCGTTGCCGCTCCTCGCACGGACGGGAGAAGCGATTCTCCCCCGCAAATCGTCGTTCCCGTGATGACGGGGACGCACTTTCATGCGCTCGACGACAAAGGCCGTGTGATCGTGCCCGCCAAGTTGAGGCCAGGACTGACCGAACGGTTTTGGCTCATGCTCGACGAGAACGATAACGTGGCGATGTATAACCACGACACCGGACGCGACGTTCTGGAGTATTGCGAACAGCAGATGGCGCAGAATCCTGGGGATGAGTTTATCGCAGCGGCGGTAGAGCGCATCACTGGAGCCGCCGAGTTCGTGGTGATCGAGGGCGATGCGTGGCGGGTGCCGGTTTCGGACATCCTGCGCTTTCGGGCGCAGATCGACAAAGAAATCGTCACCGTCGGCGTTTTGAACAAAGCGGTGATGTGGAGCCGCGAACGTTGGGAGGAAGCGCAGCAAAAGCGCGAAAGTCCCGAAGTGCGTCGGGCGCAGGCCGAAATGCTGCGCGCGGCGGCCAGTGGAATCAGAAAACCTGCGGCGCAAGTCGAGGAGAAAATCGAGGAAGCCGTGCGGGAGGCCGGAAATGGAACAACCGGAATCGCGGGCGGAACCGCCACAGGAACAACGGGAACGGCGGCTGCATCCGCCGGCGATGGTCGCAGAAACCCTCGAATTCTTAGCCTGTCGCAGCTTGGCAGATAAAAATTCGGGAAATTATAAGCCGGACGCGGTTTTTCTGGATGGGACGCTGGGAACGGGCGGTCACACGCTCGAAATTCTGAAGGCTCATCCGACGTGCCGCGTAGTTGCATTTGACCGCGACGCGCAGTCGCAGGAAGTGGCGCTGGAGCGTTTAAAGCGCGAAGGCGTAACCGAAAGAGTGACGACGGTGCTGGGCGATTTTCGCTTTGCGCCGCAATTGCTCCAACCGTTCTTTGACAACTTGAAAGTCGGAAGCGATGGACGCCCCATCGAAGCGATAGACGGCGCGTTGGTTGACGCCGGAATGTCGCTTTACCAGGTGACGTGGCCGCAGCGTGGACTCTCTTTCCGAGGAGATGGCCCGCTCGATATGCGCTACAACCAGGATGAGGGCGTTTCGGCTTTCGACTTAGTGAACCGGCTCAAACAGAACGAGCTGGAAGATTTGATCTTCCAGCTCGCCGACGAGAGATGGGCGCGTCGCATCGCACAATTCATCGCAGCACACCGTCAAAGCAAACCTATCGCTACCACCACAGAACTCGCCAGAATCGTCGAAGAAGCTATACCCGCCGGAGTTCGCCACCAGTCGCGTGTTCATCCCGCCACCAAAACTTTCGCCGCCTTACGCCTTGCCGTAAACGACGAGTTTTGGGCACTCGACCTGGGAAGCTATGCTCTGAGCGCGACTTTAGCCCCTTCGGCGCGCCTGGTCGTTCTGACCTACAGCAGCAACGAAGACCGCACCGTCAAACGCACTTTTCGCCGCCTGGCAGGGCGCGAGGGAAATGGTAATGACATTCCCCGCGCGACTCGGCCCCGCAAACGCGACTCTTCACCGAAGAATCGCGGGAGCGGCGCGGCGCGTTCATCTCTCGCCTCTCATGAATTGTCTGGCGCTATGTTTAGCGAACTTTCGCTTTCTTTGCCACATGACGCTCAAAATAATGCTCAGAGGCCGGTTCCTGAAATCGCGACGGGCCTGGGGGAGACCTGGATCATGAAAATCCTCACCCCCCGCCCCGTCGTGCCCACCGACGCAGAAATCGCGTCGAATCCGCTCGCGCGCTCCTGCAAACTGCGCGCGATTGAAAAGGTGTCGCTGAGTTAGAACGCTCTCGAATGTCCGGCAGGGGACTTTCGAGGCTTCGGTTGCAGCGACTAAAGTCGCCGCAAAAGGGGGCGAAACCTGCCTTGGCAGGTTAATGCAGTCCGCGAAGGCGGACTTCGCGTTGTTGTTGCGGTGACTTTAGTCGCTGCATCGCACCCACGTCCGCCGCGCGCGGGCGTTTTGTCGTTTTAACCATCATAGCTTTCATCCTCGACAGGAGGCAACATCAATGCCCGCCGCCGCTCTCCGCCATCCTGAACCCGACGAGGAAATCGTCGCCCCCTCACCCGAATCCACGCCCCTCGAATGGCGCACGGTCGCGCCTTATGTCGACCGTTTCACCGGCGCCGCGCCGCAAGTCGAGCGCGTTGCCGCGCGTCGTCGCGCGCGTCGTCACCGGCGCTTTGTGCTGTCCGGCCCCGTCTTGGCCGCCGCGCTGATTTTCATCGAACTGATGGCCCTGGTGGGGCTTTACGCGCTCGATTTGAAGGCGCTGCGCCAGGAAGAGGCGCTCAAAAAGCAGATTCAAGTCACCGCGCGTCAAATCGCGCTCAATCAGAACGAACTGGCGTCCTATAAATCGTCGCCGCTCCTCTCGCAGTGGGCGGCGGAGTTGAATTATCGCCCCATCGAAGCGGGCGATTTCGATGATGTGACCTTGAATGCGCCGCTTCCCGCGCCCAAAAAGGAAGAGGAAGAGGCCAAACCGTGAGCCGCGCGCCCAAAATCCCGCTTCGCCGCACCCAGAAACGCCTCGAAGGCGCGTTTTATATTTTTGGCGCCATTTTCTTTTCTCTGGGAATCAAAATCGTTTATATGCAGGCCGTGCCCTCGGCCTCGGCGTTTTCGCTTTCCGATCAAACCTTTGAAAAGCGCACCGAACTGCCCGCGCGACGCGGCCAGATTTTAGCCGCCGACGGCACTGCGCTGGCCGTCACTATCGACGAATACACCGTCGCCGCCAATCCGCGCGGCTGGTCGCAACCGCAAAAAGAGCGCGTCGCCTCGCTTCTCGCAGAGGTCATCGGTGGCGACGGGGCGTTTTATCGCACTCAACTCGATAAAGTCTCCGCTTCCGACGGCTCCAAAAACTTTTACGTTCGCCTCGCGCGCCATGTCGATGAAGAGCGCGCCAATAAGCTGAAAGCGCTCATGGGGCCGCAAAAGGGCGAGACCCGCGACGAGCGCACCGCGCGCAAGGCGTTTTGGGAGCCGCTCAGTCTCGAAGCCTCGCCTCGCCGCCACTATCCGCTCGGCACTTTCGCGCCGCAGCTCATCGGTTTCACCGCCAACACGGGCAAAGGCGTTGATGGATTGGAAAAAGCCGTCGATCAAACTCTCGGCGGCAGGCCAGGCGTGCGCGATTCGCTCGTCGATGCGCGCGGTCGCGCCGTGCCTGGAACGGTGAATACCTGGAGCGAGCCGGTCGATGGAAACTCGGTTGTCACCACCATCGACCCCAAAATCCAGGCGGTATCCGACGCGGCAATGCAGGAAGTCGTCGAAAAATTTCGTCCCAATTTCTGCGTCGCGGTCGTGATGAAGCCCGACACCGGCGAAATCGTCGCCGTTTCGACCGCGCCCGCTTTCGATCTTAATCAGAAACCGAAAAATATCGTGGAGATCGCCACCAATCGCGCGTTTTCCTTTGCCTACGAGCCTGGCTCGACCTGGAAAATCATCACGGCGGCGGCGGCGATTGAAAACGTCCCCGATTGGAAGAATAAGCGGTTTTTCATCAACGGCAGCGCCTCGGTGGGCAAGCACACCATTCATGACTGGCAGTTTTGGTCAGGCAAAGTCAAACCCGAAATGAAGGGGCTGAGCGAAGGCGTCCGTGACAGTTCCAACGTCGCCATGTTTCAGTTCGCGCAACTGATGCCGCGCCGCGTGATGCTCGATTACGCCAAAAGATTCGGCGTCGGCGAAAAACCCGATCTGCCAGGTTTCAACATTGCGCGGGGTTATTTGCCCAAAAACGACCCCAAAGAATGGTCTTTGGCGCAATACGCCAACTTCTCGTTCGGGCAGGGCATGATGCTCACCCCGCTTCAACTCGCGCAAATTGGGTCGGTTGTCGCCAACGGCGGCACCCTCATGAAGCCGATGCTCATCAAGGAAGTGCGCGACGCGCGCGGCCAGCTTCTCAAAACTTACGAGCCGCAAGTCGCGCGCGCGAATGTAATCAAGCCCGAAACGGCGCGCGAAATCACCAAAATGCTGCGCCGCGTCGTGGCTGAGGGCACGGCGCGCAAGTTCATCTTCGTTCCTGGTTACGCGGCGGCGGGCAAAACCGGTTCGGCGCAAAAAGCAATTGGCAAAACCGGCTACCGCGCCGGAAAATTCATTTCGAGTTTCGTGGGCTTTTTGCCGATGGACAAACCCAAATACGTCGTGGCCATCATGGCCGACGAGCCGAAAGCCTCGCACTGGGGCAGCGAAACCTGCGGGCCAGCGTTCACCAAAATCGCGCAGGAAGCGATGGTAGCGCTACGATTGGAAGACGGGGCGAGCGCGCCGAAACCGAATATGGCGTTGATGGAGCCGCCCAAAGAGCCGAAGAAGAATTAACTGAGAGGGCGCGAGAAATTGCGCCTTTTTTGTTGCAAACTGGACGAATGCAATCTTCTGATTCATCGAAACAACTGCCGTCCCCACGTGGATGTTTTGGTCTCGGTTGCCTTTCGGTTTTTGTTTTGGTTCTGGCGCTGCGTTTGTGGTGTATGCAGCCGTATATTTTATCCGCCGATTCTCCCAGTGGCCGATTTACGGCGGAGGCGCGCGTAACTTATGGGCTATTCGATATTACGGGCGGGACAGCGCATCTGACACTGCTCGATAAACAAAGTGGTCAAACGCGCACTATGCAGGAGTGGGACAGTGCCGGATGGTTTGACGGCGAATGGCCTCTTGGCATCGAATGGAAAGAAGACGGCCACTGCGTCGCGTTTTTAGTTCAACACCCTACATCAGGTAATCACTGGAGTATTGATTACGAGATTAAATGGAGCGAAAATGGGTTCTCGCTTTACGAAGACCCTTCAAATTCTAACTGGCTCAAAATTCAAATGAAACGTAAAGCGCGCGTCGGCTCCCCGCAACAAAAAGCGAAATACCGCGAACTTGTGCGCCAATTTTACGGTGAGTAGGGAATGCCGGTGCGGGACACACTGTCGCACAAGTGGTGTTCGCGCTTTTCCAGAATTGCGTAGCTCTTTTTCGTGCAAACTCGACGGGTTATGAAAATTTACCTCACCTCCGTTGAAACGGAACTGGCCAAAGCCTGGCGCCAGTTTTGTGGCGATTTGGACTTCGTTTCGGTTCACGAAGGCTCGATTTTCGATCTTCAGTGCGACGCGGTGGTGAGTCCGGCCAACAGTTTCGGTTTTATGGATGGCGGTATTGATATGCTTTACAGTCGCCGTTTCGGCTGGCAGGTGCAAGACCGTTTGCAGGAACTGATTCGAGACGTGCATCATGGAGAATTGCTGGTGGGCGCCGCAGAAATCGTGGAAACCGACGCGAACATTCCCTTTCTCATCGCCGCGCCCACCATGCGGGTGCCGATGATACTGCGCGATTCCATCAATCCTTATCTGGCGGCGCGCGCCGTTCTGCTGTTGGTGAAACACGGCCTCTTTCGCAGTGGCCAGTGGCAGGGCACGAGGGTGTCTGAAGTGGTTCACAGCGTGGCTTTTCCTGGTCTGGGCACGGGTGTGGGGCAGGTTGGCGCCGCCGTTTGCGCGCATCAGGTTCGTACCGCTCTTGAGGACGTGCTGCTTGAAGAGCAACCTTTTCCCGCGACCTGGGCCGACGCGCAAACGCGACACCAACAGCTTTACACCGACCGCATCCGCGATTTACAGCGCGGTTAATCTCCCTTGTCATGCCGATTCTCAAAGAACTTCTCATCTCCACGCCCGACGCCCAGATTCTGGGCGATGAAAACCAAAATATCAAAGCCGTCAACTACGATTCGCGCGAAGTGTCGCCTGGGAGCGCCTTCGTGTGCATTCGCGGCGTGGCGCACGACGGCCACGCTTTTGCCGCCGCCGCTGTCGAGCGCGGCGCGGGCGTGATTGTCGCCGAAAACCTCGAACTTCTGGGCGAAATTCCCGCGTTCGTGACCAAAGTCGTCGTGCCCGACACGCGGCGCGCTCTGGCGATGATGGCGTGCGAGTTTTATGGTCATCCCTCGCGCGAAATGATGATCGTGGGCGTCACCGGCACCAACGGCAAAACTACCGTCGCGCATCTCGTCGCCGATTTGCTGCGCGAAGGCGGTTACAAAAGCGTGGGCATCGTCGGCACGCTGGGCGCCAAAGCCGAAAAAACTTACTACGATACGGGCCGCACCACGCCGGAAAGCCTCGATTTACAGCGTCTTTTGGCCGATTTTCTCGACGGCGGGTCGGATGCGGTCGTGATGGAAGTGTCCAGTCACGCTCTGGCGCTGCAGCGCGTCGCGGGCTGCGCTTTCGACGCCGGAATTTTTACCAATTTAACCCAGGATCATCTCGATTTTCACGGCGAAATGGAAGATTATTTCGCCGCCAAAACGAGGCTTTTCACCGATGTGGCGCGCGAAAGCGAGGCGCACAAAAGTTTCGGCGCGGTTTTCAACGCCGACGATCATTATGGCCGCCGCCTCACCGAACTCGCCGCCGATTCGCCCTACATCACCTACGGCATCGAGACCGAGGCGCACGTCAAGGCCGAAGCGGTTCATCTCACGCCGTCGGGCACCAGTTTCGTGGCGCGCACTTCGAGCGGCGATATTCCCTTCGATATTTCGCTCACGGGCCGGTTCAACGTGCAAAATGCGCTCGCTGCGATCAGTTTCGGGCTTCTCAAAGGCATGAGCGCCTCTCAGGTGCAAAGCGCGATGCAGCGCGCCAAAGCCCCCGAAGGCAGGATGGAAATGATTGACGAAGGTCAGGAATTTTACGTCGCCGTCGATTACGCCCACACGCCCGACGGCCTCAAAAACGTCCTCGCCACCACCAAAGAGTTCACATCGGGCCGTTTGATCTGCGTTTTCGGCTGCGGCGGCGACCGCGACCGCACCAAACGACCCCAAATGGGCGCCATCGCCGCGAGTCTGTCCGATGTTTTGGTGGTGACGAGCGACAATCCGCGCACCGAAGATCCCCATCGCATCATCGAAGACGTGCTGGCCGGAACGTCGGGCAGTCATTCGAGGGTGGAAATCGAGGCCGACCGGCGCAAAGCCATCGAACGCGCCCTCGAACTGGCGCAAAAGGGCGATTTCGTGTTGATCGCGGGCAAAGGCCACGAAACTTATCAGATTTTCAAAGACCGCACCATTCACTTCGACGACCGCGAAATCGTGCGCGAAGCGTTGGAGCATTTGAAGGATGCGAAGTGATGGCGGAGCAAATCGGGAAAAATCGGGCGCGTTTTACTTTTC
Organism: Abditibacterium sp.; assembly: GCA_030448265.1. GTDB lineage: Bacteria > Armatimonadota > Abditibacteriia > Abditibacteriales > Abditibacteriaceae > Abditibacterium. The sequence goes on from JAUJNG010000017.1 coordinate 56,068, forward strand.
AACAGTTGACTTGGAGCCTTTTTGGTTGGGCGGGTTGGCCATCTGGCGGGGATTATTCAGGCGTTGTAACCGATTCCCGACAAGTTGAAGCGGGAAACATTTTTGTTGCTCTTAAAGGAGAAAATTTCGACGGTCACGATTTTTTGCCTCAATTAGCAAACATCCCTAATGTTTGCGCGGTTGTCTCCAACGGCTTGAGCGACCAAGGTTTTATTGCCGTGCCCGATACGCTCATCGCACTTGGAAAACTCGCCAACTTTCACCGCAAACGCTTCCAAATCCCCCTCGTCGCCATCACCGGAAGTTACGGCAAAACCTCGACGCGCGCTTTGATTCACGCCGCGCTTTCACCCAAATTCAACACGCTCACCAGTCAGGGCAATTTCAACAACGAAATCGGCCTACCCATGACGCTGTTTCAACTGACGGACGAGCATCAAGCCGCCGTCCTCGAAATGGGAATGCGCGGGCGCGGGCAAATCGAATATCTCGCCCAGATCGCGCTTCCGAGCGTCGCGGTGATTACCAACATCGGGCCGCAGCACATCGAACTTCTTGGATCAATCGAAGAAATCGCCGCTGCCAAAGCCGAACTGTTGGAAAATTTGCCCGCCGATGGCCTCGCGGTTTTGCCCGCCGATTCGCCGTTTCTCCCCTTTCTGCAAAGCAAAGCGCCCTGTCGCATCGTGACTTTCGGCGCGAGCGAAGGGGCCGATTATCGCGCCCAAAACATCCAAACGCGCGGCGACGGCGACATTTCGTGCCAAATCAACGGCTGCAACATCGAACTTCCGCTTCCTGGCGCGCACAACGCGCTCAACGCCGCCGCCGCTTTTGCCGTCGCGCGCGAACTGGGCGTTGAAACCGAAAAAATTAAACACGGCCTGGAGAGCGCCCAGCTTCCTGGCGCGCGAATGCGGGTTTTGAAACTGCCGAATAGCGTCACGGTGATTGACGACTGCTACAATGCCGGCCCCGATTCGATGCGCGCCGCGCTGCAAACGCTGCTCGATTTCCCTGGGAGTGGCAGAAAAGTCGCGGTTTTGGGCGCGATGAAGGAACTGGGCGAGTCTTCCGAGAGCGAACATCGCAAAATCGGCGCGCTTGCGGGACAGTTTGTCGAGGTGTTAATTGGCGTCGGCGGCGAAACGAGGCCGCTTTTAAATGCGGCTTTGCAAGCGGCGAAAGGGGTGGAGAACGAGATGAAAGTTTCTTATTGCGAGGATGCAAACGAAGCGGCGAGTCGCGTCGGGGAATGGATTCGAGGCGGCGACATCGTGTTGGTGAAAGGTTCGCGCAGTGTCGGTTTGGAAAGGGTTGTCGAGGCGGTGAAACGTGAATTTTAAGAACTTCATTCAGGCTTTCATCTTCACTCCTTACTTTTTTCTCTTTGCGTTTTGGGCTTTAAGTTGGGTTTTGATGCTGGCCATTGGAAATCCCCTCATCGTCTGGCTCAAGGGTTTGAAAGGGACGAAATGGTCGCCGCGCGAGGACACGCCCGATTCTCATCTGCAAAAGGCGGGGACGCCTTCGATGGGCGGCATTGGCATTATCGGCGCGGCGTTTTTGAGTTTGGTGTCGTGCATTTTATTCTTCGTCGTTTCTTTGTCGCTTTTGGCGATGACACAGAGAGCCTCGGAAATTGCGCTGATTTTCGTTTTTCCGCTTTTGGTTGTGTTGCACGCGCTTCTGGGTTTCGCCGACGATTGGTCGAAAGCGCGCGGCAAGGGCGGTTTGCTGGCGCGGCAAAAACTGGCGGGACAGGTCGCGTTGGCAATTGGCTTTTTGGCGCTCATTATCGCTTATTCTTCCCCGCGACCTCCAGGCTTTGTCATTCATCAGGGAGACGTTTGGATTTGGCCTGTGACAATCGTCTTGTGCGTGCTGGTGATTATCGGCACTTCCAACGCCGTCAATCTCACCGATGGCATTGATGGTTTGGCGGCAGGACTCAGCGTGCAGGTCGGTCTCATCTTCGCGATTTTGATGTTCGACACAACATCTATGCGAGGCATAACTTCCGTTTCTGCGATATTTTTCTGGCTCTGTCTGGGTGGCGCGTGCCTCGGATTTTTAAGTTTCAATAAATACCCCGCCAAAGTTTTCATGGGCGATACCGGCAGTCTCGCTCTGGGCGCCGCGCTGGGCGCGGGCGCGATTTTGACGAGCACCGTGTTCCTGTTGCCCTTTATCGGCTTTATTTTCTTCGTCGAGATGTTTTCGGTGATTTTGCAGGTTCTCTATTTCAAATGGACGAAAAGACAAAGCGGCGAGGGCCGGCGCATCTTTCGCCGCGCGCCGTTGCATCATCACTTTGAACTCGGCGGCTGGAGCGAACGGCGCGTGGTTTGGACGTTCTGGCTGGTGAATTTATTGACTTCGATTGTGGGTCTGGCGCTGTGGTATTTGGAGATTTTGCCGCGCTTTCCATGAATATAGCCACAGATGAACACAGATGGATTCACAGATGGGCACAGATAATTCTTCAAAAACATCTGTGTTCATCTGTGAATCCATCTGTGTTCATCTGTGGCTAAACCCTTATGAAATCCCAGCCGCGTTATGTTTTTGTTGATGCTTTGCGCGGCATCGCCAGTGTCGCGGTTTTGCTGGCGCACATCGTCAACAACGAGATTTCTAAAGACACGCTCAATCGCCAGTTGCCGCTCGCCATCAAAGAATTCTGTTTCAACGGCAATTTCGGGGTGCAGGTGTTTTTCGTGTTGTCGGGGTTTGTTATCGCGCTTTCGCTCAGCCACAGGCCGCTCACCTGGCCGCGCGCCGTCAATTTCGCCTTGCGCCGCCAGATTCGCCTCGATCCGCCTTACTTCGTCGCCCTGGTTGCGCTCATGCTGCTCCACGCCGCTTTTGGGCGCGGTTTTCCCGATCTCAGAACCCTTGCGCTTAATCTGATTTACGCCCACAACCTCGCCGGTGCGCCGCAGATTTTGGGAGTGGCGTGGACGCTGTGCCTCGAAATCCAGTTTTACGCCGCATTTTTAGCGATTCTGGCGCTCGACCGATGGCTTGGCAAAGCGAAAGCAGCGCCAATTTCGCCGCTCGCGGTTCATTTGATGTGGATTTCGGGCCTCGTTTCCGCGTGGTTGGTGCAAATCGGCACGCCGCCGCAGCTTTATGCGCTGGGGCACTACAGTTGGTTTTATTTCGCGGCGGGCGCGCTGTGTTTCTGGTGCTGGCGCGGCTGGGCGCCGTTGTGGACGCTTTCCATCTTGATTTGCGGCCTCACGGCGAGCGCGCTGTGGTCGTTCACGCGCGAGGCGAGTTTCGTTTCGGCCTCGTTTGAAGGCATCGAAACCGGTGTGGTGACGACGCTGATTTTGTTCGTCGCGGCGAGTCGCGGGAAACTGGAAACCCTGTCGCTGGGGCGAATCGGCCAGTTTTTGGGGCGCATTTCTTATAGCCTTTATCTAACGCATGCTTTCGCCGTTGAATCGCTGATGTGGACGACGCGCGCCTTATGGGGCGAAACGCGCGGCGCCTGGAGCGGTTTCTTTCTGGCGATTCCGTTGGCGATTGGCGTGGCCTACGGCTTTTATCGTGCGGTCGAACGGCCCAGCGTGCGCCTGGCGATGCGCTTTAAAAATTAGCCACAGAGGACACAGAGAAATCACAGAGGAACACAGAGAAATCTTTAAAAAACTCTGTGCCTCTCTGTGATTCCTCTGTGTCCTCTGTGGCTCCTAAAAATATGAATCAATTTCAAGGAACAACTGCCGCCGTGATTGGCCTGGCGCGTGCCGGAGCGCCTGCCGCGAAGTTTTTGGCGCAGCGCGGCGCCCGCGTCATCGGTTTCGACTCCGAACCCCGCGAAAAATTACTGCCGGAGGCGCGCGAACTTCCCAACTTCGGCGTCGAACTCGTTTTGGGGCAGCACGGTTTCGCGGGCATCGAAGCGTGCGATCTCATCGTGCTGTCGCCAGGTTTGAAGGTGCATTTCGAGCCGCTCCAATCGGTGATCGCCGCCGCCGAAGCGCGCGGCGCGGAAGTGATTGGCGAACTGGAACTGGCGAGCCGTTTTTGTCCGTGCCCGATTATCGGCGTGACAGGCACCAAAGGCAAATCGACCACGACCAAACTCATCACCGAAATGCTGCGCGCCTGCGGCGTCGATGCGATTGCGGCGGGAAACACCGGCACGCCGCTCATCGAGATTTTGCCGGATTTAGGGCCGGAAAGTTGGGCGGTGGTCGAAGTTTCGAGTTTTCAACTGGAAAAAGCGCCCACATTTCGGCCTAAAATCGCGGTGTTGTTGAGTTTGCTGGAAGATCATCAGGATTATCACCCGACGCTGGAGCAGTATTGGGAAACGAAATTGAAGATTTTTGCGAATCAGAATGAAGGCGATACCGGCATTCTTAATATGGATGATAAGCGAGTTTGTAAATGGGCGCTTGAAGAAATAGAAGATAGAGTTAGCGGAAGAAATCAACACAAATGGAATGGTGTTACGACATCGGGAAAAGACTATTCGGAAGGTGGCAACGGTGAAGATTGGGTTTACTTTTACAATGGTCAATTAGTCGCTGAAATTCCATTGGGACGTTCCGCACCAATCATTTCTGAAAAAGAAGTTCCGCTTCAGGGCCAACACAACCGCGCCAATATCGCTGCTGCCGTTGCCGCCACTTATTATGCGGCAGGAAATAAATTTGACGGGCCAAAAATCGCCGACGCCATTCGCAATTTCCAATCTCTGCCCCATCGCCTCGAAATCGTGGCGCAAAAGGACGGCATCACCTGGGTCAACGATTCACAAAGCACTATCCCCGATGCCGCCATCGCCGCGCTCCACAGTTTTCCGGCTCCCGTCACGCTTTTGGTGGGCGGACGCGCCAAAATCGAGGCGGCGGGTTACCTCGGTTTGATGCGCGCGGTTCGAGACCAAAAAGCGCGCTTAATTCTCTTTGGAGAGGCGGCGGAAATGCTTTATGAGGTCGCTTTATCCCTCGATATGGAAAAATTATACATTTTTAGGGAAAAAACGTTGGCAGATGCTGTGCGAACTGCCAAAATACAATCATCGAAGGGTGAAAGTGTGATTTTAAGTCCCGCCTGCGCTTCATTCGATCAATTTAAGTCCTACGAACATCGCGGCGAAACCTTTCGCCAACTCGTTCGGGATATTTAGTTGTTCAATGTCCGATGTTCAGCGTTCAATGTCCAATGTTGTTTTAAAATTCAACATTGAACATTGGACATTGAACGTCGGACATTGAACGATTGCACCACAATCTGGAACACCAAAGGAAGCACATGAAGCCTCAAACACAGCCCGCTTCTTCCCCGCAGTCGAAAACTGCACGCCAGCATTCGCGCGCGCGTCGCACTGTGCCGCCGCGCAACCGTCTGGCCGCGCCCGTCGAAATTCCGGTTCGCTCCCAGGCCCCAGCCGTTCCCCAGCCCGATTCTCGCGCCTCGCGCGCCGAACTTCGGCTCGTGCCGCCGCAGCCCGAAATCGCCGACCTCTCGCCGCGCGACAACGAAAAATTCGAGCGCCTCGTCACCGCCAAACCCGTCAAAGCGCCCTGCGCGCCGTGTCACTGGGGACTTTTGGTCACCGCGATGCTGCTCGCGGTGTTGTCGATTCCGCTCGTCTATTCGGCTTCGACGGCGATTGCGCTCGACCAGCACGGCGGCAACGCCGACTTTTTCCTGTCGCGCCAGATCGGTTTCGCGCTGTTCGGCTTTATCGGGATGATTTTCGCGTCGCGGCTTTCGCCCGCCAAAGTGCGAAATCTGACGTGGATTTTGTATGGCATCGCGCTGGGCGGTTTGGTGATGACCAAGTTTTCGCCGCTCGGCTTCTCGATGGGCAACACCGAGCGCTGGGTGAAACTTGGCCCGCTCACGCTGCAATTCTCCGAACTCGCCAAAATCGCGCTGATTGGCGTCATGGCCGATTTCTGGAGCCGCGCCGCGCGCGATTCGCAGCGTTCCATCTGGCCCTGGATCGCGGCGGGCGTTCTGGTGGGAATGCCGCTCGTTCTCACCTTTATTCAGCCGCATTTGTCGGCCACCATCGTGCTCTTCGTGGTGCCGCTTGCGATTGCGTTTTACTCCGGTGCGCCGCGCCGTCATTTCGGCTGGATTCTTGGAACGCTCGCGGTTCTGGGCATCGTGACGCTCGCGCTGTGCAAAACCAATTCGATGCCCTTCCTCGCTAAATACCAGCAGCAGCGCATCGCGGCGCATTTGAGCGGCACCAGCAAGGACGCCGCGAAAACCTCGCATTACCAGCAAGATCAGGGCGAGCGCGCCCTGGTGCGCGGCGGCATGACGGGCGTCGGGCTGGGCGCTTCGCTTTACAAACAGGGCCATTTGCCCGCGCCGCACACCGATTTTATCTACGCCGTCATCGGCGAAGAGTGGGGTTTGGTGGGCACGCTGGGACTGCTGGGTTTGTATGGCGCGGTGGTGTTTTTCTGCTTCCAGATTGGACACAGCGCGCATAATTCGTTCGATGCGCTGCTGTGTAGCGGCGTCGGGACGCTTCTGGGCGTGCAGGCGGCGGGCAATATCGGCGTGGTTTCGGGGATGCTGCCGGTCACGGGAATGCCGCTTCCGATTCTGACTTACGGCGGTTCGGGAATGATTTGCGCGCTGCTGGGCATCGGTCTGGTGCTGGCGATTTCGCGTTCGGGGTGCGAAGAGGGCGAATGAGGAATGTAACAAATGGCGACGCGGGGTTTTCCCGCGTCGCCATTTCGCGTTTTGGTGGAAACTAAGGGCTTGAAATGAGTTATTTTCTCGGCATTGACGGCGGCGGAACGGCAACGCGCGCCGTGATTCTCGACGGAAAACGCGAAGTCTGGGGACGCGGCACGGCAGGCGCTTCGGCGCATTATGGCGTCGGGCCGGACATCGCCGCGCAAAACTGCGCGTCGGCGGCAGTCGCGGCGATGGAAGACGCCAGGCGCATGAGTCCCGATTTCGACCGCAATCAAATCGCGGCCTGGGGTTTCGGCCTCGCCGGTGTGCGGCGCGAAAACGATCACGCCCTGATGAGCGGGTTTTTGTCGGAAATCTGCAACCGGCCTTTTTCGCTTGAAACCGATGTGGTGGCAGCGCACGCCGGCGCGTTCGGCGGACAGCCAGGCATTGTGCTCAGCGCCGGAACCGGCGCGATTTGCTTTGGCGCCGACGAACACGGCGAACGCTTCTACACCGACGGCTGGGGCCCGCTGATTGGCGACGAGGGTAGCGGCTACTGGATCGGCATCGAGGCGCTGCGCACCGTGGGGCGGAGTCTGGATGGTCGCGGCCCGACGACGCGCCTGGTTTCGCCGGTTCTGGCCGCGCTGGGCGTGAAAAACGGCGAAGAACTGGTGCCCTACGTCCATTCCGAAGCCTGTTCGCGCGATAAAATCGCGGCACTGGCGCGCGTGGTGTTCGATATGGCCGACGAAGGTTCGAGCGAAGCCGCCGATATTCGCGCCCGCGCCGCGACGTTCTTGACGCTCAGCGTCCGCAGCGTCGCTCGCATGATGCTGGGCCGGCGTTTAGAGCGCGCCATGATCTCGGAAAACGGCGATTCCGCCGCGCCCATCGAACTTTCCATCGCGTTGCGCGGCGGATTGTTCGAAGACGATTATATGCGCGCCAGTCTGGGATTCGCCGTGACCGAAGCGATGGTCGAACTCAAACGCGATTTTCTGCCGATTTCGTCGTGGCGCGTGGTCAAACCGCGCCACGATGCTGCGGTGGGCGCCGCGATTCTGGCTCAGCTTCTGGTTTAGGTTCACACAAAGAACACCAAGATCGCACAAAGAAAACAAAGAAATTTAAGAAAATCCTTTGTTTTCTTTGTGCGATCTTGGTGTTCTTTGTGTGAACCCCTTTATTGCCCTGCCAATTTCGGCATCCAACCCTGTTCCGGCGGCAGGGGCACGCTTTCCAGCAGGGCGCGAACTTTCGCGGCATCGTAATTTTTGGTCTTGCGAAACAGCAGAACCTGGGGATGATCGTAGACGGAGAGGGCTTCTTCGGCGTTGGAGTCGGGAAACTGAAGCGGCCCCAACTGCGGATACGAAACGAACTGTTTTTCGAGGTGAAATCCCAGGCGGTTGGAAAAGAGCGCGTAGTAAAACTGCGACATCATCGGCCATTTTTGGGGCCAGCGCGGGATGTTTTGCCAACTGCGGCCCGACGAAATGAAAATCCACTCGGCAGCGTCCAGTTTGGCCATTAAACTGGCGCGTTTTTGGGGCGTATCGAGGTCGAAACTGTCGAGCGTCACCGCGCTGAGATTTCCATGGCCCACCGCCCACGAAATGGGCAGACCTTCATCCCAGTCGGTTTCGTTCGCCACGACGGTGCCAGGCGCGATGTTTTGAAGAATCCATCGCGAAGCCGCGAGGCGCGTGTGAGTGCGCCCATAAATCGAGGCAACGCTCGCGCCCCACAACGTCGTGAGCAGAGCGACCAAGAGCGCGCCCCAGCGAAAAACCGCGCGGCGCTGTTCGATTTCGCTCCAGAAATGCGCCGCCAGAAGCGCGCAAAACGGCGTCATGGGCAGAAAATAGCGGGTGAATTTGGAAAACGCCGCGCCCTGAATTCCGAACATCACGACGGCGAAAAGCGCGCCCACCAGCAAAATCGCGTGACCGCGCGGGCGACGCGCCAAAACCAGCAAACCTGCCCCCGCCGACAGCAGAAACGGCCAGCCGTAGCCCCAGAAGCCCAGGTTCCAAAGCGAAAAAATCCAGGGCGTGCGCCCGATCCACTGCACGTTGAAGGGAACATCGACTTCGCCGCGCGTGATGGCGGCTTGAGTCGCCACCTCGCGCCAGAAACGCGGGTCGGGTCGTAAATCGAAGAATCCGCCCGCGATTTCACCGCGAAAAGCCATCGGATGCCCGATGCGAAAGCAAATGATGGCCGCGAAACCACACAAAAGCGCGCAAAAAACGGTGCGGCGCGGCGGGTTGCACCTCGCAAAAACGACCAGAAATCCCAGCAGCGCGACGACAAACAGCGCCGCCGAGATTTTGCACGCGAGGGCCGCGCCGAAAAACGCGCCCGTCAAAAGCGCGTCGCGCGTTTTGTTTTCCCCAATCAGTCGGGTTCCGGCCCAGAAACTCGCGGTCAAAAAGCACGCCGCGAAAGCATCGGTGACGAAAAAGTGGGCGTGCTGGATGTGAAGCGCCGCGCCCGCGACTAAAACCGCCGCCAAAATGGCACCTTGGGTCGAAAACAAACGCCGCGCGATGAGAAAGGTAAACAGAACCGTGCCGCAATCGAACAGCGCCGACAGAAAACGGCCCGTCAGCAAAAAATCGGCGCTCGGCGCCAGAATCGCGGCGATTTTGAGCAGAAAAAGCGGCAACTGCCCATAAACGAAATGAGTGTTCGGCAGATTGGCCGGATTAAGCGGCGACACGCTCGAATCGAAAAACTGCGAAGCCGAAGCCGGAAAATTCAAGCTTTGCGCGACGGTGATGCAAAACCGCTCATCGGGATGCAAAAGCGTGCCCTCGTCCCAGTTCAGACCGTAGAAGCGACAGAGGATCAAGAAGGGGAGAAGGGGAGAAAGGGAGTAGAGGAGTGGGAGCCAACGAAGCGACCTTGCCGCTTCGTCTTTTCTTTCTCCCCTTCTCCCCTTCTCCCCTTCTCCCCCTCTGATTTTCACAGGTTGTAATCGCTCCCGTTCAGCACGCGGTTATGATCGCGGCGGTCGTGCTGGGGCAGGGGGAAGCGGTCGGGGCGCAGGCGATGGAGAACGCGAAAGGTGTATTGCAGGCAGGAGCCGATTTTGTCGCGGGTTTGGGCGTCGTGCCAGAGCACCCTTTGCACTTCGCGCAAGCGTTCGATGGCGGTTTCGGGAATGGCGTTGCGGTCGCCCTGTGGGGCGATGCCTTCAAGAAGACTCAACAGGTGACTGGCCAACTGGTGAGGTTTGTGATGGCCCGTGCCGTAAGTTTCTGGCTCGTTATTGGCGTGTTGCGCGAACTCTTCGATGAGCAAAGGCGCTGCTTCAGGCAGCAATTCGGTTAAGCGACGCGACATACGCAGATATTGAATGTGATGTTTGGCAGTTTTGCGAAGCAATCCGCGTTTTTCGAGGTCGTCGGTGAAGCCCGAACGCTCGTCGTTCCAGAAAAAACGCTCAGTTTCAATCGCGCAGCGCACCCAGAACGCGGCCTGCTCCTGGTGCGGCAACCTGGCGATTTCGCTTTCCAGCTTCTCGCGCGCTTCGACGGCGGCGTAAGGCTCGCCCATCATCCACTCTTCCATGCCGCGTGCCAGCCCTGGCGGATTGGCGCGGTGCGTGGGGTCGAGGCCCCATTCGTAGCCGACATCGTTGGTCGCCATGATTCCGATGGGCACGTCGCGCCCGCAAACCTCGCGCACGGCGCCGCTCGCGTGCAACGCGTGAATCACGTTTTCCAAAATCGGGAAGAACACCGCGTTGAAATCAAGAGGCGCCAGAACGCCCATTGTGGATGATAAATAGCGCCGCTCGGAAGCCGGAATTTCGAGCGCATCCAGACGCGTTTCCAATTGCTTCTTTAGTTCGGGAGTCAATTCGTCTTCGTCCCAGCGAAAGGGCCACAGCCATTGAAAGGTTTCCCATTTGCGCCGCGCGCCTTCGTCGGGCAAAAGCGACTCATAAAAAGCGCTTTGGAGAAAGAAACCGGCGGCATCGCGCGTTTCGTCACAGAGTTGAAGAACGGTTTCGCCCGACGCCGACCAGCCCGACCATTTCGAGCCGTAATTCTGCGCTTTTTCAGGCGTTACATCAGATTCGATGAGCCACGCCAGCGAAGTCACTTCCGGCCAATAAGCGCCGCCTTCATCGAGCGACAGCACCAGATAAAAAGCGTAAATTTCGCGCGCTTGCGACGGATCAATCTGTCGAATCGCGGCGCTTAGACGCTCGAAAAGATGGGTTTCGAGCGGAGGAGTAGAGTTCAACGCAACTCCTTCGCCGCTCGCTTAGCCCCCACTCCTCCGCTCCTCTGCTCCCCCGCTCCTCCGCTCGAAAGCCGCACGGTGTAAACCGAATCCCGCGCCGTAATCATCAACGTTTTGCCGTCGGCGCCGCCAAAGGCGAGGTTGGCGGGGTTTTTTGGCGTGGGGATTTTGCCGAGCAGTCCGCCGCGCGGCGCGAAAATCCAGATGCCGCCTGGCCCCGCGACATAAAGCCGGCCCGCAGCGTCGATTTTCATGCCGTCGGGAGCGCCAGGTTTGGGAAGCGTCGCCAGCAGCGTTTTGTTGGAAAGCGCGCCGTTTTTGTCCACATCGAAACGAAAAATGGTGCCTTCCTGCGAATCGTTGACGTAAAGCGTCCTTTCATCGGGCGAAAAAGCGATTCCGTTGGGCTGAATCCATTCTTTGTCCAAAAGTTGCAGCCGTCCGTCGGGGAAAAGGCGGTAGAGGCCGCGAAAATCGAGTTCGAGCTGGTTTTTGGGCGTGCCGTAAGTCGGGTCGGTGAAATAAATCGAGCCGTCGGATTTGATCGCCAGATCGTTGGGCGAATTGAGACGCTTGCCTTCGTAGCGGTCGGCGAGGGTGTCGAAGGTGCCGCGCTCCGATTTGCGCGACACGCGGCGCTCGTGTTCGCACGAAACCAATCGTCCCTGAGCATCGTAGGCGTTGCCGTTGGTATGGCCAGACGGCTTACGAATGATTTCGGTCTTTCCTGCGGGAGTGATTTTGAAAATCGTGTTGGCCGGTATGTCGGAAAAAACCCAGAAACCGCGCGGATTCCACACGGGGCCTTCAACAAAGCGAAAACCTGTGGCCAAAGTTTCAATCTTGGCGTCAGGCGCCACGACGCGCGCCAAAGCATCGGCGGGGAGCGGATCGGCGAGTGGAAGACTGGCGCCGCATCCAGCGAAAACGAGGGGAAACAATGCCGCGATTTTCATAATTCACCGCCTGCCATGCGCGCTGACGCTCTGCAACAGTCCCACGCCGAGCGAAAAGGCCAGAAAACTCGATCCGCCATAGGAAAAAAACGGCAGGGGCACGCCGGTGATGGGCATGACGCGCATCGTCATGCCCATGTTGATGATGCAGTGAAACGCCAGCAGCGCCGTGAAGCCGCCGCACAGCAAGACGCCGAAATAATTATCGGCGCTCATCGCCAGACTCGAAGTGCGAAACAGCAAAAACAAATACGCCGCCAGAAGCGCCGCCCCGCCCGCGAAACCGAGTTCCTCGGCCACGACGGTGAAAATGAAATCGGTGTTGTTTTCGGGCACATAGCGCGCCTGATTCTGCATGCCCTGGCCGTAACCCTGCCCCGTAATCTGCCCGCTCCCGATGGCGATGAGGCTCTGGCGCAGTTGATAGCCGCCCGCTTCGGGCGCGGCGTTGGGATTGATGAACGACGCCAGCCGCGCGGTTTGGTGCGGCTTCAAAATCCCGACCTGCCACGCGGCGGCGAAGACAAATCCCGCGACGATAAGGACGCCCAGCAGATGTTTGAGGCGTGCGCCGCCGAAAAACAGCATCCCGAACCAGATCGACAGCGTGGCGAGCATGGTTCCAAAATCGGGCTGTTTGAGAATCAGCAAAAGCGGCGGCGCCAGATAGAGCAGCGAGAGCAGAATCGTCTTGATTTCGCCGATTTTTTCCTGTTTGCGCGTCAAAAACGCCGCGAGCGAGAGCAGAACCGCGATTTTGGAAAATTCCGACATTTGCAGTGAAATCGGCCCCACGATAATCCACGATTTGGCGCCGTTGACTTCGCGCCCAATCATCAAAACGATGAGCAGCGACACCAGATTGAGTCCGTAAACCCAGCCCTGCAAATGCATCAGCCAGCGATAATCGAGAAACGCGAGGGCCAGCATCGCCGCGACGCCCACCACCACGAAGGCGATTTGCTTGGTCGCATCGGGAATGCGCGAACTTTCCACCGGCGCGCGGCGCGCCGTCGCGGGCGCCAGACGCGCGGCGGGGGCTTGAATGGCGGGCTGCGTCGCCGAAACGACGGTGAACACGCCCCACACCGCCAGCACGATGGTGACCAGCAGAAGTGGCCAATCGAGGCCGAGAAACGAAGCGCGCGAAGCGACGGAAGAATGAGGAGCGGAAACGACGGCCATAAAATTGGTGTTTTGCCAGTTTAGGTTTTTCGCGCGACTCCGTGAGGCGAAAACGGCAAGCCCGAACAGTTTTTTCGAGATTAGAGAACGCGAAGCGTCAGCGAGTGAGGCATTTCTGCCACTTGAAAGTAACTGCTATGCCTCACTCACTGACGCTTCGCGTTCTCCAAGTGGCTCATCTACACTGGGAAGCGCCGCTTCGATTTATGCCCCAAATTTCCGCTCTGCTTCGCGCCCTCGACGCCCGTTTTCCCTTTGCGCGCGCCGAAAGCTGGGACAAAACCGGTCTGCAAATCGGCGACGCCAACACCGAAATTGCCTCAGTTCTGGTCGCCTACGAAATCACCGACGCCGTTCTCGACGAGGCGCGCGAGGGCGAATGTCTGGCGGTTTATCACCCGCTCCTTTTTCGGCCCCTGGAAAATCTCGATTTCAAAAATCACACCGCGCGCCTCGCCGCGCGCATTGTGGAGCAGAAACAAAGTCTCGTCGCGGTTCACACCGCGCTCGATGGCGCCTCGCCGCCGCGAGCGCTGGGCGATGCGCTTGCCGCGCAGTTGGGGCTGCGAAATGTGCGCGTTTTGAAGGCATCGGGAAGCGAAAAGCTGGTCAAAATCGGCGTCCATGTGCCCGCCGCCAACGTTGAAACCGTTTCCGAAGCCGCTTGGAACGCGGGCGCCGGAAAAATCGGCCACTTGTATGACCGCGCCAGTTTTCGCTTCGGTGGAACCGGCACTTTTCGACCACTTCAAGGCGCCAATCCCACTCTGGGAAACGTCGGGAATCTCGAAAAAGTGGAAGAAATTCGCCTTGAAGTCGTGGCGAGTGAAACTAAACTCGGCGCCATCGTCGCGGCGCTCAAAAACGCGCATCCTTACGAGGAAATGGCATACGATGTGGTGTCGCTGCTCAACGCCGACGAAAATCAAAGTTACGGCCCCGCGCGCCTCGGTGAGGTCGCGCCGCAGGGTCTGGATGAGTTCGCCGCGTCGGTTCAAAAGGCGCTGAGTCCGCCCAATTTGCGAATCGTGCGCGCTAAAAACGAGGTGAAATTGGTGGTTTGCTGCCCAGGCGCGGGCGCGAGTTTCATCGCTGCGGCCTCGCGCGCGGGCGCCGATTGTCTGGTGTGCGGCGACATCAAGCATCACGACGCGCTTCAGGCGCGCGCGCTGGGAATTTCCCTTCTCGATGTCACCCACGCCGCGACCGAACGCGCCACCATCCCGCTTATCGCCGAGGTTCTGCAAGAAATCGAGGGTTTGGAAGTGCGGCGCGCGGCGTTGGAAAATCCGTTTTCGTCTCCTGGCGTCGGTTAAAATTGGAGGCGGGGAAATTATGAATCGCGCTTTGCTGGAATTGCAGGAAATCGACAACTCAATCGCCGCTCTGACGCGCGAAAAAACCGCGCTCGACGACGGCACGGCGGCGCGCGGCGCGCGCGATACGCTCGAACAGGCCGTCGCCGCCTCGGTCGCGCAGACTCAGAAAACCGCCGTCGAAAGAAGCGCGCGCGAACTCGAACTCAAAACGGCCGAAGAAAAAATCGCGCGCCAGCAGTCGCGTTTGATGAGCGCGTCGTCGCCGCACGAAATCACCGCGCTGCAACGCGATATCGAAGCCCTGACTCGCGCGCGCGGCGATCTCGATGAGGCGATTTTGAATTTGATGGACGAGGGCGAAACCCAGACCGCGCAGCTTGCCAAATTTCAATCTCAGTTGGAAAGCGCCAAAACGGAGGTCGAGGCCATCGAAACCCGTTTCGCCAGTGAAACGGCGCGGCTGGAGCGCGAATTGGCGGCGGCGCGCGAACGGCGCGGCGAGGCCGAAGCGGCGCTTTCGCCCGCCGAACGCGAAAAATTCGCGGCGTTCGCCAAAAAATTCGGCGGGATTGCGGTTGGCAAAGCCGTCAGGGACAATTGCAGCGCGTGCGGCGCCGCGATTTTGACTTTCACGCGACACGAAGCCAAAAACCAGCAGTTCCCAACCTGCGAAGGCTGCGGGCGACTGATTTTTATCGAGTGAAACTGAGGTTTTCGCTGGCATAGAGAACGCGAAGCGTGAGCGAGTGAGGCATGACTGAGACTTCATAGTGGCAATCATGCTTCACTCGCTCACGCTTCGCGTTCTTCACGCTACGAACTCTGCCAAAATTTTAAGACATTCCTATGAAATCTGAAAAACCCTCGTCGCATTGGCCCCGTTGGGCGTTCTGGGTATTGCCGTTGCTGCTTTTGGTGGTCGCGGCGAAGTGGCTCAACCCCAATCCGCCAGTCAGCGCCGTCGAGACTTCGCCCGATGCCGACGACGCCGAACTCAAAACCCGTTTTTATCGCGCTTCGTGGTCGGAGGGCGTGAGCGCGGCGCAACGAGTTCTGCATCAGCAGCGCACGTATGGCCGCGCCTGGAAAATGGGCCGCAACTCGATTACCGGCACGCGGCCAGGCGAAAAGTTGGTGGAAGTTTTACGCGCTCAGGTGCCGGTCGTGATTTTTACCGACGATCTGGAAGTGACACTGCGCGAGGAAGACGAAGGGCACATCCGCGTCGATGTGAAGTCCAAATCGCGCATCGGACGCGGCGATTTCGGCGAAAATAGGCGCCATGTGGTGCAGTTTTTGGCGGCGCTTGACCGGAAACTTGAGGTTTGAAATGACATGAGTTACCGGAGAAAGACCGAAGTGGGAGAGGAACGGCGCCGCTATAAGACTTTTTGTCGTGACAACTTCAAGTTGATGGAGAAAATCGGCTTGCCATCGTTTATCATCGAGGACTACGATACGTTTATCTATTTCCTGATGCATGGCGCGCTCTGACCTAATTCACCAATTGGTTTCACTATTGATGACCTGGATGACGAGAAAAGAAAAGCCTATTTGCTTCTACTCCATAAGTATTTTGAGACCGGACTTAGCAGCCCAGGTTTATCTGGCTTAACTCAAACAGAAGCGGCTGAACTGGATAAAAAACAGCCAATGAAACAAAGCAAAACGGCGCCCGATTGAAAAATCGGGCGCCGTTTCAATTTCGCGTTATTTTTTGGTTTTGAGAAGCCGGTAAAACATTTCGATGTCGCGCAGGAAAAAGCGGCGCTGGCCGCCTGGCGTGCGCTGGCAGGGCAGACGGCCCGAATCGGCGTAGCGGCGCACTGTCGCGCGGCTCACGCGCAGCAAAATCGAGGTTTCGTGGAGCGAAAGCGGCGGATTGCGAAGGCGTTCGAGCAGTTGTTCGCGCGATTCGGGTTTGAGCCGCACCCGTTTTTTGGCGGTGTCGGCGGGGGTGTCTGTTTCGCTCGGTGGGGTCTTGGCGGCGCGGCGCGGCGCGGCGGATACCAGTGCGGCGTCCTTCGCCTCGGCGCCGGATTGGGCGCGGGGAGCGACGCGCGCTGCGGTGGGCAGGTAAAGAGTCTCCATGTGCGTCTCGTGGCTACAAAAATCGGCCTAATCGATCAACATCGCGTCGCCAAAAGAGAAAAAACGATACTCGTGGGCAATCGCTTCGGCGTAGGCGGCGTGAATCGTGGCCAGACCGCGTTTAGAACCGTTTTCGCCATTTTGCGACGGCGTTTTCGACTCGGCAAACGCGCCCACCAAAGCCAGAAGCGTCGAACGCGGCAGATGAAAATTGGTGAGAAGGGCATCGACGCAGCGAAACCGAAAGCCAGGACGAATGAAAATCGAGGTTTGCGCTTCGCCCGCCGCGACGAAACCGCGCGCGTCGGCGACGCTTTCCAGAGTTCGCACCGTCGTGGTTCCCACTGCCACGACGCGCCCACCGCGCGCTTTCTGGGCGTTGATTTGCGCGGCGGTTTGCGCCGAAATCGAGAACTCTTCGGCGTGCATGGAATGGTTGTCGAGCGATTCGCTTTGCACGGGCCGAAAAGTTCCGGCGCCCACCGCGAGCGTCACGAAAGCGGTTTCAATGCCCCGTTCTTGCAGGCGCAGCAGCAATTCGGGCGTGAAATGCAGTCCGGCAGTGGGCGCCGCCGCGCTGTCGAGGGGGTTTCCCTCGGTTTTGAGCCGCGAAAACGTGGTTTGATAGCGCGCTTCCTCCGCGCTCTGACGAATGTAGGACGGAAGCGGCACTTCGCCCAGAACCGGCAGTAAATCGCGGATGTCGGCATCGTTCGGCGGCGAGAATTGGAGGTTCCACGCCTCGTTGTTTCGCTCCAGCAAGCGCGCCGCGACGCGCAGGCTTGCGTCGGGCGAAACCCATTCAAGTTCGCCGCCGATTTTCAAACTTTTCGACGGTTTGAGAAGCGCTTCCCAGCAGTTTTTGCCGCGCTCTTTGAGCAAAAGCGCTTCGACGCGCCCGCCGGTGGGTTTGAAACCGCGCAGGCGCGCGCGCAAAACGCGGGTGTCGTTGAAAACCAGCAAATCGCCGCGCTGGAGCAGATCGGGCAAATCGCGCACGACATGGTGCGCTATCTCGCCCGAAGCGCGGCGCAACACCAGAAGGCGGGCCGCGTCGCGCGGTTCGAGCGGCGTCTGGGCGATAAGATGCGGGGGCAGGTCGAAATCGAGTTCGCGGGCCAGCATGAAAGCCAGATTTTACCGGAAAAGACGCAAAACGATGTTGAGAACAACAGTCGCCACGATGGACAGCACGATGGACGACACAATCGGAACGTAAATCGAGACGTTGCCGCGCCGGTAGGCGAGATCGCCAGGCACGCCGGAGGGGAAAAAGCGGGCGCCGAACCAGAAAAGCAGGCCCGCGATCAGCAGCGCGGCGCCTCCGATAATTAAAAATTTGGCCAGAGATTGAAGCGGCATAGAAAATCCTTACGCTTGGCCATGCAAAGCGCGTGCGCGGGTGAAGTCGGAGTCGGGGAATTGATGATCGGTTCCCTCTCCCCTTGCAGGGAGGGGTAAGCCGAAAGAGTGACTGCTCTGAGTTTGAACGCAAAGTTGCACCGCTCACCCCTCCCTAACCCTCCCCGCAAGCGGAGAGGGAACCGGTCATGCATTTCACTCAGGCTTAGCGAATCGTGCGCGCCGCGTTGAGGCGCAGAACGGCTTGACGGTTTAACTCGGAGGCGCGCGTGCGGGCGATTTCCTGGCCGGTTTCGAGATAAATCTGCTGCTGTTCGAGCGCCTGATCCATCAAATCGGCGGCGAAAACGCGCGCGGCGGCGCTTTCGGGCGCAATCGTGTTGGGCGCGAGAAGCACGGCGATGCCGTTTTGCGCCAGGCTCATCTCTTCCTTGAGTTTGGCGAGTTGCAAGAGCGCGTCCTCGCGCGGCAGGGCGCCTGTCGCGACGGCGCTGGTGATCTGGCGGGCGAGTTTGCCCAGATTATCGACGCGCGCATCGAAACCCTGCGCCAGAGTTCGATAAGCCAGGCCAGTGCTGACCTCGAAGGTTTTCTGGCCGGAGAGCTTCCAGTAGCGGGCGTAGGCGGCAAAAGCATCTTCTTCGCGTCCGGTGAGTGCGGTGAGAGCCGTCGCGTATTGCTTCTGGATTTCGAGGTCGTTGGGATAGCGCGGCGCGATGCGGTCGAGGGTCTGGGCGGCTTCGTAAAAGCGGCGCGAGGTGACCAGGCCGCGCGCCAGAAGACGCACGACGGCGGGGTCGTCGGGCGCCAGTTCAAGGGCGCGCTCGAGGTGTTTGCGGGCGTCAAGTTCGACATCTTCGGCGGTGTCAACGCGGTTGGCCTTGCGAAACAACTCGGCGCGTCCGAACTGCGCTGTCGCCAGGGCCACACGCAGGGGAGCCGAATCGTAGCTCGCTGCAATGGCCTTGCGGCCCGCGTCGAGCGCGCGCGGCCAGTCGGGAACGGCGCCCGTCGTCGCGGCGATGGCGATTTTGGCCCAGGTTTCGCCGTCGCGCGCGTTAAGTTCGACGGCGCGCCGGTAGGCCAGGGCCGCTCCCGCGGCATCGGAAGCCGACAGCATATCGCCCAGCAAAATATAGGATTCGCCCCGCAATGGATCGAGAGCGATGGCCTGATTGATTTCGTCCTGCGCTTCGGGAACATTGCCCGCCGCGCGCGCGGCGCGCGCCGCTTCGAGATGCCGCGTTGCGAGCGCCGCGCGATCCACGCCCCCGCTCGACGACCAGGCGCGCAGCGAGGTATCGAGAAATGTCGCCGCCGTTTGCGCGCCGTTTTCGCGCAGCACGGTGTCGTCATTGCCCCTGGCATTGAAGAGAAGCGGCTGGGCGGTTTCGCGTTCGCTGTCGGCCAGCAAAAGCGAAAACGCGGCGTTTTGCGAGCCGTCGGCCTCCATAGCGGGCGCCACATAGAGCGCGACGACGGCGCGGTAGCCTAACGCCTGCCCCACGCGCGAGGCGAGGAGGGCGGCTCGCGCGGTCAATTCGGGCGACGGCGGAGAGTTGCGCGATGCCGCCAGTTGGGAGAGCGCTAATTGAAGAGAATCGAGAGCGTGCCGCGTGAGGGCGCGTTCGCTCAGCGCGCGCGTGATGGTGGGGGAATCGGGCGCGACGGGCAAAACGTCGCGCCAGCCGAGTGACGAAAGCGCACGCCGCAGTGGAACGGCGGCGAGTTGGGCGCGGCCTGGCGGAGCAAGCGGGGTAAAAACGTCGCCGACTGGCGGCAGGGGTGGAACCGGCGCGACGGGCAGCAACGGGTCAGGAGCGATTTGGGCCTGAGCGACCCAGAACGAACCGTTTTTAGCGCCCAAAGACGCGTTGGCCGGCGTAATCGCGCCTGGCGGGGCTTCTGGCGGGGCTTCTGGCGGGGCCTCTGGCGGGGCCTGGGCTTCGGGGATGGCGGGAGCGGCAGGGAGAACCGCGCTGGGCGCGGGCAACTCATCAAAAGCCAGCAACAAAATGCCGATATCGGGCGCCGCAGGCAGAGGCGCAACGGCGGGCGCGCTGGGCGCAGCCACGCGATCGGGATTTTGCGCGTCGCAGGGGGACGAGACGAGCAGGGCGCCGCACAAGAGGGAAATGGTAAGGTGGCGCAGCATGGTCTCGCCGCCGTGAAAAATACGCGAAATTTTCATCGAAAACTGGGAAGTGCGGCGGGAAAACCGGCACTTATTGGTCTTCTTAGTTTGACACCTCAGTGTAAAAGCGTTTCATCGCGTGCCAAACAATGGCACGAGAAAATTTTTAAGCGCCCTACGTGGAGTCGCAGAGGGGAAAAGGTGAGAGCCACAAAAAGGAGTTCCCCAATTCCGCTCCTCCTTTGTTCCCTCTGCGACTCCGCGTAGGGCGCTTAAAAATCACTCGCGCAATGGCTCTGCAACAGGGTTTGAAGCGCTGCCCAGATGAGTCGTGACGAGTCAGGCGATGTTAACGGCGTCCTCCGGCGAGGGCGGCGTTGAGTCCGCTGCGCGCGGTGCGAAGTCCGGCGCGCGCCGCCGCCACCTGTTCGCCGCGCTCGATCTGGGCGCTGTAGGCCGAAATCGCGGCTTGAAAGTCGTCGGCGGCGCGGGCGTAGTCGCCGCGATCCAGAAACGCGGTGGCGCGCTGCTGGTAGCGATAACCGGCGCCGCCTGGATCGGCATTGATCGCCGCCGTCAGGTTATTGATGGCCTGGTCGCTTTGGCCGTTGCGCGAGGCTCCGGCGGCTCCGCGCTCGCTGTCATTGGCCTGCGACGAAGAGCGCTGTGGCACCGTCGAACCTCCGACGCGGCCCTGGGTGATTCGCACATAGTTTCGATTTCCGGTGCCCGCCGGATTGAGGGGTGTAGAATCGCTTCCGATTCTCACCGGCGGGGCCGCCGTAGGCGCGGTGGCGATGTCGGGAGAAGGCAGGCCGAACGCCGGATTTCTGGGCGTAGTGGCCGCGCGCGAACCCGTTGCTGCCGGAGGAACGGCCGCAGGCGGGATCGGGCGCGGAAAACGCGGCGGAGTGTTGGCGCGCGGCGTCGATGCCGCGCGGCGCGGCGCAGTCGATGCCCCGCCTGACGCTCCACTGCGCGGCGCGGTGGGCCGCGCCGCCGGATTCGTGGCGGGCGAGGCCGCATTCGGTGCCGAAGCCGCCGGTGCTGAAGCAGCCGGTGCCGAAGGGGGAGACGCGGCGGGACGATTCGAAACCGGAAAACCGTCGTTTTGGGACGCGCTGCCACCCACAGGCGCCAGTGGCGACGAACCCCCGTTGGCGTTGGTGGCATTGGGAGCGGTCGGCTGCTCGTTCAAAGCACCGGAGGGCGCGGACGCCACCTGAACAGTGGGCGCATTGGCCACGGCGCGGGCCACTGCGACGGTGCGCGCCCAGGCCAGAAATCCCAGTCCCAGCACGGTGGCGGCCAGAAGAGGCAGACTGCGCCCGTAAAACGAGGGCTGCACCCACAAATTGGCCCACGGGCTGCGCGGCGTTTCATTCTCCACGCCAAAAACGGGCGCGACAGCAGCCGGAACGCCCGAAGACAGTCCAGTTGCGGCCCCCACGCGCCGGTCGAGACGGGATCGATTGTCAACGACGACGGGCACCACGGTGTTGCGCCGGCTCTGGTCGCGCCGGTCGGCGATGGAGGGAGCCGGAGGAACTGAGGGCGGCAGCGCCGCCGCAATACGGGACGTCGCATCCGCCGTGGAAGCGGTATCGACGGGCGCGGCGAAATTCGCGGGCAGGCCAGGCGCCGCCGCGCTGATGTTGGACGCGGGATACGCCTCTTCGTCGTCTTGCAGCTCTGCGGAAACCGTCTCAGGAGGTGCAGCCACAACTGGAACCACTGCCGGCGTTTCGACCGAGATCGGACTGGTATCGGCGAAAAGCTCGTCGTCGTCAAAGTGGAACATGGCGGCGCCTTGCTGTGCGCCCTGTTGACCTTGCAGCTTCTCGCGCAGACGATTCAGACTTTCGCGTTCCCGAACGCTGTCGGGCGCCAGTTGCACCGCTTTTTCGTAGGCTGCCACGGCGCGCGGCACATCGCCGCTGCGCTCCAGAAACAGGCCCAGCAGCGCGTAGCCGCCCGAAGCCTGGGGCGAAAGCGCAATCGACTGACGGCACGCCAAAACCGCGCCCGCCGCATCGCCGCGCTCGGACAAATCCACGGCGCGGTCGAGCAGTTGACGCGCGCGCCGAGCGTCGATTTCGGCGGGCGAAGTGCGCGCCTCGCTGGGCGCGTCCAAAGTTTGAGGCGCCTCGCTGGACGCCGGAGTCTGGGCCTCGAAAGACGCGCCGCAGTGACGGCAAAACCGCGAGTCGGGCGTGTTTTCGCCGTTGCAAGCCGGACAGTGAGCGGGGGAATGAGAAGAAATAATGGCGGCCTCCTGAAAATCGAATGGGGAAAAACAAGTAAGTTTTAGGGGGCAAATCAAAGCCGCCCCTTTACATTTTACCCGCGACGGGAAAAACCTAAACCAACGAGTTTTCCCCTCGCCTTTTGACCCCTTCTCATGAAAACAAGTTCCGCCGACCCAAACTCCCTGCACCTGGAAACCTTCCGGTGCGGGCCGCTCGACAATAACCTCTATCTCCTCCTCGACCGCGAGGCGCGCCAGGCTGTCGTGATCGATCCTTCCATCGGCGGCGATGCCGCTTTGCGAACCGCCCAAAAGTGGCGCGACCAGGGCATCCAATTGAGCGCGATCTGGAACACGCACGGCCATTTCGACCACGTTTACGACAACGCCAAGTGGAAAACCGAGTTCGACGTTCCTCTTGTAGCGCATCCCGCCGACGCCTCGTTTCTGGAACATTTGCGCGAGCAATCGCTGTGGTTCGGCCTGCCCGCGCCCGAAATCGTGGCCGCCGACCAAACCTTTCACGACGGCCAAATTGTGGGTGTCGGAACCCACCGCGCCACGGTCTTGGAGTTGCGGGGGCATTCGCCTGGCAGTGTCGGCTTTGATTTCGGCGCTTTCATCATCAGTGGCGACGTGTTGTTCAAAGATTCCGTCGGGCGCACCGATTTGCCGTTGTGCAGCGAAGCGGATCTGGCGGCGTCGGTGCGAAGGATGTTTGAATTGGCGCCGCCAACCCGCGTTTTGCCTGGACACGGCCCGCAAACCAGCATCGAAGCCGAAAAACGCGATAATCTCGTCGCCCGCGACCTGCTGCGCCGCTTTCCATGAAAATCTTCCTCTTTTTGGCGCCCCTGATCTTCTCCCACGCGGCGATGGCTCAACTCCCCAAATCCGATTGGAAACTGGCGCCGGTTTCCTCGCTTCAAAAACTCACCGCGCGGCAAAACGGCGTGTTGGAGCCGTTCAAAACCACGCCGGTGCAACTGCGCGCCGCGCGCGGCGAGTGGGAATCATTCCAATTCGTGGTCACGGCGGGCCAAAAGCCGATTGAGAAACTCGAAATCACGCCCAATGGCCTCGCCTCGATCGTTTCCGACTTCATTCCCGCCCAAAACCTGCAAATCTACCGCGAAAACTATGTTTACGTTGCCCAGCCGAGCGGCAACCGCGAACTGACGCCCAAATGGTGGCCCGACGCGCTGATTCCCTTAAGTCTGGCTTCCAAATCAATCGAAGCCGGAAAATCCGCCGTGTTCTGGGCCAGTTTGAAAATCCCCGCCGATGCTGTTTCAGGCGATTATTACGGCGAAATCGATTTTAAGGCCGATGGCGCACCGCGCCGCCTCGCGCTCACTTTAACGGTTGAAAAAGCGAAGCTGCCGCCGCCCAAAATTCGCGGCACCGTCGCGCTGTATTACGACGCGCTGCGCGACTGGTATCTCAAAAACGGCCAAACTTTTTCCGACGCGCAGTGGACGATTCAAAAGAAGCGTTATTACGACTTTCTGCTCGACTACGGCCTCAACGCCTACGATTTACCCGTCGCCTGGAACTCGTCCGAAGCTGAAAGTTATCTCCAAAACCCGCGCGTTTTGAGCGTGCGAACCCCGCCGCTCGACAGCCCCGATTTTTCGCTCGCTTTAGAAAAATTGGGAGCCACCAAAACGCTCGGCAAAGCCTTTTATTATTGGATAGACGAACCGCAGACGCCCGCCGACTTCGCCCGCGTGCGCGAAACGACGGCGAAACTGCGGCCTCTGGGCATCAAACATCTCGTCACGGCGCACCCCAATCTCGCTCTCAAAGATGCGGTCGATATTTGGTGCCCCAACTTGGGCGATTTCTTCGGCATCGGGCACCTCGATTTTAAAGTCCTTGCCGCCGAACGCAAATTGGGCCGCGAAACCTGGTTTTACACGATGGTGGAGCCGAAATATCCTTATCCGACCTGGCTTTTGGACGACGACGCGGCCTCGATGCGCGCGTTCGGCCCGCTCATGGCGCGCAACGGACTGAGCGGTTTCGTGTATTCGATGGCGCACGGCTGGGGGCCGAAACCGCTCGAAAATCTCCAATCGTTCGCCGGAACCAACGGTGACGGAACGCTGATTTACCCCGCTGAAATCGTGGGCGGCGTGGGGCCGATGCCCTCGATTCGCTTGATGCTCCTGCGCGACGCCATGGAAGATGCGGAATTGAAGCGCACCGTGGGGACATGGCTTGCCGTGTCCTTGGATGGCTTTACTGAAACTCTTTCCAAGGACACGGCAAGCCATGTCCCTACGAACTCCTCCACATCAATTACACGCCAGGGCGCGCCCGAAACCAAAGTTTCGTGGCGACTCGATGCCAGACGGCAAAATCTCATCGTCAATTTTCGCGCCCCCAAGCCGCAAAGCGGTGATTACGTCGCCGTCGAACTCGCGCCTTTCGACATCGAAAAGCGGCCCGAAAAATGGCGCTTCGTTGCCACGCGCAAGGGCAATCTCGCGATTGAAAAACGGACGCGCGAAGGCCAGTTTCGCTTTGAAACCGAAGCTTTTCACGCTGCCGTCCAGGCTGCCGCCGACGTTTACAGCGTCACGATGACGATTCCGCTTTCGGTATTGGAAGGCGCGACCAGGTTTCGCTTCGATGCGCTACGCCGCACCTCGGTGAACGGCGCCAAAATCACGCTTTACGCTCATTCGCGCACCGGCGACCCTTATGCGATGCCAGTGATAGAGATCCAAGCGAAATGAGGATTAAAGGCGCCAGGCTCCGTGCTAAAATTGAAGTGTCAGCAAAGTAAAATCAACCACAGAGACACGGAGACACAGAGAGAAAGAGGGGTTAAAATCTCAAAATTCTCTTATTTTTCTCTGTGTCTCCGTGTCTCTGTGGTTATTCGAAAGACTCCCAGACTCCCATGAATTTCGACCTTCCCCATCTCTCCGCCCTCGATCCCGAAGTCGCTAACGCGATGAAATCGGAGCTACATCGCCAGCAAAACACCCTCGAAATGATCGCCAGCGAAAATTTCACTTCGCTCGCAGTTCTGGAAGCGACCGGCAGCGTCCTCACCAACAAGTACGCCGAAGGCTACCCCCAAAAGCGTTATTACGGCGGCTGCGAGTTCGTGGATGTGGTGGAAAACATCGCCATCGAGCGCGCCAAACAGCTTTTCGGAGCCGAACACGCCAACGTCCAGCCTCACGCCGGAAGCCAGGCCAACGCGGGCGTTTATCTGGCCATGCTCCAGCCTGGCGACACCATTCTAGGCATGAACCTCGCGGCGGGCGGGCACCTCACCCACGGCCACAAAATGAGTTTTAGCGGCAAAATTTACAACGCCGTCGCGTATGGCCTCAATAAAGAAACCGAGCGCATTGATTTCGACGAAATTCGCGCCCTCGCCCTCGAACACCGTCCCAAAATGATTGTCGCGGGCTTTTCGGCGTATCCGCGCCGCATCGAGTGGGAACGTTTTCGCGCTATTGCCGATGAAGTCGGCGCCTATTTGCTCGTCGATATGGCCCACGTCGCGGGCCTCGTCGCGGCGGGCGAATATCCCTCACCAGTTCCCCACGCCGATTTCGTCACCACCACAACCCACAAAACCTTGCGCGGCCCGCGCGCCGGACTGATTCTCTGCAAAGCGCAGTTCGCCGAAGCCATCGATAAAGCCATCATGCCAGGGATTCAGGGCGGCCCCCTGATGCACGTCATCGCCGCCAAAGCGGTCTGTTTCAGAGAAGCGATGAGCGACGGTTTCAAGGAATACCAGCGCCAGATTCGCCGCAACGCCGAGGCTCTGGCCGCCGGACTCACCGACGGCGGCCTGCGCCTGGTCACCGGCGGAACCGAAAACCACTTGATGCTGGTCGATCTCACCTCCGCCGACATCACCGGCAAAGACGGCGAGCATCTGCTCGAAAGCATCGGCGTGACCTGCAACAAAAACCAGATTCCCTTCGACCCGCGCTCACCCTTTGTCACATCGGGCGTGCGATTGGGCACTCCGGCCCTCACAAGTCGCGGCATGAAGGAAGCCGAAATGAGCGAAATCGCATCGATTATCACCACGACCTTCAAAGTGCGCGACGATGAGAGCGAACTGCAAAAACTGCGCGAGCGAGTCGCCGATTTGTGTGCGCGATTCCCGCTTTACGAAAGCGGTTCGACGCTTTACGGCGCGCCGTTGAAATGATGGAATTTCAGTGGGATGAAACCAAAAACCAGGCGAATATCGAAAACATGATTTAGCCTTTGAAGAAGCACACCTCGTTTTTGAGAAAACCGAAGTTACCCGCGTTGATTTGCGTCAGGACTATGGTGAGACTCGCTTTTTACGCTGGGAACTCTTGAAGGATTGGTCGTGGTTTTGATCTGGAGCCGTCCTCAACCCCACATCGTCCGTGTTATTTCGTTACGCAAGGCCTCTTCTAATGAACGCATCCTCCCCCAAAATCTCGTCCAAGACCAACTGGGAGAAAGTGCTGAGTAAAAGTGATGAAGACATCGACTTTTCCGACAGTCCCGAACTCACCGCAGCCGATTTCGCGCTTGGACAGCCGCTTTCAACCCTGACTCTGGAAGTCGAACCCGAAGTCTTGGCGTGGTTTCGCGCTCAGGGTGCGGACGCCAACGCCAAAATGCGCGCCGCGCTGCGAATCTACGCTCAGGCCCACCAGGGAAAGTAAAGAAGAGCCTCGCCAATTGGGGAGGCTCTTTTTATAATTTTGTGGAGAACACCTAATTGGAACCTTTTAATGCTAAACCAATCGTATCGTCACCGATTTAGCTATGACGACTTTCGCAGTAGCTATTCGTGCTGGGTTGGATGCGTTCGGTTTAAGAACTTGTTTATTTATCTGTAATTCGCAAGATCACGTTTGGGAAGTGTTAAGCGGCCAAATTCCCGATTGCGACCATATTATATTCGTGTGTCATGGTGACAGAAGCGGTAATCTCCTGTTTGATGTTTATCCCAAGACTCAGGTCGATGTGAAGATGATTGAGAGAAAAGCACTTTTATCAGACAAGTTCATTTTGTCTTTGGGTTGTTCAACCGGAGATGGTAACCTGGCAAGAGATTTTCTTAAAGTGGGCTGCCGAGGTTTTGTGGGGCCAAATGGGAATCCTCATGTGCATACAGGATATTTGTTCATCCTCATGTTCTATCGTTACCTTCTCCAGCATTTTGGTATGGGGGTTGATGAGGCAAAGCTGACAGAACGAGAGGCGTTTGAAGCGGCGAAGAAATTCCATGTAGAATTGAATTCACGCGAAGCACGCAAATCGGCGTCGAAACTGCTAATCCCATTTCATCATGTGCGGACGTTTCACTCTTCATCACTCGCCCCAGGAAATCGCTGACCGTTTCGCGGTTCAGGAAACCCTTTTCGACTTCCCCACACGATTCAACATCGCGCCGATGCAGCCCGTGGCGGTCGTGACGCAAAACGCGCACGGCGATGGGGTTAAAGCTCTCGAAGGCTATCGCTGGGGCCTCGTGCCGCGCTGGGCCAAAGACGATAAATTGGGCGCCAAAATGATCAACGCGCGCGCTGAAAGCCTCGCCGAAAAGCCCAGTTTTAAAACCGCTTTGCAACGGCGGCGCTGTCTGGTTCCCGCCGACGGCTTTTACGAATGGAAAACCGAGGGCAAAGACAAACAGCCGATGCACATTCGCTTTCGCGACGGGCGACTTTTCGCGTTCGCGGGCCTGTGGGAAGAGTGGATCGGCCCTGGTGATGCGCCGCTTCGCACCTGCACCATCATCACGGGCGCTCCCAACCCGCTTCTCTCGACGCTGCATCATCGCATGGCGGTGATTTTAGAGCCGGAGCATGAGGAAGTGTGGCTCGATCCGGCTTTGCCAATGGAGAACGCGCTCGCGTTGCTGGGCGTGTTCCCCGACAACGAACTGGAAGCCTTCGCGGTGGACCGGAAAGTGGGAAATGTGGTTTATGACGACCCCACTTGCATCGCGCCGCTCGATGGCGAGATTTCCTCGGACGAACAACTCTCGCTCTTGTAAATTTGCTTTATGTCCCCCGAAAAACCGCGCTTGCGTCACGTTCAAATTTCCGCTTCGGCCCACAAAGGCGAAGAATGGCTTCACTTTCACGACAAAAGCGGCATCGCGCCCGACGTGGCGATGCCGCGCGAATTCGGGCCGCTTCTGGCTGCGATGGATGGCCGCCACAGCATCGAAAATTTGGTCGATATGGTGGCGGGCGACGACCGCGATCTGGTGCGCGGCTGGGTCGAAAGGCTAATCGCCGATCTGGATGAGGCGTTTCTGCTTCACTCGCCGCGCTTCGAAATGCGGCGCGACGAGATGCAGGCCGAATTTCTCGATTCCCCGCTTCGTCCGGCGGCGTTCGCGGGGCTTTCTTATCCGCAACATCCCGACGAACTGCGTGAATTTCTGAGTCAAAAGCTGGCGCAGGGTGAGAAACGCCTGCCGCCGCGCCGCTATGATGCGCGCCAGGTGCGTGGGATTGTGACGCCGCACATCGATTTTCATCGCGGCGGGCATACCGAAGCGGCGTCGTATGCGCCTTTGCGCGAAAACGTGCGCGCGACAGGAAAAGCGTTCGATACTCTGGTGATTCTGGGCATCGCGCACGAGGGCGTGGGGTATCCGTTCTGCGCGACGGCGAAAGGGTTCGAAACGCCGTTCGGCGTCATGGAGTGCGACCGCGATTTCGTGCGCGATCTGGAAACCAAAATCGGCCCCCGCTTGATGGAAGAGCAGCTGACGCACAAAAACGAGCATTCGGTTGAGTTTTCGGCAGTGTTCGCGCAGATGTTCGAGGAGTTGAAGCCATCGAAAATCGTGCCGATTCTGTGCGGCGGGTTTTGGGAGTCGCTGCGAAGCGGGGGCGCGCCGGAAATCGCCGAGCCGGAAGTGGGAGAGTTCATCGCCGCGCTGCGCCAGATCACTCAAAAGCACGAACGGGCGGGCAAAAAAATCGGCTTTATCGCGTCGGTGGACGGCGCGCACGTCGGCACGCAGTTCGGCGACGATACACCGCTCACGCGGGCGCGATTGGCGCAGATTCAGGGCGAAGACCGCAAATGGTGCGCGGCCATCGAAGCGGGAAACAAAGCCGCGCTGCACGCTCATTTCGCGCGCGACGGCAACCGTTTCAACGTGGATGCTCATCCCGCGCTTTACACGCTTCTGGCGGCGTTTCCCGATTGGCGCGGACAGCTTCTGGATTACGATCAAGCGTTTACCGAATCGGCGAATATTGTGGTTTCGTTCGCCTCACTCGCACTGTTTGAAAGCTGATTGACTTGCGTTATGCTCGAAGAAATCCACGCTCTGCGCGAGAAGCTGCACCGCGCCAACCGCGATTATTACATTCTCGACAAGCCCACGCTCTCCGATGACGAATATGACGCCGCCATGCGCCGCCTCGTCGAGTTGGAAGCGGAAAATCCCGAACTGATTACGCCCGACAGCCCGACGCAAAAGGTCGGCGCTCCCCTCGAAGGCGATTTCCAGGAAGTCGCGCATCGCGTCCCGATGCTCTCGCTCCAGGACGTGCGCGGCGACGAGGAACTGCTGGAATGGGAAAAACGCTGGCGCCGCCACGTTCACGCGCCCGAAGGTTTGCAGGTCAATTACGTTTGCGAGCCGAAAATAGACGGCCTCGCCATGAGTCTGCACTACGAAAACGGTGTTTTTACGCGCGGCCTGACGCGCGGCGATGGGCAGCGCGGCGAAGACATCACCGCGAATTTACGCACCATTCGCTCGGTTCCGCCGCGTTTGCAGTTGGAGCCGCCTCCCGCATTTTTCGAGGCGCGCGGCGAAGTTTTCATGCTGCGTTCGCAGTTTGAAAAGCTCAACGCGGGACTCATCACGCAGGAAAAACCGGCGTTCGCCAATCCGCGCAACGCCTCGGCGGGCAGCGTGAGGCAGAAAAATCCCGCCATCACCGCGACGCGCCCGCTCACCTTTTCGGCGTATGCGCTCGGCGAATATCAGGGATTAAAAATCGAAACCCAGTGGGAACTGCTCGATATTTTGGAAAAAGCGGGTTTTCGCGTTGATCCGCTTCGCCGTAAATGCGCTAATGTTGAGGAAGTGCGCGCTTTTATCGAGTGGTTTCGGGAAGAGCGGCACAATCTCGATTACGCGACCGATGGCGTCGTCGTCAAACTCGACGATTTCGCTTTGCAGCGCGAACTGGGCGATGTCGGGCGCAATCCGCGCTGGGCGTGCGCTTTCAAATTTCCGCCCGCCGAAGTCGTCACCAAAGTCGAAAACATTGATGTCAACATCGGACGCACCGGCGTTTTGACGCCGATGGCTTTTTTCGAGCCGGTCGAAGTCGCGGGCACGACGGTTTCGCGCGCGACTTTGAGTAACGCCGATCAACTCGCCAAAAAAGACGTTCGCATTGGCGATAAAGTCTTGATTCGCAAAGCGGGCGAAATCATTCCCGAAGTGGTGCGAACTCTCACCGAACTGCGCGACGGCAGCGAGCGCGAGTTCGTTTTTCCGAGTCATTGTCCTTCGTGTCAGACAGAAATTGTCGCGGATGGGCCGCGCCGTAGATGTCCCAACGACGAATGTCCGGCGCGATTGGAGCGGCTCATCGAACATTTCGTGGGCCGCGACAAAATGAACATCGACCGCGTTTCGATTGAACTGGGCAAACGCTTCATCGCCTCCGGACTGGTTCACGATGTCGCGGATTTGTTCACCATAAGCAAAGAACAGCTTCTGGAATTGGAGCGAACGGCGGAAAAAAGCGCGCAAAACATCCTCAATTCGCTCGAAAACGCCAAAAAACCGACTCTGGCGCGGCTGCTTTTCGCGCTGGGCATTGATAACGTCGGCCAGAAGACGGCGGAACTCATCGGGGAGCATTTTCGCAGTCTGGAAAACCTGAAAAACGCTGAAGAAAGCGAGATTTCGGGGATTTATCAAGTCGGAAAAGTCGCAGGGAAAAGCGTTTGGGAGTGGTTTCATCACGCGCGCAATTTGCAGACACTCGAAAAACTGCTGGCGGCGGGCGTCGAACCGCAGGAAGCCGCCGCCAAGTCGAGCGACGCGCGTTTCGCTGGAAAATCGTTCGTTTTCACCGGCGCTTTGGAGATGGACAGGCGCGAAGCCGAAAATTTAGTGAAAAATCTGGGCGCGCGAGTGAGCGGAAGCGTGAGCAAAAAGACGGATTATGTCGTGGCGGGCGAAAACGCGGGGTCGAAACTGGACAAAGCGCGCGAAAACAAAGTGCCGATTTTGACCGAAGCAGAGTTTTTGGCGCTTTTGGAAGACGAGCCAAAAGCTGAAGATGCGGCGCAACTCGCGCTCATGGAACTCCCACTATGAACCAATACGAATGGATTGAAAACGAAGTCAAAGAAGTCGGCCCTGGCGTGTGGATGCGCGTCGCGGTGGATAACATCGCCTGGTATGACCTGGGCAACGGCGCGGCGGTCATTGACGCGCTCGAAGAGCCTGAACAGGCCGATGTCGTGCGGGATTTCATCAAACAAACGACGGGGCAGGATTTGAAATACGTCGTGACGACGCATTGGGATAAAGACCACATCGCGTGTAACCCGCAGTGGAAACGCGAGGGCGCGCCGGTGATCGCGCATCAAAGCTGCGCGGATTCGGCGGGCGATTGGGAAGGCCGCCCCGACATCACTTATCCCGAAACCGCGAAATTGATGGGCCAGGGCGACAAAATCATCGAAATGCGCTGGGTTGGCGGCACGCACACGCCCTGGGACACGATTCTTCATTTTCCCGCTGCGCGCGTTTTACATATCGCCGATTTGTTCGCTTGGGGATTGATTCCGTGCCAGCCGACGCCGCAAAAAGTGGCGCGACTGCGCGAAGTGCTGGGGATTATCAAATCCTACGATGTGGACGCGCTGATTTGCGGGCATGGGCCATCGTTGGATATGAGTTGCGTTCGCCGCTTCGAGACGTATTTCGAAGAAATGCTGCAAAAAGTGCCGCCGTTGGTCGGGCAGGGAATGGCGAATGAAGAAATCGAAAAACAGGTGCCGCCGCCCGCCGATATGGAAAATTGGTGGCGCTTCACGGCGTGGAAGCACGCGAAGAATATCGAGTTGATCGCGGAACACTACAAATACTAACTACCAATCTCACCCGCTGCCAGAAAGGAGCGAGGAACGAGCGGATTGTAGTCGGGCGGGTAAGCACCTTGTTCTGTCGCTGTTGGTCACTTGCAGCCGTATTTGTATCAAGGGTTTCTTGCTAAATCCATATCGTGCTCCCATTGCGCTTGTAATGCTGGCACATCGTAGCCAAGTTGTTGAAGAGCCTTTTCGTTTAGCTCCACTTGGTCAAGGAATCGTTGGCGTTTATGATGCGGTTGTATTCTTCCTCTGGCTGCGGGGTGAAACAAATTTAGTAGTGGCACCGAGCGAAGTGAGGGGACATATTTGTTGATAATGCTTTGATCGAACTTTTTGCTTAATGAGACCAAAAGATTAGGTTGAATAAGCAAACCTTCATTTTGCAGATGGAGACGGGCACAAGTATCGTAAATCAGATTTTCGTGTTCCCGCTGGTTATCTCCAAAATGGCACTTTGCGAGATTTGTAATCACTGCTGTCTCTGGCCTGAACAGATATAGGAAATAGGCAAAGATTCCGTCATAAGACCAACCAGCGTTATAAAGATAACGCCGTAAAAAGTAGGATGCTGTTTCGTGGGTCGGCCAACACGGTTTGGCACTCACAGTCCGGTCAAGTTTAAGATTCTCCCATGCCAGTTGAGTCAAACAGAAGTAGCGATGCTCGTTTGGGGCAAGCGTTGATACATCCTTTCTGGGGTTTGCGATTTTGAAGTTGTCCTCGCCTGAGCGAGGAGCCTCTAAGACAAATAAAATTCGAGCTTTGGTTCTTGCCTGTGGGAAGCGTCCAAGAATGGATTCGTAATGCGACAAGCTTGATGGATAGCTGCCCGCATTTGGGGGCCAAGCAATGTTGCGGCAACCCTCGCAATGTATAGCTATTGCATCCGACATCTTATAATTCACCGTTTCGTAAATCGGAGCAAGATTATCGGCATCTGTGTAATTCATGGGGATTCTCATTATACAACTTCATTCATCAACTTCCCAGAACGGAAGCAAACACAAAAAAGCCCATCGAATCATTCGATTCGATGGGCTTTTGGCTCATTCTCTGAAAACTGAATAGTGAAAACTGGGTGCAGATCAAGCAGTTGCTTTTTCAAGCGAAACAAGTTTAGGATGATGTGCAAGTAAATTTGGGCAAATGTCGTTCGGCTCAAAAGCTTACGCTTGTGGCTTACTGAAAATGCTCCAGAAAGGAGGTGATCCAGCCGCACCTTCCGATACGGCTACCTTGTTACGACTTCACGCCAATCATCGGCACTACCTTCGGCACTTGCTTCCTTGCGGTTAGCCTGGTGACTTCGGGTAATACCAACTTTCGTCATGTGACGGGCGGTGTGTGCAAGGCCCGGGAACGTATTCACCGCAGTATTGCTGACCTGCGGTTACTAAAGCGATTCCAACTTCATGGAGTCGAGTTGCAGACTCCAATCCGAACTGAGACTGCGTTTTTGAGATTAGCAAGCCCTCGCGGGATAGCAACCCATTGTCGCAGCCATTGTAGCATATGTGCAGCCCAGGGCGTAAGGGGCATGATGACTTGACGTCATCCCCACCTTCCTCCTCTTTACAGAGGCAGTTTGTTTTGAGTCCCCGACATTACTCGCTGGTAACAAAACATGAGGGTTGCGCTCGTTGCGGGACTTAACCCAACATTTCACAACACGAGCTGACGACAGCCATGCACCACCTGTGCAACACCTTCGAAAGCGACCGCTTTTCGGCGGCTTGCAGTTGCATGTCAAGCCCTGGTAAGGTTCTTCGCGTTGCATCGAATTAAGCCATATGCTCCACCGCTTGTGCGGGCCCCCGCCAATTCCTTTGAGTTTCAACCTTGCGGCCGTAGTCCCCAGGCGGTTCACTTAATGCGTTAGCTGCGGCACCGAGGGAAACCCCCGACACCTAAAGTGAACATAGTTTAGGGCCAAGACTACCAGGGTATCTAATCCTGTTCGCTACCTTGGCTTTCGAACATGAGCGTCAGTTTGCGTCCAGAAGGGTGCTTTCGCCATGGGTGTTCCGACACATATCAACGCATTTCACCGCTACACGTGTCGTTCCCCTTCCTCTCCGCTACTCAAGAAGGCCAGTATAGGAAGCAATGTTGGAGTTGAGCTCCGACCTTTCACTTCCTACTTAATCTTCCGCCTGCGTTCGCTTTACGCCCAGTAAATCCGGACAACGCTTGCCACCTACGTATTACCGCGGCTGCTGGCACGTAGTTAGCCGTGGCTTATTCACGGGATACCGTCATTGATTCTTCTCCCGTAAAAGGAGTTTACAACCCAGAGGGCCTTCATCCTCCACGCGGCGTCGCTGGGTCACACTTTCGTGCATTGCCCAAGATTCTCGACTGCAGCCTCCCGTAAGAGTCTGGACAGTATCTCAGTTCCAATGTGGCTGACCATCCTCTCAGACCAGCTAATCGTCGTAGCCTTGGTGAGCCATTACCTCACCAACTGCTGATAATCCGCGAACCCCTCCTCGCACCAATTGCTTGTTCGTTCCACTAAGGATGCCCAAAATGGAACCTCCCCGTATTACAAGGCCTTTCGGCCAATTATCCGGAATGAGAGGGTAGGTTGTTCACGTGTTACTCACCCGTTCGCCGCTCCGTAACCCGAAGGTTCGTCGCTCGACTTGCATGCCTAATCCACGCCGCCAGCGTTCGTCCTGAGCCAGGATCAAACTCTCCATTGAAAAAGTTAATTACAGCCCGAAGGCTGGAATTGTTTTTATTGAGAGGTTTTGATCTGTTTTACCAATTCAAAAAACTCGTTTTTGCTTGACCTGTTGCTCGCACATCACTTTGCCGATTCTCACGGTCTCCCGCTTCCTCGGCTCGACTTGTTATTTAGAAGAACACTTTCGTAATCACTATTCAGTTTTCAAAGAACGCGCCGATCCAACTTTTCGGCCTCTTTCTGGAGGCGTCTTCGCTGGGGGCAAGGAGAAATCTTAACGTCCCTCGCGCCGCTTGTCAAGGTTTGGAGAAGAAATTTTTCTTCAGCCTTTCGGCTTTCCAACTTGATTTCGCTTCGTGGGGAACAGCTATAACAAACGCTGTTTTCGCGTCAAGGTTCCGCTCCTGATTCAACTTTTTTCGGCGGCTCGAAAGCCGTCATTGCTCAGGGGCAAGGGGGAATTATACGGGCGCGTTTTGGAGAGTGCAAGGCCCTTTTGGAAAATTTCTCAGAAATTTTTTCGCGCTAAACTTCTCTATATGATTCAACCCATGCTCACCCGTCGTTTTGGCCGCACCGAACTGCAAATGCCCGTTTTTTCCTGCGGTGGGATGCGTTTTCAACAAGGCTGGGGCGCCGACGAACCCGACAAAATCGAGAAGGCCAACCAGGAACGCCTCGAAGAGACGGTTCACCGCGCTCTTGCTTTGGGAATTAATCATATCGAAACCGCGCGCGGCTACGGGCCTTCCGAAATGCAGCTCGGCTGGGTTTTGCCGCAGCTTCCGCGCGAAAAGATGATTGTGCAGACCAAGGTTTCACCGAACCAAGACCCGAAAGAGTTTCTCAAGAACTTTGAGAAGTCGATGTCCCAATTGAAACTCGATTACGTTGATTTGCTGAGTTTTCACGGTGTCAACACTGCCGAAATCCTCGACCAGGTTGTGCTGCGCGGTGGCTGCCTCGAAGTCGCGCGGCAATTGCAAAAAGAGGGGCGCGTGCGTTTCGTCGGCTTTTCGACTCACGCTTCCAACGCCGTCATCACGCGCGCCAACGCGACCGGCGAGTTCGATTATCTCAATTTGCACTATTATTTCGTCAACGAACTCAACTGGGGCGCCATTGAAGAAGCGACGCGGCAGGACATGGGCGTTTTCATCATTTCGCCGACCGACAAAGGTGGAATGCTGCAAAAACCGCCTGAAAAAATGAAAGAACTCTGCGCGCCGCTCACCCCGATGGCTTTCAACGATTTGTGGTGCCTCAACAAACCGCAAATCCACACCCTGTCGATTGGCGCGGCGCGGCCCAGCGATTTCGATGAACACGTCGAGGCGCTCCAGTTTTACGATTCGATTCCCGTTACTATTGCGCCTATTGAAGCGCGCTTGCGCGAGGAAATGGAGAAAACCTTCGGCGACGATTGGATCTCCAACTGGCCCCACGCGCTTCCCGAACACTACGAACTGCCTGGTGATGTCAACGTGCGCGAAATTTTGCGCGTTTTTACCTACGCCAAGTCGCTGGGCCTCGTCGAATGGGCCAAAGGGCGCTACAACCTGCTCGGCAACGCCGGACACTGGTTTCCTGGCCAAAACCTCAAGGTTCTCGAAAACGAGGAGCAGTGGGCGCTTCTCTCCCAAAAACTAAAAGCAAGTCCTTTCGCGGCGCAAATTCCGGCTTATCTGCACGAAGCGCACGAGATGCTCAAAGGCGAAGAAAAACAGCGCCAGAGCAAAAGCGACTGAAAATTCGCGCAACGTCTTGAAGCGCAACTCGTTGAACGATATGCTTAAACGCACTGTCGCGTCGAGGCGCTTGAACAATCTGGTTTTCGAGCCGAAGAAAGTCACACTGGGGGCCTAACCCGCAAGAGCGGGGATTAGTCCTGAATCTGGTGTGGCCTTTTTTTTCGCCAAAAATCGAGGAATGTTAAGCCCATCGCCGACTGTCGCACCAACGCGGGAATCGCAGTTCGCGGCCCAGATTTCCGTTATTTCCACTACGTCGCGAAAGGAGTGTGGCCCGTTCAACAACAAATTCGGTGATTAAAACCATCATCGGGAAGCAACTTGTTCCCACCGAATTTCCATCGTCGGGCTTAAAGCGGTTTTGGGGCCACAACGTCCCAGGCCAAAGCTGCTCAGGAGGCAGCCAGACCATGCATTTGATTATTGAAGGACGCGGCGGCGACTGGCACAAGCTGCAAGATTTGCCCGCTCTCTACGAACTGCTCGACACCCTGCCAGGTCGCATCAACATGACGAAAATCATGCCGCCGATTGTGACCCGCTACGTCGGCGTTTCCCCCGAAGACTGGGGCATTTCGGGTTTCGTGATGATCGCCGAATCGCACATTTCGGTTCACACCTTCCCCGAACGCGGCGAAGTTGCCATCGACGTGTTTTCCTGCAAGGAATTCGATCCGGCCCACACCTGCGATATGCTCATCGAAGCCTTTGGCCTCGCCGAAGTCGAAACCTGCGTGCTAAGGCGCGGTTTGGAATACGGAACCGAGACTTCGATGCTGCCCAATCAGGTCGCGCCGCACGTCACGGCCTACACGCCCAATATCACCAAACCGGAACGGATTGAGGCGCACACGGCGCTGGCGGGCTACAATCCCAACGGCTACGAAAGTAACGGACACGCCCACAACTGAGGCTGCCTCCCAACTGAAAACCGCGCTGCAATTGCAGCGCGGTTTTTGTCGCTTGAAACGTTTTATCTTCTGCGCTTCACCGATTTTTTGACGGCTTTCGCGGGAACAACTTTCTTCTTCGCGGGCGCTTTGGGCACCGCTTTTTTCATCGGAGCAACCGCTTTTTTGGCTTTATCCGCCGAAAGATTGAGACCGACTAAAAGCGGGTCGTGATCCGAAGCCCGAAACGGATTCGCCACGAAATCCGCTACACGCAGCTTGTCGTAACTCAAAAAATATGGCTCGTCGGAGTTGATGTGCCACTCTCCCAAACCCGTCACCTGTTTGTCCAGTTCCGGCGTGGCCAGAGCGTGATCGAGCGAGCCAAAACGCGCATCGAAAGAAAACGAGTAGCGCTCTTCGGGCGGCAGACGCAAATTGAGATGTTTCAAACCGCCGTCGCGCAGCAGGCGCAGCGGCGATTCTTCGACATAGGCGTTCAAATCGCCTATCACCAGAATATCGGGGTCGCCCGTCGATTTTTGCAGGGTTCGCACGAATTTCAAGAGTTGCGCCGCCTGTTTGGTGCGCTTCTGGTTCCAGGCGCCTTCGCCTTTATCGACATCGCCCGTTGCAGGCGCCGAACTTTTGGATTTGAAGTGATTGACAACAACCGTGAAAACCGCGCCGTTCGATTTGGAAACAAAGGTTTGTGCGACCGGAAAACGGTCGAAAATGCCGTCGGTGGCCGCGACTGCCGCGCCGCGCGGCGTAACTGCTGCGATTTTGTAAATCAAACCGACTTTAATCGGGTCGCGGCTCGCTCCGACTGACGGATCGGCGATGAAATCGTAAGTTTTGGCGCCGTAAGCCGCGTTGAGTTTGGAAACCAGATCGGAAATCGCGGTCGCGCCGTTGTTTTCGAGTTCCATCAGCCCGACGATATCGGCATCCATGCCCTGGAGTTGAGCGACGATTTTAGCGCTCTGGCGGATGAACTCGTTGGGCGTTTTGGCGCCGCGCGCTTTGGGATTAGCTTTGTTTTGCAGCGTCGTCCAATAGTTGAGGACGTTGGCGGCGCCGACTTTGAGCGTTCCGCCGACTTCGGGCGGCGCGGCGGGGCGCGGATTGGTTTCCTCGAAGACCGGCGCGATGGTGGGCTGAATCCGAAATTTCTCCGAAGTAAAACCCAAGATGCCCGTTAAATTCCGCACCGTCGAGCCGGTGCGCCGCGTGCCATTGGCGTCGGCGTAGGGCATCGGTTTGGGGCTTCGAGCGCCCGAACCGTCGTCCAAAATGATGGTGCGGCTCGCGCCGTCATCGACCATTTGACCGAGCGGCGCCTGGTTGGTCGTCACGAAAAGACGGCCCCCCGCCGACAGCGTAATCGCGCCGAAGCGCGCCAGTTCGTTCTGGCCCGCGACGGTCAGAGGCTGCGGAAAAGTCACCAGCATACTCTCGAACTGTTCCAGCGTTGCACCGGCGGGAAGCGGCAGGGTGAGCGGAGTTGGCGGCGGCGCGACCTCCGTCCCCACGATTTCGATGCTGGACGTGCGCCCGATTTGAGTCTGTCCGTAATATTCCTCGACGCGCCCGCTCACGCGCACGCGCTCACCAACTTTCACATCAACGCCCGCCATTCTGGAACTCTCGTTGACGTAAACGAAAACGCCTTCGGACGTGGCATCGTTGCCGTCGCCGAGCGGATCTTGCAGGTAGAAGCCGGAAAACTGCGACGGAAGCTGAAAATCGCCGGTGACGATGCCTTCGACTGTCACGTTTTGGCCTTTGAGCGGCGATTCGTCAGTCGTGCCCTGAACTGCGGCAATCGGCGTGGTCTGGGCGAAAGCGGGAAGCGAGAATGCGGCGCACAGGCCAAGAAGGGAGAAAACGCGCGAAAGAGGGCACGAAAAAAGCGGAAGTTTCATAAAGGAAAGAGACGCAGGTAGGCGACAAAAAACGTCCGGCGAAGTTTCGCCGGACGTTTTGGGATTTAATCAGCTTGCACTGTCCATTCCGTTTTTCGTGTTGACCCCCAACGCCGAAATTTAACGTGACCGTCGGCATATAAAGCATTAAAACCATCAAAATGGTTGTAGGCCACTTTTGAGAATGGATCTCTTGTTCCAGCACCCTGATAGTAATCTAATTCGTTTTCTCCACGGATGCGATACATAGAAGTTGCCCACGCAGCCGGATTATTCGATGGGCCTGTGCCAGCAGTGGTGCCAGCCAATGCCTCTACGATATGAATTGTTCCAGCAGCATCTTCAATTTGCGCTTCATTCAATCCAGCAAAAAAAGTCGTTGGGTTGACCATGCCATGTTTGGGCAAATCCGCTGCGGTAAAACTGCCGCTACTCCAACCGAACGACATATTGCCTGGAGAACCACTAATAATCGTGTTGTTAACCAGATTACGCCCATAAGACAGGGATGGTATTTGACTAAAAGCCACATTTGTTCCATCACCGCCCCATGCTTTACCGGCAGCTTGTGCAGCTTCTGTCGTGGTGGCTCCAGTATACGATTTAGTAGATGTAAAAAATTTGGGATCAGGCGTAAATCTGGGTTGAGCCGATGGACAAACAAAAATCTGTGCACTTTTTGTATAGGGCTGAATAATATGTGTCCAAGAACTAAATTGTCCTCCTACTAATATATCCTGCCCAGGCACTATACCGTCGTAGTCGTTCTTGTATTGTTCAAAACCCAAACCAATTTGTTTGAGATTGGATTGGCAGGTGGTGCGCCGCGCATTCTCACGTGCCCTGCCAAAAACTGGAAACAGTATGGCCGCGAGGATCGCTATTATAGCTATAACGACCAAGAGTTCGATTAGGGTGAAACCTTTCTTAGTTTGGGGAAGACGGGGGAAAGAGGTGAGGGGCATGAGATTCTCCACACTGACGGGCTGGATGGGGTTTCTGCCGCGAAACCCTCCTGAATTTTAAGTTGACAATGTTAAATCGGCGTGAACCGGTGGGCCAGTTCACTTATCATTGTCATTTCCTAAAACGTTGGGATCTACCGCAAGACTCTTAAGATTGCGTGAAGCCTTCCTTAAATTTAGGGTAGTGGTTCAGTCGGGTTGGTTTTGGAAAAGGCAACAGTTGCCATGGGACAGAAAAAAGTGCGCTCTATTGGCCCAAAATGTGGTGAAAGCAGGACAAGACTGGAGCTAAAACCAACCCGACTGAACCACTACCCAATTCAGCTTATTTCTCGCGTTGCAGCCAGACCGGAAGTTTGATTTTGGCCGAGTCGCGCCACGCGGTGAGAAACAGCGAAGCGGTGAAGCCCGTCGCGGCGCGGGCACGCTCGGTGGCGAACTCTTCAACGGCGGGCGTTGGCTTCCACTCGCCCTGTTGCGGCGGAAATTGCGCTTCGAGTTCGTAGGTGCGGTCGATGTGAGTCTGGCTGTCTTTCATCTGCGCTTCGATGGCGGGCAGAAGCAGAGGAAACGCCGCGATTTTCTGATTC
Source organism: Abditibacterium sp. (assembly GCA_030448265.1). Lineage (GTDB taxonomy): Bacteria > Armatimonadota > Abditibacteriia > Abditibacteriales > Abditibacteriaceae > Abditibacterium. The sequence goes on from JAUJNG010000017.1 coordinate 97,233, forward strand.
TGGGCCAGAATTTCCGGCTTCATTTCCAGTTTTTCGATGAGCGAATCGACTTTGGAGTGGATGCCACTGCGGGGCGATTTCCCGTTGGGCAAAGCGCGCCCGTCGTGGTGGATGGTGACGTGGAGCGGCATAGCGATGTCGGCGGAGTAGTGCGATAAAATTCCGGCCTGCACCAGAGCTTTGGTGCGAATATAAGGATTATCGGGCCAGCGCCGCGCTTCGGCGAAAATCATGGTGAGACGCTGGGTCGCTTCGGCAATCGCGTAGGGCGCTTCGCCGACATCTGAGGGATTGACCTTGAGTTCCTGGCACAATTTATAAAATTCGGCGCGCGATTTCGGAAGCGGACGGCCTTGGAGCAGTTCCCAGTCGAAAAAATGCTGCGGAAATTCCTCTTCGTTCATCACAGCTAACTCGCGGTTTTTCTGCACGTCGGGATCCTGGGCGCTGTGCGCGATTTGGGCGCGCCCCTCCCGAAACCAGGCCGGAACTTCATCGGCGGGCAGCGACTCGACTGCCGCCGCCGTGATAATCGAATGACCTTGGGGCCACCACGCCAGCGCCGGAGCGCACCAAAAGACCGACAGCGTAGGAATCAGGGCGAAAATGGGGGTGATTTTCATGGATGGAAGTGTGACTCGGCTTGATTAAGAGTGTTTTGTGGTGGAGCGGCGCGAATTTTGAGAAGATGAGCCTCCTTACGCCCAAAGAGTTGTTATGACACCCACCGCATCCCCAACCGCCGTTCGAGACGATCTCAGCGATGTGCGCCTTCTTCTCGAAGCGCGCGAGGACGACTGGCTCGGCCCGCTCGCAGCCAAATCGCACGGGTCCAAAGGCCGCGAGATTCCCGAAGACGCCGATCCCCTGCGCGCCGAGTTTCAGCGCGACCGCGACCGCATCATTCATTGTAAAGCGTTTCGGCGCCTCAAACACAAAACTCAGGTCTTCATTTCGCCCGAATTCGACCATTATCGCACCCGCCTCACCCACACCCTCGAAGTCACGCAGATTTCGCGCACCGTCGCGCGCGCGCTGCGCCTCAACGAAGACCTCACCGAAGCCATCGGCATGGGCCACGATGTCGGCCACGCGCCTTACGGACACGTCGGCGAAGAGGCGCTCGATGAGGCGTATCGCAAATACGACCCCAAAGCGCGTTTTCGCCATTACGAACACTCGCTTCGCATTGTGGACAAACTCGAAAGAGGCGGGCGGGGCCTCAATCTCACCTGGGAAGTGCGCGACGGAATTTTGCATCACTCCAAGGGCAAAAGCGACCTGCTGGCGGGCGAATCCATCGACAACTGGCTGCAAAAGGGCAAGCCCTCGACACTCGAAGGCCAGATTATTCGCATTTGCGACCGCGTGGCCTATGTCAACCACGACATCGACGACGCTCTGCGCGCCGGATTCATCGAAGTCGAAGATTTGCCGCGCGAATGCCTCGACGTGTTGGGCGAGCGTCACGCGCAGCGCATCACGCGCATGGTTTCGGCGATTATCGACGCTTCGAGCGAAATGGTGGACGGGCAGCGCCACGCCAGAGACCGCATCGCGATGCGCGACGACATCATGGAGGCCACCGACCAGCTCAAAAACTGGATGTTCGAACACGTTTATCTGGTCAATTCGCGCGACGAGGAGCCAAAGGTTTATCACGTCATCCATCAATTATTCGCCTATTTCATGGAAAATCCTGGGCAGATGCGCGGCACGCGCTGTCCGGCGCAGAGCGAGGAGTGGGAAGATTTGGGCGGCAGCGAACTGGCGCGCTGCGTGTGCGATTACATCGCCGGCATGACCGACCGCTTCGCCTCGCAGACTTTCGCCGAGATTTTCCTGCCCGCCAGTTGGCGCGGGGTGTAGGGACACGACGTGCCGTGTCCGTTGGACAAAGCTGCGATTCTTTCGAGTGATGTTCCAGGAGGCTGAAGCCTCGGCAACCAAACCAAGCCTGCCTTCGCAGGCTACACCTCTGAATCTATAGGCCACGAAGGTGGCCTTGGTTTGGTTGCCGAGGCTTCAGCCTCCTGGAACGCAAAGAAAAGAGGCTCGGCTCTGCGGCGCGCGTCTTGAAAAATGGGGTTTTTGCCACTGAGACAAAACCCCGCCTATACTGTTGCGATGGAGGGCGTTTGACTTATGAATAAACCTACTGTGCGTTGCCGTTGCGGACATCAAGTCTTTGGCAAAGAAGTGTTGCGCGCCGAACCCTATGAAAGAGAATCGGGGCGCGAAGCGGTTTACGTCAAATATCGGTGCCGTCGCTGCAAGCGTCTGGGCGAAGCCTTTTTCGATGGTCTGGAGTTCGACGCGGCCATTTTCGAGGCGCCGCGCAACGAGATGAGCGATGCCGAACGCGACCGCTTTCTCGACCAAAACACGATTTCTTCGGGCGATGTCATCTCTTTTCATCGCGCTTTGAAAAAAGCGGCGACTCTGGAAGAGCTGAAACGCTTTGAAAACAACGCCCGCAACCGTCGCGGCGATGCCAAAAGCATCGAGGCGCCCAAGTCGCGCAAAAACAACGAAAACGGCGAAACGCCTTCGCAGGCGCGCCGGCCCAATTCATAAACCGCGTTGATTTCGCTGGCTGAGTGGATAGTTAATACCGGCATGAGCCGCCCGTTCGATTCCTTCACCACATTTCCCGCTCCTGACACTGGGTGCGGGAATTTTGGCAATTCCGCTTCTCGACCCGAAGACGAGCCGTCGCGCGACGGTTCCTCTCGACACTCGCCAGGTCAAAGCGGCGGCGGTTTGCCTTCGGCTGCCGAACTCGAACAGACTTTGCAGCGTTTGATGCGCCGCGTTTCGATGCTGGTGCAGGCCGAAAAATGCGTTTTTCTGCTTCACGACCGCGACCGCAACGAGCTGGTGGCGCGGCCTCCAGCGCTGGGTTTTTCGCGCGAGCAGCTGCGCGCCCTGCGCGTGCCGCTCAATTGCGGTTTGGCGGCGCGCGCCTTCAGTGAGCGCGAACCTATGGTTGTGGCCGATATCGCCGAGTTGGAGGCCACCGGCCAGCCCTGGGTGCGTGCCCTTGAAGCGCGTAATCTCATCGCTTATCCCCTGGTTTTGGAGCGCCGCGACGAGCAGGAGCGCGTCACCGACCGCCAGACCGTCGGCGTTTTTCTGGTCGTCAACAAACGCGGCAAAGCGTCTTTTGCGCCCGAAGATGTGCAGCTTTTGTCCACCCTGGCGCGCCAGGTGACGGCGGTGATCGCCGACGCGCAAATTTATTTGCAGCTCACCGAAGAAAAAGACCAGCTTCAGGCCACGCTGCAAAGTCTGGGGTCGGCGGTGTTGATGATCGAAACGACGGGTCACATTTCGCTCGTCAACGCGGCGGCGCGCGCGCTTTTCGGCCTCGAAGAAGGCGAAGGCGTCGGGCACAGCTACAATGAAGTCATCAAGCAGCAGGAAATCCGCGATTTGCTGGGGCAGGCGGTCAACGACGGCAAAGAGGGCAGCGTCGAAATCGAAATTCAGTTGCCCGACAGCCAGGAACCGCGCATCTACCAGGGCCAAACCGCGTTCGTGCGCGGCGAGCGCAACGGTTTTCCGGCGGTTCTGGGCGCGGTGATGATTTTCAACGACATCACCGAAATCCGCAACGTCGAACGGATGAAAACCGCCTTCGTTTCGACGGTTTCGCACGAACTTCGCACCCCGCTCACCTCGATCAAAGGCTTCGTTTCCACGCTTTTGCAGGACACCGAAGGCTATTTCGACGCCGAATCGCGGCAGGAATTCTATCAAATCATCGACGCCGAATGCGACCGTTTGCGCCGCCTCATCGAAGATTTGCTCAACGTGTCGCGCATCGAATCGGGCCGCGCTTTGCAAATGAACTGGAGTCTGTTCGAGCCGCTTGTCGTCATCGAAAAAGTGCTTCAGGCGCAGCGTTCTTACACCGATAAGCATCGTTTGATTCTCGATTTTAGCGGCGAAGTGCCGCAGCTGCTCGGCGATTCCGATAAATTCGACCAGATTTTGACCAATTTATTCTCCAATGCCATCAAATACTCGCCGGCGGGCGGCGAAGTGCGCGTGGTTGTGGATGCGGGCGAGCGCGATTTGACGCTGCGGGTTTCGGATCAGGGCATCGGCATTCCACGCGACAAACTGCCGCGCGTTTTTGAAAAATTCGAGCGCGTCGATAACCGCGACACGCGCCAGGCCGGAGGGACGGGCATCGGCCTGTTTCTGGTAAAACATCTGGTCGAACAGCACGAAGGCGAGATTTCCATCGAAAGCGAAGTCGGGAAGGGCTCGACGTTTATCGTGCGAATGCCACTGCGCCCGCAGATCGCGCTCGATGAGATGAAGGAACACGACAAAAATCCATGAAAATAGCCATTGGAGGCGATCACGCCGGATTTGAACTCAAAAGCGAACTGATTCCGCTCATCGAGGGTCTGGGCCACGAGGTGGTGGACTGCGGGACGGATTCGACCGAACCGGTCGATTACCCCGATTTTTCGCGCGCCGTAGGCGAAGCGGTGCGCGAGGGCAGGGCGCAGCGCGGCATCGTGGTGTGCGGATCGGGCGCGGGCGCGACGATTGCGGCCAATAAAATCAACGGCGTGCGCGCGGCTCTGGCCCACGATGTTTACACCGCGCATCAAGGCGTTGAACACGATGATGTCAACGTCCTGACGATGGGTTCGCGCGTGATTGGGCCGGCGATTGCCAAAGAAGTGGTGGAAGCCTTTCTCAACGCGAATTTTAGCGGGGAAGAGCGGCATAAGCGGCGCCTGCAAAAAGTAATGGAGATCGAAGCGCAGAACTGAAACCGGCGTTGCGAGTTTTGTGAAATACGCGCTCGACTCCCTCACCCTGTGGGAGAGTCGGGTGCCCTCTGGGCGACGGGTGAGGAGAAAACTAACTGCTCTCACCATTTTTCGGATAAGTTTTTGAAAATTCCGGCTTTTCTCCCTCACCCGTCGCCCAGAGGGCACCCGACTCTCCCACAGGGTGAGGGAGTCGAGCAGTCACTTCTCTCAAAATTCGCAGCACTGGTTGTTACCCATCTGATATGAACGAATCCAAGGTTCTCATTTCGGTTGTTATTCCCACCTGCCACCGCAATGATCTGCTGGCCAAGTGCCTCGATTGCCTGGCGCCTGAGGTGCAGACTCTGGCGGCGACGGAGTATGAAGTCATCGTGAGCGATGACGGCTCCCAAACCACGGCGGAAGCGATGATGCGGGAGCAGTATCCCTGGGCGAAATGGGTGGCAGGGCCTCGCAAAGGCCCCGCAGCGAATCGCAATAAGGGCGCGGAGCAGGCAAGGGGCGAGTGGCTGGCTTTCACTGACGATGACTGCCTGCCCGAACCACAGTGGCTGGCCGCTTATGCAGAGCAGACCGATGCATCGCGTCCGGTGCTCGAAGGAAAAACGACGACTGAACCGACAAGGGGGCTATTTTATACGGCGCCCACGAACACGACCGGCGGTTACTTGTGGTCGTGCAACATGATGCTCCAGAAAGCGGTCTTCCAGCATTTGGGTGGTTTCGACGACAAATTTCCCTTTCCTCATCTGGAAGATGTGGAGTTTCGTGTGCGCCTTCAAGATGCGGGTCATGAACTCCACTTTGTGCCGGAGGCAGTAGTTTTCCATCCTCTGCGGCCTATTATTTCCATAATGAAACAAACGCTGGCGCACGAATCGGACTGGTATATGAGCCGCAAACATCATTTGCCGTTGCGATACTTCCAACTTCATCCTTTGCTTTATTGGAAGAGTCAACTGCGGCTCGTCATCAGAGATTCGCGTTCGCCATCTGAGGCCCTGCGCTTTTTGATAACTCGGAGTTGCGTTGAAGCAGCGCTCCTGATTCCTTTAGCCTTTCGTTGGAACAGGAAATATAAAAAAGTGTCTCCGTGAAGAGATGCTTCATTCATGCGTATTTTAACCATCAGCAATTGCTTTCTCGCTGAATCTCTGGGGTCGGGCTACGTCATCGTTAATTTCTGCCGTCATCTGCGCCAGCGCGGTCACGATGTCGATCTTTACGGGCCGGAGACTTTTGAGCCGTTACCATTTTTAAAGGGAAGAGCCAGAAGTTATCGTCTGGCGCTGGGAATGCTCTTTTTCGCACGTCGCCAGATGAGGCGAAAACGCTATGACATCATCGAGTTTTACGGTGGCGAATCGTGGCTGGCGACCTGGTGGCTGAATAGAATTCCCAGGCGCCGCTTTTTAATCGCCAGCCATTCCAACGGGTTGGAAACTCACTATATTCCCCGATTAGCCAGTTCCATGAAAAGCGGCACTGTGAGCGGCGCCAGGCGCAAGTGGTATCAGCTCGACCAAACCGCTTTATTCGAGCGAAGTTTCACCCACGCCGACGGAATCGTCTCCGTGAGCCGCGAAGATGTGCCTTTCGCGCTCCAGCATCACTATCAGGATGCCGATCATGTGGTGGCGATTGACAACTCTTTGCCCGAAGCGTTTTTAAATCTCCAGGTGAATTTCGAGAGGCCGCCCATCATTGGCTTTTGTGGTTCCTGGATGGAGCAGAAGGGCACGACCGCAATCAGGGGCGCACTCAACCTTGTGCTGCGCGAGCATCGGGAGTGGCGGCTTCATTTGGTTGGCGTCGGGAAAGAATTCGACAAAACGACTCAGTTCGACGCGGATGTTTGCGCGCAAATCGAGGTGACGGCTTTTGTGGAAGACAAGGAAGAATTAAGAGCGATTTACCAGCAAATGGCCATTTCCCTGATGCCGTCGCTTACAGAAAGCTTTGGACTTGTAGCGGCAGAAGCGATGGCCTGCGGTTGTGCCTTGATTGCCAGTCACACCGGCTTTGCCGCCGCGCTCGAACATGGCCAGGAAGCGTGGATTCTCGAACAGCCCACTGCGGCTGAATTGGCCGCCGCGATAAGCCATTTGATCGAGAATCCCGCCTTGCGCGAGCAAATTGCCCGCAACGGTTATCAACGGGTGCAGCGCCTACGCTGGGAACTGGCGACCCAGCAATTGGAAGAAGTCTATACACGCTGGCTCAAGACCAAACGGGAAGCGTTGGCGAACCCCTAAAATGAGATCTGTGCGCTCGACTGAAGGTGGCGCTGTGTTGTGTCGGGCGCTGCTCTTTGATAAACAAATGAGTCGTTACTCTTGTGAACAGGCTGCTCTAGCGGCGCTTTCTGTGAACGAGCGAAGAGAGAAAATCGGATTCCATGATTGAAAGCCAGCCTCTGAGAAACGCCAAACTTCCACCGCCTGTTGAGCCAGGTGGCGAGCCAAAACAGCCTCATCTCATCATTCGGCCTTCGTCGGGCTGGGCTGCGCTTAACTTGAGGCAAATCTGGCTTTACCGCGACTTGCTCATGACTCTGGCGCTGCGCGATGTGAAACTGCGTTATCGCCAAACGGCGCTCGGCGCAATCTGGGTTGTGCTTCAGCCGTTGCTGGGAGCGGGAGTTCTCTCCTTTGTGTTCAATCGTGTCGCCGATGTGCCAACGGGCGATGCGCCGGCGTTCCTGTTCGCTTTCGTGGGTATGCTGGCATTCACGGCATTCAGCAGCACACTGACCAAGGCCAGTAGTTCTCTGGTGGGCAACGCGCAACTGGTTTCCAAGGTCTTCTTTCCCCGTTTAGTGCTGCCGCTCTCCACCGTGCTTTCCACTCTGGTGGATTTTGCGGTGTCTTTGACGGTGCTGTTCGTGCTGATGCTGCTTTACCGCATCGCGCCTGGCCCGCAGTTGCTGCTGCTGCCGCTCTGGCTGGGGCTGATCTTGTTGCTGTCTCTGGGCTGCGGTCTGATTGCTGGCGCTCTGATGGTCAGCTACCGCGACGTGCAATACGTGTTGCCGGTCGTCGTGAACTTACTGACTTTTGCCAGTCCTGTGGCGTATGCGGCTTCGTTCGCCGCCTCGAAATTACCCGATGGCCTGCAACCGTTTTATTTCATCTTGAATCCTCTGGCGGGTTTGCTGGAAGCGTTTCGCTGGTCGGTGCTGGGTGGGGGCGAAGTCCAATGGGGTTATGTGGCCTACTCCTCTGTGTTCGCGCTGCTTCTCTTCCTGGCCGGAGCTTTTGCTTTCAGAAAGATGGAAAGGAAATTCGCTGATGTCATCTAAAGATATCGCGGTTTCAGTGCGCGGGCTTTCCAAGTCGTATACCATCGCCCACAACGTCGAGAAGCACAGCACAATGGGCGAAGCCATGCTGCACCGCTTTAAAAACCCGCTGCAACGCGCCGAAAAGGAAACCTTCTGGGCACTCAGGGATGTCGAATTTGACATTGAACAAGGCGACGTTGTCGGCATCATCGGACGCAATGGTGCGGGAAAAAGCACTCTCCTCAAAATCCTCAGCCAGATTACGGAGCCGACAAAGGGTGAGATCAAGCTTTATGGACGGGTAGGCAGTCTGCTTGAGGTTGGCACCGGCTTCCATCCCGAATTAACAGGCCGCGAAAACATCTTTCTCAACGGCGCGATATTAGGAATGCGCCGTGCCGAGATCGATAAGCAGTTCGATGCCATTGTAGATTTTTCGGAAGTCGAAAACTTTTTAGATACACCGGTAAAACGTTATAGTTCTGGTATGTATGTAAGATTGGCTTTCGCAGTAGCGGCACATCTGAACCCTGAAATTCTCATTATCGATGAAGTTCTGGCGGTTGGCGACGCTGAATTTCAAAAGAAATGCCTGGGTAAAATGCAGGATGTCTCGTCTCGAGAGGGAAAAACAGTGGTTTTTGTGAGCCACAATATGGGTGCCGTGCGGGGTCTGTGTTCATCAGCAATTTGGTTGAAGAATGGACAGTTGCTCGATTATGGGCCGACCTCTACAGTAATTAATTCTTATTTAAGTTCCAGCGCTGAGCATTCCAAAGGGTTCATCGATTTAAAGCAAGAGCCACGTCTTCATGGTTGGGGAGAACGCTTCAAAATTTGTGGTCTCTCTCTCAATAACGGTATGCCTTTAATGCATGGGCAACCTGTTTCTGTTGCGATAAATTTCGAGTCTACCGGTTCTATTCAAGATGTAGTAGTGGGATTGGGAATTTCCACTTTGGAAGGTGTCCGGCTGCTAACTTATGAGAGTCGTTACCTTGGTGAAAACAAGGATATTAACCAAAATACTAAGGGCACGATAAGCGCTCAAATGGAATGTTATTTGCATCCAGGCCAGTATTCATTGGATATCGGTGCCGGAGCAGGAGATACTGAGGTTATAGACTATCTTCCTGCTTGTTCCATCATAGAAATTTTGCCAGGCCCGAACACTCCGCATGGGCTATACGATACTTTTGCGTCTGTGCGATTGCCGGCGGAATGGAATTGGGTGACCACGCAATGAAGGGCGACCAAATGAACTGGCCATCATTATCGATTTTAATCCCCTCTTTCAATCAAGGCCATTACATCGAGAGGACGATTCTCAGCATTCTTCAACAGAATTATCCAGGAGATCTACAGATCGTCGTATCTGATGGCGGTTCTAAAGATAGCACTGTAGAAGTCCTGAAAAAATACCCTCAAATTACCTGGTGGTCTGAACCGGATAAAGGCTTCGCGGATGCCGTCAACAAAGCGCTGGCCGTTGCCAGAGGAGAAATAGTTGCGATTCAAAGCAGCGACGATTTCTACTTGAAAGGTGCATTCGATACCGCAATAAGAGTTCTCGTTGAAAGGCAGGATCTGGGATTTGTGACGGGTGGCGATGTCCTGGTTTATGATGACGCTCCTATGAAATTAGGATCGTCGAAAAGCAGGCTGCTCCGAAACCCCGCAGATCTTTTGATTGTCATGGGCATTGCACAGCACGCGACTTTTGTGCGGCGTGAAGCCATTGATAAGGTTGATGGTTTGCGAGACAACGTAGATCAATGTGCTGATTTTGACCTGTGGTATCGGGTATTGCATTTTTATCAAGGTTTGATGTTGCCGGATTATCTCGCCGCCTATCAGATACATTCGGCACAGCGCACCCAGAGCATGGCTCAACTGTGGGTTGACAGCCTCTGCCTGGTTGTCGAGAGTTGCAAAGCCGATGAGAAGTATGCGCGCGAGTTCACAGTGCCCGATGAGGTTTACAAAGAATTCCGCAAGTCGATGGAGTTGTTTTGGAACAAGATTGCAGGTGGTGAAGAGGGTCTTGAAATCCGTAAGCGCATTGCACAAGAGATAATTAGCGACGGAGATATATGGTCTGAGAACCTGCGTAATGAGGCTCGCGCCATTATCAGGGAGTCCGGCGAGGAAGATTCTCTGCTTACCAAGCTGCGCGAAAAAACCCGCGTCAGAACGCGCTTGCGTCAACTGGTCAATCGTCGCCAATCGTCTGCAAGTGAAGAGGATAGGCAGAGGATGATAAACATTGATGTCGATTGGTGGCGCAATAAGGAGTTGTAGTAACGCTGCGAGGTGCGTTTGGGAAGCAAGAGGTTTTGTAAGAGAGTTTGTTTAATTATGATACAGAATTCATCCAATGAGTCCTTAAAGTCTTATTTCTTGGAATTAGCCGCATATGGGAGTCATCTTTTAGATCGACTTCCCATTGAGCGCGAACCCCAACCCCTGGAATATGCATTGGGCCGGTTGTCTCCAGCATTGGAACAGATGAGAGATCAGGAAATCTCCGTCGTTGCACAATTCACCAAGCCGGCAGTTGATCGAAACCAGACAGCGCAATCAGGTGTGGGTCTTAACTCAATTGGTATGTTAGCGGATCGCTTCACAATTTTGATAATCAAGGAGTGGTGTTTGCGGAATAAGGGGACACGGGATGAAGCCAAGGCAAAAGCACTTTTTGAGCAGCAGACCCTCGATATTGTGGAGGCGATGTCTCAGACACGCCCTGGCAGTTCTGCCATGAACTCGAAGATTACTCACATTAAAGGGGATGCGGCTGCCACCTCCTGGAGCGAGGCTTTTTACGGGCTCCTTGCAACCAATCTCATTTTATGGGAGTCGCAAGAGATTTTATATGTCAGTAACATAAAGGAACTGCCGGCGGAAGAGTTGCGATCCTATATCGAATGGTTCTCATATGGTAACATTCGCCGCAATGAATATATTCAACTTTGCGAAGAACTTTATTGGAAATCTTGATTCATCATTCAATTTTAGATGTGTCGGATGATGTGTAATGCCATGATTAAACCCATTGATATCGTTTTCGTGGCCAGTTGCCAGCCGGAATCCACATCTGAATGCTTGAATATTGCTGCACAGAGCCAACACGATAAGCGCGTTACGGAGTTTTACAGTTGCACTTCCCTCAATAACGCAATGGAAGAACTTATCGCATCCCTGTGGGAAAATGTCATTGATACACTTCCCCCTCGCTTGTCTGAGCCCATGAAGAATTTCCTGCTGCGTGATTCGAAGAATCCTACGTGGAGAAAGACTCTATGAAGATGCTCCATGGGATCAAAGATACACTGACTCGCTCCGCCCACGAACACGAAATAAGAAGAATGGGGTTGCTGGGCGCCAAACGAAAATCAGGCGTCAATGGTGTATTGGATACAGCGGCTGCTCCGGCCTGGCGTATAGCTCGCACTATCTATCATTTGGTGAGCGATAAGGATGAAAATTGGCACAGAACCGTGCGTTTGGAGGCCTTTCGCCAGAAATATCCCATTGGGCCAGAGGAATGGGCCCTTGTGTGCCCGTTTCACATAGGAGACGTGTATCTTTACTCGACGTTAGCCAAATCACTGCTGTCTTATCATGGCGGGAATTCGGTTAAGTTTTTTACCAAACCTCAGCATGCTTTCATCCCCAAACTGTTTCCCTCCGTTACAGATGCGATACCGGTAGCATCTCCCTTTAACCTGGATGAAATCGGCTACCGTGATATGACCTTGTTGGGGAATAGCGGCGACTCTTCACCTAAAGGGACTTATTGCAAACCAGATTGGGGAGCCTTCGCGCTATTTGTCGGATACAAAGGCATTAATATTTTAGATGGGTTTCGCGTTATTCTGGGTTTGCCGCCCGATGCGGAATTAGAAATGCCACGCGCGCCTTCAACCGAAGAAATGGATCGTGCGAGACAACTTTTTCTTGACCACCATCTCGATGAGGATAAGGCCGTATTAATTTGTCCCGATGCTCAAACATCAGCCAACATGAGGCAAATCCCCATTTACTTTTGGGAAGAGTTGGCAGTCAAACTAAAAGAACGGGGGTTTCAGCCAATCACAAACTTAGGCCCTACGACAAAGTCAATTAGCGGCACCCAGGGAGTTAAGATTCCCCTTGAATTGGTGCGGCCAGCCGCAATGGTATTGGGTAGAGTCATCGCCAACCGCAGTGGATTATGCGATCTCATCGCCGATTTGCCGCTCCAATTAACGGTGCTATATCCTCCTGGCAGGCTGGGAGGCGGCTCTATGTTTGATGGAGCCAGTCTCAAAGCTATGGGATTAAGCACCACTGCGCTGGAAATTATCGTTGACGTTGATCACCTGAACACTACTCTGAATGCCGTTTTGGAGAGTTATCCATCGGAGAGGAGAAAAGATCGCGGGACTGAAGTTGATAATACCAACTCACTTGAATCTCGTTCAACGGACTGAATTTCAGTTGCATTTTTTCGAGATAATTTTTAGACGAATACGGTTATGGCAAAAGCAACTCAAACATCGGTCGGGATGGGAGAACATGGTGAAAACTTATCCATTATGATCCCGACTTACAATTGTGCTTCTTACCTCAAAGAAACTTTACTCTCTTTGAAAGCACAAGGAGATATTTTAGACCAGGCGCACATCGAAGTTGTGGATGATTGTTCCACGAAAGACGATCCAGAAGCAGCGATTCGTGAAGTTTGGGGAGAGCGTGTTGCGTTTCACCGTCAACCTCAGAACGGCGGTGCCATTAAGAATTTCAACTCCTGCATCGACCGAGCACAGCGAGAGTGGATACACATCCTGCACGGCGATGATTTCGTATTGCCGCTTGCCTACCAGGAATTCGCACAGTGCCTCCGTTCCTGCCCCCAGGCGACTACAGTATTTACCAGGTCGCTGTTTATTGACAAAGAGAGCTTTTGGATGGGTGTTACACCAATGTTGGGTTCCTCAAATCGCGGCATACTGGAATATAGCCCTGAAATGTGGTCAAGTTGCCCAGTTCAATTCGCGGGAATTCTTTTATCCAGGTCGGCTTTGAATTCGGTTGGCAGGTTCAACCCAAATTTTTGCCATGCCGCCGATTGGAATTTGTGGTGGCGCATCGCTAAGACGGAGCAGGTCGCCTTCTCCAATACCTGTGTCGGGGCGTATCGGATTTTTGAAGGCAACCACTCCTCGACGTTGAAGAGATCGGCACGCAATTTAGCCGAGTATTTACAACAGGTCGGAAATATCGCAGCATCGGTGCGGGAAACTTCTGGTCATAATGTGGAAACCGATCATCTATACCGCTTCATCTATTCAGATGCAATCAACCAATGTCATCAATATATAGACGATCCCAGTGCCTTTAGAGCTAACATGAGAGTTCTAAAGCGGTTTCCCCCTGCTGTCAGAGATAAAACTACAATTTTAAAACTCAGAATAAAGCATTTGCGCCGACTTGTTTTAGGAAACAGAGGTTCTCATTAAGTTCCAAGAATGAATGTTTCAATAATTATCTGCACCTATAATCGAGCCGAAAGCCTTCGAGAGACCCTGCTGGCGATGAGGCAGGTTTACATCCGTGTGGGTTTGCAATGCGAGTTGTTGGTGGTAGATAATGGATCGACGGACAATACAAAAGAGGTTGTTGAATCAGCGCATCTGCCCCATCTGCCCATCCGTTATATTCACGAAACAAGACGTGGGAAATGTCACGCCTATAATACAGGTATGGCCCAAGCCCAAGGCGACATTCTTCTGTGGACGGATGATGATGTGCGTCCTCCACCTAATTGGATTGAGGGCATGTGCCGGCCCATTTTATCCGGTGAGTCTCAGGCCGTCGCGGGCGGTGTTAAAATGGCACCCCATCTCGAACGGCCCTGGATGACGACGATGCACCGGTCGTGGCTGGCTGAAACCACACGCTTGGATGCTGAATCTCCAGAAGATATGGTGGGAGCGAATATGGCCTTTTCCAGAGAGGTGCTTTCTAAAGTGCCTGCGTTCGACACAGAATTAGGGCCAGGTGCGTTGGGTTTTGCAGACGATAGTTTATTTTCATACCAGTTGAAACTGGCAGGGTATCGAATTGCCTCGGCATTAGATGTAGTTGTTGAACACCACTTCGATCAATCCCGATTATTACGCTCAAGTTTTTTAGACTCGGCCAGGAAGTTCGGCCGCACTCAGGCTTATGTTTATTATCATTGGGAACACAACGTCATTCCTCTACCCCATCTCCGCATGAACAAGCGAATTTTGCAGTTGGCGGTTCAAGTCGTGGCTCATCCCAAAGCCTCTCGAATTGCGGAAGGAATTTCACCAGCAGAGGCAGAACTGCAACGCGAGTTCCATTTTTACAAGCAGTATCTTGTGGAACGAAAGCGGCCTCATAACTACCAAAAGTTTGGTTTAGTGAAATTGCCGTCGTCAGAATAGAACACAGGATCCTATGAATACAAATCAGGAAACGGCCGTTCCAACGGTTGCGATTTGCATCCCAACTTACAACCAGGCTGCATACCTCCATAAATCTATTGCGAGTGCTTTGGCACAAACCTACCCGAACATGGAAGTGTGGGTGTCGGACGATTGCAGCACCGATACGACGCCCGAAGTCGTGCACCGTCTTCAGCAAGAGTTTCCCGATTTGCGCTATCATCGCCAGGAACGTAATCTGGGCATTAGCTCCAACAACAACTGGCTGCTCTCGCAACCAAAAACAGAATTTATCGTGCGCCTCGATTCGGATGACCTGTTGCACCCTCATTACGTCGAGAAACTTGTTCCTCTTTTAGAAAAGAATCCACAGGCCGGTTACGCACATTGTGCCGTGCAGGAAATTGATGATCGTGATGAACCGCGCCGTGTAAGGCGGTTAGGGCGTAGAGGAGAGTATCAAAATGCTGAAGAGTCTTTACGCGCGTCCGCATGGGGATATCGAGTTGCTGCTAATATTTGTATGTTCCGCAGAGAAGTTCTCGAACAAACGAATTTTTATCGCGCTGAGGTTGTTTATACACAAGACTGGGATTTAGCAGTTCGTATTGCTGACGCAGGATGGGGAAACGTTTATTGTGACGATGTATTAGCCTCTTATCGATCTTGGGGCGATGCCGCAAATATTCGCTCTAAACGCAAATATGATGAAATTGAAGGCTGTGTCCAAATCTTTGATGAAAGCCTGCAGCCTGCCTTTCAAAAACGTGGCTGGTCTCTCACCCCTATCAACAAGAGTCGGAAGAGCATGGCATTAGGGTATGCCGTCGTGCTGGACGCACCTTACTTCTCGCCTGAGGAGTGCAGATCACTTATCGAGGTATTGAAAAGGCTCGGCAACTCTCCGCAGTTGTCCCTCCAAATGAAAATGTCGCAACTTGGATTAGGGTTTGTCATCCGGCTCAAGTATCGGCTGCGTCTGGCACTGCGCGATTTGGCAAAAGCAATTATTGGAAGAATATCGGCTTTCCGCTCGTAATTGCATTGTTGTCAGATTAAGCCCCATCGAGTCGAAAGCGAGACCCAGAACATAACTGGATTCGCTATAAACCATGACAATTTCCGTTCTTGTTCCCACTTATCGCCGCCCTCGAGAGCTGGCTCGTTGTTTGGAAGCCCTGAAAAAGCAGTTGCGTCCCGCAGATGAAGTTATTGTGGTGGTTCGTGACAGCGACGAGGAAACCCGCCAATTCTTGCGGGATTACCAGCACCAGCCTCTGCCATTAAAAACGGCGACGGTCGGCGAGACCGGCGTGATCGCTGCGATGAACGTGGGGCTGGGCGCGGCTCATGGGGAGGTGATCGCGCTGACCGATGACGACGCGGCGCCGCTCCCCGACTGGCTCGAACGCATCGAAGCCCATTTTTTGAGTGATGACGGCATTGGCGGTGTCGGAGGGAACGATATTATCGGCTTTCTCAGGGGCGCGAGCACGGATGTCGGGAAACTGAGATGGTGGGGCCGCATTTCGGGCAATCACCACATCGGCGTCGGCGAGCCGCGAGAAGTGGATGTTTTAAAAGGCGTCAACTGCGCTTATCGCGCCGCGCCACTGCGAAAAAGAGGTTTCGATACCCGAATGCGCGGGGAAGGCGCTCAGGTGCATTGGGAATTGAGTCTGGGACTTTCGCTCAAACGCGAGGGTTGGAAGTTGATTTACGACCCGTCCGTGACGGTGGAGCATTTTCCGGCCCAGCGACACGACAAAGATCAAAGAGTCTTTTCCTCTGCGGCGCATTTCGACATCGTGCATAATGAAACCCTGGTTTTGCTCGAACATTTCTCCAGGCCGCAGCGAGTGGTTTTTCTAATTTGGGCCATTGTCACCGGCACCGGAGGAGCGCCTGGGCTGTTGCAGCTTCTGCGTTTGATGGCCAAGAGAGACACCAAGGCGCTCCAAAAATTCCTGGCCAGTTATTCGGGAAGAATAGCTGGTCTGCGCTCCTTTCTCAGGGAGTCGAAAGGAATAGGGATATGACATCCTGCCCAGAGAGCGCCCGTGTCCCTACCATCACCCGCAAAAAACCACTGCCAGAAATCGTTAAAAGAGGCCTCTCCATGCTCTGCAACAGTGAGTAGCCCTACATTGGCGCCGCATTGTGAAGCGATGGTGCATCGGGCGCCCGAAACTGCGATGTCAATATGCTGATTTTTAGTCACCCCACCGGCAATGCCTACACCCGCCAGGCGGCATTGGCGTTGTGGGAAGCGGAACTGCTGCAGGAATTCTGGACGGCCATCAGTTGGAACCCTGATTCGGCTGCGGCGCGTGTTCTTCCCTCGAAACTCCAAAAACAGTTCGCGCGCCGCACTTTTGCGCCGCAAATTCGAGAAAAAACTCGTCCGCATCCCTGGCGTGAAGTGGGACGCTTGCTGGCGCCTGCGCTGGGCCTGGGAAGTTTGACACGGCACGAGACGGGATATTTATCGGTCGATGCCGTGTTTCGCTCCCTGGATCGAAAAGTTGCGGCGCGTTTACGTCATCTACCGCAACTGCGCGGTGTTTACTGCGGAGAAGATGGTGCGCTCGAAACCTTCCGAAGCGCGCAAAAGCTGGGACTGCGGCGTTATTACGATCTGCCCATCGCTTATTGGGAAGTGGGAGGGCAGCTTTTATCCCAGGAAGCGCAGCGCTGGCCCGAATGGGAACCCACCCTCGTGGGCACGCGCGACAGCCCCGCCAAGCTGGCACGCAAAGTCGAGGAGTTATCTCTGGCCAACATCGTCTTCGTGCCGAGCCAGTTCGTGCGCGATTCGCTGCCGGCGGCCATCATGGAAGGCAAAACGTGCTGCGTGGCCGAGTTCGGAACACCGGAAATGTCGCCACTCGATACCTCCCTGCACGAACGCGACTCCGATGTGAACCGCCCCCTGCGGCTTCTTTTTGCCGGTTCACTCACGCAGCGCAAAGGTCTGGCCGACCTATTCGAAGCGATGCGGCTGCTGGGGCGCGGGGATGTGGAATTAGTCGTCATGGGAGCGCCCGTTGCGCCTCTGGAGTTTTACCAGCGACAACTCTCGTTTCGTTATGAGCCGCCGCGCTCCCAGGCCGACGTGTTCCGTTTAATGCAGCAATGCGATGTTTTTATTCTGCCCTCCATCGTCGAAGGACGAGCTTTGGTTCAGCAGGAAGCGATGGCGTGCGGCCTGCCCCTGATTGTGACGCCCAATGCCGGAGGCGAAGATCTAATCGAAGAGGGCCGCACCGGATTTCTCGTGCCCATCCGCTCTCCCCACAGTCTCGCCGAAAAAATCAGCTGGTTCGCCGATAATCGCCAGGAACTGCCGGAGATGCGCCAAGCCGCCCATAATAAAGCGGTGAAATATACTTGGCAGAGTTACGGGCAAAAAATCGTTGCTGCTATCAGCCATGATCTGGAAAGCTCCCCTTAATTCGATGCGCGCCACCCCGCCGGCAAGAGCGCTGGGAATTTCGGCACGAGCTGTTCCTGGTTGAATCGAAGATTCAATCCGCCCCGACGATCTCATGAGTTTTCCTCTCTCTGTGCATCCTAAGAACCTGGCAACTTCGAAAATGGCGTCGCCTTTGGGGCTGTCGTGCTTCTCTTTGCGGTTGTTGACCGCTCACAAGGAGTGGCGCCAATGACAGCAGCGATGCCAGCACCGATAACAGCACCGGCGAGAGTGCAGCGGCGTCGTGCGCCCAGAGACATAGGCCGCATCAGGAAACTGCTCTGGATTTACTTCTGGCTTTTCATTTTCGAGGGGGCTTTGCGTAAATGGGTTGTTCCTTTTGCAGCTAACCCCCTGCTTGTGGTGCGTGATCCGGTCGTGCTGCTGGCCTACTTTTACGCCTGGCGCATCGGCCTGTTTCCGCGCAATAATTTTGTTCTTTTTGGTGGTGCTCTGGGGTTGGTTTCGCTGTTAGCGGGACTCATTGCTACCGAAGGCGCAGCTTTTGTAGTGGTCTATGGATTTCGGGCCAATTTTCTGCATCTGCCATTGATATTTCTCGTTGGCAAAGTTTTTGACGTCCACGATGTCAGGCGTATCGGTTACTGGGTTTTAGTTCTTTCTATTCCCATGGCCCTTTTGATGGCAGTGCAGTTCATCTCACCGCCTCAGTCATGGATCAACGCTGGCACGGAGGGTAACTTTCAGCAACTATCATTGGGAGCGTCTAACATTCGTGCGGCCGGCACTTTTTCTTATATCTCTGGGCCGGTGGCTTTCTTTTCTTGGGCTGCCGTTTTCCTGTTGTATAGCCAAAATGAAAAGCTTTACCCGCGTTTTTTGGTATTGGCCTCATCTCTCGCTACAATCATCGCGGCAGCCGTTTCGGGCAGTCGTTCTTTGGTATTGGCAATCTTCATAGTTGTGTTTTTGGCTTTCGTCTCCAGCACTCTTGCAAAGCCGAAATTGGCACTGCGCTGGCTGGCAAGTTTTGTGGTTGTTGGTCTGCTGTTTTATTTGCTCAGGAATGTCCCTGTTATCCAGTTGGGTCTCTCCGTTTTTACAACTCGTGTCACGACTGCTGCCGGTCATGAAGGGGGCGCCTCAGGATTTCTCTTTCGTATTCTGCAAAATTTCGGCGGCGCCGCTTATCCGAGCCTGTTTGAAAGCCCTGTCCTCGGATATGGCCTGGGGATGGGGACGAATGTCGGTGCAGTTCTTGTCACCGGAAAAGCTCAGTTTTTGCTGGCCGAGATCGAGTGGCAGCGCAATATCTTGGAGAGCGGGCCTTTTCTGGGCGGCGCATTTATCATCTATCGCCTGGTTCTGTGCGGCTGGCTCGTGGCCATCGCGATTCGGCACGCCCTCCGGAAAAACCTGCTGCCCCTGCTTTTGCTCAGCGCTGGCGGCTTAATCCTTGTCAACGGCAACCTGGGACAACCGACATCGCTGGGCTTTACGGTTTTTACCTGCGGTTTGTGCCTTGCTGCGACACGCGTGCCGCAACGGAAAAAGCTTTCCATCAGACCTGCTTTTGCCGCTCGCCCCGAGAGTCGTCCTACCGTTGCCAACGCGACATCCTCCCACTCCTTAAATGATCTACAGGTGCCGTCTTGAGAATCCTCCTCGTTGGTAATTATCTTCCCGATAAGCAGGAAAGTATGCAGCGCTTTGCGGAGTTGATGGAGCGTGAGTTGAAATCACGCGGCCACCACGTCCGTTTAATTCGTCCTGCGCCGCGCTTTAATCGTTCCGGAGCATCACCTGAGGGACGTGCCAAGTGGCTGGGCTACCTCGATAAGTTCGTTCTCTTTCCACCCTTGCTCAAACGGGTGGCACGCCGTTTCGATGTGGTGCATATTTGCGATCACTCCAATGCCCCTTACATTCACTCCCTCAAAAGCCAACCCCATGTTATTACCTGCCACGATGTGCTTGCCATTCGTTCAGCTTTAGGGCAGATTAAAGAAAATTCGACAAGCTGGACTGGAAAAATGCTTCAGAGAATCATCTTAACCGGCTTGGATAAATCCGCCCACGTCGCCTGTGTTTCCATAAACACCCGTGATGAACTGCTGGGAATATCGAAGCTTAAATCTGAGAACGCCGTTGTCATTTATAACAGTATCAACTATCCCTATGCCAAGATGAGCAGAGAGGAAGCTATCGAACGCTTATATTCAGCAACCAAAGATATTGATATCGAAGGTCTAATGTCTTCTTTATTTATCATCCACGTCGGCGGCAACCAATGGTATAAAAACAGAATGGGCGTTTTGAGAATATACCGCGAACTGTGCGATATACGCTCTGAGACATCTTTACCCAGACTGGTCATGGCTGGAAAGGCCTTCGATGAAGAGATGCGACAATTCATCAGACAGCACCACCTCGAAGAACAGGTGGTTGAAGTTGAAAATTGTTCTAATGAAGATCTGCGCGCTTTCTACTCGTTGGCGAGAGTGATGTTATTTCCCTCTTTGGCCGAAGGATTCGGTTGGCCGGTGATTGAAGCTCAAATTTGTGGATGCCCCGTATTAACCAGTGATTTTGCCCCGTTAACCGAAATAGGTGGTGATGTGGCTATCTATTGTGACCCGCGTAGCGAAAACGAGATGGCTCAGCGACTTAATGTGTTGTTAGATGAAAGCGAAGAACTGCACAGTGCGCGTGTGCGCGGAGGTATCGATAATGCCAGACGCTTTTTGCCCCAGGAAATGGTCACCAGCTACTTAGACCTTTATCAGAGTGCGATAAAAAGGCGTTCAACTCAAAAATGAGACACGCTTTAGAAGATGCGTAGAGCAGTCATAATGGGAATCCACAGGCAGAATAGGGCCTATTTATAGCGGATCCGAATAGCCTTTGCCGTTTGGTGTCGGGTCTTTGGGAGCGCAGGCATCCTGCCTGCAATTTCTCTCCAATGCAGGCAGGATGCCTGCGCTCCCAAACCACCGAAACACCTTAACCGGATTTGCTATATCGTGCCTTTTGATCTCGCGCAGCTACGAAGTTTGGAGCACGACTCGCTACCCAGCCACGCGCGTTCCACAGGCACTGTGGAAGTTGGGCACTGATTCGTGAATCAGACTCGTGCCAGTGGGCTACTCCAGCATGCCTGGCTTAAACGCCATCTCAATTTGGAATACTGAGAAACCAAATGACGACACCACTTAAAATCTGGACCGATTTTAGTTTCGAGAAATGGAGCGGTGGAATGGGTTTAGTCGATCTGCTCATTCCGCTTCGAGGGCAATCTACTGTTGAGCAGAATGGGGAGATAAACATCTCCAAGGGACGGTTCGACGAGTATGAAAGGCAGGGACACCAACTTTTTACTCTCACATCACTGGAAGACGCCGACATCGCGGTTTTTCCCATCGGGTATCCCATGCGCGAACCGGCGCCCGATTTGGCCGCAGCCATTGAAGAATTTTCCGAAACGGTAACCAAAGCCGGTAAAAAGACGATAGTTTTCGCGGCGGGCGATGAGGATCTCGTCGAGGTCAAAATTCCAGACGCCACCATTTTCCACATTTCTCTTTACGCAACAAAAAGAGGCAGGCAGCAGTTCTCGTGGCCCCAATTTCATGATGACTTCATCGAGACTCACTGTAACGGCACCGCGAGTTATAGATCCAAGCCACCGGTGCCCACGATTGGGTTCTGCGGCTATGCGCCTCCCCTCAATCAGAAGTGGAGCAAATTTAAGGTCAAAGAGTCTCTCAGACTTGGTCTCAATTATCTGGGCGTGATGAAACGCCAACCCTCGAAATCGGCGCATTCTTACCGCGCGCGCGCTTTGCGAAGTTTGATGAGGCAGGGCAAGGTCAAAACCAATTTCATCATCCGCGAACAGTTTGCCTTCGCGGGGCCTTATGGCAACCTTCTTCCTGGCGGCACGCAGGAAACAGCCCAGATCTTCAGAAAAGAATATGTAGAAAACATTCTGGACAACGATTACAATCTTTGCGCTCGCGGCTTTGCCAACTGTTCACTGCGCCTCTACGAAACTCTGTGTTGCGGTCGCATTCCCGTCTTTATCAACACCAACTGTGTGTTGCCCTACGACTCGATCATCGATTGGAAAAAGCATGTCGTCTGGATCGAAGAAAGTGACATCTCTCGCATGCCACAACTCATTGAGAAGTTTCACAACTCATTAAGCGACGAAGAGTTCGTGGCATTGCAAGCCAGCAACCGCGAGCTTTGGCAGGAGTATCTTTCCCCTGAAGGCTTTTTCAAGAATCTAAGAAGAGTGGTGGAATGAAATAAGTGTGTGCTTTATTTCGCGCCAAGAGTCGGCAGCAGAGACTGGATCACTTTGACGCGCTTTTTGCCTTCGGGATGGTCGCTCATCCATTGGTCGAGGCCCGAAGAGTCGTCTTCTTCAGCCAATCTTTGCAGCACGTTCACCATCGCTTCCGGCTTGAATCCGGCGCGTTTCATGCGAAGCAGGCCTTCGCGGTCGGCTTCATATTCGTGTTCGCGCGAGTATTTTTTCGTCAGCGTAAAATCCAGAACTCCCAGGCCCTGCGCCAAGATGTTAGGTAGGCCCAAAAGCACCGAACCCAGCCCCAGAATCGCGCCGCGCTTGCTGGCTTTGGAAGACTGTTTGGCGTAGTGATGGTTTTCGGCGTGGGTGATTTCGTGGGCCAGAACTGCCGCCAGTTCATCGTCGCTTTTCACCACTTTACGCAGGCCGGTATAAACGAAAATGTGGCCGCCTGGCAGGGCGAATGCGTTGATCTGCGGCGAATCGACGACGTGAAAGGTGTAGCGAAATTCCGACTTGGAATGGGCGGCCAGACGCGCACCAATGCGCTGCACCCATTCCTCGACGGGGCCGGAGACAATCGGCGCGCCCTTTTCGATCTCGGCGGCGGCCTGCTGGCCGATTTTGCGTTCCTTGTCGGGCGAAACTGAAAAGATGCCGGCGTGGGCGGGTGGGGCGGACAGAGCGAGGCCCGCAGCCAGAGTCAGAGCGAAAAATGGTGATTTTTTCATGGCGAAAGAGAAGCGACCTTTAGTTAGCACCCTTCAGATTCATTTGCACGGTGCCAGCGAAATCCATCCACGCCTGGCTGGCGGCGTCTTTGCCGCCTTCGGCGCGCGCATCGACAATTAAATCGGCGCGCACGATCTGGCCCGCCTCGGCATCGAGCCATACATCGCCCTTGATGTCCTGTTTGCCCTTGCCACGCGGCTTGCCGGCATCTTTGACGTCGGCGGGCGCCAATTGCGCGCTGTCAACCGCCAGAGTTCCAACCACGCCAACGCGCTGCAAAGTTTTGCCGCCCACGGTTTCGGCGCCTTTGAGCGTCAGATCCCAGGCGCCGAATTGGGTGGGCACCATCTTTTTAGGGTCGGTCGGCGAAGCAACCGGCCAGGAAATCTCGGCCTTCCATTTTTCGCCGTTTTGCACGTCGCGGCCAGGCCACAAGGTCGGCAGAGCGCGAATAATCGAGGCCATCACGAGCGCGCTTCTGTCGATTGCCTGAGCCGCAGCGACGGGCTTGTCTTCTTTTTTAGGCGCTGCGGTCGTTTTGGGTTGCAGATTTTGCACGCCCAGAACGCGGCCCTGAGACGAAATCCGCAGCGCGGTTTTGGGAGTGAAGAGCGGATTGGTGCCATCGCCGAATTTAATGGGCTGGCCGTTAAGCGTGACGCGGCTGGTGCCGTTTTGCAGCACAATCTGTCCTTTCTGGCCCAGTGTCTGAGCGCGCAGGTCGAATTGCGGCACGCGCATCGTCACGGTTCCAACACCCTTTTCGTCCACCGACAGGGTTTGCAGATGGGTTAAGCCGTCGCCGCGAATTTCGATTTCGAGGGGCACACCTGCGAGAGGGAAGTTCGCATTGGCGGGGGCCTGCACGTTCATGGTGCCGCGCAGGACGGTTTCATACGACAACTGCTGGCCGGCCTTCCATTTCTGCTCCAGCACGACGGCGCGCGCCGGAAAAAGCGGGCACAAAACGCCCAGTGCAGCGATAAATATAACTTTTTTCATGGTTCTCACAAGGTTTTAGTTGACGGATTCGATGAACAAATCCGGTTCGTTTTCGCGGTTCAGTTCACTTGGTTCCTCGTTGGGAAAAGGACGCAAGGGCGGACGCGGTTGGGGATTCATCACCACTTCCGGTCCCGGAAAAGGACGCAAGGGCGGACGCGGTTGGGGATTCATCACCACTTCCGGTCCCATTTGATAAAATTCGGTCGCGGCGTGGCGCAGTTCTTCGGCGGTCGAGAAGGGAAACGAATAAACCTCGACGCGGACGCCGCGCGCTTTGAGCAGGTTCACCAGGTCAACGAAATCGCCGTCGCCCGACACAATCGCAATCACATCCAAACGGTCGCTCATCGCGAGGGCATCGAGCGCCAGACCCATATCCCAATCGCCTTTGGCGGAGCCGTCGGGGCGCTGTTTGAGGTCTTTGACGCGAATTTCATAGCCATTGGAGCGCAGCATGGTGATGAAGTTGCTCTGGTCGATTTCGGGCGTGCGGATGATATAGGAAATGGCGCGGGTTAGGGGGCGTCCGCGACTGACATAATCGAGCAGTTGGGTGAAATTAAGTTTCGAGCCATAAAGGTGTTTGGCAGCATAAAACATATTCTGCACATCGATAAAAATGCCGACACGCTGGTCGAAAGGCTGAGTCTGGGGCACGTAATTTTTTCTCCTGATGCGGGCTTCTAATAAAGCTCCATAACCGTGTCGGCTCCCGACGCTTTGTCACAAAGCAGGTTGCCCGACAAACCGACACGAATTGAACCAATGAAAACGTATTGGAAAGTCGCGCTTTTGGGCTGGCAGGATTCGCTCGTTTACCGCTTCAATGCCCTGGTCTGGGTGCTTTATGCGGTCGTGCCCTCGCTCACTTTGATGCTGGTGTGGCTCGCCGCCTACGAAGGCCAGCCCAATTCGCGCATCGGCGGCTTCAACCTGAGCGAAATGCTCACCTATTATCTGCTGGTGACGGCGCTTTCCGTTGCGATTACGCCTCACCCCGAATGGGACATCGCCAGCGCGATTCGAGACGGCAAAATCACCCCGTTTCTGCTGCGGCCCGTCGGCTATTTCGGCTACCGATTGGCGTGGGAATCGAGCTATCAAATCGTCAAAACCGCGATGATGCTGCCCGCTTTTGCGCTCATTTGGTGGTTTTTTCGCGCCTACATTCAAATTCCGCCTTTTGAACCAGTGCGATTCGGATTATTCTTGCTGTCGGCGCTGGGCGCGTATTTGCTGTTGTCGCAGCTCAAATTTTTGCTGGGCATTTCGGCGTTCTGGCTGCTCGAACCAGGCGGATTGATGGAAATTTGGAACGTCCTCAACGGCCTTTTCGCGGGCCGATTGCTCCCTTTGCAACTGCTGCCGATGTGGGCGCAGTGGGTCGGAAACGCGCTGCCGTTTTCGATTCTTTACGCGTTTCCGATGCAAATTCTGCTGGGTCGCGCCACGACTGAAGAGATTTGGTGGGGTTTCGCGCGCCAGGCGATATGGCTGGCGGTTTTGGCGCTTGCGGTGCACTGGGTGTGGCGGCGCGGTTTACTGGCTTACGAAGCGGTGGGAACTTGAATCTATGAAATTTTTAGTAATGTCGGACGCGCACGGCAACAAATTCGGTCTCGAAGCGGTTCTGGAAAGCGGGCGCGAATACAATCGCATTATCTGTCTGGGCGACGTTGTAGGCTACGGCGCGCATCCTAACGAATGCTGCGAAATGCTGCGCGAGCGCGAGGCAATTTCGCTGTCGGGCAACCACGACGCGGCGGCGCTGGGCAAAATCGACATCGAATGGTTCAATCCCATCGCCAAGACCGCGATAATATGGACGCGCGACCAACTGACACCCGATAACCGCGCCTGGCTCGACGCCCTTCCCGCCGAGCAGATTTTCGAGGAGTGGGGTTTTCAAATCGTGCACGGCTCGCTGCGTCAGCCCTGGGAGGAATACATCACCGATTATCAAGTCGCTCTCCATTCGTTTGCGCGATTGACCCTGCCGCTTTGCTTTTACGGCCATACACACGTCGCCGACTTTTACTCGCTGCAACAATCGGAACAGAATTATCGGCTTCTGGAGCCACCCGTGGAACATTTCGCGTTACCTTTCGGCGACCACATTTCGCTGGAAGAAGAAATTTTTTATTTGGTCAACCCTGGTTCGTGCGGACAGCCGCGCGACGCCAATCCCCAGGCCAAAGCCGCGATTTTTGATCTTGAAAGCCGCGAAATCGAAGTTTTCGGCGTCGATTACGACATCGAAGCGGCGCGCGCCGCGATTATCGAAGCGGGACTTCCCGCGCGTCTGGGCGACAGGCTGCGCGGCGGATATTGAGCTTTAAATGCAAAAGCGCCGCGAAACAATTGTTTCGCGGCGCTTTTTCAATCGACAGGGCGAGCGATGGGGATCGAACCCACTACCTCCAGTGCCACAAACTGGCGCTCTAACCAAATGAGCTACGCCCGCCGTTTCGCCGCAAGCGACGATTGACTCCCTCAATTTAGCGAAAATCGCGCCTCAGTTCAAGGGCCGACTTCCACCGAGCGCTCTTACGGCCCCGCGACGCGACGCCCACCGCCCACAACCCGCGCGCCGCGAAATTGAGCGGAAAGCCACGCTTTGGCATCGCGTGCCGCATCGCGCGGCGTTTTGCCATTCGCCGCATTCGCCGCGAGCGCCGAGGCCAGCAAACAGCCCGTGCCGCGCACTTCGTAGCCCTTTTCGCGCCGCGCGCGCAATTCCACCCATTCCGCGCCATCGAAAAGCAAATCGACGGCGAATTCGGGATCATCCACGTGCCCGCCTTTGAGCAGCACATTTTGGGCGCCGGTGCGCTCGAAAATCAGTCTCGCGGCGCGCTTCATCTCTTCCAAATCGCCGATTTCGCCCGCCCCAAGTCGGCGCGCTTCGAGCGCGTTGGGTGTCACCACCGTCGCCATGCTCAAAAGTTGGCTTCCGAGAAGTTCAATTGTTGCTTCATCGTTGAAAATTGGGCCGCTCGTGGGCGCGAAAACCGTGTCGATGACGATGGGAACGGCGCCGCGCAGCGATTGGAGACACGCGGCGATGGCTTCGACTGCCAGGGCGTTGGGAATCAGGCCAATTTTGACGGCGGCGGGCGCAATATCTTCCAGGAGCGTTTCGATTTGCGCCGCGATAACCTGGGGCACAACCGCTTCGATGCTTTTGACACCGCGCGTGTTTTGGGGCACAATCGCGGTGGCGACGGGCAGCGCGAGCGTGCCAAACGCGGCGCAGGCGCGCGCGTCGGCGAAAAGTCCGGCGCCGCCGCTTGGATCGAGTCCGCCGATGCACAAAACGGTGGGCAGAATGGCGTGGTCTGGCATGAAATTCCCTCTGTCGCGGCGCCGTCGAGAGCCGCTTTCGACTCCTATTTTCCAGTGTAAAGGGTTATCGAGGTTTTTATGTCCCATTCTTTTTCTGCAACCGAAACCGGCGCTCTGGCGCAGTCCAATCCGATCCGCCGCCGCGTGCTGGTAACCGGCGGCGCGGGTCGAATCGGTTCTTATTTCGCCGAGCATTCGGGTTCGAAATACGACCTGCGCCTCATGGTGCAGGAAATCGACGATGACGCGCGCGCCGTCGAAAAATACGGCGAAGTCGTGGCCTGCGACCTCGCCGATTTAGAAAAACTCAAAGAAATCTGTGCCGGAATCGACACCGTTTTGCATCTGGCGGGCAATCCCAGCCCCGCTCAGACCTGGAGCAGCGTCATCGAAAACAACATTACCGGCACTTATAACACCTACGTCGCCGCGAAGTCCGCCGGATGCCGCCGCGTCATTTTCGCCTCCTCGATTCACGCGGTTTCGGGCTATCCCAAGGATGTGCAGGTCAAAACGAGTGAGCCGGTCAATCCTGGCGATCTTTATGGCGTGTCCAAATGCTTCGGCGAGGCCTTAGGGCGCTACATGGCCGAACAGGAAGGGCTTTCGGTGATCGCGCTTCGCATCGGCGCGTTTCAGCCCCACGCTTCGGCGGAAAAAATGCAGCTCGGCATGATGGACGCCTGGGTTTCGCACCGCGATTTGAATCAGCTCATCGAAAAGTGCATCGATGCGCAAAACGTCAAATTCGCCATTTTTCACGGCCTATCCGACAACCGTTTCAAGCGCCTCGACATTTCCGATGCCCGCGAACTGGTCGGCTACGCGCCGCAGGACGATTTCACGCAGGTCAATCCGCTTGTCAAGGAGTTGAATCTGTCGGAGGAAGTGCAGACTCATTCGGCGATTCAGGACGGCCAGAAATCGGGCATCCGCGAAGAGGTGAGCTAAGCGCGGCGGAACGGCGGCGCGATTTTGGGTTCTAAACTCAGTTCATGCCTAACGATTCTTCCCCCGAAAAACCGGCCTCGCGCCGCCAATTCCTGCAAGGCGCGGGCGCCGTCGGCGGCGCTTTGATTTTGGGCCGCGCGGCGCCAGCTCAAACCGCCCCCAGCCAAAACGCGCCCACCGAAAACGTTTTAAAGCTCGATGAACACCCCGATTTGCAAAAAGTCGGCGGCTTTGAAATCGTCCTCGTTGGCGCCGAAAAAGTGATCGTGGCGCACACCGAAGCGGGCTTCGTGGCGTGCAGCGCGATTTGCCCGCATAAGGACTGCGAAGTCGAATATCGCGCGTCGGACAAACAGTTCGTGTGTCCGTGCCACAACTCGCGCTTCGATGAAAAAGGAAAAGTGCTGCGCGGCCCTGCCAAAACCGATTTAAAGCCGTTCGACGCGGCGGCGGCGCTGCTCATCAAGCCCGCCCCAGCGCCCAAATCGGCCTGAGCACGGTTTTTTAGTGCTTTTGCCTTGGCACTGTTTCTGCAAAAAATCGTTTATCCCCTTCAAAGGAGCCGAAAAAACCATGAATAACGAAAATACTCAGGACAATGTGCAGCACGGAATTGACGACAATCCGACCGGCGACGCCGAAAAAGGCGCGGCGCTGGGCGGACTCGGCGGCGCGGCGGTTGGCGCGGCGGCGGGAAGTTTGGCGGGGCCGGTCGGCACCGTGGTTGGAGCGGTTGTCGGCGGACTGGGCGGCGCGGGCGCTTCGGGCGCGGCGGTGGCTGCCGTTGACCAGGTGGACAACGACAACACCGTCACCGGCGTCGGCGAAGGCGCGACGACTGATGTCAACCAGCAGATCGACGACGCGACTCGCTAAAACGCCGCGCCTGACAGTTTGGGGCGCCAAATCAGCAAATGGCCGCACAGGGAGATGTCCTGTGCGGCCATTTCAACTCAAAAGGACGAAAAGATGAATAACGACAACATAAACGACAACACTCAGCCAGGAATTTTGGAAGACACTCCCGCCGCCGACGCCAACAAAGGCGCCACGCTGGGCGGACTGGGCGGCGCGGCGGTTGGCGCCGCCGCAGGTTCGCTGATTGGGCCGGTCGGCACCGTGATTGGCGCCGTCGCGGGCGGTTTGATGGGCGCGGGAGCGTCGGGCGCGGCGGTGGCAGCGGTCGAGCAGGTCGAATATGGCAACAGCGACACAAATGTCGTCACGGGCCGCGACAACATTCGCGCTTCGAGCGACGACACCGTTGTCGATACCGACATCGGCGGCCACAACGCTGTCACCGGCGGCCCCGCCACAACCGAAGCGGGCAACACCGGTCTGGCGACGGGCGCGGTTGTGGGTGGTCTGCTGGGAACGGCGGTCGCGGGGCCAATCGGCGCCGTCGTGGGCGGAACCGTTGGTTCTCTCCTCGGCGGCGTGGCGGGCGATGCGACCGAAGCGACGGCCGACGACACTTCGCGCGCGGCAGCCGCCGACTATTCCGGTTCGGCTTTTCAGGCCGAAGCCGCGATGGGATCGGATGTCACACCGCTTTCCCCCAGTTCGACGCGCGCCAATGACGACGTAATCGCGCCGTCGAGCCAGACCGATTATCGCAGCGTCGATAACGGCATCGCCAGTGTCGGCGGCACCGACGAAAACGCCGATATGGCGCCGATGGGCGGCCTCAGCGTGCCTGGTGTTCGGGTTGGAGGCGATGTGCCAGGCGTGCAAACCGGCGGCGTAACTGGGCAAGGCGATGATGTTCTCGCTGGCGGCGACGACCGCGACGAAAAAACCGGTGGCCACGTCCTTAACGACCCCGCCAATCGTTGAATTTTGGAATTGAAAACGCCGCGTCTTTTTGAAGACGCGGCGTTTTTGGGTTTTCAGGCGGGGCTTGCGCCCAAAAAACAAATAAAGAATAGTAAAAATAAAGAATAAGAAAAGCC
>JAUJNG010000018.1 GCA_030448265.1 Abditibacterium sp.
TTTCATCTTCTTATATAAATATATATAAAAAAAATGATAATCACAATTAAAAATTTCGCTAAATTCCGCTGCCGCTTTTTTTATTTCGGTGGTCGGAACGAGGTTTTTTGTTTGGATGATTCCAACATTTTAATTTTTTTTTATAAACCCCCACGGGTTCCGGCGTCGTGCCTCCTCGGAATGACAGACTGCGGTTTGAGTTGAAAACTGTCAATCTTCCAGAAAATCCACCGCGCCACTCCCAATTTCATAAAACGCGCCCACAACTCGAATCTGCCCGCTCGAAACCGCGCGCGCCACGATTTCATCGCACTCCACCACGTTTTTCTGAAGCCGGATATTGGCCACAATCGCTTCGCGCATCCGCGCTTTGTGGTCTCGAATCGGCGGCAAATCGCGCACAGCGGGTTCGATTTTATCCAGCAAAAAGCGCACGTGGGGTGGTTCCTGGGCGCGCGCGGCGTCGCCCTGCATCGCGGCGGCGACGGCGCCGCAGCCTTCGTGACCCAAAATTACGACTAAATGCACTTTGAGATGCGTCACGGCGTATTGGATCGAGCCGAGCGTGGCGTTTTCGGCGACGTTTCCGGCGACGCGAATCGAAAAGAGGTCGCCTGGCCCCTGGTCGAAGACGATTTCGACCGGCACGCGCGAATCGGCGCAGCCCAGAATCACCGCATAGGGCGTTTGCGAGATGATTTGCGCGCGCCGCGCATTGGCCGCGACATCGGCGGGTTGCGGATGGCCCGAATAAAAGCGCGAATTGCCCGCTTTGAGCAGTTCCAGCGCCTCGGCGGGCGTGTTGGCGGTCGGGTCTTTAAGAAGGGCGACCTGTTCCATCGTGGCGCCGCGCTTGATGAGTTCAGAAATCAGTTGTTCGGTCGTCGGAGCGCCGTTGGTTGAAGGGGGCGGGGAAGAATCAGCCATCGCCCGCAGTTTGACAGTTCGTTCCATAATCGCAGTTGCCACCTATTCTGTCAGCGAATAAATTCGGGCGCCGCTTTTGCCTCGACTCCCCACAATGCTCAACGAATCGCAAAACTCGCTCGCCGTGCCGCACATCGGCGGCGTCAATTTGCCGCTGGAAACCGTCAATTACGAAGCGGAAATTGTCTCGCAAAGCCCGCAGCCCGAAATCGCCGCGCCCAAATCGGCGCCGCTGTGGATGCCGCAGCGCGCGGTTTTCACGCCCGCCGCGCTCGAACACCCGCATGGACGCGATATTCTGGCGCGCTGCGAAAAACTCGGCATTCCCATCGAATTGCCGACCGCCAATCGCATTACCGGACTCAAAAAGGACGATGTGCGCGCCACTTATTCGACCGCCAAACGCACTCTCGCCGTCGTGACCTGCCCGCCGAGTTACCTCAAATTGCAGCCGATTCCGCCCTCCGCCGACTGGCAGTATCATCTCGCCGAAGGCTGCCCCGCGCACTGCCAATACTGCTATCTCGCCGGAAGTTTGAGCGGGCCGCCGGTAGTGCGAGTTTTCGCCAATCTCGAAGAAATCCTGGGCAATTTGCCGAAATACGAGGCGATGAAATCGCCCGCGAGCAAACCGCGCGGGTTTTCGCCGACCAGCGAGCGCGGACGCGAAGATTCGACCTCTTTTGAAGTGAGCTGCTACACCGATCCGCTCGGCATCGAGCATTTAACGGGTAGTTTGGCGGCTTCGATTCGCTATTTCGGCACGCGAGAACGTGGTTTTCTGCGAACGGTTTCCAAATTCGACGCCGTGGATTCGCTGCTCGATTTGCCGCACAACGGCCAGTCGCGCTTTCGCTTTTCGATCAACGCGGTTCCGGTTTCGAGCCGTTTGGAAGGCGGCACGGCGAATGTCGCGGCGCGACTTCAAGCTGCGCGCAAAATGGCGCTGCCGCGAGAACGGGGCGGCGATTATCCGATTGGCCTCGTCATCGCGCCGATTATGCCGATGGACGATTGGCGCGAACATTATTCACTGCTTTTGGATGAAGCGGCGCGGGCGCTCGATTTCGAGTGCGATTTGACTTTTGAACTGATTACCCACCGTTTCACGCCTGGCTCGAAGGACGTTTTGCTGCAATGGTATCCCAAAACTTCACTCGATTTGGACGAAAGCAAGCGCGAAGTCAAGCACAACAAGTTCGGCGGGACGAAATATGTTTACCCGCGCGAGACGATGAAAGAACTGAAAGCGTGGTTTTTTGCGGAAATCGAGGCGCGTTTTCCGCAGGGGAAGATTTTGTATTGGACTTGAAGCCGGTTTGTAGGGGTGGGGGGGGGGGGGGGGGGGGTGGGGGGTTGGGGGGGGGGGGTGGGCGACCGGGCCCGCCCACCACACCGAGCCCACAAAAGATAAACACAGCCTCCCCCGGCCGCCCCACCCCACACCCCCCCCCCCCCCCCCCCCCCACCCCTACAAACCGGACTTAATGAATCACCCACTGCGCGTCCGAGACCAGACACACCCCGCCGCGCCGCGCCAGAATAGGCCGAATCGCTTCCACAAGAGCCATAACGCGCTCCGCATCGCACGCCGTGATGAGAAGGGAGTTTTTGAAGACATCGGTGAGATCGTCGCCGCTTTGCGCGCCGCGTTCGCCTTTGCCGATCACGCTTTGAACAATGGTGTAGCCTGACACGCCCTGCGCGTCCAAAACGCGCGTCACTTCGCGCATTTCGAGCGCGTCGGTGATGATTTCCACCCGTTTGACATTTTGCATTGTTAACTCCAGAAAGCCCGCACCAGACTTAAATACAACGGCAAACCGACCAGCACATTGAAGGGAAACGTAATGGCGAGCGCCATCGTGACGTAACGCCCAGGATTGGCCTGGGGAATCGCGCCGCGCATCGCCGCCGGAACCGCGATATAACTGGCGCTGGCGCACAAAACCACGAACAAAAACGCATCGCCAATGCCCAGATTGAGCATTTTCGCCAAAAGCAGGCCAATCGCGGCGTTGACGAGCGGCACGATGAGCGCAAATCCGAGCGAAAAACCGCCCAGCGCGCGCCAGCCGCCGCTCAGTCGCCGCGCGCTCACCAGGCCCATATCGAGCAAAAACAAACTCAAAATGCCCTTGAAAATATCGCCGGTGAAGGGCTGGAGCGCTTTTTGGCCCTCTTCGCCAGTCAAAAGCCCGATAACGAGGCTGCCAATCAGCAAAAACACCGAGCCACCGAAAAACGCTTCGCGCCACAAAGCCTCGCCTTCGCGCCCCTCGCTTTTGACGCCCGCGCGCCGCGCCAGAGCCACGCCGACGATAATCGCCGGCGATTCCATCAGCGCCATCGCCGCCACCATGTAGCCGCTCGACGGAATTTGCAGCGAAGAGAGCAGCGAAGTCGCGGTGATGAAGGTGACGGCGCTCACTGAGCCGTAAGTCGCGGCAATCGCGGCAGCATCGGCGGCGCCAACTTTGGGCTTCATAACCCAGAACGCGACAATCGGAACCACGAGAGCCACGACAATCGCCACGGCGAGCGTCAGCAGTATCGAACCATCCAAACCGCCGTGCCGCAGTTCGACGCCGCCCTTAAAGCCAATCGACAGCAGCAAATAAAGCGAAAAAAACTTGGGAAGCGGCTGCGGAATGTCCAAATCGGACTTCACCGCCACCGCCAGAAGCCCCAGAAAGAAAAATAAAACCGGCGGGTTGAGCAGATTGAGCAGCAAATCGGCGTTCATGCCCGCTCCCACTTCTCACATCGTGTCATCGCGTTCTCCCTTGCGTTAAAATGTGCGATGACAAGAATAACGCGAAAATAAATACGCGACAAGTTTTTCGCGTATTTATTTTCGTGAATTATCTCTCTTTTTTTAGAGGAGGAAGCGATGGCGGATGAAATCAAAAGCGGCGAGAGCGCGGCGCATTGGACATTTTTGACCAATCACGCCCATGTTTTGGTGTGTTTGTCGAAGGGGCACCACGACACCTTGCGCGAAGTGGCGCAGTGCGTGGGCATCACCGAGCGCGCGGTGCAGCGCATCGTGGCCGATCTCGAAGCGGCCAACATCATCACCCGCGAAAGAGAGGGGCGGCGCAACACCTATCAGGTCAATCCCAGCGCCCATTTGCGCCACGATTTGGAAGCGCACAAAACCGTCGGCGATTTGATGGAAATGGTGAGAATGGGCGAGCCGAGCGAGGATTGAGAGCGGCAGAGGGTCAGGGTGCCAGCCAATTTGCGGTCGTCAGCCCGCTAATTCGATTGTGGTGGCTCCCGTTGTTGGTGACCAGAACCAGCCCGTTTTCCATCGCCGTTGCAGCGATCAAAATATCGGCGTCTCCGATGAGTTGGCCGCGCTGATGTAAATCGGCGTAAATGTCGGCCCCGCGAATGACCATGGCCTCAGAAAGCGGCAGAATTTGCAGCGAGGCACACAAAATCTCGAATTTCGCCACCTGTGACGCGGCGCGCTTGGCCTTTAACCCGCGCAGGATTTCGTAGCGCGTGAGGACGGAAATCGCCAGTTGAGGATGAACCGACAGATAAATTTGAGCCTGTGCCACAGCCGCAGGCTCGCGGCGCATCAGGGCCGAGAGGATGTCGGTGTCGAGAAGGGCGGGCGCGGGCGTCATGGAGTTGGCGCGGCGAAGAAGTCGCGGCGTTCCAGGGCAATTTTCTCGACTTCTTTCACTTCCTCGTCCGATAAGTCCGCATAAACCTCACCCGCTAAATCCAAGACACTCTTTGTTTCTTCGACTTCGACCACAAGGCGGACTTGTTGGCCTTCTGAAATCGCCGACGACACAGGCTCAACAGGACGAAAAGCGCCGTTTTGGAACACGGCTTCATAGGTTCGAATTGTCATTCTCGCCTCCTTGATGCCAAAAGTATAGAACTTCGCTTTGAGGCGGCGCCTGTGCACGATCTCGAAGCGCACAAAACCGTCGGCGATCTGATAGAAATGGTGAGAGTGGGCGAGCCGAGCGAGGATAAAAGCGTGTCTACTTGTGTTGCGTCAGCCCCGCCCCGTGCAGCTTCTGTGAGACACGCTGTAGGCGTTGAAACCTTAGCCCGCTGAGGGCAAAAACACATCGGGCACCGACTGCAATTCCACTTCATCGAGCCACAACTGCCCGTTACCCTTATAAGTCACCTTGAGAAACGAGTGCGCGGCATTCGCGGGCAAGGAGAGATTTTTCTCCCATTTTGTCCATTGTGTCGCTTTGGCGTCTTTGGCATCGAAAAGCGTTGTCCAGCCGACCTGTTTGTAGCCCGCATCGAAACTCTGCACCGCGATAAGGGCTTCCTGCACCTCACCGGCGATTTTGACGTGGCCGCTCAGGGTGAACTCATCGCGTCGCTGTGCTAATCGCTGCGACACCGCATTGGAGCCGTTGCCCGCGATGCGAAGCGAGGCGGGGCCTTGGACGAAATCGGTGGTGTCG
Source organism: Abditibacterium sp. (assembly GCA_030448265.1). Classification (GTDB taxonomy): domain Bacteria; phylum Armatimonadota; class Abditibacteriia; order Abditibacteriales; family Abditibacteriaceae; genus Abditibacterium. The sequence continues at coordinate 5,382 of JAUJNG010000018.1, forward strand.
CGCGTGACTTTGACCACGCCATCTTTCTTTTCGATGTCCCAACCGGCAGGCGTCGCGGTTCCTTGGCTCATGGCGCTGTTGTGCAGCGATGCGACCATCGCTGCGCCGCCTGGCAGCGCCGCGACGGGGGCCGGACGCGCCCGAACCGGCTTTTCGCCCGCAGACGAAAGCGGCATCCAATAGGCGCCGCTCCCGCTCGTGCCGACCAACAGGCGCTCGCCCGCGAACGCCGGAATGCCGTAATGGCGGTGCGGCAGGGCTTTATCAAGTGCTTTCCAAGTGTCGCCGCCGTCTTCCGAGAGATAAACGCCGTCTCTGGTGCCCGCCGCGACGCGATTGGGTTTGGCGGCGTCCACCGCGACGTGTTCGGCGCCCTGATTCAACACGCGCTGCCAACTTTTGCCGCCGTCATCCGAGCGATACACGCCGTCATTCGCCACGCCCGCGAAAAATCGCTGCGGCGCGCCAGGAACGGCCACGACCGAATGCGGCGCGTTGCCCCAGTTGGTTGGCGACGGCGCCCAGGTTTTCGCCGCAGCGTCGTAGAAATAAGCGGCTTTGCGGTCGCGCGAAACAGCTACCATGTTGCCGTTTTCGGAAACTGCCAGTTCGCGCCCGATGCCCCAGATGTCGTAGCGGAACACACCTTGAGGATCTAAGCCCTGCCCCATCCAACTCCAATTTTTGCCGCCGTCGCGCGAAACGTAAACCCCGCCTTTGCCTTCGCCGACTTCGCCCGAAACGCCCAGATAAACCGTGTAAGGCTGTTTGGGATGGGCCACAATCGAGTTCCAGTGAAATTTGCCGGTGTCGGGCAGGCCGGTTTGCGGGCTTGTCGTCCAGGTTTTGCCTCGATCAATCGAAACGAAAACCTGATTCGATTCCCAGGCGCCAGGCGTTTTGTTGCCCACGCCGTAAACGCGCGACGGCAAAAGCGGCGAAATCGACACGCTTTTCATGTTGGCGTTGACTTTGGCCGAGGTGAACCGTTCGCCGCCGTTTTCGCTCCACAAATAGCCGTTGTCGGCCATGCCCATGTGAACCACGCCTGGGTCGGTCGGGTCTTGAATGATGGTATGCAAAACTGTCAGTTCGATGCCGTCAATGGAAAGCGTCCAGTTTTTGCCGGCGTCGCGGGTTTGATAGGCGCCATACCAGTCGGTGAACCACCAGTGGTTTGGGTCGCGCGGGTTGACGACGACGGAGCCGAGCGAGGCGCCGAAATGCTGCCATTCGCCAGGTTTTCCAGTCATGGCGCTCATCCAGCGCTCGCCTTCGTAATTCTCCTGCACGCCCTCGCGCTCGATTTTGCGCCAGGTGTCGGAGCCTTTGTCCAAACGGTAAAACGTGCCGCGCCGCGAAGCGACAAGGATAAAATCCGGCCCTGCGCCCAAACCTTGATAGCGCTGCTCGGAAACCGCGCCGCTCTGATTGCCGATGTTAAGACCTTTGGAAAAATCGCTCCAACTCGCGCCGCCGTCGCGCGACAATCGCACGGTTTCGCCGCCGAACAGTCCGAACAGCCGCGTTGGATCGGAAGGGTCTTGCACGATCTCGGACGGGCCTTGATCGCTGATTTTGCGCCACGAAGCCCCGCCGTCGTCGCTTTGCCAGAAGCCGCCCGCGAGCGAAATCTGTTTGCCGTCGCGCCAGATTTTCTCCTGTGCCACCGCACTGAGCCAGACTCGCTGCGAATTGGCGGTATCGAATTTTAAATCGGTCGAATAAAGCCCTTCAGCGCCGGTTTTTTGCCACGTCAAACCGTTGTCATTGGAGGCGAAGACGCCGTCGCCGCCCGCCGCCGCCAGAATGCGGTCGGGATTTTTGGGGTCGCGCGCCAGCAAGACTCCGGCGCTGCGCTGCGATTCGTTGGCGTAGAACTTGGCTTCCAGCACCTTTTTCCACGACTTGCCGCCGTCGGTCGAGCGATAAATACCGTCCGTGCCCGTCCACTGCGAGCCGGAGGCGATGAGCAGCGTGTTTTCGTCGCGCGGGTCAACATCTAAAGAGCGCACACCGTAGGCCGAACGCGAGGGCAAACTTCCGTAAAGCGCGCGCCAGCGTTTGCCGCCGTCGTCCGAGCGCCAGGGGCCGGTCACATCGGCGTAGGCGTAAAGCACATTGGGCTTGCCACTGAACACGATGTTCTGCATAAAGCCGCCGCCGCCCATTTTCACCGCGCGCCACGCGCCGTAAGTGACAGGAGCGGAAAGGTTCGCGGGTTGCGTCATGTTATTTGGAACGGGATTATTAGGCGCCGCCGACGCGCACGACGTGAGGCCCAGGGCCAGAAAAGGTATTGTTAGCGGCGCGAGAGGCCGTCGAAAGAAGGGGTTCATAGGGCGTTTTTAAGATGAAGCGTGACATCCGAGCGCGGGTGCAAAATGGCGCTCAGGGAGTAGACAAAGAACAGGACTCGTCAGATTGGAGACGTAGAGAGATGTAAAAAGCTATCTGTGGCCACAGCAAGCCCCTGACTAACGCCTGCGACGAAGAATTACGGGGTGGCGGGCACCAAAAGCGACAGCCAAGCGCCGGAGCCTTTTTTCTCGCGGAGTTGAGTCGCGATGGGCGCGAATTTTGGGTCGAAAAGCGAAGCCATCTGGAACATCTCCAGTGAAGAAAGCGGGTCGAAATGTTTGCCTGGCTTGTAGTAGGCAAGCCCCGCCGCCGCGCGCTCACGGTCTAAACCAACGGTGGTGTTTTTCCACTCTTCGCGGATTTTTTCGCCCGTCGCGTAAGGCACGACGTATTCGACCGATTTGCGAAGGGAAGCCCCGTTGGGCGCGACGTAATCGAACAGCTTGCGGCCTTCGCCTGGTTTTTTGAGGTCGGCCCACATCGCCATCACCAGAAGCGGACGCAGGCCCGAAACGTGGTAGGAAAGCGCGTCGCGGGTTTTAAGATCGACGCTGGTGCCATCGGCAAACAAACCCCGCGCCACATACTCTTTGAAGCCCTGAATCCCGTAGTCGATCCATTCCTGCTCGCCCAAGATCCAGCCGGCCACTCCCACCAGCTTGATGCGCTTGGAATCCCAGTTGTCGAGCGCTTTTTTGGAGTGTTCGCGGTTGCGCCAGCCGTTGGTTTCGATCTGCCTGCGTGCGATGCGCCCAATCCAGCTTTCGACACGTTCTTTTTCTTCTGCCGAGAAGGTGTCGCGCAGCAAGTCGTAGGCGAGAAACACCGGTTCCAGCTTGTTCTCGTTGATGCTGTTGCCGTTGGGGTAATAAGTTTTGACCCACGCCAGCACGAACTCGCGCGCTTTGGCGGCGTAGCGCGCGTCACCCGTGGCGGCATAAGCCTCGCTCAGCGCAGCTAACTTGTCCATGTCGGCCAGGCTCTTTTCGGTTTCGACGCGCCTGGGATGCGTATCGAGCTGGCCCTGATAGAAAATCTCGCCCAGGGGAATCGGTTTGGCATCGAGATAGGCATCGGCATCGCGGCGCAGCAGAGAGAGGGCAGGATCGGTGGCGGGCATCTTCTGGATGTTCTGGCGCTGCGTCGGCGAAACCGGCACCACCTGGCGGATTTCGACATCGGCCATCGTCGCGAAACACAGCGTCGTCAGAGCGCCCATCGTTATTAGGCAAGAAAGGCAGTAGTTCATGGAAGTTTGATGTTGGGAAGTCGAATGATTGATGAGATTTATTCCCAGCCGACGGCCTGTTGCTGCATATTAGTGCCGCCGTGAGTGGCCGCCGTGCCGTCGCTTGGGTCGGTGAAACCGTCGCCGTCCCAGTCGAGGCCGGTTTTGCGGATGCTCTGGCGATACTTTTGTTCGCTCGGCATACCGCGCGTCTCGAATTCAAAGCGATACCACTTGACGTGGCTATCTCGAAGGCGTATTATCCGCCTTCGAGATGGCACCCGCCGATGGGCAGGCCGTTGTTGGAAGCACTCCACTGGCCAGGCGTGGCAATCGCAGTCGAAGTGTTATTCTGGCTGCCATAGAGCTGCACAACTTGCTGGCAAACTGCCACATGAACGATTGGTCGGGGCCAAAACTCGATCCGGTGCCCTCGCATTCCACGAACATCGGCATCAGCGAAACGGCCTGAAACTGGGCAAGGGAGGCACCAAGGTTTGGCTCCACGCGGCGGCTGTAGGTGTAGCCTACGGGATTGCTGGCAAGATCTGCTTGTTCTTCAGATAGGGTTCCATCGCCAGGTTCCCGTTGTGCGAAACGCCGCCAGGATCGAGGTTGCCGGTCGGGATCACGCGCTCATCGTAATCCTGCGCGTATTGCACGAAGGCCAAAGCAGACTTGCTTCCAATGTGCTTGGCACGGCTACGAAGCGTCGTCTTCGATGGTGAACATATGTTTGGTGCCTGCCGAATTCTTCTGGGTGAGCGCCGCCAGCTTCATGGATTTGACGTGCCCATCGCAGAACAGAACGTTGGTTGTATCGAGGTGGCGCTCGACCAGATCGGCCTCGCTGCCATTCAGCGTCATCGGCTTGTAGTTCGTCGTGAGGTCGCTGGGATTGTTCCACGACCAAAAGCGGTGCATATAACCGTCGGCGTTGATGTAGTTGCCGGTCGTCCCATCAATCGAGGTCGCGTCAGCGACCCAAAAGGTTTGCGCGGGCGCATCCAACGAGGCCACAGTCGCCTGATTAACCCAGCCGCGCGGCGCGGGCGCTTTCCTGGCATCACCAGGATTTTCGTAAGACGAGTTGATCGCATACGAGCCGACATAGCGGTTGTGGCCAAAGCGATATTCCGCCTTCTGAGTGGGATCGGAGGGGCAGGTGAAAAGCTGAGAGCTTTTGATGTAAGGCTGCACGAAGTCCATCCACCGCTTCGGCTGGGTCGTCGAACTGCCGGTGGTGCCGTCGTCACTGAGCAGCAGGCGCTCGTCGTAATCTTGCGCGTATTGCAGCGCTCCCAAGCCGATCTGCTTGAGGTTGGACTGGCAGCTCGAACGGCGCGCGTTTTCGCGCGCGCGTCCGAAGACGGGAAACAGAATCGCCGCCAGGATAGCTATAATGGCTATAACGACGAGCAATTCAATAAGGGTAAAACCCTGGTTGGAACGAAAAGCGGAGCGTGAGGGCGCTGCGCGGAGCAATGAAGCGTCAGTGATGTTTTTCATGATTTATTCCTTTGGTCTGGATTTCTCTGGCCGCATCAAAACGACGTGGCCATGGGAGTAAAAACTGTTTTGGTCTGCAAGAGATGCAGAATGGCTTTGGCCGGTTCGGGCCGCACGACCACCGGCTCGACGTAACGCCGAGATTGAGCGGGCGTTTCGCCCTTCATTAAAGCTTCGAGCGTCTCGAAAAGGGCGCCCACGAGCGCAGTGGGGTCGATCTCCAGGTGGCTCAACAGAGATTCGTAGCCCATTAGAACATTGGAACTTTTGTTGGAGTGGGTGGCGATCTTGACATCCTCACCCACGCGCAGGCCGAAGTCCCGAAAAGCGGCCAGGGCGCCGCTGGTCATCAAGTCGTTGATGATCACCAGGCCATCAGGCGCCTCTTGCAAAGACTGGCTGCCATAAACCTCCTGCACGGCACGGTAGCCCTGCTCCTGATAAGAACCCGTTTTCTTGTCCTCATACACCTCGTCGCGCAGGCGCCATATCCTCTCCTCGGAAAAAGAGAGGTGAGCCTCTTTCAAGACGGTCTGGAACAAGTCCAGGGCATTGGAAGTTGCATCGAGAATAGAAGAGCGGAAACTGTTGCCAAAGGGACTCCAAACTCCAATGCGGCGGCATCCTTGGCGGGCCATTTCGCGGGCGCCGCTCTCAACTATCGCTTCATGCGAGATTCCGACTCGATAAAGCCCGTGTGGACTCGCAAAAGTCACCATCGGCACCTTTTGGGATTCCAGCCAATGCACGCCGTCCTGGTTTTGATCGCCGACAAAGATGACGCCCTGCAACTGCCCGCCCGTCACGGCTTCCACTAACTCCTGGGGAAGCGGCACACTCCCTTCGGGCATGGGATGCGTCATGTAAATCCGAAACCGTTCATGTCCGGCTTCGGCGCGCAAACGCATCTGCTCGACCAGCATATCCCAGAACGGCGAACCGTAGGTGTGGCGCACTGCGTAAACCAGACCGATGGTTTTCTGCTGCGGCGCCACGAACACTCCCACGCCGTGCATCCGGTAAATCACACCGCGCCGTTCTAATTCGCGCAGCGCGCCGTCGAGAGTTTTCAGGCTCACACCAAGCTCCAGGCGCAAGTCCTGCACGCGCGGCAGGCGGCCATTTGGCCCCAGACGCGCGGCCATCGCTTCCAACTGGTCGCAAATGATCTGCATCTTGGTTTGATGCCGTTGAGTCGAAACTGTGGACGTGGACATAGTGCGAAAAGCTCTGCTCTGCACCGCGAAAAGACGAAGTTTGAACTTCGTAAAACACTGGGGAACTCAGAAGAACAGTGGGGAACACATCCATTATACCCACATTAAGGATTTTTCAAACATCCAAACGCGAAATTTTTTGGAGGAAGCGCGAAAATCGAAAATCAGAGTGAATTGTGTGGCGCAGCGTGCGGGCATCACCGAGCGCGCGGTGCAGCGCATCGTGGCCGATCTCGAAGCGGCCAACATCATCACCCGCGAAAGGGAGGGGCGGCGCAACACCTATCAGGTCAATCCCAGCGCCCATTTACGCCACGATCTCGAAGCGCACAAAACCGTCGGAGATTTGATGGAAATGGTGAGATTGGGCGATCCAGGCGAGGATTGGGCACCATTTATTCCGGCACTTCGATTTGCGGCAAAACCAGTTGCTCGGCAACTTCGACATCCTCATAAATTTCGCCGATGGGCACACTGATTTGGAAGTTGTCAAGGCGCAGTTCCTGGTCTAAACGGGTATAAAAACGCAGTTCCCAGGCGCCATTTCCCAGGCGCCGGAAGTGTTCGACACGCGCGATTTCGGTCGAAACTAAGATGTAATCGGAGAGTTCTTCGATGAGCGCGTATTCATCGAATTTCGCGGTGCGGTCGAACTTTTCGGTTTCGGGTGAAAGAACCTCGAAAATCGCGCTGGGATTGAGGAGGGAAAGGTTGTCGCGTGGATGAAAGCGACTCGGCGGGCATTTGATGAGAAAATCGGGGTAATACCAGTTATTCGCCGTCGCTGAAGTGCGAACGCGTTGGTCGCTGCTCGAACCGCGACACGGTTTACCGCGCAAACGAGAATGAATGGCGGTTGTCAAATTAGTGATGATGTCGGCGTGTTTGGTGGTGCCGCCCGCCATTGCATAAAGTCGCCCGCCGATGTATTCGTGGCGAATCGGCGAGGCGTTTTCCTGCGCGACAAGTTCCTCGAAGGAAAGGGGTGGAGTTTGAAGTTGGGCGCTCATGGGTGACCTCTGGGGCAGTTTAAGGTGTTTCTCCCCAGGGAGAAGGTTGTGGCGCCACGATCTGGAAGCGCATAAAACCGTCGGCGCTTTGATGGAAATGGTGAGAATGGGCGAGCCGAGCGCGGATTGAGAGCGGCAGAGGGTCAGGGTGCCAACCAATTTGCGGTCGTCAGCCCGCTGATTCGATTGTGGTGGCTCCCGTTGTTGGTGACCAGAACCAGCCCGTTTTCCATCGCCGTTGCAGCGATCAAAATATCGGCGTCTCCGATGAGTTGGCCGCGCTGATGTAAATCGGCGTAAATGTCGGCCCCGCGAATGACCATGGCCTCAGAAAGCGGCAGAATTTGCAGCGAGGCACACAAAATCTCGAATTTCGCCACCTGTGACGCGGCGCGCTTGGCCTTTAACCCGCGCAGGATTTCGTAGCGCGTGAGGACGGAAATCGCCAGTTGAGGATGAACCGACAAGTAAATTCGAGCCTGTGCCACAGCCGCCGGTTCGCGGCGCATCAAGGCGGAAGAATGTCGGTGTCGAGAAGGGCTGGCGCAGGCGTCCGAGTATTTTCGCCGCGTGCTGTGCAACCTGGTGGGCGCCGACATCGAAAATGGCGAACTGCCGCGCGATTTCGACCTGGTCGGCACCATGATCAAAAACATCTGCTACGCCAACGCCCGCGATTATCTCGGCCTAGAAGTGGGCGGCTAAACCACGATTTTTAAGAAGCTGAGTCAGTGAGGAAACGCAGCACTCTGTCATTCCGAGGGAGCCTTGGAATGACAGAGCGCTGCGCTTCCCCATTGACTCAACAGCTTCTAAGAAGTGACCTTTGCTATGAGCGAACTGCCTTTTCCCTGGTCGAGCGACCGGCCCCTGAGCGATGAAACCGCGCGCCAACTGATTGAATCGCAGTTCCCGCGATTGGCGCCGGTGCGCGTCACGGCGCGGGCGCAGGGCTGGGACAACGAGGCTGTCGAAGTCAATGGCGAGTGGATGTTTCGCTTTCCCAAGCGCGCCGATGCCGCGCCCGACGTGGAGCGCGAACTGCGTTTGCTGGCGCGCCTCGCGCCGCGCCTGCCGCTGCCGGTTCCACGCTACGAGTTTTTCGGGCGAGCCACGCGGGAGTTTCCCTACGCTTTCGCGGGCTATCGCAAGCTCGCCGGCGTGCCCGCGACGCACGTCGAGGCCATTGAGGCCGAAACCGTCGCGGCTCAACTGGGAGAAATGCTGTCGGCCCTGCACGCTATTGCGCCTGAGGAAGTCGAAGACCTGCACCTGCCGCCCTCCGACGACGACCCGCGCGCGTATCTGCCGGAGACGTTGCGCGAGTTGGAAGCTGTCGCGCCCCATCTGCCGCCGGAAATGGAAAACATCTGTCGCGCTTTTCTCGAACGTGACCGGCACGCCTTCGCGTCCCCGCTGCCGCGCCGCCTGCTGCACGACGATTTGCGCGACGAACACCTGCTGCTCGCGCCGGACGGAAGCCGCATCCAAGGCATCATTGACTGGACGGACGCTTCGGTTGGCGACCCAGCCCACGACTTCGCCGGTCTGTGGTCGTGGCAGGGCGAAGCGTTCGCCGCGCGCGTTTTCGCGTCTTACGCGCACTCGATTGACGCTCACTTCTGGGCGCGGGTGCGTTTCTACGGTCTGTGCTGCATCATCTCGACACTCCACTACGCGCTCCAAATCGGCGACGAACGAACGGCGCAATCAGAACTTGAGGCGCTGCGCCGCGCCCTGACCTGACACTTCAAATCGCGGTTCTCAATCAGTGTGCATCCACTATAGCGAGTCCCAAAAGCGTTGTCCTGTGCGTAGCGCCACGACTTGTCGTGGCGCTACGAGGGCTTTTTAGACTGCCTCTAAGTGAAATGGAGTTGGCGGGGCAAAGAAGTCGCGGCGGTCAAGCGCGATTTGCTCGACTTCTTCGATTTCCTCCCCCGATAAAGCGGCGTAAACCTCACCCGCTAAATCCAAAACACTCTTTGTCTCTTCGACTTCGACCACAATGCGGACTTGCTGCCCTTCGCAAAGGGCGGGAGACACAGGCCGGACGGGACGAAAAGCGCCGTTTTGGAACACGGCTTCATAGGTTTGAGTTGTCATCTTGGATCCCTTTGACAAGTGGAAATGGGCGAGAAAATCAAGAGTTAGAGCGGCTTTCGATCATCGCTTCTCACAATCGCCTTCATCTCTTCAATTGTATAAGGCTCTTTGCGCTTGTGGATAATCAGATGGCAGTTGGCGCACACCGGACGTAAATCGCGGAGGGGGTCAACTTCGCGCTCTCCTTTTGCCAAACCGAGCGGTTCGAGATGATGAACGTGAATCACATCTTCTCCGATGTCACCATAAACCTTTTGAAAGTTAAAACCACAAACCGCGCAGTTCAAACCGTAATGGTCAATGCATTCTTGACGAGCAAGGGGATTACGTTCTCGCCTGTTGCTGACGACTCGCCACATTGCGCCTTCCCAAAGCGGTCTTTGTTTAACGTTTCGAGGTGCAAGCTGACCACCCCACATCTTTTCGAGTTGGGATGCGATGGTTTCGGGGATTGACTGACCCGATGCTTGAGGCGTCCATTTGTAAGCGGGGAACTCCGATTTCAGAATTTCGAGCGGCAAAATCTCGTCCGAGAAGGGAGAGACAAGCACATCAAATTCAACATCGGCATATAAGCAGGAACGCCCTTTTTCGCCACTCCAATGCTCGTCCACAAAAGTCTCGGAGCAGAAAAAACCGGATGCGATGATGCCTTTGGGTTCGGCGCCCAAACGCATCAGGAAGCAACGGTCGCCTTCAACAATGCGCTGAGTAACACCCGTGCTCCAGCGCATTTGAAATGTGCCTTCGGAATGAATTTCGGCGACGCGCTCATCGAAATCGTCAAAGGGGTAAGCGTTGGGATTCCAGGTTAAGAGGTAGGTTGACATAAGGATTTTGGCGTTGAGTTATCACCGGCAATTCAGTTTGACCCAATTTTCGCCCCGAAACCGCGCCTTAAAACCTCGCTGCTATACTCCCCGCGATTTAAAAACCTCTCTACAGGAAATCCAAGGAAGCATTATTTATGGCAATTCGAGTCGGTATTAACGGATTCGGTCGCATTGGCCGCATCACTTTTCGCGCTATTTCCGAGCGCTATGGCGACAGCATTGATGTTGTGGCCGTCAACGATCTCTCCGATCCCAAAACCAACGCGCATCTTCTCAAGCACGATTCCAACTACGGCCACTTTTCCAAAGCGGTCGAGGTGCAGGAAGACGGTTTCGTCGTCGATGGCGAGAAAGTGCGCGTTTTCGCGCAGCGCAACCCCGCCGAGATTCCCTGGGGCGATGTCGGCGTCGATTTCGTGGTCGAATCGACCGGCTTTTTCACCGACGCCACCAAAGCGGCGGCCCACATTCAAGGCGGCGCCAAAAAAGTCATCATTTCCGCGCCCGCCAAAAACGAAGACATCACTCTCGTGTTGGGCGTCAACGCGCATCTTTACGACTCCAGCAAACACAACGTCGTGTCCAACGCGAGCTGCACCACCAACGCTCTGGCGCCGATTGCCAAGGTTTTGCTGGACGAATTCGGCATCGAATCGGGCTTGATGAACACGATTCACTCTTACACCAACGATCAGCGCATCGCCGACCAGGTTCACGAAGACCTGCGCCGCGCCCGCGCCGCCGCCGTTTCGATTATTCCCTCGTCAACCGGCGCCGCCAAAGCGATTTCGCTCGTCATTCCCGAACTCGCCGGCAAAATGCACGGTATGTCGCTGCGCGTTCCCTCGCCAACGGTTTCAATTGTCGATTTAACGGTGAATACCACCCGTTCGGTGACGCCGGAAAGCATCAACGCGGCGTTCCAAAAGCGCGCCGACGACGAAATGAAGGGCATTTTGCAGGTCGAAAACGAAGAACTGGTGAGCGTTGATTTCAAAGGCAACCCGCACTCGTCGATTGTCGATGCCAAGCTGACCATGACGATGGGCGACAAATTCTGCAAAGTCTTCGCGTGGTATGACAACGAGTGGGGCTACTCCAACCGCGTCGCCGATTTGATCAATTTCATGGCGAGCAAAGGGCTGTAAAGCTCATTCCCCAAAGAAAAACGCCGCGATCCCAAAGGTTCGCGGCGTTTTTACTGTTCAAAGTTTTGAGGCTAATTATTCTGGCTTGATTCTATCAAGGGATTCTATCAAGGGATTCTATCAAGGATAGTCAGATGTTCAGCGAGAGGGTCAAAGTTTCCAACGGCAAATCGCGCTCACGCTCAAAATGAGGCGAAAATTCGCAGCGCTTCCCGTCCATCTCGAAGGCAATCGGGCGTTTCCAACTCTCGCTTTGATGGATAAAGTGAGCGCACAAATCGCACCAGATGTAACCAGGTATTTTCATTTGTTCTTGCCACTCGCCGCCCACGAAGTAATGAACCACTATACAAACTCCGGCGCGCAAGCGAATTTGGGAGGCGCCATCGCGCACTGCGTAAAGCAAAAGGGTGTTGGCGATGCGCTCGCTGGGCGTTCCGCCCTCCGCTTCCAGACGAGATTGTCTTGCTTTCTCGCGATTTGCCCATGCGCTCGCCGCAATAGCGAATAAACCCGCACCGGCCAATGCAACGCGATTTTTGCGCGCATAACCCGACGCAACGAGCATCAGAATCCCACCAAGTGGAAGAACATCGAAGAATTGTTCTCGCCGCGCTTCCCACCGCATTCGCCGTTCGTGTTGACGTCGCCAAGCTTGCATCTGCCTCTTGTATTAGGCTTCATCGCTTCCTTCAAGTGGCCCGTAGCACACCCAACAGATCAACGCTTCGACGGGGTTCGATTCGCCGCATCTCGGACAGAATTTCGAACTGCTTTCGTTGAACGCCAGCACTTCTTCAGGGGTTGGAAGAGAATCATCCATGTTTTCCATTTCCAGTCAATACCGCAAAAGCAAAAGGCTGCTTATTTCACAAAATGAAACAAGAAATTTCGTTATTTCATTTTAGCCCCTAAAATAAAATAACGCCGCGAATCCAAAGGTTCGCGGCGTTTTGCGTTTAACAAATGGTTTCACTCCATCTCGTCAGGCTGCGTGAGCGACGCCACCACCAGCGCCAAAACCCCGAATCCTAAAAACGTATTGCGCGCCCGCCCATGCGAAGCGAAACCGAGCAAAAACGGCGCGCCCAGCGATAAAATGCCGGTGAGAGCATCGGCGGCGAGGTGCATTTTGAAGGGCAAAACCCGAATCGCGCCCAGTTCGTAGCGCGTGCAGAGGCTGGTCACAAAAGTGAGCGCGCCCATCGCGCGGCACAAAATCGTCGCGGTGGGTTGGTCTTGAAATTTGAACAGTTCGGGCGAAGCGGCGATGGCGGCGGCGTAGCCGTAGTCGAGAACGCCGTGCATGGGGCGGGAAATGGGTTTGGACATGATTAACTCCTGAAAAATTACGACGCAAAGCCGGTGCCGCCGGAGAAAAATTCATGCTCGAACAGCACGCTATCGAACAGTATTTTTGGGACGAAGCCACCATCAATCAGGTCGCCGCTGTCGCCGCGCGCTTCCCCAATCCGTGCTGTTTGTGCGCGCCGATGGTGGGGCGTGAACTCGAAAAACGCGGCCTCGAAACGCGCGTTTTGGACGTGGACGAGCGGTTTGCCGATTTGAAAGGCTTTCGCCGCTTCGATTTATATCGTCCCGCATGGCTGGGCGAGGAATTCGGCGTCATCGTTTGCGACCCGCCATTTTGGATCGTGTCGCTGTCGCAGCTTTTCACGGCGATTCGGCTTCTGGCACGGCACGATTACGCGCAGCCGCTCGCCATTTGCTATCCAACGCGGCGCGGCGCCAGTTTAACCGGCACATTCGCGCGCTTTGGATTGGCGCCGACTGGATTTTTGCCGAAATATATCACGGTTCAAGACACCGAGCGCAACCAAATCGAGTTTTTCGCCAACTTCAAGTGGGAAGTGTGATTGGGCTGCCTCGAATTGGAACTTCTGGCGCCGCGCCAGGACGCCGTTCTAAACTGGCCTCGACTTTTAAACCATGAAAAAAACCATTCACGACATCCCTGTTGAGGGCAAACGCGTTTTGGTGCGCGTCGATTACAACGTGCCCATCGACGAAAGCGGCCACATCACCGACGACGCGCGCATCCGCGAAACCATTCCCACCCTGCAAACTCTGCTCAACGCGGGCGCCGCGCTGATTTTGATGGCGCATTTCGGGCGTCCCAAAGGCAAAGTTGACGATTCGATGCGCCTCGCGCCCGTTTCGCAAAAGTTGCAGGAACTGCTGGGCCGTGACATTCAAACCGCGCGCGATACGGTCGGCCTCGAAGCGACTGCGCTCTCTAAAGCTATTGGCGCCGGACAGGTTTTGCTGCTCGAAAACACCCGTTTTGAAGCGGGCGAAGAAACCAACGACCCGATTTTGGCCGAAAAACTGGCGAGTTTCGGCGATGTTTATGTCAACGATGCCTTCGGCGCCGCGCACCGCGCTCACGCTTCGACCGAGGGCGTGGCGCGCGCTATGAGAGCGCAGGGCAAACCCGCCGTCGCGGGGCTGCTCATGGCGCGCGAACTCGAATTTCTGGGCCAACTGCTGCAAGATCCGCCGCGCCCCTTCGTGGCAATCCTGGGCGGAGTGAAGGTGAGCGATAAAATCGGCGTGATTCGCAATTTGGAAGAAGTCGCGGACGAAATTTTGATCGGGGGCGCCATGAGCTACGCTTTTGAAAAAGCGCAGAATCGAGAAGTTGGCACTTCTTATTTCAAAAGCGAAGACGCCCCGATTGCCGCAGAACTGCTTCAACTTTTCAAAAACAACGAAGCCGTTTTGCCCGCGCAGGACGCTTGTCGCCTTCATCTCCCCAAAGACTTTTTGGTTGCCGACAAAGACGCCGAAGACGCGCACATTGAATATGTCGAGGCCGGAGCGATTCCCGCCGACAAAATGGGCATGGACATCGGCCCGAAAACCATCGCCGATTACGTTGCGGTCATCGAAAGCGCGAAAACCATTTTGTGGAATGGGCCGATGGGCCGTTTTGAAGTGGCGCCGTTTTCCAAAGGCACACTCGAAATCGCGCGGGCTGTTGGGCGCGCGACGCAAAAAGGCGCGCTCACCATCATCGGCGGCGGCGACAGCGCGGCGGCGGTCAAACAAATGGGGCTTTCCGAGCAAATGTCGCACGTTTCGACCGGCGGCGGCGCGAGTCTGGAGTTTCTCGAAGGCCAGGAACTGCCTGGCGTGGCGGTTTTAGATGACAAGGGGAGTTGAACCGATATTTGAGTTTCCTCTGGTTCATGGCGATTCTGCGAATTCTGGGCGGACGGCGCTAAATCTTTTGCAAAGCGCGCAAGTGTGATAAAAAAAAGGCGACGCTCCATGAGCGTCACCTTTTTCTTTTTTCATTCATGCGAACTCCCATTCTTGCCGGCAACTGGAAACTCAACAAAACCATCGCGGAATCGCGCGAATTCGTGGCCTCATTTACCCCGCTCGTCCAGGACGTTTCGGGAGTTGACATCGTGCTCTGCCCCGTCTTCACTTCTCTCCACGCGACGCGCGAGGCGATTGGAACAGCGCCCATTGCTCTGGGCGCGCAGGATATGTATTGGAAAGACGCGGGCGCCTACACCGGCGAGGTTTCCGCCCCGCTTCTCCTCGATGCGGGCGCGAGTTACGTCGTTCTGGGCCACTCGGAGCGGCGCGGACGCTTCGGCGTGCCCGAACCCGATCTCGAAGGCCAGGCTGGAGCGGTTTTCGGCGACAGCGACCAATCGGTCAATAAAAAACTCGGCGCGGCCTTGGCGCACGGTCTGACGCCGATTGTGTGCGTGGGAGAAACTCTCGCCGAGCGTCAAAATGGCCACACCGATGCCGTAGTCGAAAATCAGACCGTGATGGCTCTCAACGGCATCGAAAACGGCGACATCGCCAAAATTGTCTTCGCCTACGAACCGGTGTGGGCGATTGGAACCGGCGAGACCTGCGGGGCCGAGGAAGCCAATCGGGTTTGCGGCGTGATTCGCGCTACCATTGCGACCGGATTTGGAGCCGAAGCGGGCGAGGCGGTGCGGATTCAATACGGCGGCAGCGTCAAACCCGAAAACGCGGCGCAGCTTTTGAGCTTGCCGCACATCGACGGCGCCCTGGTGGGCGGCGCCAGTTTGAAGGCCGATTCGTTCGCCGCCATCGTCAAAGCGGCGCTTGCCTGAGCGAAACTGCGTCCTATGGCCACTTTACACTGCCAGCACTGCGACGCGAGCATCGATTCCGATGCGCGGCGTCCGCAGTGCCGCCAGTGCGGGGCGCTCTTTCCCTTTGGGTGCGCCGTATGCGAGTGCAAACTGCGCGGGCCGTTTGCGGTTTTCGACGACGAACGTTATCTCACGCTCGACGAGGACAACCCCAAACCACTCTGCGCCGACCATTTCCTCCGCAAGTGCCCCGATTGCAGCCAGTGGTTTCGCGCCGATGAAAACGCCGGATTTTTTCGCTGCCTCTCCTGCGCCGAAAAATCTCAGCGCGTTTCGGTTCCCGAATGGGACGATGGCGGCACGTTCGAACTCGAACCCACGCCCGAACGCGAGAGGCACGCCTCGCCCCTGGTGGCTGGCGCCCGTTACGATTTCAACACCCTGGTTCTCGCGGGGGCCGGTTTTGCCTTTGTCGCGCTGGTGAGCTGGTTTTTATTGGCGCGCTGAGTCCCGCCTCTGTTGCTTATTTGGATAGGCTCTAAGTTCTATCTTTGATTTTCACGCTCGAAAAGCCCCGTTTTTGGGCGATTTCGCCACTTCAAAACGTTTTGGCTATCCTAATGAGTCACCGATTCGAGCGCATGGCGCGTTGAAATCGGAATTTCTTCGAAGGCTCGTCCCTCTCATGCATCGCAGCCATCCCCGCCTTCGCGCCATTTTCGCCGTTGCTCTCGCAGTTGCCGGCGGTGGTGCCTCCCTTGCCCTGGCCATCGAGCGGCCCGCCTCACTCTCGTTCGCATCCACCACGTTCATTTCCGACGAAAGACCGCTCGGCGGGCCCGTCGCGCCCCTGGGAAGCCTGGCGCCGCGCATCAATTCCAACGCCGCCGTCAACCCGTCGGCGGGCGCAACTTCGGAAACGGCCGGCGCGACGACCCAGCCCTCTGTTGCGCTTGGCCCCGTGCCCTACGAACTGAGCCAGATCAAGAGAATCCAGGTCGGCGGCCAGAGGGTGGAACAGGCCCCGCTTCGCGTCGGCAACCTCGATATTCTGGCGCCCCTTGCCGAGTATTTGCCGCTTCTGGGCGCCTCGCTCACGCGCGCCAATCCCGACAACGTGCCTGGCAATCTTTCGATGCCAACGGAGGAGCAGCACTTCCAGATCAATTTGCCCAATGGCCCGCCGATTGTGCTGACCATCGGCAAACGCTCGGCGTGGATCGATAATCACGAACAGCCGCTTCGCGCCGAGCCTGCGGTGATTGGACAGCAGATCTATCTGCCGGTTTTTTCCCTCGCGCCCCTGATGGGCGCCGCCGCGCGCCTCAACGACGAGGGAGCGCTGGTTTTGACGCCCACGATTCAAAGCGTCGAACTTTTCCCCGTCAAAGACACCGTCGCCGTCACCATCAAAACCTCGGCGCCGGTGCCCGCCGGAACCGCCAGAATCGTCGCGGTGAAAGCGGCGGGGGGCAACGGCCCCAAGGTGTATATCGACTTTCCTGGCTATTCGATGGGTTTTGACGCCGGAAACTCGACCATCGAACGCATGGTGGCCTCCGGCGCGGGCGACGTTTTGCGCGCGCGCGCCGGAATGCCCTCGAAATTTCCCGACACCACGCGCATCGTTCTCGACCTGAAGCGGCCTCGCGTGGGCGTCATGCAGGCCATGCCGGATCAAACTATGTTCGCGCTGGTTCTGGTCGCGCCTGGACAGGCGCCGCGCGTCGGGGCCACTCCGCCGCCGCCCGAAATCATCCGGATTCCCCCCGACCCGCGCGCTTCCTACAGCGTTCCCACTTCGCTGCGCGGCCTCACCATCGTGGTCGATGCCGGACACGGCGGCAGGGATCCTGGCGCACAAAGCCGGCACGCCAATGAAAAATCGCACACCCTCGATATTTCGCGCCGGTTGAGAACCCATCTTCAAAATCGCGGCGCCAACGTCCTGATGACCCGCGACGGCGATTACAAACTGGAGTTGCAGCCCCGCGCCGACTTCGCCAACTCGCGCCGCGCCGATTTGTTCGTTTCGGTTCACATCAACGCTTCGCTCAGCAAAAGTTCGAGCGGGACACAGACTTTTTACTACAGCGCCATTTCGCACGGATTGGCGCGCGAAGTCCAAAAAGAACTCGCCAAAGCGACGGGGCGCCCCAATCGCGGCATTCGGCGGCATCCCTTCTGGGTCGTGCGAAAAACGTGGATGCCCTCGATTTTGACCGAATCGGCGTTCATTTCCAATCCCACCGAAGAAGCCTTGCTGCGCGCCCCCGCTTACCGCGAGCGCATCGCGCAGGGCATCGCGCAGGGCATTTCCAACTACATCGCCATCTACGGCAGGGGACGCCGAGGCTGAGCACGCCTGGCCCCAATTCCCGTGAAAATTCTCTCTTTTTCCCGCCGGTTCGCGGCTCTGCTGGCACTTGGAACGATTTTTCTCGCCTCCTGCCGGCCCCGCCAAGACACCCAGCAGGCCGTCGTCACGCCCGCGCCGCTCAAAGTCATCGACACCATTTTCATTCCTGGCGACGACGACACGCTTCATCCCAAAAAAGTCTCGCGCTCGACCCTCGACACCCAACTGCGAAGCGGCGGCAACCCGACGCCCGCGCTCGATGAGATCATCAAAACCGCGCCGCAGTGGTTCCCCAAAGGCGCGCGCGTCGAAGATGTCAAAGAGAATTCAGGCGTCGTGACGGTTTTGCTCTCGCCCGAATTCGGCAACGAAAAACACTGGTCGAAGGGCGAACGGATCACCGAAATGGCGATTTATTCCCTGGTCAATACGCTCGCCAAAGACGGCAAAAAAGTCGAATTGACCATTGAGGGCAAGCCGATTGAGACGCTGGGCCAGTTCGACGCCAGCGACCCAATAGAAGCCAACCTCGACCTCAACGCCAAAAAATGAGCGCGGAAACCGCCTTGCCGCGTTTAAAAATCGGCATTCGCGATAGCGGCGTGGGCGGCCTCACCGTGGCGCGGCGCGTGCGCGAGGCGTTGCCCGACGCCGATCTGCTCTATTTCGCCGACACCGCGCACCTTCCCTACGGCGACAAAACGCCCGCAGAAGTGACGCATTACGCGCTCTCGATTTGCGATTTTCTCCTGGAGCGGGGCGCGCAAATCCTGGTTTTCGCCTGCAACACGACTTCGGCCTACGCCCTTGATGCGGCGCGCGAAAAGTTCTCCGTTCCCATTTTCGGCGTGATCGAACCAGGCGCACGCGTCGCGGCGCAGGTTTCGGGGGGAAAAATCGGCGTTCTGGCGACTGCCGCGACGGTGGCAAGCGGCGTTTACTCCCGCGAAATCGCGCGTTTCAACTCCGATGTGGAAGTGTGCGAAATTGGCTGTCCGGCGTTCGTGCCGCTCGTCGAGGCCCAGAAAGCCGATTCTCCCCAAGCCTTCGAAGCGTGCCGCCATTATCTCGCGCCGCTTTTGCGATTCGGCGCCGACACGGTTATTCTGGGCTGCACCCACTACCCGCTTTTGCTGCCCGCGCTTCAAAAAGCCGCGCCCGACGTGCGATTCATTGATCCGGCGCAGGCGGTGGCGCACGAAGTGGCGGCTCGCCTCGCGCCGCTTCCCCGTCAAGGCGATGCCGGAGCCACTTTCTACGTTTCGGGCGAGCGCGAGGGCGTCGAAAACTGGATTCGCGCGCTGCTGTGCATCGAAAATCCCTGCCTGAAAACTGGCCCCATTTTCGATCTTCGCCACTCCCCTTCTCCCACTCTCCCCTTCTCCCCTTCTTAATATGCGTCTCGACTTTCGACAAAACGACCAGCTTCGTCCTCTCATCCTCACGCCCGCCTGGGCCAAAAACGCCGACGGCTCGTGCCTCATCGAAATGGGCGACACCAAAGTGATTTGCACCGCAACCCTGGAAACCGGTGTTCCGATCTGGCTCAAAGGCGGCGGAAGCGGCTGGGTGACGGCGGAATATGGAATGCTGCCCACCTCGACAAACAAGCGCAAACCGCGCGACGGCGCGCGCGGCAAAACCGACGGGCGCACGGTTGAGATTCAGCGTCTCATTGGGCGGAGTCTGCGCGCGGGAATTGACTTAAAACTTCTGGGCGAACGCTCCATCACGCTCGACTGCGACGTGTTGCAGGCCGATGGCGGCACGCGCTGCGCCGCCATTACGGGCGCCTGGGTCGCGCTCCATTTCGCGCTCGCCAAACTCAAAAACGAGGGTAAAATTCGCGAAATTCCGCTGCGAAGTTCGGTCGCGGCAGTTTCGGTCGGTATGGTGAATGGCGAGGCGGTTTTAGATTTGAATTACGCCGAAGATTCGCGCGCGCAGGTCGATATGAACGTGGTAATGACCCAAAATCAACTTATCGAAGTGCAGGCCTCAGGCGAAGGCGCCACCTTTTCGCGTGAGGAACTGGCGCAATTGCTCGACCTGGCGCAAGGTGGCATCGAACAATTAGTCAAGGCGCAAAAGGAAGCGATTGCGGGCCAATGACGATTCTTCTCGCCACCACGTCGGCCCACAAAGCCCGCGAAATCGCCGAACTTTTGCGCGATGTGCCGAATTTGAAACTGGAAACGCTGGGTGATTATCCCGCGACCGAAGCGCCCGACGAAGACGGCGCGATCATGCGCGACAACGCGCGCCTCAAAGCCGAGTTTTACGCTCAGCACTTCCAAACTCTGGTTTTAGCCGACGATTCCGGCCTCGAAGTCGATGCGCTCGACGGCGCGCCTGGCGTTCATTCGGCGCGCTGGGTAGAGGGCAGCGACGCCGACCGCGTGCGCGCCCTTCTGGACGCCTTGAGCGAAATCGACGAGGAAAATCGCGGCGCGCGCTACCGTTGCGCGCTGTGTCTGGCCTCGCCCGATGGGGTGATTCACGAGGTCGAAGCGACGTGCGAAGGCGCCATCGCGCCGCTCGCCGAGGGTTTCGGGGGCTTTGGCTACGACCCGATTTTCCAAATCACGCTCGCAACCGGCGCCGAAGCGGAGTTGGTCAGGAAAACGATGGCGCAGGTGCCGCCCGAAGTGAAGGCGAGCGTTTCACATCGCGCGCGCGCGGTCAAACTTCTGGCGGAGAAACTTCGCTGACTTATTCCCGTCGCTTCGCTCCGGCCCTCACCCGCCGCTTCGCGGCACCCTCTCCCGCAAGCGGGAGAAGGAGAGACTGGCACTTTCGTGTTTTCACTGCTCGGTTGAATTCACTGCTCGGTTGAATTCACTGCTCGGTTGAATTCACTGCTCGGTTGAAGTTGCGCGCGTTCTCCTTCTCCCGCTTGCGGGAGAGGGTGCCGCGAAGCGGCGGGTGAGGGCCGACGCGAAGCGACGGAAAAACCTCGCAAACTGGACTTCATGCCCAATCCTCCTCCAAACCGCGTTGATCTCAGCCGCTTCGACCCAGACGATTACAACCCAGGCCGCCCTTTTCTCATTCGCAGTCTGTGGTTCCTCGTCAACGCGCTTTTCCTGCAAAACCCGCTCAACCCGTCGTCCCAAATCAAAGTGCGTTTGCTGCGGCTTTTCGGCGCCAAAATCGGGCGCGGCGCGGTTTTGAAACCCTCCATCAACGTCAAATCGCCCTGGTTCCTCACCGTCGGCGACAACTGTTGGATCGGGGAACGCGCCTGGCTCGACAATCTGGTTCCCATCACGCTGGGCGACAACGTCTGCATTTCGCAGGGTGTCTATCTTTGCACCGGAAACCACGATTGGAGCGACCCAGCTTTCGGCTACAAACTGGGCGAAATTTTGGTCGAAGACGGCGCCTGGGTGTGCGCGGGCGCGCTCGTTTTGCCAGGAGTTGTGGTGGCGGATCATTCGATTGTCGCGGGCGGCGCGGTGTTGACCAAAAACACGGCACCTTATGGGGTTTACGCGGGCAATCCCGCCGTCGAAGTTCGCAAACGCGTTGTGAAATCTGCAACACCGCCCGCTCAGTAGTTGGAGATGACGCCGCGTAAAAAATAGCGCCAGTTTTCCACGGGGTGAGAATCTGTCTGATAAAGGACAGATTTTTTGCCGGTTCTGCGTTTTCCTTAGCTATAGAGATTAAAGCTAACGATGGAGGAACTATGCGGGATTTTCGACTCGATATTACGGAGCAAGACATCAAAAAAGCAGCGTTACTCAGGGGCGCCTCGACCAGTTGTTTCCGGCAGCACACCCCAGCGTGTGCGGCGATGGAGCGCGTCACCGGTTCGAAGTGGCACACGGCGGCGGCGATGGTGCTGACCGAGGATCGGGCGCCCTATCGAGCCTGCCTGTTGCCGCCTGAGTTGCGAGTTCTGTTGAAACAGTTCATCCAAAGCGGCGAGATGAAGCCTGACTGCTTCCTCATCGAAATGGATTGGGGCAAAGGGCAGCCTTATCAGATGGACGAAATGCCCAAGGCAGCTTGAAATAGCCGCAAAGAAAAACGCCGCGCTCGAAAGAGCGCGGCGTTTTTCTTTGCCAACCGGATTTAGTGTCATCTACCGGCTCCAGAATCACCGGTTTGGCCCCATTCACCGCTTCACGCAGGCCGTCGTTGCCCGCGATTCGTTTGCTAAAATGAGATTTAGGAGATCAAATCATGCCTGTTTTAACTAAAGAGCAAGTTTTGGAAGCTGCTTTTGAGCTTTTACCCGAAGAGCGCGAAGACCTTAGAGAACGGCTCGCCCAAGACGAAGGGTTGCAATTAACGGAAGAACAGAAAGAAATCATTCGCGCTGAAATCGAAGCTCACCGACGCGATCCCTCAACAGCCATTTCGCGCGAGGAACTCATGACGAAAATGCGGGCGATGTTGTGAAACCAACGCGCCTGTTGCTGCGCCCACTTGCCGAAGCCCAGATTCTCGAAGCCTTCAACCGCTATCGCCTCTTTTCCAGCCAACGCGCTTAGAGTTGGATGGACGGAGTGGACGACGCTTTCACCGCCATTGAACATCACCCGTTGATTTGTCAGGTCATTTTCGATGATGTGAGGCGCATCAAAGTCAAAAACTTTCCTTATCTGCTGCTTTATTTCGTGGACGAACAAGATGGCGAGCGTCAGGCCACCATCACAGCGTGCGTCCACGAACGCTCCGACCCGCAAACGTGGCGCGTGGAAAGTTAAAGAGGATGAAAACGTCGCGCTATTTCGTTTACATCGTCGCCAACGCCAACCGCACGATTTACGTCGGCGTGACCAGTAACCTGCAACAGCGCGTTCAACAGCACCGCGACAAAACTTTCGCTGGATTCACCGCGAAATACGAGGTTTCGCAGTTGGTGTATTTCGAGGAGTTCGGCGACGTGCGCGACGCGATAGAGCGCGAAAAACAAATCAAAGGCTATCGCCGCGCCAAAAAAGTCGCGCTCATCAAGGCCGAAAACCCGCACTGGCAAGACTTAGCGGAAGGCTGGTTTTCCTGAACACTGCCGCCGGCACCTCAAAGCCGCAACCTGTCATTCCGAAGGAGCCTCAGCGACTGAGGAATCGGTAATAGTTTCTGTTTCAATGCGAGTGACAGGAGATTGTGACTGATTCCTCAGTCGCTGAGGCTCCCTCGGAATGACAAAACGCGCGAGTAACAAAAGTTATGTTACAGAAAACACGCACTTTATCTACGTTTAGGGATCATTTGGTTGCGGTCGCGCGAGCCATCTTCTTTGGTGAGTGGGGCTATTTTTTGCTGTCGCTTACCGTTGTAATAATACCCGCCATCTTGTTCAGTAATTTATTCGATGCAGGTTCTTTCCAACCAGTTGTGCAAGGTCTTTTTTGTGGTCTCGCTTTGAGATTTATCAACGGACTGCGAAAAGCCCTTTGGGACTCGCTCAAAACCAAAACAAATTTACTTTTGACAATCAATGGTGTTGCCGTCGCCATCATCATTTATCTTTTGCTCCGCACCACTGGCAACGTTTATCATCTGATGAACAGCACTCACAATTGAACCTCTACCAAAAAAGCCCGCTACTCTTCCGAGTGGCGGGCTTTTTGTTTCCTCAACTTACCGTCGTCCCCCCGTCGCCGAGGTCAGGATTTCCTCCTGAATGTTGCTCGGCACCGGCGCGTAGTGCGAGGGATCCATCGTATACGTCGCGCGCCCCTGCGTGAGCGAGCGCATCGTGGTCGCGTAGCCGAAGGGTTCCGGCAACGGCACCGCCGCTTTCACGACGTAGGTGCCGCCCTTGTCGGGATACTGATCCAGAATCTGACCTCTGCGGCCCGACAGGTCGCCGATGATGTCGCCGAGTTTGTTTTCCGGCATCACCACTTCCATTTTCGTTTGCTAAAATGAAAGTTAGGAGATCGAATCATGCCCGTTTTAACTAAGAATCAAGTTCTGGAAGCTGCGTTTGAGCTTTTGCCCGAAGAGCGCACGGAAATCTGGGAGCGCATCGCCGAAAAAGACAGGCCGCTTCACCTGACTGAAGAGCAAAAAACTATGATTTTGGCCGAGTTAGCCGAACATGACCGCGACCCCAACGGCGGCACCAGTTGGGAAGACCTCAAAGCCGAACTGCAAGCTCAGGTCGTTCGATGACGCGCCGCGTCACCATCCGCGATTTGGCGCGGGCGCAAATTGTCGAAGCGTTCAATCGTTCATCCGCAAGAATTGGGAAGTTCGGCAGCCTGAGGTTTTTTTGGTCGTCATATTGCAATCACCTCAAATTGGGGTAGAATATGGCATTAGAGAATTAAACTTCACGTTGCTAAGCAACGTGAAGTTTAATTCTCTAATGCCATATCGCTGATAAGGAGAACCAAAATGAACGCTAAATTTTTGAATGATCTTCAAATTCAAGCAGTGTTTGAAAAGCTGACGGCTGCAAACGAAGATCAGAAATTGGCGAAGATCTCACCGGTCTCGCCTAAACAGCCAGCAAAAGTGATCAGTCTTCCACGCTTATCCAATAACTCTACACCGCCACCGAACGGAAAAGCCCCATGCCCAACTGGAACGAAATTCTAAATGACGCAAGAGACGCCGGAAACATCTACGATGTTATCCGGCGTCGCTATCTGAAAGAGCTTTTTGAATTAACCGACAGAAACGTAATTATTTATTATTCTGGTTGGCTTCAAAAGGGAATTCTCGGCCAGTATGGATATGGTGGGTTTCCCGTTCAAGACAGTGACAAAAATGGCTTAATGGCCACAATTCACGGAATGGATCGGAGCAAAGGTTTAGATTTATTCCTTCACACGCCAGGTGGGGATACTGCTGCAACAGAATCTATTGTTGATTACTTGCGCGCGATGTTTGGCACGGACATTAGAGCAATCATCCCTCAATTAGCCATGTCTGCTGGAACTGTGATAGCGTTGTCTTGCAAAGAAGTTGTTATGGGCAAGCATTCCAGCCTTGGCCCAGTTGACCCACAAATCGGCGGCTTGCCAGCGCATGGCATCATAGAAGAATTCAAACAAGCTGCGGCAGATATCCAAAGCGATCCAGGCAAAGCTATCTTGTGGCAGCACATCATTTCCAAATACCATCCAACTTTAATTGGCGAGTGTCAAAAAGCCATCATTTGGACAGACACAATGGTAAAAGATTGGCTGCTGGATGGGATGCTGGCCGGTGATCCAAATGCGAACGACGTAGCCAACAAAATTATTGAGGAACTTGGAGATCATGCCCTAACAAAATCGCACGCACGTCATATTTCTCCGAAAAGAGCTGCGGAGATGGGGGTCAAGGTCGTGAGATTAGAAGACGACCAGCCTTTGCAGGAAGCTGTTTTGAGCATTCACCATGCTTGCATTCAAACTTTGTCCGCTACCGATGCCTGCAAAATAATTGAGAATCACAACGGTTTGGGCTATGTGGACACATTCGCCCTTCCACAATCGTGACTAGTAATAAAACGAGAAAACGCCGCGCTCTTTCGAGCGCGGCGTTTTCTTATTCAACCGAATTTAGCGACGTCCACCGGTGGCCGAGGTCAGAATTTCTTCCTGAATGTTGCTCGGCACCGGCGCGTAGTGCGACGGCTCCATCGTATACGTCGCGCGCCCCTGCGTCAGGCTTCGCATCGTGGTCGCGTAGCCGAAGAGTTCCGACAACGGCACCGCCGCTTTGACGACGTAGGTGCCGCCCTTGTCGGGATACTGGTCGAGGATTTGACCGCGACGGCCCGACAAGTCGCCGATGATGTCGCCGAGTTTGTTCTCCGGCATCACGACTTCCATGCCCATGATCGGTTCCAAGATGACCGGCTTCGCCTTTTTAGCGGCTTCGCGCAGTCCATCGTTGCCCGCGATTTCAAACGTCATCGCGTTGGAATCGACTTCGTGATACGAACCGTGAATCAGCTCGACGCGCACGTTGACGAGCGGGTAGCCCGCCAACACGCCGCGCTCCATCGCCGATTTCGCGCCTTTTTCGACCGACGCCCAAAACTCGCGCGGCACCACGCCGCCGACGACTTTCGACTCGAACTCGAAGTTCTTCTTGTGGCCTTCTTCGTCCGGCTGCGCGGGCAGCACGTTGATGACGATGTGGGCGAACTGGCCCGAACCGCCCGACTGCTTGACGTGCTTGTAGGTGAAATCCTTCACCGGCTGCGTGATCGTCTCGCGGTAGGCGACCATCGGCGCACCGATGTTGGCTTCGACGGCGTATTCGCGCTTCATGCGGTCAACCATGATTTCCAGATGAAGCTCGCCCATGCCGCCGATGATGGTCTGACCGGTTTCGTTGTCGTTGCGGACGCGGAACGTGGGGTCTTCCGAGGCCAGTTTCACCAGAGCGTCGGTCATTTTCTGCTCGTCGGCCTTGGTTTTGGCCTCGACCGCCTGGAAAATCACCGGCTCGGCGAAGTTGATGTTTTCCAGCATGATCGGGTTGGCTTCGTCGCACAGCGTATCGCCCGTGACGGTTTCCGACAATCCGACCGCGCAGCAGATGTCGCCGACTTCGGCAAAATCCACGTCTTCGCGCTTGTTGGCGTGCATCTGCAAAATGCGCGAGACGCGCTCTTTTTTGCCCTTGCCAGGGTTCAAAACATACGAACCCTTCTGCAAACGGCCCGAATAGACGCGAAAATAGGTCAAGCGACCGAACTTGTCCGCCACGATTTTGAACGCGAGCGCCGAAAACGGCTCGTCGGTCGAAGGCGTGCGCGACACCGAGTTGCCGGTTTCGGGATCGGTGCCCAGAATCGCGGGCGTGTCGAGCGGCGAGGGCAGAAATTCGACAACCGCGTCGAGCATCGGCTGCACGCCCTTGTTCTTGTAGGACGAGCCGCAAAGCACGGCGATGATGTCGTTTTTGAGCGTCGCGTTGCGAATCGCTTTCCGGACTTCTTCGATGGTCGGCTCTTCGCCGTTGAAGAATTTCTCCATCAGGGCGTCGTCGGTTTCGGCGACGAATTCGAGCAGTTCCGCGCGATATTTGGCGGCGGTTTCCTTCAGATTTTCGGGGATTTCCTGCTCTTCAAACGTCGAGCCGAAATCCTTCGATTCTTTGTAGGTGACCGCTTTCATGGTGATGAGGTCAACGATGCCGGCGAACTCGGTTTCGGCGCCGATGGGAATCTGCAAAGCGACGGGACGCGCGCCCAGACGGTCTTTGAGCTGGCCGAACACTTCGTAGAAGTTGGCGCCAT
The DNA here is from genome assembly GCA_030448265.1 of Abditibacterium sp. Classification (GTDB taxonomy): domain Bacteria; phylum Armatimonadota; class Abditibacteriia; order Abditibacteriales; family Abditibacteriaceae; genus Abditibacterium. The sequence goes on from JAUJNG010000018.1 coordinate 32,467, forward strand.
CTCTGTCCATCTTGTTGATGTAGGCGATGCGCGGCACGCCATAGCGGTTGGCCTGACGCCACACCGTTTCCGACTGCGGCTGCACGCCGCCAACGGCACAAAACACGGCGACAAGACCATCCAACACGCGCAGCGAACGCTCGACTTCAACGGTGAAGTCAACGTGGCCAGGGGTGTCGATGATATTGATGCGATGTTTGGGATATTGGTGTTTGCCGCCTTCCCAGAAACAGGTCGTGGCCGCCGAGGTGATGGTGATGCCGCGCTCTTGTTCCTGCGCCATCCAGTCCATGGTGGCGGCGCCTTCGTGGACTTCGCCGATGCGATGGTTGACGCCGGTATAAAACAGAATGCGTTCTGTTGTGGTGGTTTTGCCGGCGTCGATGTGCGCCGCAATGCCAATATTGCGCGTAAGCGAAAGATCAGTGGCCATGATTACTACTCCTGAGTGGGGCGAATTGCCCGAAAGATGAACTCACCTTTGAGATGAATTTGCCGCAAAGCGACAGGTTTTAAATCAAAAAAAACCGCGAAACGAGACACAAAAAAAGCGCGACGCAAGAAAGATGAACGAAGAAAAGGCAGCCGAATAGAAATTCAGCTACGCACTTTCATCGTCGTCTTCGTCGTCGTCAGCGTTCATTGAGGTTCTCGTTTCGCGGTTCGTTGATTTTGCGAAATTAAAGTTTGGTGGGAAACCGAGGTTCCAACGCCCAAACCCGTTAAAGGTTGCGGGATTTTGACGCGGGTGTCAAGGCGCGACTCGTTTTTGCAAGCGGTTTCTGTATTCTTCGACTCTGCCTTCATATACATCGAGATAAGAGGTGTGCTCCCCTTGCTCGTCAAGGTGGCGGACAAACTTAATTTCTTCCAAAAGTTGTTCGCATTCCTCCAGCGAGGCGCCGTCCCAACCCATGATGATTCCTGCGGGCCAGTCATGCTGACTATAAGAAATCCAAGCCAAGTATTTTTCCAATAGCTCTTTTCTCACATCCGCTGAAGGTGACAAATTATAGGCTTCTGTCAGAAGCTGGATAGCGCCTTTATTTTCGATGTCGGAATGAAATTGCTTTAAATCGTGAAGATTACTCGTTGTTTTTGCCAACCAGAAGGTTGACCATGCTTCTTTGCGCTTATATCCCGCAAGCAAAACGGGAAACACCAAATCTCTATAGATTTCGTGCCGTATTGTATGCCCATAATCACCTTTTTCCAAAAACTCTCGAACCCAAACCTCTTTTTCTTCTTGGGAATTGAAAGACGCAATGAATTGATTAACAAGCTCTGTTAATTGACGCTTCAAACCTTTGTTTTTCGCTTCAACAAATCGCTCATAAAGTTCTGGGTTCATAAGGTGGAGCATTCGACGATTACCATTCCGTCTTCGTCGCAGTCGAGAGTGATGGTGTTCAGGGGGTTTCCTTTACAAACGGTCGTTTTCATCCGCTTCGACATCGCGCACTTTAGCCAAAACGCCCTCGAGTTTCGCGCGAGTGCCGCGCGCGGCGCGCGCTTCGAGATATTCCTGCGTCAAAAGCGCCGCCATTTTCTCCGAGAGCGCCGACGACGCCAATTGATCGACCGTCACGCCTTCACGCGCGGCCCATTCGTGCAACTGCTTGTGCAGCGAGTCGGGAAGTTGCAAATTCAGGGTGTTCATATTTCTCCAATGTGGGTTAGAAATTCTCGCGGCGTCCAGACTTCGAGTCCGAATTGTTCGAGGCCCGCGAAGTCGCGCCGGTTGAAGGAAACGATGCCTTCGCATTCGGCTTCGACGGCCAATTCCAACACCATGTCGTCTTTAGGATCTTTCAGAAATGGGCGCCAAAGGTAAAAAATGCGTCGGCGCCGTCCCACCGAGCAAAGATAATCGAGAACGTCGTCAATGTCTTGATGGGAAAGGCCATTTACCAATCCGTCGCGCTTGCACACGTCTTCATATTCCAGAACGAGCGGGACAGACAGATTAATCTCAAACTTTTCACTTTGCCCGATGACAGACAGCAATCGAAAAGACGCGCCACGATTGGAACGCAAAGCTGCGACTAAGACATTGGTGTCCAGCACGATTTGAAGCGGCATCATGTCCCATTATAAGTCACGAGGATTCAAGAAAGCCGGTTTTGCCCTTCAGCTTTTTGCATCCTGACGGGCGCAGTTCGAGTTCCAGTTTATAAATGGCATCAAAGACCGTTTCGCGCACTTTTTCCGGCAGGCGCATGAGTTCGCGCCAAGCCGCAGGTTCAATTTCGATGCGATATGTGCGCGGTGTCATAGATTCCACGCGCGGCGCAAATCATCGAGCGTTTTTCGCTTCGATGGGTCGCTGCTCGCCATGCGGCGCTCGGCTTCGGCGTTGTCCAACTCGTCTTCCAACTCTTCGAGCGCCTCCGGCGAGAAATCGAGGCAGCTCGCCACAACTGCCTCCAATGGGACGCGGCGTTCCCGCGCGACCGCACGCAGCAATCGCTCCACTTCGGGTTGAATTTCAATGGTGAGTGTCATTTTGTCTCTCCTCGAAGTTTACAAACGGTCGTTTTCCTTTTTCACGCCGCCGCTTTGTGTTCTCGCGCGGGACGCGAACTCGCCGAGGGACGAATGACATCCCACACCGCGCGGGGATGGCGCGCGGCGACGCGCAGCAAGACCCGCGCGGCCCCCGACGGAGCGCGGCGGCCCTGCTCCCAGTCGCGTAAAGTCGTCGCACTCACGCCCAGAAGCGCGGCGAACTCGGTCTGGGAGAGTTGATATTCTTCTCGAATCGCCTTCACATCGGGCGCGGCGACTTCAAACGAGCGCGAGGGCGCCGTTTCGCCGCGCAAAATGGCGCCGCCCTCGCGCACGCTGGCGACTAATTCAGCAAAGTGTTCGTCGTTCATGGGTATTGCTCCTCGATGATGCCGCGTAAAACCTTCAATTGCTCCGCGCTGAGGTTGGCCTGTGCGGACTTAGCGTAGAGAGCGAGCATCAAAATCTGGTCGCGCGCCGCAGCCCAGTAGTAAATAACCCGCATCCCGCCACTTTTGCCGCGCCCTGGCAAGGCCCAGCGCATTTTGCGCAGCCCGCCTCCGCCGCGCATCAAAACTCCCGCGTCGGGCCGCTCCACCAAAACTCGCTGCATTGCCGCGTAATTCTCGTCTTCCAGGGTCTCCGTGATTTGACGGGTAAAGAGAGAAGTTTCCAGGAAAACCATGCGATTCAGAGTTTATGTAAAGCCAATCGGTCACTGAAAATCATGGACGTTTGGGCATTCCGTGCAAATAATGGTCGTGTTGCGCCGCTCCATCGGTGGGCGCGTCGGGCAAGTCTTTAATAGCGTCATAGAGCGCCATTAAAGGTGTCTGATTCGGCTCACCGAGGCTGTTTTCCTCGACCTGAACCTGCACAACCCGACCCTGGGGCAAATCGACCGGTTCTTCCGGCACCAGAACCTGGCCATTAAAACGAGCGAGAAGAGTTGTCATAGTCGAAAGTTTAGCCGGTATTTACACCTTCCCCTCTTTTGCAATGCTTTAAACTGAGCGTCATGAAAACCATTGCAGCGCATTTTGACGGCAAAGTTTTCGTGCCCGAAAGCGAGGTCGAAATTCCTGTCGGGCATCGCGTCAGCATTTTTATTGACGAAGAGCCGCAGGAAACGCCGGAATATCCGTTGCAAAGCATCGCCCGCATCGCGCGCGAACTCAACGCGAAGTTTCCGCCCGACCCCGACACGCCGCGCGACTTAGCGGCGCAGCACGATCATTATTTGTATGGGTTGCCCAAGCGTCCGGAGAACAACTTTCCGCCCGACTCATGATCTTCGTTGATACCGGCTATTTTCTGGGCGTGCTTTTACCCGACGATACGCTCGCTCACCGCGCCGTGCCATGGGAAGAACGGCTTCGGGAACCTCTGCTCACGTCCGAATTTGTGTTAGTCGAGGTTGCCGATGCGCTGGGTTTGCCTCGTAATCGCTCTATGGTTCGTCCGTTTTTCAACTCGCTGCGTCAGGACAACGTGATAGAAATTGTGCCCGCTTCAAGCGAACTTTTCGACGACGGCTTGCAATTTTACGACGCGCGAAACGACAAAGAATGGTCGCTCACCGATTGCATTTCGTTCGTTTTGATGCGACAGCGCGGCATCACGCGCGCTCTGGCGTTCGATCATCACTTCGAGCAGGCCGGTTTCGAGGCGCTGCTTCGCCGCAAGCCGTAAATTAAAACTCGATTTCCTCGTAAACCTCGCTCACGCGCAAACGGCAGTCAATGGCGCTCAACTCGATTTCGTCTTCCCAGGCGGTGAAAGTTTCGGTTATCCACTCGCCGTTTTCGGTTTTGAAGCGATGTTCGACTTCCACGCTGTTTTGCTCGACGAGAACATAATGGCGCAGCGAATCGAGATAACAGTAAAAGTCGAATTTGGCGGTTTGATCGTAACGCGCTGTTGAGGGCGACAAAACTTCGATGATGACGGTGGCATCCAACAGCGCGATACGGTCGGTGGGGCTGAGGCGTTCGGGCGGACAAACCACCAGAATATCGGGGTAAGTCGTCAAATCCGCCGCATCGACGCGCAGCCTTTGATCCATCGCCTGCGCCGAACACGGACGCCCGCGCAACTGTCCGCGCAACGACGCCGCGACGTTGAGACAAATGATGTTGTGACGCGGAGTCGTGCCCGCCATCGCGTAGATTTCACCCCGAAAAAACTCGTGGCGCGAGTTGGCGTAGTTCTCAAATTCGAGATATTCCTCCAACGTGTAAGACGTCTGATGTTTTCGTTGTGCGCTCATTTTGAGCCTCCGTAGAGCCTCAGTTTGTCGCAAACACTCTCGCGAGTGTTATTTGCCCGTTTTGGCGATTTGATACTTTTTCGGATTGGCGTCGAAACTCTTGCGGCACGGCTCCGAGCAGAATTTGTAGGTCTGCCCGTCTTTTTGGGCGTTGAGGCGAGTCGGCAGAAATTCTTCCATCTTCTCGCCTTTGTCGAGCACGCAAACGCGGCAGTATTTGTCCAGTTCCTGCGTCGCGGTGAGTTTGGCGGGCGCGGTGGTAGGCGCCTTTTGTCCGACGGGTTCGGTGTATCGGGTTTGGTTGCAGCCCGCCAGCAGCGCAATGGCGGCGGGGATTAAAATGGTGTTTTTCATGGTGTTTAGTCGAGCCAGGCCGTTTCGTAGGGTGCCCACAAACGGCGTTTCATACTGGTATTTTTGAGCCATTTGACGTGGCCATCGGCGTAGGCGACGTTGGCGCCGTCGAAGTGGAAGTAGCGCAAACGCTGTTCGGGATTGCCGAGGGGCGAAACGTGTTCCGGTTTCCAGACGTGCGAGCCGTTGAAGCCTTCCGAAACCGCCACGACTTCGGCGGGGCCGTAGCTCCTGCCGTCGCTCGAAGTTCCGGTGAGGCGCATTTCGGGCGAGCCGTCCATGGTTTCGTTCCAGACGTAGGTGCCCGAAATGCCGAAGTGCAGAAAAGGTTTGGTCTCGTCGGGCGGCGTTTCGTAGGCGAAAAGTCCGGTCGGTAGCGGGGTGCGCTGCCAGCTCGGACAGATGAAAATCTGGTCGTTTTTGGTGTATTTGAAGAGCGTGACCCACCAGTAACCACTGTCGTCGGTGGGCGTTGGGGTGGAGTTGTCGACACAAATCGGCACGCGGCCATCGAAGTCCTGCACATACATTTGCAGCGCCAGACCGATTTGTTTGAGGTTCGAGGCGCACGAAGCGCGGCGCGCGTTTTCGCGGGCACGGCCAAAAACGGGGAAGAGAATCGCCGCGAGGATCGCGATTATGGATATGACGACGAGCAGTTCGATCAGCGTGAACGCCGAGCGGGGTTTAAATTTGAATGGTTTCATGTTCCCTGCTTGTTTTCGAGAAGTTCAAAAGGGTGAAATCGAAAACAAGCAGGGAGGCGCGCGGCCACGCGGCGGCGGACGCCGCAGGGCATCGGGAGGCAATGCGGCGAGGGCGAAAAACCGGCGCGTTTCGCGTCGCGCGGGCGGCGCGAAAGCGATGGGGACAGCCAAAATCGCCGCGTGAGAGAGGGGCGAAAGCAATTTGTCGGGCGCGTGCTGCGGAGCCGGCGCGCAGCACTGCTGGCAGTCGTCGGGCGCACTCACGCCCATCTCAGCGCGCGGCTGTGCTTCGTCGCAACAAGGGTCGAAAACCTGCGCGGCGAAGGTGCAGGTGTTGCAAAGTGTGCCGTCGAGATGCTGCCACGCGGCGGCGGGGCCGCCGAACGACGACAGCAGCCACAAACCGATCCACAAGGGAATCAGCCGTCGCCACATGGGCAGCCATTTCGCGTTTCGCAACACGTTAAAAAGCATAACACAGCTTCGGTCAGCGCTTTTTAACGCGCCCATCCGCCGCGCGCCGCGCCTCGTAGGCCCAGCGCCACAGCGCGTTTTCTTCGCTCTGACCGGCGCGAATGAGATTGGCGACTTCGACCTTTTTTCGCGTCAGCTGCCAGTGCAAAGCGGCGCCTAGAGCCTGTTTGTCGAGCGGATTTTGAGCGATAAGTTCGTCGTAATACCATTTCACCGACGCGACGACGGTTTCATCCAAAGGCGTCGCGTCGCGCCTGGGCGCGGGAGGCGGTTTGGGATGCGAACGCGACGCCTCGCCTGGCGCGGGGGACGGCGCTTTGGCTCCGTTATCGCCCGCGCGTTTGGCGGCCTGCGCCCAGCGGCGCAGCGAGGTTTCTTCGCTCCCTCCGGCTTCGAGACCTTTGCGAACCGCCGTTTTCTTCTTGGTCATCTGCCATTTGAGCGTGGACAGCAGACGCTGCTTTTGCGCCGGATTTTTGCGAATCAGATGGTCGAAGTAGGCTTTGACTTCGGCGTTGAAGCGTTCGTGACGCTCGGCGGAAGCGGCCTGCTGCGCTGGATTGGGCGGAGGCGTGGGAGTGGGCGGCGGGGTCGGACGCGGCGCCGCCTGCGCGCGGGGCGAGGCCGCGCGCCAGGGATTTTCACGCGCCGGAGCGGGACGGCTTGGAGATGGAGGTTTTGAGGTCGCGCGACGCGAGGGCGGAGGCGTGCGCGGATTTTGCAGATAGGCGTCGTATTGGCGGCGCTTTGCCTCATCTTTGAGCGTGTCGTTGGCGGCGTTGATGAGCTGCATCTGCCGCGTCGCCTGGGCTTTCGATTGGGCGTCGGGAAAGCGGTCGGGATGCCATTTTTTGGCTAAACGACGAAACGAAACCTTGATTTGCTCCGCCGTCGCGTCGCGCGCGACTTCCAGAATCGCGTAAAAAGTGGGGGCGTTCATCGTTTATAAGCGACATGAAGTCGCAGCCAACGAAAATGTCAACCTTCGTTGACACGATGACTGCGATTGCGTCGGCGAAGGCCGACGCGTTCGTTGGCTGCGACTTCATGTCGCTTGGGAATCGAAACACGAAAAAGCGAAGCGACATTTGTCGCTTCGCTTCCCAATTTCGCACCTGAAGTTTTTACCAGCGATAATGGGCGAAGGCTTTGTTGGCTTCGGCCATGCGATGGGTGTCTTCTTTTTTCTTGACGGCAGTGCCCGATCCGCGCGCGGCTTCCATGAGTTCGGTGGCGAGTTTATCGACCATCGTTTTCTCGTTGCGCTTGCGGGCGTTGTCAATTGTCCAGCGAATCGCAAGCGCGGTTTTGCGTTCGGGGCGAACTTCGGTGGGCACCTGATAGGTGGCGCCGCCGACGCGACGCGAGCGCACTTCGACGGCGGGCGTGACGTTTTTCATCGCGGCAGCGAAGACTTCGAGCGGATTTTTGCCGCTCCGTTCCTCGATTTTGGCGAGAGCGCCGTAAAAAATCGCTTCGGAAACCGATTTTTTGCCGTCATACATCATCTTATTGATGAAGCGCTGCACCAGCATCGAATTGTAAACCGGATCACCGGTGATGGGCGTTTTCTTCTGGGGGCCTTTACGGGACATTTTTTCTCCAATACGGGAGACGGAATACGGGAGACGGAATGATTTCTACCGTCTCCCGTATTCCGTCTCCCGACTTCTTATTTCGCGGCTGCTTTGGGCTTTTTGGCGCCGTATTTCGAGCGGCTACGCTTGCGTCCGGTGACTCCGGCGCAGTCGAGCGCGCCGCGCACGATTTTGTATTTGATGCCAGGCATATCTTTGACGCGACCGCCGCGCACCAAAACCACGCTGTGTTCCTGCAAGTTGTGCTTTTCGCCAGGGATGTAGGCGGTGATTTCCTTGCGGTTGCTCAAACGAATGCGCGCTTTGGCGCGCAGGGCCGAGTTGGGCTTTTTGGGCTTGTCGGTTTTGACCTGCAAGCACACCCCGCGCATGAGCGGAGCGGCGTAGCCCAGCGTGGGCGCGCCTTTGACACCGTTATAAGCCTCTTTGAAGGCGGCGGTGTTGGATTTTTTGGGATTGGGCTTGCGACCCTTGCGAATCAGTTGCGAAATTGTTGGCATACGTTCAAAAGTCTCTCAAATGGCGCTTCTGCCGCGCTTTTCGGCGCATAAAAAAGCCCCTCGCCGCGCGCAAATCGCGCATTTCGAGGAGCGGCCTCAGAAATTATAGCAATGCACGCAGTATGGCGCAACGCGCGGTTAACTAAGGCACTTCTCTTATCCCTCACCGGCTGTCTGATTCGTCTTTTCGTAGAACGCCAAGACACGTTTCAATTCGTCGGCGTGGTCGTAAATGTCATTTAAATCGGCGATGGGAAGTTTGGTTTCCTGGCGCGCTTCATCGAAAAGGCCGAGATACTTCTGACCTCGATTGAAATAAAGGCGCGCCAGAGGTTTGCGGTTGTTGTCGTCCAGCAAAACCCCGAAATAGCTCTGGGTGTCGCGAGCGATAATCCGCAGGGGTTCGACGTTTTGGCGCAAGATCGCTTTGATGATGTAAAAGCCCTGCAACTCGTCTTCGGTGGTGTTGACGGCATCCTTTTTTGGCTCGTTTTCCTGTTCGTTAGAATTGTCTACAGTGACTTCCACGTTGATCGGTGCAGGGTTGGCACTGTGAACCGACAAATTGACAGGCGCCGCGCCCTCGCCCATCGCGCTTTGCAAGCGCTGTGAAATTTGCTCGGAAAGCAAGGATTTAAAAGCGCGTTGCGTCAGGCCGCCAAAATATTCACGGCGGGCCGGCGTGAGCGGGCCGGAAAACACTTTCGAGGCGAACATTTTGACGAACTCGTCGCTGGGCGCGTCCAACTGCTCGCTCATCAAGCGTTTAATCTCGCGCGTGTATTTGAGGTCGGCGGCGCCCGTTAACAGTTCGTCCAGGTTAAACGCCGGTTTAGTCAGCTTCTTCAGTTCCGCGACGAGCGAATCGTTGAGTCTGGTCATATCGACTTCGAGAAACGGCACCTCGTCCATTTTGTTGGGCGATTCCAGATCGGTGAAGAAGCGATATTGAACGCCGTTAGTCAAAACCCCAACGCGCGCCGTTGTCACACCGAAATAGCGGAACAACTGCGAGGCGTGCTGCACCGACAAATCGCCACCGCAGTGCTTGCACTCGAAGATAACGATGATTTGATCGTCTTTAACGAGCGCGTAATCGACCTTCTCGCCCTTTTTGATGCCGTGATCCGCGATGAATTCGGGAATTACTTCCATCGGGTCGAACACATCGTAACCTAATGCAGCGATGAAGGGCATCACCAGGGCGTTTTTGGTCGCTTCCTCGGTTTGAAGACGCGGGCACAGCGCCGGAATTTTAGCCGCGAGAGCCTGTAGCTTGTCGGAGAAATCCATAAAAACCTCTGTGGTTTCAATTTCAACTCAAAACTTCGACATCGTAAAGCGCAAACGCCGCGTCCGCCGTCAAAACCGGCATTTTTCGGTTTGCGACTGCGCGATGAGCAAACGGTCGAACGGATCGCGGTGATGTTGGGGCAAATGCGAAAGTGCATAAATGTGGCGGAGTTCGATGGGCAAAATGAGAAGTCCGCTCTCATCCTGTCGTTTTCTTACAACCTCTGGCAGAGAGCCATTCAAACTCAACTTGCCCAAATCAATCTTGATCTGCATTTCCCAAACGCTGGCCATGCTCAAAAAGAAATCATTGCGAGTGTTTTGCAAGTGAGATGTCGCAGCCGCCGAAAGCATTTGGGGCGAAGTGACGGCCCAGATGAAGATGTGAGTATCGAGGAGGATTTTCATTCTTCGCCCAGCCAAAACGAATCGGGTAGTTCCGCATCGAAATCGTCGGCGATGTAAGAAACCCAGCCTCGATGAGTGCCCAGCAGCGACTGCCTTTCAGGTTTCGCCCCCTGAATATGATTGACACGCGCGATTTGTTCCTCGCCGCGCGTCACCACAACTTCATCGCCACCTTCAACCATAGCCACAACCTCTTCCAACCCTAATTTTTCCTGCTCTAAATCAATAGTTCGCGTCATTTCACACCCCTTCTTCTATTTTAACGCGCCGCCCAAACGAAAAAAGACGGACGCAATCGCGCCCGCCTTTCCTCGATTCTCAAACTTACTCCACCGATTCGTTGCCCGCATTGGAGCCGGAGGGAGCCCCGTCGGGTTCGCCGCCGGTGATGTCTCTGGTGACGGCTTCGGCGGAATAGGCCGAAACATCGACATCCACATCGTCTTCGGTGTCTTCCACGATGTCGTCTTCGAGAAAATCGTCATCTTCGTCCGACTCTTCCTCGGCCAGCGCGCGCGCTTCCTCGCGGGAGCGGTTGCGCTCTTTGCCTTTTTCGCGCGCGGCGCGCAGTTCGTTGCCGAACAGATCGCCCAGACGAAGCGGGCCGTCGTCCGAAGCGCGATTATTCACTTCTTTGACCGCCGTGCGCGTTTCCTGACGCTCTTTTTCGACAACCGCAGCGCGCAAACTCATCGTGATGCGGCGCAGATTCGACTGAATGCTCTTGATGCGGCCCTCGACTTCCTGGCCGACCTGAAGGGCTTCTTCGGGCGTTTTGATGCGCTCTTCGCTCATCTCAGAAATCGGCACGATGGCTTCGACGCCTGGCTCGATCTCGACAAACGCGCACGTCGGCGCCAGACGCACGACTTTGCCTTTGACGGTCTGTCCGGTGCGGAAATTCTTGGCCGCTTTTTTCCACGGATCGGGCAAAAGCTGCTTCAAACCCAAAGCGACGCGCTTGCGCTCTTCATCGAGTTCCAAAACCAGAACCTGAAGTTTCTGGCCCTTTTTCACGACCTGCGAAGGATGCTCGACGCGGCCCCACGCCATTTCGCGGACGTGCAGCAAGCCGTCCAAGCCGCCGATGTCGACGAAAGCGCCGAAATCGGTGATGCGGCGCACGATACCCTCGACGATCTTGTCTTTTTCGAGCGACGACCACGCTTCACTTTCGCGCTTTTCGCGCTCTTCTTCGGAGGCGAGACGGTGCGAAGCGATGACTTTATCGCGGTTTTTCTTGAAGTCAACTTCGATAATGCGAACCGGAATCACGCGGCCCACCAGACGCGCCAGATCGGAGCGGTTGCGAATGTCAACGTGCGAGGCGGGGATGAACGCCGAAACGCCCAGATCGACCAAAAGGCCGCCTTTAACGCTTTCTTTGACGGTCGCCTGCAAAACGGCGCCGGATTCTTTGGCTTCGGCGATTTCGCGCTTGAGACGCTCGAAATCGGCGCGGCGCTTGGACAAAATCGGATGCCCTTCGTCGTCTTCGGGACGAACAACCACCACTTCCACTTCATCGCCGACGTTGATATCTTCGTCGCCCAACTCGTTGCGCGGGATGATGCCCTCGCTTTTGGCGCCGATATCGATGAGAACGCTGCCGTTGTCTTCGCGGCGCACCACGATGCCTTTCATCAGCGAGCCGCGCTCCAGAGCGTCGGCGCCCGCCATGAACTCGGCGAATTCGTCGAGTTCCATGACCTGGGCCATCGAAGGCTGGCGCGCGGGCCGGCCCTCGGTGGTGGGGGCCGGCGCAACCGGAGTTTCCTGGGGCGGCGCGACGTTTTCGGCTGGCGCGGCTTCAGTCGGGGCGGCGGCGGGGGCCGGAGCGGTGTCGGTTGTGGGGGCCGCGACGGGCTGTTCGACAGAGTTGTCGTCGGTCGCGGGCGTGTTGTTCGTGAGGGTGTCTTCCACCAGTGTGGCTCCTTGGGACACTTTCCCATCGGCGAAACCACATTAGGAGGGAGGATCTGCGCGGGGAAACGTCTGAAAAACTAAGATTGGGATTTGATTCCCCCAATAACCCGCGCCAGACACGGGTAATGCAACGATGTGGGGATGGAGAAAAGGGGAAACCTCAGCAATTTTAGCAGCGAGAAGGACGCGGCGCAAGGCGAAATCTGGCTTTATAAAGGCGTTGAGGCGCGCTTTTCTTTGGTAAAACGCGGTCTCGCCGTCTTAATTTGCCAGGTCAGACCAAAGAGTTCACGTCGCAGCCTGCGGCTTTTCTCCCTCTTTGACAATGATATGTCACATCCAGCATACTTCTCGGCGTGAATCCAGAAGAAAAACCGCTTTTCCGTTTCAACGGCGTGGAGATTGGCACACCACCGATGGGCACGCAGGCGAGGCGGGAGGCGGGTTTTTTGTTGGGATTGTTGCAGCGCGGTGAAGTGTTGGGCATGCCGCAGGCGCGGCCTTTGTTCGACATCGCGCCCCGCAATTACGAACTGCGCGTCCGCGAGGCGAATCGCAACTGGCTGATTTTCTACCGCGCCGACGCAGACCGCGTTTTGCTGATTCACCAGATCAACAAAACCACGCCAACACTACGCGAGCAGGACAAAAAGACGGTCAAAGACCGGCTGACCGCCTATGACGCGGCGCGCGCCGCGTCAAACCAAAAGGAGAAGAAATGAACGTCGAAGACTTGGGGAGCGAAACTACGAGAGCCGAATTCCTGGGATTGACGCCCGAAGACGAAGCCCTTATCGCCATTCGTCTGGCCTTGCACCGCAAACTCAAAGAAGCCCGCGCCCGCAGCGGACTTACTCAAACTGCTCTGGCTGCTTCCATCGGTTCCAGCCAGTCACGGATTGCCAAAGCGGAAGCGGGCGATCCAGCGGTCTCCTTCGAGCTGTTGATTCGCGCCACCATTGCCAGTGGCGCAACGGCGGACGAAATCGGCCAGGCCATCACGTCGGGGAACTCAAAACCCAATCGCCGCAACAGCAGAAGAAAAACCTTGGCTTTGGCGTGAAGGCCAATTGAAACGTTTCACGCAACCAGAGTTGTCACCAGTAATCTGGCTTGAATCGGATGGCGTCTCTTGCGCCCATTTCTGGTTTGATTGCGGGGTTCCTTTGGAGAAGCAGGTTCAAAACTGCCATTGCGTCCGCATATTTATAGATGCTGAGGTTGTGACTGTAGGCGTTACCTCCAGAGATTATTTTCAAATGATACTCAGCGCCATTCGAGTTTCCTTTTGGAAAAATATCAATCGAATCAATGTGGTCGATTTTATAGCTTCTTTCAAAAAAGAGCCTCCTAAAAACAATAACCTCATCTTCTATGATGATTTGGTTTTTAAGAATTGCGTAACAAAAGGCGGACCCAGCCACCAAATAAAACATGGCGATAAATAAGTTTTGAAGAGGAAGACCTCTTCCTTGTTCTATTGGGGCGCCAATGACGATAAAGCATCCGAATAGAGCCAGCACAACTGGCAGGGGAGCGTTTCTAACCGCAACTATCTTCACTCCCGCCCCTTCGTGTCCTGCCAGTTCGGGCCGGTTCCGACATCCGCCACCAGCGGCACCCGCAAACTGAAATAGCGCGCCGGAACTTCGCTCATGTTGCGCCGCACCAGTTCGGAAACGACCTCGATTTCCTCGTCCGGCACTTCGAAAACCAGTTCGTCGTGAACCTGCATCGTCAAGTTCGCTTTGAGTTTTCTCCCCTCGATTTCTTCCGCGATGGCGAGCATCGACAGCTTCATCATATCGGCGGCGGTGCCTTGAATGGGATGGTTGATCGCCGTGCGTTCGGCGGCGGCGCGCACCTGGAACGCGTTGGCGTTGATGTCGGGAAGCGGCCTTTTGCGCCCCGCGAGCGTTTCGACGTAGCCGCGCGTTTTGGCTTCTTTGAGCGTGTCGTCGATGTATTTTTTGACGCCTGGAAGCGTTTCAAAATAGGTTTTGATGAACTCGCTCGCCTCGGCGCTGGTGCCGGTTCCGAGCTGCTTGGCGAGGCCAAAACCCGACACGCCATAAGCGATGGCGTAGTTGGTCATTTTGGCGAGGCGGCGCTGTTCTTTATCGACTTCGCTCGCCGGAACCCCAAACAGCGCGGCGGCGGTGCGGGCGTGAACGTCTTCGCCCGTCTGAAAAGCGTCCACGAGCGGCGCGTCGCCGGTGATATGCGCCAGAATCCGCAGTTCGATTTGCGAATAGTCCGCCGACAAAAGAACGTGGCCTGCGGGCGCGATGAAGGACTGGCGAATCAAGCGGCCCTGTTCGGAGCGAATCGGCACGTTTTGCAGATTCGGGTCGCTCGAAGAAAGGCGTCCCGTCACCGCTCCGGTTTGATTGAGCGTCGAATGAACGCGATGTTCGGGCGTCATCAGCGTCAAAAGCGCATCAACATAGGTGGATTTGAGCTTGGTCGTGCCCCGATAATCGAGGATTTTTCGCACGATTTCGTGCTCTTCGGCCAGTTTTTCGAGCGTGAAAGCGTCGGTCGAATAACCGCCGCTTTTGTTTTTGCGGCCCGTGTCGAGTTTTAACTTGTCGAAAAGAATCTCCTGCAACTGCTTGGGCGAGCCGATATTGAACTCGACGCCCGCCGATTCCCAGATTTCCTTTTCCAGACGCCGCGCGTCGTTTTCTAACTTTTCGCCCAGTTCACGCAAACCCTGCGGCGCGATGAGCATTCCCACGCTTTCCATCCCAGCCAGAACCGGAATGAGCGGCAGTTCCATCTCGTCGAAAATTTTTTCGTGGCCGATTTCGCCGATCGCGTGGCGCAGAACCGGTTCAAGTTCGCCCAAAACCGCCGTGTGCGCTGCCCCAAACTGGCGGCGCGCCGCGATTTCTTCGTCATTTGGCTCTTCCCCTTCAAACAAACTCGCGTTTTTGGAGCGTTTTTTGGGCGCGAGCGCTTCAGGCAGACTGTAGCGCAGAAATTTTTCGGCCAGAAAGGGAATCGAGTGCTGCTGGCGCGCTGGTTCGCACAAATAACCCATCACCAGGGTGTCGGCGGCGATGCCATTTAATTTGATATTTTGCGCCTGTAAACGGCGCATCAGGGCTTTGGCGTCGTGAGCAATTTTCGGTTTGGACGAGTCTTCCATCCAACTTCCCAGTGATTCCCCGCGCTCTTCACCGAAATCGAATGAGGTCTGCGCGGTGGCGGCATTTTCTGTTAAATCGCCCGTAAAAAGCAGCGCCTGCGCTTCGTGGGCGAAGAAAAAACCGTCTTCACCCTGCGAAATCGCAATCAGAGCTTTCGGGCCGCGTTTTTCGAGCCAATCGAGCGCAACACGCGGCGAATCCGTCGTTTCGAGAGCGACTTCAAACAGTTTTGCCGGCGCGACTTCGGGCGCGGGCGCGCTTTGCCCGCCTTCGGGCGGCGCTTCGTAGCGCGCGGCGAGGCTTTTGAACTCGAAACGCCGCGCGGTCTGCGCGGCCAGAGCGCGTTTTTGCGGGTCGCTGGGGTCGTATTGAAACTCTTCGGGCTGCTTTTCGACCGGCAAATCGCACACGATGGTCGCCATGTGGCGCGAGTGGAACGCCTGTTCCTGATGCGTTCGCAGCAGTTCGCGGATGCGCGGCGGCGCAGTGTCTTCCAAATGCTCGTAAATGCCTTCCAAGGGGCCGAATTTTTGAATCAGTGCCATCGCGGTTTTGTCGCCGATGCCAGGCACGCCAGGAATGTTGTCCGAAGCGTCGCCTTTAAGACCTTTGAAATCGGCGACCAGTTTGGGCGCGAAACCGTAGCGCGCCTGCACGGCGGCGACATCGTAAGTTTCGAGGTCGGATACGCCTTTTCGCGTCAGTAAAACGCGCACTTTGTCTTCGACAAGCTGCAAATAATCGCCGTCGCCGGTCACGATGATGACTTCCTCGCCGCGCGCCGCACCGCGCGCCGCAAGCGTGCCGATGACATCGTCCGCCTCGAAACCAACGTGTTCGTAGCGCGGGATGGAGAGGCCGTCGAGCAGTTCGCGCACTAATTTTTGCTGAATTTTGAGGTCGTCGGGCGTGACGGAGCGATTGGCTTTATAGGTTTCGTCGGCGTCGTGGCGAAAGGTGCCGCCTGGCGCGTCGATGGCCACGACGGCATAATCGGGCTGGTTTTCATCCAGCAGCCGCGTCACCATGCGGATGAAACCGTAGAGCGCGCCGGTCGGTTCGCCCGCCTGGGTCGAGAAGGGCGGCGAGGAGAAGAAAGCGCGATAAAGCAGCGAATAGCCGTCAACAAGCAGAAGTTTGGGCATAATGGTGAAATGAAGCGGGTTGAGGGTCTGCAATTTTCATGTTGCGATGCACAGTTTGGCCGTATCCGAGCTCAAGTTTTCCAAATTTCAAAGAAAAAAAGGCTCCGCCATTTCTGGCGAAGCCTTTTTCTTACGAACAGCCTGATTTAGAAGCCGACGCTGGCGCCAACGCGAACGTAGCGCACTTCCGGCAGTGCATTGCTGTCGGGCGAGTAGTTGCCGCCCATGATATTCAAATCAAGACCAGGGGTGACATTGAACGTGGTGCCGATAGAGTAGACCCGACCGAGGTCAACACGGCCAGTGCCTGGGCCAAAGGCATTACTACCCGAATCGGCGGTGTAATAACGGAAGTCAAGCGGAACGCGGCGCAGAAAGCCCAGGGGCAAGCGCACCGTGCCGTTGAAGTCGACAGTTCTTTTGGCCGCCACGAAACCACCGTTCTGACCGTTGGCATCGGCGAACATCAAAGGAGCGCCCAGAGCCATCGGGCGATCAAAGATGGCCTGTCCATACGAACGAGCGTAGGGGTTGGCAGACGAGATGACGTTGTATTCGAAGTTGTTGCTGGCGCTGCCGTAAGCGAAGTTCAAATCCAAAATGCCGGTGCGCAGAACCGGAACCGTAGCGATATAGGCTCTGGCATCGCCGCCATTAGTGCCATTGACGGCGTCGAAATTTTCTGGATTGCGACCGAGTGCATCGCGCGTTTGACGCACATATTCAAAGCCGACGGTGCGGTTGAACAGAGGCAGAGTCAAATCGAACGAGTCGCCCTTCTGTTGACGGAAGCCGGAAGCCAAACGGCTGTAGCCGAGGTTGACGGGCTGTCCGGCCAAACGGAAGAGGTTGAGGCTGGCACGATAGAGGGTTTCGTTGTCGTCGGCAACAAAGGGGTTGAAGTCGGCGGCGAAGCCAAGTCCACCGACGCCGCCCGCCACGGGGCCAATACCGAATTGCGGAAAGCCGACAACGCGGTTGGTTCCGCCTCCAGCGAAGCCGGTGTTCAGGAAGAAAACCGAACCCTGGGTGACATAGGGGTCAAGACCAATGGGGCCAAGACCCGTCACGTTGTTGGAGGTGCCGATGAAACCGCTCAGCGCCACGGGGCCAACATTGAAGTCGAGGCGGAGCTGGTCGGTGGGCGAGAGATCGTTGTCATACAACAAGCCCTGCGCGATTTTAGTGCGCTGACGGCCCAGAGTGGTGGACAGGCCGCGAGTGCCCAGGAAACCACGGTCGCTCAGGTCAGCCGAAGCATAGGCTTCGCGGACATAAACGTTGGCCTGCGAATCACCGGCCCAGGGGTCTTCCTGGTTGGAGCCGAGCGAGCGGATCGCGGCGTTGAGGCTGAGGCGATCCGACACGCGGTCAGTCATGCGAATTTCGAAGTCGGTGTAAGAAAACTTCTTGTTCGCACGGTCGCTGGCGGCGTTGGGCTCACGCGGGGTCGTCGCGAAAGGCGTGACATCGCCGAACGTGCCGCCGCCGAAGGTGAAGGGGGGCAGGGGCTGTCCGTTGATGGCCACGTTCGGAAACACGGTGATCGTGGGGGCGGCGCCAGGAGCCAACTGCTGGTTGAACGCCAGGGGATTGCCGCGTCCCTGCAACGGGTTGAGGAAGCTGCGGCCGGTGAAGGGCGGGTTGGTGCCGTTGTTGATGTAGTTGGCGTAGCCGGTGTGGTGCAGGATGGACGGCGTGATGGTGAGACGCGGTGCCGGCGTCACGCGGTTCTCGATGGTGGTGACGCGGGTGTTGAGAGCGTCCACCTGAGCGCCCAGACGGGCCAGTTCGTCGGCGAATTCGCGGCGCAGAGCGGCGATCATGTCGGTGACCTGAGCCATCGTCACGTCGGGAATCGGACGGCCTTCGAGATCCGTCAAACGACGGTTGATCGTCGTGAGGTCAACTTCAGCGCCGACGGCGGGGATGCGGTTGAGCAAGCGGGCGATGGCGACCGCGAACTCGTAGCGGGTCATGGCGCGCTGGCCACGGAAATCGCCGGAGGGCGGGTAGCCCTCGATCACGCCGGCAGCGGCGAGGCGCTGCAGAGCGTCGTAGGCCCAGTGGTCGCGCGGAACGTCCTGAAATTCGGCGCGCGCGGCGTCCTGGGCCTGAGCCGGAGCCACCAGGTTGGGGGCGACAACGGCGGGCGCGGCGGCGGCAACGGCCAGCAGCGCAGAAAGTTTGGTCATCTTTTTCATAAGTTTCAAAGAAACTCCTTGGTATTAACGACGGATGACCTCGACTCCTCGCCTTTCGCTTCGTTTTTCGCGCTAAGTCTCGCACTTTTCGTTTTTAAACGGAGTGGCCGTGTTGCCTCCGCTCTTGCCCGAATCAGTGACTTTGACTCAATGTGAAAACCGATTTGAAAGCCGAAAAAGGGTTGGCCTTCCGTTCGTTTCGCAGTTAGAACCCTTTTCATCCTATCCGTTGCACAATTTCTTGCCGGTAAGAAGGAAAAGTTGTTTCGCCACAATCTTACTCTGTCTCAACTCACTTGTCAAAGGTTTATTTTGATTTATTTTTTCAGTATGCAAAGCAAGATTTTAGTTGGCTCCGCCCAAGTGCATTGTCAATGCCAGGCAAAGCCAACTATTCATCTCAATTTGCTTATGAAACTGATTCTATTGAACGGCTTGAGCGACCGACGACGCGCCGCGACGCACTGCGAGAGAGCCAAAGGTCAAATTCCGCTTGGAGCCGTTGGTGTTGATGAGCAAATCGTAGCCTTCGGCGTTGGCGAAACTGGCATCGGGAACCGCAAAAGTGTAGGTCGCCCAGCCTTCGCCTGGCTCGACAATCTGAAACGGCGTGGATTTGTAGCCGGTGGGCGAGTCGTATTCGACGCGAAAACCGGAAGCCGAGTTGATGATGGAACTGTTACTCGATGCCGATGGACGGCGCACTTCGACGGTAATGGTGACTGGCACTCCTCCCGCGTTGAAGAGGAAATCATCGGCCACATCGAGGTAGATGAAAGGTTTGGACGACTGGAGGTCGAGAATCTCGCGCTGCGCTTCGGTGACGAGGCCGTTTTGCTGACGGTCATAAGTCGAAAACTTGCGCGCCATGCCGCCGAAGTTCTGAAAACGGCGCCAGAACAGCCCGTCTTCGGCGCCATCGGGACCGAAGGAGGCCCTGACTTCCTGGGCGGCGGCGTAGGAAGTTCCTGACGGGGCCAGACGCAGGCCGCCTTCGCTCAGACGCGCGGCGGTCGCGGTGTCGAGGCCGACATTGGTAATCACAACCGGACGCTGGGTGAGCCGAATCACGCCATCGGGCGGCGCGATGACGGCGCCGCTCGAATCCAGAACCTGCGAATCGGGCCGCGTCGCCACAAAAGTCGAGCCTGGCAGTTGCGGGTCGGCAACGCCGCTCGAAGACAGGTTGAGCGACGCCGCGCCGTTGGGCGACCAGGCCACCAGAGTGCCGGTTTTCTTGTCGTCGAAAAGCAGCGCGATGGCGTTGCGGTCGAACGAGAGATTACCGACGTAAGGTCGGCTTCCGACGTTGCCGGACATCAATTTAAAAGCGTTGAAGGCGGGGCGCCGCGTGCCGTCAGCGCGCACCAGGCCGGTTCCGGCGACGAAGGGCGACACGGCCTCGCTGGACGAAGGGGCGCCGTCCTGCAACGGATTCCAGAACATTTTTTCGCTGCCAGCCGCCAGAGACAGAGCAAAGAGGCGCACCAGATAATCGGCCTGCGCGGCGGGCGAGAAATTCGCCAGCAGTTCGCGTTGGGCGTCCGTGAGCGAGGTATCGGGGTTTTTTAGCTCCACGACGGGCGCTGAAGCGCCGCCCAGCCAGTAGTCGCGGGTTTTGCCACCCTGCTCGCGCAGGATGGCGTAGGGCAAAATGAAGTTTTCGGGGGCGTTGGCCACGCCAGGCTGCCACTGAGCGACGGGAAACACGTTCACGCCGTCAATCGAAGTCAGGCCGTTGCGGGTTAAATCGCCGATGAAATCCAGTTCGACGCCGCCTGGCTCGGCGGCGTGAACAATGGCTTTGGCGTCGGACTGGCGCGCGGCCTCGGTCGCCAGACGCAGCAGGTTGCGATAGTTGCGCGATACGGAGCGAAAGTTTTGCGCCGAGGGGTTTTCCCATACCTGCCACGCCTGCACATCGACGCGGTAGCGGCCCACGACGCGTTTGACGTAGTTCGACCACGCCGCCAGTTCGCCTTCTTTGGGCGGGCTGTTGCGCCATTCATTGGGCTGGCTGGAAAGCGAAACTGAAGCCCACTGCGCTGAATTGCCCAAAACGCCGACCACTTTCAGGCCCCGTGCGCGCGCTTCGCGCACCACGGCGTCGTAAACGCTCCAATCGAAGGCGCCGTCTTTCGTGGGCTGAAGCGTGTGCCAGTCGAAACGGGTTTTAACCAGACCGGCTCCGGCGCTTTTGGCGGCGTCGAGGAGGCGGGGAATTTCGGCCAGCGGAACGCCCGCAAAGTCGATGGCGACGCCGAAAGCGCCCGCCGAGCGCAGTTGGGCGCGATGATCAACAAAAGACGGCTTGAGGCTGTCAGTGGTGTAGATGGCGACGGTGCGCTCGGCGCTCAGCCAGCCCACGCGATAACCGAACAGCTCAGCAATCGAGCGAAGCGGCACGAAAGCGCGGCCCGCCACCAGTTTGGGAGCCGCGACCGGCAAAATTTCCGACCCGACCGTCGCGTTGGCGATTTCGGGGCGCAAAACGTAGGTTTTATCGTTCTGGCGGATTTCGATGCGTTTTTCGGCGGGAAAATACTCGACTCTGGCGCCCAGATTTTCCAAAACGCCGCGCAGGGGCACATAAACCACGCCGCCTTCGAGCAACGGCGCCGGATCGGGCGAGGAAACCCGCCCGTCGATGTTCACCGTGATAGGTTTGGCCGCAGCCGTCGCTGTTTGCGCGCGGGCTGGAACGGGGGAAAGGGAAGAAAAGCCCAGCAGCGACGCCGTAAAAGCTACGGCGAGAGGGACTTGAGAGACACGAGGGGAGGAAAACAAAAAGGGACGAAAAGAAAAACGCAGATTCACAAAAACCTTCTTTATTAGGGGGAACGAAGCTGTTGAAAAAGGGAGTTTCCAACAACGGTGGCACTTCGACTGCAAATGAAGTGTTCAAGTTCGCATCTAAAAAGACAATTTTTGCAAACGCGCTTTCTTTTCGTCCCCTGATGAGGAACAGAGGCTTTAGCCTCCGGCGACGATACGAGCCGCTTCTTCGTAAGAAATCCAGGTTCGCGAAGTGACGAAGTAGCGGTAACGCAGGTAGCCTGGCAAAGACATGAAGTTGGCTTCGGGCGAGAACGGAGTGAGTCCGGCCACGCTGGGATATTGCTGGGCTTGCGCTTGAGGAGCCGCGACGAAGGTCACAGCGCCAGCCGCAACGACGGCGACGGCAAGAACGAGTTTACGCATGATAATGATGTCACCTCCTCCAAGTAAGAAAATGGTGCGACGAGAGTCCGGCTGTTTACGACCAAGCATTTGCCAAAACAAGAATGTTGTTCCTGAGTTGGAACTGCTTTCGCTGGCCGCATCGGAAGCGGGGCAAAGCAAATGCTATGCCCTGCTTGCGCGTCCAACATCGCAAGTCCGGTCGCCTTTACTATGCCATAGCGAAGTGGCAGTCGCAACAAAAACAGCGCGAGATGCCGTTTTTATCGCACACTATAAGGGAAGAAAGGGCAAACTTTCCAACTATTGCAGAGGAATTGAGAAATATATGTCATCATTGCAAGCGCAGTTCACGCGCGAGGGTTTCGAGAAGCTCAAAGCGCAGCTCGAAGAACTCAAAACCCAGCGCGTCACGATTCGAGAGGAAGTCAAAGAAGCCCGCGAACTGGGCGATTTAAAAGAAAACGCCGGTTATCACGCCGCGCGCGAAGCGCAGGGCATCATCGAAGCGCGCATCAACAGTCTCGAAGCGCGCCTCGAAGACGCCGTGATCGTCGATAATCTGTCTCTGGACGAAGTGGTTCTGGGCGTGCCGGTCAGGGTCAAGAACCTCTCGACCCAAACCGAGCGTTTTTATACGATTGTCGGCTCGGAAGAAATGGAGTTCACCGAAAACGCCGCATCGGAAGAGTCGCCGATTGGCCAGGTGCTGGTGGGCAAACGGGTCGGCGACATCGCCGAAATTCAGGGGCCGGCGGGCACGGTGCGCTTTGAAATTCTGGGGATCGGCGCCTGAATTTCATTTTTCTCACCAAAATCAAAAGCGCTCCGAAAACTCGGAGCGCTTTTGCTTTTTCAAACGGCGACGACTTCTTAGCCTGCCCCGACGCCCAGCGCGCGCAGGCCGGATTCACTTATCCCCTCGGCCTGGCAGCAGGCGGCAATCTGGCCGTCAACCACAACAGTCGGAACTTGCCGCACGCCATAGCGCGCCGCAAGTTCACGGCACTCGTTCGTCGCGCAGCCTTCGCGCAGATCGTAAACCTTCACCTCGCAGTTGGAACACGCGACCGCTTGCACGGTCTTGACAGCCTCGTCGCACAGCGGGCAACCCGCGATAAAAACTTCAACAACTTTTCCCATATTCACTTCACTTCCTGAATTGGATTTGGAGGCGCCAAGCAACGGGCAAAAGCGAGATTCGCCCAGGGAGCCGGATTCCCAGAGCTGAACCGCTTCCGCTAAAGCGGCGCGGCGGGCCTGCAACTGCGCGATGCGCTCTTCGAGGCGTTGGATCTTGCGCCGCGCCGCTTTCGCGACGCCAGGACAAGGCACCTGCCCCCTTTCTAAAAGAGCGAGAACGGCTTTGATTTCTCGCAGCGTAAAACCGCGTTCCTGCGCTTGAACGATGAAGCGCACGCGCTCCACCACGTCCGGCGCATAATCACGATAACCCGCCTGAGTGCGCTCTAAGGGGACGATCAAAGCGATTTGTTCGTAGTAGCGCAGGGCCGCCACGCTTTTTCCGGTTGACCTGGACAATTCGCCGATGCGCATCGCGTTTTGCCTCCAAGAAGAGATTGTAAAACCCTCAAGTCGCTGGAGAGTCAAGGCTTTTTTGAATTTTCGAGCAAATTTTGCGCGCTCACTCGTCGGCTCGGAAGAGATGGAGTTCACCGAAAACGCCGCCTCGAAAGATTCGCCGATTGGCCAGGTGCTGGTGGGCAAACGGGTCGGCGACATCGCCGAAATTCAAGGGACGGCGGGCACGGTGCGCTTTGAGATTCTCTCGATTGGCGCCGAAGCGTAAATCTCAAAACACGAGAAAGCGGCGCGAAAATTTTCGCGCCGCTTTCTCGTGGTTTAAATCGCGGCGTCTGGAATGAGCAGGCGAATCGAAAACCATTCGTTGCAGCCCTGAGCGAGCAAATGTTTAAAAGCGGATTCCATATCGGGGAAATCGCGGTAGTGGACTCGAAGGCCGTTCAAATCATCATGCACCGAATGATGCGTCATGGAGACGAATTCCACGCCATATTCGCGGCAGCGCGCCAGCAAAATTTCCATTTCTGGTGCGCTAAACCAGTAATCCTCAGGGATGGCCCTGTTGAAATGCGGGTCTTGAGAATCGGAACGCGCTTCTCCGATGCCCTGAAACAGCACCGTGAGGATGAACTCACGCTTTCGGCGCGCTTTTTCCGCGACCTGGCGCCGTCTTTCGAGCATCTTTGGATCGGGTGGAGCCAGATGCTGCTCAACCATCGCGGCGGCGTCCTGGGGCGCGGCACCCTGTTGAATCAAGTAAGCGTTGGCGAAAGGACGATAACGCTCGTCGCCCATCGTTTCGCGCAAATCGCTGGGCTTGCGGAACGCCGTAGCTTCCATCGATTCCATCGAATAAGTGGCCTCCGGATCGAATTCATGACCGCACATTCCGCAGGAAACCCAATCCGAAGCAACTTCCGTCCAGGGCGCAACGGGCGCGCCAGCTTTGCAGCGCGGACAATGAGAAAAGGTGGTGCGCCAGCCGAAATCAACGTGTCCAGGCGGCATCATTTCGACGTGAAGTTCCAAACTGAAATAAAGCGCCCGCTCGATGGCGCGCACGAACTGATTTAAGCCGTCCGCATCGCGCAAAGAGAAAGAACCCGCCGAACTTTCCGCCAGCAGAGCCTCCAACAACGGCTGCAATAGCTTCAATGCTTCACGAGAAAGCGGCGACTCGATCCAAAAGCCATACCACATCAAATCGGTCGCAGGAAAAACTTCCTTAATGGCCGCTTCCAAACCAAGCCCTGCGGCGAGGCGCTGTAATTCTTCATCCAATTCGTGCGCGCCATTTGGAGTCTGGAAAAAATCGGCGCAACCGGCGACACCATCGAGCGCGGCGTTGGCGGGGCAGTTGCCGCAGAGCTGGTGCAAGCCCTCGACACCGCCAAGCCCCGCGAACTCCCCTTCCACATCAAAGCCGTCACGGGGAAGATAGTAGACCGTCGTTTTGAAAGAATTTCCGATAAAGCTGCAAGTTGTGCCGTTGACACAAATGCCTTCACAAATGCCGAACGTGCCGCTACTTTCCGTCAAACAACCCGAGTAAGAGCGGGCGAGATCGAAAACGCGCTTCGACTTTTCATCGTCCTGGCGCAGGGGACAATTCATCGCCAGCGACCATTTCACGCCTGGAATTGTGTCGGACATCATTCACCTCGAAAAACAAAAGGGACGAGCATTTCGCTCGTCCCTTGAGTTTGCCGCGAAACCCTAAACCTCAAACGCCGCCTGCGCCTCGCGCAGCGATTCGAAGGGGTCTTTTTTCGGCCCGTATTCGTGGCCGATCCAGCCCTCATAACCGAGTTCGTCAATGGCGCGCGCAATCGCCGGATAGAAAATCTCCTGATTTTCGTCCAAATCGTTGCGCCCAGGATTGCCCGCCGTGTGGAAATGCCCGATATGCGCGAAATTTTGCCGGATGGTGCGAATCAAATCGCCTTCCATGATTTGCATATGGTAGATGTCGTAAAGCAGCTTCACGCGCGGCGAATCAACTGCCGCAACCACTTCGACGCCCCAGGCCGTGTGGTCGCATTGATAATCGGGATGGTTGACCTTGGAATTGAGCAGTTCCATCACCAGGGTCACGCCCGCCTCTTCCGCGTCTTTTTTAACGAGATTGAGGCCCTCGATGGTGTTTTGCGCGCCGACTTCATCGGAAAGGCCGTTGCGATTGCCGGAAAACACGATGAGATTGGGAATTTGAAATTGTTTGGCGAGTTCCAGATTGGCGCGCAGTTCGTTGGCGATGCGCGTGTGATTGGAAGGCTTGTTCAGCCCGTCCTGGAGCGATTGGTGTCCGCCAATCGAGACGATGGTGAAACCGATGTCGCGCAGTTCCTCGAATTGGTCGCGCGGCGGCATTTCGACGCCGGTGATGCCTATCTCGAACACCTGTTGGTAAGCGGCGGCGTCCAGTTTGGAAAACGCCCAGTAAGCGACGGCTTGTTTATATTTAGACATGATTTAGAGTTTTAAAACACAGAGACACAGAGGCACAGAGAGAAGGAGGGGATTTAATCTCCAAAAATCTCTGTGTCTCCGTGTCTCTGTGGTTAATTTTTAGCTTTCGGGTTGTTCTTCCTTATCGAAGGCAGCATCGAAGGCGCGATCCGAGGGTTTGAAATCGGCGCGTTTGATGAACGCGGCGGCTTCGGTGCCGCCGTGGATTCTGTCCATGCCACTGTCTTCCCATTCGTTGGAAAGCGGGCCGTCGTAGCCGATGTCGTTGAGCGCGCGGATGATTTCCTCGAAATTGATCGAGCCGTGACCCAGACTGCGGAAATTCCAGTAGCGCCGGTGGTCGCCGAAGTTGAGATGGCCGCCGAAAACGCCGCTCTGGGTTAAAGTCGGCGACCAATACACGTCTTTCATGTGGACGTGATAAATGCGGTCGGAAAATTCGTAGATAAAGCGCACATAATCGACGCCCTGATAGCCCAGATGCGAGGGATCATAGTTGAAACCGAAGGTTTTGCGATTGCCCAGCGCTTCGAGGGCGCGGCGCGCGGTCACGATGTCGAAGGCGATTTCGGTGGGATGGACTTCGAGGCCGAAAACCACGCCGCATTCATCGAAAACATCGAGAATCGGGTTCCAGTCGGCGGCGAAACTCTCGAAACCTTGGTCGATGACATCGCCCGCGACGGGCGGAAACGAATAAAGATAAGGCCAAATCGACGAGCCGGTGAAGCCGTTGACGACTTTCACGCCCAAATTTTTGGCGGCGCGCGCCGTGAGTTTCATTTCCTCGGCAGCGCGCTGGTTGACGCCTTTGGAATCGCCGTCGCCCCACACGCGGGGCGATAAAATCGCTTTGTGGCGCTCATCGACGACATCGGAAACCGCTTGTCCGGCGAGATGATTGGAAATGGCGAACAACTGCAAATCATTGTCGCTCAGAATTTTCTTTTGCGCGTCGGCGTAACTTTGGTCGTTGGCGGCGAGTTCGACATCGAGATGATCGCCCCAGCAGGCGAGTTCGAGGCCCTCGAAGCCCATCTGCCTGGCGAGCGGCGCGAGTTCTGCGAGCGGCAAATCCGCCCATTGTCCGGTAAAAAGCGTGACTGGTCTGGCCATAACTTCCGTTTCTCCTTGAATTAGAGGGGTCGCGTCCTATTTTGGCAGATTGGGGCGCCAATTTTCAGGCTTTTGGCCGAAAACCTTTCCTTTCCACTCATCGCGCCAGGCTGCGCCTCGACTTTTGCGTAACTCGCGAGCGATTTGAACGAATTCCTGCGTTTCTTCGCGCGACGCGAAGGCTTCGCGGGGGATGACAGTGGAGGTGGCCAGAGTCGTTAAAATCACGTCGCCCGACCAATGAGTGATTCCAAAGAAAGAAGACCAGGGAATTTCCACTTCCTTTTTCCCTTCGCATCGGGTCACGCCGTAGGGCGTTAGAATCACGGTTTTTGCACGTCGCGCATCGAAAAAAGCGAAAGGCATTACAATGAGGATGGTGGATAGAGGGAAGATGCAGAAAAAGAAAAGCCAGAGTTGCAAAAACGGTATCGCCTGGGAAGAATGCGTGCGCCCAAAGACAGGGTGAATAATGGCCGTTAGTATCGTGGTGACGAGCAACGTGGCTGCGATACTGGTCAGGTCTGTCAGCATTTCTTTGTAAATTTTTCGCCCCAGAGCAGAGGCGCCATAACGAAAACAAATGCTGATTCCCAGCGCAACTCGCTCACTTTTATCGTCATCCGAAACATTTTCGGGTTCACCAGAGGGCGAAGCAATCGGCGGGCGCATCCTAATTCTCCTCCAACAGCTTCAATAATTCGCGCCGCAGATTTTCGAGCATTTCGCCATCGCGCGCCGCATCGAAAGCGTGTTTTTCGGCTTCGTCGCCTTGCGGCGCGAGTTCTGCGAGCGGCAAATCCGCCCATTGTCCGGTGAAAAGCGTGACTGGTCGTGCCATAAACTGATTGTCTGCTTGATTTTGAGGTGTCGCGTCCTATTTTGGCAAATGGGCGCAGGTTTTTAAGTCGGCCACACCCATAGCACACCACAAAAAAATTGAAGACACTGGAGAAATGCAACCTTCCCTTTTTCGTTTTCTGCTGCTGCCGGCGATTGCGATGGCCTTTTCGGGCTGCAATCGGGCGCAAAACGCCGCCGATCCCAGCCCGTTTGCGGCTCAAGCGGCGGACGCTTCGACGCCGGCAGGCGCCGCTTTCAGCGCGCGCATGGAGACTCTGGACAAAAGCGGCGATTTCCAGAGCATGGTCGCGGCGGCGCAGGTGCGACTCGCCAGCGATGCGAATGACCAGAGCGCGCGTTACGCTCTGGCGCTCGGCAGCTTTTATAACGGCGATTTCGCGCTCGCGGCGAAGGAGTGGGAAACTTTGACCGCGACGCCGGCTTACTCGCAAAACGCCGAGGTGCTCGAATTTTTGCGCGTGGCGCAGTTTCTCTCCGGCAAATACGCGGGCCAGAGATTCCAGCCGGTTCACTCCGTCCCAGGCGATGTCGCCGCGCAAAGCGAGCAGTGGCGCGCTCAAGGCGCGGCCTTGATCGCAGCCAAAAAATACGACGAAATCGAAAAAGTCGCCGCGCAGCAAACCCAGAATCCCACCATAATGAGCGATGGCGGCTGGACTCTGGCGCCATTCTATGTGGGACTTTGGGAAGGCACAACCGACTCGAAAACCGACGCGCAGTGGCAGCCCAAGCACGCGCAGATCGAGGCATGGCACGCGGCGCGTCCCAACTCACAGCTCGCGCGGATTTGCCTGGCGCGTTCGTGGACAAACGGCGCCTGGACGGCGCGCGGCAGCGAGTTCGCCAACAAAGTTTCGCGTCAGGCCTGGCAAACGGTCGAAGAACGCCAGCAAAAAGCGGCGCCGATTTACCAGAAACTGCTGGGCGAAAAAGTGACGACACCGCTGCTTTATGCGGCGGCGCAGCGTTTCGGGCGTCTGGGCGGCGCGGCGCGCGAGTGGCATGACGAACTTTTCGCCCGCGCCACTGCTCAGTTTCCCACCTACACCGATTTTTACCGCGAACGCGCCATTTATCTGCTGCCGCGCTGGGACGGCGCCCCTGGTGAATGGGAAAAAGATCTTCAGAAATCCGCCGACGCCGAAGCGGGGCGTGCGGGTGCGGACGCGGGCGATCAGCTTTACGCGCGCGTGGTGTGGGGACAGACCGAATACTACGGCACCATGGCGGGCCGCACCAAAATTGATTGGCCGCGCACCAAACGCGGCTTCGACTCGATTCTGGCGCGAAATCCGAACTCCCTTTCGGCGGCCACGATTTATATGCGCCTCCGCTACCAACACGGTGAATCAACCAAAGCGCGCGAATTGTTGCAGATCGTGGGTGGACGCGCCGAAACCAAAGCCTGGGAGTCGCCGCGTGACTTTGCTGAGGCGCGCATCAATATCTTGCGACTGCTGCCTTAAATTTCGCCGTTCTGCCCTTCCAATGCGCCACGCAGATGACGGACGAGTTCCCCATCGCGCGCCGCATCGAACGCGTATTTTTCGGCTTCGTCGCCCTGCGGCATGACCAGCCACACCGGTTTTGTCGGCTCGCTTTCGCTCAATTGACGCGGGAAAAGATGAAAATGAAGGTGCGGCGCGAGGTTGCCCAAACTTTCGACGTTCATTTTGTGCGGTTTTACTACGTTTGCCACCGCTTCGGAAACCAGAGCCATTTCGCGCAGAAACTCAAAACGAAGGTCGCGCGGCAAATCTTCCAGATCGGGCGCGGGATGTTTGCACAAAAACAGCGTGTAGCCGCGAAAAAACTGGTTGTCGCCCAGAACGGCGTAGCCGGTGGGAAATTCGGCCAGAAAAGCGGGGTGAGCGCCGCTCTGGATTTGCGCGATGCGGCGGCAAATGTCGCAGTCGGAGGGATGTTTCGCCATGAGCGCCAGTTTAAACCGGCCCCGAAACGTCGGGCAGGAACGGCCAAAATGCTGCCACTGTTGCCCTCGCGCGGCGATGCGGGGTAAAATCTCCCCAAGCGTGTTTCCGTGAAGAAACGTGCCAAGCCAACAGAAGAAAAATTGGCGCTGCCGCACTTTGTTTTTGGCTCCCAGTCGTTTTGACCCCTTGAAATCATGGGCCGAAAACGATTCGATTTTTAATTTCAAGAAGATTCTCCCCGAGGTTATGTCTATGCTCGATAGTCGTTTGGCTGTTTCTGCGCTTCGCGGCGCCCTGCTCCTTCCCCTGCTCGCTGCGCTGCAACCTGCGGCTCGCGCCGATGTTTACCACGCCGTCGCTGCGGGCGAGACGCTCGCGACGGTCGCCACCAAATACCGCGTTTCGACCGACCAACTGCGCGCCGCCAACAAGCTTCAGGACGGCGATTCGGCTGCTCTGGGCGCCATGCTGCTGCGCGTTCCCACCGACGGCAATCAAGTTTCGACCACAACCCCCCGCAAAAATGCGGCGGCCCACGTTTCCGAGGGTGGTTTCGGCGCCAACACGCTGTTTTCTGCGCCGAGCGCGACGCGGGGCACAGGCACCATCGGCAAAACCCTGATGGAAACCGTGCGCGAGGGCGACACCTGGGACGCCATCGCGCTGCGCTATCGCGCGGCGGGCCATGACGTTTCGGTTGACGCGCTCAAACGCCGCAACAACTGGGCGGAACTGCCCGCTCCTGGCGGCACCGTCATCGTTCCCCTGGGCCAGGTTTCCTACGCCGCGCCCGCGCAAAACGCTTTCGCGCCGCGCATCGCCACCAACACGCCCGCTTCGCGGCGCACTTCGGTGGCGGCTTCGGCGCAAACCGTGCCGTCGGGAACGCCGCGCTCGCTCGGCGGCGGCGTGGTCGCTTCGGGTGAACTCGATTTGCCCTTCGCCAAAGATGCTTCCTCGAACGCAGCGCCGGTTTTTCGCGCTTCGTCGGCGCCGCGCCGTGGCGGGCTGTCGTCGCGCGGCGGTTTCGGCCAGATGGCGCGCAGCGCACAGGGCGGCGAAGTGCGAATTTTGACGCCCAACGAAGAAGCCAGCGCCCCACCGGCGGCTTCGCCCCGCGTGGCCGTCAATCAGGCGGCGGCACGATCCTCTTCGATTATCCGTGTCGCCATCGTGACCGGAACCGGCGCGCGCATCCGCCGTTTGCCCCAGGCCAGCGCCTGGACGCTTTATAAGTGCGCCAAAGGCGTTCAACTCGCAGTTTTGAAGCAGTCCGGCCCCTGGTCGGCGGTTTTGATGAGCGACCGCTCCACCGGCTGGCTACCCACCAAATACCTCAAAATCACCAACGACACCCGTGACGTTCCCTTTCAAATCGCCACCAACGACCCTGGCGGCAGCGTGGGCAGCTACTCACGCACCTACGCGGGCGAAAACCCCATGGTTGCCCAGGCGCTGCGCTGGCTGGGCACGCCCTATCGCTACGGCGGCACTTCGCGGCGCGGCATCGACTGCTCGGCCCTGGTGCAGACCGCTTTCGCCAGCCAAGGCTATCGCCTGCCGCGCACGTCGGCACAGCAATCCAAAGTCGGCATGACGGTCGAACCTTCCAATCTGCGCGCCGGCGACCGGCTCTATTTTTCGGCTTCGGGCACGCGCGTCGATCACACCGGCATCTACATGGGCGACGGGCTTTTCGTCCACGCTTCGGGTTCGGGCCGCCAGGTGATGGTTTCCAACCTCTTCACGCCGCGCAACTGGAACATTTTCGTGTGGGCCAAGCGTTAAATCGCTTCCGATTTCCAAAAGCCGCAGATTTTTAGAATCTGCGGCTTTTTGTTTTGTCTTGGCCCCTCCGCGCCATTATCGCTAACCTTAAAGCGCGTCTCAATCCATGTGCAAGAGTTCGCTCGACTGAAGTCGGCGCTGACCCAGAGGGTGCCCCGCCTTCGGCTGACTTCCCGCCTTCGCGGGAAAACAACCCCTTGCTTTTTTCGGCGCAGGCCGAAAGTTAGCGCGCAGCGCGGGGCACCCTCTGGGTCAGCGCCGACTTCAGTCGAGCGAACTCTTGGCCACGATGCGACTTCCATAAGACAAGCTTTAATCGTCGGGATAATTCCCCAAACGCGCCCCGCGCGCTTTGGGGTTTCCTCCCTCGCGCCGCAACCGCGCCGCGCCTGGCCCGTCTTGTCCCGCCCGAAATGCCATTTGTCGCGGTGTTTCGGGCTTTTGTTTCCTTCCTTTTCCGACCTGAGGTCGATTTTTCCTATGCCCGCAACCGAAACCAATTCCCCCTCTCCCACCGAAGAACTTTCTCCCCAAAACCCCGAATTAGAACCTGAAATCGACGACGAGGGCGAAGAGTTTTCGCCCGTCCATCTTTTTCTGGAAGATTTCGTCGTGACCTCCCTGCTTTCGGCGGGCCGTCCGCTTCGTGGCGGCGATTTGTCCCAGCGCGCCGAAAATTTCGCCCTGCCGCGCCAGAGCCTGCGCGAAGCTCTCAAAGACTCGAAAGCCGTCGTTTTCGAGGCCCGCGAATGGGACGCCATTTGGCGCGCCAAACGGCGCGGGCAAGGGCGCGAAGAGCGTTCGCGCCAGCCGGTCGAGTCGATGATTCGCGAACTAATGTTCGCCGTCGGCAAGCCCTTGCCCCTCGCGGTGATCGCGCGCGAAGTCTCGCTGATGCGCAACCAATACGACCCCAACATGAAAACCACGGTCGCCAACGTGCTCAAAAGCGCGCGTTTCGTCCTCGAAGTGGCGCCCGATGTGTGGCTGCACCAGGATTTCGTGCTGACAACCGGCGCGCCCAATGAAACCCTGCTCATTCGCGAAAACAATCTCCAGAACGACCCCGATTTTCAGGGCCTGGTCGAATACGCCGAAATCACTGCGAAAGACGCGGCGGGCATCGCGCGCGAGTTGATGGAGTTCACCGGCGGGCCGCTGTCGCAAAAGGTCATCGGGTTTTTCGTGCATCGCGCCAATCCCAGCGTGTTTTCCGCGCGAAGTGTCGCCGCCGCGCTCAACGACCGGAAGCAGTTTCAGCCTCTTCTCGGCGGATTCGTGGCGCTGCAAGAACAACTTGGCGGACTTCGCGCGCAGGTCGAGGATTTTCTGGCGCAGTGGAGCGGGCCGCAGCTTTCGCGCGCCGAAATTCAGGCGCTTTTGAAGCAGCGCGTGGCGCTTTCTCAGGTCGTGGCGCCTCAAAAAGAAGAACTCGAAGAACTCAAGAAACTGGCGCGCAACGGCGACGGCACGCCGCTCGATCTGGCCTCCGTCGTCCTCGATGTCCTCGACATGGAAGCCGACGACCCCAAATTAGTCGCCACGCTGCAAGGTCTCAACGACACGCTGCGCCGCGACCCCGACTGGATGCCGGCGGGCATCGGGCACTTTCTGCTGCGCGAAAACATTCCCGCGCACGTCGGGCAAATCCCCGATGTTCTGCGGCCCGTCACGCTCGATGTCCTCGATCCCGAAACCAAAGAACCTTTCGATTTCGAGATGAGCGATGAAGGTCTGGAAGGCGACGCCGCCGCGTTCGTCCACGCGGCGGAGTGGGAAGATGTCGCCGAAGAGTTCGAGGTGCGTTTCGAGCGCGGCGAGACGCCGAGCGGCACCAGAATCGTGGTTTTGAACCATCATTTGCGCGCCGAAACCCTCAAACTGCGCCGCATGGACGAGGAACTCTTCGACCTGTCGAGCGGCCTGGCACGCCTGACTTTCAAAACCGGCAACAACGACCCGCTTCTCACCGCATGGGCCTCGCGCGAAAGCGGCCTGATTTACGGTCTGGGCGAATGGTGCGAGGAAAACCTGCCGCCATCGGGCGGAACGCTGCACATCGAGCGCGAGGGCGCGCAGTTTCTGGTGAGCGTCGATACGCCCGACGCCGCGACATTTCTCACCGCGCGGCGTGTCGAGGAACTCGAAACTCTGCGCGAATCGGCGCGCTATCTGTCGCTTTACGAGATAATGCGCCGCGTGCTGGGCGACCATCCCGCCGGAATGGAAATCGCCGGCATCTGGGCCGAAGTCAACGTGGTGAGGCGCACTTCCAAACGCCTGATGGCCTCGGTTTTAAGTGGTTATCAAGGCTTTAGCTGGAAGCAGCGCGGCCAGAATCAGATTTTGTGGAGCTTTGACGCCGCGCGCGCCGAAGGCGGCTTCAAGCGCAACAAGCGCAAGTTCGTGAGGAAATAACCGCAAAGACGCGAAGGCGCAAAGAATTTCGAGAGAATTCCCAACAATCTCTTTTTCTTCTCTGCGCCTTTGCGTCTTTGCGGTGAATCAAAATGAAATTCTTCATTCCCCTCGCCCTGGGCGCTGTTGCATTGAGTTCGGGATGCGCGCGTCAAACCGCGACCTTCGCTCAAAACACGCCCCCAAAAAGCGCGAAATCGTCCTCACCGAACGCGATAAAACGCTTCAATGGCGTGCCCAATCCGCAAAAGTCGCCGACTGGCCTCCTCGTTCCGCGCGGCTTTCAAATTTCGGTTTTCGCCGACGGCCTGAACGGGCCGCGCCGCATCGCGTTTGCGCCTGGAGCTACGCCGCAGAAATACGACGTCTTCGTCACTGAACCGTATAATGACCGTATTCGCGTTTTGCGAACCCAGAACGGCCAGGTGCGTTCGCGCTCGATTTTCGCCGCCTCGCTCAACAAGCCCTACGGCCTCGCTTTTGGCCAGGGCGCGCTTTATGTCGCCAACACCGACGCGGTTTTGCGCTTTCCCTACCGAACCGGCGACACCAGGGCGCGCGTTCTTGCGCGCCGCATCGCGCGTTTGACCCAGGGCGGCTACAACCAGCACTGGACGCGCAATCTGCTCCTTTCGCGCGACGGCACCAAGCTTTATGTCACCGTCGGCAGTTCGTGCAACACCTGCGAGGAAGACGATCCCCAGCGCGCCGCGATTTCGGTGATGAACCCCGATGGAAGCGGCAAACGGGTGTTCGCGTCGGGCCTTCGCAATCCCGTAGGAATCGCGTGGCGCCCAGGCACAAGCGAACTGTGGACGGTGGTCAACGAGCGCGACAATTTAGGCGACGACGTGCCACCCGATTATCTCACCCGCGTCCAAAAGGGCGCCTTTTACGGCTGGCCCTACGCCTACACCGACATCAAGCGCCGCATCTTCCCCGACCCCAGTTTCGGCGCCAAAAGCCCGCAGATGGTGAAGAGAACCGTCGCGCCCGACGTTCCGGTTCAGGCCCATTCGGCGGCGCTGGGCGTGGCGTTTTACGAGCGATTCCCATCCCATTCCGGCGGCAGAACTCCGCGAGCGGTGGATGATACTTATCCCCTGCCAGGCCGCAGGCCTTTTCCCAGGGAATACGAGGGCGATGCGTTTCTGGCCTATCACGGCTCGTGGAATCGCAGCGCCAAAACCGGCTACAAAATCGTGCGCGTCGATTTTCAAGATGGCAAGCCGCGTTCGGTTTCCGATTTCGTGGTCGGTTATTTGAAACCCAGTGGACGAGTGTGGGGCCGTCCCGTCGATGTGCAGGTCGCGCCCGATGGCTCGCTGCTCTTTTCCGATGACGGCGGCGGCAAAATCTGGCGCGTGACTTACACCGGCAAAAAGTAATGCTTTGAGGCAAAATAGAGAACGCGAAGCGTCAGCGAGTGAGGCATAACTGCCACTTCCAAGTCACAGTCGAGCCTCACTCGCTCACGCTTCGCGTTCTCTGCTCTCATGCGACGCCTTGTTCTCCTTCTCGCCCTGCTGCTGTGGTGCGACGTCGCGCGGGCCGCTAAAAACCCCGAAGCCGATCTCGAACGCGGCGTGCAAACTCAGCGCGACATCGTGTTCGTCAAGCGCGGCGCCCGCGCGCTGCGACTGCATCTGCTGCGCCCCGCGAAACTGCCGCCGAAACCGCTTCCCCTTGTGATCTGGGTGCATGGCGGTTTGTGGCGCGGCGGTTCGCCCGACAAAATCCCGCCCCTGCTCTACGATCTGGCACGCACGGGCATCGCGGGCGCCAGCGTCGAGTTTCGCTCTTCCGAAGCCGCGATTTTTCCGGCTCAAACCGACGATTTGCGCGCCGCGATTCGCTTTTTGCGCTTCCATGCGGGCGCCTATTCGCTCGATGGCGGGCGCGTGGGCATCGCGGGCATCTCAACCGGCGGACATTTAGCCGCCTTAGTGGGATTGAATGGCGGCGTGCAAGCCGTCGCCGACGTTTGCGGCCCCAGCGATTTAACCAGTCTGGAAAAGGGTTCGCGCCTCGACTGGAACGAAGAAGACGGGCCGCTTTTCGCGCTTCTGGGCGGCGCGGCGCCTCAAAAGGTCGCTCTGGCGCGCGCCGCGAGTCCGCTTTTTCGGGTTTCTCGCGCCGCGCCGCCGTTTCTGATTTTGCACGGCGATGGCGATTCGCTGGTGTCGCCCGCGCAAAGCGAGGCGCTGTTTCAAAAACTCAAGGGTGCCGGATGCAACGTGTCCTACCGGCTTTATAGCGGCGAAGAACACGGTTTGCGCGGCGTGAGAGAGGAAGTGGACGCCGAAATCACGCGGTTTTTCAGGAAGTGGCTGAAGTAGAGAACGCGAAGCGTCAGCGAGTGAGGCCTGACTGCCACTATGAATTAACAGTCGAGCCTCACTCGCTGACGCTTCGCGTTCTCTACTTCAGCGCCGCGCCAAAACATCCAAACTTTTCGTCACGCTGGAAGTTTCGCCGTGCCGGTCGGTGCTTTCGATTTTCCACCCGTTGCGTCCTGGCGCCAGTTTGACGCGCTTGAAAAAACCGCCCGTGCCCAGAACGACCACATTTTCGCCGTCGATGCGAACGCTGTTGCCAGCTTCGGTTTCGCCCTGGAGAAGCGCGAACCCATCGTCCAACTTTTGGACGCGAACTTCGAGCTGCGGCTTGACCAGACCGGTCTGCGCCCCAAATTCATTCGGGTTGACGCCGGAACTGACTTCCAGACCTGAAGCCGTAACCACCGCTTTTTGATTGGCGCTCAGCGCCGCTTTTTCGGCTCCCTGCGAGGTCGAAACTTCAACAACGCCCCGCAAAACCGCGACGTGAGTAGCGCCCGCTTTGGCTTCCACGCTCCACACGCCCTCACGCGCACGCGCCACGCCAGTGGGCGTTTCTATTTCGAAGTGCGACGCAGAGGACACAGGCTTCACACCGCGCACGAACACCCTTCCCGACGCCAAATCGAACTGGCTAATTTCGCTCCCCTTCGCGCTATCACCCACGCCTTTTTTGAGCCTGAGCTGCGTCTGCGCGCCCAGTTTCCAGCGTGTGCCGTCGCGCCATTTGAAAAGGGCGCTGGAATCTCTCTCGGTGCGAACCACATCGCCGCGCACAATCGTTGCGCCCGACGCGAGCGGCGACCATTCGCCCGCTCCGGCGCGCTGCACCCAGACTTTGCCCGTCACCGCTTCGGCCTGCGCGATGCGCTGCACGATGAACAGCGACTGCGCCAGCAAACCAAAGATGGCGACGAGCAAAATGACGTTGGTCAGAATCAGCAGAACGGGTTTTCGCACCGAAACCTTTGAAAAACAGGATTGAAAAACGAGTCACTGAAATATACCCCAAAGCGGCGCAAATCAAACCTTGGTGGGCATCCGGCGGCACCTGAGTGCTTGAATCGAGGCCGCAAAACGGCGCATAATGAGGTTCATCCCCGTCGAAAAGAGATCAAAATGCGCCCTTTGCTGCTTTTGCTGCCGCTCCTTTTGAGTTCGAGCGCCCATGCGTGCCTCAACGACCGCGACAGCGATTCGCTCGCCGTTCAATCGGCGCGATTCCCCGACACCCTGCGCGTTATCACAGGCCGTTTCGAGCGCAACCCGCCGCTTTATTACGAAATGCGGATTCGGCGCAGCCTCGCGCAGTTGAAGAAAAACCCGCGTCAATTCGGCCTTTACGACGACATCGGCGTCGCCTTCGACCGCCTGCACAAGGGCGATGAAGCGCTGCAAATCATGGCGAAAAAGCGCGCGCTTTTGCCGCCCTTCGACGCCAAAAACCCGCAAATGAAAGAAGCATGGTATCGCTACTACGCCAACGCGGGGACGTTTCGCGCTCATCGGTTTCTGGGCGCGAAGTCGGGCGATTTGAATGAGATGCGGCGAGCGCGCGATTACATCAAGCGCGCGATTGAGATTAAGCCGAACGCGCATTTCGGGCGCGAAAGGTATCAACTTTTGGCGATGGAGTGGATTGTGGCGGTAAAATCGAAGAAAACGAAGGACTCGCTGGGGACATTTTGGATGAAACGTGAAAGATTGTGGGAGTCGGACGGGCGGGGCGAGAAGGAACAACAGGCGGCAGTCGAGGGTCTTTCGGGCCTGATTGTGCTGGGCGCGGCGTGGCAAAGCGCGGATGTGTTTGAAGCGTTGAGCGCTGCACTGGACAACCCGAACGGTGTTACGTTGCGTCATCTTGCATTGCGGCGCTGCGAAGAAATTTTGAAGAATGGTGGCCGCTCGCTGGCGCCAAAAGAAGTAAGCACTGAATCGATCGAGTCTATGGTGCGCGCGGGTGGAAGCGATCCGGTGAGCGGCGTCAACGACGCAAACCAAAAAACACTGAACGAACTCTTTCCCAAGTTGCGCGCCGAAGCCGACACCTGGTCGGGACAGCGCACCGCTTATATGCTGTCGCGCCTCCAAACTGGCCGCCATCCCGACACCGACGCGACTTTTTGGAAGGAATGGAAGCCCGCCGCGCCGCCGAGTGTGAATGTCGCGTGGTTCAACGAGCGCCAGAACAGCTATGAAGGGCGGCAAGCGCGGCAGGCGCGAGAACGCGCGCAACTCATCGGCGCCCTGTTGATTTTAGGCGGCACTGTCGTCACTTCGCTTTTGGCGCTGCGCTTTGTCAAACGGCGCCGCGTTGCGGCTTAATCGGCACTTATCAATCGCTCTGCTACACTGCCCACACGAAAACGGCGCCGCGCGTTGTGGCAGACCCATTGCCTCGAAAACGAGGTCAAACAGCGCACCGGACGCCGCGCGTTGGACTTTTTAGAGCGAAATTGAACCTTTTTCGCTCCCGCCAGACCTTTTGCAAAGCGGTTTTTAAGAGCATTCAGCGCGCGGCGCCTTCGCATTTCACAGCGAATTCCGGTGCGCGCTCCGGCATTTCCCCACCCGCCGCCGTTTTCCATTCTTTTCCGACACGGAGACAATTTGGAACCCACTAATGGACTGAACAGCCTGAAAATCGCGCTGCTCATCGACTTCGACAACGTTTTGCTGGGCATCGACGACCCAGGTTTCGACGTTGAACTCGTGGTCAACGCCCTGCGCGAACGCGGCTCTATCGTCATGGGACGATGCTACGGCGACTGGTATCGCCACAACCGCCATCGCCGAAAACTCATGGAACAAGGTCTCGAACTCGTCGAGACGCCCGCCTTCGGGCCGGTCATCAAGAACTCCGCCGATATTCGCATCGCCCTCGATGGCCTCGAAATCGGCATGACCCAGCATCACATCGACACCTTTTGCCTGGTGTCGGGCGACTCCGATTTCCTACCGCTCATCAAAAAGCTGCAATATCTGGGCAAAAAAGTTCTCGTCATCTGCGGCACGCGCTTCACCTCGGATATGCTGCGCCGCAACTGCAACGAGTTCATTTCCTACGAAAATCTGCTCGCCCAGAGCGTGGGCGCCACCGAAGACGCCACGACATTAGAAGGCTCTTTCGCGCTTTTGCATCGCGCTATGGAAACGCTGCGCGAGCGCGGCGCCGAGATTCGTTCTTCGACGGTGAAGCAGATGATGCTGCAACTCAACCCCGTCTTTTCGGAGCGCAATTTCGGCTGCCCGCAGTTTCGCGGCTTTCTGGATAAAGCGGTGGCGCGCAACCTCATCAAATTAGGTTCGCGCGACAAAACTTCGGGCGAATTTCTGGTGCTTTTGCCCGAAGAAGAAGAGGAAATCCGGCCCGAACCGGTTGTTGAAGTCAAGGCACCGCGCGGACGGACGCCGCGTGAACCGCGCGCGCCGCGCGAGTCGAAACTGGTGATCAAAAACCCCGTCGTGGCCGAGGCGCCGCGCGAGGATGCTCTGGTCGCCGCGACGGGCGCCGATATTTTCGCGCCCGCCGCCAACCACGAAACCGACGATCACGCCACCACGAGCGCGAATTTGCTGTCGCGCGGTCTGCGGCGCGGTCGGCTGAAGTTTTCGGGCCGAACCGGTCGGCCAGAGCGCATCGAAGCCGCATCCAATGCGGGCGACGACTCTCCCGCGCCCGATGCGCCGCCCGATGTCACGGCGGACGGCAACGAGCCGCGCGAGGACGAAACTCCCGATCTGGGGACGCTGGAATCGCTCGCCGATCAGGTCGCGCAGCGCGCCGAAGAGATTTCGGTGGGAACGCTGCCCAAGGATGAAATGGAAACCGCGCCCGAACTCGTGGCGGTTCTGGAAGCCAAAGACGAGGCCGACGCGCCCAAAAAACCGGCGCGGCGTCGCCGTCGCGGGGGTGGCAACGGCGAACGCGCCGTCAAGGAAACCATTCCCAAAGACGACGCCGAAGCCGCGCGCAACGTCGCCGATGCCGAAGCCATCGGGCTGACCTTTCCTGGCGAGGCGTTTGAGATTTCAGAGGAAAACGCGGCGCCGGTCGAAACCCTCGCCGAAACCGCGCCCGCGATTGTGAGCGAAACCGTTCCCGACGACGCGGCGCAGTCGGCGGCGGAAGCCGAAGTGGCCGAAGCGCCCAAGAAGCCCGTGCGTCGCCGTCGCACTACACGCAAAAAGGCGGAGGAAGGCGCGGAAGCCAGTTCGTGAAATTAGAGAACGCGAAGCGCCACTGTGATGTGATGTAACAGCCACTGTGATGCCTCAGGCCTCGCTGACGCTTCGCGTTCTCTACGCGGCATAACGCAAAAAAGCGACCCGGAATACTTCATCCGGCTCGCTTTTTCGTTCGTCCGGCCTTTTCGATGTCGATTTCACCCCAAAGTCACGCCCTCGCCGCGCGCCTCAAAGAGCGCGCCCGCGAACTGGGCTTCGCGGCGTGCGGCATCGCGGCGGCGGCGCCTTCGCAGACGACTTCGCATCTCGAAAAATGGCTTGGAAACGGTTACGAAGCTGGAATGAGTTGGATGAACCGGCCCGAATCGGTCGAAAAACGCGCCGATATTCGCCGCGTGTTTCCCGACGCGAAATCGGTGATCTGCGTCGCGCTCCACTATCGCACCGACGCGCCTTACGACGAGCAAAAAAGCGGCAAAATCGCGCGTTACGCGCGCGGACTCGACTATCACGACGTTCTGGGCGCGCGTCTGCGCGAACTTCTATCTTGGCTCCAGGAACAAACGCCGTGCGCGGGCCGCGTCTACACCGACACCGGCCCGATTCTGGAGCGCGAATGGGCGCAGCGCGCCGGAATCGGCTGGGTCGGCAAAAACACGCTGCTGATGTCGCGCGAATTGGGATCGTATTTCCTGCTCGGCGAAATCATACTCGACCTCGAACTGCCGCCCGATGCGCCCCATGTGCAGAGTTTTTGCGGCACCTGCACGCGCTGCCTCGATGCCTGTCCAACGAATGCGTTCGTGGCGCCGCGCGTGCTGGATGCGAATAAGTGCATCTCCTATCACACCATCGAAAACAAAAAACTGGCGCCTAAAAATCTGCGCGAAAAGTTCGGCGAGTGGGTTTTCGGCTGCGATATTTGTCAGGAAGTCTGCCCCTGGAACGCCAAAAGTCCCGCGAAAAGCGCGGAAATTGAGCTATGGACGCGCGAGAAAATGCCAACTCTCGAAGAATGGCCGCAACTGCCACCCGAAGAGTTTTCGCGGCGCCTCAAAGGCAGCCCCATCAAGCGCACCAAACGGCGCGGAATGCGGCGCAACGCGGCGCGGGTGCTACGCAACAAGCGCTTCGCGCCAGAAGGGGAGAAAGGGAAAAGGGGAGTGAGAGAATCGAAGCGGCAAGTCGCTGGCTCGATTCTCTCACTCCCCTTCTCCCCTTCTTGACGCGAAGCGTCACTCGTCGCGGCCATGCACCTGCGCGGGCGGATGGGTGGCTTCGACGGCGGTGAAAGGTTCCAGAATTTTATAGGTGTGGCTGGCGCCCTGCGGCACGATCCACGAGTTTCCCTTTTCCAGAAGCACCATTTGACCTTCGAGATGCAGTTCGGCGCGGCCCGCGATGACGTAGCCGACGGTTTCATACTCGCGCGCCACGGGCGCTTTGGCCTCGTTGGGCGCTTCGTTTTCCCACAATCGCATGGAAACGGTTTTACCCGACGCCAGATATTTCTGGCCTTCTTTGCCGTGCGGCGAGTGCGCGGAATCGACTTTGATGATGGTGGTATCGCTCATAGTGGGGGGTTTCTCCACGCCGCGACTTGCAAGGGCAAGGCCGCGCCGCTAAAATTTCCCTTTGCCGATTGGGTTTCGACCCCCAATTTTCATCCATGCCTCTGTGGCGGAATTGGCAGACGCGCTGGACTCAAAATCCAGTTCTGGTAACAGAGTGTCGGTTCGACCCCGACCGGAGGCACGTCAAAACCCCTTTTCAATTTTGAAAGGGGGTTTTTCATTGGGATTTTTTGCGCTGCGCCTACTCTTTGGCCAGGGGCAGCGTAAAACGAAACACCGCGCCGCCCGCCGTCCCGCTTTCGGCCCAGATGCGCCCACCGTGCGCTTCGACCAGATGTTTGGTGAGAAACAGGCCCAGTCCAGTTCCGGTCGGCTTGGCGCCCAGACCGGCGCCCTGCGCGGGCGTGGGCGTGCGTCCGAAACGCGAAAACAGCGTCCCCATCTGTTCGGGCGCGATGCCTGGCCCCTGATCGGACACCGAAACTTCGAGCCAATCTCCGGTTGGGCGCGCGCCCAGCGTCACCACGCCGCGCGGCGAGTATTTGAGCGCGTTGGAAAGCAAATTGATGAGAATTTGCGTCACTTTGTCGGCGTCGGCATCAAGGAGCGGCAGGTGCTCCCCGAAAGACTGAATCAGGGTGTGACGGCTCGAATAGGCGCGCTGCGATTCGAGCGCGAACTTCGCCAGGCGCACGAAATCGACGCGGTCGCGGTTGAGTTCGATGGCATGGCCCGCTTCAAGGCGCGCCACGTCGAGCAGGTTGTTGATGAGGCGCGTTAGACGCTCGCTTTCTTCGTGAATCAGGCCCAGAAAGCGCGTGCGCGAGGCGGGCGGAATCGGCGTGGCGCCCTGGGCCGAGGCGCTCTCGCTTTTTTGCAGCATCGCCGAAAAACCGGAAATCGAGGTGAGGGGCGAGCGCATTTCGTGCGCCACGAACGACACGAAATCGCTTTTGGCCTGCTCGATGTGGCGCCGCTGCGTCACGTCGGCGAAAACCGTCACCATGCCCGCCAGTTCGCCGTCGGGAGTTTTGAGCGGCGCGTTGCTCACTTCGATATAGCGCGGCGCATCGGCGTGGCCGCGCTCCAACGTGAGCGGCTCGTGCGCCTGGTTTTTGGTGGCCGAAGGGGACGCGGCGAGCGGAAAATCTTCGACCGCGCGCGCCAGAGATTTTCCCACGGCGCCATCGCTCAGTTCGGGCACCAGTTCGCCCGCCGAGGGATTGAGAAGCTGAATGCGGCCTGATGAATCGGTGACGACCACGCCGTCGGTCATCGAATGCAGCACGGTTTGGAGCAGGTTTTTATCGGCCTGCAACTGCTGGTTGGCGACCGCCAGAGCGCCCTGCGACTGCTCGACGCGCTGTTCCAAACGGTCGTAAAGCCGCGCGTTGTCGAGCGCGATGGCGGCTTGATTGGCCACCGCCTGCAGCATTTCGGCGTCAGCGGAGGTGAAGGGCGCACCGTTTTCGCGGTTGACGACTTCGATCACGCCCAGAATGCGCTCGCGCACGCGAAGCGGCACGCAGAGGATGTTCTGGGTCGAAAAACCGATGTGGGCGTCAATGCGCGACGTGAACCGATTGTCGCCGCGCGCTTCGCCCACAATCGCGATGTCGCCGCTTCGCGCGACGTGTCCGGCGATGCCTTCGCCGATCCGCAGAGTCTGCCCCAGCAGTTTTTCAGAATTGGGGCCGAGCGCCGCCGCGAAGGTGAGTGTTTCGCCCTTTGGATCCAGAAGCAGCGCCGAAGCGCCCGTCGCATCGAGCGCGCCAGTCGCGAAATGACAAACGCGGTCGAGCAAATCCCACTCGCGCGTCTGAGCCGCAATGATGTCCGAAACCCGCGTGAGTGCTTCCACTGTGGAGGTGATGTGAGTGTTTTCGCGCTCCTGACGCCGCGAGCGGCCAATCACGCCGATCAGAAAAGTGAGCGCGATGGTGAGCCAGGGCACGCTGGTATCGAGCCAGATGTCCTGCCAGAACAAGCCCAGCGAGGCCATCGCCACGGTCAGAACGCACAAAAACGCGACCGGCCCGCTCCAGGTCGGGCGCCGCGAGGCCGCGAAACCGCCCACCACAACGCCTGGCAAAATCGAAAAAATCCAGTGCCACACTTCGGGCGCGCGGCGCAAAGGCGTTCCCGACAGCAAATTATCGAGCGCCACGGCGTGCAGTTCGGTCGCCGAAATGCGTTTTCCCGCTGGCGTGGGAAAGCGCGTCGCCACGCCTGGCGCCGTCGCGCCGATAATCACCGCGCGCCCCCTCGCGCTGTGCAGCAACTGGGGGTTTTTCAGGGCTTCGA
The DNA here is from genome assembly GCA_030448265.1 of Abditibacterium sp. Lineage (GTDB taxonomy): Bacteria > Armatimonadota > Abditibacteriia > Abditibacteriales > Abditibacteriaceae > Abditibacterium. The sequence continues at coordinate 76,727 of JAUJNG010000018.1, forward strand.
CCAGCGAAATCGTCGCAAAAGCGGGCGCCGCGATGCCTTCGTCGCTATCTCCGTAGGGATAGTTGAGCAGCAGGTTTTCACCCGTGGGAAGCGGACGCGGACTCGCCCCTTGAGCCGTCGCGGTCGAAAAGGCGGGATAAACGCGGCCCGCGAAACTGATCGCGCTGGGCAGACGCCGCACTCGCCCGAAGCGGTCGAAAACGAAGTTGAGGTGTCCCGCGCCCGCCGCCGCGCGCAGAAATCGCGGCGGAGGCGCCGCCACGCGCCAGGTGCCGTTGAAAACCTCGACACCGTCGCCGGCGCGGCCCTCGCGCTGCGGGGCCGAACCACCCTGCGCCGCTTCGAATTGGCGCAGTTCGAGGGGCAAAACCACTTTGCCCGCGCGCATCGCCGCCAGCAGATCGACTTCGCCCGCGAAACGCAGTTGCGGGTCGCAAAGCTGGGGCAAATGGAGCGCGATGCCATTGGCTCCGGCACCTTGGAGCAGTCGAATGGCGCGGGCGATGTCGGGCGCGTGAAAATTCTGGCCGTTCCAGCCGCGCACCGTGGCCTCGTCGATGGCCAGAATCGTTACCCGATTGGATTGGCGCGAGTCGCGCAGCGCAAACCAGAAATCGAGGGTGTCGTATTCAAAGGAGGTCGCGAGCGGCCCCAGAATCCCAGGGCGCAGCGTTAAGAGCAGCCCCAGAGCCGCGATCAGGCCCAGCGCCATGCCCCAGGTTGCGCGCTGGTGCCAGTTCGAGGAAGTGCGCGACATCATTTTCACTCAGAATCAGGTTTGTAGTGGCGCCGCGAGGCGCGTTTAAAAAGCGTCCAGTTGGTCAAAACGCGCCTCGCGGCACCCTACAAACCGGTTCAACGGCTTTTTAAACTACGTTTCAGGCCTCGTGCGACAGCTTTTGAAAGTTGCGCGCCGTCACCCACACCAGCAGCGACGCCAGGGTGGCATAAACCAAAAGTGCCGGCGCGACGGGCCACGAAACCGCCGTTGAAGTGGGAAGCAGGTGCATCGGAAAGACGAGCGGCATCGGCAAAACCGAAGCGAAAAGCGCGGCGCCGGTGCTGCTTTTGGCTAAACCCATCAATTTCAGGGTTTCCCAGAACGGAAAAACCAGCAGGTGCGCCACCAGCAAAATCGCCACGCCGCCCAGCGCCCACGACATCGCGTTGCGAACGCTGGCGCAGTGAAACGAACAGTAAATCCCCCACGCCGCCGCCACGACCGCCAACACCGTCTCCACTATCAGAAAACGGCCCGCCATCGCCCAGGGCACGAGGCCCGTCATCGCCAGCAAGAGCGCCAGCGGCAGCGCCAGAACCAGCACATAAAAGGTGAAAGCCAAAACCGCCGCGAGCTTGCCGGTGATGATGTGGCGCGGCAGCATCGGAATGGTGAAAAGCTGCGACAGGGTTTGCCCTTCCCGTTCGGGCGCGATGGCGCGCGCGCCAAACCAGGCGCCGAACACCATCAACAGCGCCAGATGCAAGCGTCCCCAGAAGGCGAACAGCGCCTCGAAGTTTCTGTTGTCCCAGGCCAGAGCATCCGGTTCGTAGAGACTGTAAAACAAAAACGCCAGCAGTCCCACTTCGCTCAAAATGGTGATGACGTAGGAAAAACGAAACAGATATTCGAACTTGCCCAGCAGGCCGCTTCGCAGTTCGCGCGCGAAGATGGGGTTCAATTTGTCGGACAAAAACGGCGCTTTGCCGTAGGAATCGCTCGATTTGGGCGTTTTGGCGGCTTTGGCGGGCGCGGGCGCGGGAGTCGCGGCGGTGGAAAGCGCGGCCCATTCGCCCTGGGTTTGTGGTGTTGGCGTGTAAACCGAGGGCGGCGCGGGCGCGGCGACGGCGCTTTGCCAGTCGGCCTTGAAATCGGCGACTTTCTGGCGCATGGGCGCTTCGGGATCGCTGCGAATCATCAGTTCGCGCGCCGTCTGGAGCAAACCCCACTGCGCCGCGAGCACGAAATAAGACATCACGAAACCCACGCCGACCACGATAAGGCCGACATTGCGGTCGTAAAACATGGTGGCGAGCAGTCCGACGATGAGCAAAAACGCCAGCAGATACACCAATTTGCCATAGAGCGGCCCCATTTTGCGCGCAAAAGCCGATTTTTCGCCCTTTTTCCAGCCCTGAAGCAAGCCGTAAACCAGCATCGCCAGCACGCACAGGCCGGAAAAGAGCGCGCCGAGCGGCAAAAACACCAGCACCAGCGCGACGGCCACCGGCAGCAGCGCGTAACACGCCATCATGGCGCGGGTGGCGCCTGGCCAGCGCGCGGCGCAGTAAAGGCCAAATCCGGTCGTAAAAACCGCGAGTCCCAGAATGGCGGCGTAGGCCGCGATGAGCATTCCTGGCGAAACCCCGCCCAGCAAAAAGCACAGCGAAGTGAGCGGCAGACTCGCCAGCAGCAGCAGCCCCACGAGAGACAGCACTCCACCCGCTTTGCCCCACACGATTTGAAGCGGCGAAAGCGGCGTGAGCAGAAGCGGTTCGAGGGTTTGGCGTTCGCGCTCCTGGGCCAGAGCGCCGGTCGAAAGCGCGGGAATGAGCGCCAGAACGAGCAGAATTTGGCCCCACACCAGCGACCAGAACAAATCCTGGCCTTTGGCGCCGCCATCGGAGCGCAGGTCAATTTGTTCGTTGGCGGGAAAGCCCGCCGTCACGACGGCGCCTAAAATGGCGACATAAAGCGCCATCAAAGCGAAGGCGCGCGCGTTGCGAAGTCCCGCGCGCAGTTCGCGCAGCAAAACCGGATTACCGGCAAAAATTGTGGGGGCCATAAAAAAGCGCGAAACGACCGCGAGGCGGCATGGTTATTTTAGCAAGTGGGGTTGAGGTTTAGCCGTTATGCGGCGTTTTCCCGTCGCTTCGCTCCGGCCCTCACCCGTCGCTTCGCGCCACCCACGCCCAGAGGGCACCCGCGCAAGCGGGAGAAGGACACACTGCCACTTTTGTGAATTTACTGCTCCGTTAAAGTGGCGCGCTATGTCCTTCTCCCGCTTGCGCGGTGCCCTCTGGGCGTGGGTGGCGCGAAGCGACGGGTGAGGGCCGGAGCGAAGCGACGGGAAAGCGCCGCGAAGCGGGTCAACGCAACTCCAACTTTCCACAAAACGTCCCTTCCCCAATTCTCCCATGCCACGCCTCAAAAAACTCTCTCTCGCCGCCGCACTTCTCACCCTGAGCGGCGCTTCCTCCTTCACCTCCCCAAACCGCGCCATGTCCGCCGAAAAAAACGTTCCCGCCCAGCCGTTGCCCTTCGACGGCGTGCGCGCTCCTGATTTCCCCGCCGGTTTTCCCTGGCTCAACACCCAGAAACCGCTTTCGCTGCGCGCCCTGCGCGGCAAAGTCGTTCTGCTCGATTTCTGGACGTATGGCTGCATCAACTGTATGCATATCCTGCCCGATTTGAAGCGCCTCGAAGCCAAATATTCCAATGAGTTGGTCGTGATTTCGGTTCACAGCGCCAAATTCGAAGCGGAATCGAACGCCAGCGCGGTGCGAAACGCCGTCCTGCGCTACAAAATCGAGCATCCGGTGCTGGTCGATCAGAAAATGCGCGTGTGGAGCGAATACGCCGTCAAAGCCTGGCCAACCCTTGTTCTCATTGATCCCACGGGTCGCGTTGCCGGACAAGTCGCGGGTGAAGGCCATTATAACCGCCTCGACGCTACCATTTCGCAGTTAATCGCTGGTGCCAAAAAACGCGGCGAACTAAGCCAGACACCGTTGAAATTCGCGCTCGAACGCGCCAAAGTCGCGCCGTCGCCCCTTTCGTTTCCTGGCAAAGTTTTGGCGAAAGGCGGCACGCTATTCATCGCCGATTCGGGCCACAATCGCCTGGTTCGCGCTTCCAAAGACGGCAAAGTCGAAGCGGTGATTGGAAGCGGCGTCGCGGGCCTCCAGGACGGCTCGTTCCAGACCGCGCAGTTCAACAACCCGCAGGGCCTGGCGCTCGATGGCGACAAACTTTATGTCGCCGACACCAATAATCACGCCTTGCGCGTCGTCGATTTCGCTCAGAAAACCGTGACGACTCTGGCCGGAAACGGCAAACAGGCCGCTTACGGCAGCCGAGGCGGCGTGGGAACCGAGGCGAGTTTGTCTTCGCCCTGGGATGTTGTGAAAGTGGGCAATTCGCTCGTTATCGCGATGGCGGGCAACCATCAGGTCTGGAAATATGACCTTTCGAGCCGAAACGTGAGTGTTCTGGCGGGTTCGGGCGCCGAAGCGCGGCGCGACGGCGCTTTTCCAAGCGCCGCTTTCGCGCAAACTTCGGGTCTGGAATTGGTGGGCGACAAAATTTACGCCGCAGATTCGGAAACGTCCACGATTCGCGCTCTCGATCTGAAAAATCAAAGCGTCAAAACGGTCGCGGGCGGCGATTTATTCGATTTTGGCGACCGCGACGGGCGCGGCGACGCGGTTCGTTTGCAGCATCCGCTCGGCATCACCTCGGACGGCCATTATCTTTATCTCGCCGACACCTACAACTCGAAAATCAAGCGCCTCGACCCTGTAACCGGCCAAGTTTCCACCTTTTTCGCGGGCGGTTTGAACGAACCAGGCGGACTCTCATTCGATGGCGGCGCGCTTTTCATCGCCGACACCAACAACAGCCTCATCAAACACCTCGATGTGGCGAAGAAAACGATTCAAACCCTTCCCCTTTCCGGCCTGAAACCGCCGGTGATTTCCGCTCCGGCACCCAAGATTGAAATGCCTCTCGCCGCGACGGACGCGACGCAAACTCTGGCGCCCGATGCCAAAGGCAACCTCATTTTCGAGGCGAAACTGCCCAAAGGATTTCATCTCAACCGCGAAGCGCCGCTCAAATTGACGGCGAAAGTGAGCGGCGACGGCCTCACTCTGGGCCAGAGCAGCGTGTCGGGCGCGAAATTCGTCTTGCCGCTCCAAATTCCGCTTCAAACCGCCAAAGGTGGGAGCGGAACGGTGGAAATTTCGGCCTTCATTTCTTACTGCAACGATGGGCCTGGCGCGGTTTGCAAAGTCGAAAGCGTGAAACAGCGCATTGATTTCGAGGTGAAGGAGGGCGGCGCGAAGGAAATCAAAATCGCGGCAGTTTTGCCTTAAGAGCCGTTTTAGACGTAGGGGACGTAGCACGCTATGCCCCTACGAAAATCGAGAACCACTTTAAAATCGGTTCCCAAACCAAAACCAAATTATCGGTCGCGGTTTCGTTATTTCACTCTTTCAATTTCCATAAATTGACACAATTTTGGTGAGGTGTTATATTGGTTCTGATTCAAAACAACCAGTCATGGTTGACAAGGAAATAACAAATGAGATTTCGTGTCGCAAGAAGTGTAGTTACCATCGCGGCGGTTGCGCTGTGCGCCGCCACTGCCAGACCCGCCAGTGCCGACTTCATTTTTTTCACAAACGACCAGGTCGGCTTCCTGGCCGCTCAGACAAGCAGTGGCAACACCCCACTGGGCACCGAAACCTTCGACCAATCTACTGCAACACCTGGGAATGTGACCGTATTCAACGATCCATTAACGCAGGGCGTCCCAAACGGCCCTTTTCCTACTGGACTTATGCAGCCGTTCACGATACAATCGAACACGCTTGCTGGTGGTGCCACATCTCCCAGTCCACAAGGCTTTCAAGGATTGGTTAATTTTGCTGAGGGAGGCGGTGGTAATACCAGTGACGTTGTCCTTGCCAATGACACCCCAGACAGCCTTGACTTCATTTTCAACCGAGTCACGAACATCGCGGGAGTCGGGTTCAATACCATCAGTATCTTCGATGCCTCACTGCTTCAGATACAGGTTTTCGACCTTGATGACGTTCTACGTGGCACCACCATGATTAACGGTAACCCCCAAGGCACAAATTTCATCGGTATCCAGGCCACCGGCGATGATCGTATTGGACGCATCAATATTTTCTCTACGACTTTCGGAGATAGCCAACAGGAGGGTGGCGACAATATTCAACTGTTTCAGGCCAACGTGGCCGCCGTGCCCGAACCCAGCACCTGGGCCATGATGATCATTGGTGTCATCGGTCTCGTTATCGCCGCCCAACGCAGGAAGACCACGGAGCGTGTTTGGGCGTAGAGCCAAACGCGCAAACAAAAAGCCACTCAATTTTCGGGTTGAGTGGCTTTCGTTATTTCGATGGAGCTTCTGTAGCATTCATCTCACATTTCTTCGTCCTCGGATTCGTCAGTCGCCAGCGAGTAGGCTTGGGCCACGATTTCAAAGAGGTCTTCATCCGGCACCTGAAACAAGATCATGGCGATTTCACGCGCCGTGCCGTGCTCTTCGGTCTTGCTCGTATCCAGGTTGTATTTGATGGCCAGAGCATAAGAAAGCAGACGCCCGCAATCTCTGGCCGGCACGTGCGACAAAGCCTCGACGATCTGATGCGTCAGATTCGACCATTCGTTCAGGTTACTCATAGCGACACCTCATTGGCGCCAATGGCCAGCGCCCGTATTTCGCTCTGCGGCTGGCCGTCGCGCTCCGTCCACACGCCGCAGGGCGCGCCGCCCTCGCTGGCTGCCATCGGAATAAAGGGGGAATGAGGTTGCGAGTGCACTTCTTTTGAGCAAATCATGGGGCGTCCGAGAGAAACTGCCTCAACCTGAGATCCTGTGCTCAAAGGCAGCTATGGAAGTTCAATTTGTAGTTTCGGTCATTCTCAGGGAGATTTGGCGACCGAAGAATATGGCTGTGCTGGACTGGTGAACCATCGGCTTTCCACACCAAACCGCGATTGATAATTCGGTCGTGGTTTTCATTTCGCTATTTCACCCTTTCCAGCGGCTTATCCACCGAAGCCAACACCGGTCTCTCGCCCGTTTGCTGCAAAGCACTCGGCAACGGCGAGATTCGGGCGCCTGCTCCCTGCTGCAACAGCGCCAGGCCGCCGAACAAAATTGCGTCGTCGCCCAGCGCCGACTGCACGATTTGAAGCGGTTCGCCCGTCCCTGGCATCGCCACTTTTTGAATTGTTTTTTCGATGAGCGGCATCATCCATTTGCCGCACGCCTCGACCACGCCGCCGCCAAACACAATCACCTGCGGGTCAACCACATGAAGCACCGACGCCGCCGCCAAGCCCAGCAAATAGGAGGCACGCCGCATTACATCGGTGACGAGCGGATCGCCGCGTTTGAGCGCCTCTTTCAGCGCACCGGAGCGAATGCGCTCCAGCTTTTTGTCGCCCACGATTTCGGTTAAAACCGATTTCTTGCCTTCCTTAGTAATGGCGTGGCGCAGTTGGTTTTCTATCGCGGTGCGCGAACACAACTCTTCGAGAAAAGTGTGTTTTTTGGTGAGCATTCCGGCGATTTCGTCGGCGCCGAGCGGCACCATCAAATGGCCGATTTCGCCGCCCAGACCGCGAAAACCTTCGATGAGCTTGCCATCGATGAACAGCCCGCCGCCAATCCCCGTCCCGACGAAAATGCCGAAAGCACTCGACGCGCCGCGCGCCGCGCCGCGCCACACTTCGCCCGCCATGCCGACGTTGACATCGTTGCCCACCACAATCGGACATGACCATTTCTGCGCCATGATCGCGGCCAGAGGCGTGTCGGAAAGCGGCGCGTTGGGCGTCAAAACGACGTGGCCGCGCTTTGAATCGACAACGCCAGGAACGCCCAGAGCAAGGCCGGAAATCTCGTTTTTAGACAGTTTGGCGGCGACCAGAACGGCATCGAGCGCGATGTCGAGCTGCCCGATGAGACCGTCGCGGGTCTGGCGGTCGGTTTTGAGCTTGTGACGCGCCACAATGCGGCCATCGTTTGTCATGGCCGCCGCCAGGATTTTGGTGCCGCCAACATCAACTACAAGAGAATGGTTCGCCATCGTTATGCTTCCTTGGAACGGTTTTTCGCGGGGGGTGATTCGACTTCCGGCGTTTCAATTGAGGTTTCGAGTGACGGCGGCGCATCCGATTTTACGGTTTCCGCCTCGCCTTCGCCATTGAGAAGCGAAATTGGCGCGCCGAAATTCTGTTTTTGCAGCGATTGCTGAAGCGACTGCAACACCGGATCGGCGCCCGTGCCTGGCAAGCCGTCAATCGAGGCGCCCGCGCTCTGGGGCGCGATGCGCGGCGTGAATTTGAGCGCGGCGGGCGCGCTCAGCACGCTGGGCGACGGCACTTTCACCGTCTGGCGGGCCAGCAGCGCATCTTGAAAACCCGCGCGTGCTTCATGCGGGCCGCGCGAGACGCGCTGGTGCGTGCCGTCGGGCAAAATTTCGCGCGCTTTGGTGTTGTCGGCGAGCGCGGGGAGCAACACTTCGTTTTTCAAGCGGTCGCGCAAATGGGGGTCTAAAATCGGGAAAATGATTTCCACGCGCCGGAAAAAATTGCGCGGCATCCAGTCGGCGCTGCCGCACAAAATCTCTTCGTCGCCGCCGTTTTGGAAGTAAAAAACCCGCGAATGCTCCAGAAAACGCCCGATAATCGAACGCACCCGAATATTTTCCGAAAGCCCAGGAACTCCTGGCCGCAAACAGCAAATTCCGCGCACGATAAGGTCGATCTGAACCCCTGCCTGACTCGCGCGGTAAAGCGCCTTTATCACGCTCGGATCAACGAGCGAATTCATCTTAATAATGATGCGCCCACTCCCCTTCTCCCCAACTCCCTTTCTTCCCTTCTTGCCCCGCCGCGCGTGGGCGGTTTCGCGCTCGATGCGGCGGATAAACTCTTCATCGAGGCCAAAGGGCGCCATCATCAGGTGTTTCAGACCTGGAAACTGGCTCATTCCGGTCAGCAGGTTGAAGATTTTTGAGGCGTCTTCGCCGATTTCATCATTGGCCGTCAAAAGTCCGATGTCGGTGTAAAGCCGCGCCGTGACTTCGTTGTAATTGCCGGTTCCCAGATGGACGTAGCGGCGAATTTCGTCGCCCTCGCGCCGCACCACGAAACCTAATTTGGAGTGCGTTTTCAGACCGACCAGACCGTAAACGACGTGAACGCCCGCCGCTTCCATCGCGCGCGCCCAGGTGATGTTGTTCTCCTCGTCGAAGCGCGCTTTGAGTTCGACCAGGGCGGTCACCTGCTTGCCGCTTTCCGCCGCGCGCATCAGCGCCTTCACGATGGGCGAATCTTTCGAGGTGCGGTAAAGCGTCATTTTGATGGCCAGAACGCTTGGATCGTCGGCGGCGAACTGGATGAAGCGCGTCACGCTGCGAAAACCGTCGTAGGGATGGTGGAGCAGAATATCTTCGCGCTTTAAAGCCGCGAAAAACTCGTCGGCCTTCTCAATACCCTTCAGGGCGGGCGGCGTGAGCGGCGAAAAGGGCGCGTCCTTCAAATCGGGCCGCGTTTCGGCGCTGTAAATCGCCATTAATCGGGTGAGATTGATCGGGCCGTCCACTTCGTAAAGGTCGATGGGTTCAAGTTCAAAAGTGTCGAGCAGGAGGGAAACCACGGTCGGATCGCAGCCGCGCTGCACTTCGAGGCGCACCGCGTCGCCGCGCCGCCGCCGCGCGAGCTGTTCCTGCATCGCTTCGAGCAGATTGTCGGCTTCATCCTCGTCTAAATACAACTCCGAATTGCGCGTGACGCGAAAAGCGTAGGAGCCGCGCACTTCGAGGCCAGGAAAAAGCTGGCCGACGTAAGCCGAAATCAGACTCGACAAAAAAACGTAGATTTTGCGACCTTCGGGCGCGAACTGGGCGGGAATTTCGACCAGTCGCGGCAAAACGCGCGGCACCTGCACCACGCCGAGGCGAAACTCGACGTGGTTTTCATCGGGCAGCATGCCATCGATCTCGCCAGGGCGATTGGCGACGTGAAGTTCGACCACCAGATTGAGCGATTTGTTGGCGAGTTGCGGAAAGGGATGCGCCGGATCGACTGCGAGCGGGGTGAGAACCGGAAAAACTTCGCGTTCGAAGTAGCTTTTGGCCCAGGTGCGGCCCCGTTCGTCGAGGTCGTCCACGGTGAGCAAGTCGATGCCGCCCGCCGCCAGCGCGGGCACGACCTGAGTTCGGTAGCACCGGTATTGATCGTCCACCAAACGCCGCACGCGAGCGGCAATGGCGTCGAGCGCCTGCGACGCACTCAGACCATCGGGGCCGCTTTCGAAGGGCCGCGTTTCGGCCTGCTGTTGCAGTCCGGCGACGCGAATTTCGAAAAACTCGTCCAGATTCGAGGAAACAATCGCCAGAAATTTGAGGCGTTCGAGCGGCGGGTTGGCATCGTCGCAGGCTTCTTCCAAAACGCGCTGGTTGAATTCGAGCCACGACAGTTCGCGGTGAAAATACCACTGCGGCGCATCGAGATCCGTCACGGGCCGCGCGGCGCGCGGCGCTTTGGGCGCGGTTTTGGGCTTAGCGCGCGCGCGGCGCGCGGGTTTGGAAAGGGTTGAAGCGTCGGACATGATGAGAGGAAAAGGATTGAAGCAGGTTGGCGGCTCTTGAAGCGCAGTTTAAAGGCCATCCGGTTCGGGGATTCCCGATGGATAAGAACCCAGGGCGCAAGTTGTGAAACCTCCCCCGCCCCCTCCTTCGTAAGGAGGGGAGACCACATTGAAACACTCTCGTTCTCGCGCAAAGAACGATCCAGTTGAGAACACGAAACTGCCAGTGTGGTCTCCCCTCCTTACGAAGGAGGGGGTGGGGGAGGTTTCCGCAACTTGCGTCTTGCGATTGCATTAAGAACCTATCCGAATAGGCTGGGAGCGCGAGCATCCCTGCTCGCACTTTTGGGTGCGAGCAGGGATGCTCGCGCTCCCAGAGCCTCCAGGTTCAATGCCCTCTTCGGATAGGCTCTAAGAATCAGTTTGAAAAGTCCTTTTGCGGTTTGTAGTAGCGCCGCGAGGCGCGTTTGGATCAACTCTTACGCTTTCCAAACGCGCCTCGCGGCGCTACTACAAACCGCTCTATAAACCGCAAAAGGACTTTTCAAACTGATTTGCGGGAGCTATCCCAACAGGCGGCGAATTCATTCGCTGCGAAAAAGTTTCCATTACACTTGTGCCGAAATTTCATCAATCGCGCGGCAACTTCGCCGTTTTCGCGCTGTCAATCGCCTTTCGACAACACTCGCCGCTTCATATTACCATGCCGTCTCACCACTTTCGCTCGCTTTTGCTGCTTGGCGGCGCGCTCAGCGCTTCGTCCCTCGCACGCGCAGAGGAAACGCCGGAAAACGCGCCGCGCCCGCTCACTCAGCGTGAATTTGCCGACGCCGCAACGGCGGAGCTTGGATTTTTGGCCTCGCTGCGGCAATGGCGCGAAACGCTGCGCGGGGGCGGCGCCGCGCCGCGCCGCGATTTTTCCGGCGCGGCGATTTTCGGGGAAAAAATTACGGTTTCGCTGGGCCGCGTCGATGCGCCCACGCTGCGAAACGGCACCGGCCTCGCGGCGCGCTGGAACGGCCTCGAAATCGGCACGACGGCACAGCCCGAAGCCGTGAGCCAGGCGCTGGCGCGTTTCGATGCGCTGATGCTGGGCGAAAAAGTCGCCGTTCCCGACCAGACCGAGATGACGTGGCTGCGGGCGCGGCCCCTTCAGTCGCCAGACGCCGAGGTAGAACTCTCGCTGGCGCGCGGGCAGCGCGATATGCGCGCCGGAGACGGTGAGGAATGGCGCGCGGGCACGTTCGCGGGCGCCAGGGCGCGTCTCAATTTGCCCGCGAAGTGGTCGCTGCGCGGCGATTTGACGCACGCTCAACTCGAAGATCAAAACGCCGCGATTTCGTGGGGCGTCGATGCGGCGGGGCCGGTTTCGCATCCCTTTGGCGTGGCGCGCGCGTCTGGGCTGGCGCGATGTCGATGCCGGTTTCGCCACGCTTTCCGATTCCAAAGGTGCGCTCGGCGGCAGCAACGGCGCGCTCGAAATCGCTCAGGACGTGGCGCTTGGCCCCGTTGCGGGCAGCCTGAAATTGAGTGCCGATGAACGCCAGCGCGACCTCTCTCCAACGGCGCGCGCGGGTGAAGAAACCGAGGCCCAGCGCGCTCGAAGCGAGGCGCAGATGCGCTTCAAAGTCACGCCCAATCTCTCGCTTCTGGCAAACGGCCAGTGGCAGCTTGATGCCGCGACGCGCCTTTCGAGCGCGCCCAATGACGAACTGGCGCCGACCGAGACGGCGCGTGACTGGGCGCAGCAGGCGACGGGTGATGTGGGTGTGGAATGGAAACTTTCGCCCGCGCTTTCGTTGTCGGTTTCGGCGGGCGCCTCGCGTCGTCAGGCGCTGGCGGCGAACGGAATCCCGAATGGGGGCGCCGCGACCGAGGAAGAGCGCCGCGCGCTTGAAGTGCGCCATCGCGCGGGAGACGCCGATTTTCGCGTTCGTCTGGCGCAGCGCGCGCGCCGCGACGACCTCCTCGCTGCGGGCGCGCCCATTTCACAGTGGCGCGTGGAAGCCGCGCATCCTCTGGTCGGGGGAATGCGCCTGAAAACCATCCTCGATGTCGCGGACGATGCCAAAAATGGGCAAAACGCGCACAGCATCGAGGCGCAACTGCAACTGGCGCGGGCGGCGCGTTTCGATGCGCGTTATCGGCGGGGCGATTTGCCGCAGGGCTTGCTCGGCAGCGAGTGGAAATCGGCTTTTGACACTCCCCAGAGCGCCACGCAGCAATGGGGCGCGCGTTTCAACGCGGGCAGCGCCGCAGGCGGCACCGGACTGGGACTGGCGCTCGAATACGCGCGCAACGCCGGTTCCAACCCCGATTCGTGGCGCGTCGGCGTGCAGATCAAATAGGCCGATGAGCGCCGCGCCTAAAACAATCGGGCTTTCCCCGTCGCTTCGCTCCGGCCCTCACCCGCCGCTTCGCGGCACCCTCTCCCGCAAGCGGGAGAAGGACACACTGTCACTTTCGTGATCGCACTGGAACTAACTGCTCGGTTCAAATTGGGCGCGTTCTCCTTCTCCCGCTTGCGGGAGAGGGTGCCGCGAAGCGGCGGGTGAGGGCCGGAGCGAAGCGACGGGGAAAGCTCGCCACAAACGGGTAAAACTTCCCCCTGCCGCCGAACTCCAACCCAATTCATGCCCGCCACCTTTGCGCCTCGTCCCGTTCGCATCGCGCGCGTCATCACGCGGTTGGGCGTGGGCGGGGCGGCGCTTCATGTCGCGCTGCTGTCGCGCCACCTCGACTCAGACGAATTTCCCACCCGACTTTTCGCGGGGCGGGGCGACGCCATTGAAGGCGATATGCTCGCCTTGCGCGGCGAAAGCGGCATTCAGGTGCAAACCGTGCCCTCGCTGCGCCGCGACGCCGCGCCCGCGCGCGATTTGCGCGCGCTGCGCGATTTAAGGCGCCATTTTCGTCGTTTTCGACCCGATTTGGTCGACACCCACCTTTCCAAAGCCGGTTTTTTGGGTCGCCTGGCCGCGAAAATGGCGCGCGTGCCCGCCATCACGCACACCTTTCACATCAACATTTTCGGCGGCTACGTGTGGAATCCGCTCGAACTCGCGGCTTATCGCCAATTGGAAATCGCCGCCGCGCGCTGGAGCGACCGGCTCATTTGCCTTTCCGACGAACTGGGAGACGAACTTTTGGGCTGCGGCATCGGGAATCGCGCGCAGTTTCGCACCATTCATCTGGGCGTCGAACTGGCGCCGTTTGAGCCGGCACCGGCCAAAATCGCCGCCGCGCGAACCGAGTTGCGCCGCGAACTGGGTCTGGAAGACGACGCGATTCTCATCGGCCATATTTCGCGTCTGGCGCCGGTCAAATCGGTCAAAACTTTTGTTCAGGCCGCCGCGATTCTGCACCGTTCGCGGCCCGATGTCACGTTTTTGGTGATTGGCGAGGGCGAAACCCGCGGGCGGCTCGAAGCGTTGGCGCGCGAGCTGAATCTGGGCCAAAGCCTGCGTTTTCTGGGCCTGAGAAGCGACATCGCACGCCTCAATCTCGCGCTCGATGCCGTTGCCCTCACTTCGCTTCAGGAAGGCACGCCGATTTCGATTATCGAAAGTCTGGCGGCGGCGCGGCCCGTGGTGGCCAGTGATGTCGGCGGGGTTTCGCGGCTCATCGAAAGGGAAAAAACCGGAATTTTGACGCCGCCCAACGATCCCGCGAGCGTGGCGCGAGCGCTGGAGCGGGTTCTGGCCGCGCCGGAATGGGCCGCGCGTCTGGGCCGAAACGGGCGCCAGAAAATGCAGCGCGAATTCGATGTTTCACGGATGATCGCCGAGCATCGCGCGCTTTATCTTGAGGTCGCGCGCGAAAAAATCCGGCAGTAGAAGCCCATGATGCGGGTTTGGGGAAGAACCAGAAGGGCCAAAACCACGAAGCCGGAGTTTGACTCCCACGCCCGACACCAAGTCGTCGCAGAAGATTAAAATCTTCTCAACCCCTCGATTTCTTCCCCAACGCCATGGAATTCTTTCGCAATCTGTTTTCCAACACCGGTTTCATCCCGCGCGCCATTTGCGGGGACTGGACGCCCGAACTGATTCGGCTCCACAACGTATCCGATTTTTTCATCTGGACGGCCTACATCGCCATTCCTCTGGTTTTGGTCAGGTTCGCTTACAGCAAAAGGCGCGAACTGCCGTTTCGCCAGTTGTTCTGGCTGTTTGGAATTTTCATTCTGGCCTGCGGGACGACGCATCTGCTCGACATCGTGATGTTCTACAACCCGCTTTACCGCTTGTCGGGACTGGTCAAGATGATCACCGCCGCCGCGAGCTGGGGAACGGTGATTTCGCTCTTTCACGTCGTGCCGCATGCGCTCAAAATGCGCTCGCCCGACGATTTAGAGCGCGAAATCGAGCAGCGCCGCAACGCCGAAACCGCGCTGCAAACCTCGAACGAACAACTCGAAATGCGCGTGGCGCAGCGCACCACCGAACTGGAAAAAATCGCCGCCGAACTGCGCGCCAGTGAAGCCGGTTTTCGGCTTTTGACCGAAGTCATGCCGCAAATCGTGTGGACGGCGCGACCCGACGGGTTTCTGGATTATTACAACCAGCGCTGGGTCGATTACACCGGAATGAGCGTGGAACAAACTCAGGGCTGGGGCTGGCAGCCGGTTTTGCATCCCGACGACGTGGCGCCGTGCCTCGACGCCTGGACTCACTCCACGCGAACCGGCGAGCCTTATGAAATCGAATATCGCTTCAAACGGGCCTCGGACGGCGCTTATCGCTGGCATCTGGGCCGCGCCCTGCCACTGCGCGACGAAGCGGGAAATATCGTCAAATGGTTCGGCACCGGCACCGACATCGACGACCAGAAGCGCGCGCAGGAGGAACTCGAAGAACGGGTGCGGCAGCGCACCGCGCAGCTCGAAGCAGCGAGCGAAATCCAGGGGCGTCTGCTGGCCGAACTGGAGCGCTCCAACACGGAACTGCAAAATTTCGCGTCGGCGGCCTCGCACGATTTGCAGGAGCCTTTGCGCGCCATTCAAACCTTCGGCGACCGCCTGCAAACCAGACACGGCGCGTCGCTGGACGAGGAAGGCCAGGATTATCTGGAGCGAATGCTGGGCGCGGCCACGCGAATGCGCTCGCTGATCGTGGATTTGCTGGCCTATTCGCGCGTCACCTCTAAAGCGAGCGCCTTTTCCGAGGTGAATCTCGCAGCGACGATGCGCGGCGTGGCCGCCGACCTGGCGCAGCGTCTCGAAGAAAGCGGCGGGCGCATCGAAGTGGGCGCGCTGCCCACCATTGTGGCCGACGCGACGCAAATGCGCCAGTTGTTCCAAAACCTGGTCGTCAACGGCCTAAAATTTCATCGCGAAGAGGTGCCGCCGGTGGTTTCGGTTCGCCAGGAGGAGGATGCTTCGCTCGCGGAAAACTTTTGCCGCATCGTGGTCGAGGACAACGGCATCGGCTTCGAGGCGCAATATGGCGAGCGCATTTTCGCGCCCTTCGAGCGCCTTCATACGCGGCGCAAATACGAGGGCACCGGCATCGGTCTGGCGATTTGCCGTAAAATCGTCGAGCGGCACGGCGGCAGTATCGTTGCCCAAAGTGTGGTGGGCCAGGGAACGCGATTTTTGATCACCCTGCCCCTGCACGCACAAGCGGGGACGATCAGCGCGTAGATTCGCGGTATATAATTTCTTAACCCAAGTTGCTACCTACGGCTGCCAGGAGGCTGAAGCCTCGGCAACCAAACCAAGCCTGCCAAACCAAGCCTGCCTTCGCAGGCTACACCTCATCCATAGGCCACGCAGGTGGCCTTGGTTTGGTTGCCGAGGCTTCAGCCTCCTGGCAGCCGTAGGTAGCAACTTGGGTTTCTTAAAATCATGAACAGAGAGCAAAAGCCCATCACGATTTTGCTGGCCGACGACAGCGAAGACGACCGCATAATGACGCGCGAGGCGCTGCGGGAAAGCTACGTCGTCAACGACCTGCGCGAAGTAGAAGATGGCGAAGAGCTTATGGATTACCTGCTGCGTAACGGCCCCTACGCCGATCCGAGCACTTCGCCCGTGCCAGGAGTGATTTTGCTCGACCTCAATATGCCCAGAAAAAACGGCCACGAAGCGATCAGGGAAATCAAAGCCCATCCTCGGCTGCGGCGCATTCCGGTCGTGGTGCTCACCACCTCGCAGGACGAAGAAGACGTGGTGCGCTCCTACGATCTGGGGGTCAATTCCTTTATCACCAAGCCGGTGACCTACGCGGGCATGGTGAGGGTGATGAGGGCTTTCGGCCAATACTGGATTGAGATCGTGGCGGTTCCCCCCGCCAATGAGGATGAATTGGAATGAGCGCCAACGCCCTGAGCGAGGCCCAACTCTCGCGCGTGCTGATAGTGGACGACAACGAGGACGATGTTCTCATCGTGCGCGATTTGCTGGCGGAGATTACCACGCGCCACTTCGATTTGCAGTGGGCCCCAAGCTACGACGCCGCGCGTGAGGCGCTTAGCGGTCACGCGCCCGATATTTGTCTGGTCGATTACCGCCTGGGAGAGCATTGCGCCATCGACCTTCTCCAGGAGTTTTCCGGCGGCGCGGTGCCGTTCGTGCTTTTGACCGGCGTCGAAGACTACGAAGCCGACGCGGCGGCCACCAGAGCCGGCGCTGCCGATTATCTGGTCAAGGCCCACATCAACGCGCCGCTTTTGGAGCGTTCGATTCGCTACGCCATCGAGCGCAAACGCTCCCAGCAAAGCGTGCTGGCTTCGGAACTGCGCTATCGTCGGCTTTTTGAATCGGCGCGCGACGGGATTTTGATTCTCGATGCCGCGACGCGCAAAATCACCGATGTCAATCCCTACATGACCGAACTGCTGGGGTTTTCGCGCGCTGAATTTCTGGGCAAAGAACTCTGGGAAATCGGCTTGCTGGGCGATGCGCGCGCCAGCGCCGAAGCGTTTCGGCAGTTGCAGGCCGATGGCTTTATCCGCTATGAAGACCTGCCCCTGGAAACCAAGGCGGGCGGGCGCTGGGATGTCGAGTTCGTCTCCAACGTTTACGGGCAGAATGGCCATCAGGTGATTCAATGCAACATTCGCGACATCACCGAGCGCAAGCGGGCCGAAAACGCCCTGCGCGTCAGCGAAGCGCGCTTTCAAAGCATCGTGGCCAACGTGCCAGGCACGGTTTATCAGTTCGTTTTGGGGCCCGACGGCTCGGTTGAGATTCCTTTTGTCAACGAGGGCTGCCGCGAACTTTTTGGGGTGGAGCCGGAAGAGATCCAGCGCCATGCCTGCCTTGTGATGGAGGCGATTCACCCCGCCGACCGCCCCGAAACCCAGCGCCTGATGGCGAAGTCGGCCCAAACTCTGTCGCCCTGGCGCTGGGAGGGGCGCATCAAACTGCCTTCGGGAAAGACCAAATGGATTCAGGGCGCCTCGCGTCCCAGGCGTCTGCCCGATGGCGGCACGCTGTGGGACGGCCTGCTCATCGACATCACGGCGCGCAAAGAGGCCGAAGAGGAACGCGACCGCTTTTTCACGCTTTCGCTCGATATGCTGGCCATCATGGGCGCCGACGGCTCTTTTAAACGCCTCAATCCAGCTTTTGAGGCCACGCTGGGCTTTTCCAACGCCGAACTGATGGCCAGGCCGTTTGTCGAGTGGGTGCATCCCGACGACCGCGCCGCCGCGCGGAAAAACCTTGAAAAAATGGAAAGTGGCCTCAGCGCCAGGTTTGAAAACCGCTATTTGTGCCGCGACGGGAGCTACAAATGGCTGTCGTGGCGCACCATGCCTTTCGAAGACCTCTGTTATGCGGTCGCCCACGACGTTTCCAAAGTCAAGCGCGCCGAAGCCGCGCTGCACAAGGCCAACGACGAGTTGGAACTGCGCGTCATCGAACGCACGGCGGAACTGGCCAAGGCCAACCAAAGCCTGAGCGCCGAGATCGCCGAACGGCAGATGGCGATGGGCGCGCTGCGCGAGGCGATGGGCGCGCTTCAAAAAGCCAAAGCCGAAGAAGATCAGGCCCGCGAAGCCGCCGACGCCGCCAATCGCGCCAAAAGCGAATTTCTCTCGCGCATGAGCCACGAACTGCGAACCCCGCTCAACGCGATTCTGGGTTTCGGCCAGATTTTGCAGATGCGCTCTCTGGGGCCCAAAGAAAGCGAGGGCGTCGCGCAGATTCTGCGCGCCGGACGCCATTTGCTGCAGCTCATCAACGAAGTTCTCGACATCGCGCGCATCGAAGCGGGCCATCTTTCGCTGTCGCGCGAACCGCTCGAAGTCGCCGCCGCGCTGCGCGAATCGCTCGACCTGGTGCGCCCTCTCGCGGCGGCCCAAAACATCGAACTGGTCAACACTTGCGATGGAGACAGCGCCCAGACGTGCCACGTTCTGGCCGACCGCCAGCGTTTGCATCAGGTGCTGATTAACCTGCTCTCCAACGCCGTCAAATACAATCGCGCAGGCGGCAGCGTGACGCTGCGCTGCACACTTCCCGAGACAGATTTTTCCCCCTCGCGCCTGCGGATTGAAGTCATCGATTCCGGCTATGGCCTGGCGCCCGAAGCCTTGGAAAAGCTGTTCGTGCCCTTCGAGCGCCTGGGCGCCGAGCGCAGCGCCATCGAGGGCACCGGCATCGGCCTGGCGCTGTGCAAGCGCCTCATCGAAGCGATGGAAGGCCGCATCGGCGTCCAGAGCGAACCCCAAATCGGCAGCACGTTCTGGGTGGAACTTCCGCTCGCCGAGCGGACTTCGATGTCGCTTCACCCGCTCGATGAAGACCCCGCTTTGCCCCTCACGCTGCAAGACATCGCCCTCGCGACCCAGCCGGCGACCCTGCTTTACATCGAGGACAACGTGTCCAATCTCAAGGTCATCGAGCGCCTTCTGGCCGATTTCCCGCACTTCCGGCTCCTCACCGCGATGCAGGGCGGATTGGGAATCGAATTGGCGCAGCAGCACCGGCCCGATCTGATTCTTCTGGACATCCATCTGCCCGACATTCTGGGCGACGAAGTGCTGTCTCGCTTACAATCTTGTGCGGCGACCCGCGATATCCCCGTGCTGATTTTGAGCGCCGACGCCACGCAAAAGCGCATCGACAAGCTGCTCCAGGCCGGAGCCGCGAACTACTTGGCCAAACCGCTCGACATTCGAGAGTTGTTGCGCGTCGTCGAAGAAATTTTAAGGAAACGAACCTAATATATGCCCAGAGAAAGCTATCAGACCGCTAAATTTATGATTGTCGATGATGAAATCGCCAATATCCGCGTTTTGGAACATCTCCTCGATGCCTGGGACTGCCCCAACGTCCAGAGCACGACCGATCCGACCCAGGCTTTAGCGCTTTATTCGCAGTTTCAACCCGACATCGTGCTGCTCGATTTGATGATGGCGCGCCTGGACGGTTTCGGGGTGATGCAGCAGCTGCAAACCGTCATCCCCGAACACGATTATCTGCCCATTCTGGTGCTGACCGCCGATGTGACGCCCGAAATCAAACATCGCGCGCTCGCGCTGGGCGCCAAAGATTTCGTGACCAAGCCGTTCGATATCGCCGAACTGTCGCTGCGGATTCAAAACCTGCTCGAAACTCGCTTTTTGCACCGCCAGCTCCAAAACCAGAACGCCATTTTGGAAGGCCGCGTTGAGGAGCGCACCTATCAGCTCAAAATTGCCGAAATCGAAACCATCGAGTGCCTGGCTCTGGCCGGCGAATACCGCGACGACGATACCGGCCAGCACGCCCAGCGCGTGGGCATCACGGCGGCGCGCCTCGCCCTTCACATCGGGATGTCGCCGCCCGAAGCCGAGCTGATTCAGCGCGCCGCGCCGCTCCACGATGTCGGCAAAATCGGCATCGGCGACCACATCCTGCTCAAACCCGCCCGCCTCACAATGGAAGAGTTCGACGCCATGAAAGCGCACTGCGCCATCGGCCATCAAATTCTCTCGCGCCATCACACGCCGCTTTTGCAGCGCGCCGCCGACATCGCGCACTGCCACCACGAACGCTGGGACGGTTCGGGCTATCCCCAGGGCCTGCGCGGTGAAGACATTCCCATCGAAGGCCGCCTGGTCGCCATCGCGGACGTGTTCGATGCCCTCACCCACGAGCGGCCCTACAAAAAAGCCTGGCCCCTCGAAGAAGCCGCCACGGAAATCCAAAATCAGTCGGGACGCCAGTTCGACCCGCGCTTAGCGGAAACTTTCGGCTCCCACCTTGAGTCGATTTGCGATTTTTCTCTCTATCCTGAATCGTGAAATCTGGCCAATGCGACGAAAAGCAGGGCAAAAGCCCTGCTTTTCGTCGCATTGGCCGTCGATGGCATTCGCTTCAAATCAGCCAAAAACGGTCTCGCCCTCGGTTTCAACTTCAAACGATTCCAGCGTTTCCTGCGGCACACCGGTTTGCACATCGTAGGCGCGCGGCCTATTTGTGAGCCGTGAAAACCTGTTTCACGGCTTTATAGGCGAGTTTGGGGCGGCGATACTCATCGAGCGTGCCCTTGTTGTTGAAGGCGCGCGGACGGCCCAGGGAGTAGCCGCCGGTGTAAGTGCGGGCGTCGCTGAAATGCCACAGAGCAACCCCAGCCAGACGAGGGTTGGACATGACTTCTTCGCAAGTCACACGCAGCAGTTCGGCTTGATACTCCTCGGTGAAAAAGCCGTTTAGAGGGTCGTGCCAGCCATACAATCCTTCGGCGCCGATTTCACTGATGATGATGGGTTTTTCTTTCCAGCCCTGAGCATCGAAGTGGTCGAGGAAGGAGCGGATGGCGGGCACGACCAGCCCCAGAGGGTCTTCGACGTCCTGGCAGCCATACCAGCCAGGGTAGATATTGATGCTGATGACATCCGCCAACTCCAGAAACAGGTCGGTTTTGCCGAACATGGTGGCGTAGGTGATGAGGCGGCTCGGATCGAGGCGGCGCAGCTGCGCTGCGGTGGCTTCCATGATGGGCCGCGCATATTCGTTGTCAGTGCCCGCTTCGTTTAGAAAACCCCAAAAAATGATGCTCGGATGGTTGAAGCTCGCCTCGACCATCTCTTCGACGGCAATTTGGTGCGCCGCGATGAAGCGGGGATCGCTCAGTTGCCGTTCGCGCTGCCCCCAGCCGATGCACTCTTCCCACACCAGAAAGCCCATTTCGTCGCACAAATCGAGAAAACGCTGATCTTGCGGGTAGTGGCTGCCGCGAACGAAGTTGCAGCCTAAATCACGCAGCAACTGCAGGTCGGCCAACAACTGCGCGGCGGGCAAAGCGGGGCCGAACTGCGGGTGCGATTCGTGCCGGTTGTAGCCTCGCAGCTTCACCGCCTGGCCGTTGAGCAAAATCTGGCCGCCGCTCGCCTTGATTTCGCGCAGGCCAAAGCGCACGATCATGTCATCGGCGCCTGTCTGGACACGCAGCTGATGCAGCTCCGGCGTGGCGGGCGACCAGGGGCGAGGATGCTGAATTTGCAGCGGCACTTCGAGCCAGCCGTCATCTCCAACACGGGCACTGTGGGTTTGCGCGTCCTCGCCGTCGATGCGGGTTCGCAGCTCGATGGAGTCGGACAAGTCTCCGCCGAGGCGAATGCGCGCCGTCACGGTGCCCTTTGCGTAGTCCTCGACGCGCACCTGCACCGCTTCGAGAAAGGTTTCTGGCAGTTCATGGCACCAGACACCCCGAATAATGCCGCCCCACTGATAAAAATCAAAAAACGCTTCATGAAGCGGGACGCGCTCGAAATCGAAGCGGTTATCCACCAGCACGATGAGTTCGCGCTGCGTATTCGGGGAGGGCGGCACATCGCACCAGAAACCGGTGTAGCCGCAGTCGTGATCTCGCAGCGCCTGCCCGTCCACGAAAACGCGGCACCAAAGACTCACCGCTTCAAAATGCAGGCGCAGCGCAGCCTCGGAAGAGGCAGAAAAGCGCAGACGATAAGCCGCGACACCGCGCTTTCCCGCGTAGGATGGCATAGCATCGAAGGCCCCTGGAACAGCCGTGCGGTCGTTCCAATCGATTTCATCGAGCCGTAAGGCTTCGACATCGCGGGAGCCAAGAAACGCGAATTCCCACCATCCATCCAGACCGTGAACCTGGCGCGCCTCATGGCGCGGAAATGACTTCAGCATATATATTGGGGTTGTAGGAAAATTCGCTTCAAATCAACACGAAAACCGTTTCGCCCTCAGTTTCAACTTCAAACGATTCCAGCGCTTCCTCCGGCACACCGGTTTGCACGTCGTAAGCGCGCAGCTTCATTTTCTCGTCCACCAGATGCTCTCCGCTGAGTAAATCGAACTCCCAGCCGTGCCAGGGACAGCGCAAAATCTCGCCTTCGCGCGCCAGAATGTATTCGCCGACCGCGCCAGGCAGCGTGGTGCCGCACACTTTTCCAACACACACTGGCGCTCCGGCGTGCGGGCAGACATTGCGATAGGCCACCAGACATCCGCCCACGTTAAAAACGCCGATTTCCAGGATTTTGCCGAACGCGGGCACCTGGGCGATGAGGCGCGCGCCTGGCGGCAGTTCGGCAATTTGGGCAACGGCGTGGCGGGCGCGCGATTTCATGCCGCTACAGCCTCTCTCTCATTTGATTTGGAAGGAATCTCGACCCTTTGGTGCAGATTGTAAAGATCGGCGGCGTTTCCGGCCATGATGCGCTCTTTCAGTTCACCCTTGAGCGGCGGGAGGGCCATTTTGGGGTTGTCGAAATCCCAGTGCGGGTAATCGCTGGAAAACATCAAGATGCTTTTGGCATCGATCATCTCGAAAATTTGCAGAATCTGCTCGTCGTTTTCGGGTTCTTCGATGGGCTGCGTGGTGAGCCGGACGTGCTGGCGAATGTATTCCGACGGAAGTTTCTTCAGCCACGGCGTTGTCGAACGGAGCGCTTTGTAATTTTTGTCCATGCGCCACATCAAATGCGGCAGCCAGGCGACGCCGCCTTCAATCGCCACGAATTTGAGATCGGGGAACTTTTCGAAGGCGCCTTCGCACACCAAAGAGTTGATGTGCGCCATGTAATTGATGGGCAGAATGTTGTGCCATTCCATGTAGCGCGAGGGTCGCCCCGCCGGTGTGGGATCGCCCGCCGTGCCGGCGCCCTCGGTGCCAGGATGCACGGCGACGGGAAGCCCGTTGCGCTGCGCGGCTTCGTAAATCGGATCGAAAAAGCGCTGGCCGAACAAGCGGGATGAGCCGGACGCCATCAAGACCTGCACCATGCGCTTATCCTGCGCGGCGCGGTCAATTTCGAGCGCGGCGGCGGCGGGATCGGAGTGATTGATGACGATGGAGCCTTTGTAACGCGGGTCGGCGTCGAGCCATTTGTCGCGTAGCGCCTCGTTATAAGCGCGGGCGACGGCGTTGGCCCAGTCCATATCGGGATTGAGCGAAAGCCCCAGAATGCCGCTGCCGGTCAGAACGGCGTAGTCGATGCCGTAGCGTTCGAGATGATCCTCGACCAGAAAATGCGGGTCGCTGCCAGGGGCGCCGCCCCCTGGCGGGCGAGCGTCTTCGCGCAACACGCCAACCGGCGACTGATAACCAGGGCCAGGATTGCCCATACCGTGATTTTTGACCCACTCGCGCCAGTAGGCGGGCAAATAAGGCGACAAATCACTCGCGGAGAGAAAATTATGAACGTCGGCGTCAATCAGGCGCGGCGGCGCCAAATGGGTGTTTTCCAGCATTTCTTCATCTTTTAGCAAATCGGGTTGGAGTTTTGCGTAGGGACACGGCACGCCGTGTCCCTACAAAGAGACACTGTGGAAGAAAGGGAAAACTCCAACCGGATTTGCCCTCATTGAGGTCGATCAGCCGCTCGCCAACAACGTCAGCGAGTAGCCAGGCAGCGACAGCGCGCCCTCGGCGATTTTGAGATCGGTCTGCGCGCCATCCGCGTTCAGTTGTTGCGCGATTTTGAAACCAGGCAGCAAGGTTTTCGCGGCGGGCAGAATTAGAGTGTGATTGGCTTTGTTGAGCAGTAAAACCGCCCGTTGGCCGTTTGCGCGAGTCACCGGCATGATTTCGAGCAGTTTCTCGTCGCCCGAAGTCGCAGCCGCCATGGTTCCGGTCAGATATTTCGGCCCCCAACTGTAAAGATGAAACGAAGGGAAAGTCTCATTTTTGTTGTTGATGAGCGAACCGTAAGCGTCACCGCGCTGCTGCCACAGATTTACGCCCGTTACGCCCAGTTCGGCCATTTTCTTCACAACAAGCGCCTGGAAAATGCTTCCGACTTGGTTCTGATGGCGCCGTTCATACGGATCCCAGGTGTATTTGACGTTGGTTTCGGTCAAAAACGTTTCCAATTTGCGGCCTTTGCCAAATTTCTGGACGGCTTCCAGAGCGCCTTTGGCCAGAGCGCCCACGTTGGAATCGACCGCCGCGAACAGCTTTTCGTTCGACTGATAAAGGTCACCCGTTCCGTAATTGTGCCAGCTCAGAAACTGCACATCGTCGCAGTTCTGCAAAAAGCCCGCAATCCAACTCGGTTTGGCAAAAGTGAAGCCCGCGCCGCCGATTTTGGCGTTGGGATCGGCTTTTCGTATCGCCGCCGCCGACTTGTTATAAAGACTCCACAGCGAATCGAGCTTTCCGGCCTTTTCGTAAGTGCCTTCCAGTTCGTTGATAACTTCCCAATACGCCACGGGTTTTTTCACATCGTCGCGCATGACTTTGACGAGGCGACCCCACAGCGCGGCCAATTCGTCTTCTTCCGCCGCGCTCAGCACCTTTTTACCGCCCATCCACTTGGGCGCCCAGGTGAGGTTAAGCATGACCGGCGCGTTGCCGTAGCCCGTCGAGGCGGCGAAACCGGCCTTGATTTTGGCGACATCCCAGTCGCGGGTTTTGGCATCCGTCCAGGCATCCATGAAACCGGCGTTGTGAATCCGAATCAGCGTCGGATTGAGCGAGCCGAGCAACTGCTGGAATTTGGGGTCGTTGGCAACTTTTTCGGGATAGAGAATCTCGTGTTCGTTAATGCCCCATGCCATGGGCGAAACCCTCGCGACGTTTTTGCTCCAGTCAATCGTTGCCGCGATTGTTTTCGGCGCGATGGCCGGATCGGGCCGGTCGGCGGGAAGAGCGCGCTTGACATCGGGAGCAAAGACTACGGCGTCGATAAACACCGTTCTATCGGCGCCCGCGCCGCGTCCGATACGAAGCTGAGGGCCCAACTCTTCGCGCGAAAAGGTGTCGGTTTCCGTCCACGTCCACTCGGTCGGCCTGCGGAAAAACCAACGGTCGGTGGTTTTTCCCGCATTGTTGACTTTCAGGGAGAACGGCCCGCCCTTGTGCCGCACATAAACCTTGAAAGCGTCGCCGGTCGCGGGAATCGGCGCCTGAAACACGTTTTGATAATCGGCGTTGCTGGTGACGGCCCGCCCGCCCGACGCGCCCTCAAGGGCGACGATTTCATTGGTGCCGCCAGGTTTGTTGGCTTCGGCCTCGACAAAAGTGCCGCTTGGAGCTTTGATCATTCCTAAAGCGAGCGCGGCGCCCTCGTTGATGTTGGAGATGCCGGTGTCGAGTTTGGCTTCGGTTGTGGCGGGGCGAGCAGGGGTGGAAGCCGTCGGCGTGAAATTTTCCTCGGTGCCGAACACAACCGCATCCACAATCGGCCCCTGCCCACCGCCTCCGCCGCGAACCACGCGCAGCGTCTCGCCCAGTTCGGCGCGCGTGTAAGTCCCGATTTTGCTCCAGGTGAGTTCGGCCGACTTGCCGGAGACCCGTTTGAGGTCGCCCTGCTTGCCGCCGGCGCTGTGCTTGACCAGAATCGAGCCGCCTTTGTGGCGCACCCAGATGGTGAACTTCTCACCTGCGGGCACAGCCGCCTTGAATAGCGGCTGCCAGTCGCGCGGCATCGAGACCGCTTTGCCACCCGATGCTTCGGGATCATCGAGAATCTTCATATCGCCCGCCGTAGGATTAGTTTCGGCTTCGATGAGAATGCCTTTGGGCGCATTTGCGGCGCTGGGCATCGCGGGACTAACGGGCAGAGGCGCCACCGCAGAAACCGCCGTTCCTGGCGCGGCGGTGAGGGCGCCGGTTTGGGTGTTGGGATCGTAAAGTTCGTCGCTCGCAAAAACGACCGCATCGACAACCGGCCCCTGCCCGCCCCCGCCGCCCCGAATGAGGAGAAAGGTTTCGCCTATCTCTTCGCGGGTGTAGCGGCCCAGTTTTTTCCAGGTGAAGGCGGCAGGCTTTTCGTAGCTCCATTTCAGGTCGCTTTGCTTGCCGCCAGAAGTTTTTTTGGCCAGAATTGAACCGCCTTTATAGCGCACCCAGACGGTGAAACTGGCGCCCTGCGGGACATCGGCTTTGAAAAGCGGCTGCCAGTCGCGCGGCATCGAGACGGCTTTGCCGCCCGATGCCGTCGCGTCGTCGAGAATTTTCAAATCGCCGGCGGTGGGGTTGGTTTCGGCTTCGACGGTGACGTTATCGGCGCGCGCGGCGTAACCGGCGAAAAGGAGCGCACCCAAGAGCATGGGCGGGAAAAGCGATGTTTTCATGGGGGAGTTCAATGGATGGTGGTTCTACGAACGCTTCTTTTCTTCGGCGGCCTGCAACATCTGGCGCGTGGTGGCGCTGGGCGCGGCGTTGCTCTGGCTCCAAAACGATGAAGTCGCTGTCACGGTGCGCGTTGGGCGCAGGGCCTTGACGTGACCGTCGGCGAAAACATAATTGGTGGTATCGAGATGACCAGCGAAGTGGCTGTAACGATGGCAGGGTTGGTTTGGATTGAGATCGCCGTCAAAGGCGGCGTTGAAAGTGCAGCCAGGCGGTCTCCCGTTCCAGACTTCGAGAACGGCAATCGTCGTAGCCGGAAACTCGACGGCTGTCAGACTGGTGCCGGTGGGGCTGATGACGCCGCTTGCATTGCAGTTGTAAGAGATACGAAAGGCAGTGGGCGCATCACTGTCGTTGGTATTGGTGTTGGCGTCCTGATTGGATGGGCACACGAAGAGCTGCGTGCTCTTGACGTAGGGATAAATCAGCGTGCGCCAGGAGTTCAATCTCCTGATTGTCACAGTCGGCCCAGCCTGGGAAAGCGGATACCTTTCGTCGTAATCCTGCGTATATTGGAGCATCCCCAGCCCGATTTGCTTGAGGTTGCTCATGCAACTGGAGCGACGCGCGTTTTCGCGGGCGCGTCCGAAGACGGGAAAGAGGATGGCCGCGAGAATCGCAATTATGGCTATAACGACCAGGAGTTCGATGAGCGTAAAGCCCTTTTTGTGTTGTCTAACCAGAGTGTTTTTCATGATTTTTCCTAAAATAAGCGCGAACGGGTTTCAGCGCGGCGCTGCCGTGCTGTCGCGCACCACCAACTCACCGCGCACCGTCACCAGGCGCGGTTCTCCCGAATAATCGCGCAGCAAGCGCGCGTTGAGCAGTTCGATGACGTTCGCCGTCACCGCTTCGATGGACGAAGAAATCGTGGTGAGCGCCACCACGCCATGCGGCGCGATGGCGTCGTCGTCGTGGCCCACCACGCTGAGGTTTTGGGGAATCGAAACCCCGCCGCGCACCACGCGCGCCATAAACGCGACGGCGGCGTAATCGTTGGCCACGATCATCGCGCTGGGCCGGCTTTTCAGGGCCAGAAACTCATCTCCCAGGCGCGCGCCGTCTTCCTCGTAGCGGCGCGTGCCATCGTTGCCGAAAAGCCACTTGTCCTGCGTCTGGGCGCCGACTTCAGCTAACGCGCGCTCCACTTCGGTCAGAAACGGCTTCGCCGGTTTGCGATACCCCACGTTGAACAGTCCGATGTCGCGGTGCCCCAACTCGATCAAATGCCGCGCCGCGAGATAATGCGATTCGCCCTCGGCGTAAATCACCTGATCGCAGCGCACCGGCGCGCTTTGAGAATAGCCGTAGCACACCGCGACGCCGCCTTCATCGATGAACTTTTGCAGACGCTCCAACACTTCGTCGCGCACGCCTGAGGTGTTGCACACGATGGCGCGCGGACGCTGCGCCAGCAGATTGTTCATCAACTCCAACTGGTTTTCGAGCGCATCGCGCCCGCGATAACCATAAGCGTAAATCGGCACGCTGTAGCCCATGTCGTTGAGCTGCGCCTGAATGATCTGCATCTGGCGCGTGCGGCTCGACAGGTCGATGTCGAGAGTGAAAAACCCGATGGTTTTTTGGCAGCGCCCGTTGGAAAGCAAACGTGCCAGGGGATCGACTTCAAAGCCCATTTCGCTCGCCACGCGCACCACGGTTTCGCGCGTCGCCGCCGAAACCCAGCCTTTGCCGCTCAAGGCATGCGAAGCCGTCGTCTTGGAAATGCCCGCGACGCGCGCCACATCCGCCAGAGTCACCGCTTTTTTGGATTGATTCAAACTCATGCTGTCCACCCAAACCGGTTTGGATAGTTGATTATACCCATTTCCGGCGAAATCTAAACCGGTTTGGGAAAATATTTTTGAAAGGGCGCTGTTTCAACTCACACGTCGCTCATTTCGCTTTGAGTTAGCTATTCCCATGCCCAGAGGGAACCGGTCATTTATTAAACAGCTTCTCAACAGATGACTTGCTTCGATGCGAGCAGGACGGAAATCGCGTCGGCGGGCATGGGGCGCGCGAAGTGGTATCCCTGGCCCCAATCGCAATGGAGTTCGGCGAGTTCCAGGGCCTGAGCGGCGGTTTCGATGCCTTCGGCGGTGACTTCGAGTTTCAGGGCCTGCGCGAGAGAAATAATGGCGCGCACGATCTCGGTGTCTTCGATGTCCGAGCCGAGGTTGTTGATGAAAGAGCGGTCGATTTTGAGGGTATCGACGGGAAAACGGCGCAGGTAAGAGAGCGACGAATAGCCCGTCCCGAAATCGTCGATGGCGAGTTGGACGCCGAGGTTTTTGAGTTCGCGCAGGGTGCGAATGCTGGTTTCGGCGTCGCCCATGACCACGCTTTCGGTGATTTCCAGTTTCAAGTGGCGCGGGGCGAGTCCGGTTTCTTTCAAAACATCGGCGATGCACTGGGTCAGGTCGGACTGCCCCAGTTGGCGGGCCGACAGGTTGACCGCCATTTGGAGCGGCTCGGCGTCGGGTCGCACGTCCTGCCAGACGCGCGCCTGGCGGCATGCCTCGCGCAAAACCCAGTGGCCGATGGGCAAAATCACGCCGGTTTCTTCGGCCAGAGGAATGAAATCGGCGGGCGAAACTAACCCGTGGCGCGGATGCTCCCACCTCACCAGGGCTTCGAGTCCCACGATTTCCTGCGTATCGAGACGCACTTTGGGCTGGTAGAACACGCGCAGTTCGCCGCGCTCGACGGCCTGCCACAGATCGGTTTCGAGATGGAGGCGTTCCAAGGCGCGCGCGTTCATTTCGGGGTCGAACACTTCATACTGCGCGCGCCCCTTGCTTTTGGCGCGATACATCGCCACATCGGCGTCGCGCAGCAGATCGTCGGGCGCGCTCTGGCCTTCGCCGCTAATGGTGATGCCGATGCTCGTGGTGGCGAACACTTCCTGCCCGTTCAGACTGAGCGGCGCCTGCAATTCGAGCGCGATGCGCTCGGCGACGTGAATCGCGTCGCCCACATCGGCCACGTCTTCGAGCAAAACCGTGAATTCGTCGCCGCCCAATCGCGCCGCCGTGTCGCCAGGACGCAGCGAAGCCTCCAGGCGCGCCGCGACGGTTTTGAGCAGCTGGTCGCCGACATCGTGGCCCAGACTGTCGTTGACGACTTTAAAACGATCCAAATCGAGAAACAATATCGCCGTTCGGCTGTGAGAGGGCGATTCGCGGCGGTTGGAGCGCGCCAGAGCGTGGCCCAATCTGTCCATGAAAAGGGCGCGATTGGGAAGGCCGGTGAGCGAATCGTGAAACGCCTGGTGCTTGAGTTTTTCTTCGATGGCGGTGCGCTTGGTCACATCCACGAGCGCGCCCACGATGGCGACGGTTTTCCCATCGCGCACCACGGGCGCTTCGTTGACTTCGACCCACAAGCGCCGCCCTTTGCGCCCCTCGATTTCGAGGCTATACACCGGTTGCGCCTGTCCGGTTTCGATGGCGCGCTGGCAAATTTCAAAGCCGACGGCGTTGACGGGGTTGTCGGTGACGAATTCGCTCCAATTCACCAGCGCGTCTTCGGGTTCGCAGTCGAAAAAATCGCGCGACTGCGGCGAAACGTAGGTCAAAACGTGGTCGGGCGTGTGCGAATAAAACAGGTTGCTGGAGTGTTCCACGATGTCGCGCAAACGGTTTTCGCTGAGGCGCAGCGCGGCTTCAGCTTCTTTGCGCGCCGTGATGTCGATGGCGGTGCCTTCGTAGCCCAGTAATTGATGGTTTTCGTCGCGGATTTCGCGCGCGTTTTCCGAAATCCAGATGATGCTGCCATCGCGCCGTTTGATGGGCGCCTCGAAGTTTTCGACCTTGCCATGCGCCGCCATTTCCCGCACGAACTCGTCGCGCCGGCCCGCTTCGAGGTAAAGCTGGTCGCCGATGTCCCGCACCGAGTCCAAAAGCTCCTGGGGCGAATCGTAACCGTAAAGCGTGGCCAGCATCGGGTTGACGGTGAGATAATGGCCATCGGGCGTCGATTGAAAAATGCCCTCGATAGCGTTCTCGAAGATGCCGCGATATTTGGCTTCGGCCTGGCGCAGCGCTTCCTCCATGTGGCGGCGCTGCGTGACATCAATCGAAACGCCGATCACGCCTTCGACTTCGCCATCGGCGCTCAGCATGGGCTGGTAGCGCGTTTCAAAAGCCACACCGCCCAGCACGACTGTCGCCGTAAAGGTTTCACCGCGCAGGGCACGACTCACATCCTGCAGCACGAGCGGCTCGTCGCGGTAAAGCTCGAAAACCGAACGCCCGACGTAATTTTCGTTTTGCAAACCGAGCGCTTCCAGGCCGCGCCCCTCGCCCATGGTGAAAACGCCGTTGCAGTCGAGGGCGAACACGATAATCGGCACGCTGCCCAACACGCTTCGCAGGCGCTGCTCGCTTTGCGACAGCGCGTTCTCGACCTGCTTCAAGCTGGAAATGTCGCTGATAAAGCCTTCCAGACCCAGCAGCGCGCCATTGGGGTCGAAAACGGGACGGCCTTTTTCCCACAGCCACTTTTCCGCGCCGTTTTTGGCGCGAATGCGATATTCCGCCATATAAGGCTGCCGCTTCGCCACACCCTGCGCGACCGTTTCACTAAAGCGCCTCAAATCTTCGGGCGGCATCCAGCGATACATCGCCAGTCCATCGCCCGCGACGAACTCCTGCGCCGTGTAACCGGTCAATTCCAGACAGCCCTCGCTGGCATAGCGCACCGGCCAGCCCTTCTCGCTCGAACACACGAAAGCGATGCCTGGCAGAGAGTTGACCAGGCCCGCCATGCGCTCGCGGCAAAAATTGAGGGTGTCGAGTTGGGGCGGCGCATCGAAGCCGCCGGAATGGGCGTCGCTTTTCATTGGTGCAAAAGACGAATGAACTGATCGAAAAATGGGTTGGTGGCAACCGCTTACACAAGAATTTGCGGCCCGCGCGTTGAGCGCGCAGAAAGGCCGGTGCCACGACCAACATCGAACTCAACGCACAACATCTGCCAAGAAAGCCCGCATCACGTTCCGAGAAAGGTCGCTGCGCGTTTTGCAGGCAGTCTCGGCAGTGTTCGGGCCGCAAATTCGCTTGCTAAACTGGCGCGCGATGATTCTCCTCGACGGCAAAGCCACCGCCCAAAAAATTCGCAACCGCGTCGCTCTCGAAGCCCAAAATCTGGCGCAACACGGCGTCAAACCAGGTCTGGGCACGATTTTAGTGGGCGACGATCCGGCCTCGTCGGTTTACATCGGCGCCAAAATCAGGGCGTGCGAGGAAGCGGGAATCGCCTCGATTCACGCCCAATTGCCCGCAACGGCCACGCAAAACGAAGTTGTGGCGCAAATCGAAGCCTTCAACCAAAATCCCGCCGTTTCCGCCTACATCGTTCAACTTCCGCTCCCCAAAGGTCTGGACGAAGGGGCCGCGCTTGGGGCGATGAATCCCGACAAAGACGCCGACGGCCTCCATCCCGTCAATCTGGGCCGCCTGGTGATGGGCGCCCCTGGCCCCCTCCCCTGCACGCCCGCCGGAATTGTCGAACTGCTGCGCGAATACGAAGTGCCGGTCGAAGGCAAACACGTCGTCATCGTGGGGCGCGGACTGACCATCGGACGCCCGCTCGCGCTGCTTTTGGCGCTGAAGCGTCCTGGCTGCAACGCGGCGGTGACCGTCGTTCACACCGGCGTTCAAAACCTGCGCGATTACATAAAGCAGGCCGATATCATCATCGCGGCGGCGGGCAGCCCCAATTTGATTCAAAAGGATTGGGTCAAAGCGGGCGCGGCGGTAATTGGCGGCGGACTCACGCGCGGCGAGGGCAGGAAAATCATCTCTGATGTCGATGATTCGGTCGCCGAAGTTGCGGGCTGGATGACGCCGCGCGTGGGCGGCGTGGGGCCGATGACGGTGGCGATGCTGCTGCAAAATACGGTTGAAGCGGCGAAGAAACAAATGTGATAGCCACAAAAAGGCACAAAAAGAGAGGCGTAGAGAACGCGAAGCGTCAGCGAGTCCTTGCAGTTTGGTTTGCTCAACGCTTGTTCATTTCAAGTCGCAGTTAGGCCTCACTCGCTGACGCTTCGCGTTCTCTACGCCCCTCTTTTTGTGCCTTTTTGTGGCTACCAAATTCAATGGCCTCAATCTCGCCAAGCCGCGCGCCGTTATGTGGATTCTGTTTGCTCTTTTATCGGCCATCGCGACGGCGGGCGTGGCCACGCTTTCCAAAATCGGCCTTTCCAAAGTCGATTCGAGTCTCGGTTTCGCCATTCAATCCATCGTCATTCTGATTGCGACCTGGGCATATGTCATCGTCACCGGCAAAACGCGCGACTTAACCTCGGTCGAGCCGCGCGCCTGGGCCTTTCTGCTCGGCGCGGGTCTGGTTTCGGCCATCGCTTATTTGTTCTATTTCGCGGCCATCAAAAGCGGCGATGTGTCGCGCGTGGCGCCCCTCGACCGTTTATCGCTGGTGTTCGCCATTGTGTTCGCGGTGATGTTTCTGGGCGAAAAGGTCAACTCGCCCACCATTTTCGGCGCGGCTCTCATGGCCATTGGCGCCGCGATTATCGCCGTCGGGGGCACGTCGAGCAAATAAAAGCCGAGTAAAATCTTTAGGGTGCAAGATTTACTCGATCCCGCGCAGGCCGCCGAAGCCGTATTTTCGGTCGGCGACCTCAACACGCACATTAAGCGCGTGCTGGAAGCCGACCCGATTTTAAGCGACCTCGCCGTCGCGGGAGAAATTTCCAATTTCAAGCTCCATTCGTCGGGGCATTGCTATTTTTCGCTCAAAGACGAACGCGCCCAGATTCGCTGCTGCCTGTGGAAACGCTCCGTGCCCAATTTGCGCTTTCGCCCCGCCGACGGCGACCGCGTGATCGCGCTTGGCTCGATTGATTTTTACGGCGCGCGCGGCGAAGCCAGTTTCATCGTGCGCGACTTGCATTTCGCGGGTCAGGGCGCGCAGTTTGAAGCCTTCGAGCGCCTCAAAACCGAACTCGCCGCCGAAGGTTTGTTCGAGGAAAGCCGCAAAATGCCGCTCCCGCTTTTGCCGCGACGCATCGGCGTGATTACTTCGCCGACTGGCGCCGTGATCCGCGACATTGTTCACGTTTTGAGTCGCCGCTATCCGCTTGCGACGCTGGTTCTGATTCCCGCCGCCGTGCAGGGCTTTTCGGCGCCGCTCGATTTGATGCGCGCGCTCTCGTTCGCCGAAGCGATGGGCGATTTCGATGTCGTCATTATGGCGCGCGGCGGCGGAAGCGCCGAAGATTTGTGGTGTTTCAACGACGAAGACCTGGCGCGCGCCGTCGCCCTTTTTCCGTTTCCGCTCATTTCGGCGATTGGGCACGAAACCGACTTCACGATTTTAGATTTCGTGGCCGACCGGCGCGCTCCCACGCCCTCGGCGGCGGCGGAAATCGTGGCGCCCGACTTGTTGCAACTGCTGGGTTATGTGCGCGGCCTCAAACTTCGCATGGCCCAAAACGCGGCGGGCGAAATTCGGCTCGCGCGACAGAAATTGGAGTGGCTTAAATCGTCGCGCGCGCTGTCGCAGCCCCACGAAATCACCTCCGAGGCGCGAAATCGCGTCGCACAACTTCGCAATCGCGCGGGGGAAGCCTCCAAATGCCGTGTTAAAATAGAAAGGCAAAAGGTCGAGGGCGCGCGCGCCCAACTGCGCGCCCTCGACCCGCGCGGCGTGCTGGAACGTGGCTACGCGCTGCTTTCCGATGCCCAGACCGGCGCTCTTGTCACCGCGTTTTCGCAGGTGAAAGCGGGGCAACGGTTGGTCGTGACGCTGCATGATGGGAGTTTTTCCGTTGTCTGTGAATGAAATACCCGAAGATCTCAGTTTTGAAG
Organism: Abditibacterium sp.; assembly: GCA_030448265.1. Lineage (GTDB taxonomy): Bacteria > Armatimonadota > Abditibacteriia > Abditibacteriales > Abditibacteriaceae > Abditibacterium. The sequence continues at coordinate 111,469 of JAUJNG010000018.1, forward strand.
AAGCGCTGCGCGAACTCGAAGAAACCGTCGCGGCGCTCGAAAATGGCGGCGTGCCGCTCGAAAAATCGCTTGATCTGCTCAAAAAGGGATTGGGTTTGGCCGACCGCTGCGAAACGGTTTTGAGCGAGGCCGAACTGACCATCGAGCAGTTGACGGTGAATGACGAAGGGGAATTGGTGTCGGAGGAGATGGAAGAAGAGGATTCGTAATGGTAATCGCGTTGGCCCCCTCCCTAACCCTCCCCCGCAAGCGGGAGAGGGAACCGGTCAGCACTGCGTCTGCTGAAAATTGCAGGAAGCGCGATGGGCATGGTTCCCTCTCCCGCTTGCGGGGGAGGGTTAGGGAGGGGGCCAGCGCGACCAAGTAACGGGTCACACCCCACTATTTTTTGCATGAGCGCACTCTCCTGGCATTTTCCGCCCTCGCTGGTCGAAGCCGAACTCCTAAACCTGCTCCCCGCGCTTTCCACCGACGCCGCGCGCGGTTTGCGCCATCTGCGCGAGGCGATGCGCTACGGCACGCTGGGCGGCGGCAAACTCACGCGCCCGCAACTGCTTCTGGAAGCCGCGTTCGCCGTTGGCGGCGCGAATTTCGACCCCAGAAAGGCTCTCGGCGCGGCGTGCGCGCTCGAACTGATTCATTCCTACTCGCTGATTCACGACGATTTGCCCGCGATGGACGATGCCCAGACGCGGCGCGGCCAGCCGTGCTGCCACATCGTGTGGGGCGAGGCGACCGCGATCCTGGCCGGTGACGCGCTGCAAACTCTGGCCTTTGAAGCCGTCACCCACTGCGAAACCGACGCCGCGACGGTTCTCAAAGTGGTGCGCCTCATCGCGCAGGCGGCGGGCGAGGCGGGAATGGCGGGCGGACAGGCCATTGATCTCGACTGGACGCGCGACGGCGGTTCGCGCGCGATTTCGCCCGCGCAGCTCACGCAGCTTCATGCCCTTAAAACCGGTGCCCTGATTCGCGTCGCGGCCCACGCGGGCGCGGTTCTGGGCGGCGGAAATGGGTCGCAAATCGAGGCGCTACGCTGTTACGGCGAAAATCTGGGACGCGCTTTTCAGTTGTGGGACGATGTGCTGGATGTGATCGGCGACCCGCAAATCACCGGCAAAGCCTCCAGCGACGCCCAGAACGATAAAATGAGCGCGCCGGTCGTCTTCGGCCTCGAAAACGCGCAACGTCTGGCGCGCGAGGCGTCTGAAACTGCGGTCGCCGCGCTGCAAGAGTTTGGAAACGAGGCGCAAACGCTGCGAAATTTAGCCCGTTTCGTGGTCGAACGAAACAAATAGAACTGGGTGGCTGGGTGGTTAGGTTGTTTTCTAACCACCCAACCACCCAACCACCTCAATAATGAAATATCTGTCGAAAATCAATTCGCCCGCCGATTTGAAGAAACTCAAGCTCTCGCAGTTGCCCGAAGTGGCCGCCGAAGTGCGCGATTTCATCATCAAAACTCTCGCCGAGTCGCCCTGCGGCGGGCATTTCGGCGGGCCACTGGGCGCCGTCGATTTGTGCGTCGCCCTCCACTACGTTCTGGATGCGCCCAAAGATAAAATCGTCTGGGATGTCGGTTATCAGGCCTACGCGCACAAAATTCTCACCGGACGCCGCGACCGCTTTCACACCCTGCGCCAGAAAGACGGCGTGGCGCCCTTCCCGCGCATCGAGGAGTCGCCCTACGACACCACCAATCCTGGGCACGGCTCGACGTCAATTTCGCAGGCTTTGGGCTACGCCGTCGCGCGCGACTTGCAGGGCAGCGATGAGGTCGTCGTCGCCGTGATTGGCGATGGAAGTCTGGTCGGCGGATTGGCGCTCGAAGGTCTGCATCAGGCCGGACATCAAAAAAGCCAGCTCATCGTCATTTTGAACGACAACGAGATGGGCATCAGCCACAACTATTCGGCTCTGGCGACCTACCTGCGCCGCGTCAGAACCGATCCGGTTTACAAAAATACGCGCCAGTCGCTCGAAGAAATCTTCAAAAAGCTGCCAGGCGGCGAAATCGTCATCGAAGTCGGCCAGAAACTGCGCGCCGGCGTGAAGTCGATGGTGGTGCCAGGGCTGTGGTTCGAGGAGTTGGGCTATCACTACATCGGCCCCATCAACGGCCACAACTACTCCGAATTGATTTCCGCGCTCAAAACCGCGCGCAGTCTGGGCGGGCCGGTTTTAATTCATGCCGTCACCGTCAAGGGCAAAGGTTTCGAAAAAGCCGAACTTTCCGACGGCCAGATCAAGTGGCACGCCGCCTCGCCCGCCGAACTCGAAAAAGCCGGTGTGGGGGCGAACAAAGCCGATTCGCTCCAGGAAGACTCCGCCAAACTCGTCAAACCCAAAGCCGCGCCGCCAAGTTACACCCAGGTTTTTTCGGATGCGCTCATCGAACTGGCGAAAAAGGACGAGAAAATCGTGGCGATCACCGCCGCGATGCCAGGCGGCACCGGCATCGACAAATTCATCGAAAAGTTCCCCAAACGCGGCTTCGATGTCGGCATGACCGAAGAACACGCCGTCACTTTCGCGTCGGGCCTGGCACTGAATGGCCTGCGGCCCGTGGTGGCGATTTATTCGACGTTTTTGCAGCGCGGCTACGACCAGATCATCCACGACGTGTGCCAGCACCGCGCCGGAGGTTTGCCGGTGACTTTCGCGCTTGACCGAGGCGGACTTGTCGGCGAAGACGGCGCCACGCATCAGGGCGTGATGGATTTGAGCTATCTGCGCTCGATTCCCCATCTCACCGTGATGGCGCCCAAGGATGAACTCGAACTGCGCTCCATGCTGGCGACGTGCCTGAGTCTCGACGGCCCCGCCGCGATTCGCTACCCGCGCGGCACGGGCGTGGGCCACGATTTGAGCGGCCCCTTTGAAGCGATGCCGGTAGGCGTCGCGGAAATGATTCACGACGACGAAAACCCCGATGTGGGCGTAATCGCGATTGGCTACAGCGTGCAAATGGCATTGGGCGCGGTGGAAAAATTGCGCGCGGAAGGCCAAAAAGTCGCTTTGATGAACGCGCGTTTCGTCAAACCGCTCGATGAAGCGATGATTTGCGACCTTGCGGGGCGCGCCAAACGGCTTATTACAGTCGAGGAAAACGCGATTCTGGGCGGTTTCGGCTCGGCGATAATGCAGTGTCTGCACCGTCACGAAATTCTGGTGCCGACGCAGATTCTGGGCATTCCCGATGAGTTCGTGCATCACGCCTCGCCCAAAATTCAGCGCGCCGAACTGGGTCTGGACGCGGCAGGAATCGAAGCCGCGATACGGGAAAATCTGGAGAAAATCGACAAACCGGCGCCTAAACGCGCGCGCAAAACTGCCAACGGCGCCCCAAATGGCGGGGCGAAAAACGGCGCGGCGACGAAAAAACTGGCCCAAGTGGGAGCCGGTTGAAGTCAGGCAGAGGCTATATTAAGAGGCGGGGCTTGCGCCCGCTTCCAATCTTCAGTTCTCCCGATTGGAAGAGGGCGCAAGCCCTGCCCCAAGGATTTCTCCCCGCGCGACTCGGTTCGCTCAAATCTATCAAAATCATTAGGGCGAAAGCGAAATTATCGCTTTCGCCTTCCTTATCACCCATGAAAAAGACGCTTTTATTGCTTGGCCTGCTGGCGCCGCTCACATTCCAGCCCCAAATTCTCGCTCAGGACGCGCCCGACGCGCCGCCTTCGCCCCCGACCGTGCCCGAAGCGCAACCCACTGCGCCGTCAGTTGAAACTCCGGTCGCGCCGCCGGTGGCAACACCCGTCGCACCGGCGCTCGACGACGCGGCGCGCATCCGCGAGGCGACTCTGGCTTACAATGCGGGCTTGGCCGCGCTCAAGAAGAACGATTTGGATGCTGCCGCGCAGAATTTCGGCAAATCCGCCGCGCTTTCGCCCAACGATGCGGGCGCGCTTTCCTTTCTGGGCTACGTTCGTTTACAGCAAAAACGCTGGGACGAGGCTCTGAGCGCGCTGTTGGCCGCGCAGGAAACCGGAACCGGCCTCAACACCCGCGCCCGCGCGCAGCTGCTCAACAACATCGGTTTCGCGCGCTGGAACAAGGATGAATTCCCCGCCGCCCGCGCCGCCTTTGAAAGCGCCCTCGCGCTCGATAAAGGGTATTTCGACGCGCGCTACAACCTCGCTTTCGCGCTCATGTCGCGCGATCTGTTTTCCGCCGCGCTACCGCATCTGCGCCAACTCTCCGTGCAGAACCCCAAAGATGCCACCATCTGGGACGGTCTGGCCGAAGCGTTTGAAAAAACCGGCAATACCGCAAGCGCGCTGGGCGCCGCCAAACGAGCCATCGCGCTGGAGCCGAGAAACGAGGCGTATCGCCTCAAATTCGCCCTCGCGCTGAGCCAGAGCGACCGCCGCGCCGAGGCCATCGCGCAGTTGCGCCAGCTTCTGGCGCAAAGTCCCAACAACGCGCCCGCGCTGTTGCAGTTGGGCGATTTGCACCTGCGGAGCAATCGCTGGGGCGATGCCGCCGCCGTTCTCAAGCGCTACGTCGCGCTGCGAAACACTGATTTCACGGGCCGTTTCAACCTGGGCGTCGCCTACGATTACTCCGCCAAATTCGACGACGCTCTCGCGCAATATGGCGAAGCCGAAAAGCTGCGCCCCAACGACGCCGCCACCAAAAACAACGTCGGACGCATCTATTTCAAGCGCGACCGTTTGGATGAAGCCGTGACGAAGTTCAATCAGGCCCTCGCGCTCGACCCCGATTTCTACGACGCGCGCACCAACTTGGCGATTGTGCTGGCCGCGCAAAAGAAGTGGGACGAAGCCGGCGCGCAGTGGCAAACCCTGGCCACGAGCGCCGAAACCGCGAGTCGCGCCACCAAAGACCCCGCACAAAAACGGGCGCTGACCAATCGCCTCACCACGGCTTATTCGGGCCTGGCGAGCATCGCGCTGAGCCAGAACAAGTGGAAAGATGCCGCCGCGCACTACCGGCGCCTGCTGGCGATTGCGCCCAATGACCTCGAAGCGCGCTCCAGCCTGGGCCGCGCCCTGTTTCAGGACAAAGACCTGGCGGGCGCCGAAGCGACTTATCGCCAGGTCATCGCGCGCAACCCGAAAAGCGCCAGCGCCTACAACGACCTCGGCGTGGTTCTGGAATCGAAAAAAGACCGCAAGGGCGCGCTCGAAGCTTACTCGCGCGCTTTGCAGTTGCAGCCCGCCCACAGCGAAGCCAAAAGCAACATCGCGCGCCTTAGAGGAAATGCGCCCGTCGGTTAGAAGCGAGTAGCGAGAGGCGAGAAAAACGCTGCATTTCTCGCCTCTCGCTACTCGCCTCTCGCTACTCGCCTCTTGCTACTCGCCTCTCCTATGAACTCCCTCGGCATTTTCGCGGCGCCTGGCAAGCCGCAGGCGCACCGGCTGGCGCTGCAACTGGCCGATCTCGCTTCGCGTCACGGGCTGGAAGTTCGCTTGCAAGATGGTTTGCGCTCGCCCGCGCAGATCGGCACCGAGGGCTGCCTGATTTCCGATGAACTCGCCTCGTGCGACGTTTTAGTCACGCTTTCGGGCGACGGCGGCGTTCTGGCGGCGGCGCGCGCGGCGGCGCAGTTCGAGACGCCGGTTTTGGCCGTCGATCTGGGCCGTCTGGGATTTCTGTCCGCCGTGCGCCCCGACAACATCGAAAACTCCTTTCACCGCCTGCTGAACGGCGAATTCGAAGTCGAAGAGCGCATGATGATTGAAGCGCGCGTTTTTCGAGCAGAGGAGCGGAGGAGCGGAGGAGCGGAGGAGTTGGGGCAAAGGAACGAAGGCGACACCGTTCTCGCTCCCACGTCCCCTACTCCTCCGCTCCTCCGCTCCTCCGCTCCTCCGCTGGATGTCGGTGGTGGCATCGCTCTCAACGACGCTGTTGTCGCTAAAAGCGCGCTCGCGCGCATTTTGCGGCTCTCAATTTACGCGGGCGGCCAGCAGATCGCGGCGATTCGCGCCGATGGCCTCGTGGTTTCGACGCCCACCGGTTCGACGGCCTACGCGCTTTCGGCGGGCGGGCCGATTGTGCCGCCTCATGTCCCGCTTTTGCTGGTGTGCCCGATTTGCGCGCACACGCTCAACCAGCGCCCTTTCATCGTGGGCGCCGACGAAATTCTCGAAGTGCGTGCCGAATGGGAAGGCGACGAAGTGAATTCCGATTCGCTTGATGCCATGCTCACCTTAGATGGCCAAGTTGGTGTTTCTCTGCGTCCTGGCGACCTGGTTCGCGTGCAGCGCGCCACGCGCACGGCGCGGCTCTTGCGCGACCCCGCCGACACGTTTTACGCCCGTTTGCGCCATAAGATGAGCTGGGGCGGCTGATTCCTCGCCTCTAATTTTTCGACTGTGACTACCGATGCCGCGCTCGCCCCGCCCCTTCCCGCGCCCCCCGCGACGGGAAGCGCGGCGTCTTCCACTGAAGGCGCCATCGCGGTGCGCCGCCTGCGTTATCTCTCCGAAATCGGTCTCGCCCTTTCCGCCGAGCGCGATATTCAACGCCTTTTGGCGATGATTTTGTCCGCTTCGCGCGAACTCACCACCTCCGACGGCGGCACGCTTTACATCGTCGAAAAAGGCCCCGACGACCAGAAAACCCTCTTCTTTCGCGCCGCGCAAAACGATTCCATCACCGTCGATACCAACATGAGCTTCGCCGTCACACGTTCGAGCTTGGCGGGCTACGCGGCGCTGACCGGCGAGATTTTGCGCTTTGACGACGTTTATCATCTGCCCGCCGACGCGCCCTATAAATTCAATTCCAGCTTCGATGCGGAACACGGCTACCTTACCCAATCGGTGCTGGTAGTGCCGCTCAAAGACCACAACGGCGAAGTTATCGGCGTGTTGCAGCTCATCAATCGCAAGCGCCGCCGCGAAACGCTGCTGCGCGATCCGGCGACGGTCGAGCGCGAAGTCATCGCTTTCGACGACGAAATGACCGAACTGGCCGCGACGCTGGCTTCGCAGGCGGCGGTGGCGCTCAACAATACGCTTCTGCTGCGGGAAATCGAGGAGTTGTTCGAGGCGCTCGTGGAGGCCGCTTCGAGCGCCATCGAAGACCGCGACCCGACCACATCGGGCCATTCGCGCCGCGTCACGCAACTCACGCTCGAACTGGCGCGCGCCATCAACGGCGCCGGCGCGGGGCCGCTCGCCGGCGCGCAGTTTTCGCCCGCGCAGCTCAAGGAACTGCGCTACGCTTCGCTTTTGCACGATTTCGGCAAAATTGGGGTGCGCGAAAACGTGCTCACCAAAAGCCAGAAAATCGAAGCGCCCCATTTCGAAGCCATCCAGAACCGCATCCTCACCCTGCGCGCGCAGTGGGAAACCCAGAGCGCGCGCGCCCAACTCGCCATCGCGCACGACCAGACGCTTTCCGCAAGTCAAAAAGAGAGCGCCGCCGCCATCATCGAAGCCGATTTCGCGGCGCGCATCGCGCAACTCGACGCCGATACCCAGCTTCTGGCCCAGCTCAACGACCCCGCGCTCGATTTCGTGTCCAACCAGGGCGGCGACGAGGCGATTCTCGCGCTCGAACGGCTGCAACAGGCGCAGTTTTGCACCGCGCAGGGCCACGACGAGCCGGTTTTGCATCCCGAAGAAGCGCTCGCGCTTCAGGTGCGGCGCGGCACGCTCACCCCCGATGAATTTAGTCAAATCAAAGACCACGCCCAGATGTCGTTCGAGTTTCTGAACCAGATTCCCTGGACGGCCACGCTCAAAAACGTGCCCTCCATCGCGCGCTCGCACCACGAACGCAACGACGGAAGCGGCTACCCGCAGGGCCTCACCGAAAGCGAAATTCCCATCGGCGCCAAACTGATGGCTATCGCCGACGTTTACGACGCCCTCACCGCCTCCGACCGCCCCTACAAACGCGCGCTCAGTCCCGAAAAAGCGCTGCAAATCCTCCAAAGCGAAGCCGACGCCGGAAAACTCGACGCGGCGGCGCTGCAAATCTTCATCGACCGCGAAGTCTGGAAGCTGGCGGGAGAGTGAACTTTAAAGGCTAAAGGCTGAAGCCTGAAGGCTGAAGATAATAGAAAGCGCGACTCGTATTTGCGTTTAACTTTATCCTTCAGCCTTTAGCCTTCAGTCTTATGCTTCTCGAACTTCGCATTCATAATTTCGCCCTCATCAAAGCCGCCGAAATCGCGCCAGGGGGCGGCTTCAACGTCCTGACCGGCGAAACCGGCGCCGGAAAATCCATTCTGATTCAGGCTCTGGGCCTGCTCATTGGCGAGCGCGCCGCGTCCGAGCAGGTCGGCAGCGCCCATTCACGCGCCGTCATCGAAGGCGCTTTCGACCTCTCCGACAACGCCCGCGCGAGGGAATTTCTCGAAGAAAACGGGGTCGAAAGCGGCGAGGATGCGCTCATTATCGCGCGCGAAGTCGAGGCGTCGGGTCGTTCGCGCGTGCGGCTCAATGGTCGCCTCGCCACCGCTTCGGTGTTGCGCGATCTGGGCGAACTGCTGGTCGATTTTCACGGCCAGCACGAAAACCAAAAACTGCTGCACGCCGAAGCGCATCTCGGTTTTCTCGACGCTTTCGGCGACAAAAAACACGCCGAACTGCGCCACAAAACGCGCGAAGCGTTTCGCATCTGGCGCGAAACCGAGCGCCGTCTCGCCGAACTTTCGGGGCACGAGCAGGAACGCGCCCAGCGTCTCGATATGCTGCAATTTCAGGCGGGGGAAATCGCCAATGCGAAATTGGAAGCCGACGAAGACGAGACTTTGAACGAAGAACGCTCGCGCCTGATGAACGCCGAAAAGCTGCGTTCGAGCGCCGCCGAGTGCCTGCAACTTTTGTTTGGCGACGAAGAAATCGGCGCGCTTGGCATGGCGCGCCAATCTCTCAAATCGGCGCGCGAAATCGAAAACACCGACGCCGCCGTGAGCGAGTGGGTCGAGCGCCTGCAAAGCGCGATTCTGGAACTCGAGGATGCGGCGGGGGCGGCGCGCGATTACGCCGAGTCGCTCGAAGCCGATCCGAATCGTCTGGAGCAAATCGAAAGTCGGCTCTTCAAAATTGGCAGATTAAAACGCAAATACGGCGCGTCGGTCGAGGAAATTCTGGCCTATCGCGCCCAAATCGAGGCCGAAATCCAGGGCCTGAGTTTGTCCGACGAAGAAATTCAGGGTTTGAAAGACGAGGCGGCGCACAAACGCACCGAATTCTTCCAGATCGCCGAGGAATTATCGAAAAATCGGCAAAAACTGGCCAAAGTTTTCGCGGGGGAAGTCGTGAAGCAGCTAAGCGGCTTAGCGATGGACAAAGCGCGCTTTGAACTGGGTTTCGAGCGCCTCGAAAATGGCTCCGGCGATGGTCTGGACAGAGTGGAATTCCTCTTTTCCGCCAATCCTGGCCAGAGTTTGCGCCCTCTGGCGAAAATCGCGTCGGGCGGCGAAATTTCGCGCGTCATGCTGGGTCTGCGCTCGGTTTTGCGCGACAGGGGTGATGGCGGCGGCGCGCCGGTCGTGGTTTTCGATGAAATCGATGCCGGAATCGGCGGCCAGACGGCGGAGCGCGTCGGCGAAAAATTGCAGGACATCGCGCGCGGACGCCAGGTGTTTTGCATCACGCATCTGCCCCAGATCGCCAAACGCGCCGACCATCACTGGCGCGTCGAAAAATCGGCGGGCGAGGATTTCACGAGCGTTTCGATCAACGCCCAGAGCGGCGAAGAGCGCGTTTGCGAACTGGCGCGCATGATGGGGTCGGAATCGAAAGCCAATCTCGAACACGCGCGCACGCTTTTGAACGGCGCGGTCGAAACTCCCAAAAAGCGAGGCAAAAAATGAGCGACGAAATTTTGAGCGAAGCGGAAATCGCGGCGCGTTACCCCGACCAGTTCGTGCTGATTGACGTGTTGGAATTCGCGGACGATTGGAGCGTGAAACGCGGCATCGTGCGCGGTCACGGCGACGATAAAGACGCGCTCCACCAGGCGGCGCACGAACTGCCGGAGCCACGCCAGATCGCGGTGCGTTACACCGGCGCGCTGTCCAAAGGCATGGTTTATCTGCTGTGACCTTTTCTTTCGACGCCAACGCCGAAGTCATCCTCATTAACGCGGCGCTTTTCGGGCCGACGGCCATCGTTGGGTTGGTTCTGGCGCTCGATACCGGCGCGACAAATTCCCTGGTGCGCCGCCAATCTTTGCTTGATGCGGGTTACGATTTAGCGCGGCCTCAAGGTGAGACTCTGGTTGCGATGGGGAGCGGTGTCGAAACGCTGCCGCTGTTTCGGGTGCAGAGCGTGGCGGCACTGGGCCAGTTTCGAGACAATCTCACGTTAGTTGCTCACGATTTGCCTTCCATTCCTCAAATCGACGGCGTTCTGGGCCTCGATTTCCTGCGCGGCCATCGTCTAACCCTCGATTTTCGCCTCGGTGAACTCGAACTCGCCTAATTCCCGCGCTGCAGCGACCGCACCATCGCCACGTTATCGCCGATTTTGGTTTCCAATTCCGGCGTTTCCAGAATAAACGGCAAAGCTCTCAACTGTGGGTGATTTAAAATCGCGCTCATCGCGGCGCGCCCGATTTCGCCTTCGCCGATGTGTTCGTGCCGGTCGAGATGCTTCCCCAGCGCGCCCTTAGAATCGTTGAGATGAACCACGCCGAGGTTTTTCAGCCCGACTTGCGCCTCGAAATCGGCCACGACGCCCGCCAAATTGCCCACGATGTCGTGCCCCGCCGCCCACGCATGGCAGGTGTCGAAACAGACGCTCAAACGCTCGCTCCCCACTGCGCGCAACACCTCGCCAATGTGACTGAACGGCCCGCCCAGACACGTCCCCTGCGCGGCGGTGTTTTCGAGCGCGATTTTCACCCGCACATCGGGCGTTTTTTCCAGACACTCCACCACGCTGGCGATTAACTGCCGCATTCCGGCTTCTTCGCCGCTTCCCAGATGCGCGCCGCAGTGGGTGACCAGAAAATCGCAGCCCAGCGCGTCGGCGCGCTCGATTTCATCGACCATCGCGGCGATGGATTTGGCCAGAACTTCGGGACTTGGCGCGGCGAGGTTGATCAAATACGAATCGTGCGCCACGAGCGGACACAGCCCGCTTTCGCGCCATCTGTCGCGGAAATGGGCGGTTTTTTGCGGGTCGAGCGGCGCGGCGTGCCACTGGCGCGGGCTTTTGGAGAAGATTTGCAGACAATCCAGGCCCAGCGACTGCGCCTGCTCCAGCGCGGCGACGTGGCCTTTCGAAACGGGGAGATGAGCGCCAAGGGGCATGATATTTCAATGTTCAGCGTTCAATGTCCAATGTTCAATGTTTAAAAATTCAACATTGAACATTGAACATTGGACATTGAACGTTCAACATCGAACAAAAAACGCGGCGCCTGAAAAGGCGCCGCGTTTTTGAATTGCGAAATTTAGAATCCGCTCGAAGCGCACGAACCGCAGCCACCAGCCGCAGCCGGTTCGGCTTCGCCTTCGGCGCCTTCTTTGGGCGTGAAACTGGTGCCGCAGCCGCAGCTTGAGGCCGCATTGGGGTTGTCGATTTTGAAGCCGCCGCCCATCATGTTATCGACGAAATCGATGTTGGCGCCTTCCAAATACTGCGCCGAGCGCGGATCGACGATGACGCCCACGCCGTTAATCGAAAACTGCTGGTCGCCTTCCATCGGCTCTTCTTCGAGGGTCATGCCGTATTGAAAACCGGAGCAGCCGCCGCCCGAAACGAAAACGCGCAGCATGGCGTTGGGCTTTTCCTGCGCCTGGAGCAAGCCGTGAACTTTGGCGGCTGCGGTATCTGTGATGTTGATCATGGTGTTTTTCTCCTGGGCCGTTGTCGGCTTAAATCCGGCGACCCCCTGCCATTTTATAGAGGCGAAGTTGCAAACGCAACATCGGGCGCGACGTTCCTTGCGGCGAAAGCGTCAGCGAGCGCGCCAGCGCAAAATTTGATATTGGTCGTTGACGGCGTATATCCAGTCGCCCTTGGGTGAAGTCGTCCAAATTTTGGTGCCCTTCGCGGGGCCAGGCAGCGATTGCAAAACCTTACCCGAAGCGGGGTCGCGCCACTCGAATTTGTCGGTTTTTGCCAATCCGACGCGATTATCCGGCGACCAACCGGCGTTCACCACTGCATCGTCGCTCCATAATTGCTTCCACTGGGAAGTATCAAAAACGAGCGCGCGCGGTTCGTTATGTTGCCCTCCAACGAGCAGATATTTCCCATCGGGCGAAAATTGAAGTGAATTGGTTCGGCGGCGAACAATGACAAAGTCGGGAGAGGGCATCCGTTTTCCGCTTTGCACCTCGTAGCGGCGCACGCGAGCGAGTCCGGCGCGCGAGGATTCCGCACCTGTCGGCTGCACTGCGAGCAGCCATTTTCCGCCTGGCGAGAAAATCGCGTCTTGGGAGATCCATTTCGAATAACGCACGCGTCGTTTCAACTGCCCGTCGTTCATGTTCCAGATGAGAATTCTGCCCCGCTCTTCAATGAAAATTTCGCGGCGCTCCAACGACCAGCCGGTGCTACTTCCGTAATCGAGAAAGACATCGCGCAATACAACCGCTTTTTCACCAGCTCTGCGCGCGAAGTAAGTTTTCTGCTTATAGTCGTCGCGCCATAAACGGGGAAATGTATCTCTCCCGCGTTGGGCATGGAAAGCCTGCCTCTCAGCCGACAGGTGTTGACTTTGGCCGTTGGAGGCGAAAGAGTGAACAATGAAAGTTTCCTCAGCAAACAAAAAGTCGCGCGCCCACAAAAAACGCCCATCGCGCGATACGCGAAACTCGGCTGGAAAAATTCTCAATTGTCCAAACACCTTCGGTCGCCACGACGCCAATTCCCTCATCCAAAACGCCGCGCCCACCATCGCCGCGAGGCCAATTCCCAGCGCCCATTTTCGTCTTTTCATGGTTCTACCACGCGCGCCAGCGCACGATCTGCCTTTTCTCGTTCTCCGCATAAATCCAGTTCCTATCGGGCGACGTCGTCCACTGTCCCGTGCCCTTAGCCGGATTAAGCAGCGTTTTCAGTAACATCCCCGTTTGCGGTTCGCGCCACTCAAATCCGTCGTTTTTGACAATTCCGACACGGCCATCAAGCGAGAACCGCGCGCTTAAAGCCGGTTTCGCGCTCCATAACTGCTTCCAGGTCTTCGCATCGAAAACCGTGACGCTTTCGCCATCGCCACTTCCGGCCACCAGAAAATACTTCCCGTCGGGCGAAAATTGAAGCGCACGGTCACTAAATTTGCCGAGTGCGGGCGCAGAACGCGCGCTTTGCACATCGGCGCGGTATAAATCATCAGTTACGCCATCGGATTCTATCCAGAGCAACCATTTTCCATCGGGTGAGAAAATCTGTTGCTGAGCATGCGAATGGGCATAGTCGATTCGCCGTTTAAACCGTCCGGTTTCCATCTGCCAGATCGAGAGCACGTAGGCATCGACGCTATAAATTTCTTTGCGCGCCAAAGACCAGCCGAGCGCACCGCCGTATGCCACAATCACACCGCGCAACGCGACCGGCTTTTCCCCTTCCCGACGCAAAAAATAAGTCGTCTGTTTCTCGGGGTCATACCAATAATTGGGAAAGGTATCGATGCCGTGCGCGGCGTGAAACGCTTGTCCTTCACTCGGCAAAGACGCGCCCCCATTGGGCAAGGCGGCGGGCCGAGGCGACGGCGGATCGAGCGCGAAAGTTTCCTCCATCAACTCGCCATCGAGCGTCCACAACCAGCGCCCGTCGCGCGAAACGCGCATCTCACGCACATTGAAGATCTTATTTCCCACCAACCTTGGAATCCACGACGCCAATTCCCTCATCCACAACGCCGCGCCCACCATCGCCGCGAGGCTCAAGCCCAGCACCCATTTTCGTTTTGTCATTTCAACCGCCACTTCCAGATTTTTCCGTCTTTGTCGCACGAAACCGCGAAGGAGCCGTCTGGCGCGAAGGCAAACGGCTCGGCGCGCGGGCCTGGCAGGGTTTGGACGAGTTTTCTGGTCAGAACATCACGCAGTTCGAGGCCACGGGGAGTGGCGACGGCGAGGTGTTTGGAATCGGGGGTGAAGTGCAGACCATCTTGCTCCTGCGACGGCACCTGGCGCACAATGGTGTTATCGCGCGAATGCCAGAGGCGAAGATAAGCTCCATTCTCCCAATAAAGTTTTCCATCGGGTGACCAGTGAGAAAAAAAATGGTCGTTGGCGTAGGCGCTGAGCTGAATGTCGGCGCGCACAATGGAACCGTCTTTGACGCGGCGCAACGTCACCTGGTCATCGAACCATTCCAAAAACAGCTTTCCATCCGGCGAAATTTCGGCACGTGAGAACCCGCCAGATCGCGCCTGAAATTGGCTCTGGAAAGCACCCTGCCGCTTGGCACGTCGAATTGACGAGACGTCTTTTTCGTCACCACGACAAGACGCTTTCCATCGAGCGAAAAACGGGCTTGAAGCGGCCAGTCGTTGGGATAATTGCGCGCGTCGCGCCACGACTTCTCCAATTTCCCACTTTCCAAATTCAGCAACTGCACTTGGGGAGTGTGAAACCAAAAATCGGGGGGCTGCTGGCGCGAACTCAACACCACCACAGATTTCGAATCGGTCGAGAAGCATTGAAAACCGAAAGGTTTGATTCCAGGCCGGTGGGTTTGCAGATCCCAGATTTCGGTGCTTCCATAGCCCGACAGGGCCGCCCAGCGACCGTCAGGGGAGATTTGCACCCTATCAATTCCCTTTGTCTTCCCAATCAGTTGCGGGCGCCAACTCGCCGCCTCGCGCGCCGCGAAAAACAGCGCGAGAGGAAGCGCAACGGCAAGAAACACCAGAAGTTTTCGTTTCATTTGTCGGTCATTATCACCAAAATCAGGCCCCAGAAGCACTGCACAATGGCCTGAAAGGGAAATTGCAGCGCGAGCGGCAGGGCGTAAAGCACCATCACGGTGGGCGTCCACACCACCAGCGCGGCGCCATAAAGCGGCACCACGCGGCGCACAATCCAGTCGCGGCCCAGATGGGCGCGGGTTCGGGCGGGCGAGAAATCGCTGTCCTTGAAGGCAAACGCCACAACGACGAGCGGAATGCTGAAAAACGGCGTGTAAACCAGCATATCGAAACCGGTTTTGAGTGCGATGGTGGCAAATTTAGCGTCGTCGCCGAAAATTTGGGCCTGGAATGCGTAGAAAATGTCGTTGGCGGCGCCCAGTCCGGCGAAAAAGAGCATCAGAAAAGGGACGTGAGATAAGCGGGTTTTGCGATGGCCGCCGCGCTGCCATTTTTGGAAGAAAAACGGCAAAACTCCGGCGGCCAGAGCCTGCGCGGGCATCGAGAAACCCAGGCCGAGCGCCGCTTTGAGGTCGGCGAGATGGTCGAAGGCGATTCGAGTCGGCGCGTGGAGGTGATAAAGCACCAGAAGCGCGAGCGCGAAACCCCACAAAACGAGCGCAGGCAGCAGGTTGTTTCGGAGAGCGCGCAGCATGGCGCTTAAAGCCTATCTCAAAGCGTTTGCCTCTTCTGGGAGCGGGGGGGGCCGGTGCCCCCGGGACAGGGTGGGAGGCGGGGGCGGTGTGCCGCGCGCCGGGGGGTTTTTAGGGGGGGGGCCCGCGGGGGCGGGATAGGGAGGTCGGCGGGTTGGGGGAGAGTGTGAGGGTGGGGGG
>JAUJNG010000001.1:0-28479 GCA_030448265.1 Abditibacterium sp.
ACCACAACATAAAACACGCCCCCACCCACCCCACCCCCCCCCAAAAACAATCCGAGACCAATACAAAAACACCCCCCCCATCCCCCCGTTCTGTTTATTTATAACCAAAAACCAACCCTCTCCCACCAAAAACAAACAAATTAATTTTTTAATTTTTTTTTGTTTTGTGTGGCCCACCTTCGTGTTCTTTGTGTGAAAATCTTTTACTGTGCGGTTTCTGATGCGGAGATCTTCTTAAATGTCGCCAGCGCCTGCGCCACGCATTGATCCATATTGTAGTATTTGTAAGTCGCTAAGCGCCCCACGAACCACACGTTTTTAGTTTCTTCGGCGAGCGCCTGATATTGTTTGTAAACCTGCGCGTTTTCGGGACGCGGAATCGGATAATACGGATCGCCATCCGCCGTTGGGAATTCGTAAACGATGCTGGTTTTCGAGTGTTCCTGGCCCGTCAGGTATTTGAATTCCGTGATGCGCGTGTATTGGTAATCGTTGGGGTAATTAACAACGGGCGCTTCCTGATACTTCTCGACGTTGTGGGTTTCAAACTCGAAATTGATGGAGCGATAAGGCAGTTTGCCAAAGCGATAGTCGAAAAATTCATCGACGGGGCCGGTATAAACGATGGATTTATAGGGCACGAAACTCATCACTTCGCGGTAGTCACAGTTCAGCAGCACCTTGATGTTAGGATGATCCAAGAGGTTCTCGAACATCCGCGTGTAGCCGAATTTCGGCATCGCCTGATAGGAATCGGTGAAATAGCGCGGATCGCGGTTGGTGCGCGTCGGGACGCGCGAAGTCACGCTGGCATCAAGTTCCGACGGGTCAAGACCCCACTGTTTGCGCGTATAATTCTGGAAAAACTTCTCGTAGAGTTCGCGCCCGACTTTGGAAACCACCACATCTTCGGAAGTCTTAATCTGCTCGACTTTTTCCGCCTGCGATGCGAAGAAATCTTCGACCTGCATCGAATTGAGATTCAACCCATAAAGCTCGTTGATGGTGTCGAGGTTAATCGGCATCGGCACCTGGCGGCCATCGACGACGGCTTTGACCCAGTGCTGGTATTGGCGCCAGGCGGTAAATTTGGAGAGATATTCGAAAACGTCGCGCGAATTGGTGTGGAAGATGTGCGGGCCGTATTTGTGAATCAAAATTCCGGCGTCGTCATAATAGTCGTAAGCGTTGCCCGCGATGTGATTGCGGCGATCCACGATGAGGACTTTTTTATCGAGTTGAGTGGCGAGCCTTTCGGCAATAACGGCGCCTGAAAAACCGGCGCCGACGATAAGATAATCAAACATAATTGAAAGACGAATTGGCCACAAAAGACACACCTTCACAAAATGGGTTTTCTAAAAACCTCTTTTTGTGAAGGTGTGTCTTTTGTGGCCAATTCAGTTTTACGCTGCGGAAGCCGCAATGCGGGTCGGAACGGAAGAAACGTTGAGAGCTTTTTGCTTGGCGATTTTACGCACAATCGCTTCTTCGATATGCTTTTCGAGTTTAGCGACAATGGCGTCCCAGGTGTTTTCGTTGGCCATTTTTAGGCCGCGTTCAACGGCCATCTTGTCGATCTGCGCGACCTGTCCGGCACACAGTTGCACGAACTCGTCGCTGCTCGCCGAAATCTTGACCACCGAGGCGAAATTGGAAACCACATCGGGAACCGGACTGGAAACAATCGGCGTCGCAGTCGCCATGTATTCGAGGGCTTTGGTGGGGTTGATATATTCGGTCGCCGCGTTGAGCGCGAAAGGCATCATCGCCACGTCGAAGGCTTTGGTGTAGGCGGGAAGCTGCGAATAATCGCGTCCGCCGAGCCAGTGAAGATTGGGCGCCTGCGGGAATTTGGCGGGATCGACCTTGGCGGTCGGGCCCACCATCACGATGTGCCAATCGGGGCGCGCCGCCGCCAGTTGGGCGATCAAATCGTAATCGAGACGTTCATCGACAACGCCGAAGTAACCCAGAATCGGCCCTTTCAAATCGCGCACGTCGGCGGGGAGTTGGGTGCTGGAAAGGCGCGCTTTGCCGAAATGCACGACATCGACGCCGCAGCCGTAAAAATGCGCGTTGGAGTTGTGGCGCGATTTCGCCTGCCACATTTTGCGTCCACCGGCGAACACGACATCGGCGACGGCCAGCAGTTGGCGCTCGCGCTCCACCATCGCTGAGGTGCCGTCTGCGAACTGCGAGAGTTCATCCATGCAGTCGTAAACTACGGCGATGGAGTTGTGGTGTCCGAGATGCGCTCCAACGGCCATCGGGTCGTAAAACCACTGCACGGGGGAGTCGAATTTGCCTTTGAGCGGCCCACGCAGCGCCTCGTCAAGCAAGCGGCGGCGCTGAGCATCGACCCACGCGCCATCGCCGAAACGCGACGAGGGGAAATGAGTTTCCATCACGGTGACGTGGGGATAATTGGGAGCGGAAGTCAAAGTGAAATAGGGTTCCATTTCCTCGTCGTGCAAGAGCGGCCCTTCGACAAACAAAACGCGATGCTTTTTCGACAGACGCGACAGAAATTGCTGGGGGCGTTGCCAGACGAAATTCCAGCGCAAATGGCAGTGAACGATAAGAGGAAAAGAAGACGCAAACATGGGAAACCTTTAAGTAAATTGGAGCGGTTCGCGCCCAGCATAAAGAGGGGGTTCGGGTGAACTTTAGGGGCTAAAGCGCGTCGCCCCGCCCCAAAATGCAAACCCCGCGCCAAAAGTATGGCCCTGCGTCTGCTGAGCGACTATGGGCAGTTTCGGTGTTACAGTGCGCGAAATTGCAGGATGGGTCGATTTCACACTCCCGCAATACCGCGCCGTAACAAACAGGGCTTCAACAAATCCAGGATTTTGCCTTGCGCCCAACCGTGGTGGCGCGGCGTCAACCGAACCGCATCAATTAGTGTTTCAAGCAAAAACCAGCCAATTCTCCGGC
This sequence comes from Abditibacterium sp., assembly GCA_030448265.1. Lineage (GTDB taxonomy): Bacteria > Armatimonadota > Abditibacteriia > Abditibacteriales > Abditibacteriaceae > Abditibacterium. The sequence continues at coordinate 2,938 of JAUJNG010000001.1, forward strand.
CCCTGTCAGGGGAAAACGCGAAATTGGCGCGGCCCGTGACCGTGAGCGCGGCGCATCGCTTTGCCAAACGAGTGGAAATCGCCCAGTCCAACCTGCGCGGCGATGGCCTTGATGGGAAGAGTGGAGTGGCGCAGCAGATGACGCGCCCGCGTCAGGCGCGCCTCGCGGATGAAAGCCACCACGGTTTGTCCGGTTTGGGCTTTGAAGCGCCGCGTGAGGTGATTGTGAGAAACGCCCAGTTCGCGCGCCATTTCCGCGACGCTCAAAGGCTGCGACAGGCGCTTTTCGATGATTTCCTGAGCGCGCGACACCAACGGATCGCGCGCTGTCTCGCTCTGCAAAGCCAACTCCCACAAAACGCTCCATAAATTGGCCTGGGCGCGCGCCGTTGCAACGCCTCGCGCGCTCAAAACCGCTTCCAGCGCGCGATACGACGGCTCGAAGCGCAAACCGAGAATTTGATGCGCCGCGAGGGGGGTTGTCGCGCCCGCCGCGACCCGAAAATGCGCGAAAACATGGCTATGAATGCTGGGCTTTTCGAAGCGAAATTCGATGGGCGTCGCGGGCGGAATAATGGTGGCGTGGCCGCTTTCAATGGCGAAAACCGCATCGCCGACGCGCAGCGTCATCGGGTCATGGAAAAGATGAACGCACCACAAATCGGGCAGCAAAAAGCGCTCGACAGGCAGATTTCCATGCTGGCCGATGCCGATCCAATGGACTTCGGGCGGCGCTTCAAGCGGGAGTTCAAAGTGTTTCATGGTGAAGCTCTCAGGTGAAAATGAACCACAAAAAGTGAATGCGGGCCATTTCTGCGCGACTCGCTTCGGGTTGAAATAAATCATGAGGCATCAACCATGACAACTTCCTTTTCTCCCGCGCAAATCGCGCATTTTCAAACCGAAGGTTTTCTGGCCGTCCCGCATTTCTGGGACGCCGCCGAAATTGCCGCCATGCGCGCCGAACTGGAGCGTTTCAAAAGCGAAGGCAAACTTCGCAACGTCGCCACCGAGGGCGACGGCAAAACTACGGCGTCGCAAAAAGCCAATCTGCAATTGTGCCCGATGTCGCCGCATTCGAACTTGTTTCGCGCCATGCCGTTTGCGCCCAAAGTTATCGAGGCGACGGAACAACTCATCGGCGGGCCGCTTTTGCTGCAACTCGATCAGGTTTTTCTCAAACCGGCGCAGCACGGCGCGGGCACCAACTGGCACCAGGACAACGATTATTTCGGCATCACGAGTCCGGTTCAGGGCACCGCGCTGTGGACGGCCATTCACGACGCGACGCAGGCCAACGGAGCGCTGCGCGTCATTCCGCGCGCCTTCCTTGAGCCGCTGCCCCACACCCGCGACCCCGACAGCGACCATCATGTGCGCTGTTATCCCGATGAATCGCAAGCTATTTTGCTCGAAATGGAAGCGGGCGGCGCGATCTTTTTCAACTACGGCACACCGCACGCGACCGGCCCCAACCGGACGCAGCACGAGCGCGCGGGCGTGGCGCTGCACTTTCTCACCATTGAGGCCAATGCAAAAGCACGCGGCGGCTTGTCCAGGCGCCCTGTCCTCACCGGCCCCAACGCAACCGGCGGCGAGGCGGAATATGGCCTTCGCATCGCCGGCACCTGGCCTCGTGAAGTGGAGAACGCCCTGTCTAAATCCTGAAATGGGGCGATTTTTGACCGGAATCGTTGCACGGAGTCCTCAACTGCGCCAAATTGAATAACATCTCTTTGCAAGGAAAATCCATGACAACCGCTTACCAATCGACATCGAATTTCACGCCGCTTTCGGCCACACAGCGCGGGGAAATCGCGCGTTTCTGGGAGCAGAACGGTTACTACATTTTGGAAAACGCCTTTTCGATGGAAGAAGTCGAAGAGCTGCGCGCCGAAACCGCGCGCATTTGCTCGGGTGAAGCCGGTGAGATTCGCGGCGCCACGCCCCGAATCGAAGGCGAAAGCGACGACCAGGTGCTGCAACGCTTTTTATGCATTCATTTCCCGCACAAAATTTCGCCCGTGATGCACGATGCGCTTTCCCATCCCGCCGTCGTCGAGGTTCTCACTTCGGTCATCGGCCCCGATGTGAAGGCGATGCAGTCGATGCTTTTCATCAAAGCGGCGGGCAAACCTGGGCAGGCGTGGCACCAGGACGAAGATTACATCCCGACGCGCGACCGCAGTTTGTGCGGCGCCTGGATCGCGCTCGACAATGCCACAACGGAAAACGGCTGCTTGTGGATTATTCCTGGCTCTCACAAGCCTGGCATTTTGTGGGATCAGGAATGGCACGGCGACCGCCGCTTCGACTGCGCCCTCGAATCGCGCGGTTTTCCTTACAGCGATGAAGACGCCATTCCGGTTGAAGTTCCCGTCGGAAGCGTGGTGTTTTTTAACGGCTACACCCTGCATCGCAGTCTGCCCAACACCGCCAAAAGCGGTTACCGGCGTGCCCTCGTCAACCATTACATGAGCGCGCAGAGTTTACGCCCTGGCAAGGCCCGCGCGAAGGCGAACGGATCGGCATGGCCAAACTGGATTACCGCGACATCGTGATGGTGGCCGGAACCGATCCTTTCGCTCACAAAGGTCTCGAAGATCGCAAAGGCGCCTTTGTGCGGTCGGCTGGCAATGGCGGCTGCGGCGACGGCTTGGATTACGACGATTAAATCGAAAATCAGCAAAAAAAGCGGGGCTTGCGCCCTCTTCCAATCTTTAATAGCCCAAAGATTGGAAGAGGGCGCAGCGCAAGCCCCGCTTTTTTTGCCAGTGCAACTCGTTAATCTTCAAAATTCAGAGTCAAAACTGCCCCTTTTTCGAACTCCAGAAGCCGTCTTTTGCGCTCGATGCACCAGCGAAAGCCGCGCAAATTGCCATCGCTGCCAATCACGCGATGGCACGGATGCACGAGCGCAAGCGGATTCGTCGCGCACGCCCGCGCCACGGCGCGCGCTGATTTCGGTATTCCCATCTGCGCCGCGAGCTGGGAGTAAGAACGAGTTTCCCCGCGCGGAATGGCGCGCAGCTCGCGCCACACGCGCCATTGGAAATCCGTCGCGCGAATGTCGAGCGGCAATTCCCTTTCTTCGCCTCGCAATACGTCCAGAACCGTCTCGATTTCACTTTTCAAACCGTCATCGTCGCGCGCAAGCGGCGCCGCGAAAAACTCCTCACGAAGATTGGCTTCCATTTCGGCTTCGTCGTGGCCCAGTCGCACCGCGCAAACGCCGCGCGGCGTGCGCGCCACCAGCACAATTCCCAGTTCGCACGGCGCCAAGGCGAAGCGAATGGACGCACCCGCGCCGCCCTTGGCGTAACTGGCGGGCGCCGAATTCCGTTTTTCTATCGTCATGACCCTTCATCTTCGCCCGATTGCGCTGCGTTGAAAAGTGGGGCAGCGTGAAATCTGCCAAAATTACCGCTATGAAGCCGTCTTGGAAACGCGCCGTGCTGTGGGCTTTGCCCTTTGTCGTTTTGTCGTTGGGAATTTGGCGGGTGCAGGAAGCGCGTTCGTGGCAGCCGCGCGTGTTTCCGTTGGCTCGCTCCACTTTCGCCTCGTCCGACCTCGCGCCGATGCCTTTGACGTGGCGTCACGATGGTTTGTGGCTGCTCGCTCGCCCCGCCAGCTTACCCACAGCCACCGGCCCAAAATTGCTGCCTTCCGCCGTGTGGCAGGACGTGCCTAACTGGAACGGACAGACCGTTTCACTTTTTGTGGCCGCACGATTCTTGAGTTCTCCCGCCGCTCTGGCGCGCCATGTGCCGGTTGTCGTGCGCGGGCGCGACGATGAAGTCCTGGAAGCCTGGCGTGAGGGCAAGTGGCGTCTGGCGCGCGAAAAACCGGTTCCCAACCGCTTCAACTTGCAAAAGCCAAAGCGACCCGATGTGATGGCGCTGGCGCTTTCGCCCGACGGTTCGCGGTTCGCAAGCGGCTCCCATCTTTACGGGCTTTTCGACAGTCAACAAAGGGCCAGAGGCTTTTCCCCGCTTGGAATAGTGTTGTGGGAGGCCGCAACGGGCCGTCAAATCGCGCGGCAAAGCGCCATTGAGGGCGCGTTCACTTCCCTCGCATTTTCCGATGACGGAAACGCACTCGCTGGAGCAACCAGCGACGGTTACCTCTTCATTTTCGATGCCAAAACCGGCCAAAAACGTCGCGTCTGGCGCGCGCATCGCTGGCTGGCTTCAGGGGTGGCGTGGTCGCCCGATGGAAAATCGCTCGTTTCGGGCGCCAATCCGCGTTCGCGCTACGGCTTTCAATGGAAATTCGGCATTGGCGAATTTGGCGGCGGAACAATGGGCGGACGTTCCACCTCGCGCGGCGACAATGGCGAAAAAGTCGTCATCGTGACCGATCAGAACGGCACCACTTCCATCAACGGCCAGAGCGACCGCGACTTGAAACTGTGGGACGCCCATACCGGAAAACTGCGGCATCGATGGCAAAGCGCGAGCGGTATCACGAGTTTGCAATGGTCGCCCGACGGAAAGCAGATTGCGGTTGGAACTCACGGCGAGGCGCTGCTTTTCGATGCCCAAAATTGGAAAATATCGCGACGGTTTCCGCTTCCAAAAGACGCAGTTTCGCCTGCCAGCGTCGCGTTTTCGCCCGATGGCCGCACTCTCGCCGTCGGTTCGACCAGCGCCCTGACCTTGTGGCGCCTCCGCTAAAGATTCTCCCCCAAAAGCCGGTGCAACCCACCTCGAATTGTCTCGTCTTGAGTGCAACACACTCAACCTAATGTCAAGGGGAGACTCAATTATGGCGATGGATTTCAACAAGTGGACGGTTAAAGCGCAGGAAGCGCTCGGCGAAGCGCGCGAAGTCGCGGTGGAATACGGGCACCAGGAAATTGATGTCGAACATCTGTTTCTGGGGCTGTTGCGCCAGAACGACGGCTCGACGGCGCCGATTCTGGGCAAAATCGGGGCGAGCGCGCAAAATATGGCGCGCGAACTGGAAACCGAACTCGCCAAGCGGCCCAAAGTGTCGGGCGCCGAAACGGGGCGCGGTCTGACGATTCGCTTGGGCGGCAATGGCCGCGACGGGCAGGGCGGCGCCCTCGGCGCGGCCCAGAAAGCGATGCGCGAGTTGAAAGACGAATTTCTTTCCACCGAGCATCTTTTGCTGGGCATTTCCGAAGACAACGGCTTTTCCGGCGGCCTCCTCAAGCAAAACGGCGCCGGAAAAGGGGCGATAATGCAGGCGCTGGCGCAAATTCGCGGCGGACAGCGCGTGACGGATCAAAACCCCGAAGAAAAATATCAGGCGCTCGAAAAATTCACCCGCGACCTCACTTCCGAAGCCGCCAGGGGCAAAATGGATCCGGTGATTGGCCGCGACGAGGAAATTCGCCGTGTCGTGCAGGTGCTTTCGCGCCGCACCAAAAACAATCCGGTTCTCATTGGCGAACCTGGCGTGGGCAAAACCGCGATTGTCGAAGGTCTGGCGCAGCGCGTCGCGTCGGGCGATGTGCCCGATACCCTCAAGGACAAAAAAGTTTTGAGTCTGGATCTGGGCGCACTCATCGCGGGCGCCAAATATCGTGGCGAATTTGAAGACCGTTTGAAGGCAGTTTTGAAGGAAATCGAGCGTTCCAACGGGCAAATCGTGCTTTTCATTGACGAAATGCACACCCTCGTCGGCGCGGGCGCGGCGGAAGGCGCGGTTGACGCGGCGAACCTGCTCAAACCGATGCTGGCGCGCGGCGAACTGCGCTGCGTGGGTGCCACGACGCTCGATGAATATCGCAAGCACATCGAAAAAGACGCCGCGCTGGAGCGCCGTTTTCAACCGATTTACGTCGGCGAGCCGAGCGTAGAAGACACCATCGCCATCCTGCGCGGCTTGAAAGAAAAATACGAGGTTCACCATCAAGTCCGCATCAAAGACGCGGCGCTGGTGGCGGCGGCGGTGCTGTCCAATCGCTATCTGACCGAGCGGTTTCTGCCCGACAAAGCCATCGATTTGATGGACGAAGCGGCGAGCAAACTTCGCATTGAAATCGCGTCGATGCCGACTGAGATCGATGAAATCGAGCGGCGCATAATGCAGCTCGACATCGAGCGCGAGGCGATTTCGCGCGAAACCAAAGGCTCCGGCTGGTTCGGAAATAATGGCGCGAGCGACGCGACCACAGAGCGCCTCGAAAACATCGAGCGCCAACTCGCGGAACTGCGCGAAGAATCTTCCAAACTCAAGGCGCAGTGGCAGAGCGAAAAAGCGGCGATTGAGGGCGTTTCGGCGCTCAAAGAAGAACTCGAAAACGTTCAATTTGAAATCGAGCGCGCCACGCACGCCGCCGATCTGGGCCGCGCCGCCGAACTTCGTTACGGCAAGCTGCCCGAACTGCAAAAGCGTCTGGAAGAAGAAACCCGCCGCTTGCAGGAGCGCCAGGGCGCGGGGCAGATGCTTAAGGAAGAAGTGGACGAGGAGGACATCGCCGAAGTCGTCGCCAAATGGACGGGCATTCCCGTCGCGCGACTGGTCGAGGGCGAGATGCAGAAACTGCTCAAGATGGAGGAAAACCTGCGCGGTCGCGTCGTGGGCCAGGACGAGGCTTTGGAAGCCGTCGCGGATGCAGTGCGTCGTTCGCGCGCCGGACTTTCCGATCCGAACCGGCCTCTGGGCAGCTTCATTTTCCTCGGCCCGACCGGTGTGGGCAAAACCGAACTGGCGCGCGCTCTGGCGGAGTTCCTTTTCGACGACGAACACGCCATGGTGCGCCTCGATATGTCGGAATACATGGAAAAGCACACCGTCGCGCGTTTGCTGGGCGCGCCTCCTGGGTATGTCGGCTACGAAGAAGGCGGCCAGCTCACCGAAGCGGTGCGGCGCCGGCCTTACAGCGTGCTGCTGTTCGATGAAATCGAAAAAGCGCATCCCGACGTGTTCAACGTGCTGCTGCAACTGCTCGACGACGGGCGTTTGACCGACGGCCAGGGCCGCGTGGTGAGTTTCAAAAACACGGTGGTGATCATGACGAGCAACCTCGCCTCCAACCTCATCATGGCGAGCGAGCCTGGCGATTTCACGCTCAAAGAGCGGGTTTTCGAGGCGTTGCGCGCTCATTTCCGGCCCGAATTTTTGAATCGCATCGACGAAACCATTATCTTCAACTCGCTGGCGCGCGAGGAGCTAACGCGCATTGTGGACATTCAACTCGAAGGTCTGCGAAAGCGTCTGGCGGAGCGCGGCATCACGATTTCTTTGACCAATGCGGCCAAGGAAGTCATCGGCGAGGAAGGCTACGACCCGCAGTTCGGCGCACGGCCTCTGAAGCGCGCGATTCAACGGCTGATTCAAGACCCGCTCGCTCGCAAAATCCTGAGCGGCGAAGTGCGCGACGGCGACAGTGTGGAAATCGATGTCGGGCACGAAGGGCAACTGGTGTTTCACACCGCGAAAGAAGCGGTGGCAGTGTGAAAAAAGGGACGGTCGAAAGACCGTCCCTTTTTTCGCGTTCAGCCTCTAATTATTCTTGAAAATATTTCTCTTGAATTACCCAATTTTAAAATCTTTGAGTTATAATGGGGCGTGGCGGAGGTTGCACAGGCATGGCGCAAGACTACAATCGAAGCGTGGAAACCCAGATGTTGGATTCCTATCCGGCAGCACGCGCGCTCATCAGGGCCGAGCCGGAATTCGCTGCCTGGAAGCAATCTCTCAAAAAGGTGGTGATTGACGAGGAGACCTTCTACGTTCGCGGTGGCGATATGTTGAAGGACGAAGATCAAATTCTTTGCGAATGGGCGAGACGGCATCGCCCCGACCTGCTTGCAGAGACCGGAGGTTGAAAAAACCTGCCCCTCTCTTTCGGATAAGTGCAAGGAGATTCGAAAACATGAATGTTCATCAAGACAAAAGCGCGGCTGCCAGTTATCGGGAAAGCCTACCCGATCAAGCGCGCGCATCACTGGGCGATGCGGATTTATTTGACCGTCTGCAAAAGAATTTGCGGCGCGTCATCATTGACGAACAGGAATTGTATGTCGCCGAGGGCGACACGCTGCTCGATGAAGATCAGTTGTTCGTTTACGCCGGACAACGCGCCGCCGCCGACAAAGCGGAACAGGCTTCGCAGGCCGCTTTTGCGGCGGGTTTGGGCACGACCAATTTGATGGCCGGCCTCATTGACGCCGACGGCCTGATGCGCGGGTTGCTGGGCATGGTGCAGGACGGCAAAATCGTGCGTTGGCGCCCTGGAACCATCCTTTCCTATTGCGTTTTGCGTAAGACCTTTCCCAAGAAGTCGCAATACGACCTGGTGGTCAAAAACATGGAACTCGCCACCGCCGCCTGGGAAGCGACTTGCGGGGTGAAATTCCAACACCTCCAGGCTCTCGACGGCAGCGACAGCGTGCGACCTGCCGGCGTGCTGTTTCCCGTGCGCCACCTCGATGCGGGAGGCGCCTTCATCGCGGCGGCCTTTTTCCCCAACGATCCCATCAACCGGCGCCGCATCGTTATTGACCCGTCTTACTTCACCACCACTTTCGACAAGGTGGGCGTGCTGCGTCACGAACTCGGCCACGTTTTGGGCTTTCGCCACGAGCATATCCGTTCGGGCGCGCCGCCGGTTTGTCCCGACGAAGATCCAACGGGCGTCTTCGACCTCACCCAGTATGATCCGCAGTCGGTTATGCACTACTTCTGCGGCGGCCTGGGAGCGTCCACTCTTTCCATCACCGCTCTCGACCGCACCGGTTCTCAGCGCGTTTACGGCCCGCCTTTGAGCGCCTTCACTTTTGTCAGCCCCAGCCCCAATGAAGATTTGGCGTTTGCCGACGCCAACGGCGACACGGCGAGTTTGGCGTCGGCATCAGGCGTCGATTTCGCCTACCTGACCGACCGCGCCCTCGGAATGGCGGGCTACGACGAAAGTTACTTCGACCAACCGGCCACCGACGAGCAATGGGCGGCGGCTCTGACCGAGGCCGGCGCAGCAGATTCTGCTTCACAACCCCACCATCACGAGGAGGAAAACTGAAATGTCTGTCTCCTACACCGAATTAGTGCCGACTCCGCCGCGCACCGCGATGAACACGGGTTTTTCGCCCGCCCGCCACAGCACGATGCTGAACACTCTGGGCGTGCCCTGCCCGCGCCGCACCAACTGTTCGCCCGTCACCAATGCCCGTTTACGCGCCATCACCTCCACGCGCGACGTTGGGCCTTTTCGCGTCACGGGCATCAATCCCGCGCTCGACTCGCTCCAGAAGGTGTTTAGCGATGTGCAAAGCGCCTTTCCAGGGCTTTACGACCTGCTCGGCACGGCGGGGATGTCGTGTTGTCGCGCGGTGCGCGGCAACCCGAACTTCTTTTCCAACCACAGTTGGGGCACGGCCATCGACCTGACGGTGGGCGGCATCCTCGCCCCGCTCGACGCGGCGCGCATTCCCCATGGCTTGCTGCTGGTCTACCCCTTTTTCCACCGTCACGGCTGGTTCTGGGCCGCCGGCTACAACGGACGCACCGACCCGATGCACTTCGAGGTAGCCAACGAAACCATTTTGCAGTGGCAGCAGAACGGATTGTTAGCTTAAAATCCGAGCGTGAAAAAAGAGAAGGCTTGAAGCCGAACGTGGTTCAAACCACGGTTTGGGAAACCCAGAGCGTGAGCGACGGGCCGGTGACATCTTGGGCACCCGTCACCGGCCCGTCGCTCACGTTCTTTTTCGTTAGAGAGTCTCTAAAACCTCTTCAATCGTTCCCATCACGCCGGTGTAAAAGGGCGTGTCGCGCTCGGTGTAGCGGCTCGAATCGGTCTCGCGGAGTTCCATCACCAGATCGAGGAAATCTTCGGGATAATCGCCCTCGAACGCGACCACGAAATCCTGATCGTCCAGACCGAAAGAGTAAGTCGTGTTGACTTTTACGGTCGGATATTTGTTACCGATATAAATGTGTTCGTCCATGATGCCCTGTCGCGTTTGCGAGTGCAACAAATACCATTCGCGCGTTTTGACGAAGGGATAAACGAAGATGAACTTGCCGCGCCCTGGTTTGATTTGCGAGCGCACATCGTCGTGTTCGGGATTGAGTTTATCGACGTAAACACTGCGCTTGCTCATCGAAAGCAGGGAGTAAACCGGCGTCGTATATTTGCCTAAGACCGTTCTGTTGAGTTCGCTTTGCATTTGTTGCAGGCGCTCCATTTTGAAGTCGATACGCCACAAAAAGAAATCGCAGTTCGATTTGAACAGTCGAGTAGGGAATGACGAGGGTGCCGCCTTCCTCATATTTTTTGATGACGGCAGCGAATTCGCTTCGCGCCTGCGCTTGCTGTTCGTCGGGCAATTGGCGAAAGGCGGCATCGACTTTGAAAAAGAAAAACGAGATGAACTGGCGCGGAATGCGCTCGGCGTCGGTTTTGGGCGTGGCGGGTTCGGGAAAAGGGCGGGAAGGGCGCATAATGTTGATAATTCCTGACTTCTTGCGAGAATAGGACGCTAACTTCGTTCGCCACCTTCGGACGCAATGCCTTCGACAAACACAACTTTTTAGAGAAAAAGTTGTGCCCGCGAAGCGATAGCGTCCGAAGGTGGCGAACGAAGTTAGCGTCCTATTCAAACGACCGTTATGAGAATGGGTCGCAGCCAATGGTTTATCGGAGTTTGATACCCTTTGGCGCGATGGATTGGCTTTCTCCCTCGATTTCGTTTCTCGCGGCGTTGCAAAAACTCGAATTTTTGGTCGCGCCCGCCAAAATTCTTTCATTTCTGGGCAACGAAGAGTTCTTTTTGCTGCTGGTGCCCTTCGTTTACTGGTGCCTCAGCCGCGAAACCGGCGCGCGACTGGGCGTTTTGCTGCTGCTTTTGGCCTCGCTCAACGACGTTTTGAAGGTGTTTTTTGCCCTGCCGCGCCCGTATTGGGGCGGTGAAGTCGTGGCATTAGCGACCGAAAAGTCGTTCGGTTTCCCTTCGGGCCACGCTCAAAATGCGGCGCTGTTGTGGCCGTTTCTGGCGCTGCGTTGCCGCAAACCGCGTTTGTGGGTGCCGATTGCGCTGCTTTTGGCCCTCGCGATTGCATCCTCGCGCCTCGTGCTGGGCGTGCATTATCCCGCCGATGCCTTTGGCGGCGCTTTCATTGGTTTCGCGCTGCTGGGATTGTGGCTGTGGCGCGGAGAAGCAGCGATTGCCCAGTGGCGCAATGCCAGCTTACCGGCTCGCCTCGGCACGGCTACTTTGACGGTCGCCTGTCTGGGAATCGCTTATTACGGGGCTTTTCTGAATCCGCTCAATGGCGCGGGCACCGAGCGCGATTTTGTGGCGGCTTACGTCGAGGCTTGGAAAGGCGCGGGCATCGTGTCGCGTTTGGGCGCGCTGTTTGGTTTGCTCGTCGGGCTTTCCCTCGCACCGAAATTCGAGGCGGCTGGCCCCATTTCCCAAAAAATCGGGCGGCTTTTGCTTGGTTTCGCTGGACTCGCGCTTTTCTACTTCGGTTTGAAACTGATTTTGCCCGATGAACTGCCCTTTCGCTTCGCGCGCTACGCCCTGACGACATTCTGGATCGCATTTGGCGCGCCCTGGGCGTTCGAGAAAATCGGTCTAAGCCAACAAAAAAGGCGCGTCGTGTGACGCGCCTTTACTCCCCATCTTTCGCTTCGATTTCGCCGCGCAACCGTTCCATCTCGCGCAGCAGTTTGAAAACGACTTCGACGCCCGCCAGATTGACGCCCAAATCCTGCGTCAAATGCTGAATGCGGCGCACGGTTTCGACATCTTCCTCGGAATAAAGCCGCACGTTGTTCGAGGTGCGCTGGGGGTTGACCAGGCCCATGCGCTCGTAGGTTCGCAGCGTTTGCGGGTGAGTTTCGACCAGCTTTGCCACGATGGAAATGTGATAGACGGTGGCTCTCCCGCCGTTTTTGGGTGATTTGGAGGAATCGGACAATGGTTTCACCTCACTTCCTCGTTCATAGGACGCTAATCTTCGATCCGCTAATTTCATTCGCAACCGCTTCGCGGAACTCGACTTTTAAAAAGTAGCGTTGGCCGAAGGCGTGGCGTCTTGGAAAGTCGCGTATCGAAGATTGGCGTCCCATTTTTTCACAACGATTTCGGCAACCCCGCGCGCACGTTTTGGCTTCGCAGCGTTGCCAGTTCTCGAATCAACTCGTCTTCGCGCGGCGACAACTCCTTCGGCACGGCGACGCGCACCGTCACCAGAACGTCGCCGCTTTCGCCCTTTTTCTCGTCTTTGAGTCCGCGCTTGCTGAGGCGGAACGTCGCGCCGCTTTGCGTTCCGGCGGGGATTTTCAGCCCGACTTCGCCCCCCGCCGTCGGCACCGAAATCTGCCCGCCCAGCGCCGCTTCGGGAAACGAAAGTGGCACCTCGATTTTGAGATTGAGGCCCTCGCGCTTCCAAAACGGATCCGGCTTGACGCGCACCTTGAGAAACAAATCGCCATTCGGCCCGCCGTTGAGACTCGATGCGCCTTTGCCGCTCACTTTCACCATCGCGCCATCGTTGATGAGCGCGGGAATTTTGACGGTCACATCGCGTTTTTCGTCGCCGCGATCACCGCGAATCGTCAGATTGAGACGGCGCTGCGTGCCCAAAATTGATTCGGCAAAAGAAATTTCAATGGGATGTTCGACATCGCCGCCGCGCTGCGGCGTGCGCCGGCCTTGACCGCCGCGAAAACCGCCGAACAACTCGCCAAACAAATCGCCCACGCCGCCAGGGGCGCCGCGCGATTCGGTTGGCGCGCCCCTCGTCGCGCCCTGACTTTGCGCCTGACGCAGCAATTCCTCGAAATCGATGCCCTGTCCGCCGACACCGCCAGGGAAATTGACATTCCCCTGACTGCGCGGCGGGCCTTGCGGCCCATATTTGGCGTATTCGGGCGGGATTTTGTCGAAATCTTCGCCGAACTGGTCGTAGAGCTTGCGCTTTTCGGGATCAGACAAGACCTGAAACGCTTCGGAAATTTCCTTGAAGCGCGCCTCGGCCTGCGCGTTGTTGGGGTTGACGTCGGGATGATGCTCGCGCGCCAGCTTGCGATAAGCGCCTTTAATGGCCTTTTCGTCGGCGTCGCGTTTGAGTCCCAGAACCGAATAAAAATCTTTGGCCATTTCAATTTCGCTTTGTGGTCGCGTCTTCGAGGAAAGTAGGCGAATCGTAGGGGAGTAGCGTGCTACGCCCCTACATTCGACCGGTTCATCCGGCCTCGCAGGTCGTGAACATCACGAGAGAGAAGCAGATTCATCGGTTTGTCTCCTTCCATATTGCTGGCAGCGTTGTCACCGCGTCCCTCGAACCCGATGCCAGCGCTGTTAGACCTGATGTGAGTTGGGGTTTCTCGTTTTGTCTTCCTCGTCAAAGTGTTTGTCTATGTTGGATTGTAAAACAGATGCCCTTTCCATCAGGAAATGATGTTCCTTCTGGCCGCTAATTAAGAATCCATGCCTCTTGTAAAATGACTGAGCAGGATTGTTTTTGAGAACTTCAAGGCGCACAGCCAAACCTTTCGCTGCTGCATTTTTCAAGACTTGTTGAATGAGAACTGCGCCGATGCCTTGTCTTTGAAATTGCGGCAGTAAATAAAATTCGCCAATATGAATGTGGTCAGTGTGTTCGACAACCTCAAAGGTGCCAATATCAGCACCTTGGTAAATCACAATTTCAGGCCGCCTCACTTCAAAATCTCGGCGATGAAAATCGCGCTGAAATTCTTCATCCCAACCCCAGACTTCAGCCACATAAATACCGAGTGCTTCTTTTTTTACGTTGTAGCAGAACTCGGCATCCAACTCTGTAGCAGGTCTAAGATGTATAAAATGTGGTTCCATGACGGAATTAGGGTTGGTGCAATCGAAACTATCACCAAAGTGATAGTTTCGATTGCGAACTCATACTTTTACTTCTTCTCCGTCACTTCGCCTTCCACGACTTCGCCTTCGACGGCGCCATCGCTGGGCGCGTCGTAGCCGGCGTAGTCGCTGCCCGTGCCATCGGCGGGCGGCGCGCCTTGCACGTCCTGCGCGTTCGCGTAAACGCTCGCGCCCGCCGCTTGATAGGCACTCGTCAGCTTGTCGAACGCGCTCTTGGTGCGGTCGGCGTCGCTGCCGTCGAGCGCGCTGCGCGCATCGGTGAGCGCGCTTTGCAACTCTTCCTTCTCGTTCGCGCCGACTTTATCGCCGCTCTCGGTGAGGAGTTTCTGCGCCTGAAACGCGAGTTGGTCGAGATTGTTTTTGGTCTCGGCGCTCTCGCGGCGCGCGGCGTCGGCGGCGGCGTTCTTTTCCGCTTCTTCGATGAGGCGGTTGACATCGGTTTTATCCAGCGACGACGAGCCGGTGATGGTGATTTTCTGCTCTTTGCCCGTCGTCTGCTCGCGCGCCGAGACGTTCAAAATGCCGTTGGCGTCGATGTCGAAGGTGACTTCGATTTTCGGCACGCCGCGCGGCGCCGGAGGGATGTCGCTGAGGTGGAACGTGCCGAGCAGCTTGTTGTCGTTGGCCATCGGACGCTCGCCCTGAAACACCTTGATTTCCACGCTGGGCTGCATATCGGAATAGGTGGTGTAGGTTTCCGATTTTTTGTGCGGAATCGCGGTGTTGCGCTCGATCATGCGCGTCATCACGCCGCCCGCCGTTTCGACGCCCAGAGAAAGCGGCGTCACGTCCACCAGCACCATGCCGGTTCCGGCGTTCGGGTTCGCCAGGTTGTTCGCTTGAACCGCCGCGCCGACCGCGACTGCTTCATCGGGGTTGACCGAAATGTTGGCGGTTTTGCCGGTGATTTGCTTCACCAGATCGGCGACCGCCGGCATCCGCGTCGAGCCGCCGACGAGGACGACTTCATCAATTTCGGTCGGTTTGACGCCCGCATCTTCCAGGGCGCGGATAAACGGCACCCGCGTGCGTTCGAGCAAATCGTGAGTGATTTCCTGAATTTGGCGCGCGTGACATCAATGTTGAGATGCTTCGGCCCGTTCTGATCCGCCGTGATAAAGGGCAGGTTGACGTTGCTCGTCACCGCGCTCGACAGCTCGATTTTGGCTTTTTCAGCCGATTCTTTCAGACGCTGCAACGCCTGCGGGTCTTTGCGAAGGTCAATGCCTTCCTGACGTTGAAACGTGTCGGCGAGGAAGTTGGTGATGCGCTCGTCGAAATCGTCGCCGCCCAGACGGGTGTCGCCCGCCGTGGCGCGCACTTCGAGAAGTCCCTCGCTGATTTCCAAAACGGTGACATCGAAAGTGCCGCCGCCGAGGTCATAAACGATGATGGTTTCTTCTTTTCCGGCGCGATCGAGACCGTAGGCGATGGCCGCCGCCGTCGGCTCGTTGATGATGCGAAGCACGTTCAGACCGGCGATTTCACCGGCGGTTTTGGTGGCCTGACGCTGCGAATCATCGAAATAAGCCGGCACGGTGATGACGGCATCGGTGATGGTTTCGCCCAGACGCGCTTCGGCGTCGGCTTTGAGTTTGGAGAGGATCATCGCCGAAATTTCTTCGGGCGAATACTCTTTTCCGTCGATGGTGACGCGGTGTTTGGTGCCCATTTCGCGCTTGATGGAGCGAATGGTGCGCTCGGAGTTGAGCACGGCCTGACGTTTGGCGAGGTCGCCGACGAGTCGCTCGCCGGTTTTGGTAAAAGCGACGATGGACGGCGTGGTGCGTGCGCCCTCGGCGTTAAGCAGCACTTCGGGGTCGCCGCCCTGCACGACGGACACGACGGAGTTGGTGGTTCCCAGGTCAATTCCTACGGCTCTTGGCATGATGGATGTGTCTCCTTGAAAATGGTGAGGCTTTAGCTTGTGTTTATCAGTGGGTTGAGTGTTTGGCGCTCAAGTAAACGACAAAAGCTGTGGGCGCGTTCCGAGATTTTAACGGGTTTTTGGCGGAAGGCGGGCGGCCGGTGCAAATTTGGGGCACAAAAAGTTGGGGCAGAAGCGCGGTTTGATGGTGTTGCGCGTGTGCCGACCGCAGCGTTTCGGTGGATGCCATACTCGCTTTATGAGAAGATCCAGCATCAATGAGTTGTGGCACAGCGAAAATGAAGAAGCGTGGTCGAGCGCGCTTAAGGTTTATTGGCGTTTTGTAAAGCCTTAAATTGAAGCGGCTTAAGGTTATTGGCGTTTTGTAAAGCCTCGTCTTCTGCAAATTGAAAAGGAAATGGACATCTTGGAGGTGCAGACAGTCCAGGGAATGGGTAGTGGTCAAAGCAGGCAGGTTGGGTTGAACTGTAGTTGATGGTCATCCAAAGCGTGAAGCGTGAAGTGCGTGGCACAAGGCAGGTGGTGGCCTGGCATCACGGCTCGCGCTCCCTGCTCTGCTGCCGCCAGTTGTGGGAAAAGATCCCCACGTTTTACAAACAGGGCTTAATCTTCACCGACTTCTGGAAGGCGTATCAAGAGGTCGTGCCAGACCACCAGCCCAGACCACCAGCCCAGACCACCAGCACCGACCACCAGCACCGACCTTGTGCCAAACAAGATGGACAGACCAACCATGTCGAGCGCTTCAACCTCACGCTGCCACAGCGCATCGCCAGACTGACCCGCAAGACGCTCTCCTTTTCTAAATCTCACAGCATGCACCTCATCCACATCCGTGCCTTCTTCCTGCAATATAACCTCGAACAAGCCAGAAAATACCAACCAGCCTGCGTCACTTGACCACTACCTGTTCTACTTCTTGTGTTTTTCTTCGCGGTTTGATTTCTCAGTCTGCCAGGTCTGTGCTCCACATCTCACGATTTACGTTGATTTTTTGCCGTTTTTGGCGTTCTGGAACACGGTAAGAGTTTAATTTGGGAAAAGGCGGGCGAGGTTTCCATATTAACCATCTCAGTGGCTTCCAACGAATGTTGAAAGCAACTCTTTTAAAGAGATTCTGGAAAATGGAGGTTCTTGGTGTGAGAACTTCTTTGTTGAACCACTTGCTGATCGGTTTGAAATCATTATTCTTCGGGTAATCTTCATGCTTTAAGTTGTTGATCCACACAGTGTTGATCTGTAAGATGTGATTTGGGAAGAATAAATTAGCCAGATGGATGACTATCCACTGGCTATACCACCATGATTTTTGGTCGAAATTGCCATAGTAAGGTAATATCAGTCCATCCATTACGACATCTCGGTGAAAGGCATTATACATGGCATCGAAGTAATAGCAGGTCTGAGAATCCAGCCTCAAATCGTTGAAAGCGTCTCCAGAACCATACTCCGCCAAATAGGGAACTGCGATGGCGGGATTATATTTCAATAGTTCGTCTTCAAAATCTCTCCAACTGCCTTTGGAAAATTCCACGTCATCATCTAAAAATATATAATAAAGATAAGAAGGATTTTTGACAGATTCTTCATACAACCTGTTTCTACCTTCTGTCCAAGAGCTTTTGGGGAAATAAATTGCTCCTTCCACCTTTTCCTTCCAGGTCAGGGAAAGAACATCGGAACGTTCACTTTGCAAATCGTTATAGAGTTCTGGAAGTTTTCCTGCGGACTGCACTAAGTATAGAAAAGGTTTTGAATTATTGGAATCTTGTTTCATGCGAATGACTCTGATGAGACGGGGCTACCAGTGTATTCGCAAATTTTTCCTTCATCAAGCGAGGTCTGACGCGAGGACTCGCCCCAAAATTTGGAGGCCGCTAAGGGTAAAGAACTGTTCCCCGTCTGTTTTGGGTGTCTGCGTTGGGACACACTGGGGTTATGCCCCGTGTTCTACTGATTGACGACGACATCGAACTCGCCGAACTTGCCACCGAATTCCTCACCTTGGAAGGCTTTGAAGTTGAAGTCGCGCGGCGCGGCGATACCGGACTCGACCGCGCTCTGGCGGGCGGTTTCGACTGCGTTATTTTAGATGTCATGCTGCCAGGATTGGGCGGCTTCGAAGTGCTGCGCCGTCTGCGCGGTCAAAGCGGCGTGCCGGTTCTGATGCTCACCGCGCGCGGCGACGACGCCGACCGCATTCTGGGCCTGGAAAGCGGCGCCGACGACTATCTGCCCAAACCTTTCAACCCGCGCGAACTCGCGGCGCGTCTGCGCGCGGTTTTGCGCCGTTTCGCGACCGGCGCGGCGCCCGAAGGCCCGCCGCGCGAACGGTTGGAAGTCGGCGACCTCGAAATGAACCTCGCGGCGCGCACCATGCGGCGCGGCGGCGAGAAGATCGAGCTGACCGGCCTCGAATTCGACCTGCTGGCCGCGTTTCTCAAGGAAGCGGGCCGCGTCGTGCCGCGCGAAACCATTTTTCGCGATGTATTTGGCCGCAAACTGCTCGCGGGCGACCGCTCCATCGACACCCATGTCTCTAATCTGCGCCGCAAACTCGGCGCGCATCCCGATGGCAGCGAACGCTTCAAAAATTTGCGCGGCGTGGGGTATGGGTATGCGCTGCCGGAGGATTTTGATAGCGGAGGAGGTTCCAGCGGAGGAGCGGAGGAGCGGAGGAGCGGAGGAGAAGATGGCGGCCATTGAGAGCCATCGCGATTTGGAGGTTTATAAGCGCGCTTTTGCGGCGGCGATGCGTGTCTTTGTCGCTACCAAACGTTTCCGCGCGAGGAAAACTATTCGCTGACCGACCAGATTCGCCGCTCATCACGCTCAGTCGCGGCCAATATCACCGAAGCATGGAGCAAGCGCCGCTATGAAGCGGCTTTTATCTCCAAACTTTCCGATGCCGAAACCGAAGCCGCCGAAACCCAGACCTGGCTCGAATTCGCCGTCAAATGCGGCTACATGGAAAAAGCCGCCGCCAGAGAACTCTTCGATGAATACAACGAAATCTCAAAAATGATCGTCTCGATGATAACCAACGCCGAAAAGTGGTGCTTCGCCGCTCGAAAATGACCCCAACTCCTCCGCTCCTCCGCTCCTCCGCTCCTCCGCTCCTCCGCTAAAATGAGTCTTTTCCTAAAAATCTTCCTCTGGTTCTGGGGCGCGATGGCGATCCTGGGCTTGTCTCTGGTCGCGGTTCGGGTCACCTCGCAGGACGATCTGGTGATTCCGCCGCGCAGTGGGATGGTGGCCGATGCGCTCGCCAATTATGGTGATACTGCGGTAAAAAAGTTCGAAAAAGGCGGCGATGCGGAACTGCGAAGCTACTTGCGCCGCATCGAAAGGCGGGCGCACGTGCGGGCGTATTTGTTCGATCCCATGGGCAAAGAATGCGGCGAGGCGCCGCGCGCGCCCGCCGATTTGCGCGAACTGGTGTATCAAACTTCCACGCTCTCGGTGCAAAACGGCGACTTGGGCGCGAAATTCGAGTTGACGTCGCTCAACGTCCTCGCGGCCCAGCCGGTGCGAAGCGAGCGCGGCACCTACATTTTCGCGGGCGCGATGTCGCGCACGCTGCTGTCGGCCACGCGCGACGAGCCGCAAACCCACATTTTGCGCGTGGTGTCGGTTTTTCTCGTCACTGGACTGTTTTGCTATGGTCTGGCGCGCTATCTGGCGGCTCCGGTGGGTCGAATTCGCCACGCGGCGCAGCGCATCGCCCTGGGCGACCTTTCGGCGCGCGTCGAACCCAATCGCTTTCCGCGCGGGCGCGACGAACTCACCGGCCTCGCCATCGATTTCGACGCCATGGCGGAGCGAATGGAAAACCTGGTCGCCGCGCAAAGCCGGCTGCTGGGCGATGTTTCGCACGAACTGCGCTCGCCGCTCACGAGATTGAATCTGGCGCTTGAACTGGCGCGGCGCGGCGACGAGGCCAAGCGCGCCGCCGCCTTCGAGCGCATCGAACGCGAGGCGGCGCGCCTGGATGCCCTGATCGGCGAACTTCTCACCCTCTCGCGGCTGGAAAACGGTTTGCGCGCCGAAAATCTCCAAAAAATCGTCGATTTGTCGGCCCTGGCGCGCGAAGTGGCCGCCGACGCCGATTTCGAAGCCCAAAACGCCGGACGCGGCGTGCGCGCCACGTTTTCCGGTGAAGAGAGCGGCGTCAATGTGCGCGGCGATGCCGAACTGCTGCGCCGCGCGCTCGAAAACGTGGCGCGCAACGCGGCGCGTCACACCGATGCGAATTCCGAAGTCGAAATTTCGCTTGTGCCCGTCAAAAACGGCAAAGACGGCTGGGTGCTGCGCGTGCGCGATCACGGCCCTGGCGTCCCCGAAGAGGAACTAAACGCGATTTTTCGGCCTTTTTACCGCGTCGAAGGCGCCCGCGAGCGCGCTGAATTCGACCGAGGCACCGGCCTGGGACTGGCGATTGCCGAACGCGCTACGCACGCACACGGCGGAAAAATCGGCGCCAAAAACGCCGACGGCGGCGGTCTGGAAGTCGAAATCTGGCTTCCGGCGCTGAAGTGAATTGGAGAACGCGAAGCGTCAGCGAGTGAGGCGTAACTGCAACTAAAAAGTGCCAGTTACGCCTCACTCGCTGACGCTTCGCGTTCTCCAATCTACCGTTCTCCAAAGGGCAGACTCGTCACAACCGCGCTTCCCGCGTCGCTTTCCAGCGTCGTGCCTTCGCTTCCGAAATCGCCGCGCACATAACCCAAGCCAATCGCCCCGAAGCGCGGTGAATCAACCGCCGAAGTGAGAAATCCGGCGTTTTTGCCGCCGCTTTGCAGCGCGAGGGGCAGCGAGTCGGGCACTTTTTCCAATCGCAAACCCGTCAAGCGCTGCTTGACCTTTTTATAAGCATGCAGACGCGCCACGATTTCCTGACCGTTGTAGCAGCCTTTGGCGAGCGAAATGGCGAAGTCGAAATTGGCTTCCCAGGGATTGATGTCTTCGGTGAGTTCAAGGCCAGCGACGGGCATTCCGGCCTCGACGCGCAGGATGTTGAAGGTGTCGTTGTCACAGGAAACCGCGCCATCAGGTTTTTCAAAAGAGAAAAATCCGCCGTTTGGCAAACGTTTGGTGGGCCATTTTTCGCCTTCGATGTTGTCGGCAAGTGGGCCGAACGCGCCCCACAAAGCAGTGTTTTCGGTTTCGTCTTGGATGCGAACGTCCTGGCGAAAGAGGACGAATTTTTGGGCGTGGGGCGCGAAAAGTTCGCGGCGGTTGGGCGAAGTCACGACGCGAAACACCGCGTCTTCGAGCCGAATAATCGACAGCCAGTCGAGGACGCGGCCTTTGCTGGTGATGAGCGCCGCCTCGCGCGCCTCGCCCGAAGGCTGGCCCTTGATGTCCTGCGTGGTGAGATGATGGAGGAGGGCCGCCGCCTCTTTTCCCTCCACGCAAAAGCGTCCGAAATGGCTCATGTCGCGCCAGACGAGACCGTTTTGCGCGGCTTGATAAATGGTTGGGTTCATTAGTTGAATAACCACAGAGACACGGAGACGCAGAGATTTTGGGAGTTGTTTTTCCTCAGAAATCTCTGTGTCTCCGTGTCTCTGTGGTTCATTTTTGGAAGTTTCAGGGACGCACGAGCGGGCCGAGCGTTGCGGCCATCAAAAGCGTCTGCGCCGCCTGCAATACCAGCAAAATGGCCCTGACACGCGGCGAGAAATCGCCCGACGCGGCCCAGATCGCCGCCGGTGCCAGCAAAAAGAGCCACAATCGCTCGACTTCGCCGCGCACATTGCCCGAAAGCGAGAGCACAAGCAGCGTGATTAATCCCGCAAGGCCGAACTGGGCGCCGATAAGCGTCGGTTTTTGCTTCTGAAAGAGGCACACGACAAGTGCATAGCCCGCGAAAACGGCCCAGACGACGAGATTCATCGCCGCCCAGGGCGCCCAACTGCGGTTTTGCAGCGTCGCCGCGCGATGCACCGCCATCGCGTTCAGCGCGACTTCGAGGGGGTTGAAACGAAAAATTAATACCAGAAGAATCCACGGTATCGCGAAGCCACAGGCTAAATCGAGAAGGTGCTTCCTCGGCAGTTCGCGCTGAAACAGGGCCAGCGCCAAAACTAAAATCAATCCCACCGCGAGCGCGCCGAGAGAGAGAAACGAGGTCAGGGCGAGCGTGGCACCGGCGAGGGCCATCCAAAGCTGCGCTTTTTCCGGCTCGTTGGCGCGGCGCGCGCGCGCGTGTTCGTGGCAGGCGCGGGCGACGAAATACAGCGTCCACGCCGTGCCCGCCGCGATGGGCGCATCGAGCGTGAAAGCGAACAAATTGAGCGTGGGCGCCAAAACCCACAGGCCCACCGCGAAAAATCCGCGTGCCTCGGCGCTATCGCCGTCGTTTCCCATCGCGGCGAGGCCGTAAACGGCGGGAATCGCCACAACCAGCGACATTCCCAGCAAAAAGGCCGTCCACAGCGCGCCGCCGAGGGCAGAAGTCGGAAGCGGCGGCGGAGCGGGCGCGCCCACGCCGCGCGAGGCCGAAGCGCGCAGCACATTGGCGCCTTCGTGCAAATCGGCGAGGCTTTGCTGCGTTAAAACGGGCGCGAGCGCGGTGAAGCCGTTTTGCAGAGCGGGAACGGCTTCGTAAATGCGCCGCGCGCCGTAAAAAAACAAAACCGCGCCTGGCGGATGCGTCGCGACGTGCGCCTGAAACGGCGAGGCCGGTTTTTGCCACTGTTGGGCGTATTCGCGCCCAAATTGGAGCGGATTGTCGATTTGGTAGGCGACGCCGAAGTATTCGGTCGCCACATCGCTCCACAGCGCGGCGATGATGTTGAAACGGCCTTCGAAGGTGAGGTGCGGCCTTTCGCCGCGCGTTCCGCTTTGCGAGATGTCGCCAGGGCCGAGCAGCGCCCAGGGCCACAAAAAACCTAAAAGCGCCAGGCAAAACAGCGCGGTGAGCGTCGAATTGCGCTTTTCCTTCTCATCTTTGGCGCGGCGGAAGCGGTCGTAGATCGAAAGCGCCGCCGCGCCGCCGAAAATGAGCAGCACGCCGAGCGGCAGGAGCCAGGCGCCGAGCGGCCAGGGGCGCGCGTTGGGCTGCAAAACCCATTGACCGGCCACGCCGAGGGCGCCGCGACCGCTCAGGAGCCAGATGGCGGTGAGGGCGAGCAGGGCGGCGCAGGCGAGGACGCGGGGCATGATGAGCAGGTTGTTCTATCGTGAAATTGATGTTTCCGCTTCGCGGCCCTCACCCGTCGCTTCGCGCCACCCTCTCCCGCAAGCGGGAGAAGGACAAAGCGCGCAGCTTCAACCGAGCAGTGAATTGAACAAAGTAACAGTCTTTCCTTCTCCCGCTTGCGGGAGAGGGTGGCGCGAAGCGACGGGTGAGGGCCGGAGCGGAGCGACGGGAAACCGCGCTCTTTCTAACTCTTCCACTTCTTCTCAATCCGCGTGGCCAGCGCCGGACGCTCCACGCGCGGCGCCGCGCGGCGCGCTGGCGGCGAAGAAATCTTGGGGCGCGGAGCCGGCCTTTTTTCGGGCGCTTCCGTGGCTTTGGTTTCGACCTTCGGTTCGGCGCGGTGTTTGGGCGGTTTGGGGCGCGAACGGGGGCGCGTCGCGTTGGAAATTTTCTTGACTTTGCCTTCGACGCGCTTGCGGAGCGCCTTGACTTCGCCCCCCAGCAGAACGCGATATTCTCCGGCGGGCAGACCTTCGAGTTCCACGCCCGCAAACGACACGCGGCGCAGCGAGTTCACCGCATGGCCCACCGCTTCGAGCATCCGCCGCACCTGGCGATTGCGGCCTTCGCGCAAAGTCAGTTGCACGAGCGCATTTTTCTCGCGCTGCGCCAGCACTTTGACGCGGCAGGGCGCGGTCGGGCCGTCGTCCAACCGCACGCCGCGCTCCAACCGTTCAACGGTTTCGGGACTGACCTGGCCGCGCACGCGCGCTTCATAAACCTTTTCGGCGCCGTGCGAGGGGTGGGTGAGAAGATGAGTCAGTTCGCCGTCGTCGGTGAGAAGCAACACGCCCGACGTGTCGAAATCGAGCCTTCCCACCGGATGCAAATTCTGCCATTTGCGCGGCAGAAAATCCATCACGGTGCGGCGCCCGCCTGGGTCGTCGCGCGTGGTCATCACCAGACGCGGCTTGTGGAACAGCAGCACCACATCGGGCTTTTCCGACACGCGGAGCGGGTGGCCATCGACCACGATGCGGTCGTTGAGCGGGTCGGCTTTAAGGCCCTGTTCGGTGATGACATGGCCATTGACCGCGACGCGGCCCGCCGCGATCATGTCTTCGGCGGCGCGGCGCGAAGCCAGGCCCGCGCGGGCGATGAGCTTGGAAACGCGCTCGGTTTCGATTTCCCCATCCTCATCGGTGGCGGCGGGAAGATTCGGGTGGGGAGTCGAGGGTGGCGGCTCGAAAGGCGGAATGAGGTCGGCGTCGTCGGGCATGATGTTTTCTCTGAAGCAGTAGTATGGCCGCGCCGCCGCACAGCAGGCCCAGAAAGGCCACGCGCAGCGCGGGATGCCAGGGTTTGAGGCGGTTGCCGACGCGCGGAACGGCGCGCGCCAGCAGAGTTTGCGGCACCCGTTCGCGCGCGGTGAGCGCGATGTCGGCGATGCGTTTGGATTGGCCGCGCACTTTGACGAAGTATTCGACGTGTCCCACCGGCGCGCCCTGATTGACGGGCGCGGTGAGGTCGAAAATCTGCACGCGGCGCGAAAGAGTCTGGCTTTCCGAGGCGCGAAGCGGCAACACCACATCGCGCGCCGGCACCGCTTCAAGTGAAAAAGCGCCGCCCTTAATCAGCCCGTCAAATAAAATTTCGCCCTTTTTGGCGACGGTCTGACGCGCGAACGACCCGAACGCACTCTCAAGCAGCTTGCGGCAGTCGGGATACGACTGGTTGGGACGCGATTTGAGCACAACGGCCAGCAACCGCCAGGGTTTGCGCGTGGCGGGATTGATTTGTGTCGCGGTGGCCACCAGACAGTTGCCGGCCTGACGGGTGTAGCCGGTTTTGAGGCCGTCGGACTGCTCCCAGCGCCACAGCAGCTTATTGCGATTGATGAGCAGTCGTTTCGGGCCGATTTTCCAGTTGCCTGGCATTTCGGCGGTTTTCTGGCGCGACACCTGACTTATGAAGGGAATTTTGAGCGCCGCGCGTCCAATGACGGCCAGATCGTGCGCCGAAGAGAAATGTTTGGGGTCGTGCAGACCGTGCGGATTGACGAAATGGGTGTCGCGGCAGCCGAGTTGTTTGGCTTTCTGGTTCATCCAGGCCACGAACTGCGCCTGATTGCCGCCCACGCCTTCGGCGATGGCGACGCAGGCATCGTTGGCGGAGCGAATCATCGCCGCGCGCACCAGATCGGCGAGCGTGTGGGTTTCGCCAGGGAGCAGTCCGATACCGCTTTCGCCCGTGTTGGCGGCGTTTTTCGAGACGCGAATTTTCTGGGTCAGACTGCCGCGTTCGAGGGCGACGAGGCAGGTCATGATTTTGGTCGTCGAGGCCGGAAAAAGGCGCGCGTCGCCGTTTTTCGCTTGCAGAACGCGGCTCGAATCGAGATCGAGAACAAACGTCGCGGCGGCGGTGGGCGGCGCGGGCGTTGGTGCCTGAACTTGGGCGCGCGCGGGAAGCGCGAGGCACAACATCAGAGCCAGAAGAAGGCGGTGGGGTGACATGAGAGAAAGCGACATGAAGTCGCAGCCCACCCAAAAAGGGGGCGTCGACCCCCGCCAAACAGTATTTTTTATTGGCGGGGCGGCGCCATTGTTGTGGGGGTCTGAGAGATGGTGTGAGTGGTTTTTAAAATTATATTATGAGGAGGTGTGT